>NZ_CBFHMV010000001.1:0-68858 GCF_965657075.1 Flavobacterium sp.
CCATGATTCCTTTTAATTTTTCATCTACTTCTTGACTGGTCCAACTCAAACGAATTGAGTTTTGAGACATTTCTAACCCAGAAGTAGCTACACCACCTGCATTTGAAGCTTTACCTGGAGCAAATAAAATTTTTGCTTTATGGAACACTTCAATAGCTTCTGGAGTTGAAGGCATGTTTGCACCTTCAGCTATACAGATACATCCGTTTGCAACTAATGCTTTAGCTTCCTCTTCATTTAATTCATTTTGAGTAGCACAAGGTAAAGCAACATCACATTTTACTTCCCAAGGACGTTTTCCTTCTACAAATTTTGCATTAGGATATTTTTTTACATACTCAGAAATTCTTGCAAAATCAACATTTTTAATTTGCATTATGTGAGCTAATTTTTCAGCATCAATTCCATCAGCATCGTAAATATATCCTGAAGAATCTGAAGCTGTTACCACTTTTGCACCTAATTCTGTTGCTTTTTCAATAGCATATTGAGCTACATTTCCTGAACCAGAAACTACAACTATTTTACCATTAAAGCTATCATTTTTAGTTGCTAACATACTTTGAGCAAAATAAACATCACCGTAACCAGTAGCTTCTGGACGAATTAATGAACCTCCAAAAGAAATTCCTTTACCTGTTAAAACACCCGTAAATTCGTTTCTTAATCTTTTGTATTGACCAAACATATAGCCAACTTCTCTTCCACCTACACCAATATCACCAGCAGGTACATCGGTATCTCCACCAATATGTCGTGCCAATTCTGTCATGAAAGATTGACAAAAACGCATAATTTCGTTATCTGATTTTCCTTTAGGATCAAAATCTGCTCCACCTTTTCCACCACCCATTGGCAATGTTGTTAAACTATTTTTAAAAGTTTGTTCAAAAGCTAAGAATTTTAAGATACTTAAATTCACAGAAGGATGAAAACGTATTCCTCCTTTGTATGGGCCAATTGCTGAATTCATTTGAATTCTATAACCTCTATTAACTTGTGTTTTTCCAGCATCATCTGTCCAAACTACTCTAAACATAATGACTCTTTCTGGTTCTACCATTCTCTCTAAGAGCATTTTGTTTTGATATTTTTTATTTTCTTCGATAAAAGGGATAACAGTTTCTGCTACCTCTTTAACAGCCTGCATAAATTCTGGCTCGTTTGGGTTTCTTTTTGCAACCGCTTCAATAAATGATGAAATATTTTCAGTCATAATTAATATAATAAAAGTTTATAGAAAACGTTTTCGTAATTGTTGGCAAAGATACATTTATTTGTAATATCACAATTGATGTTTTAATAATTCTGAGTAAATTTTAACTCATTATTAGCAATTAAAGCTGTTTATAGACCTTGAGTTTTATCAAATGATTAATTTTAAGTGATTTGTTCGATGTTTTCAAGTTATTTATTTTAATCTGAAATTTGTTTTTATATATTTGTAAATTAAAGTAATAAACCCCAAATGCTAAAAAAATCCTTATTTTTAATTTTAATATCAATTGTACTGAGTGATAATGCTTATTCGCAATTTGGTTTTTCACACGAAATAGGTGTTATAACTGGTCCAGTAGCTTTTCAATCCGATTATGGAGAACGTAGTGATTTTGATACAAATTCTGGTAACACAGGATTTGGTTTTGGATTAATTCACTACCTAAATTTTTCATACAAAGCAGAATGTAATTGTTATACTCCTGAAACTTATTTTAATGATCACTTTAAATTAAGAAGTGAGATTTCTTACAACAAAACTAATTTACAACATTTTGGAAGATGGGTTGATCCAGACAGAACTTCTGTTGGAGCTCAACAACTGAGAGACATGAGAGGTTCAACCGAAGTAATTGATTAGGGAATGCAATTAGAATATTTCCCTTTAAGTATTAGAGATTTTACAGTAACTGAAGGTGCTCTTGCTCCTTTTATTAGTTTGGGTGCTCACTATTCATTTTACAATACCGAAGCAAGTTCTTTACAAGGGCCTTTAGGAACTCCTTTAACAACTCCTGTAAAATATTTAGATGCTTTCAGAATTGGTTCAGGAAATACTTGGTCTATTGTTTCAAGTATTGGAACTAGATACCGATTGAACGATACTTCAGATTTAATGTTAGATTTAAGATGGCAATATTATTTTTCAAACTGGGTAATGGCTTGAGTCCTGATCCGGCAAGATATCCAGAAAATAAAGCTAACGATTGGAATTTATGGTTGAACTTTGGATACATTTATTATTTAAACTAAGATTATATTTTTAACAAATACAAAAAGCTCTGAATTTAAAATTTATAGCTTTTTGTATGTAGAAAACCCTTTTTTATGTTAAAGCTTGTTTCAAATCTTCTAATAAATCATCAATATCTTCTACGCCAACACTCAAACGCACTAAATCATCTGTGATTCCCATTTTTGCTCTTTCTTCTATAGGAACTGAAGCATGTGTCATAGTAGCTGAATGATTGGCTAATGATTCTACTCCACCTAATGATTCTGCTAAAGTGAAAACTTTTAATTTTTCAAAAAAAGAAACTGCATCTTCCATTTTACCAGATTTAAAAGTAAAAGAAACCATTCCACCAAAACCACCTATCATTTGTTTTTTGGCAATTTCATGATTGGGATGACTTAGCAATCCAGGATAATATACTTTTTTAACTGCTGGATGAGAACTTAAATAATTGACTACTTTCATTCCGTTTTCACAATGACGCTGCATTCTTAAATGTAGGGTTTTGATTCCTCTTAAAACTAAAAAACTATCCATTGCTCCTAAAATTCCACCAGTTGCAAATTGAGAGAAATGTAATTTTTCACCTAATTCTTTGTCTTTAACAATTAACGCTCCAGCCATAACATCCGAATGTCCTCCCAAATATTTTGTGGCTGAATGCATAACAATATCTGCTCCCAAATCTAAAGGTTTTTGTAAATAAGGTGTTCCAAATGTGTTATCTACTGCTAAAAGTATATTGTGCTTTTTAGTGATTTTAGATATTTCAGTAATATCAGCTAATTTCATCAAAGGATTTGTTGGTGTTTCTAGCCAAAGTAATTTTGTTTTTTTATTTATAAGAGATTCTAATTTTACTAAATCTGTCATATCAACAAAATGAAATTTTATTCCAAAATCTTGATATACTTTGGTAAACATTCTATAAGTTCCGCCGTATAAATTATCTGTAGCTATAACCTCATCATCGGGTTTTAGGATTTTCATTAAAGCATCTGTAGCAGCTAAACCAGATGCAAAAGCCAAACCTCTTGTTCCATTTTCTAAACTTGCTAAAGAATTTTCTAAAGCAGTTCGTGTTGGATTGGCACCTCTAGAATATTCATAATCTCCAATTGGTTTTCCTGGACTTGTTTGTGCAAAAGTAGATGTCAAAAAAACAGGAGGTATAACTGAACCTGTTTCTTTTTCGTGATGTTGTCCTCCGTGTATTGTTTTGGTATTGAATTTCATTTTAACTGTTTTAAAGAAATTTTTTAATTTGCATCATAATTCCATAATGAATTCCTTCATGATAATTATTGAATTCGATTGCCTCATCTAATGAACCTAAATAAAACCCAGTTTTAGTTTGATACGCATTAAATTCTTTAAAAATACCGTTTTCATAATCCGATTTGGTTTGATTGACTAATGAAATAAGTAGTTTTTTAATTTCGTCAACTTCTTCTTGAGAAACTTTCCCATCAGGTTTTGAACCATTTTGATATTTTTCTAACATTTCCTGAGAAATATGCATTGGTAAACCTGATAAAACGTAAACTAGTTTTTGTTGTGAAACGATTATGTGAGCTATATTCCAAATCAAATTATTGCTAAATCCCTCAGGAATTTTATTTAATTGTTCTAAAGAATACGTATCTAAATATTTTAAATATAAGTTTCTGCTGGTTTCCCAAATACTAAAAGTTGTTTTCATTTGCCTAAATTTTTTATAAAATTACTAATTTATAGCCACTAAAGACTGTATTTTTGTAAACCAATTAAAAATTTACCAAAAATGAATAAAATATACTACTTAGCCTCTTGTGACACTTGTAGAAAAATTATTAAATCATTACCAAAGGGCATTGAATTAGAATTTCAAGACATTCGACAAGATAAAATAACAGTAGAGCAATTAGAACAAATGCGCGAATTAGCTGGAAGTTATGAAGCGCTATTCAGCAAAAGAGCTCAATTGTATAAAGAAAGAGGTTTAAAAAATCAAACACTAACAGAAGAAGATTACAAAGCTTTAATTTTAGAACATTATACTTTTTTGAGTCGACCAGTTTTCATCATTAAAAATGAAATTTTTATTGGAAACTCACAACCCAATATTTTTAAATTAATGAAGACTTTAGAAAATGTCTAAAAGAACCTTAGCCATTATTGGAGCAACATTTGTAGCCTTAATTTATGGAACCAATTTCACGGTTGCTAAAGATGTTATGCCTACATATGTGCAACCTTTCGGATTTATTTTAATTCGAGCTTTGGGTGCTTGCTTTTTATTTTGGTTGTTAACTTTTTTTGGTCCTAAAGAAAAAATTGATTTAAAAGATTTTCCGAGAATTATGGCAGCAGCTTTGTTTGGCGTTGCTATAAACCAATTGGCTTTTTTCAAAGGATTGAGTTACACTTCTCCAATTAGTGCTTCCGTTATTATGGTTACTACTCCAATTTTGGTTTTAATTTTATCTGCAATTTTAATCAAGGAAAAAATCGAACTCAAAAAAGTAATCGGAATTATTATTGGTTTAAGTGGAACTTCAATTTTAATCCTTTACGGAAAAGACATTCAGAATAGTCCGAATGCAAGTTTTGGAAATTTTTTAGTGTTTGTTAATGCCTCTTCCTACGGAATTTATTTAATTGTCGTTAAAAAACTAATTTTAAAATACCATCCTTTTACGTTTGTGAAATGGATTTACACTTTCGGATTATTATTTGTTATTCCTTTTGGATATAATGAATTTACCGAAATTAATTGGCAAACTATTCCAACATCTATTTATTTTAATATTGGATTTGTAGTCTTGTTTACCACATTCTTTGCCTATCTAATCAACTTGATGGCTTTAAAAGAATTAAAACCTACTACTCTTTCCATTTTTATCTATTTACAACCATTATTTGCCAGTATAATTGCGATAAGCTTACAAAAAGATAAACTTACTTTTATCAAAATAATTTCTGCTATTTTAATTTTTGTAGGTGTTTTTTTAGTTACGCACAAGAAAGTAACTAGTGATAAGTAATTAGCCATTAGCTTTTTTGGACACTATTCCCTAATTACTTTTCCCTAATTACTAATTACTTTTCTTATCTTTGAAGTCAATTAAAAATCAAGAATGATACAATCAATGACCGGTTTTGGGAAAGCTTTTATGCAATTGCCAAACAAAAAAATAACCGTAGAAATTAAATCATTAAATAGCAAAGGATTAGACTTAAATGTAAGAACTCCTTCTATTTACAGAGAAATGGAATTGCAAATTAGAAATTCAGTTGCTCAACGATTAGAACGTGGGAAAATTGATTTTTCTTTATATATCGAAGTAACTGGTGAAGAAACTTCAGCTAAGATTAATGTACCCATTGTAAAAGGATACATCAACCAAATGAAAGAGGTTATTCCAAATGCAGATGAGACGGAATTGATGAAAATGGCTGTAAGAATGCCAGATGCTTTAAAAACAGAGCGCGAAGAATTAGACAAAAACGAATGGCTTCAAATTGAAAAAGTCATTGATGAAGCTTTAGTTAATATTTCAACTTTCAGAAGTGATGAAGGTCTTTCTTTAGAAAAAGAATTTGAATTAAGAATTTCCAATATTGAAAACTTAATGAATGAAGCTGTTTCGTATGATTCAGAAAGAGTTGAAACCGTAAAAACAAGACTTCGCACAGCTTTAGAAGAATTAAAAGCTACTATTGATGAAAATCGTTTTGAACAAGAGTTGATTTTTTATCTAGAGAAATACGACATTACTGAAGAACGTGTTCGTTTGGGAAATCACTTAAAATATTTCTTAGAAACCATGAAAAACGAGGAAGCTTTAGGAAGAAAACTAGGTTTCATCACACAAGAAATTGGTAGAGAAATCAACACCATGGGTTCAAAATCCAATCATACTGAAATGCAAAAATTAGTCGTGCAAATGAAAGATGAATTGGAAAAGATTAAGGAGCAAGTATTGAATGTATTATAAAAAGTAATTAGAGATTAGTAACTAGTGATTAGCTTTGCCTCTTACTAGTTACTAATTACTATTCACTAATCACTTAAAAAAATGAATAAAGGAAAATTATTTGTATTCTCAGCGCCATCAGGTTCAGGAAAAACAACTATAGTAAGACACTTATTAGAAAAAGAAGAATTAAATTTAGAATTCTCCATTTCATGTACAACACGTGAACCTAGAGGAACAGAAATTGACGGAACAGATTATTATTTCATTTCTTGGGAAGCGTTTAAAAATCATATCAAAGCGGAAGATTTTGTGGAATGGGAAGAAGTTTACACGGATAATTTCTACGGAACTTTAAAGAAAGAAATTGAAAGAATTTGGGCTTTAGGCAAACACGTAATTTTTGATATTGATGTTGTTGGTGGATTAAGAATAAAACATAAATTTCCAGAAGAAACTCTAGCTGTTTTTGTAAAACCACCAAGTGTAGACGAATTAAAAAGAAGATTAAAATTACGTTCCACAGAAAGTGAAGACAAAATCAATATGCGAATTGCAAAAGCATCTGTGGAATTAGCAACAGCACCACAATTTGATTCCATTATTAAAAATTACGATTTAGATACAGCTAAGGATGAGGCTTATCAATTGGTTAAAGAATTTATTAGTAAAGAGTAATTAGTAATTAGCTTAAAATGAATGAAATAAAATCATATAAAGATTTATTAATTTGGAAAAAAGGAATTACAATTGTTAAATTAGTTTACGAACTTGTAAAAGTTTTTCCTCATGAAGAAATGTATGCACTTTCAAGTCAATTAAAAAGGGCTTCCGTTTCTATACCTTCAAATATTGCTGAAGGCTATGGAAGAAATACAGATAAATCTTTCAGCCACTTCTTAGATATAGCAAGAGGCTCTTTATTTGAAATCGAAACTCAATTAGTTATTGCAAAAGAATTAGGTTTTATTACTAATGAAAAAATTTACCAAGATTTATTAAACCAAATTGAAGAAGAATCAAAAATGATAAACGCTTTTTCTAAAAAACTCAAAAGCTAATTACTAGTTACTAATCACTAGTTACTAAAACAATGAAAATCGGACTATATTTCGGAACATTCAACCCCATTCATATTGGTCATTTGATTATTGCTAATCATATGGCTGAACATTCTGATTTAGACCAAATTTGGATGGTGGTTACACCACATAATCCGCACAAAAAGAAGAATACGCTTTTAGATGATTACCATCGTTTAGAAATGGTACATTTGGCTACGAAAGATTTCCCGAAAATTCAACCTTCTGATATCGAATTCAAATTGCCTCAACCGAATTATACTGTAAATACGCTAGCTCATTTGTTTGAGAAATTTCCACAACACGAATTTTCTTTAATCATGGGTGAAGACAATTTGAACTCGCTTCACAAATGGAAAAACTATGAAGTTATTTTGCAAAATCATGATATTTATGTTTATCCAAGATTAAATTCTGGCGAAATGGACGACCAATTTGCCAATCATCCAAAAATTCACAGAATTGGTGCTCCAGTGATTGAATTATCATCTACTTTCATTCGCGAAAGCATTAAAGGCGGAAAAAATATTGTACCAATGTTACCCAAAGAAGTTTGGGAATATGTGGAGCATAATTTGTTTTATAAAAAATAAAAAACACGACCATGAAAAAGTTTAAATTAATCACCTGCCTTTTTTTTATGACCTTCATTTCTTGTGATGATAAAAGTATTGAAAATCATTATGAAAATGATAAAATCAAAATCACTTTTAAAGAAAATAAAGCTGTTTTTTCTGAAAAATCTATTTCTTTACAGTTTGGGTCAAAGGATACAATTATTAAATCCAAAAATTATACTTTTAAAGATATTAAAGGATTACTAAACAGTTCTTTAAATAAGAATAACGAAGATTTAAAATATACAAATTCAAAAACATTCGACATTACTGTTGTTAAAAAAGATTCTTTGTTGAATGAAGAAGAATTCTATTTAGCATTTGAAAAGTTTTTGTCTGAAGAAAATATTACTATTAAAAATCATAAATAGGAAATCAAATATTGTCTTTTATTATAAAATAAAATAATATTATTTTTCGCTTTTCACTATGTTACCCAAAGATGTTTGGGAATATGTGGAGCATAATTTGTTTTATAAGAAGTAACTTAACATTCCTTTACCATTAGTTCCCAATAGCATTTTGTAACTTTGTAAAGATTCTGAAACAACTTCAGAATGAAAAAATCAAAATTTACAAAATGAACAATTTCGAATTATACAATCCCGTAAATTATGTCTTTGGAAAAGGACAAATTGAAAAATTAAAAGACTTAGTCCCTTCAAATACAAAAATCTTAATCGCTTATGGTGGTGGAAGTATTTTTAAAAATGGGGTTTATGATCAAGTAAAATCTGCATTAGCAACGCAATTTGAAGAAAATAATATCGTGGAATTTGGTGGAATTGAACCTAATCCAAGATACGAAACACTAATGAAAGCAGTTGCAATTATTCGTGAACAAAAAATTGGATTTGTTTTAGCCGTTGGCGGTGGAAGTGTCATTGATGGAGTAAAATTTATTTCTGCTGCAGTAAATTATGAAGGTGATGCTGCTGATATTTTAAGAAAAAGAATTCTTTTCAAAGAAGGTTCAGATGTAATTCCTTTTGGAACAGTTTTAACTTTACCAGCAACAGGTTCAGAAATGAATTCAGGAGCAGTAGTTACGATTGAAGCTACACAAGAAAAATTAACATTAGGTGGAAGTGCTTTATTCCCAAAATTCTCAATTGTTGACCCAACCGTGATTACTTCTTTACCAAAAAGACAGTTGCAAAATGGTGTTGTGGATGCTTTTACACACACAATGGAACAATATTTAACGTATAAACATGATGCCATCTTACAAGATAGAATTGCAGAAAGCATTTTGCAAACCTTAATTGAAATTGGACCAGAAGTAGTTGAAAATCCTTCAGATTATAAATTGGCTTCTAATTTTGTTTGGAGTGCAACTATGGCTTTAAACGGCTTAATTCAAAAAGGAGTTCCTTCAGATTGGGCCACACACATGATTGGTCACGAATTAACGGCTTTATATGAAATTGATCATGCTAGAACATTAGCTATCATTGGTCCAAATTTATATAGAGTCATGTTTGAAACTAAAAAAGATAAATTAGCACAATACGGAAAACGTGTTTGGAACATTCAGGAAGGTTCAACCGAAGAAATTGCTGAAAAAGCTATCGAAAAAACAGTTGACTTTTTACACAAAATGGGTATGAAAACTAAATTATCTGAAAACACAGATGATTATGCTAAAACAGCAGATTTCATAGTAAATCGTTTTGAAGAAAGAGGTTGGAAAGCCTTAGGTGAAAAACAAAACATTACTCCAGAAAAAGTTAGAGAAATTGTAGAGATGAGTTATTAATTTAGATTTTTAGATATTCAGATATTGGATGTTCAGACTTAAATAAATTCAAAAAGCGTTCAGGTAGTACTACTTGAACGCTTTTTTTTAACACCAAAACAAAAATTAACTTAATCTACAAGGTATGAATTCAAATAGATTTTCATACAGATAACGGCTTAGTATTTCCAAAATTGTTTCATGTTTACTAATATTGTGTTAAACTTTTAAAAGGATATGTTTTTACCAAGATTTGTTATTGAAATATTAATTAGTATTTTTGACTATTAATAATGAAAAATATGGATGCTAAATCAAAGTTTGCAGTAATTGGAGGAGGAAGTTGGGCAACTGCAATAGCTAAAATGTTGTGTGAAAACCAGCCGGAAATTGCTTGGTACATGCGCAGTACTTACGCTGTAGAACATCTTAAACATCAAAGACATAATCCCAATTATTTGAGTTCTGTTGAGTTTGACATAAAAAAATTACACCTAACTACCGATATTAATGAAGCTGTAAAATATGCAGATATCATTATTTTTGCTATTCCGTCTGCTTTTTTAAGTGCAGAATTAGAAAAACTTACCGAAAGTTTAGAGGGAAAAATAATTTTTTCTGCCATAAAAGGTATTGTACCTGAAAGCAGTTTGATTGTGGGTGAGCATTTTAATACCAAATACAATATTCCTTTAGAAAACATTGGTGTAATTACTGGACCTTGTCATGCCGAAGAAGTAGCCCTTGAACGTTTGTCCTATTTAACTATTGCTTGTGGTGATCGCTCCAAAGCACGTTTTGTAGCTAAAAACATGAGCAGCAGATACATTAAAGCAAAAACCACGGATGATATCATTGGAACAGAATATGCCGCTGTTTTAAAGAATATTTATGCCATTGCAGCAGGAATTGCTCATGGTTTAGGCTATGGTGATAATTTTCAATCGGTTTTAATGAGTAATGCCATTCGCGAAATGAAAAAATTCATTAAGGAAGTGCATAAAATGAAACGTAATATTAATAATTCGGCTTATTTAGGTGATTTACTGGTAACTGGCTATTCTGTTTTTTCTAGAAATAGAATGTTTGGAAACATGATAGGCAAAGGCTACACAGTAAAATCGGCACAAATGGAAATGAGCATGATTGCAGAAGGGTATTACGCTGCCAAAAGTGCTTATAAGTTAAATCAAAAATACGGTGCCAAAACCCCTATAATTGATGCCGTTTATGAAATTTTATACGAAGGTAAAGACGCTAAAAAAGTATTTTCTAAATTAACCGAAAAACTGGACTAAATTATTCAAAGTACACGTTAGGTGTATCAGTAATTTTTAATTTCAGAATGTATTTTTTGTGTAGGTTTTTCTTTTCTTCTGACCAATTTTTAATGTTAGGATCTCTAAGCTCTTTTAGAAGAATTTTTTCTAATGCTAAGGATTCTTGACCTTTTTTGTACCCACCTTCAAAACCTTTAAGTTTATCTAAATTTTCCATCCAATAAATAAAGAAACCGTTTTCCGTTGAATTGATGACATTCTTTAAAATAGAATAAGACGAGATAGAACTCATTCGTGGTTTATCTTTTGAAAAAACCTCGTATAAGTCATTTGTAATTACTTTTAACAAAGAATCATTACTTGTAGCTGCTAAGTATTCACTGTAAGAATATAATGTCCTGATGCTTCTGTCTCCAGCAGCGTAGCGTTTTGGATTATTAGCGTTTTTATAATCTGGATGAAGTGCCGATTTTCCAATATCTAGAACAAAGTTGCTTTCTACATTTATGTTGGAATGATGCACATAGTTTTTATCCGCATCAAAAAACAACAAAACAGGCACATGGTCAAAGGTTAATTTTGAAGCATCCATTAACGCTTTTTCATCGGGTTTTAAATTGCCATCGGCATCGCCTTTGGTGTCCATTTTGTAATTGATGAAATACTTGTTGTAAAATTTAGAAACCACCGTATCCGTTTCTAACAATTTACCCAACTTTTTACAAATGGCACAGTCAGAATTGTAATATTCAACAAAAACAACCTTCTTTTGTTCTTTTGCTATTTTGAACGCTTCTGTTAAAGAAGATTCAAACTTAACTTGTGCATTGCTGCTCATGGTAATTAGTAAAAAGGTAAATAGAACTGTTATTTTTTTCATCTGTAAATATTTATTTTTTTTAAAGGTAATCGGTTTTAGTATTATTTTAATGGTTTGGCAAGCCAATGGGTTTGTTTGTAGCTATTGCATTGTTTATTGCTATTAAACATTAAAAATAAAACAAAAACTACACCAAAGTTGTTAATCAACTGTTATTTCATCTACAAAAATAAACGCTTCGCCATCAAAAGGATGTCCTTGATGCCATTCTGGAAGTTTTCCAAAATTAGTGGCAACCACTTTTACATATCTTGCTTTTTGAGGTTTTATTTTTAGTTCAAAAGGTTTTATTACGACTTCATATTCTTTTGGATCTACAGTATTATCAACGGTTCCTACTTTTGTAAAATTGACATTGTCTTCAGAAATATAGTAGTCTACTTTTGTGGGCATTAGTATCCATGCACGAGTATCTTGTAGGTAATTAGAGGTGATTGAACTAATTTCACGTGTGGATTGCATATCTACGACACACTCAAAATCTTGGGTCTGATAGCCTTGCCATTCTCCTTTTCTCCAGTTTTCGTTACCGTAAATTCCGTCTAACAAACCTTCATCACCACCAGCATGATATTGTGGATTATATTTAGATTTGATGTTGATGGTAAAGTTTGTTGGTTTTTTGAAGAATTGGGCTGAGATTGTGTCGCTTGAAATCATAAAATCAGGCTGAAGAAAAGCTTCAATTTTTGAAGTTTTTGTTATAAAAAAAGGTTTTACATATTCCTTAAAGTCTCCCTTTGGCTGAGATTCATCTATTATTCTATAATATGCTTTAAGCATTTCCTTTTCTGGTACAAAATCTAATTGATTAAAAGAGATAGATATTTCAGTTTTTTTAATAAAACTTTTGCTTTTAGCTTCAATAGTTGGAACAGGAACTATTGGCCCCCAATAATCTCCTGAACTTTTATTTAAATGCTCCATAAATCCAAAAAGATAATACTCTTCTTCAAAATTCTTTATTTTTTGAATTATCCCGCTAGGTTTATTTTCAAATTTTACTTTTATAAAATCAAAAAAAGGTTCAGTGGTAGACCAAGCAACCTTACCTGGAGTTACATTATAAATCCCCATTGAACTCAACACGTACCACGCACTCATTTGTCCGCAATCTTCGTTGCCTATTAAACCGTCTGGTGTGTTTTTGTAGAATTCGTTTAAAATGTAATGTACTTTTTCTTTTGTTTTTTCTGGTTTCCCTACATAATTGTATAAATAAGCCATATGGTGACTGGGTTCGTTTCCGTGTGCATATTGTCCGATTAAACCGGTAACATCTACTTGTTCTCTTCCTGTGGTTTTGCTTTCACTGTTGAACATTTCGTCTAATTTAGCTTCAAAGTTTTCTGGTCCACCATAAGCTTCAATCATCCCAGGAATATCTTGTGGCACAAAAAAGGAGTATTGCCATGAATTGCCTTCGGTAAAGTTATTGTTCACTTCTCTTGGGTCAAAAGGTTTGTCCCAACCCCCATTTTTCTTTGGACGCATAAACTTGGTATTCCAATCGAAAATGTTTTTCCAATTTTGAGAACGTTTCATGAAGTATTCGTACTCTTCTTTTTTGTTTAAAATTTTTGCCATTTGCGCAATACACCAATCATCATAAGCATATTCAACGGTTTTTGAAACACTTTCGTGGTCATCGTCCATAGAAATAAAACCTTGTCTTTTGTAGGCTTCCAATCCTAAAACATCTCTCATGGCTGAGGCTTTACTTGCTTCAAAGGCTTTTTCATAATCAAAACCTTTAATTCCTTTTGCCATAGCATCTGCTATCACAGAAACTGAATGATAGCCAATCATACAATCGGTTTCATTGGAAGCTAGTTCCCAAACCGGTAATCTTCCACCTTGTTCGTATTGTTTTAAAAACGTGTTGATGTAATCGGAAGTGCGTTTTTTATCAATCAAAGTATATAAAGGATGAGCTGCTCTAAACGTATCCCAAAGTGAAAAAACAGTGTAATAATCAAATCCTTCTGCGGTGTGAATTTGGTTATCTCTACCACGATATTTTCCATCTAAATCTTGAGCAATATTGGGTTGCATCATCGTGTGATATAAAGCGGTGTAGAAAATCGCTAACTTTTCTTTATCATTTGAAGTGACTTCAATTTTAGATAATTCTTTGTTCCATAGCGCTTCTGCCTCTTTCTTAACTTTTTCGAAATCCCAATGTTTGATTTCAGAACTGTTTAATAAAGCACCTGAATAATTTGTTGGAGATAGAGACACTTTTACAAGGATTTTTTCTCCTTTTTTGACCATTTTAGAAAAATGAGCTTTAAGTTCTGTTCCTGAATAAAAATCTCCTCTTGTATCACTATTAGACTTGACTTTTGTGAACTTCATAGGAACATTAAACTCTATTCGTGCATATACATACTGATTGGTTGCCCAAGCTTCACTTCTTCTTAAAACTTCAATGGTTTTGTCGTCTATAATTCTCATTGTTCCTTCTAACAATTTATCTCGATGATTCAGATCAAGAATGATGTTAACTGCTCCCGCTTTATTAAAAGTATATTCGTGAAACCCTACACGAGTTGAAGCTGTTAATCGAACATCAATGTTGTGTTTGTCTAATTTTACGCTATAAAAACCTGCAGAAGCTTTTTCGTTATCGTGTGAAAATGAAGAAGCATATATTTTATTGTCAAAGGAAGGTTCTCCCATAGTGGGCATCAACATGATATCTCCATAATCAGAAACTCCGGTTCCGTTCAAATGAGTATGTGAAAATCCATAAATTACATTATCTGAATAATGATAACCACCACAACCGTCCCAACTTCCATCAATTCGTGTGTCAGGAGATAATTGTACCATTCCATAAGGTGTTGTTGCACCAGGAAAAGTGTGTCCGTGTCCACCAGTTCCGATAAATGGGTTTACGTGTTTAGCAAAATCTTGAGCAGAAACCGCTGTTGCCATAAAAAGTATTGAAAAAAGAAAATTCTTCATTGTATGGGTTTTAAATTGCTATAAAATTGAGGAATTTTTATGATTTAAGCAATTTAATCTCAAAAAGCTCTTAAACTGTGGTGTGTTTTTATAAAAAAAGAGAGGTGTACACTATTGAAATTGAAAAATAATAAGAGGAATTTATTAATTTTTGATTTTTTTAGGGTACCACAACCTAGGCTTTTCTATACCTTTACTATGCCTTTTCTATACTGTTGCTATACCTTAAGAGTATGATGACTTGCTTTGAAATGGTTTGTATTTGGTGCGTAATTGATTCGCAAAAGCACCCGTTTTTGGCAAATGCATAGGAATTAGTTACAAAGTAGGGGTACCACAACTGCGAACGAAATACGAATGAAATACGAATGAGATACGAATAGTAAAAAGTCACTATTTGTTGGATTAAGGTGTAAAATAAATGATTTTTTTTTATATTTACTATACTATTTTTAGTATTGAGTAAAAGCAAGGGGTGCGTTTGAAAACATAAAACAAAAAGCCTAATGATATGAAAAAAAATGGAACTCAATTTGTTTTGAACCTTCTCCGTATTTATTTACTGGGAGGAATTATGAGTTTAGTACTTTTAATTTACCTGGTAATGAGCGATCCTTATTTTAAAAATCTTGATTTTAAACTAGAAAATTTTAAAATGAAAATAGATCAATATTTATTATTTACATTTTATATACCCTTACTTTTACTTTTGCTTTTTTGTTTTGTGCTATTAATTAAAGCCAAATCTAAGAAGGATAGATGTATAATTGGCACTTCCTCTTTATTTGGTGTAATTGGATTTGTAAGTTTTGATAATTTTATTAAAAAAAATATTTTATATCCCGATGGAATTTTGTTAGGTTTGGTTGTAAGTTTTTTATGCTACCTGACGCTTTTATTTTTGGTTGATAGAAAAATAACGACCGATTATAAAAACATTCATCATAAAGAATAATGTGTATCAAAAAAACTATAAAAGCAATAAAATGAAGATATTTATGTTTCCTATTATGATATTGTGAAATCCTCTTTTAATGTTATGGCGAATACTAATGGTGAAAAAAATTGGAGTTTAGAAAAATATCAGAGAGCCTTAAGAAATTATCATGATGAGAGTAGCTGTGTCTCATAACATCAATTTATTTTGATTTGATTGTGGGTAAAATAATAAAACATACAAAAGTCACAACAAGCATTGTAATCATGCATAGTAAGAGAAATTGTTGAAAATAAAATATTGTTTCAACAGATACTGCTTCAATTATTATTATTTTAGCAAAAAACACAAATATACATGCAGGTAAAACCTTTTTTAAAATGGGCTGGTGGAAAAACCCAATTAATTACTGATATTGAAATACTTTAACGCGAATTTAGCTGCTTAACATGAATTTAAATTTCAATATCGACCTTGCCAATGGTTATAAAAGTAACTCACAAATTGCAAGAGTTTTAACTGAAAATTGGGTTAAACAAAATTCTTATTGTCCAAGCTGTGGTCAATTACCTTTGAACGAATTTGAAAACAACAAGCCAGTTGCAGATTTTTATTGTTTAAGTTGTAAGGAAGAGTTTGAATTAAAAAGTAAAAGCGGAAAATTGAGTAGCATAATTAATGATGGTGCTTATGACAGTATGATAAAAAGGATTACTTCGGACACAAACCCAAATTTTTTCTTTTTGACCTACGATAAAAACACTGTGAATAATTTTCTAGTAATACCAAAACAATTTTTCACTCCAGAAATTATCATTAAACGAAAACCTTTATCAATTAATGCTAAACGAGCAGGTTGGATTGGTTGCAATATTGATATTTCAAAAGTTCCAGAAAGTGGAAGGATATTTATTGTCGAAAATTCTAAAATAATCGAACAAGAAAAAGTACATATTAAATTAAAAACCACTGATTTTTTAAAATCTAAAAGTTTAGAATCTAGAGGTTGGATACTAAATATTTTAAATTGTGTTGAAGAAATTAAAAAGCAATCTTTTACATTAGATGAATTATATGCTTTCGAAGAGAAGTTAAAAATTAAATATCCAAACAATAATCATATCAAGGATAAAATCCGTCAGCAATTACAGTTTTTAAGAGATAAAGGATTAATTGAATTCAACGGAAGAGGAAATTATAAAAAAATAGAAATATGAAAAAATTTATATTTATTTCACCTGAAGGTTCAACTGAAGCTCCAAACAATTTATACGAGATAAATAATATGCAAGTAATAGGAATTATTGAAGATGTTAAAGATGAAGATGAAGCATTAAAAAAACTATTAATTGAAAATGAATGGATAATTGATGCTGAATTCAATGTTGCTGAATTTATTTGTTACGAGATTTTATAAATCCCGTGAGGGATTAAATTTTGGTAGAATTTAATCGATAACAAAAAAAGTCCCATAGAGACGAAATCAATATGGCAAATACATACACACAAATCCACATTCAATTTGTTTTTGCGGTAAAATACCGAAACGGATTAATTCATTCGTCATATAAAGAGGAATTATACAAGTATATTTCGGGTATTATTAAAGAAAATAATCATAAATTACTAGCAATTAATGGCATGCCAGACCACATTCATATTTTTATTGGTATGCGACCTACACAATCCATTTCTGATTTATTACAAGATATAAAAGGAAGTTCCTCCAAATGGATTAATGAAAAGAAATTTTTAAAAGTAAAATTTGAATGGCAAGAAGGATATGGAGCGTTTTCATATTCTAAATCACATGTCAATAATGTTATTAATTATATTCAAAATCAAGAAAATCATCATAAAAAAGAATCTTTTACAGCCGAATACTTACGCTTTTTGGAGTTGTTTGAGGTTGATTATGATGAGCGTTATATCTTTAAAGAACCTATTTAATATCATCCCTACGGGATTTTGTTTCAAGTATGTATATTTTTTACCCAAATTTTATCCCTACGGGATTTACTTCAAATAAATAAATCGGCCATCAATTCCTGATTTTTTGAGAATTTCTGCATTCTCTTTTCCGTAAGCAATAAACACACTTGGAGCACCAGGAGTGCCTTTTTGTTCACCATCAATATTGTAAAATTTAATTCTTCCTTTTACAAACAGAATGGCATCAGCATCATACCAAATATGATTAAAAAAACATTTAGTTTCGGTTCTAGCAAAAATTAACACAATTCCGTTACCATGATTTTTTAGTTTTTCAATCCAAATTTCCATACCTTTTCCATAAGGGGGATTCATATAAATTCTTCCAAACCAAGATCTAGCTAAACCATCTTCAATAACAGTAAAATTAGTTTTGGCATGAACAAAAGGCGGATTTATTGGAGTACAAGGGTCTAAATCAAATTCACCTAGTTTTTTCACTAAATCTGGTGGTGTTAGCCATTCTACAGTTGTTTTTTCTGAACGTTCAAAAGAAGTATCCATATTATTTATTTAATTTTCCAAAGAAATAAATTTAAAAAATGCTACACAACCCACAATAAGTGTGATTCTGTTTTTTTTTAAATCAATAAACAAAGGTAAATGGGACAAATCAGAAGGGTTTGATTTTATCAATGATTTTAATCATAATTGGTTGAAACAAGTTAGAGAAAAACTAAAAGACAACGGTACTATTTGGATAAGTGGCATGTATCATAATATCTTTTCTGTTGGTCAGTTATTGCAAGAATTAGATTTTAAAATCTTAAACATAATTACTTGGGAAAAGAACAATCCACCACCTAATTTTTCTTGTAGATTTTTTACTCATTCAGCCGAATTAATTATTTAGGCTCGTAAAAAAGAAAAGGTTCCGCATTATTACAACTATGAGTTAATGAAACGTTTAAATGGTGACAAACAAATGAAAGACGTTTGGAAATTACCAGCCATTGCCAAATGGGAAAAGTCATGCGGTAAACATCCAACCCAAAAGCCTTTGTCTGTTTTAACTCGAATTATTTTAGCTTCTACCAAAACTGGAGCTTGGATTTTAGACCCTTTTGCAGGTAGTTCAACAACTGGTATTGCGGCAAATCTTGCAAACAGAAGGTATTTAGGTATTGATATGGAAACCGATTTTCTGGAAATAAGCAAAAACAGAAAACTAGAAATTGAAGATGAAAAAATTGCTAATTCTTACAGACAAAAAATAAATGGTTTTGAAACTAAGAAACAATTAGAATTATATTTAGCAGAAGAGCCAAAAACAGCATATTCATTGGATTTGGAATTGTAATTTCATTAAATTAAAAGGGAGATAAATACCATTCGTAATTGAATACATTCGATTATTGTGATTAGTAAAAAAGATACTTAGAAAAGATGCTAAAACGAATTCATAAAGACAAAAACCAAGCATTAAACACCCATTACGCCTCTTTTACCTATTGCAGGTAAATCGGTTTGAGCGTTTATGTTTATGGAATTGGTTTTGAAGATGAATTTCTTATCATACATTTTATTTCCAATGAAATAGGATAACGAAAATTCGTTGTTCAATTGCAACACATTGTTTTCTAGGAATTCAATTTTTACAGCAGTTTGTGTGTCAACCGTTGCAAAAGCATGTCGCAATTGCATGGTGTTACGGTTTTCACCATTTATTAAACCATAAGCTCTTGAAACAATCATTGCCATTTCTAGGGTTTCATTAGTAGCGTTTAATAAATACGCATACCAACAATTTTCTTGAAAATCATCGCTCCATTCTTGAATGGCTACAATGTGAACGTTTTCTACTTTTGGGATTTCTATGTCTGCTTTCATTATAAAAAAATTAACCCTTCTAGGGTTTTAAACCCTAGAAGGGTTATTAATCATTATATCGTTGCTTTAAATTGCTCTAAGAATCGAACATCGTTTTCATAGAACATTCTGATGTCTCCAATTTGGTATAAAAGCATGGCAATACGCTCTACTCCCATTCCGAATGCGAAACCTGAATATTCTTCTGCATCAATGCCACAGTTTTTTAGAACATTTGGGTCTACCATTCCACAACCACCAATTTCTAACCAACCGGTTCCTTTGGTGATTCTGTAGTCTGTTTCTGTTTTTAAACCCCAATAAATATCGATTTCTGCACTTGGTTCAGTGAACGGAAAATAAGAAGGTCTAAGACGAATTTTTGATTTTCCGAACATTTCTTTTGTGAAGTATAACAAAGTTTGTTTTAAGTCAGCAAAAGACACGTCTTTGTCAATGTATAATCCTTCTACTTGATGGAAAATACAGTGTGAACGAGCCGAAACGGCTTCATTACGAAAAACACGACCTGGAGAAATTGTTCTGATTGGTGGTTTGTTGTTTTCCATGTAACGTACTTGCACGGATGACGTGTGTGTACGTAAAAGTAAATCGGGATTGGTTTGTGTAAAGAAAGTATCTTGCATATCACGTGCTGGGTGATATTCTGGTAAATTTAAGGCTGTAAAATTATGCCAATCATCTTCAATTTCTGGTCCTTCGGAAACGTTGAATCCTAAAGTGGAGAAAATATCAATGATTTGATTTTTTACGATAGATATTGGATGACGAGAACCAATAGCAATAGGTTCTCCTGGTCTTGTTAAATCACCGTAAGTTCCTTTTGCTTCGTCTTTTGTTTCTAAAATTTCCTGAAGTGAAGCTACTTTTTCTTCTGCAGTAGCTTTTAATTGGTTGATTACTTGTCCGAATTCCTTTTTCATTTCGTTAGGAACATTTTTAAATTCGGCAAATAACTCTTTCAATAAACCTTTGCTACCAAGGTATTTAATTCGAAATTCTTCTAATTTTTCTTTGTTTTCAGCACTGAACGCTTTGGCTTCTTCAATGTGTAATTTAATCTTGTCTATCATCGTTCTTTTGTAAAGGGCAAATTTAAGCTTTTTTAGTGATTAGTGAAAAGTGATTAGTAATTAGTTTTTTGCTAATCACTAATTACTAACAGCTAATTACTTAATAATCTCTTTCTCAAGAAAGTAATTCACAATGGCATCTTTCATTAAAATGGATTGTTCTCCTGCTTTTAGCGTTGGTAATTCTTCTTTTACTTTGTAATGAGGCCAACCATCATTATCAAAATAATCGAATTCGTAATAACCATAAGGTTCTAGTAAACGGCAAATAGCAATGTGCATTAGGTTGACTTTTTCGTCTTTTTTGAATTCTTGGTTGAATTTTCCTAATTCTTGAACTCCTATTAGGTATATAATGGCATCAAGGTCAAGTGTTTCACCATCAGCAAATTTGTTTGATAATAGTGTAACTACTGATTCCCAACGTTCTTTTAATTGTTCGTCTCTAGACATTTTTTTTAGATAAAAGAGAAAAGAGAAAAGAGAAAAGACTCTTCAATTTTCTAAATTTTGAAGTTGCAAAGATAGTAAGTAGGATTTTGACTTTCGATAATTCTTTTATCTTTGTTCTTTTCTATTATCTATTTATCTATCGTATGAGTTTTATTGATATTGTTTTTGCTTCTTTATTGGGTTATGCTTTGTATAATGGTATAAAAAATGGGCTTTTTGTAGAATTGGCTTCGTTGATTGCTTTGTTGGCAGGCATTTTTATTGCTTTAAAATTTTCGGGATTTGCTAAAACCCTTTTAGAAGATTCTTTTTCTTGGGATTCTAAGTATATTGAAATTACCGCTTTTGCTTTGACCTTTATTGCTGTTGTTGTGGCCATTCATTTGTCTGCCAAACTGTTGACTAAGATAGCAAGTTTTGCCTATTTGGGCTGGTTGAATAAATTAGCTGGTGCTGGTTTTAGTATGATTAAAACTATTTTAGCCTTGAGTGTTGTGCTATTATTGTTTGAAAAAATCAATGTAAATCATATGATTGCAGAACAAAAAACCTTAGATGATTCGATGTTTTATAATCCGATTAAGAAGGTTTCTGAGTTTATTTATCCTAAGATTGAGGAATGGTATGAAAAGAGTGTTCAGTCTTCAGTTGAGAGTGAGGAGAAGACAGATGGCAGTGATTAGTGATTAGTGATTAGTGATTAGTGATTAGCAAAAATAAATTTTATGAAAATTACACTGTTTTTTTGATTGTATAATTTTGTTTTTAGTTTCTTCTGAAATTTGAACAGTACAAAAACTACCTAACTTCCTTAATAGCACTGCTCAAAACCCAACCTTCTGTTTTATTTGGTAATTGCACTTTTTTGAAATTATCCATAGTTTCCAATACGTTTACTTTTGTACCTTCATGAAGTAACAGCACTTTTTCGGCATCTGATTTTGGTTCAGATTTTAATTCTATTATTGCATCAAAAACGATGGCAGGTTGATCGGTTTCTATAAATTTGTTAAGTGTAAATGCCATAAAAAAGGAAAACATCATCAAAAATAAAGCAGAAAATATTCCGATAAAGAAATATCTTTTTTGTTGGGATTCTTTTTTAAACAAAAATCCAAGTACGGCTGCAAAAACACCGAACGAAAACAAAACACTTAACCATGTCCATACGTTTAAAGAAAAAACAGATGCCGTTTTTTTAATAACATTTGAAAACCCGATTTCTTTTAACGTTTTAAATTGATCTTTTGTTTTCTTTTGAGCAAATGCTAGGTTTGTTGTGATTTTTTCATCATCAGGTGCTAGTAACAAGGCCTTTTCGTAATAATATATTGTTGGTCCTATTTTATTGAGTTTGTAGTAGGCATTTCCTAAATTAAAATACAAATCTGCTGATTCTTGTTTTAAACTTTTTTCAATAAATTCATATTTTTGAATGGCGTTTTCGTAGTTTCCTTGTTTATACATTTCGTTGGCAAGTTCAAATAATTGCGTGGCTTCTTGGCTTGGGTTTTGACCAAAAACATTGGTTATTTGTGTTAGAAAAAAGAATATATAAATTAGATTTTTCATTTTTTTGACTGAATTTCAGTTTACTTTTTCAATTGCTTTTCTAAATCAGTTATTACGTTTACGGCTTTATCAAAATCGGTTTGCATGGAATGACTGGATGAGGGTGCATATCTGGCAAATTCGGCCGATTTCATCAAATCAATAAATGCATTTATGGTTTCCGAAGTGGCTTGTTTTTGAATTAATAATTCGCGAATGTTCTCTTTGTCCATTTCAGAAGTTTCGATGTTTAATTTGGCTTTTAAGAAGTTATGCAAAGCTTTTTCGATAGACAAATAAAACGAAGAGGCATTTCCTAAAGCTCCTTTTGCTTCGCTTAAATATTTTTTAGCCAATTTATCTTTGTTTTTTAGTTTTAAGCCTACAACATCTTCTTGAACGGCTTCTTTTTTACGTTTTATAACAAATGCCACAGGAATAAAACAAAGAGGCATTAATAAAAGTGCATAGTACAAAGGACTTCCAAAAGGATTGGATTTGTTTTTGCTTTCAAATGCAGTTGTAGTATTGATGAACTGAAAGGTTTTAATTTTTTTAAGTTCTTCTTGGTCGTTATTTGCCAAGCTACTTAATCCTGGACCGTCTAAAACATCAATAGTTATAGGATCTGAAGTTATGGTTTTGTATTGATTTGAATCTGTATCAAAATAAGAAAAGGTAATGGGTTTTAAAGTCATTTTACCTTTGGATTGAGGTACAATAGTGTAAATATCTGCGGTATTACCTATCATTCCTGTAACTACAGAACTGGTGATGTTTTCTTGATGTTTTGGTTCAAATATTTCTAACTCAGGTGTGTTTTCTACTCTTGGTAAATTGATTAAATTTAAGTTTCCTTTTCCGATGAGTTCTACTTTTAGGTCTAAAGATTCTCCAAATTTGATTTGTTTTTTGTTGGGAATCACGTTTAACTCAAAAGTTCCGACAGCGTTTGTAAATTGGGCTGGTTTATTATTTTCTGGAAGTGCTTTTACCTCAATTTTTTTTGGTCTACAAGTTATATTTTGATTGATAATGCTGTATCGGTTATTGAAAAAACCAGCATTAGGGTCTTCAATTTTTAAATCTAAATTAAGCGTTAATGGTTCTAAAGTTTGATTTCCTGCTTTAAGTGGAATTAGAAGTGCTTTTCTAAATTCTATAACACCATATTCTTTTCCATCGTAAACTTCTAAGTAAGGTCGTGGATTGTTATCACTTTCAAACTGACTCCAAAAGTTATTGAAGGTTGGTGCTTTATTAACAAATACATTGGTAATACTTGTGGTTGGATCAAAATATATTTTGTAAATTACACTAACTACTTCGTTGACATAAGCTGTTTTTTTGTCTGTTTCGGCAATTAAGAAAACACCATTTCCAACCAGTCGACTGTTGTTATTTGATGCATTTGGATTGGAATTGGTTCTGGAATCGGTAATTTGTATGGTTATGGGTTTAGAATAATATTTTTTGCCTTTGTAATCAATTTTAGCCGCTTGAATGGTAAAATTTCCTTTGGCTTTAGGCGTTAAAAAGAAATTATTTTCGGTATAAATAGAACGTTTTGTGGTTACTCTTCCGTTTACAACCGTCACGGATTCACTATTTCCTTTGAAAATTTGTGGTCCTTCTACTTTAAAGCCCTCAAAAGTGGGCGGTTCAAAGTTGTCGCCATCAGTATTTATTCTAAAAGAGACTCTGATTTTTTCATCTAAAGCATAAGTAGATTTATCTGTAGATGCCTCAAATTGAATTTCTTGAGCGTTTACAGTTAACGTTATTGTGAAAATAAAAAATAATAAAATCTTTTTCATTTTTGTATTACCAATCTTTTTCGTTTTTGTTACTTCTTCTTTGTTCTTTTCTTGAATTGACTTTTTGTTGCAATTCTTGTTCCGCGTTATTAACCGCTTCTAAAATGCTTTCTATTTGTTGTTGGTTTTGACCTGAAGGTTTGGGCTGATTTTCTTGTTGTTTTTCCTTCTCGCTGTTATCATTTTTTGGCTTTGGTTGCTTTTGGTTGTCGTTTTCTTGTGGAGCACTGTCTTTGCCATCACCTTCGTCTTTTGGACTGTTTGGTGGTGGATTATCTTTAAGCATTTTTTTAGCCAAAGCATAATTATAACGCGTTTCTTCGTCTGAAGGATTGTTTCTTAAAGCATTTTTATAACTGTCCACAGCATTGGCATAGTCTTTATCTTTCATAAAAGCATTCCCTAAGTTGTGAAAAGCTTTGTGTTTTTCTTCTTTAGTTTTTGCCAATTCTGTAGCCTGAAAAAAACTGTATTTTGACTCATTGGGTTGATTGCTTTTGTAAATACTGTTTCCTAAATTGTAAAAAGAAGTGGCCTTTGAACTTTTATTTGTATTGGTTGAAGCTCTAAATTTGGCTTCCGATTTAGTGAATTTTTTGTCGTTATAAGCTTTATTGCCTTCGTATAAATTATTGGTTTCATCTTGAGCCAAAACCCAAGTGGATGTCAATAAAAACAAATAGGTTAGGATTTTATTCATGATTTTTTTCTTTAAATAAATTTAACTTATTAAACCAAGCAGTTTTTCTTTCTAAGAAGAACATATCCATTAACAAAAGTAAAAAAGCAATGCCAATAAACCACTGAAATTGCGATTTGTATTCAGAAATTTGTTGGCTTTCGGACTTGTTTTTTTCAATTGCATTTATGGCACTTAGTAAGCTTTTTATGGCTGTTGATGAATTGTTTCCGTTGATGTATTTGCCATCAGTATCACTTGCAATTTCTTTAAGGATGTCTGCATTTAATTTTGAAACTACAATTTCACCGTCAATATCTTTTTTATAGCCTACTACTACTCCATTTTCTAAAAACGGAATGGTGCTTCCTTCTTCAGTACCTAAACCAATAGTTACGATTTTGACTCCTTTTTCTTTAGCTTCATTAATAGCATCGTCCATATCATTTCCGTGATCTTCACCATCGGAAAGCAATACAATTAATTTACTCTTTTTCTTTTTATCAAAAAATGTAAGTGCTAAATTAATGGCATCGTTAATAGCGGTTCCTTGCGAAGACAACATGTTGGTATTCATGTTTTGAATTTGCATTTTTCCCATGCTATAATCTGAAGTTATGGGTAAAATGGGATAAGCACTTGCTGCATAAGCTACAATTCCTATTCGATCGCCGTTTAGTTTATTAATGGTTTGGTTTACAATTTGTTTAGATTTTTCTATTCGGTTTGGAGCTACATCATTCGCCAACATACTTTTGGAAACATCTACTGCAAAAACAACATCAATTCCTTCTAATTGCACCGTTTCCATTTTACTTCCAAATCTAGGATTGCAAAGTGCATAAATGATTAAAGCCAGTGAAATGACAAAAACCACAAATTTCAATACAGATTTTGTTGGAGAATAATCGGGAATTAATTTTTTGAGTAATTCCACATCACCAAACTCCTTTTGTTTTCTTTTTTTCCAAAACCAATTCCACAAGAAAAGCACTACTAAAACTGGAATTAGTAGCAATAAATACAAATATTTTGATTCTTCTAATATATACATTTATATAATTCCTTTTAAAATTGTGTTTCTTAATGTTATTTCAATCAGTAATAAAACCAAAGCAATTAGAGCAAATGGTCTATATAATTCTAAGTAATTGGTGAATTTATTTTCTTTAATTTCTGATTTCTCTAATTTATTGATTTCGTTATAAATGGCTTCAAGTTTTTCATTATCTGTAGCTCTAAAATATTTTCCGTCTGTTTTTTGTGCTATGGTTTTCATTAAATTTTCATCTAATTCTACATCCATTAGTTCAAAAACATATTCACCTGCTAGATTTTTTCTGACAGGAAACAAAGCTCTTCCGTTGGTTCCGATTCCGATTGTGTAAACTTTTATACCGTATTGTTTGGCAATATCAGCGGCCATTTTAGGATCAATAGTTCCCGAATTATTTACACCATCTGTCAATAAAATAACGACTCTACTTTTGGCTTTACTTACTTTTAAACGATTGATGGCTGTTGCCAAACCTACTCCAATTCCTGTGCCGTCTTGCAGTATCGAATTATTGTATTCAATTGATTTGATGGCTTCCTGAATGACTAAATCATCGGAAGTTACTGGAGATTTTGTATAACTTTCTCCTGCATAAACCACTACTCCAATTCTGTCATTTGGGCGTTCCAAAGCAAATTTTGAGGCTACTTTTTTTAAGGCTTCTAATCGATTCGGTTTTAAATCTTTTGCCAGCATACTTCCAGAAACGTCGATGGCCATTACAATATCAATTCCGCTTGTAACATCATCTGAACCTGATGCATCTACCATTCTTGGTCTAGTTAACGCTATAATTAAAAAACATAAAGCAATTACTCTAACATAAAAAAGAAACGGTTTTAATTTTGAAAGTAGTGTTGTGTTGTTTTTAAAAACAGCTGTTGCGCTCATTTTTAAAGTTGCTTCTGTATTTTTCTTATTGAAAAAATGCCAATATACAAGCAATGGAATGGTTAAGAACATCCAGAAAAAATAAGGACTCATAAAGGTTATTTGATCCATCATTACCAATTGGTTTTTTTTAATTCGATTGAGTTGATTACTTTATCCATCATTTCTTGAGCATCTTTATCATTATCGTTGTAAATCAAGAAGAACTCCTGAATGGCATTGTATTGTCTGAAAACTACTATTTCAAATTTCTTTTTTGTGGGATTTTTACCTTCTTTATCAAATTGTGTAAAGCTTCCTTTGGCTTTTAAACCTTTTAAATTGTTAGTTTTGGTCTCAAAACTTTGGGTTTGAGTAAAAATGTTTTTAGCACCATCTGTTTCCATTTTTTTGATTCGATTTTCAATTACTAAATCAGGAATAATTTCAGAAATAGAATCATTTGGATCGATTTTTAAGGTCGTAAGATAAATGGCATATTCGTTTAATGTACTTTCGTATTTAAAAGTACTCATTGGATTTGACTTTTTAGCGTCTTTCCAATTAGGATCTAAAATGCGTTCTAATGGCCTAGGTGTTTCAATCTTGATTGCTGGATCACCATATTCAGAGGTTACCCAATCTGTGTCGAGGATTTCTTTGGCAGAATAGCCTATAAAATTTTCCTTCAAAAAATCATATCCAAGCGTAAAAGCAAATGTTAAAGAAGCTATTAGAAAAAATAGAATGATAATCAATGAAGTTAAAAAGAAACGCTTGTTTTTTTGAGAAACTACTTTTTTAACACTGGTTTTTTCTATAATTTCTTGTTCTTGAGCAATAATTTCCTCTGGTTTTGCTTTTTCTAAATCGATTATAAAAGTAGCCACAATGCTTTTATCTGTTTCTATTTCCGTTTGAACGGGTTTGGATTTGGCAAATTTTACCAAATCAGCGTTTTTTAGCACCGAATAAAACTGATTTATAGTTTCATTGCTTAGTTTTATTTTCTTGTTTTTTGTTTCTTCAATTAAAGCATCAATTAATTCTGAAGAAGTGCTTTCCATGGCTGGAATTGCCATAGACTCTTCAATATAAATTCGGACAATATTGGTTAATTCTGAATAATAATCTTTTACGTTTCCGTTTTGCCAAAGTTGTTTTTTTTCTAGTTCTTCTGAAAATGCAATGGCTTTTTCAATGGGAGACGTGTATTTTTGAGCGGCTTCAATTTTAGATTTGTAAATCATTTTAATAAACATGTAAGCCAAATAGCCTAAAAAAGCTAAAAACATGACATAAAGAAGATATTTCCACCAATCGCTGTTTTGTTTGGTAGTTGCAATTACCCCTTTTATATCGTACATAGGTTGCTTTAATGTATCGACTTTTACATCGTTCACACGAACGGAAGTTGAATCCGAAAAAACATCTTTTTTATTGATTTGAACGGCAATTCGAGGAATTTTATAAATTCCTGAATCAAATTGTGTTAAGCCATATTTTTTTATTAGTTCTAAATTGTTATCTTTTTTAATGGTATCAATTGGGTACGATTCTAAAACCTCTAAACTACCTATATATTTAGGTTCAGGAAAAACTACTAAATCCGACAACTTTACCTTAGCTTTTAAAGTCAAATTGACTTGAGCGCCTATTTTTATTTGAGTAGAATCAATAGAAGTTTGAAGGGTTTGCGAAAAACCAAAACTGCAAAACAAAAGGAAACCGACCCATACAATTGATGATGGATGCGTTACTATTTTTGATTGCAACATTTTTAACATTTTCATAGTTATGTTTTCGTTTTTCATTCGATTGGATAGAAAATAACGATTTGTTTTTTTTAATTTTATTAATTTAAATATAAAACATTCCTAGGCTTTAGTACAGAACATCTCTATTATATTTATTTTATTACCATTAGGGTTTTTAAGATTCTTTAAGAATACCTTTTTAACCTTATAAACACTTAACCTTTTAACCCATTTCTAACTTCAAATTTATCATCATCTTGCTTTGAAATAGCTTAAAAGTTTTTTCACATAATCCTCATCTACTCTAGAGTCGATGGTTCCTGCACCAGATTTTGAAAAAGTCTCTTTAAAATAAGCTACATGTTCTTTAAAATGATTTTCATAATCGCTTCTGGTTTTCTTGGCATTGGTATCTACGTAAATCAACTCATTGGTTTCAGCATCAAGCATTGGAATTACTCCAATGTTAGGAATAGTTTCTTCTCTTTTATCATAAACTCTGATGCCTGTTACATCATGTTTTTTTGAAACAATTTTCAAAGTTGTATCATAATCCTTAACCATAAAGTCTGAAATTAGAAAAACAATGGCTTTTTTCTTCATCACATTAGATAAAAACCTTAATGCATTGGACAAATTTGTTTTCTTGCTTTTAGGTTGAAATTCGATCAGTTCTCTAATGATTCTTAAAACATGAGATTTCCCTTTTTTGGGTGGAATAAACAATTCGATTTCATCAGAAAAAAGAATCAATCCAATTTTGTCGTTGTTATTTGTGGCAGAAAAAGCCAATGTTGCAGCTATTTCGGCTACCACATCGTTTTTGAATTGCTTTGACGTTCCAAAGTTTTCTGAACCCGAACAATCTACTAAAAGCATCATGTTTAGTTCACGTTCTTCTTCATATACTTTTATGTAAGGCTCATTATATTTGGCTGTTACATTCCAATCGATATTTCTAACATCATCACCAAACTGATATTGACGCACTTCAGAAAACGTCATTCCTCTTCCTTTGAAAGACGTATGGTATTCTCCCGAAAAGATGTGATCGCTCAATCTTCGGGTTTTGATTTCTATTTTACGTACTTTTTTAAGAATTTCTTTTGTATCCATTTTTTTAGTGATTAGTAAATAGTGATTAGTGATTAGTAGAAAGCACAAAGCCAATTACTAATTACTAGTTCCTAATTACTACTATGGTACTTCTACTTCATTAATGATTTTATTAATAATATCTACAGAAGTAATATTTTCTGCTTCAGCTTCATAAGTAATTCCAATTCTGTGACGAAGTACATCGTGAACTACTGCTCTAACATCTTCAGGAATTACATAACCTCTTCTTTTAATAAATGCATAGCATTTGGATGCCATTGCTAAATTAATACTACCACGAGGAGAAGAACCAAAACTGATTAACGGTTTTAAGTGGGCTAGTTTATATTTTTCAGGATAACGTGTGGCAAAAATGATGTCTAAAATATATTTTTCGATTTTTTCGTCCATGTAAACTTCCTTAACGACTTCTTGCGCACGAAGAATTTGCTCTGTTGAAATAACCGCTTGAATTTTTTGAAAATTACCCGCTAAACTTTGCTTCATAACGATTCGTTCTTCTTCCATTTTTGGATAATCGATAACTGTTTTAAGCATGAACCTGTCTACTTGAGCTTCAGGTAATGGATAAGTTCCTTCTTGTTCTACTGGGTTTTGAGTTGCTAATACGAAAAAAGGTTTGTCTAAAGTAAACGTTGTATCTCCAATAGTAACTTGTTTTTCTTGCATGGCTTCTAAAAGAGCCGATTGTACTTTAGCAGGAGCACGATTAATTTCATCTGCTAATACGAAGTTGGCAAAAATAGGTCCTTTTTTAATTGAGAATTCATTTTGCTTCATGTTATAAATCATGGTTCCGGTAACATCTGCAGGTAATAAATCTGGTGTAAACTGAATTCGACTAAACGAACCTTCCACGGCTTGAGCTAAAGTATTAATTGCTAATGTTTTTGCTAAGCCAGGCACTCCTTCTAACAAAATATGTCCTTGCCCTAATAATCCAATTAACAATCGTTCTATCATGTGTTTTTGACCCACAATAGTTTTATTCATTTCTCTAGTTAACAAATCAACAAAAGCACTTTCTCTTTCAATCTTTTCATTAATAGCTCTTATGTCTACTGTTGTTATGTTTTCTTCCATTTTATTATTAATTTAGTACGCTATGTGTCGTTTAAATGTTTTTTAAATTTTAACATTTCAAAATTGTGATTTTTTTTAGTTTATTGTTGTTAACATTGCGTTAAAAGTAATAAGATTTTGACCCTTTTGGCAATGATTTATGATATTGTTTTTACTTTTAAGAAAATTTTTAATACATACACTTTATGAATGCAAAACTTTCACCTATTGTAGCTGGAGTTATGAATTGGGGCATTTGGGATAAAAACCTCAACGAGCTCGAAATGATTTCATTAATAAATTCATTTCTAAATCAAAATATTACTTCATTTGATCATGCAGATATTTATGGTGGTTACACTACAGAAGCTGCTTTTGGAAAAGCTTTTTCAAAATCTGGAATTGACCGAAATTCTATTCAGTTGATTACAAAATGCGGTATAAAACTTATTTCTGATGCTAGAAATTATAAAATAAAGCATTACGATTACAGTGCTGAATATATCATTTGGAGTGCAGAAAACTCTCTAAAAAACTTAAAAACAGATTATTTGGATGTGTTTTTATTGCACCGTCCAAGTCCACTACTTCAACCTGACGAAGTGGCTCAAGCCGTAACAAAATTAAAATCAGAAGGCAAAATACGTTCTTTTGGAGTTTCTAATTTTACCAATTCTCAAAGTGAGTTGCTTCAAAAAAGTGTACCCATTGCTTACAATCAAATTCAATTTTCAGCTACCAATTTTGAAGCAATGTTGGATGGAAGTTTGGATTATATGCAAAGCAACCAAATAACACCAATGGCATGGAATCCTTTAGGTGCTGTTTTTAAAGAAAATACCGAACAAACAAGAAGGTTGAAAAAATTGTTGACCAACTTAGTCATTAAATATGAAGTTTCTTCAGACGTTATTTTATTGGCTTGGATTTTACAACATCCATCGAACACGATTCCAGTTGTTGGAACAACTAATATTACTAGAATTCCTCAGTTAAATAAAGCATTAAGCCTTCAACTTGAAAGAGAAGATTGGTTTAGCATTTGGGCCGAAAGTCAAGGAAATGAAGTTCCGTAAAAAATAGTCATTGTTCAGTAGTTGTAGGCAAAATTTAGTGGTTATAACTATGATTTAATAATAAAAAATATGATTAACAAACGCTTGCTCATTAAAAACTTATTGGCTCACAATGATGAGAACAGTTTTTATGACAAAAAGCGTCAACTGAATTTGCATACAAAAGAAGGAAAAGCTAAATTTTTAAAACACATTTGTGCCTTGTCTAATTCCAATCCCACCAACACTTCATTTATTGTAGTTGGTGTTGAAGATGAAACCAATGAAATTGTTGGAGATGATTTTTTTGATGACAGTCGCATTCAAAATTTGGTGAATGCTTATCTTGAAAATCCGCCAAAAATTCAATATGAAAATGTACCTTTTCCTAATTTGCCAATAGATAAAGTTGTGGGTTTAGTTAGCATAAAACCAAATGGAAAGGTTTCTAAGTTCAAAAAAAATATTCATACTATTTTGGCCAATTCTACTTTTATAAGAATAGGAAGTAATACAATGCCAACAGAAGAAAAGGTTTCGTTTTCAAAATTAAATACAGAAACCGTTATCAGTATTGAAAATAATTCGAGAAACAATATTGAATACACCTTGGAAAGTGTTTTAAACTTTATAAATATTACACACAAAGATTTGTCTTCAGAATATAAAGTTTTTAAGGAACTTTTTGTGGTTTGTTGGGCAGGAAATCGTAAAAAAGTAAAAGACAAAACTTATTATTCAAGAGTTGATATTGAATTGGTTAACGAACAAGTAAAATTATTTTATTCTGCTTTAGATGAAATAAGCATATCTTTTGATAATGAATCTTTTACAATAATTGAATATGTTCAGTTGGGTTTGAATGACAAAACCAGTTATTATCCTTTAGAAAAATTAAAGATTACTTTTTTTGATAATGGCTATTATAAAATGGATACCGAATTTTTATTTGAACCACCACAATACAACAGAAAAATGTTGTATCACATTTACAATGCTACCTTAACGTTAATTCAGAAAATGAATAAGGGAAACTCTTTAACTTCTCAAGAAAAAAAAGATGTTGAAAATATTCCGTCGGTTCTAATGATTTGTTACTTGAATGGTTTTGATGAAGCTAAACAAAAGTTAATTGATGCCAAATTAGTTTTAAAACATTTTGAAAATTCCGAAGTTTACATTGCTTTTAAAGAAGCTTTACGGGTTTTGAGAAAAATGAAATATAATAAAAATGAATAACACGTTTGTAATTGGTGACATTCACGGTGGTTTAAAGGCTTTGAAACAAGTTTTAGAAAGAGCAAAAATTACCCGAAATGACACTTTAATTTTTTTAGGTGATTTTGTAGACGGTTGGAGCGAATCACCACAAGTTTTAGATTTTTTAATGGCATTAGAACATACACATTCCTGTATTTTTATAAAAGGTAATCATGATGATTTGTTACTCAACTATTTGAAAACGAATACTTACAACGAGGAATGGTTTAAACATGGTGGAAAATCAACCGTAGAAGCTTATCAAAATTGTGATGAAATGACCCTAAAAAATCACATCGCTTTTTTAGAACGATTAAAGCCTTATCATCTTGATGATGCCAACCGATTGTTCATTCACGCTGGATTTACTAATTTAAAAGGAGTTGCCTTTGAGTTTTTTAAACCGCTTTTTTATTGGGACAGAACTTTATGGGAAATGGCTTTGGCTTTAGATGGAAACATTCCTTTTGAAAGTGACTTGTATCCCAGTCGTTTAAAATTGTATAAAGAAATTTTTATTGGGCACACACCCACCACAAAAATCAATCAAAAAATACCGGTTCAAAAGGCTTGTATATGGAATGTTGATACAGGAGCCGCTTTTCTGGGTTCGTTAACCATTTTGAACATTAATACCAAAGAATTTTTTCAAAGTGATCCCTTGCCTGAATTGTATCCTAACGAAACAGGCCGTAATTAAATTATCTTTTTATATTTGTATCGAATTTAAATACATTACATCATGAAAAAAATTACTACATTTTTAATTATTTTGGTAACTTTTACAGTAAATGCTCAGGTTTTTTCTGGAAAAGGAGATGCAAAATTTCAAGTTGGAGCTAACATGCAAAATGGAGGAACTGGTATAAATGTTACTACCGATTTTGGTTTAGGTGAAAATATGTCTTATGGTTTTGCGGCAACTTACTTATTAAATGCTGATAGAATAGCAGATGTTAAACCTGATTTTGAAGACCGAGTAGATTTAAGACTTCGTTTTAATGCGAATATTGGAAGTGTTTTAAACATTAATGATGCCTTAGATGTTTATCCTGGATTGAGTTTAGGACTAAGAAATTTTGGAGGTCATGTTGGAGCTCGTTATTTCTTTACGGATGGTTTCGGGGTGTATTCGGAAGTGGGTTTTCCTATTGCGAGCTATAAAAATAATTTAGTGGGTTTTGATAAATACAACAATCAATTTACTTTTAACATTGGAGCTAGTTTCAATTTATAAAATATTAAAATGAGTATAGTTACCGAAAAAAGATTAAAAGACCGAAGTAATTCGGTGTGTGAAATTAGTGGAAGTGATGAAAATTTAGTAGTATATCTAGTAGAACCTAAAACAGAAGATATTCCTGAGAATTGCGTTTTAATCACTAAAAAACTAAAAGATCAAATTGAACATCCAGAAACTACTGATGCTAACGATTGGAGAGGTTTAAGTGATAGCATGTGGAATGAAAATCTTCCGGTTCAAATTGTCTCTTGGAGAATGCATGCCCGTTTAAAAAATATGGATATGTTAGAAATGATGTATCTTGATGAAGATGCTTTGGAATGGGCCAAAGCTACTGGTGAAGCGGATGACGATGAAGGTAAAATTATTCATAAAGACAGCAATGGAAATGTCTTAAACGATGGCGATTCGGTTGTTTTAATTAAAGATTTAGATGTTAAAGGAGCTAACTTTACAGCAAAACGTGGAGCTGCTGTTCACAACATTAAATTGGTTTGGGATAATGCGGAACACATTGAAGGACGCGTTGAAAATCAACACATTGTTATTTTAACCCAATATGTAAAAAAGACAAAATAAATCATTTGATATAAATTTTTTATTCAACCTCTCAAGAGCACTTAACCTTTGAGAGGTTTTTCTTTTCTTTGTTTAAACCAATTTTACTTTGCTAAAGACTTAAAAACACTTTGCGTTAAAAAAAATTATACCTTTGCTTTATGGAATTTACTTATCCCAAAAATGAAAAGCTAAAAAGCAAAAACACAATAAATGTTCTGTTTAGTGAAGGTAAATCGGTCTCTAAATATCCATTGCGATTGGTTTTTGTTGAAAATCGTTTAGAAGAATCTGAGCGAATTAAAATGGGTGTTTCGGTTTCTAAAAAATATTTCAAAAAAGCAGTAGACAGAAATTATTTTAAACGTGTTTTGCGCGAATGTTATCGTTTAAACAAACACATTTTAGCAAATCATCTTGAAAAACCTTATGCTTTCATGTTTTTTTATCAATCTAAAGATCGTTTAACGCATCAAGAAATTAATGAAAAAACCATTCAATTGTTCCAAAAATTTGTTGAAAATGTTAAGTAAAACCTAACTTTGGTTTACTTTTTGCATATAATTAATTACATTCGTAGTTCCTTTTTATTTAATTCAAACATTATGAAGTCTCTTTTTAGAAAAAGAATTATTTTTCCTATCATAGGTATTGTGTTTTTGTTTGTTGGTGTGAGTTTTAAAAGCGATTTTTTTGAACTTGCCAAACAAATTGAAATATTTACCAATTTATTTAAAACTGTCAACCAAAATTATGTAGATGAAACCAATCCAGGCGATTTGATGGATAAAGGTATCAAAAGCATGTTAAAGGAACTTGATCCTTACACCGTTTTTTTTAATGAGCAAGATGTAATCAAATTCAAAATAAACAATACGGGTGAATATACTGGAATTGGAGCGATGATTACTCGCAAAGACGACAAAGTAATTTTAAAAGAAATTTATAAAGATTTTCCAGCAGATAAAGCAGGTTTAAAAGCAGGTGATGAAATTATTCAAATTGATGATGTAGTACTAAAAGATTTTAAAGATGATGCTTCACAACTTTTAAAAGGAACCAAAAACTCAAAAGTGAACATCGTTTATTTCCGTCAAGGTAAAAAAATGAATGGAACCATTATTTTAGATGAAGTTGAAATAAAAGCCGTTCCTTATTTTAAATTACTAGATGATTCTATTGGCTACATTGTATTGTCTAAATTTACTGAAAAAGCCAGCGCTGAAACAAAAGCAGCTTTATTGGAATTGAAAAAACAAGGAGCAACAAAAATTGTTTTAGATTTAAGAGGAAATCCTGGTGGTTTATTGAGTGAAGCTGTAAATATTTGTAATTTGTTTGTTCCAAAAAACGAAATTATTGTTACTACAAAATCAAAAGTTCAAAAACACAACAATACTTACAAAACGCAATTTGAACCTGTAGATTTAGAAATTCCTTTAGCAATTATTGTTAATGGTCGAAGTGCTTCGGCTTCCGAAATTGTTTCTGGAGCATTACAAGATTTAGACAGAGCGGTTATTGTTGGCAACAGAAGTTTTGGAAAAGGATTAGTACAAAGACCTTTAAATTTATCTTACGGAACACAAGTAAAAGTCACTATTTCAAAATATTATACGCCTTCAGGAAGATGTATTCAGGCTTTAGATTATTCTCAAAAAGACGAAAACGGAAAAGCCATTCGTACCGATTCTAAAAACTTTAATGCTTTCAAAACCAAAAAAGGAAGAGTAGTTTATGATGGTGGTGGTGTTTTGCCAGATGTGGAAGTTGTGGAAACAAAACCTTCAACAGTTTCAAAATCTTTAGAAGCTAATGATGCTATTTTTAATTTTGTAACTGAATTTTATTATAAAAATCAAAACAATCCCAATGCACTTTTTACTTCTAATGAATTTGACTCGTTCAAACAATTTGTAAAAAAGAACGAATATAAACTCAATACAGAAACCGAAAAAGCTTTATTAAATGTTTTAGAAGTTGCTAAAACTGAAAATATTGATGCTACCATTCAATCCGAATATAATGGATTAAAAACTGCTATTGATAAAGCCAATGAAAAGGAAATGGACAAAAATAAAACCGAAATTATTGGGAAAATTAACGATGAAATCATCACCCGATTTGCCTACAAAGAAGGTTTGTTTGAATACGATACTAAAAATAATTTAGAAATTAAAAAAGCCATTTCTATTCTTAATAACACATCAGAATACAACAAAATTCTAAAAAAATAATGCGTTTTCTAACATACCTTTTGTTACTTACTATCTCCATTTCTTATGCACAAGAAGAAGAAGCTATTCAATCCATTTTCTTTGATTTTGATAAGTTTGATATACGTGAAGATCAACAAAAAATATTCAAATCATTTATTGCAACTATTGATACTAGTAAAGTAGAAAGTGTACAAATTTTTGGCTATTGTGATGATAGAGGAAAAGATGCTTACAATTACGATCTATCTACCAAAAGAGCTACAACCGTAAAAGATAGTTTGAATAAATATGGCGTTAAAAACAAAGTAATTATCTCGATAGAAGGTAAAGGAAGAATTTTGATTGATGAAGATTTAGAAAGTAACGTTCCTGCTGCAAGGTCTAAAAACAGAAGGGTTGATGTCTTAATTAATTTTAAACCCCTTTTAAAAGAAAAAAGAACAACTCCCGAAAATTATACCATGCTAAAAAAAGATGTTATTGTTGGAGATGTCATCACCTTAGACAAAGTTCTTTTTGATAGAGGAAGTAGCAAATTAACAACTTCAGCCAAAAAAGAATTGGATAAAATTGCCATCAGACTTCACAGATATCCTAATATTGAGTTGGAAGTTCAAGGACATGTTTGTTGTACGCCTGAGTTTCAAAAAGAAGCTGTAGATATTGCTACCAAAAAAAGAGAACTTTCTGTTAATAGAGCAAAAGCTGTATATAAATATCTGATTTCAAGAAGAGTTAATGCAAAAAGAATGATTTATAACGGTTATGGCAATACAAGACCTTTAGGTAAAGCTAGTGAATTAGACAGAAGGGTAGAATTGGTAATTACAAAAGTGGAATAATTTTAAACAATTATGGATCATCTTAAAAAATCAGGTTTAGTGCGTTGGGGAATTATTGGCTGTGGTAATGTTACAGAAGTTAAAAGTGGACCAGCCTATAAATTAACCAAAGGTTTTGAATTAAAAGCTGTAATGAGAAGAGATTTGAATTTACTTAAAGACTATGCCCAAAGACATCAAATTGAGAAATATTATACCCAAGCCGATGCATTAATTAACGATCCAGAAATTGATGCTGTTTATATTGCCACGCCACCAGATACTCATTTGCTTTATGCTTTAAAAGTAGCAGCTGCAGGAAAACCTTGTTGCATAGAAAAACCATTAACACCTTCCTATGCTGAAAGTTTAAAAATTTACGAGACTTTCAAAGACAAAAACATACCTCTTTTTACTGCCTATTACAGAAGATCTTTACCACGTTTTGAACAAATAAATACTTGGTTAAAAGAGCATAAAATTGGTGAAATTCGAACCATCAATTGGCAATTTTGTAAACCTCCAAGTGCCACAGATTTAGCCGAAACCTACAACTGGAGAACTGATGCAAAAATCGCTCCAGGTGGTTATTTTGATGATTTAGCAAGTCACGGTTTAGATTTGTTCATACATCATTTAGGAACTATTAAAAATGTCTTTGGAATTAGCTTAAACCAACAAAATTTATATGAAGCCAAAGATGCTTTTGTAGCCTGTTGGATTCATGAAAACGGAGTAACTGGAACCGGTAATTGGAATTTTGGAGCATCAGAACACAAGGATGTTGTTGAAATTATAGGAAGTAAAGGTAAAATTACTTTTTCGGTTTTTGAAGAAAATGCTATTACTTTACAAACCAACGAAACAACTATGGAACTTTTTATTGAGCATCCCAAACACGTTCAAATGCCTCATGTGGAAAACCTAAAAAAACATCTTTTGGAAGAAAATTATACCCATCCTTCAAGTGGTTTTAGTGGTTTGCACACCAGTTGGGTTATGGATAAAATATTAGGTAATTTGTCTTAAGAACAATTATTTTCTTTTCATTTGAATATGAGGAATATCATCTTCTAAATACATTTCGCTGGTTTGTTCAAATTGATGCGTTTCATAAAATTTTTTAAGATACTCTTGAGCTGAAATGGTTATTTCTGAAGTTTTGAATTCTTGTTCTACGGTTGCTATAGAAACTTTCATTAATTCGTGACCGAATTTTTTTGCTCTTACTTTTTCACTTACCACTACTCTACCAATAGAAGCTTCTTCAAAATAATATCCTTTATCAAATAATCTGGTGTAAGCTACTAATTCGTCTTCAAAAAAACCTAACACATGAAGTGCTTTCTCATCTTTGCCATCAACATCCTGATAAACGCAATTTTGTTCCACTACAAAGACTTCGCTTCGTAATTGTAATAATTTATATAGCTCTTGTAAAGATAGTTCGTTAAATCGCTTTATTTTAAAGGTAAGCATGATAAATAAAATTAAAAAAGAGCAAATAAACCAATTTCAAAAACGAGTTTCATTGCTCTTTATATGATGAAAAAAAACAGTTTATTTTATAATTTTGGCCGAATTAATTATTGCTTCTAATTCAAAAACGTGATCTCTTTTAGCTTTAGCAGGTAAATAAGTAAATCCTTCAATAATAACGTATCTGTTGTTTTTAGTATCTTTTATGGCATAATTTACAAATGGACCAGCCATAAAATCGTTTTTAAGATACCAAACCCCTTTTGACAAGTAAGTGAATTTATTATTTATTTTAGTTTCAAACAAATAAGGCGGATAAGCTTTGTCAGTTTCCATCCAAGTGTTATCAATCACTCCATGAATGTTTTGTTTTCCGATGGTATCTCTTAAATTGATGATGTTTTGGGTAATTTCACCGTCTTTTTCAACCTCAGCAATTGGCGCTGTGTAAATTAAAATACTGTTATAACCTGAAGTAAATTCTTTTCTTAGCCAAACAAAATCTTTTTTAACCATATCGTATTTATACCCATAACCAATATTCATTTTAAGACCAAAAAGCTTTTCTAATTGTGCATCATCAACCAATGACTTATTCATACGGCGTTGATTTTCTTTAATTTCTCCTTGTTTAATTGAAGTAATTATTTCATCTGCCTTATTTTCAAAAACAGTAATAATGTCTGCCGCTGATTTACCTGAAATTACAAATAAATTTTGTGGTGCTGCGTAAGTGTCTTTTTGAGCAGAAAAAGTGTTTTGTTCACCTTTTTGAATGAAGATGATGTTTCTCCCTTTTTTAACAAATCCGTCAAAAATTTTTGTTGGATATTGATTGATGTTAAAAAGAGGCTCTTCATTTTGCAATCCATCTACTGGAGCGGCTAATTTTTTTCTGATGGAATCTCCTATTTCGCTATTCCAAAGTTGATCGTCAATAAATACAGAAACATTATTGATATTTCCTGATGAATCTCCTACATTAGACTTGTTGGTACTAGTTGTTTCGTTGCATGAATATAAAACTAGCGTTGCAATAATTAATAAGAAAATCTTTTTCATTTTGTGCGTTTTTTTTGTGATTTTACCCTTTGGTTTTTAATTTCATTCCGGGTTTAATAGTATCACCACTAATACCGTTCCATTTTTTTAAATCTTCGGCAGAAACTCCTGGAAATTTTTTAGCTATTGAGTATAAACTATCACCATTTCTAACTACATAGGTCATTTGACCTGAAGTATTTTTAATTTCTTTTTGTGAGGCAACTCCGTAAAGTTTCAGTTTTTGTCCGTACATGATGGTGTTCGAACGCATGTTGTTCCACTTTTTTAAATCTGATACAGATACATCGTATTTTTGGGAAATTAAACCTAAACTTTCTCCTCTTTTTACTTTATGGTAGGTTGGTTTCGAAGTTGGAGAAGCTTCAGAACTATTGGGTTCTTCAACTGAAGTTGAAGCCACTGAAGTAGAACTGTCTTTTTCTAATTTGTTTTTTTCGTAATCAATGTACGCATATACTTTTTCTTCATTGGAAACAAAAACACCTATTTTGTCTTTTGATAATCTTAAGAATCTGGGTTTGTCTTCATCAAAAGGAATGATATTTAGTTTGTAAATGGGATTCAAAAACGAAATCTCATCTTCAGGAACATCAAAAAGGTCTGCAATTTGCTTGAAAGTCATTTCCTTTTTGATTCGAATAGTATCGGTTTCAAAATATGTTGTATGCGCTTTTTTTGGTTTTAAGCCGTGTTCTTTATGATATTCATAAATATAAAATGTAGCCAAAAAAGCAGGAACATAATTAGCTGTTTCTCTTGGTAAATATTTTCTTATATTCCAATAGTTTTGACTTCCTCCAGAACGTCTGATGGCTTTTGAAACATTACCTGGTCCAGCATTATAAGAAGCTAAAACCAAACTCCAATCTCCAAAAATTTGATAAAGACTTGATAAATATTGGCAAGCAGCTTCTGTAGCTTGAAGTGGATCAAAACGTTCATCAATATAAGAAGTAACTTCTAAATTAAATTGTTTTCCTGTTGGATACATGAATTGCCACAAACCTGAAGCACCTACTCTACTTCTTGCTTTTGGATTAAGAGCAGATTCTACAATTGCTAAATATTTTATTTCAAGAGGTACATTGTATTTGGCTAATTTATCTTCAAACATTGGAAAATAATATTCTGATATTGCCATTAATCGTTCAAAACCTCCTTTTCTATTTTTAAGAAAAGATTTGATTACATTTTCTAAAGCTGCATTGTATTCGATGTTAAAAGGAGATTTATCATCTAATTTTTTTAATCGTTTTTTTAATAATTCTGTAGACAGGTCAAAAGTTACGGTTTCATCTATATCTAAAGTTGAAACATCGTTATATAACTCATTGAATGGTTGTTGATTAGTTAATTCTTGCAACCATCTATCGTCTATACAATTACTCGTATTGTGATCGTTAAAAGTAGCTTTAATAGAATCTAAAAAGGATAATTTAATAAATTCTGGTTCCACAAAATTATTTTTTGTACTTTCTTGAGCAAAAGCTACAATAGGAACTAGTAAAAACAGAAATTTTTTAATCTTCATTTTTTAAATTTTTTAATAGATTTAAAGGATAACTTAAAAATCTAATAATTAGTATTTAGTCTTCTAAAATTGCTTGAATTCCAGGCAATGTTTTTCCTTCTAACATTTCTAACATGGCACCACCACCAGTAGAAACATAACTCATTTCGTCTTCTAGCTTAAATTGTTTAACAGCAGAAACTGAATCACCACCACCAACTAATGAAAAAGCACCATTTTTAGAAGCTTGACCAATAAATTGACCCACTCGTAAAGTTCCGTTTTCGAAAGAAGGCATTTCAAAAACACCTACTGGACCATTCCAAAGAATTGTTTTTGATTTTAGGATTACCTCTTCAAAAATTTCTAAAGATTTTGGACCAGCATCTAAGCCTTGCCAACCGTCAGGAATTTTATTTACTTCAACAATTTGTGTTTTGGCATCATTTGAAAAAGAATCGGCAGCAATTACATCTACTGGAATATGGATTTGTACATTTTTGGCTTTAGCTTGTTCTAAAATTTCTAATGCCAATTCCATCTTATCATCTTCACATATAGAGTCTCCAATAAAACCACCTAAAGCTTTAATAAAAGTATAAGTCATTCCACCACCAATAATCATATGATCCACTTTATCTAAAATGTTCTCAATAATTGTTATTTTAGAAGACACTTTTGAGCCACCCAAAATAGCAGTAACTGGTTTTTGAGAATCTTTTAAAACTTTATTTATGCTTTCAATTTCTTTAGCCAATAAAAATCCGAAACATTTATGTGTTGGAAAGAATTTTGCGATAATTGTTGTTGAAGCATGAGCTCTATGTGCTGTTCCGAATGCATCGTTAACATAAATATCGCCATAAGAGGCTAATTTTTTAGCAAAATCTTCATTTCCAGCTTCTTCTTCAGCATAAAAACGTAAATTTTCTAATAAAACTATTTGACCTTCTTGTAAGTTTTGACAAATAATAGCGGTTTCATCTCCCATACAATCTTCTGCAAAAATTACATTTCTTTCTAAAACTTCTTCTAATTTAGAAATTATATGTTTTAATGAATACTTGTCTTCTTTACCTTTTGGTCTTCCAAGATGCGACATTAAAATTACACTTCCACCTTCATTAAGTATTTTATCGATAGTTGGTTTTGCAGCTTCTATACGAGTTGCATCTGTCACTTTAAAATTTTCATCTAAAGGAACATTAAAATCTACTCTAATAATTGCTTTTTTATTTTTAAAATCGAAAGTGTCTAGTGTTTTCATGTATCTGTTTTTTTTTAATGGTATTGTTTGGTATAGCTTTTATATAAAATTTTGGTTTCTACTTATTTTCTATTAGTGATTTTACAATGCTATTTTGCAAATATATTTAATATTAATTTAGAATGAAAGAAAATTAAAAAAGACCCATTCCTGAGTCTTTTTTTAAAAGTAATTTAATTTTTTTAGCTGAGTTCTTCCTCAACTTTTAATGCGACCATGAGTTGTTTGGGACAAAAAGGTTTTGTTTGTAAAATTACTTTTGTATTATCTGTGATTTGTGTTCCTATTGTGTTTATAGGCATTATCCAAATGTCGTTGTAATATTTTCCCTCAACATTGGAATAATACAAGCTGCATGCACTTGACCAATTGTTGTGTTTGCTTACATAAACATATCTGTAATTGTTTTTTGGGTTTATGAAATAATTGGCATCAATACCCATACTTCTTAATTTTGCGGTAAATCTTACGGCGTTGGAATGAACTCCAAATACTCCAGCGACTACGTAATAACCTTCATCCATGTCGTCAATCTCAACTGTTGGACCTAGAAGCGCCGTAACTTTAGGTTTTGATCCAAATTTTTGTTGAGCTACTCTACTTAAATTTTCGCTAATTAACAATGCGTTATTTGTAATTGCTTTAGCTTCAGCTATTGGGTTTACTTGCGGTTTCTCTTTTGAAGTAACTGTTGTCTTAACCTTTGGATGATTAACTTCTGGAGCTTTTATAGGTTTTACTGTAGGTTGAGCAATAGAAACTTTTTTATTTGTTGCTTCAATTTCTGCAGATAATATTGGTCGTTCAGTAGCACTATCCACATTAGAAATTTCTTTTAAAGGCTTTTTGTTGTTGCTTGTATTAGATACCACAGTTTCTTTAGTTGTTGGTATTTCTTTTTTGATTACCGTTTCTTTAATTTCGGGCTTTTTATTAATCTTATTGTTTGAAACTATAGTATTATCTTCTTTATTTTCAATAAGTTGTACTTCAATATTAAAGGCGTTAAAAAATACAAAATATCTATCACCAACTGTCTTCAATTTTAAAGTAACTTCGTCTGTATTGTTTTGAATAACCGTATTATCAGGATTATTTATTGTTATTAAACTGGTGTCGTACCCTAAAGTATTTTTACTGTTTGGATTTCTAAGTGTAAAAAACTCATCTTCCACAACAATGTTACTGTTAAAAAAATTATTTTCTTGTTTTAACGAATTGCTTAATAATGTGAATTTTTCTGTGAACTCTGATTTAATTTGAAGTTGGTCACCAGATAAATTATTATCACCTTCTAAACCAGCACAAGCTAACTTTGCAATTACTTTACCTTCAGGTAATGATTTAAATCCAGTAAACGAAATATCTGTATCTTTGTCTGTTACGCCTGCAAAACCATCAAAAGAGGTAATGAACTTTGAAGTTTCAGTTTCATCTTCATAAACAAAAAATATAGTCCAACCTCCAGAAACTCCACCTTCAATTTCACCTTGAGTCGCTTTAATATTTGCTACGGTGTATTCTCCTGTTGGATCTTCTAAATCTTTAACTAAATAAGTAATATCGGCATAAACCGCATAAGGAGCGCTTTCATCAAAACCTTTTTTATTGATTCCATCAAAAATTACTTCCCCTTTGATGTCTACATAAGTATCATAGCTAGGAAGTTTTATTTTTATTTCATCAAAAGCTTCTCTATTTTTATCAAAAGCTTTAAATTTGTTCTGACTTTTTCTTACACCTGAATTATACTTGTAAGTTGCAGACCAATATAAACCTGCATATACTATTTTTTTATTTGGGCTGTTTTTAAGATTTAAAGTTGCAGCACTTGAACTGAAAGTTGAAAAGTCTTTATCAATATCGATATAGTACATTTTAAATTCATCGTTAAGTTTTGCTGTTTTTGTTGCGTTGTTATATGGAACATTTGGAGCGCCAGAATAATCTTTTCTATTTACAATGTTATTTGCAATTACCGTCATATCGCCTTTAACATAAGATTGATATCTAACTTTAAAAGGGACTGGTAATTGTGCTAACGAAATATTTGATGCAAAAAACGTTGCAATCATTAATACGGAAAGGAAAGATTTTTTTAGCATAACAATAGTATTTTACAATTTAACGACAAACTGAATTTAATAACGTAAAAAGTGTTAATAAAGTCTTTTGTTTTGTGAGCTATTTTTCACATTACTAAATTATCAATAACCAAACGTGATTTATCAACACCAAAAAAGTAGTTATCAACAATTTTTAAGTTGTTATAAACAAAATATAAAATAAAACCATCCGAACAGTGTTTAAAAGTGTAATTGGTAATAAAAAATTAGTAGATTATCTTGTTTCAAGTGTGGATAATCAAAGGATACCGCATGCTCAACTGTTTGTTGGCCCTGAAGGAATTGGCATGTTAAATACTGCCATTTACTATGCAGATTACATAATCAATCACAACAAAAATGTTGAAAACTCTTTAGAAAAGAGCAGGTCAAATCGTGTAATTGAACTAGCACATCCTGATGTTCACTATGTATTTCCTGTCATTAACACTGAAAAAATTAAAAAAGCCATTAGTGATGATTATTTACTTTCTTTTAGAGAATTTGTATTGAATAATCCATTTGGTTCCTTAAAAGATTGGCTTGATTTTTTAGGTTTAGAAAAAAAGCAAAGTCAGATAGGAGTAGACGAAATTCAGAGTGTTTTAAAAAAAATAGCATTAAAATCCTATGAAGGTGGTTATAAAATAATGATCATTTGGATGGCTGATAAAATGAACACCTCTTCCTCCAATAAAATTTTAAAGCTTTTAGAAGAACCGCCACAAAAAACAGTGTTTCTATTAATAACTGAAAAATTAGAGGATATAATTCCAACCATTCTGTCTAGATGTCAAGTCATTGAGTTCAATAAGCCAAATAATGCCGAAATAGAGGCTTTTTTAGTTAACAATGCTGTAGATGCTTCAATAGCTAAAAAAGCGGTTCATTTGGCACAAGGTGATGTAAATAAAGCCCTAAAACTAGCACATCAAGAAAATGACGAAAAACAATTTGAAGAATGGTTTATAAAATGGGTAAGAACTGCTTATAGTGCCAAAGGAAATGCTGCAGCAATTTTAAGTTTAATTGCTTGGGGTGAAGAAATAGCCTCTTATTCAAGGGATGTTCAAAAGCAATTTTTGAATTATTGCATTCATTTTTTCCGACAAGCGTTACTTGCTAATTACAATACCAAAGATTTGGTGTATTTAGATGCTGGTTTAGAAGGATTTTCTTTAGATAAACTAGCTCCTTTTGTTAATGGTGCTAACATTGAAGAAATATTTAAAGAAATTTCGGATGCCATTTACCATATTGAACGCAATGGAAACGGAAAAATAATTCTTACCGACTTATCGATAAAATTAACCCGTTTGATTCATAAGAAATAAAACAGTAATCATTAAAAACTCCTCCAATATTCGCTGTAAAAATTATTAGTTTGCATTAGTACGTTATGATTTCCTTGTTTTGTGATCGTTTTATTATCTAAAACATAAATTACATCAGCAATGTTCTTTAAAGCATTTAAACGATGAGAAATGAAGAAAATAGCACAATTGGGTTTTATCTTTTCAAATAAATTCATGGTGAAGTTTTCAGTATTTCTGTCCATAGCAGAAGTAGCTTCATCAAGAATTAGAAATTGAGGTTTTTTATACAAAACTCTTGCTAATGCAATGATTTGTTTTTGTCCACCACTTAAATTAATTCCTTCTTCTCCAAGAATGGTTGCAAAACTTTGTGGCAATTGATTAAAATAAACATCAAAACCAAAATCATTTAAAAACTGCATTATGTTTTCTGGTGTATCAATTGCGCCTAATAAAATATTATCAATTACATTTCCATTAAAAATGGTAATTTCTTGCGGAATTACGCCAATTAAATTTCTATAACTTTTTAACTCAATTTCATTTAATTTATGTTGATTATTTAGTATAATAGAACCATTTTCAAATGAATAAAAACGTTGTAAAATTTGTCCTAATGTACTTTTTCCACTACCACTTTCTCCAACAATAGCTGTAAATTTTCCTTTTTCAATGTTTATGTTTATGTTTCTAAATAATTCACGTCTTCCTGCAAATCGAAAAGTTAAATTTTTAATAGCTATTGAATTTATTTCAATCATGGGCTGTCCTTCTTCCTTTTCTTTTTCAATAGATGCAAATTCATACATTCTGTTAAAAGCAATTTTAGCTTCATTTATAGGAATGGAAATCAAAGCTAAATTTGCAATAGAAGGCATTAAAGAACCTACAATTCCTAATATTGCCATCAATTCCCCTAATTTTATTTCTTTATTAAAAACCTGAATAGAAGTATAAATCAAAACACCAATCAAAAAGAATACACTTGCCAAACCCGATTGCCAAGAAAGAGTAATATTAATTTTCCCTAAATTGATTATTTTCTCTTGAAAATTAGCAAAAATCACTTCATTGGTTTTATTAAAAACTTCTTGTTTGTTATCATTTTTTATGGTTGCAATGCCTTGAATGGTGTTGATGTAATTACTTTCGTTAAAAGCATAACTTTGCATGACTTCTTTTTGCGAATTGATTATTTTTTTATTACTTCTATAAATAATATAAAAGTAAATTGGCACACTCAACAACGAGATTAACCCTATTTTCCAGGAATACATAAACAAGAAAACCATTGAAATTATTGAAACTAAAACATCAATAACTAAACTACTAGCAAGCATTTTAATAACTCGTTGCACTCGTTGTGTATCATTTAAACGTGCTACTAATTCACCTATTTTTCGAGTGTCAAAAAATGGTTTTGGCAATTGTAATAAAGAAGTAAAAAAGTTAGTGTTAATTCTATTATTAAAATCTTTAGATTGTTGCAACAAAAAGAATTCTCTTAAAACCGAAATTCCAACTCTTGCAATCAATAAAATAGCTAATAATCCAATGCCAGAAACTAATTTTTTAATATTATTTGAAGGTAAAATATCGTCTATCAATTTTTGAGAAAACAACGACATGGCTAAACCTAAACCTGCCACAAAAACACCTAACAAAACCGAAATCCAAAGTAGTTTATAATCTTCTTTCAACAAGTTTAAAAACCATTTCTTTTGCGAATGTTTTTCGGTTTCAGTCTTTACAAAACTTTCATTTACTTCTAAAGTTAAACAACTTTTGGAAACCCAAATTTTGTCTAATTCGTCAGCTGTTAAATAATAAATTCCTTTTGCTGGGTCGCCAATTAAAAAACCTTTTTCACCATCATACGCATAACAAACTACATAATGTTGCAATTGCTCTTGAATCACAACATGCAAAATCACAGGTTGTTTATGGTCAATTAATGCCTGAATATCTGCTTCGCAGCCTTCGGCAGTAAATCCTATTTTGTTAGCCACTTGATACAATCCAAGCATGGTTGTGCCTTGTTTGGTTGTACCACTCAATTCACGCAGTTTCTCAATAGAATTTGTACCGCCATTTAATTTAATTAGGCTCATTAAACAAGCAACGCCACAATCTGATTGATCTAATTGTAGCGTATGTGTTTTCTCGATATGTTTTTTGTTCATTATTTTATTAAGATTTTGTCATGCTGAACTCGTTTCAGCATCTAATCATGCAGTAAAACTCGTAATTCCTAATTCGTAATTCCCAATTTTTTAATCAAATTTTCCCCTTTTATCTGTCCTTTTATTTTTTCAATCAAATTTTTGTCTTTGTCATACAACACTAAACAAGGCAAAGATTTAACATCAAAAGTAGTAGCGAAAGTAGCTTTTGAATCGCATAAAAAAGTAACGTTATCATAAGTATCTAATTGATGGTTATTTGCAAATTGTTTTATTTTTTCATTTTTTTCAAAGGAGATAAATAAGATTTGAGTGTTCTTAAATTCTGCTAAGTTTTCTTTTATCATTTTTGCTTCTTCATTGCAAAACTCACACTCGCTATTGTAGTAAACAAACATCAAAGGAGTTTTTTCCATTAAATTTGCGTTAGTAAACTTATTGTTATTCAAATCTTTATATTCAAAATTGGGTAAGGTTTGTATGTTTTTAGCAACTTCTTTTTTGTGGTTTATTTTGCTAATTACTTGGTAACCCATGAATGCAAGTAAGCTGATTACGAGTATTGGAATTATTATTTTTAGTGTTTTTTTCATAGTCAAGTCATTGCGAGGAGGAACGACGAAGCAATCTCTTCATTTTTTAGTTTAATGTTTGTTTTAAACGAAGTAATCTAAATTGTCATTATATCTATAACTTCTTCAAACAAATCATTCCAATTTGGATTACTGCTTTCTATAAGTTTAATTTTGGCAGCTCTAGAACCTCCTTTTAATTGTTTTTCTCTTCCAATGGCATCACCTATCATTTGAAAAGCTTCATAATATACTAATTTGTTTAAATTATATCTAGCTGAAAATGAAGTTGGATACCTTTTGTTTCTATGTTCTTCTATTCTTTGTACTATGTTAGATGTTACCCCAATGTATAACGTTGTATTGTTCTTGTTAGTGATGATGTAGATGAATCCTGGTTTCATGATTTTGAGATTGCTTCGTTGTTTCTCCTCGCAATGACGTTAACTATAATTCAAAGTAAAAAACATAACCACCACTACCCACAACAACAAAGCACTGCCATAACTTGTTGCCACAATTTTTAACCCAAAATCCATTGGGTTTTTTCTTGCTTCTAAATTTTTTGTAGGGCTTGCAATTTTACCAATATAATACGCCAAAACCAACCAATAAGCCAACTCAAACAAATTTAAAACTTGTAATGGGTAAATAAACCAAGCATCTAAACCTTTATAACCTACAATATTAAGGGCCGATAGCGGATAAAAATATTGTAAATCCTCTAATGTATAATTAATTTGGAAAAAGTAAAACCATACTATTTTAACAATGCCTACAATTAAAAAAACAAACTCTGCTTTTACTACAAGGTTAAACAATTGTTTGAAAGTAATTTTTATTCTTTTGTAGAAAAAACAACTTATGTAAAGAATACTCGCAATTATGGCAGTTTTAATGATTAAAAAAATAGGAATAATTGAATAAGACATCCATTCCCATTTTTTTTTACTTGTTAAAAAATTATTTATATATTTTATTGAGAATTCATTACCTAAATATGTAAAAAAAAGTTCATCATTTATTAAAAGAAAGTTTGTTAAATAACTAATAATAAAATATATAATTACGATAATAATAATTTTTTTTAAAATCATAAAAAATTAAATTTAAAAAAAGCTACAAGATTTTATCTTATAGCTTTTATCAGATTACTAATTTTTGTTTTTTAACTTTTTTCTAATTAAAATTGAATTAATTATACTCACAATTAATCCAAAAGAAGCTAAATAAAAATTTAAAGTTAATTGCTCAATAATAAAAAAATTATAGTAAAATAAAGCAATTAATAAAAATATCATTATTAAAACAAAAAAAGTATTTAATTTAATCATTTCTTTATTTTATCAGTTAAAATTTAATTAGCACATGTTTCGACAGAATTCACCCATAATGAACCTATTCCTAAACATGACCATAAAGTAATACCTGCTGGCCCTAATGAAGCAGCGGCGCCTGTAGCTGCAACAACAGCTATAACACTTGCAGCACAACCCCAAGCTGTTCCCCCTTCAAGATTTTCCATCTGATTTAATTCTAATTTTTTCATAATTTAAAAATTTTATAGTTAAAAATATTTCAAACATAGTATATATTTTACTAAGAAAAACAACAAATAAATAAAGGTATAGAAATGAATAAATAAGTGATTAATTATTCAGCATAATTGATACTATTTTAAAAATCTATTAACATCAATTAAATAGTAAATTATTGTATAATAGTGTATTAATAAATCAAAGCTAGTAATTCGCAATCTAAAGTAATTCTTAAATGAATCGTTATTTGCTCCATACAATAAGCAATGGAAACGGAAAATGATATTAACCGACTTATCGATAAAATTAACCCGTTTGATTCATAAGAAATAAACTAATCTTGTTGAAATGAAGCTTTGTAGAGTTTTAATTCTTCCCAAGTAAATTTATCTCCAACGGTTTCTTTTAATTCAGATAAACTTTCGCCTTTGAAATACTTAAAAACAACTTCCAATTGTTTTATTTTTTCGGCTGGAAGCAAATCGTTAATATTGATTTGATTTTCTTTTAAAAGTTTAACAAAATGACTGTAAATAGTGGTTTCTGTAAGCTTTCTTTTGGTTGCGATTTCAGAAACGGATAAGTTTTGTTTCCAAAAATCTAAAGTAATTTCAATAGTTGGTTTTTTATCTTCTTTTGATTTTTTGGCTTTTGGCTCGTAATAAGAAACGTCTGGATCCTCGTCAAACACACCAGGTTTTACTGAATGTAAGTCTTTGATTTGTTTAAGTTTAGAAAATTTGTAAGTCAAAATTTCATCTGAAATTAAGTTTTCTTTAGAAATTTCTTTTCCAGAAACCACCATCGCTAAGAGCAATTTTGCCTTCATTAATCGTTGTAAGGTTTTAGTTTGAGAATCTTCTAAATCATTCAATTCATCATAAAATGTTTTTACTTTTTTAATTCGTTTTATTTCGTCAATCTTAAGTAACAATTCGTAAACTAAATGATCTAAATCCTTATAAAAGTAGTTGTAAGCGGCTTCAAATCTTTCATTTATAAATTGAATATCAAATGTTTCCTTTAAAAATAAATTATTCAATTGTTTGATGAAATTTTGAGCTGGAGTTACTAAAGTTTCCATTTTATGGGATTGTATTTCGGCCCATTTGGTGTATTTTGACTTTGGAGACTTTGGTGCTTCCTCTTTGTAGCTGAAGCGATGATTTCTCCATTCTTGCGACAAATCTTGCCAATCAAAAGTAGCTTTTAAATAGTTAAAAAGGTAGTTTTTGGTTTCTTGTTCTAGTGATTTTTTAATGTATTCTTCACTGGCTTTTTGTTCCGAATAAAGCATAACATCACTATCGTTCGACAAACCATTCATTTGAATAGGAGCTAATAAAACCAAACCTTTAAGAGAACGTAAACGTGACAATGCCACATATGCTTGACCTGGTTGAAAAACTCTTGAGACATCTAAAGCCGCTTTATCAAATGTTAGTCCTTGGCTTTTATGAACTGTTATTGCCCACGCCAATTTTATAGGAAAATGAGTAAAAGTTCCTAAAACTTCTTCCTGAATTTCTTTAGTAGTTTCGTTGACTTTATACCTAATATTTTGCCATTCGTAACGTTCTACTTCAATGGATTTATGTTCTTCAGGAAAATTTACAATAATCTCATTATCAGAAAGGTATTTAATAATTCCCATTTTTCCATTAAAATAATTTTTTTCAAAAGAAAGATCATTTTTTATAAACATGATTTGAGCACCAACTTTGAGTTCTAAAACATCATCAACAGGAAAAATTTTGTCGGGAAAATCGTCCACAACATGAGCTTTAAAAGTAAACTTTTTGCCTTTAAGTTCATTAATAGCTTCATTATTAATGGAATCCGCTTTTTGATTGTGCGTGGTTAAAGTAATAAAACCAGGATTATTTTTTAGGTCAAAACTTGGATTTACAAATTGGTTTAAAACACTCAAATCTGCTTTAGTTATGGTATTATTTCGTAAATTATTAAGCACTTCAATAAATTCTCCATCGGTTTGACGATAAATTTTGTCTAATTCGATGTATAAAGGAGGATTTTGCTGCACTACATGCGAATGAAAAAAGAATTTACCTTGATAATACTTTCTTAAAATTTCCCATTCTTCGGGTTTAACTATAGGTGGTAATTGTAATAAATCTCCTATAAAAAGGACTTGAGCACCACCAAAAGGAAGTTTGTTTCTTCTTACAGATTGCATCATAAAATCAATAGCATCTAAAAGATCTGCACGCAACATACTGACTTCATCAATAACTAAAAGTTCAATATTTCTTATTACGTTTCTTTTAGAAGCACTCATTTTAAAGTGTCTAGAAAGCGTACTTTTAGATTCAAATTTTATAGAATTGGAAATGTGTGGAGCAGTAGCATCAGGAATAAAACCACCAAAAGGCAATTGAAATAAAGAATGTATAGTAACACCACCTGCATTAAGAGCTGCTATACCGGTAGGCGCCACTACAGCTGTGTTTTTATGGGTTGTTTTTATAATCTCTTTAAGAAGTGTGGTTTTACCCGTTCCTGCTTTTCCGGTTAGAAATACAGATTTATTGGTCTGGTTGATAAACTTTAAAGTATATTTAGCAACGGCTGATATTGAGTTCATTGGCTTATAATTTAAGCTATAAAAGTAATAAAAAATGCAAATAAAAAAACCTCATTAAATAAATAATGAGGTTTTAGAATGGTAAAAATGATAAATTTACTTCTTATCATCCTTTTTAACTTCTTTATCTTCAGTAGTTTTAGCTTCTTTATTTGGAGTATAACTCTCATTTAAAAGTTTAGTTAATTCTTCAGTAATATCGTATTGATCTTTAGCATACAAAACAGTAGCAATATTTCCAGTTCCATAAACATAATCAAAACCCTGTTTTTTTCCGTAATCTTTAATAAAAGTTTTGATTTCAGTAACTAAAGAATCCATTTCAGCACCACTTTGTTCTTGTATTTCTTTGTACATCGCTTGTTGCTTCATTGATAACTGTTGTTCTCTTTGTTGCATTTCCATTGCTTTTTCTTGAGCCCACTGTGGCCCTTTTACTTGTGCTTGTCTTGAAGCAAATTGATAATCCGATTGAAACTTTTTTGCTTCGGCATCAAGTTCTCTTCCCATTTCTTCAGACTTTACTTTATATTTTTCTTCTAAATCAATTGCTTTTTGGTATTTTTCAACTAATTTATCTGTATCAACATAAGCTGTTTTTAATCCTGTTGATTCTGTTGTTTGATTACATGATACAATTGCTAATCCTAAAGCAATAATTAATAATTTTTTCATTTTTGACTTTTTGTTAATTTTTATTGAAGAACTGAAAACCAATTCAGATTTTTAAAATTTTCGGTAAATGTAAACAATTGAAAATAGTAATGCAAGAACTAATTTTTTACTATTAGATTAACTTATTACAATTTAATTATCCATAACTATAACTTATTTAAAACAATACATTTAAAATCGATTTAAGAAACAATTTAAAAACAGCAAACAAAATAGTTGGTTGAGTTAAAAAGATTTGAATAAAGGTAATTTAAATCGTTTTTAGACGTTTTTTATGATATAAATGTGAGAAGAAAACTCTTTTTTTACAATTCCTGAGCAATTTGACAAGAAACCATAAAAAAAACCTTTAATGAAATTTATTTTTCCTGTTTTGTGTTTTTCAGAAAGTAAGCAAACATAAAAACTATCAAACCACATAGGTTTAACTTTGTGTAACTTTAAATTTTCATTAGCTACTAATTTTTGAATACTACTTTTGGAAAAATGCCATAAATGTCTTGGAACATCATAAGCAGCCCAAAATGATTTGTAGTGTTTGGCATCAAAAGAGTTATAATTTGGAACTGCAATAAATATAGTTCCATTTGGTTTTAGTAATCTTTTTAAAGTTTTGATTTGATATTCTAAATCGGGAACATGTTCTAAAACATGCCACATTGTAATTACATCAAAAGAATTATTATCTAGTTCTTCTAAAATATTAATGAAATTAACTCCTTTTGAAACGGCAATATTTTTGGCTTTTTCGTTAGGTTCAATTCCAATGCAATTCCAACCTGAATTTTTGACTTGATATAAAAAGTCTCCTGTTCCAGCTCCAATGTCTAATAAATTTCCTTTTAAAGGATTATCTTTTGTAATCAATGCCACTTTATTCTTTAAAGCATTTGTCTTTACTATATGATATAATTTTTCAAAAAATGTTCGTTTTGAATCTGTATGGGAAATATAATCTTCACTTTCATAATAGGAGGGAAGTTGCTCTAAAGAGGGTTGAGGATGTGTTTTTAATAATTGTAATTCTTCATCTAAAAGCAAATCAAATGATTCTTTTGTAACCGAATGGTCTTTAACTTTAATAAAAACATTATTAGGAGAAAAATTCATATTTTTTATAAAACTGATATAAATGTAGTAAATATAGTAGTTAACAAAGTTTGTTTCACGTGAAACATTTGATTGCTGATAGTTGATTAACGATTTTAGATTTTTGAAGTTTCTTGAATTCTTAAATCAAAAATCGTTAATTTACATTCTTAAATAAATTATCTTCCCATATAAATTAACAAAACGGAAATATCACTTGGAGAAACCCCACTTATTCTTGAGGCTTGAGCAATTGTTTTTGGGCGAATTTTGTTGAACTTCATTTTAGCTTCTGTAGAAATTGATTTAATTTTATTAAAATCAAAATTATCGGGAATGATTGCATCTTCTAGACGATTTAATTTATCGGCATGTAATCTTTCCTTTTCAATATAACCAGAATATTTGACATCGATTTCAGCTTGTTCTATAATTTCATCATCTAATACGTTAGAATCAATATAATCAGAAACTTTCTTAAATTTAAGAATATCTTCTAATTCAATATGGGGTCTAGAGAACACTTTAAACATTTTGTCAGGTTGAGACATTGGACTGGAACCTTTAGCTTCAAGAATTGGATTTGCTTCTTGTGGTTTAGCACTTGTTTCTCTAAAAAACTGAACCATTGCATCAGATTTAGAAAACTTTTCTTCCATACGAATTAAACGATCTTCAGAAGCTAAACCTAAATCAAAACCTTTAGGTGTTAATCTAAAATCTGCATTATCTTGACGTAATAGAGTGCGATATTCAGCACGTGAAGTAAACATACGATAAGGTTCTTCAGTTCCTTTAGTGATTAAATCATCAATAAGAACACCAATATAAGCTTCATTACGCTTAAGAATAAATTCTTCTCTATCTTGGACTTTAAGAGCTGCATTTATCCCAGCCATTAATCCTTGAGAGGCTGCTTCTTCGTATCCTGTAGTACCGTTAATTTGTCCGGCAAAATATAAGCCTTCAACTAATTTTGTTTCAAGCGTGTGTTTTAATTGTGTAGGAGGGAAGTAATCGTATTCTATAGCATAACCAGGTCTAAAGAATTTAACTTTTTCAAAACCTTCAACTGAACGTAATGCTTTAAATTGAATATCTTCAGGTAGAGATGTGGAAAAGCCATTTACGTATACTTCAACCGTATTCCAACCTTCAGGTTCAACAAATAATTGATGTCTGTCTTTATCTGCGAAACGATTAATTTTATCTTCAATAGATGGACAATATCTTGGACCAATACTTTTAATTCTACCATTAAACATGGGACTTCTATCAAAACCTTCTCGAAGATAATCGTGAACTTGATTAGAAGTGTATGTCATGTAACACGACTTTTGATGAGTCAAGGGTTTTATACTTTGTAAATAAGAAAACTTATGCGGTTTTACATCACCTGGTTGTTCAGACATTTTAGAATAATCTAAAGAACGACCATCAACTCTTGGTGGAGTACCTGTTTTCATTCTTCCAGCTTCAAAACCAATTTTAACCAAATCTTCTGTGATTCCAAATGAAGCACTCTCTCCTGCACGACCACCACCAAACTGTTTATCTCCAATATGGATTAAACCATTCAAAAAGGTACCATTAGTTAAAACTACTGTTTTTGATTTAATCTCCAAACCGAGTGATGTTTTGATTCCCACAATCTTGTTGTTTTCAATCAACAATCCAGAAACCATTTCTTGGTAGAAATCCAAATTAGGAGTTCCTTCTAACATCAATCTCCATTCTTCTGCAAAACGCATTCTATCACTTTGAACTCTTGGAGACCACATCGCAGGTCCTTTTGATTTATTCAACATCTTGAATTGAATGGCTGTTTTATCAGACACAATTCCAGAATAACCACCAAGTGCATCAATCTCTCTAACAATTTGACCTTTTGCAATTCCACCCATTGCAGGATTACAAGACATTTGTGCAATGTTTTGAAGGTTCATTGTAACGAGTAGAGTAGAGCAACCCATATTAGCAGCTGAAGCAGCAGCTTCGGAACCAGCATGACCTGCACCAACTACAATAACATCATATTTTTCTTGAAATATACTCATTGTTCCACGTGAAACATTTAAATTAATATTATAAGATGTTTATTGTTGTTCCACGTGGAACAAAGCAATTTTTTCATCTTCTTTTTGACGCATCAGTTTTGCGTCTTCATCAGTTTTATCTTTAAAACCACAGTAATGTAAAATACCATGTGATAGTACACGTTTTAATTCATTATCAAAAGAAACCTTATAGTTTAAAGCGTTTTCAGCGACTCTTTCTGTTGAAATAAAAATATCTCCTTGTACTAAATTTCCGACTGTGTAATCAAAGCTAATTATATCTGTGTAAGTGTCATGATTTAGATATTCTATATTGATATTTAGAAGATAATCATCATCGCAAAAAATGTAATTAACTTCTCCTTCTGAAAAACCTTCAGATGTTATAATTTTAGAAATCCAATTTTGATAAACATCTTCGTTTTCTATAACAAAATCATTTTCGTAGTTAAATGTAATCATTACTTATTAAAATATTCTTTGACTTTTTGGTCGTAATTTTTTTGCAAAGGTAAACTTTGTCTGTTTAATATTTCAATGCTTTTTATATAATCTTGTAATTCCTTTGGTAGGGTAGAAGCATTATTTGAAAATTTATCAACGTTTGTGTTAGATTTGCGCTTCACATCTTGACCTTGTTGTTGGATAGCATTTTCTAATTTTAATAATTCATGTTTAAGATTAAGCATTTTTTGAAGTGTTTCATTTTTAAAACCTTTATTAATCAATTGCTTTTCAATATCTTTCATTTGATTGAGAACATTGTTACCATTAATACCTTGTTGTTCTAATGATTTTTGTAAGGCATCACGCAATTGTTGTTGTTCTTTTAAAATCTCTAATATTTTACCAGCGTTGCCTTCTGAACCTTCACCATCTCCTTCGCCATTTTCACCTTTACCTTTACCTTCTTTTTTACCATCACCAGGTTTTTCACCAGGTTTAGATCCTGGTTTTTCACCAGGTTTCATGCCTTCTTTCATCTTTTCAGAAAGACCATCTTGTTCTTTGATAATATCTGACAGCTGTTTACCTGAGCCTTTACCCTTTCCAGGACTAGGCTTACCTTTGCCAGAACCAGACATTTGCATGTTCATGTCATTTTGCACATTGCTTAACATATCTGCTAATTTGTTTGCGCTTGTTAAAACATATTGTTGCAGTGCAGCACCACGTGAAGTATTAGATTCTGCAATAGTTTCTAAAGATTTGTCTAAATTGTAATGTATGTTTCCGATTTCATTTAAAACTACTTCTGAAATCATAGGATTTCTCATGGATAAAGAAAAAATACTGTCATCAACATGTTGAAATTGAACTTTAAGTTCTTGTTGTTTCTTTAGAATTTTATTTATCGTCAATGATCTTGATTGAGATTGTTTGGTAACAACAATTAAAGTTTCCTCTTCATTAGAGAAGGCTAAAAGATTATCAAGAATTTGTCTTAGAACTTTAGCATCTTCGGCCATAGAATCCATCTCACCAGATTCCATAGAAGAAGACATTTTTTGACTCATATCCTTCATCTTCTTGGAAGCTGATTTTTGCGATTTAGAAGCTTTAGGTTTGTCATTTTTTTGTAAATCTTCTTCAGACTTTTGAAGATCTTTATCAACTTCTTCCTGTTCATTTTTATCATTTGGGATATCCATAGGCTTCTTAAGATCCTTATTATCTTTGTCCAATTCTTGAAGTTCCTTCTTTAATTTATCAAATTCATCAGCAACCTTTATTTGATCTTCTAAGTTAATCTTGTTTTCATTAGCTAATTTGTCTTGTTTATATGCTAACTTATCTAATTTGTCTGCAATTTGTTCTGCTTTCCTTTCAACATAGAAACGTTTGGTAAGTTCAACCAATTGTTCTAAATTCTTTGATTGGTTTTTAGAATCTTTTTTTAATTTATCAGCTTTATCAAATAGTTCATCGTCTTGCAATTTCTTTTGAAGTTCTTCTAATTCTTTTAAAAGCTTTTCGTTTTTTTCTGATTGTTTTTGACTTTCATCTAAACGACGTAATAATTCTTCTTTTAATTTATCTTCTTCTTTTGGATTAAAATTCTCTAGATTTTCTAAAAGTTTTTTAGAGAATTCTTTCATCATATCATCTTGAGATTTTTGTTTCTTAATGAAATCTTCAATTTTCTTTTGATCCTTGAAATCAAGATTAGCTTTCTCCTTTTTCATTTTTTGGAGTTTATCTAATTCTTTTAATTGCTTGTCTTGATTATTTAATGACTTTTCTAAACTGTTAATATTATCATTTTGATCTTTTAATAATTCATCTTGTTTTTGGTCATAAGTTAATTCATTATGCGAAAAAACAGAAGATTTACTTGATTTGTAATTATTAACAGCATCGTTATCAAAAACTTCAAAATAATAATCATAAATAACTCCTTTTTCAACGCTTAAACCATTTGGAAAAGAATATACAAACTGATCAACCGTTTGATTTTTTACAGGCAATGTTCCACGTTTAACCAACTGTGGTTTGTCTTTTGGATAATACACAACTTGTAATTTACTCAAACCATAATCATCCGATAATTGACCAATAATATATTCTTTATAGATTTTTAAACTATCTGGAGTTTTGTCGGCTGTAATAAATGGAAACTGGTCTTTTACAATATTAATTTGGTAATCTAAAGTTTCAAAGTTTTTTAACTTATCATTTGATGTTACTAATTGATATTCAAAATTTTGACTAATATTTTTAGAGAAATTGAATTCGCCATTTAAAGATGAATAAATAGATTTTTTATTGTCTGAAATAAAAGCAACATCAGTAGTTGCCAAAGTTGCTAATTTCCAACGAATGGAAGTTCCTTCAGGCACAATTGCATTACCAGTACCTTTGATGATTTCTGATTTACGTTTCAAATAACTTGGATAAGATAAAATCATTTCAAAGTTATTGATAGTAGGAACGTTAACTACTTTTAAATTATAATCTTTCGAATTAATTGAATTAGCTTTCAAACTAAAATTTACATCTGAAATTACATTATCAAACTCATATTGAAACTCTCCAGGATTCGTGTTTTCCAACAAATATTCTTCTTCACCAATTATAAGCAAAACATTTTCAGGAATAATAGTTCCAACAGTCTTAACTTTTAAAGTAAAATCTTTGTTTTGTTGGGTAACCAAATCTTTATTCAAAACCACAAACTGAAAAGGAGCTGGTGTAACATATTTTGTGTTATAATTCACAACTCGGTCCAAACCTTGAGAAATAATTTTAGAATTTCCAGACACAAAAAACAATCCCAATAATAATATAGGAACAATTGCATAAGGTAAAAATTTCTTGTTTTTATTAAAATTAATTGCATTTGAGAAAGGAATTGGACTTAATGTTTCAGCTTTTTGATTGATAGAAGCTAAAAGTAATTCTGAATTTTCTTTTTGATTGGATAACTGTAAAAAATTGGTCAGTTTATCATTTACTTCACTAAAGTGATTACCTATAATTAAAGAAGCTTGTTCATAATTAATTCCTTTTTGAAGTTTGAATAATTTGAACAATGGAAATAAAATAAATCGAACTAGTAAGAAAACTTGAACAACAACAAACAACCAGAATAAAATAGTTCTTCCAGATGTTGGTAACCAAAGAAAATACTCCACTAATATGGTGAATAGAAAATACATTAATCCTAAACCAACAAAAAGAATAATTCCTTTTATGAGTTCATTACTATAATACCTCTTGATAAAGGCTTCTAATTTTTCAAAAATAATTGATTTTGTTTCCAAATTGTTAATAGTCTGTTTATAACCGATAAAAATACAATTAATAACGTAATAAGTCAAAAGTAATTAGTGTTTAGCAAAACTTTAACTTGAAAACATGTTAATAAGTGCTCAATTTTCTATTTTCTAAATTCTTACTTCTAAATTCAAATTGTATCTTTGTGACAAATTAGAAAAAAAATGTCAAAACCAGTTAGAGTACGATTTGCTCCAAGTCCCACAGGAGGATTGCATATTGGTGGTGTTAGAACCGCTTTATTTAATTATTTATTTGCCAAAAAAAATAACGGTACATTCTATTTAAGAGTAGAAGATACAGATCAAACAAGATTTGTTGAAGGTGCGGAGGATTATATTTTGGAAGCTTTAGAATGGTTAGGAATTTCTCCAGATGAAACCGTTGGAAAAAATGAAAAATTTGGACCTTATCGTCAAAGTGAACGAAAAGCAATTTACAAAGAATATGCTGATCAATTGATTGAAAACGGTTGGGCATATTATGCTTTTGACACGGCTGAATCATTGGATGCTCATAGAAAACAACACGAAGCTGAAGGAAGAATATTCATTTATAATTGGCATAATCGTGAAAAATTGGATACTTCATTAGTAATTTCTAAAGAAGAAACAGCTCAAAGAATTGCTAATGGTGATTCTTATGTGATTCGTTTTAAAACTCCTGTGAATGAAATTTTAGAATTGAAAGACATTATTCGTGGTGACATTAAGTTTGATACCAATTTATTGGATGATAAAGTTTTGTTCAAAAGTGATGGAATGCCAACGTATCATTTAGCGAACATTGTAGATGATCATTTAATGGAAACTTCTCATGTAATTCGTGGTGAAGAATGGTTACCAAGTTTGCCATTACACAGTTTATTATACAGAGCATTTGGATGGGAAGCTCCTGAATTTGCACACTTACCATTAATTTTAAAACCCGTTGGAAACGGAAAATTAAGCAAACGTGATGGTGACAAATTAGGATTTCCAGTATTTCCATTAGCTTGGAAAACTTCAGAAGGAACTTCAATGGGTTATAGAGAGCAAGGCTTTTTTCCAGAAGCAGTGCTTAACTTTTTGGCCTTATTAGGTTGGAATGATGAAACAGACAAAGAATTATTTTCATTGGAAGAATTAGTTGAAGCTTTTGATTTGAACAGAATTCACAAAGCAGGTGCGAAGTTTGATCCAGAGAAAAACAAATGGTTTAATCATCAGTATTTAATAGGCAAAAGTGATAAGGCATTAGCTATTAGTTTTTCAAAAGATTTAGAGGAACGAGGAATTGAAACATCTTTAGATTTGGAAAGAGTGGTTGCGTTAGTGAAAGAACGAGCTAATTTTGTGAATGAACTTTGGGATTTATCAGATTATTTCTTTGAAGCACCAACTTCTTATGATGAAAAAGCTGCTAAAAACTGGAAAGAAGAAACTCAAGAATTAATGCAAAAAGTAATTGTTGAGTTGAATAAAATTGAAGACTTTACTTCTCAAAACATTGAGACTTTATTAAAAGAATGGATGACAACCAACGAAATTGGAATGGGAAAAGTCATGCAACCTTTACGATTGAGTTTAATTGGAGCCTTAAAAGGACCACATTTGTTTGATATCATTGAAATGATTGGAAAAAAAGAAAGTATTAAACGTATTGAAAAAGCGATTCAAACATTATAAAAAAGTTAATCCCGAGAGTATCGGGATTTTTTTTTGTAACTTTTCACATCATTAAACGTATAATTAACATAACCATTAAAAAATCAAACTATGTTCGGACTTTACATTTTCCTATTTTTAGGATTAATCGTTTTATTTTCATCTTTTTTTACTGTTAAACAACAGACATCTGCAATTATTGAACGTTTTGGTAAATATGCAAGCACTCGTAGTTCTGGTTTGCAATTAAAAGTACCAATAATTGATAGAGTTGCAGGAAGAGTAAATCTTCGTATTCAACAATTAGATGTTATCATTGAAACTAAAACTAAGGATAACGTATTCGTAAAACTAAAAGTTTCGGTTCAATTCAAAGTATTACAAGAAAAAGTGTATGAAGCATTTTATAAATTAGAATATCCACACGACCAAATTACTTCTTATGTATTTGATGTAGTGCGTGCTGAAGTGCCTAAATTAATTTTAGATGACGTTTTTGAAAGAAAAGATGATGTTGCTATAGCGGTAAAACGTGAATTGAATGATGCCATGAGTACTTATGGATATGATATTATCAACACATTAATTACTGATATTGATCCAGATATTCAAGTTAAGAATGCGATGAACCGAATTAATGCTGCTGATCGTGAAAAGACTGCTGCTGAATATGAAGCTGAAGCAGGAAGAATTAGAATTGTAGCCAAAGCTAAAGCGGAAGCAGAAAGTAAAAGACTTCAAGGACAAGGTATTGCTGACCAACGTAGAGAGATTGCGCGTGGATTAGTAGAATCTGTAGATGTTTTAAATAGAGTGGGAATTAATTCGCAAGAAGCTTCTGCTTTGATTGTAGTTACACAACATTATGATACTTTACAAGCTATTGGTGCTGATACCAATAGTAATTTAATCTTATTACCAAATTCTCCACAAGCAGGAAGTGAAATGCTAAATAACATGGTTGCAAGTTTTACTGCAAGTAATCAAGTAGGTGAAGCTATGAAAAAAGCGAATTCTACTAAAAGAAAAAATCAAAAAGAAGATACTTCCGAAAATGAAGAATAGATTTTAAATTCCGATAAATCAGAACCAAATTCCAAAAAAGGCTGCTTTTGAAAAAAAGTGGTCTTTTTTTATTTTGAAAAAAGTAAATTTCTTTAAAATGATAAGAATTTAAGTTGAATTCAAAATTTGAGTGATTTTTAATGTGAAAATGTAAATAAAAAGCACTGTTAAAACATTTCTTCAACAACCATAAAAGTATATTAATAACTTTTTAAAATAGCTTAAAATCAAATTATGAAGGCCATTTTTTAAATATTTAAACTATTAAAGTTTAAAAAATAATAGATTTAAATTATTATTAATAAAAACTATTAAAGTATAAATTCAAAATAATAAAATCTTATAATTAAAAATTCCAAACTCAAGTTTCTGAAATAAATTCAGAATGACAAGAATTTGGAATTATTTATGGTATTGAAATTTTGAAAGATTCTGACCCGAACTTGCGAACAGACGAAGTAATCAAGTTCAGAATAACAGAAAAATAGTTTAAGGATGAAAAGATTTCCGTTTTCACGGAAATGTTACTGATTACTAATTTTTGCCCAAGTATCTCTTAATCCAACTGTTTTATTGAAAACTAATTTTTCAGCTGATGAATCTCTATCTACGCAGAAATATCCTAAGCGTTGAAATTGGTAATGTTCTAATTCTTTGGCATTTACTAAGGAAGGTTCTACAAATCCAGTAATTACCTCTAATGAATTTGGATTGATGAATTCTTTAAAATCAATTTCTTTGTTTCCATCAGGATTTTCATGAGTGAATAATCTATCATACACTCGTACTTCTGCTTCAACTGCATGTTTTGTAGAAACCCAATGAATGGTTCCTTTTACTTTTCTTTGACTTGCTTCTGAACCACTTCCAGATTTAGAATCTTCATCATATGTGCAATGAATTTCAGTAATATTTCCATCAGCATCTTTTATAACGGATTCACCTTTAATTATATAAGCATTTTTAAGTCGAACTTCTGTACCTAATGTTAAACGGAAAAATTTCTTGTGTGCTTCCTCTTGAAAATCTTCTCTTTCTATGTAAAGTTCTTTAGAAAAAGGCAATTGTCTGTAAGTTAAAACTTCTTCTTCTGGATTGTTTTCAGCTTCTAACCATTCTTCTTTTCCATCAGGATAATTGGTGATCACCAACTTCACTGGATTTAAAACAGCCATTACTCTTGGAGCAATTTTATTCAAGTCTTCACGAACGTAAAACTCTAATAATGAAACATCTATAAGATTATCACGTTTGGCAATTCCGATAGCATTAGCAAAATTTCTTATGGCTGTTGGTGTATAACCACGTCTTCTCATTCCAGAAATGGTTGACATTCTTGGATCATCCCAACTTTTTACATGACCTTCGCTTACTAATTGAGCCAATTTACGTTTACTAACAACTGTATGTGAAAGATTTCTTCTAGCAAATTCGCGTTGTTTTGGTCTTACTTTCGATGCATCATAAATCTGATTTAAAAACCAATCATATAATTCTCTGTGTGGTAAAAACTCTAAAGTACAAAACGAGTGAGAAATTTGTTCGATATAATCACTTTCTCCGTGAGCCCAATCATACATTGGATAAATACACCATTTGCTTCCTGTTCTGTGATGGTCTTTATGTAAAATTCTATAAATAATTGGATCACGCATCAACATATTTGTGGCGTTCATGCTTATTTTGGCACGTAAAACATGAGTTCCTTCAGGAAATTCACCGTTTTTCATACGTTCAAATAAGTCCAAATTTTCTTCAACTGAGCGATTTCTAAAAGGAGAATCTGTTCCAAATTGTGTTGGAGTTCCTTTTTGTTTGGCCATATCTTCAGAAGATTGACTGTCTACATAGGCTTTACCATTTTTAATCAATTCAATCGTCCAATCATATAACTGTTGAAAATAATCGGAAGCATAACACTCTTTATCCCATTGAAAACCCAGCCATTCTACATCATTTTTGATAGCATCCACAAATTCTTGTTCTTCTTTTGCTGGATTTGTATCGTCGAAACGAAGATTTACAGGAGCTTTATAATCTAATCCTAAACCAAAATTAAGACAAATAGAACTGGCATGACCAATATGTAAATATCCATTTGGTTCTGGTGGAAAACGAAAACGCAATTTATCATTAGATAAACCATTTTTTAGGTCTTCATTTATAATTTGTTCAATAAAATTGAGTGACTTTTGTTCTGTTGACATAGTTTTTGAATACTTTTGACAAAGATAAGTTATATTAATTGATTTGAAAATTTGAAAATTTGAAAATTTGAACGAAACTAAAAAATTATGGGAAAAATTATATTAAAAAACATTCGCACTTTTTCATTTCATGGTTGTTTGGTTGAAGAATCAAAAATTGGATCCGATTATAGAGTGGATTTAAAAATAAAAACAGATTTAGAAAAATCAGCGCAAACAGATGCCTTAAATGATACCGTTGATTATGTTCATTTAAATAAAATAGTAGTGGAAGAAATGGCAATTAGAGCCCAATTACTAGAACATGTTGCTAAACGAATTATTAATAGATCTTTTAAAGAGTTACTTACAATTACTGAAGTAAAAGTGAAAGTATCTAAACTAAATCCTCCTATTGGTGGTGATGTTGAAGCTGTTACAATAGAAATAAAAGAAAAAATAAAAATCTAATATTCTGTTATTTTAATTTATATTTTCGTTTTTGATACATAGTACTTGATGCTACTATATGTGCTAAAGCATCTTTTGCCAATTCTGTGTTTAACTTCACTGGAGTAAAAATAGAGTCTTTTTCTACTTTAAATTGAAGTGGTTCTGCATTTGGATTCATAATTATAACATCGTCTTCCACTTTAAATGCATACGTTTCATGAAATAACATGATGGTTCTTCCTTTGGTGTTTTTGGGTAATGTTAATAAATTTCTTCCTGGCATTGGAGAATTTGTTGTGATTCCAGACAAGGCTAATAAAGTTGTTGGTATATCAATTTGACTTGCTAAGTTGTCATAGGTAGTTCCTTTTTGAATATTTGGAGCAATAATTAAAGCCGGAATATGAAATTTATGAATTGGAACTAAACTTTTACCATAAGTTCTTGTATTATGATCAGCAATAACTATGAAAATAGTGTTGTTAAAGTATTTCTCCTTTTTTGCCAATTCAAAAAACTTTCCAATAGAAAAGTCAGCATATTTTATGGCGTTGTTAACGGTGTTTTTCTTATTATCATGTAATTTAATTCTTCCATCAGGAAATTCAAAAGGTTCATGGTTAGAGGTTGAAAACATTAGAGAAAAGAAAGGTTTATCACCAAGTGAAGAAAAATATTCATTTGCTTTTACTGCTAAATCTTCATCAGAATAACCCCAAACACCTTTAAAAGCATACTTTTTTCCATCAGCATCAAAATCAGTTTCGTCGATGATATTATTAAAGCCATTACCGTTAAAAAAAGAAGCCATATTATCAAAATTAGATAAACCGCCATAAATAAAACTGATATCATAATTCTGTTTACCGAAAGCATCAGCCAAAGTAAAAAATCCTTGTTGAGCGTTGCTTAATTTAACAACACTTTCAGAAGGATTAGGCAAAAATCCAGTTATAACCGATTCAATTCCTCTTACACTTCTTGTTCCTGAACTGTATAAATTGGTAAATAACAAACCTTCTTTGGATAATTTATCTAATTCTGGAGTTAACGGTAAACCTCCTAAGCAACCTACATATTCTGCACCTAAACTCTCTTGAAGAAAAACAACTACATTATATTTTGGGGAAGTTGAATCTGGTTGTTGTAGATGTAAAAAAGGTATTTCATCGTCAATAAAATCGGTAACATCCATGTATTTTTTGACTCTATTGTAAGCTTCAAATTCATCCATTTTACCATATTTATCTACTTTTCCTTCTCTCTGTAAAGAATAAGCTGCAAATGCAACAGTATATAAAGAATTTAAACCTAAAGAATTCGTCATCTGATCTGATGAAAATATAGCATTACTAGCGTTTACAGGTCTAATTGTTGTTAAACTTGATCTTGCACCCCAAAAAATGAAAAAAGCAACCAATGGAAAAATCAAAAGTTTTGTTTTGTAATTTGATGATACAGTACAAAATACTTTTTTACCAAATTTAAAAGCAAAATATAAAGCAACTACAACTAAAATAAAGGTAATGATCATTGAAGGTAAATAACTTTTTACCAAAGTTCCAAGTACCTCTTTAGGATAAATTAGATAATCTAAGAAGAGTCTATTGGGTCTTGTATCGTATTCATTTATAAAATTAAGTGTTGATAATTCCATAAAAAAGAACAAAAACAAGAACAAAATGAAGTAAATATTTAGAAAACCATTGAGTTTTTTTAAAAAAGTATCAGGTAAAAATGTAATTAAAAAAGCAGGTAAAACGGCTAAATAAGATAGCATAATGATATCGAAACGAAATCCGATTGTAAAAATTCTCCAATACTCATCAACTTCAACAACACGTTCTCTGAAAATTAAAAATAATACTATTCTACTTAAAGTTGTTATTATTAAACCAATACAATAAAAATTAAAAAGAGGTTTCAAATGTTTTAAAGCATTCATTATGTTCTATTTTAGTTATTTGATTACAAATGTAAAAGAATTATGAGTGGAAAAGATTTTAATAAAATTAAAATTTAATGAAATTACTTGCGATAGTGTAAAATATATGTAAATTTGCAATCGAATATATTTGGCGTCGTGGCCGAGCGGCTAGGCACCGGTCTGCAAAACCGTCTACTCCGGTTCGAATCCGGACGATGCCTCTAGACCTTC
>NZ_CBFHMV010000001.1:68957-320131 GCF_965657075.1 Flavobacterium sp.
CTAAGAAATTAGGAGGTTTTTTTGTATATAATTTTTAGAAAAAATTAATTAAATACATTTTAGAATCCGGACGATGCCTCTAGACCTTCTAAGAAATTAGGAGGTTTTTTTGTATATAATTTTTAGAAAAAATTAATTAAATACATTTTAGAATCCGGACGATGCCACAAAACTCTCTAAGAAATTAGGGATTTATTTTTGCATATATTTTTTAGAGAAAATTAATTAAATGCATTTTTGAATCCGAACGATACCTCTAAACCTTCTAAGATATTATAAATAGTTATTTACAAACATTTCTAAAATGAAATCATTTGAAAACAGTTTAATACAATAAAAAAATCCTATAAATTCTAATAGACTTTATAGGATTTACAAAGGTATAATTGATTAAAAACTATTCTTTCATTGATCCAGATTTGAATCTTTCACTGGCTGTTTGGTAATAGGAAATGGTTAAATCTTTATAAAAAGGGTTTATTGTTTTATCAACAGTCATTTGATTTGTTGTAGCATCCCAATGGTATTGATTGCATTGCTTTCTATCATTAATTTCGGTGAATGTATTCTTTTTTATCATTCCTAAAGTTCTGTAATTTCCAATTAATGCTCTTTCATCATCAGATTGCATTAAACGAACATCTTTTCCGTATAAAGAAGTTGAATAAGTCCAATTTAAGTATCCAAAAAGTGTTGGCATAATATCAATTTGAGAAACCAACTTAGTATGTTTGACTGCTGGAATTTTTAAATTATAAATAATCGCTGGAATATGATGTTTATCAATATTTAATTCCCATTTACCTGCACTACTTGCACAATGATCGGCTACAATAACAAAAACAGTATTTTCAAACCAAGGCTTTGTTTTGGCTTCTTCAATAAATTTTTGAATGGCATAATCGGTATATCTTACTACAGATTCTCTCTTTCCTTGAGGAAAATCAATTATGTTTTTTGGGAACGAATACGGTTTATGATTAGAAGTTGTCATGATAAAATCAAAGAAAGGTTTGTTCTTTTTATAACTTGCATCAGCCACTTGAATTGTTTTAGAAAACGTATTTTCATCACAAATTCCCCAAGCATTTTCAAAAGTAACTTCGCTATCTTCAATATTTATTCTTTGGGTTTTAATATCATCAGATAAGGGATTTCCGCGATTTCTATCGATTATTGTAAAACCTTGACCACCAAAAAAAGTATTCATATTATCAAAATAACCATCACCACCATAAATAAAATTTAAATCGTACTCTTTTTGTTTTAAAACAGATGCTATTGAATATAGATTAGCATTGTTTGGACGACGAACAATACTGTTTCCTGGAGTTGGAGGAACAGACAAAGTCAATGCTTCCATGCCTCTAATAGTTCTTGTTCCAGTTGCATATAAATTAGTAAAAAATACACTTTCGTTGGCTAAACTGTCAAGAAATGGTGTTAGTTTTTCCTTATTTCCAAAAGCTTCCATGAAATCTGCACTTAAACTTTCTACACAAATTAAAATAATATTTGGTCTATATTCTATACTATCATTAGTAACTTTTCGAGAAATATTTTGTAAATCATTAGTATTATAAACCTGGTTGTTTTGTCGAATTTCTTTTTTAACTAAATCAAATGCTTTTTCATTGGATAAGGTTTGATAAAACGTATTAAAATCCAATTCATTAGAACGAAATGCAGCAAAAAAAGAATATACTCCATTTTTTGAAAGTTCATTAACATATAAGTTTTTTGAAGTTTCAGCTTGCTTGTTGGTTATGAATTTTATGAAAATAAGACTTACTAAGACTAAGGGAATTATATAAAAAAATCTTTCTTTAAGTTTGGGTTGATTGGTAAATGTAAAATGAAATTTTTTGGTTTTGAAAAAGTAAAAAAACAATAAACCTGTTAAAGTAAAAAGTACAATGATTAATAATGGTAAAGGAAAAGATTGATTAATATTTTCAACAACTTCATAAGTATAAATTAAATAATCAACAGCTATAAAATTAAATCTTGTACTAAATTCATCCCAAAAAGGAAATTCAGCTAAAAACGAAAAAACAGTGATAAAAAAAGTAAAAAATAAAATGAAATAAGTTGCTAATTTATCTAACGAAGAACCAACTAATTTACTTGGAAGAACTAATAAATATAAAGCATAAATTAATCCAAAAAAAACAGCTGTTCCAAAATCAAATAAAAATCCTAAGGAGAAAATTTTAAAGACATTACCTACTGATAAATCTACAGAATTAAAAGAAATAATAAATAATATAAGTCTAATTGAGAATCCGAATAAACAATAAATAGAAAGAAAAGAAAACAGCACTGAAAACCTGTTTTTGTTAAATAAATGTTTCATTTTAAATAATAAATTAATACGATTCAAAAGTATTATCTGTTAAGTAAAATGGCAATAAAATAGGGTATGTTACAATTATATCATACTACTTTTTTGGGTATTCTGAAGGGGAAACACCGGTGATTTTCTTGAAAGTGGTATTGAAGGTAGATTTATTTTTAAAACCTACAGAATAAGCAATTCCTAAGATAGAATACTGATTGTTTTCATCATTGGTGTAAAGATGAATAAATTCTTGAATTCGATATTCATTAACAAATTGAGTAAACGTTTTTTGAAGATGAACATTTAAAATTTCAGAAATGTAATGTTTTGGAATAGCTGTTTTTTCGCTAAAAGTTTGTAACGTTAAAGCAGCATCTAAAAATAATTTATTAGCTTCCATGACGTTTTTCATTTGAGTGGTGTAAGAAGCTATATTTTCTTCATTTAAAGAAGAATTTTTATATTTAATTGTAGTTTTTGGTAAATGAATAAAACTATCATTAAAAACGAAAAAATAAGTCAAATAATAAAAAAGTAAAGCAATTTCTATAATTATAATGGAATTGAAAAGAGCTACATTGTTACTATGGGTATAAAAATTAAAAATAGAAGCACTATAAACAAAAAGTAACGATAAAATTATGATGTAAAACGGTATTTTTATTGCATTTGAATTAATCTTAATTTTAGCAAAATACAGAGCAGCAAGTAAATAAGTAACAAATGCAAAATACAAACCATGTTCTATGATTTCAATTTGATAAGATTCGTAAATAAGAATTTCAAATAATTCTAAACTCACATAAAACAAAACCGGAATAAAAAAAGGTAAAATAGAACGAATTTTAAAAGGGTCTTTTGTATTGAGGTATTTTAAAAAGAGAAATAAAAACGTAATAAAAAGGGTATTGTCAACTACAAAAATATCGTAATCTGAGATAAAAAGATTAGAATTATAATCACCCAAAAGATAAATTACTAAAGAAAAAAGTGTAGCTGAAAGAAAAAAGTAATCGTTAAAAAAATACTTAGCTCTATTTTTAAATAAAACAAAAAGTAAAAATATTCCTTGAATAATTGCAATTATATGAATAGTTTGGAGCATTTATTTTACTATTTTAAAAACTATTGAAGCAATTGGTTTGTGTAAAGCATTACCAACCATGTAATTTGCTTTTATATTATTTATGATAATGTAATCTTTTCTTTTAGCTTTTTTTAATAGATTTAGAACTTCTTCATTAAAAACATTTCCATTAACACTTATAGTTGGAAAATTACCAACCTTAATTGAAAATTGAGTAACATATGGATTAAAATTACCATAAATAAAATCAATAAATTTTATTCCAACTTTTGCTTCTTTTAGTTCTTCTATACTAAATTCTAAATAACCTTGACTTGAAAATTCATCATTTAAAGTCGGAAAAGGAATTGGTAAATTCTTAATCTGAAAAACATGTTCTTCTATAATTTTAGAATCGTCTAATAAAATAATTTCTATAAAAACTTTTGTTTCTGAACCTGCACCAGCTTTTAAAATATATTTACCTTCTTTTAAAACTACACCATCTCCAGAAACAGTATATGATTTGGCATTAGAAACGGCTATTGAAATTGGATTATCAATTCCTCTGTAAACAACTTTTACTTTATCAAGAGAAATTACACTATGTTGAGGTTTAGAAATTGTGTCTTGAGCAATTAAATTAATTGAAAACAAAAGTGTAAAATAGACAATTAATTTAGTCATAACTTTAAGATTGTTTATACTCAATTTCTGTATTTGGTAAAAATCTTTTTTTAAGTAGTTCTTTTTCATTTGGAAAAAAACCTTGCAACATAAAAAACAAACCAAATATCAAAATTACTATACTGATAACGCGTTTTATTTTATAAATATTTTGTGGTGTTAATCTGTTTTTTAATTGTTTGGCTAATATAATTTTGGCTACATCAAAAACTAAATAAAAAAATAAAATAGCTGCAAAAAACCATGAAATTCGTTCAGTTTTCATTTCCATTTGTGGACCATAAGTAATGATGATCATCAACCAAAAACCTAATACACCAATGTTTATAAAATTCAATAAAAAACCTTTAAAAAATAAAGCAAAATAATTATTCTTCGGAATATTATCATAATCTAAGTCTTTATCTTGTTGTTTTATGAAATTCTTTTTCAATAAAATAAAAGAAATCAATCCGTAAGCCAACATGATTAAACCACCAATAATGAACAACGTAGGATTATCTTTTAATTGTTCTAAAAGTTGATTGGTACTTAAATAAGCTATTAATATAAAAATAATATCACCAAAAACAATTCCTAAATCTAAGGTAAAAGCTGCTTTAAATCCTTTAGTTATTGAAGTTTCCAACAATACAAAAAAACCTGGACCTATTGAAAATGCCAATAAAAGTCCCCAAGGAATTGCAGTAAGTATGTCGTGTAAATGCAAATTTTTAGTGTTCAGTGTTCAGTTTTTAGTGTTCAGTAAATGAAACTAAAATCAAACTAAGTTTGTACGAATTTACAAAAAATATCAATTCTAATATAAGAATTTTAATATTACTCTAAACAACTGCCAACTAATTACTGAACACTGATCACTTATTTAACTTCACGAATTGTTCCACCAGCAACAACTTTTTGGTTGATTTGTCTTGGTTTTCCATAAATGGTAATGTTTCCTCCTGCTCTTACTTTAGCATCAACTAAATTTGTAGCATAAATATCAGCTTCTCCACCAGCATTTACAGTAATTGTGGTTTGTTCGGTTTCTAAAGATTTTGCATTATAAATTGCACCAGAATTTACTAATAAATCTTGATTTTTAGCTTTTCCAGTTACATTTATAATTCCACCTGAAGTTCCTTTTACATTTAATTTATCTACATCAAGATTAACTTTAATTTCAGCACCTTCTTTTGCAATTATATCAAAAATAGTTGCTTTAAAAATTTCTGTTGAAGCAATTCTTGAACCTTCATTGGCTTCAACAGCTTCAATATTTTTGTAATATAAAGTAACTGAAATATCTTCTCCACCCATAGTTTGTGAAAAAGGCATTCTGATTTTTAATTCACCATTTTTATTAACGGTTTCCACACTTTCAGCTTCATTTCCATTAATTGTGATTTTATTTTCTGTTGATTTTATTAATAAAATATCTAGTTTATCAAAAGAAGTTACTTTAGTAAAATCTCCTAAGGTTCTTTCTACTTGTGAAAAAGCTGCTGTTGTTAGTAATAGAAATGTAAATGTTAGTTTTTTCATGTTGTTATAAATTTATAAATATTATTAGACTTAACATAAATAATGCAGATTCTAATAAATTCAAATATATTCTATCAATAATTAAATTTTTAAAAATAAAATCTAAAATTAAAAGAAGTAAACTAAAAATTAATATTAAAATAGATAAACCTTTTGCAAATCCATGATAATCTATTTTATTCAAACTATTAAAAAAGATAACAATAGATGATAATAAAAATATAACTCCTAAAATATTAAAAACAGATATATTCTTCTTAATAAATTCAATTACTTTCATAATTAATAATTGTCTAAGTAATACAAATCAAAAACTGTTCCTTTTTAGAAATAAACTTAATTTTTATCATTCTAAAATTGATTCAGAAGCTAATTTATTTTAGAAGCAGAACTCGTTTCAGCTTGACAAGATTGTGTGTAACTGAACACTAAAAACTGATCACTGAACACTACTCCTTTTTCCTTAAATAAGTAAAATCCAATTGTTTTTTAACTAAATCTGCGTTTTTAACTTTAACGTAAACTTCGTCTCCTAATTGTATGATGTTTTTAGAAACTTCACCAACTAGTGCATATTGTTTGTCATCAAAGGTGTAATAATCATCTTTAATTTCTCGTATTCTACACATTCCTTCACATTTATTTTCAATGATTTCAACGTAAATTCCCCATTCGGTAACACCTGAAACAACACCTAAAAATTCTTCATCTTTATGATCTTGCATGTATTTTACTTGCATGTATTTGATAGAATCTCTTTCGGCTTGAGTAGCTAAATATTCCATGTTACTAGAATGTTCGCATTTTTCTTCATATTCTTCTGCTGAAGCACTTTTTCCACCATCTAAATAAAATTGAAGCAATCTATGTACCATCACATCAGGATAACGTCTAATAGGTGATGTAAAATGACTGTAGTAATCAAATGCTAATCCATAATGACCAATATTATCTGTAGAATATTTGGCTTTACTCATGGTTCTTATTGCTAAAGTATCAATTAAATTTTGTTCTTTTTTACCATTAACATCCTGCATTAATTGATTTAAAGATTTAGAAATATCTTTTTTATCACGTAAATCTAACTTATATCCAAATTTTGAAATCAAAGCTTGAAGATTAAATAATTTATCTTCATTGGGTTCATCATGAATTCTATAAACGAATGTTTTCTTTTGTTTTCCAATAAATTCAGCTACTTTTCTATTGGCTAAAAGCATGAATTCTTCAATCAAATGATTCGCATCTTTTGAAACTTTGAAGAAAACTCCAACCGGTTCAGCTTCTTCATTCAAATTGAATTTTACTTCTACTTTATCAAACGAAATGGCACCAGCTTGCATTCTTTTTTTACGAAGAATTTTGGCTAATTCATCTAGTTTTAAAGTCGCATCAACAATTGGTTTTGGAACTTGATAAGCTTCTCCAGTTAAAGAAATTTCAGCTGGAATTATATCGGATTTTGTTTCAATAATACTTTGTGCTTCTTCATAAGCAAATCGTTGATCTGAATAAGTCACGGTTCTTCCAAACCAAGAATCTACAACTTCTGCTTTTTGATTCAATTGAAAAACAGCTGAAAACGTATATTTCTCTTCATGAGGTCGAAGTGAACAAGCAAAATTAGATAAAACTTCAGGTAACATTGGTACAACTCTATCTACTAAATAAACTGAAGTGGCTCTGTTATAAGCTTCGTCATCTAAAATAGTTCCTTCTTTCAAATAATGCGAAACATCAGCAATATGAATTCCGATTTCGTAATTTCCATTTTCTAAAACTTCAAACGATAAAGCATCGTCAAAATCTTTAGCATCTTTGGGATCAATAGTAAAAGTTAGCGTTTTTCGCATATCTCTTCTTTGATCAATCTCTTCTTGAGTAATTGAAGTATCAATTTTTTTTGCGTAAGCTTCCACTTCGATAGGAAAATCATAAGGCAAACCATATTCCGCTAAAATGGCATGAATTTCAGTGTTGTGTTCTCCAGGTTTTCCTAAAACTCTAGTTACACTTCCAAAAGGTGAATCGGCTTTCTTTGGCCAATCTTCCATAGTGACTAAAACTACATCACCATTTTCGGCTTCACCAATTTTATCTTTTGGAATAAAAATATCGGTGTACATTTTATTATTGGCAGTAGTTACAAAAGCAAAGTTCTTTTGAATATCAATAACTCCAACAAATTCTGTTTTATCTCTTTCTAAAATTTCTAAAACTTCTGCTTCAGGTTTACGCGAACTTCTTCGGTTATACACATAAACTTTGACTTTATCTTTATCTAAAGCGTGATTCAAATTTTGAAAAGGAATAAATACATCGTGTTCCAATTCATCACAAATAAAATAACCTGTTTTACGAGAGGTCATGTCAACTGTTCCTTCGTAGTATTCGGATTTAGCAATGATTTTAAATTTTCCTCTTTCGGCTTCTTCGATTTTTCCTTTTTGTTTTAAACGATTTAATTCTTTGATAATTTCGTTTCTACTTTTGGTATCATTCACATTTAACACTGCAGCAATTTGCTTATAGTTAAAAGTCTTGTTAGCATCTTTTGAAATAATTTTTAAAATTTGAGCAGTGAAATCTTTTTCTTTGCTGCCATACTTTTTAATTTTCTTTGTCATATTCTTTTCTTATAAAGTTTAAAAGTACGAAGAAGTAATTAGTAAATAGTAATTAGTGAATAGATTTAATAAAAAGATAACTATTAAAAATAAAAAAAGATCTAAAATTTGTAGACCTTTTTTTAAAAATAAATCCATTAAAATATTACTCTTTTATAAATTTTTGACTCGTTAATTGAGTTCCATTAATTAAATTTAAGATATAAATTCCTTTTTCTAATTTACTAGTATTAATAGTAGTTGTTAATCCATCTAATTTTTGTGTGTGAATTATTTTACCTAAAATATCTGTAATTGTAATTTCTTGTGAAGGAGTAAAATTATCTAGTTTTATAGTAAGATTTTCTTTTGCTGGATTTGGAAAAATAGATAAATTATTATTTTCTAAAAAAGAAGTAGTTGATAAAGTTGCACTTAATTTTACGATCCAATAATCAGATTGTCCATGATTTCCTGTTACATCTCCATTATTTGAACTAGTATGAGATGCAACAATATAACCACCATCTGATGTTTGGATTATAGAAAGTGCATTATCCCAAGATGAACCACCAAATGGTTTTTTCCATTCTATTATTCCTGTTGAGTTTAGTTTTAAAATCCAACAATCACTTAATCCATAATTACTTGTTACATCTCCATCATTTGAACGAGATGGTCCTGCAACTAAATAACCTCCATCTATAGTTTGACTTATAAATAATGCTAATTCTGATAATGATCCACCAAATGATTTTTGCCATTCTATTATTCCTGAAGAACTTAGTTTTACAATCCAATAATCAGTAAACCCGTGATTACCTGTTACATCTCCATCATTTGAACTAGATGATCCTGCAACAATATAACCTCCATCTGTGGTTTGAATCATTGAAAATAAAACATCATTACTTGTTCCACCAAATGATTTTTGCCATTCAATTATTCCAAGAGAACTTAATTTTACAATCCAATAATCAGTAGCTCCGTGATTACCTGTTACATCTCCATTATTTGAACTGGATTCTCCTGCAACAATATAACCTCCATCTGTGGTTTGAATTATAGATTTTGCTACATCATTACTTATTCCTCCTAACGATTTTTGCCATTCAATTATTCCTAAAGAACTTAATTTTACAATCCAATAATCAGTAGCTCCATGATTTCCTGTTACATGTCCGTCATTTGAACTAGATGATCCTGCAACAATATAACCTCCATCTATGGTTTGAATTATTGAATATGCTTGATCATCACTTGTTCCACCAAATGATTTTTGCCATTCTATTATTCCTGTTGAAGTAAGTTTCACAATCCAATAATCATTATCTCCGTGATTACCTGTTACATCTCCATTATTTGAATTGGAAAATCCAGCAATAATATAACCTCCATCTGTGGTTTGAATCATTGAATAAAGTATATCAGTATTTGTTCCTCCTAACGATACTTGCCATTCTATAAATGGTGACTGTGCATAACTATAACAAGAAACAATTAGGAAAAATAAAGTTTTTAATATTTTTATGTATTTTAGTTTCATAGTTTTATCAAATAAAATTAGACTTAGCTAAAGTACATAATAAATTAATTTAAATTTCTAAAATTTCAAGAGTTTTCAACATATATTAAAAACAACAAAAATATTTTTATTTAAATTTAAATTTATGATGGTTATGATAGTGTGTTAATAGTTACTATAATTTTTTTAAAAAGATATTGGATTTTTAGTTTTGGTAATTTATACACAACAATTAACAATGTTATGAAATTGTAAAGTGCTAAAATTGAATTGAATTTAAGTTTTTATTAACAGATGTTAACAACCAAAAAAACACAATTTTCTTTGATAAGTTTTTATAAAATTTGTGTTGATAAGTGAAGATTTTGTGCTGATAATTTTCAAAAAAATAATCGAAACTTTTATAGGATTTTAAAAAGCAATTTTGGATTAGATAAAATTTTGATACAATGTCAAAAAACTTCTAAAAAACTATCTTTATTTATTAACAACTTATGTTAAATTAACATTAACTGATTATCAACTAGTTGTAAAATTTAATTAACAATTGTTATTTTAAATACATTTTGTGTATTAATTGTTCTGATTTTTAAGGTTTTAGTTAAATTTTTTTCAAAAAGTCTTTTTCTAGTATAGCATGTCTTTTGCTTTCCCTAACTTTGTATCAAACAAACACTAATAAAAACACAACTAATGAAAATATCTATTGGAAATGATCATGCAGGTCCAGATTATAAAAAAGCAATTGTTCACTATTTAGAAGAAAAAGGACATACTATTTTTAACCATGGAACGGATACTTTTGACAGTGTTGATTATCCAGATTTTGGTCACGAAGTAGCTTATGATGTGCAAATGAAAAAAGCAGATTTTGGCATTGTAATTTGTGGTTCAGGAAATGGTATTGCCATGACTGCAAACAAACACCAAGATGTTCGTGCTGCACTTTGTTGGATTAAAGAAATTGCAGAATTAGCTCGTCAACACAATGATGCCAATGTAATAAGTATTCCAGCAAGATATACATCAATTCCACAAGCAGTTGCTATGGTTGAAACTTTTTTAACTACAGCTTTTGAAGGAGGAAGACATGCCAATAGAGTAAATAAAATAGCTTGTAAATAAGATTTTTAGATAACTAGATTTTTAGATGATTAGAAAAAACTAAGAAATTTAAAATCTAATTTTCCAAAAGTCTAAAAATCTAATCATCCAAAAAATGAGTCACAACCACATTCATAAACATCAAGTACAAGGAAAAAATTTACTGTATTCTATTTTATTGAATGTGGTTATTACGGTTGCTCAAATTGTTGGTGGTATACTTTCAGGAAGTTTAGCTCTAATTTCTGATGCTTTACACAATTTTTCTGATGTTTTATCATTAATAATCAGTTATGTAGCTCATAAATTATCTAGAAGAAAAGCTTCATTAGAACAAACTTTTGGATTAAAAAGAGCAGAACTAATTGCAGCGTTTGTAAATGCTTTTTCTTTAATAATTTTGGCTTTTTATTTAATTTATGAAGCTATTTCTCGTTTTTTTCATCCGCATGATATTGAACCTAATTTAGTTATTTGGCTAGCAGCTCTTGGAATTGCAGTAAATGGTTTTTCCGTTTTATTATTAAAAAAAGATGCTGATCATAACTTAAATATGAAATCGGCGTATTTGCATTTATTAACAGATATGTTAGCATCTGTTGCGGTTTTAGTAGGTGGAATTTTAATGTATTATTATCAAATTTATTGGATTGACAGTGTACTTACTTTAATTATAGCGATTTATTTAATTGTTGTTGGAATTGATTTATTATTGAAATCAACCAAAATGCTAATGCTTTTTACACCAGAAGAAATCAATGTTAAAGATATTGTTAGAGCAGTTAATCAAATTAAAGGAGTAAAAAAATTACACCACATTCATCTTTGGCATTTGAATGAAGAAGAATTACACTTAGAAGCACATTTAGATTGTTCAGAAGATATTAAATTAAGTGAGTTTAATGATTTATTATATAAAATTGAAGTGGTTTTATTTAAAAAATTCCATATCAATCACGTAAATATTCAACCTGAATTTCAAAAAGAAGACCCAAAAGAGATAATAGTTCAAGATTGATTTTTATTTTCGAATAAAAAAAGTTACTTTTCTTTTCAATTTATATAGAAAATGAGCGAAGAAAAACCACAATTAAAAAAACAATATTATCCTATAAATTCAAATTTAAGAAGTTACCTAGAAAAATATAAGAGATTAACTAAAACCAATATTTTTTATGATGACTTGTTGCGTTTTCAAGGAAGTGTAGTTGTTTTTGATAAAGACGGAAAAGATACACTTTGGGTGAGACTTTTTTATAATGAGTTTGAAAAAGAAGAGCTGGATAGAAGTCTAAAAAAAATATATACACTCTTACATTCTGATGGTGATGAAAGTAGTATGGAGTTTTTAAATGTGGATTATATTGATTTTTGCACCTTTGGAAATTCAAAACCTTTTAGAGTAAAAATTCGAAATATTTTAAACGATAACTATACCCATTTTTATATTAAAAAAGCAGATGCTTCTCGAATTTTTGGTCTAGAAATAGAACATATTATTTCTCCAAACAGTATTAATTTTTTAGTTTTCGAAGACACACTCATCGAAGAACACATAGTCGGAATTCCAGGGGATGTTTTTTTAGAAGAAAATCTAAAAGAATGTAATGAAAATGAGAAAACCCAAATCGCAAAAGAGTTTGTAAAATTCAATGAACGTTGTATGATTGGACTTTTAGGAGATATGCGATCTTATAATTTTGTGGTAATTCCGATTTATGATTTTGATCAACGAATTTTCAGAATTAGAGCCATAGATTTTGACCAACAAAGTTATGAAGGCAGTTTTAAGTTGTATAAACCACATCTTTTCAAAGAAAATTTTAAATTATCAGAATTGGTGCAAAATAAATTGAAACCAAAATCAATTACACAATATCAAATAGAAGAACGTTCTATTATTGTAAAACGTTTAATTGATACCAAAACAAGATTAAAACGCTTAATCGAAGCTATGAAATCTACCAAGTTAGCTCCAATAGAACACATTCAGCAATTGCAAGATGAAATCTATGAAGTTACTTTAGACATTGAATTCAAAAAAGCCAGTTCTATGGGTGAAATAGTTCAAGCAGCTTTAAATTTCATGAAAAGAAATTACAAAATTGAAGATTATAATTAATTTTAAAAATACTTTATTCATATTATGTTTTTTACTATTAATTCCTTGTAAATAAGAAGTTAAAGAACCTATTCAAGAAAAATTGTTACCAATCGAAAAACAAAATAATACTTTACTATTACAACCTGAAACCACTATAAAAGACACTTCATTTATTAACATTCAAACCTTGAGTAATGATTTTATTTTAGATTTAAATATGCAACAACAGACAATTTTCTAAATCAAAAAGTATATGAATGTCCTAATTGCTATTTACGAAAAAACACAGCAATAGATTTAATGAAAGCCAATACAGAATTAATTACAAAAGGTTTCAGAATTAAATTATTTGATTGTTATCGACCTTTAGATGTTCAAAAAAAGATGTGACAAATTTTGCCAGTAACTAATTATGTAGCCAATCCAAAAAAAGGTTCCAAACATAATCGTGGTGCAGCTGTAGATGTAACTTTAGTAGATTCAAATGGAAATGAATTAGATATGGGAACCAATTTTGATTTTTTTGGACCAGAAGCTCATCATACTTATATGAATCATTCTCCAGAAGTTTTACAAAATCGTAAATTACTAAAAGAAACTCTAGCCAAATATAATTTCAAAAGTATTTATAACGAATGGTGGCATTATGAATATCGACCAGAAATCCGATCTAACATTTCTAATTTTAAGTGGAAATGTGAGTAAGAGGTTTAAAAGGTTGTAGGTTATAAGCTTAAAAGGTTTTGTGAATAAAAATAGCTGTTTTCATTCTATTTTTTAACTTTCAATTGACGCAATTTAGCTAAATTGCGTCAACCAACAGACGGAATTTACATTAATTTAGTCAGACACCAGAATATAATGTTCAAAATTATTTAGAATTTATACCAAAAAAGACTTTCAAACTTTACAAAAACCTTCGCATATTTGTGTTAAATAAAAAATCAATGAACCAAATTCAATTCATAAAAACAGTTGTAAATACTGTTGATAAAAACATAGAAGCCACTTTAAAGTTACTTTCAGAAGATTGTACCATTCCTTTTATTTCGCGTTACCGAAAAGATACAACCGGAAATTTAGATGAAGTCGAAATCGAAAATATTGCCAAACTTTCCAAGCAATATGATGAAATCGTAAAGCGAAAAGAATCCATTTTAAAAACGATTGAAGAACAAGGCCAATTGACTTCAGAATTGAAATTAAAAATTCAAAACAGTTTTGATTTACAAGAAATTGAAGATTTATATTTGCCCTACAAAAAGAAGAAAAAAACCAAAGCTGATGTAGCTCGAGAAAACGGATTAGAACCTTTGGCAAAAATCATCATGGCTCAAAACAACGACGAAATCGACTTTGAAGCTTCCAAATATATTTCCAAAAATGTGGTGAATGAAGACGAAGCTTTACAAGGAGCAAGAGACATTATTGCTGAATGGATTAACGAAAACATATACGTTAGAAAGAATTTGCGTCGTTTGTTTCAAAGAAAAGCTACAGTAACAACAAAAGTGGTTAAAAAGAAAGCCGAAGAAGAAGCTCAGAAATTCAAACAATATTTTGATTGGTCTGAACCGATTTCAAAAGCACCGTCACATCGATTATTAGCGATGATGCGAGCAGAAAAAGAAGGATTTATCAAGTTAAATGTTGAGGTTGAAAATGAAGAAGCCATTGATTTCATAGAGGAAAATATCTTAAAAGGAAGAAACGAAAGCACAGAACAAGTCAAAATTGCGATAAAAGACAGTTATAAACGTCTTTTAGAACCGGCCATTTCTAATGAAACTTTACAAGAAGCCAAGGCCAAAGCCGATGAAAAAGCTATTGAAGTATTTGCTGGAAATTTAGGACAATTATTATTAGCTCCACCTTTAGGTGAAAAACGAATCTTAGCCATTGATCCAGGTTATAGAAGTGGTTGTAAAATCGTTTGTTTGGATGAAAAGGGCGATTTATTATACAACGAAACCATTTATCCACACGCACCACAAAACGAGTCAGCAATGGCAATGAAGAAAATCCGTTCGATGGTAAATGCTTACAACATTGAAGCTATTTCTATCGGAAACGGAACAGCTAGTCGTGAAACCGAATTTTTCATCAAGAAAATTGCTTTTGATAAACCGGTTCAAGTGTTTGTGGTTTCAGAAGCTGGTGCATCAGTGTATTCAGCAAGTAAAATTGCACGAGATGAATTTCCAACTTATGATGTCACCGTTCGTGGTTCAGTTTCTATTGGAAGAAGATTATCGGATCCTTTGGCAGAATTGGTGAAAATTGATGCCAAATCCATTGGTGTTGGACAATATCAACATGATGTAGATCAAACCAAATTAAAAGAAGAATTAGATAATACTGTTGTCCGTTGTGTGAATTCAGTTGGAATCAACATCAACACAGCAAGTAAATCGTTATTAAGTTACGTTTCTGGAATTGGAGAAAAAATGGCCGAAAACATTGTAGCTTATCGTTCCGAAAATGGACCATTTGTAGAAAGAAACCAAATCAAAAAAGTACCAAGATTAGGAGAAAAAGCTTACCAACAAGCCGCAGCTTTCATCCGAATAAAAGATGGTAAAAATCCTTTAGATAATTCAGCCGTTCATCCAGAAGCTTATAAAATTGTCGAAAAAATGGCCAAAGATTTGAAAATTTCGGTTGAAGATTTAATCGGAAATAAAGAAAAAATCAGCCAAATAAAATTAGAGAATTACATCACACCAGAAATCGGAATTCTAGGTTTAAAAGACATCGTAAAAGAACTAGAAAAACCAGGATTAGACCCAAGAAAATCAGCAAAAATTTTTGAATTTGATGCCAATGTAAAAACCATAAAAGACTTAAGAACAGGAATGATTTTACCAGGAATTGTCAATAACATCACAGCTTTTGGATGTTTCGTTGATGTTGGAATAAAAGAAAGCGGATTGGTTCACATTTCCCAACTAAAAGAAGGTTTTGTTTCTGATGTCAACGAAGTAGTAAAACTCCATCAACACGTTCAAGTAAAAGTCGTTGAGGTAGATGAAGCTAGGAAACGTATTCAATTGACGATGATTCTATAAAACAAAAAATCCCAAACACCAACAATAATTGGAATTTGGGATTTTCTTTTTGAAATTTTAAAAAGCTTACTCCTTAGTAGTAGTATCGTCTTTTTTAGAATCTTTATTTTCCTCTTCTTTAGCAGCGTTTTTAAATTCTTTAATTCCACTACCTAATCCTTTCATTAATTCCGGAATTTTTTTACCACCAAAAAGCAATAAAATGGCCAAACCAATTAAAACATAAGAACCAGGACCTAAGGCACCTAAAAATATAGTTAATGCGTTCATTTTTTCAAATTTTAATACTGCAAAGATAAAAAGAAAATAACAATAGCTACTTTTTTAACGAATAATTATTGTTAGGCTAATCTCTTAACAAAGCATAATTCTTATATTTGTAAATCAAATGGTTAAAAAATGTCAAAAAAAAGAATTAAAAGACAACTTTTAAAAAATAAATTATTCAACAAAAGAAGACTTGTAATCTTAAACGAAGACACGTTTGAAGAAACTTTTTCATTAAAATTAAACTTAATGAACGTGTTTGTAGTGGCAACTGTATCAGCCATTTTTCTTATTTCAATTACAACATACATTATAGCATTTACACCACTTCGCGAATATATTCCTGGCTATGCTTCTACCCAGCTAAAACAAGATGCTATAGTTTTAGCGATCAAGTCAGATTCGCTTCAAGATAATATTGAAATCAATAACAAATACATCACTTCAATAAAAAAAGTGTTGGTTGGAGAGTTAGAATATGCCAAATTAAACAAAGATTCGTTACAAAGTAACCTTTCTCTTACCACTGAAGAGCTTGACATAAAAACCACCAAACAAGAACAAGAACTTAGAGATCAAGTAGCTCTTGAAGATAAATACAACGTTTTTGATAACGCAAAACCCAAAATCAACTTCGTTTTATTTCCACCCACAAACGGTAAAATTGTTAAAAATTACAATCCAGTTTCCAAAAATTATGCAATTCAAATTGCAGTTGCAAAAGATACACCCATAAAAGCAGTCGCTTCTGGAACCATTCTTTTTGCCGATTGGACACCAACATCAGGTTACGTAGTCATTATAAAACATAAAGACGATTTAATTTCGGTTTATAAAAACATTTCATTTCTTACAAAATCGGTTCGTGATAATGTCAAATCGGGTGAAGTAATTGGTCAAGCAGGAAGTATTGATAACAATTCGAATTCCAACCTACTTTTCGAACTTTGGAAAGAAGGATTCCCAATAAATCCCAACCAATTTATTAATTTTCAGTAATGTTTTTAGAAGCTTTTTCCCGCTGTCCATTACAAGATTTTGCAAACAATACTGTTTTTATAAACTATAAAAAGAGCTTCTTTGGTCGCTTTTTTACAGTTACAAAAACTAGCATTCTTTCACAAAATGCTTTCCATTACCATCAGGGCTAAATTAAAAACTATGAGTATAAAAAGTATCGTAGCAAAAATATTTGCAAAAAGCATTCACAAAAAAACTCAAAAATGGGTTTCAAATCCTATTAAAACGCAACAAAAAGTGTTTTTAGATTTAATCCAACAAGCTTCACAAACACAATTTGGAAAAGACCATAATTTTTCTCTAATAAAATCACATCAAGACTTTGTAAATCAAGTTCCAGTTCGGGATTACGAAGCTTTAAAACCTTACGTAGAAAAAGTCGTAAAAGGAGAACCAGACATTCTTTGGAAAGGAAAACCTTTATATTTTGCCAAAACATCTGGAACAACGTCAGGAGCCAAATATATTCCACTTACAAAAGAGTCAATGCCTTTTCACATTCAAGCGGCTCGAAATGCCATTTTAAGCTACATTCACGAAACAGGAAAAGCAGATTTTGTAGATGGAAAAATGATTTTCTTACAAGGAAGTCCACTTTTAGAAGATAAAAACGGAATCAAATTAGGTCGTTTATCTGGAATTGTAGCGCATTTTGTTCCCGCATATTTACAAAAAAACCGAATGCCTAGTTGGGAAACCAATTGCATAGAAGATTGGGAAACTAAAGTCAACGCTATTGTGGAAGAAACCATCAATGAAGACATGGCTGTCATTTCTGGAATTCCATCTTGGGTGCAAATGTATTTTGAAAAGTTAAAAGAAAAAGCCAATAAACCAGTTGGCGAAATCTTCAAAAACTTTAATTTATTTATTTACGGTGGCGTTAATTATGAACCTTACAGAGCAAAATTCGAAAATCTAATCGGTCGAAAAGTAGATTCTATTGAATTATTTCCAGCTTCCGAAGGATTTTTTGCTTACCAAGATTCCCAAACAGCAAAAGGAATGTTGTTGCTATTGAATTCAGGAATTTTCTATGAATTTATAATAGCCAATGAATTTCATAATGAAAACGTAAAAAGATATACGATTGGAGAAGTCGAATTAGGCATAAATTATGTTTTAATCATTTCAACAAACGCTGGACTTTGGGCATACAATATTGGAGATACTGTTCAGTTTACCAGTTTAAAACCCTATCGTGTTATTGTTTCGGGACGAATTAAACATTTTATTTCGGCTTTTGGAGAACATGTTATTGCCAAAGAAGTCGAAAGTGCTTTGCAAGAAGCGGTTCAAAATACTGAAGTTCGAGTAAACGAATTCACAGTGGCACCACAAATCAATCCAACTTCAGGTTTACCTTATCACGAATGGTTGATAGAATTTGAAAACGAACCCAATAATCTAGAAGAATTTGCGTTAAAAATAGATGATGCTATGCGGAAGCAAAATGTGTATTATGACGATTTAATTGTAGGAAAAGTGTTGAGAACAGTAGTTATTACAAAAGTACCTAAAAACGGTTTTCAAGAGTACATGAAATCCATTGGAAAGTTAGGCGGACAAAACAAACTCCCAAGATTGAGTGATAATAGAGAGATTGCGGATAAGTTAGGAAGAGAATAGATAAAAGAGCAAAGAAAAAAGATTTTGAAACAAGTTCAGAATGACAGAAAATCATGTAAATATTAAAATAGCGTAAATAATTTCGAATAATCTAAAACTTTGTCAAGCTGAACTTGATTCAGCTTCTAAAAAACATCAATATGAAGCAAATTTTACTCTTATTACTAATCTCATTTTCCCTTACTGCCCAAGTAAACGGAGTTGTTTTGGATAGTATTTCAGGTAAACCAATTGCTTATGTCAATATTTGGGTTGAAAACGAAAATATTGGTACAACTTCAGAAGAAAACGGTGTTTTTTCATTAGATATAAAAGAAGAAAAGAATATTATTTTTTCTGCTTTGGGTTATGAAACAAAAACCATAAAATCTACCGAAATAAAGCAGGTTTACTTGAAAGCTATCGTTTATGAAATGGAAGAAATTGTTCTAGAAATTCCAAAATTGACAAAGGAAATACAAATTAAAAGATTAAAAACTAAAACTATTAATCATGTATTTACCAGTAAATCAGGAATATTTATTTATGCTAAGTTTTTTCCAAAAAAGATAAACTATAACGAAACAAAATTTATAAAAAATGTAAAAATAAAAACAAATAGTAACATAAAAAATGCAAAGTTTAAATTAAGATTATATAGTACTAATGAATATGGTTTTCCAAGTAGCGATTTAATAGAAGAAGATATTATTGTAACGGTTAAAAAAGGAAAAAAAACAAATACAATTGACTTGTCAAAATATAAATTATTATTTCCAGAAAACGGTTTTTTTGTAGCTTATGAATGTTTAAAAATTGAAAGTAATAAATATAGAGATAATTCAAAACAAGAAAATGAATTTTACGAACCTGGTTTTGAGAGCAATATTGTAAATGAAGAACAAACATATTATTTTATAAAAGGTAAATGGGAAAAAAGCGAAAAATCAACAGATATAAACATTAAAGGATTTGATAACAAGATTTTTGAACCAGCAATTGAATTAACTTTAACCAACTAAAATTAAAAGGTTTAAAAACCTTTGAGGTTTACATAATAAAAAATTATGAAGCAAATTTTACTCTTATTACTAATCTCATTTTCCCTTACTGCCCAAGTAAACGGAGTTGTTTTGGATAGTATTTCAGGTAAACCAATTGCGTATGTCAACATTTGGGTTGAAAACGAAAATATTGGTACAACTTCAGAAGAAAACGGTGTTTTTTCATTAGACATAAAAGAAGAAAAGAATATTATTTTTTCAGCTTTGGGTTATGAAACAAAAACCATAAAATCTACCGAAATAAAGCAGGTTTACTTGAAAGCTATCGTTTATGAAATGGAAGAAATTATGGTTTCTGAACCAAAGAAAACAAAAAAAATCACCATCAATAAATATAAAAAAAACAAAATTAATTTATATTACGGCGCTGGAAAACAGCCAACAATTTTAGCTAAAAAAATCGAATATACAGATCAAATTGCAGAATATTCATATTTAAAAGAAATCAAGTTTTTAAGTTTATCACAAATTGAAAATGCAAAAATAATACTAAGATTTTTTGAAGTGGATATAGACGGAAATCCTAGTAATGATTATATTGATGAAAATATTTTAATTACGGTAGAAAAAGGTAAAAACGACAATACTATAAATTTAGAAGAGTATAAAATTAATATTCCAAAAGAAGGTATTTTTATTGCTTTTGAATCTATCATAATAGAAGAAAATAGATACGATTATGAAGTTAGATTAGGAAAAGAAGGTACTGAATATAAAAGAGATTATAATTATCAACCATTTATTGGAACAATACCTTCAGAAAATAATTTAACTTTTAAATTTATGGTAGGTAAGTGGTTTGAATCCAAAAAAAATAAATTTGAAGATTCTAAAATAATGAATAAATATCAAGATAAATTTGGAGAATTAGCAATTGAATTAACTTTAACCAATTAACATGAAACAAATACTCATCTTTTTACTAGCCACATTTTCCCTTTCTGCCCAAATCAAAGGTGTCGTTTTAGATAGTATTTCAGGTAAACCAATTGCTTATGTCAATATTTGGGTTGAAAACGAAAATATTGGTACAACTTCAGAAGAAAACGGTGTTTTTTCATTAGATATAAAAGAAGAAAAGAATATTATTTTTTCAGCTTTGGGTTATGAAACAAAAACCATAAAATCTACCGAAATAAAGCAGGTTTACTTGAAATCTATCGTTTATGAAATGGAAGAAATAGTTCTAGAAACACCAAAAAAAACTAAAGAATTTAAAGTTGGAAATTATGAATCTAGTGGTTTTCGTTGGCATTTGAATTATAATTTTAATGCTATATATTTTGAATCTAACGAAGAAACTGAAAAACACCCTTATTTGAAAGAAATTAAATTTCATACAATTTCTAAATTAAAAAACTCAAAAATTAGGATAAGAATTGTTGAATGTAATACAGATTTGTCTCTAGGTACAGACATTATTGATGAACCTATATTAGTTGATATAAAAAAAGGAAGTAAAAAAAACGTTGAAGATGTATCTAATTTAAAAATAAAAATTCCCGAAAACGGTTTTTTTATTGTGTTTGAAAAATTATTAATTAAAGAAAATAAATTTTGCTTAGAAAGAAAGTATAAAAATTCATCTAAAGTTAAAAGCACAATAAAAAGTTGTTCTTATGAACCTAATTTAGCCTATATTCCGTCAGAACAAAACAATGTTTTATATGCTAATAACACCTTAAATTGGACAAAACAAGATAAAGTTAAATTGGATAAACCTAAGAGTTACGAAAATTTATTGATGAGAAAATATCATGATAAATATTTAGTTCCTTCAATAGAAATTACTTTAACCAACTAAAAACTAAAAATCCTATATTTGCAGGTTAAATACACAAAATGAAAGAAATTAAAAACATATCACGTTCCAGAGCACAAGAATCTTCAGCTGCAATTGAGCGTTTATATATAAGCATGCGCCACCTTTTCAATAGAGGTTTTTATAAACCCATGGGAATATCAGGGGAAACGCTTCGTGAAGCCTTGTTGTCCTTACGACCTGAAATATATGGAAGTATTGCCGAAGAAAAAGTCGAATTAAATGGGTTATTGTATGTAATTGAAAGACTTCCTGTTGGAATTGAACAATGTCGCTTTATCAATTTAACTTCAGACGAAGGATATTCTAACTCGCACTTCAAAGCCATTGTTCCTCCAAAAAGAAGAAGAAATTGTTACAGAATTGACGACGAACAAATGAATGTGGAAATCACTCGTGGTCGTTCGGACATTTATGATATTTTGACCCATTTGACGTTTATTTTCATCGAATCTCACAAAATAAAAGATAGAGTTCTAATTGATGAATCCGGTGAACTAACTCGTGATTGGCAAAAATTAGAAGAAATTGTTTCTCAAAACAAAAAATTAACTGTTGTGGATAGAGAAAAAGCCATTTCTCATATATCCAACGTTTTAGGAAGAACTTTTGCAGAAGTACAAGCCATATATCCCGATTTTGCTACACCTGAAGCACCAGAACGCTTTTTACACATTGTGTATTGGTTGGGAAAATTAGCCATTGAAGAAGTGTTATTAAACAACAAACGAACCATTACTTTCAGTCCAATTTTAAGAGAACGACTTGGACATCATATTTACGGTGATATTTGGGCAACTAACATTAAACAAGTTTTACAAAAAAACAAGTTAATTGACAGACCCATTCATATCATTAGTGCCAATATGCACAGTGTTATGAATTCTATTTTTGCAGAACCAGTAATTGGAAAAAATTATAAAAACACCAACGATTTTCAAATTTTTGAAGATTTAAGCAGTTCTGAAAATAAAGATTTACGTAAAAAAGTGGAAGATTTTGCCGTTAAAAACGGCATGATTTCTTTACCAGATACTTCAGGAACCAATATTGATGTTCAAATTTTTGATACCGCTCAAATTGATCTTAAAAAATCTGCTTTCCCGTCAGCTCAATTAGATAAAGAAAAACCGGTTTTAATTGTCATGGATTACGCTTTTGGAGAACAAGCTTATGAAACTATTGATGAGTTATTAAAACCCTACAAAATGGATAAGTCTAAGGTTTTCTTAAATGTAGAATCGGTTTCAATAATGGGAAAAGCTGGAATTTTACAAGGAGGAAAAGGAGACATCATGATTCCAAATGCTCACGTAAATGAAGGAACAGCAGACAATTATCCTTTTGAAAACGAATTAACTGCTGCAATGTTTGAAGGCAATGACATTCCTGTTTTTGCTGGACCAATGGTTACGGTTTTAGGAACATCACTTCAAAACAGAGATTTATTAAAATTTTTCCACGAATCTACTTGGGAAGCTATAGGTTTAGAAATGGAAGGTTCTTATTATCAAAAAGCCATTCAATCGGCTTCCAAAATTAGAAAAAGCATTAATCCAAATGTAAAAGTTAGATATGCTTACTACGCTTCAGACAATCCTTTAGAAACAGGAAGCACACTAGCTTCAGGTGGTTTAGGAACTACAGGAGTTAAACCAACCTATTTAATTACAATAAAAATTTTAGAACAAATATTCAACGTAAAATAATCATAAATGAGTACAAATTCTCAAGAACAAGAAATAGATTTAGGTCAATTATTTAAAAAGATTGGAGATTTTTTTAGTGGTTTAGTAAATACAATTTTCGATTTTATTTTCTTCATACAAAAAAAAATAATCATTATTGTAGTCTTGTTGATACTAGGAATAGCATCAGCTTACATATTAGACGGAAAAAAAAGGTATGAACATGAATTATCGGTAATCCCTAATTTTGGAAGTAATGAGTATTTATATAAATCAATAGAGGAAATAAATACCAAATTAAAAGAGAAAGATCCAGAATTTTTTAAAAAAGTAGGCATTCATGATTTTAAAGACATCATGAGCATTGATATTGAAGCTTATCCTGCTGTGTATAGTTTTGTTAACAATAAAGAACAAGAAAATAATTTTGAGTTAATTAAATTAATGGCTGAAGATGGAGATTTAGAAAAAATTTTAGAGAATGAAATTACCAGTAAAAATTATTACCATCATAAAATTTCAATAGTCACTAAAGGAATGTGGAAAAGAGAAGACTTGATTAATCCAATTCTTAATTTCTTAAACAAAAGTGATTTTTTCTTAAAACAGCAAAAAGTAGTTCAACAAAATTTAGAAGACAAATTAGTGGCTAATGATTCTCTTGTAAAACAAATTGATAATATTATTTTGTTACTTTCTAGTAATAAAAATGGAGGAGGAAATATTTCTATTTCTGAAAACAGTAGTATTCCTGATTTAGTTGATAAAAAAGATTTTTTAATTACAGAATCTCAACGATTAAAATCAAGTAAAATTATTTATGATAAAATTATAAAAGAAGAAAGCAGTATTTTAAACATTAGAAATTATGTTCCTTTTATGCTGAATTCAAAAGTTTTACTTCCACTTATATTTGTTTTCATTTACTTATTTGGATTTGCATTTATGAAAATTTACAACAAACAAAAACTTAGAAAAGTTTAATACTAAATAAGTATGAAAGGAATAATATTAGCAGGTGGTTCAGGAACTAGACTTCACCCATTAACCTTGGCTGTGAGTAAGCAATTAATGCCTATTTATGACAAACCAATGATATATTATCCATTATCTACATTAATGTGGGCTGGAATCAACGAAATTTTAATCATTTCTACACCACATGATTTGCCCTTATTTAGGCAATTATTAGGAGATGGAAAAAAATTAGGTTGCCGTTTTGAATATGCAGTTCAAGAAAATCCGAACGGTTTGGCCGAAGCCTTTATTATTGGAAAAGATTTTATAGGAAATGATAAAGTGGCTCTAATTTTAGGAGATAATATTTTTTATGGAACAGGTTTAGCCGAATTACTTCAAGCTAATAACAATCCAGACGGAGGAATTATTTATGCTTATCATGTTCATGATCCAGAGCGTTATGGAGTTGTTGATTTTGATAAAGAAGGGAATGTACTTTCCATTGAAGAAAAACCCGAAAACCCTAAATCAAATTATGCAGTACCTGGAATTTACTTTTACGACAATTCGGTAGTTGAGGTTGCAGCAAATATAAAACCAAGTCATAGAGGTGAATTAGAGATAACGGATGTTAATAAAGAATATCTCAAAAAAGGAAATCTTAAAGTAAGTATTTTAGATAGAGGAACAGCTTGGTTAGATACAGGAACTTTTCAATCGTTAATGCAAGCCGGTCAATTCGTTCAAGTGATAGAAGAAAGACAAGGATTAAAAATTGGAGCTATAGAAGAAGCTGCTTATAAAATGGGTTTTATTAATGCCAATCAACTTCAAGAATTAGCAAAACCATTACTTAAAAGCGGTTACGGAGTACATTTAATGAGTTTAATAAAAGAATAGAAGAAAAAGTAAATAGAGAAAAGAAATTAGAACAAAGAGAAAAGAAAAATTTCACCTTTTAATATTGATTTTTTCTATTATAATTGATTAATGAATATGAATTTTATTGAAACAAAACTCAAAGGATGTTTTATCATAGAACCCAAAATAATCACTGATGAAAGAGGTTATTTCATGGAAAGTTTTAACGAAAACACTTTTCAAAACGGAATTGGCAAAAAAATCCATTTTGTTCAAGACAATCAATCTTATTCTTCTAAAGGCGTATTAAGAGGTTTACATTACCAAACAGGAGTAAATGCTCAAGCAAAATTAGTTCGTGTTTTAGATGGAGAAGTTTTAGACGTTGCGGTTGATATTAGACCAGAATCTGAAACTTTTGGAAAACACGAAACTCTTTTATTATCTGCTGAAAATCAGAAACAATTTTTTATTCCAAGAGGTTTTGCTCATGGTTTTATTGTTTTAAGCGAAACAGCAACATTTTTTTACAAATGCGATAATTTTTATAATAAAGAAAGTGAAGGAGGAATACTTTTTAATGATGTTAATCTAAATATTGATTGGCAATTTCCAATTGAAAAATGTATCATTTCCGAAAAAGACCAGGTTTTACCCGAATTGAAAAACGCTAAAAAAGTATGGTAGTTTTAGTTACTGGAGCCAACGGACAATTAGGGCAATCACTTCAATTTGTTGCTAAAAATTATCTTGAAGTTGCGTATGTTTTTTGTGATTCAAAAACATTAGACATAACAGATTATGATAACGTTAATGCTGTGTTTAAAGAAGTTCTTCCAAATTATTGTATAAATGCAGCTGCTTACACTGCGGTTGATAAAGCTGAATCTGAACCTGAAAAAGCCTACTCAATTAATGTTTTAGGCGCACAGAATTTGGCTAAAATTTGTAAAATGAACAACACTGTTTTATTACATGTTTCAACAGATTTTGTCTTTGATGGTACAAAAAAAACACCTTACAATGAAAACGACATTCCCAATCCAACTGGAATTTACGGACAAACTAAATTAGAGGGAGAAATAGTGATTCAAAATACTTGGGAAAAACATTTAATCATAAGAACATCATGGGTTTATTCTCAATTTGGTAATAACTTTATGAAAACCATGTTGCGTTTGGGTTCAGAAAGAGATAGTTTATCTGTTGTTGATGACCAAATAGGAACACCCACAAATGCAGTGGATTTAGCAGAAGTATTAATTAAAATCGTTGAATCTTGTCATGCTGAACTTGTTTCAGCATCTAATTATGGAATCTATAACTTCAGCAACGAAGGACACTGCTCATGGTACGATTTTGCCAAAAAAATCTTTGAAATAAATAATATCAACATAGATTTACAACCTATTCCATCAACAAATTATCCAACACCAGCCAAAAGACCAGCTTACAGTGTTTTGGATAAAAGTAAGATTAAAAAGGTTTTTAATGTTGAGGTTAAAAATTGGGAAAATTCGTTAAAACCCTATAATTTTCCATTACAATAGAAAAAACACACGATATTTTTCCATTATAACAGAAAATTATCGATTATTATTCTAAAACAAAAGCAAAATTACCCTTATCATTTACTAATAAATATCCAAAAAGTCAATTTGCAATAATTAATTCTGAAAACTTTTTTGAATATTTGATTTAAGTAAGATTAAACGTGTTTTTGGAGTAGAGATTAATAGTTGGGAAGAAAGCTTAAATTTAATACAATAATTGTTTAATTTCTCTTTCAAAATTATTTAATATTTTGTCTTCAGAAAAATGTTCTAAAACATAATTTTTAGCTTTTTCATCAGCAGCTATGTTATTTTCTTTGGCTGTTTTATTTTTCTTTATATAATCTAAAATAGGGTTTAAATCATCAGTAGAAAAGTATCCTTCTAGGTCATTGTCCTTAAAAATTCTAGAAACTTCAGAATGTTCATTTCCGGTAATTATGGATGGTTTGCCGCTTGCCATCATTCCTAAAATTTTAGAAGGCATTACAGTATCTAAAACATTTATTTTTTGAAAAAGAAAATGAAGGTCAGCACTGCATAATAAGTCATTCAAATCATTATAAGGAATGGGTTCGTAAAAACGAATAAAATTAAATCTTGACAATCTGTTTTTAAGTTTTTCAACATAAGCCCCATTTCCTACAATAACAATTTCAATATTTTCGGAAATTAATTGCTCACACAAAGCTTCAAAAAGGTTCCAATCTTGCTTTTCACCTATATTTCCTGAATATAAAAGAGTAAATTTATCTTCATTAAAATAAGGATGTTGTTTAGCTGTAGAAGGATTAATATTTTTAGACGAAATCCAGTTTGGAAAGAAATATACATTATTTAAATTAGTTTTTTCTTTAGATTTTTCAATCATATTATAACTAATGGTACTGATTACATCAGCTTTATTCAACAGCATCCTTTCAACAGTAAAAACACTTTTTTTAAATAATTTACCAATAAAACTAGCATGTAATAAACCAGATTGAAAAGCCAAATCAAACTCAAAATCTTGTACATGAACCCATAATTTAGCTTTAGTTTTTTTTGCCAATAAGTAGGCTGTAAAAACCGAAATTGTAAAAGGAACAATACAAATAACTAAATCTGTTTTTTTAATTTTCTTAGCATTATGAAAATTTCCCCAAAGAAGGCTAAGCATTAATTTAATTCTACCAATAAAAGAAACCTTTTTCGGAATATATTGTTTATATCTAAATACTTTAATACCATCAATTATTTCATTAAAATAAGTACTTTTGTTTTGGTATTCTTTAGCTATTTCCCATTTTGGATAATAAGGGAAACCAGTTATAACAGAAACAGTATATCCTTTGTTAGATAAAAAAACAGCAAACTGAGAAGTATAAAGACCTATTGCAGTGTCTTCTGGAGCATAATTTCCAGTAAATAGTGTAATAGTTTTTTTTGTGCTCAATTTTTTTTTGACAAAAATATAATTTATTAGAAACATATAGGTTAAAAAACGAAATAAAATGAAGATTTACTTAGACAATATTATTTTTTCGAAAGTTAAAAACGGTGGTGTTTCTAATTATTGGTATGAATTGATTAATTATTTGGAGCATCAGCAAAATGATGAAAAAAAATATTTTGAAAGTTTAAATGCCTTAGAAAATTTTCATAGAAAAAAATTATCTCTTGAAAACAACCAAATTATTGATGTAAAGTCAAGTGCTTTAAAAAGGTTTTTACCAATTTCATATAAAAACAACGATAAATTTATTTATCACTCAAGTTATTATAGAGGTTTATCAGGTTCTAAAAATAAAATTGAAGTGACCACAGTTTATGATTTTATCCATAGTTTTTATTCTAGTTTTCCAAAAAAACAACTTCATAACGTTTTAAAATTTAATGCGATTAAAAGAGCGCAAGGAGTAATTTGTATATCACACAACACGTATAATGATTTAAATAAAATATGTCCTTTAAAACCAAATCAAAAAGCGACAGTTATACATGTTGGTGTTAGTGATGATTATTTTTCGATTAAAGAGTATACAACAGTTGAAAATGAATTTATAATCAAAAACAAATTAGAAGATAATTTTTTACTATTTATTGGTGGTAGAACAAGCTATAAAAATTTCGATTTTGTGGCAAATGTTATAAATGAATCAAAAGAATATAAACTTGTTGTTGTTGGTGGCGGAAATTTAAATGAAGTAGAAAAAAAGTTATTTACAGAAGAAGCTTTAAAAAGAGTTGTCTTTTTTCCATCATTAGAAAACAAAGAACTCAATTTATTATTAAACAAAGCTAGTGCACTAGTTTATCCATCAAGTTATGAAGGTTTCGGAATTCCTGTTGTTGAAGCCATGCGTGCTGGTTGTCCGGTTATTGGATTAAATAATGCAACAATAAGAGAAGTTGCCGAAAATGCTGCCATTTTATTAAATGAATTGTCTATTTCTGAATTTCATTTAAAGACCAAAGAACTTCACAAACAAGAATTTAGAACGGAATTGATTGACAAAGGATTCCAAGATTCTAAAAAATACAGCTGGGAAAAATGCAGTAGAGAAACGCATGAGTTTTATAGTGCTTTGTATGATAATGATTTTTCCTCTTTGTAAAATAGAAAAGTTGAAATAAAAAACGAATATAAAAGCATTCCATTTTCTCTTTCTATTAAATTTTCTGTACTAAAATTTAACAAAAAGAACAGCAATAAACTAATACCAATATAGTTTTTTTGTTTAGTAAATATTTTATATATTTTATAAACACCAAACAAATAAATCATTAATCCAACTACTCCAACAGTCATTAAAATACTAAAATATTGATTATGTGTATTGTAAGTTTTAGTACTTAAATCAATTCCTTTTTCAATGTAACATGGATTTAATTGATCTTGAGTATTTCCAACGCCATAACCAATTAAAGGACTTTCTAATATTTTTTCAATAGAACAGTTGTAAATATTAGTTCTGATACTGGTGGAGCTATTAGGATTATTAATGGTTGAATTATTTACTATTTCCAAAAAACGATTATAATTTTTGTATTTGGGTAAAAATTGAATTGATAAAACAGTAATTAGTAAAATAACAAACAAGCCAACTATAGTTTTTTTAAAATTAAAGAGTTTAAACAGCAAATATCCTAAAGTTATAAATAGATAAATTATGGAACCTTTTCTCATTAAAACAGCAATTACTACGCTAAAAAATATGATCAGTAAAATATAAATTATGTTGTTTTTATTGGCATTATCTTTTATTAAATAAATTAACATTAAAATAGAAATCCCACAAAATAACGACATGTAAATTGGATGAATGGAGAATAGGCCTAAACCAATATTTATTAAATTGGAGTAATGAATAAATGTTTCGACTATCGTATAACCATCAAAATTAAGTACGTATATAAAACTTATAAAACAAAAAACGAAATTTGACATAATAAATGTTAAAAACAATTTTTTAAGCAATTTTTTATGTAATGGAAAAGAAGCACTAAAAAGTAAACTAAAAATCAAGGGAAACACAATCATACTAGACATTGTAGATATTCTTTTAAAACCCTCTTTAAATTGCAATGAATGGGAAATACTTATCAGGTAAAGGATAACTAAAACAGATATATAAATGAAATTTTTGAAAGGGAACAAAATTTTATTTTCTGCTTTTTTATAATAAAGTAAACTAACAAATAAAAATATAATTATTGGATATGCTTTAAATCTATTTGGAATTAGTATTGTAGCACTATTAACCAATAAAAATAATTCTACAAAAAAGCTTAAAGTAATTTTATTTTTTAACATAATAATTTATAAATGCTAATAATAGTTTTGGAAAAACAACTGTTGCAACTAAAAATGCAATTATATAAGCAAACCCACTAGTTAAATCTCCTCTCAAAAAATACATTAAATAAATTGCAAAATAAAACGCAAAAATAGATTTTAAATAGTCTTCACTTTGAAGCCATCTAATCATTAATACAAAAACATATGCTAAAATGATTGCAAAAAGTAAAATACCAACAAAGCCAAAGTTTATATAACCCTCAGAAATATATGGATTTGACAAATTATTCCAATTAAAATTATACTTATCAATCAAATAATTACCTATTAAAAAACCAGTTGTTTCTGGCTTTGATTCCCAGATACTTCTTGGAACAAAAAACAATAAACTACACGATAATTGTTCTCCTATAACAACACTTTTTTTATCGAAATAATCTATTGTTGCCAAAAAATTAGGATAAGCATCATAATGTAAAGAATTAAAAGCATCTGTAATTTTTAAATACTCTATATTCTTATATAAATAGATAGGTTTGGAAATCATTTGAGATAATGAATACCTGGAGTGCGTTATTATTGATAATACAGGAAATAAAACAATCATGGATAAAAACATCAAACGCAGTACTTTATAATTATTTGACAAGTATTTATGAAAAAATAAAAATATCATTGTAATATATAATGGACCCAGAGCATTTCTTTTTTCTGTTAAAGGATTTTTTAAAATTAATATTACAGCCAAGAAGTATAGAAAAAAGAATAAGACAATCTTTTTATTGGCCGAAAAGCCTTTATTTTGAATTAAATAGTAATATGAAATAATTAAGCCCGAGAAAGGAATAAAGTATAAAAATTTTTGAACTATCAAATATTGTGAAACACTAGTTTGTTCAGCTTCTTCATAATATTCATGCTGAAACTGAAAAATAATTGATTTATAATTAAGCAGTAATATGAATAATGTAAAAGAAAATAGTATGAATAAAAAGAAAGGTACTTGATTATAGGTATAAGTGAGTTTGTTTTTAAAATTAATTTTATTTTTAAAAAATAAATAAGCAATACTGAAAACCAAGTTAAAAACAAGAATATAGGAATTTGCTCTAATGCAAATGTTTTCACTAAAAGGAAAAGCTTGCATAAAAGACCCAGAGTTTTCAAATCCTTTTTGTGTTATATCATTAATTTGAATTAAAGGAGCAACAATAAAAAACAAAAAATTAAATACAATAAAAACACTTAAAAAAGGAGAGAATTTTTTTTCAAATAATATGTTGTAATAAGTAAGCGCTAAGAGTAATATAAAATTTATTGAAAATGAAATTTTAAGTAAAATAGGGCAGCTAAAAAACAAGATAATATATAAGTATATAATTATGATGAATGTTAAAAATATAGATTTACCCATTATTTGTTTTTTATAAAAAAAGGCACATATAGTGCCTTTTAATTATTTGTATAATTTTAAAAGTTCTTCCGTTAGATTAACATTAGATATCAAAACAGGATCTTTTTTGCCTTCAAAAGGAACAATATTATATTTTAAATTTTCTTCATCAAATATAATACTTTTATTACAATCCCAATTTGCAATAAACAAACCATCATCGCCATTAATAATTTTGTTATTATATTTTATAGAAATATTTTTAATAATTATATTTTCTGCTTTTTGATTTTTACCAACATCTAATCTGATTACTTTAGGTAAATCACCATTAGGGAAATTGAAATTTAGTTTTTGCATGTAATTTCCACCAAAGACTTTCTTTTCTATCATTTTAGAACCGTCAATTTCTTCATTTAAATCTGTTGAATAATAAACAATAAACTTATCAGGTGTATTGTAGTTAAATTCGATTAATAATTCAACATTTTCTAAAGTGGTGCTATTATTTTTTTCTTCTTTGTTTGGGTTTTCTTTTCCACAAGCCAATATAAATGTGCTAAAAGATAGCAATAAAAGTTTTTTTATGATTTTCATTTTTTTATGATTAGATTTTGAAGAACAAATGTATATTTAAAAAAAACATTTTTCAAACTTTATCAAAACAAAAAAGGTTTAATATTCTTAATTTTTTCATTAAGAATAATATTCGAAATTAATATTGGTATTTTTTTTCCTACTACAGGAGAAACGATAACGTCATGATAATAGTTTTCGTTATTGTAAATAATACTTTCATTAAGGCTCCAATAATTCATATATAAACCGTTATCACCATCAATTAAACTATTTCCATATTTTAATGAAATGTTTTTTATAGATAGTTTTTCTATTTTTTGATTTTCAGAAATATCTAATCTAATATTATATGGAGTAATAAATTCAGGAAAATTGATAGTTAATTTTTGATAATTTGGTTTTCCGTAAACATACAAATCGATATAGTTTGATCCATCTATTTCTTTTCCAGGAACTTTTGTGTAATATATTCTAACTTTGTCATTATACTTATTTAAGTACTCAATTTCTAATTGAAACTTATTATTTGTGTCAAAATAATTAAAGATAGAAACACATATAATAATTCCAGAAATGTAAACGATAATTTTTTTTAATCTATTTTTCATATTTAAATCCATTTTGTAATGTGTTTCCTCTTAATTTAATATTTTCGTTTAAGTATGCTGAACATGGCACAACATCAAAACATCTAAAGTAATTTATTTCAGGGGTGCTATATAAAATAATTGAATTGTTGTTTTTAAATTTAAATTCATTTTCAATAAATTCGGCTTTAGTGTTTTCAACATACTTCTTATAATTTAATGGTTTAAAAATATAAGAAGTATATTCCGAAATTTTATAGTCCTCTGTAAATAAAGCAAAAGATTTCTTTGATAAAATTATTAAAGTTGAAAATGTTATTATAATCATTAAGTGATTTATTTTTTTATTCAAGAAAAATTTATGATTAAAAAAATGTGAATAAACAAAAACATTTAAAAGTAATATGAAAGAAAATGAAAATCTAAAATCAGGAGCTTTTAAAAGCCAAAAAATAAAAGAAAAGTAACAAATAATAAAGGAGAATAAAATATTTTTATTTAATACTCTTTTGTTTCTAAAATATAAAAAAAGTAAAATAAAAGGTGAAATTAAAGCTATTATAAAAAACCTCCTGTTCTTTAAAGAAGTCATTTCCCACCAAATTATAATCCATTCAGAAAATGATTTTTCTAAAACATAGTTTGATTCAAAAAAAGGTATTCTAGCCCAAGCATAAATACTTTCTTTAGTTATAATAACATTTTCAACAGGAACTTTCCAATCAAAATTAAAGAAGTCCAAACTTTCAAAAGGATATAAAACATAACCAGTTATAATAATATTTCTTATTATCCATGGTAGAATAAAAACTATGGAAATAAGAGTAAGTTGTTTAATAAAATTTATATTGTTATTGTTCTTTAAATAGATAGCATAAAAACTTATTAATATAATTGGTAATGTTGATAATTTTAAAGTAATACAAAATATAGGTAAAATTATTATTATCAAATATTGTTTATTTATCATTTTTTCTAAAATTAAAAGCTTAAAAAAAACATAAGAAATTAATATATTAGGTATAAGATCAGAACTAGGGGATGATATATCTAAATAGTATTGTTCATAGAAAAAATATATAAAAAACAAACATAAAATAGCTACTAACCCTTTTTTATCAAAAACTATTTTAATTAACCAAACAAAAAAAACTAAAAGCGTAACAGAACTTAACAAGTACAAAGATTGTTTAAAAAAACTTTCAAAAGTAAATGCCGCACTCATTACAAACACAGAAGAATTGAAACCAAATCTGTCATGAAAATTTGCCAATCCAGGAACAACTCTATACATTTCATTCCATTTTATTGACCCAATATGATATAGATGTGAATCGAATAATCTTGGAGTAACTAAAGAAGTAAATAATATTATTACAAATAGTAGTAAAATTGATAAAGAAAATGATTTTTGTTTTATAAAAACATTTATAATTTTTTCATAATTATTTTTTAAAAATAAATTATTGTTTTTAAAAGAAATATATAATAATAATAATGATATTGCTAGTAGAATAATAAAAGCAAAGATGTTTGTAGGTAAAAATAAACTCCAAAAATTTAAAAAAGTACCTACTACACAAAAACCAATAAAAAAATTATCAAAATTATCATATTTATTTTTCGAATCTAATTTGAAAGAAACAAAAGATCCAATATTCATAAATATAAAAGTTATTATAAAGAAACAAAAAATATACGCTAACATAATTTACTAATTAATTTTAAATGAGCCCATTATGAAATATACAAAATCTTAAAACTTAAATTTCCATAATGTTTTAGTAACTCAAGTACAAGAGCTTATTTATTTTATGTTCAAACAGAAAAGGGCTTGTTTTAAAAGTTTGAATTAAATAATCTTGATATTAAATAATTTTTATCAAGTAAGTTTCAAATTTCTGTTTTGCTTATATTTAACACATAAAATGTATAAAATATAAGGACAAATATAATTATATAATTCATTTATATTATTCAAAATAAACATTTAAGTGAACGAACTATTAATATGTAAAGTATTTTAAAAGCGTACAGCGTTCAGATTGGATTGCATAAACAACCCCATTTTTGTATGCAATATTTATTATTGAGTTCATGTTGGAGTCACAACAATAGTCTAAACTCCAATTAACACCACCATCAATTGTTTTGTAAATTTTATTTTGATAACAATACCATCCTGTATTTTCATCTTTAAAACAAAAATTTGTCATAAAAACATCGTCATTTACTAAACTCCAATTTTGACCACCATCACTCGTTTTCATTAATTTTGAATTAGAATTATCACTTTTTATCAGGTTTAAAAAACCAATATTTTCATTGATAAAACTAATTTTATTTACACTAAAATTTGAATATAAAGAGTTATTTAATACAATTTGGTTGTAAACTCCATTTTTAATTATGGCGATATAAGGTTGATATGGACCATAAGATATAACAGCACCACTTTGCAGAATAGGTTGTCCATTTTTTCTACCAGCATACCATAGATTATTTTCGTTTAAGAAAGATGTACAATAAACATGCCTAGTATTAAAAAAGGGCGCTTGAGTAAATCTAGTAAAATTTACTCCATCGTTACTAGTGTAAACTCTATTATTAGAATCTATTAGATAAGTTATAGATAAATCATTAGAAACATAAATACCAACTATATTTGTTTCGCCATTAAAATATGAATTAGCAGATAAATAAGGAAATTGGAAAATATCAATAGCAACATTAGGGTCTATACCATATCTTACAAAACGATCACGTAAAGAATAGAAGCCGTCATGGTTTTCAGTAATATAAAAATCATTACCTTTTTGGTCGACTTTTCCAGTTTGTCTAAATGTTAATCCTCCATCTAATATTTTGTAAACTTTTTGAGATGAATAATAGCTATCACCACCAAAAGAATAATAAATTGCATCTCCTACAACTATTATTTTATTACTAGCAGAATTACCATAACCACTTGGCGGATTCAGTTTATAATCCTCAATTTTATGCCAAACATTAGGTGTATTATCTAATATTCCTATTCTACCGCCAAATCTTAAATACGGCATTGAATCTGATATTGAAGCCTGCCTGCCATTTATTAACAATCTCAAATCAGTAATACAATTAAATCCTGCAGGAAGTTTAACAACTATATGATTGATAGAACATTCTATTATTTGTGCATTTAAAACTATTTGTGAGTCAGAAGATATATATTCAAATTTTAAATCAATTTTGCTGATATCATTTGTAAAATTAGTTCCATAAATTGTAATTTCATCTCCCGAATAACCTAAATCTGTAGAATAGTTTTCAATTACGGGATATAATTCTGAAGTTACATCAGTTAACTCATTACTTTCAATCGATTTACTACAACTAATTATTAAAAAAATAAAAAATATAAGTATTTTTTTTTTCATAATGTAAAATTTTTGTAAGTCTAATTTATAAAATAAATTCTCTTTAAACATAATCTTGGTAAAATAAAAAATAAAATTTTATTTTAAAAATAAAAAACACAATGTAAAAGTATAATAAATTTCTTCAAATGTCTGAAAAACAAGTGATTATTTTTAAAATATAATATTAAATCACAAACATTTAAGATTACATTTCAATTTACTTTATTTTAAACAATCCATACTTTAAAATGCAGTAAATAGCTCTAAAGCCATCTTTCCAGCCTATCTTTTTTCCTTCTTCATACGTTCTTCCATAATAAGAAATACCTACTTCATAAATTCTTATTTTGGGTACTCTTGATATTTTTGCAGTAACTTCTGGTTCAAAGCCAAAACGATTTTCTCTTAATGGTATAGATTGTATAACCTTAGTATTAAACAACTTATAACAAGTTTCCATATCTGACAAGTTTAGGTTAGTAAACATATTAGACATAAAAGTTAAAAAACGATTTCCAATGGTATGCCAAAAAAACAAAATTCTGTGAGGATTTCCGCCCATAAATCTACTTCCATAAACTACATCGGCAAAACCATCTAGAACAGGTTTTAAAAGTAAATTATACTCTTGAGGATCGTATTCTAAATCGGCATCTTGAATGATTAAATAATCACCCGTTGCTTTTTGAATTCCGGTATGTAAAGCAGCACCTTTTCCTTTATTAACTTCATGTTTAAAATACTGAATGTTAATGGTTGGGTTAGAAGTCATATAATTTTTAATTGCCTCTTCTGTATTGTCTTTGGAACAATCGTTGACAATTATAATTTCTTTTTCAATATTATTTAATAAAGCTACTTGTTGTAATTTATCTAAAATAAAATGAATGGTTGGTCCTTCGTTGTAAGCCGGAATTATTATGGAAAGTTTGTGAAATGTATTCATAGTTTAATTTTTAAAAAACACACCATCTACTTCAATAAGTTCTCCGGTTTTTTTATTGTAATGACCACTTTCTATGGTGGTAAGTTTAAAGCCAAGGTTTTTTAGTTTATCGCTCATTTCTTCAAAGGTTAAACTTCCTTGATAAGAAGGTATTAAAGCCATTTCAATTTGAATTCCAAGTACATTTTTTATTGATTCTACTGCACCATCTAAAACCATTTTTTCATAACCTTGCGTATCAATTTTTAGATAAATGTTTTTGTCTTTTATATTTAAACTATCAAAAACAGAGTCTAATTTTTTAATCTTAATAGTTTCTTTTCTGATAAAAGTGGCTTCTGGAGCACTAGCTGTAAGTTGAGGTAAATCATTCAAAATAGAACTACTAACCGAGTTTTTAGAAATATTTATTTCAGATTCACCATTTCGTTCTCCTAATGACATGTTATGTACTTCCCATAAACCATCTTTTGAAGCCGTTTTTTGTAATTTAACGAAAGCTTCAGAAGTTGGTTCAAAAGAAATTATTCTTCCCTTATAACCTATATTTCTTAATTCTGAGCCATATTGACCTATATTAGCTCCAACATCAATAATTACATCAATATTAAAGTTTTTTAAAAGTTTAATTCTTCTGTCTAATTCCGGTGTTGGGTATTTTAAAATCTCAACACCGAAAGAATTGTTAAAAGCTCTTTTTAATTTTAATAAAAAGCTTTTGTTTTTATATATAAAATTATTCATTTTCCTCAATTTTATTAACCAAAGAGTAACATTTATAAGGTATAATTATTACCCAAAACAATAGTATAATTATAGATGAAATAACTACACTATTAACACGAAAGCCCAAATCTACAAAAAAATAGGATAACGGTATTTTTATTAGCATACTTATTATTAAAATGGAGATATAAACTGTTAAATTTCCAATACCATTTAAAAAAAAGGAATAGAAAGTTGTGAATATTCTCAACAAAGTAACAATTCCTGTTAAAAGAATTAAGTATTTAGGAACTTCAACTGCTTCTTTTATCCATAATAAAATAACATATGGACTAATCAAAACACCAATTATTACAACAATACTAATTCCAATAAAATATTTATTGAACTTCTTAAAAGAGTTTAATAAAGATTCTTTATTTTTTTCAATATAATTTTTTGCAAACATAGACCAAAGAGGCGATAAAGCAGCAAACAAAATCATTAATGGAAATTGAAATAATTTATTTACTATTTCATAAGGTGTAACTTCAGAAGGACTAAAAGCATTAGAAATAATATAATTATCAGAAGAGAAAATGATTAACATTCCAACTTGAATAATCATATATTTGAATCCTAATTGTAGTATGCCTTTTATAAAATCTTTACTAGCTTTTAATTTTGTTGATAAGCTCAAGGATTCCATTTTAAAAAAACGCAAAGTGTAGAACAAGTTTACTAGAAAAGTAAATAAACCATTTATAATAGAAATTGCAATTAGTTTTTCTTCTGAGTTATTATTTGGAAAAAACACAATCAAAAGTGCAAAAAGAAGCAATAATCCAATTTGATTTACGGCCAAAGATTCTTCGGAATATTTACCTTTTAAAAACGCAACGTATAAAGATTTATGAATATTGGCAATAAAGTTGATACAAAAGAAAAAAACATTCAACACAAAAAGAAAAGTAATGAATGGTTTGGTTTGAAACTCAATATTAAAAGCGGATTTGAAGTCGAAAAAAAAGGAAAACAATAAAAACGATATAAAAATAAAAACAGCAATGTAACCCGATATTTTGTAAGTGGATTTTATATAGCTTTTTATTAATTCTAGTTTTTGTTCATGTATCAAAACAGGAATTTTGGTTTTTAAAGAACTTTGGATGCCAAAATCCATTAATAAAACCAATTGAAATAATGTAAAAACTAAAACCCAAAGCCCATAGTTTTCATTACCTAAATAATCTAACAATAATCTTATGGATATAAACAAACAAAGCCCTGAGACCCCTTTGTAAAAACCGCTCATGACAAGATGATTGTTTAGAATTTTATGCACTTAAGTTTATTTAAAGTTGCTATAATTATGCGCTTTTAACCAAGATAGTGTTTTATTAATACCTTCTTCTAGAGAAACTTCATGTTTCCAGCCAATGGCGTTTATTTTAGAAACATCTAATAATTTTCGTGGTGTTCCATCAGGTTTTGAAGCATCAAAAACAAGATTGCCATCAAAACCAACTGTTTTCTTTATTAAAAGCGCTAATTCTTTAATAGACAAATCTTCACCTGTTCCAATGTTTATTGTTTCTGGTTCATTGTAATTCTGCATTAAAAACAAACAAGCTTTAGCTAAATCATCGACATACAAAAATTCTCTTTTTGGAGCACCACTTCCCCATATTGAAACTTCATTAGCATTATTATTTTTAGCTTCAATAAATTTTCTTAGTAAAGCCGGTAATACGTGAGAATTGTTTAAATCAAAATTATCATTTATACCATATAAATTTGTAGGCATGGCAGAAATGAAATTGGAACTGTATTGTTGTTTGTAAAACTTACACATTTCAACTCCTGAAATTTTTGCAATAGCGTAAGCTTCATTTGTGGGTTCTAATTTTCCGGTTAACAAACTATCTTCTCTTATGGGTTGTTCCGCATATTTTGGATATATACATGAACTTCCAAGAAAAAGTAGTTTTTTAACATTGTTCAAGTGAGCATGATGAATTACATTGTTTTGTATCATCATGTTTTCATATAAAAACTGAGCAGGATAAATGTTATTGGCATGAATTCCGCCCACTTTTGCAGCGGCTAAAAACACATAATCAGGTTTGTTGATCTCGAAAAAAGAGGCAACTGCAGTTTGATTAATTAAGTTTAATTCTGTAGAATTAGGTACTAAAAGATTTTGAAAACCACTTTTTTGCAATTCTCTTACTATAGCTGAACCTACCATTCCATTAGAACCAGCAACAAAAATTTTAGCTGTTTTTTCCAATTTAATATTTTTTTACGTAATCTAAATCGTGTTGAACCATAATTTTTACTAATTCTTCAAACGAAGTTTTATTAGGATTCCAACCTAGATTTTGTTTTGCTTTAGCTGGGTTTCCTAATAAAGTTTCCACTTCTGCGGGTCTATAATAATTTGGATCAACTTCGATGATTGTTTTTCCAGTTGCTTTACAAATTCCTTTTTCGTTTTCTTCTTTTCCTTCCCAAATAATTTCTACACCAACTTCATTAAAAGCAAGTTCACAAAATTCTCTTACAGAGTGTTGTTCACCTGTAGCAATTACATAATCTTCAGGCACATCTTGTTGAAGCATTAACCACATGCATTCTACATAATCTTTTGCATATCCCCAATCTCTTAAAGAATTTAGGTTTCCTAAATATAGTTTTTCTTGTAAACCATGTTTAATTCTGGCAGCAGCAAGCGTTATTTTTCTGGTTACAAAAGTTTCGCCTCTTCTTTCAGATTCATGATTGAAAAGAATTCCATTCACGGCAAAAATATTGTACGATTCTCTGTAGTTTTTAGTAATCCAAAAGGCATAAATTTTGGCAACACCATAAGGACTTCTTGGATAAAATGGAGTAGTTTCTGTTTGAGGAATTTCCTGAACTTTACCGTATAACTCTGAAGTTGAGGCTTGATAAATTTTTGTTTTTTCTTCTAAACCACAAATCCTAACCGCTTCTAATAAACGTAATGTTCCAATTCCGTCTGTTTCTGCAGTATATTCTGGCAATTCAAAAGACACTTTAACATGAGATTGAGCTGCCAAATTATATATTTCATCAGGTTTAATTTGTTGTACCAAACGAATCAAATTAGTAGAGTCCGTCATGTCTCCATAATGTAATTTAATTTGTTGTTTGTTATGCAGATCTTTTATTAAAGATTCAATATATAAATGTTCAATACGTTCTGTATTAAATGTAGAACTGCGTCTAATTATACCATGAACTTCATATCCTTTTTCTAGTAATAATTCAGCTAAATATGAGCCATCTTGACCATTAATTCCTGTTATTAAAGCTACTTTCATTTATTTTTTATAATTTTTAACTTCTTCTTCTAATAATATATCTAAAACATTAAAAAAATTGAGATCGTAATTCCAATTCAATTCTTTTTTTGCTTTTTCGTTGATTCCATAAATATCTTCAATGTCTGAAGGCCTGTAAAATGTAGGGTCAATTATACACAAATCTTTTGAAATCTTTAGTTTATCAAAAATATAATAGATAATTTCTCTCAAACTAACCGATTGTCCAGAACAAATCAAGAAATCCGAAGGTTTATCTTGTTGTAACATTAAATACATGGCCTCAACATACTTTTTTGCAAAACCAAAATCTCTTTTAATATCAATATTTCCAACTTTTAAAACGTCTCTTTTCCCAAGCGAAATCTCCAAACTTTCTCTTATAACTTTCTTTATAAAAAAAGTATCATTTCTCAAATAAGATTCATGATTGAATAAGATGCCACAAGATATAAACATTTCATAACTTTCCCTATAATTCACACAAGTATAATGTGCTGCAACTTTTGAAATGGCGTAAGGACTTACAGGATGAATTAAACTTTCCTCAGTAATAGGAAGTTTTTTAACTCTTCCAAACATTTCACTGCTACTTGCTTGGTATAGTTTTATTTTAGGATTTATATTTTTTATGGATTCAATCAAGTTAAAAACACTTAATGTATTGAACTCAAAAGTATTAATAGGTTCTTTGTAGGATTGATAAACAGAACTTTGAGCGGCTAAATTGTAAATTTCATCAGGTTGAATGGCACTTAATAATTCAGCTACTTTGTTAATGTTTAGTAAATCACATTCAACAACTTCAATCTTATCTAAAATTTTTAAATATTCTAATCCTTTAAAATTATTGGATTTTTTTCTAGTAAAGCCAATTACTGTATAACCCATATTTAACAAAAAGGATGCTAAATAAGCACCATCTTGTCCGTTAATACCTGTAATAATTGCTTTTTTCACTTAAAAAATTAGTTTGACTTGCAAATATAAAACTATAATTAAATTAACCTCTTTATTTACAAACAAATATTCAATAAATAAGTTAACTGTTAAAATAAAAAAAAATGATACCTTGCAATTAATTAAGGTAAAAATTACAGTAATGAATACTTTTAAATTTCAAGGGATTGGTTTTTTTCAAACGGTTAAAAAAGATTTTAAAAATAATGTTCCTTTGTCTTTTTTTGTTTTGAGTTTAATTACAATTCCTTTCAATCATGCTGTAAACAGTGTGTTTTTAGTTTTATTTTTCATTGCTTCTTCTTATTCATTAACTAAGAATAACTTTTCATTGAATAAAAGCTTATTTTATCTAGTTGCTTTTTATTTATTAATGTTATTTTCTTTGATGTGGACTTCTGACCAATCGGCAACATTGCAAGCTTTAATTAAAGAAGTTCCTCTTTTAGTAATTCCATTGTGTTTTTTACTGGGTAAAGAATTTTTCGTCGGTAATAAAATAAAAATTCTCAAATATTACAGTTATTCCATTGTTTTTGTTGCTTTTTATTTTATTGTAAAAGCTACTTATGATTATTTAATAATTAATGATTTAAGTGTTTTTTTCTTTCATAATTTAGTTACTAAAGATTTAAATGCAGTTCATTTTTCTGTATTTGTAAGCATCGCTTTTTTTTATTTTTGGACGAAGGAAATAAAGACAAATAAAGATAATTTATCAGCAACATTCCTTGCTTTTTTTCTTTTTTTACTTTCCTCTAAAAACATCATTTTTACAACAGTTCTACTTTCCATTATTCACTTTTTTTATTTTTCAAAATCAGCAAATAAAATGCGTTTGCGAAATATAATTATTTTAGGATTTGCATTAGTGTGCCTTTTTTCATTTGGTTGGATTAAAGAAAGATTGGTTTTTGAATTTAAAATCAAAGAAGAGAGTAATATTGGCCATACAGTTATTAACAAGCAAGATGTTGGATCAAATGTTATTAGTATGAAAGAAGCTTGGTACAATCAAAAATTTAATCAAACAGATTATTTTTCAGGATCATCGTTTAGAGTGTATCAAGCCCGATTATTTTTTGAGTTTTTAAAGGAAGACAATATTTTTTGGAATGGGTTTGGTTTAAATGCTTCTTATAAAAAAATTGAAGAAAAAGGATTACAAAACAATGTATTTCAAGGAAACGAGTTGATTGAAGGTTATCATAAAAAGAATTTTCACAACCAATATATTCAAGTTTTTGCAGAATTGGGTGTTTTAGGATTTATATTATTAATAGTAATAGTGTCTATAAATCTAAAAAACGCCATAAAACATAAAGAATTTATACATATAGCTTTTGCAGTTCTAATGATTAGTTTATTTTTGACCGAATCTTTTTTATGGAGACAAAGAGGTGTAGTTTTTTTCACTTTATTATATTGTTTATTTAATTCAAAACAATCACAATAAAAGGAAAATTATAACGTTCCATTAAGATAAAATTAACAAAACATAAAAAAAAATACTCAAAAAAATTGAAAAGAATACTAATTACAGGAGCTGCAGGGTTTTTGGGTTCTCATTTGTGTGACAGATTTATAAATGAAGGTTATTTTGTTATCGGTATGGATAATTTAATAACGGGTGATTTAAAAAATATTGAGCATTTATTTAAAGATAAAAACTTTGAATTTTACCATCACGATATTACTAAATTTGTCCATGTCCCAGGTGAATTAGACTATATTTTACATTTTGCTTCACCAGCAAGTCCAATAGATTATTTAAAAATACCTATTCAAACTTTAAAAGTAGGTTCATTAGGAACTCATAATCTGTTAGGATTAGCTAGAGTTAAAAAAGCTCGAATATTAATCGCCTCAACTTCAGAAATATACGGTGATCCATTAGTTCATCCGCAAACCGAAGAGTACTATGGCAACGTAAATACTATAGGTCCAAGAGGTGTTTATGATGAGGCTAAACGTTTTCAGGAATCGATAACTATGGCTTATCATACATTTCATGGATTAGAAACTAGAATTGTGAGAATTTTTAACACATACGGACCAAGAATGCGATTAAATGATGGTCGCGTAATTCCTGCTTTTATAGGTCAAGCTTTACGTGGAGAAGATTTAACTATTTTTGGAGATGGAAGTCAAACCAGATCTTTTTGCTATGTAGATGATCAAGTTGAAGGAATTTACAGATTGCTTCTATCGGATTATGTATATCCAGTAAATATTGGAAATCCAGATGAAATTACAATAAAAGATTTTGCAGATGAAATTATAAAATTAACAGGAACAAATCAAAAAGTAGTTTATCATCCGTTGCCAGTAAACGATCCTTTACAAAGACAGCCAGACACAACAAAAGCAAAAGAACTATTGGGTTGGGAAGCTAAGGTTTCCAGAGAAGAAGGAATGAAAATTACATACGAATACTTTAAATCTTTATCCAAAGAAGAATTAATGAAAGAGGAGCATAAAGATTTTTCAAAATATATATTCTAATTGAACAATAAAACAGGTAGATATTCAAAATACATTAGACCATTAATAACCTTTTTAGATTTATTAATTATAAATTTATTGGTGTTAATTTGTCTAAGAACCAGTATGAGTAATTTTGGATATCATACAATATTATCCATCTTTTGGTTAATAGCCTCTTATTACACTGGATATTATGAAGTGTTCAGATTTACCAAAGAAGTACAAATTTTTGGAAAGTTATTAAAGCAATTTTTCTTTATTACAATTATCACATTTGCTTATGTTGGTTATAAATACAAATATGTAACCCCAAACGAAATTTGGTTCTTTATATTTATATCCTTCATTACTATTGGTTTTCAAAAGTTTTTTATTTTTAATTTATTAAAAAAATACCGCCTTTTTTACGGTGGAAATTTAAGAAAAGTTATTATTTTAGGAAACGGTAAAAATGTAGATGAGTTAGTTGATTATTTTTCTAACAACCCAGATTATGGCTATAATTTGCTAAAACAATTTGATTTAAAAACTAATAAAAGAGAGGAGTTAAAAGAATGTTATCAATATGTTTTGGATCATAAAATAGATGAAATTTACGGATCATTAACTACTCTAAGAAACACAGATATTGAAAACTTAATCAATTTTGCCGATAACAATTTAAAAACAATTAAACTCCTTCCGGATAGTAAACAAACGCTTTATCGAAATTTAGCTTTAGAATATTATGGCTACATTCCTATTATTTCTTTAAGAAAAATACCTTTAGAAATAGAGGTGAATAAACGATTAAAAAGATTTTTTGATATAGTATTTTCAATCTTAGTTATTGTTGGAGTTTTATCATGGTTGATTCCAATACTTGCTGTTTTAATAAAATTGGAATCTAAAGGACCTATTTTTTTCAAACAAATGAGAAATGGTTTGAATTACGAAGAGTTTTCATGCTATAAATTCAGATCAATGCGATTAAATAAAATAGCCGATTTGGAACAAGTTTCTAAAAACGACCCAAGAATTACAAAAACCGGCAAGTTTATGCGTAAAACAAGTATTGATGAGTTACCTCAATTTTTCAATGTTTTAGTAGGCAACATGTCTGTTGTTGGTCCAAGACCTCACATGGTAAGTCACACAGAAATGTATGCCAAAAGTGTGGATAAGTTCATGGTACGTCATTTTATAAAACCAGGCATCACTGGCCTAGCTCAAACTAACGGATTTAGAGGTGAAGTTGAAAACGAACAAGACATCATAAACCGAGTAAAATACGATATTTTTTATCTGGAAAATTGGACTATATTACTAGACATTAAAGTTATTTTTACTACCATAGTTAATTCAATAAAAGGAGATAAAAAAGCATACTAATGAATGATTTAGTATCCATAATTACTCCAACATTCAATTCAGCTAAATATATTTCTGAAACTATTTTATCTGTTCAAAAACAAACACATCAAAATTGGGAAATGATTTTGATTGATGATTGTTCTTCAGACAACACGATTGATTTAATCAAAGATTTCATAGCAAAAGACCATCGAATAAAACTTTATCAATTAGATTTAAATTCGGGACCAGCAGTAGCTCGTAATAAAGGAATTGAAAACGGTAATGGAAAATACATGACATTTCTAGATGCTGATGATATTTGGTTTGAAGATTTTATCGAAAACAGCATCAAAACCATTCAAAAAACTGGAATTCATTTTGTTTTTTCATCCTACAAGCGTTCAGATGAGACGCTCAATTTTATTTATTCCGATTTCATTGTTCCTCAAAAAGTGACTTATTCCGATATTTTAAAATCAAACTCAATCAGTTGCTTAACTGCTTTTTTGGATATCGAAATCTTAGATAAAAAAGCCATGCCGTTAATCAGAAAACGTCAAGATATGGGTTTGTGGTTGAAATATTTAAAAGAAATTCCATTTGCCTATGGAATTCAAGAACCAAAAGCCATTTATCGAATTAGAAAAAATTCGCTTTCCAGAAAAAAATCTGATTTATTGAAATACCAATGGCAATTTTTTAGAGAAGTTGAAAAATTAAACGTTTTTCAATCTGTTTATTATATGTTACATTGGATGTATCGAGGTTTTATGAAGTATAGAAACTAAAGTAAGGATTCAAATTGCTTCAATTTTCCTCGTTTACTTCTTTCTAAGAAAGGTTTCTTATAGAAAACAAAGTTCAAATTAGGCTCTAAATAAAGAGAAATCGCATTTTGAATTGTTTCAATTTGACTTGAATTTAATTCACTTTCACTAACATAATCAATTTCAAAAGAATCAATTTTAGTTTGTTTTATTATAAATTCTTTCACATTTCCATCGTCTTCAATAATACTTTTGGTAACATAATAAAAGGTTAAACCTGGTGCTTTTTTTCCACTTGGTAAAATCGCAACATCATTAGTTCGACCAATTAATTTTTTAAGAATGGGTTTTTTAAACGTGCTTTTTTCATCTAAAATACCAACATCACCAATTTCATATCTAATAAATGGATGTGCTTTGTTGTAAAGAGAAGTTACAACAATTTTTCCTTCTTTTCCATGAACAACAGGTTGATTGTTTTCATCTAAAATTTCAACAAATAATGTTTCAGCATTTATTTGCCATTCACTATCTAAATTTTCAAAGGCAATTAAATCCAATTCAGAAGCACCATATTCATTGATAATTGGAATTCCAAAATAGTCTTCAAGTAGTTTTTTATCTTCATCAAAAAGCATTTCCGAAGTCACAAAACAGACTTTTAAAGAAGGACAAATATCTTTTAAAACTAATTTTCTTTCTCTTAAATATTTTCCAAAAAGCACAATTGAACTCGTATATCCATTGATATAACTAAAATTTTTAGCATTAAAATGTTCTAAAATGTCATCAAAAATTTTGTCCGATAAATCAAAAATAGGAAAACGATATCGGTTGCCTAAATAATCTTTCAAACGTTCTTTTTTGTTGCCTATAAAATCTAAGGGAATTCCATAAAAACGAGCTTGATAAGAAGAATTAAAATCAATTGCATACCAACCAAATCTATAAATAATTGAAGCCCAAGTTAAGGCATGACATTCTTTGTCTTTTGCAAAAACAAAAGGATTTCCACTGGAACCCGAAGTTTTATTAACAAATATATTTTTTTCAGAAAACCCTTTTGAAATGCGATTTTTTAAAGTTTGTTGTAAATCTTTTTTGGTTAAAACAGGTAGTTCATTCCAATTTTCAATTTCATTTTTTCCAACTAAATTTTGATAAAACGCATTGTTTTGAAGATGAAAATTGACAATTTCTTTTCGTTTTTCAATCACATAATTTTCATACTTTTCTTCAGGAATGGCTAAAATTTTATCAAATGCAGTCTTTGCTTTCTTTATAGGAAAACCATTTATTAGCAATGAAAAATCAAATAATTTAGCCACGTTTTATAAATTTTATCAAAAATAAGAAAACTAAAACTTTTTAAACGAAAATTATATTTTAAAAACAAAACAAAGTATTTTTGCCAAAACAACTAAACCGAACTTTTTGAGATGAGAATCTGAAACAAGTTCAGATTAAACACCACAAAAATGAATATTTTACTTTTAGGTTCAGGCGGAAGAGAGCATGCATTAGCTTGGAAAATGTTACAAAGTAGTAAATGTAAAAATTTATACGTAGCACCAGGAAATGCAGGAACCAGCCAAATTGCAACTAATATTGAATTAAATCCTAACGATTTTGAAGCTGTTAAAGATACAGTACTTAAAAATCATATTAATATGGTTGTGGTTGGTCCAGAAGACCCTTTAGTAAACGGAATTTATGATTTCTTCCAAAATGACTCTGAATTAAAGCATGTTCCAGTAATTGGTCCATCAAAAGTTGGCGCTCAATTAGAAGGTAGTAAAGAATTTGCCAAAGAATTTTTAGTAAAAAACAATATTCCAACCGCTAAATACGAAAGTTTTACAGTGGAAACGGTTGAAAAAGGGTGTGAATTTTTAGAAACTCTAGAAGCACCCTATGTTTTAAAAGCTGACGGATTAGCCGCTGGAAAAGGAGTTTTAATTCTGAATGACTTAGAAGAAGCAAAATCCGAATTACGAAGCATGTTAGTTGATGCGAAATTTGGAAACGCAAGTTCAAAAGTAGTTATTGAAGAATTTTTAGACGGAATTGAATTAAGTTGTTTTGTTTTAACAGATGGGAAAAATTATAAGATTCTACCAACAGCTAAAGATTATAAAAGAATTGGCGAAGGCGATACAGGTTTAAATACAGGTGGAATGGGAGCTGTTTCTCCAGTGCCATTTGCAGATGCCGTTTTGTTAGAAAAAATTGAAACTAGAATTGTAAAACCAACGATTCAAGGTTTACAAAACGACAATATTGATTACAAAGGTTTTGTTTTTATTGGATTAATTAATGTGAAAGGCGAACCAATGGTTATTGAATATAACGTAAGAATGGGTGATCCAGAAACTGAAGTAGTTATGCCAAGATTAAAAAGTGATTTGGTTGAAATTTTTGAAGCCATTTCAAAGCAAGAATTAGACAAAATTACCCTTGAGATTGACGAAAGAAGTGCCACAACAATTATGATAGTTTCTGGTGGTTATCCTGAAGATTATGAAAAAGGAAAAGAAATTTCAGGATTAGAAAGCGTGGAAGATTCTTTGGTGTTTCATGCAGGAACCAAATTAGAAAACGGAAAGGTAGTTTCTAATGGTGGAAGAGTTTTAGCTGTAACTTCATACGGAAGTTCGTTTGAAGAATCCATAAAAAAATCTTATCAAAACATAAATAAGTTACATTTTGATAAGATGAATTATAGAAAAGATATAGGATTTGATTTATAAAATCCTATTTTTTCAATTATTTAAGAAATGAATGAGCTGTTGTATTATCATCATCTTCATTATTGTTTTTGAAGATGTTTAATTGTTTAGTCCAATAAACCATTGCACCAATACAAATAATGATAAATATCCAGTTTAATGCGTTTGCTGCCCACCAATTTGTTAATTCTAATTCTCTTAACATATCGTAAGGTTTGAATAAAAAGTCAACAAATAACGAAGCAAATCCTTCAAAAAATGATTTCATTTTGATAATGTGTTATATTTACATCACAAAAGTATAAAATATCTTTATGATTGCAAACGTTTTTAGCAAAACAAGTCCAATAAATTATATAACTATAACAGTTATTTCTATCTTTTTCTATTCTTTTTATCAATTTAGCAGAATAGAAACTGAAACTACGGTATGGATTGTCGTTCAAAAAACAGCTATAATGTTACTATTATCGTTGTCTTTTATATATGTGAATATCATTTCTCAAAAGAATAATTTAACTAAATTAAATAGTTATACCCTTTTATTGTATGCATTGTTTTTTATCCTTTTCCCTTCTTTGTATAAAAATCCAAATGTAATTATTTCCAATCTTCTCATATTATTGGCTGTTGACAAATTATTTGCGCTTAAGACTTTAAAAAAATCTAAAGAAAAAATATTTGATGCCTCTTTTTGGATTTTTTTGGCTTCAATATTTCATTTTTGGAGCATATTATTCATTTTTTTGGTTTTTACAGCCATCATTTTTCACGTTGGAAGAGATTATAAAAACTGGATAATTCCATTCATTGCTTTATTTGCTGTTGCAATTTTGGTTGTATTATTTCAGTTACTATTTCAATATGATTTAATATCGTTAATTTACGATAATGTCTCCATTAGCTTGAATTTTAGTTATTTTGAAAATGTGTATCAAAACATTGCATTGGCTATATTTTCATCGATTGCTGTTTTTGTTTTTAGTACACAAACATTGGAAATTAAAAACAAACCTTTAAATCTTCAAGGAACTTACAAAAAAGTTGTTTTTATGTTTGTTTTAGCAGTTTTGATTTACGTTTTGTCCAATCATAAAAACAATAGTTTCTTAATTTATTCTTTCGTTCCAATGGCCATTTTAGGAGCAAATTTTTTGGAAAAAATCCAAACGTATTGGATGAAAGAAGTAACACTTTACATACTAATTGCCATAAGTGTTACCTTATTTACGTTGCAATTATAGTTTGTTGCCGTAAGCCAAATCTCCAGCATCACCTAAACCTGGAATAATATAATTTTTCTCATTTAGTTTTTCATCACAAGCCGCAACCCATAAATGGCAGTTCTTTGGAAGATTTTCTTCTAAATATGCAATTCCTTCTGGAGCTGCAATAACAACTGCAATATGAATTTCTTTAGGTTTTTGTTCTAAATGTAATTTATTTAAAACAGCCACAATTGATTGTCCAGTAGCCAACATTGGGTCAATTAAAATTAAATTCTTGTCTTGAAAAGAAGGAGCAGCTTGATATTCTACTAAAATTTCAAAAGCATCATCATTGTTATAGTGATGACGATAAGCAGATACAAATCCATTTTCGGCATCATCAAAAAAGTTCATAAAACCTTGATGCAACGCTAAACCAGCTCGTAAAATGGAACACAAAACAACATTATCAGCAACTGTGGTTGTTTCTTTTATACCTAGTGGCGTTTGGACTTTTATCTCTTTATATTCTAAAGTTTTACTTAATTCATAAGCCATAATTTCACCTATTCGCTCTATGTTTTTTCTAAAACGCATACTGTCTTTTTGAATATTGACGTCTCTAATTTGTGTTAAAAAATGGTTTAGAATACTGTTTTTTTCAGAGATATAATGAATATGCATTGTAATATTATTTAGTTTTTCAGGTTAAAAGTATAAAAATTCTCTATTTTTGTACAAATTAACACCATATAATTATGTTTGCGAAATTTGCATTTACAATTTTTGAAGAAAGTATCAACGATTATCACGTTCATGATAATGTAGATCAACCTATTAATAATAAGTATCCAAAGGATAAAATTGAGCATTTACTTTATGCCAAAAATTGGGTGGATACCGTTCAATGGCATTATGAAGATATTATTCGTGATCCACAAATTGATCCAGTAGCAGCTTTAACCTTAAAAAGAAAAATTGATGCTTCTAACCAAGTTCGTACAGATATGGTGGAGTATATCGATAGTTATTTTTTACAAAAATATAGTGCTGTTCAAGTAAAAGATGATGCTAAGATTAATACCGAAAGTCCAGCTTGGGCCATTGATCGTTTGTCTATTTTAGCTTTGAAAATTTATCATATGAATGAAGAAGCTACAAGAACGGAAGCTTCAGCAGAACATAGAGCCAAATGTCAAGAGAAATTGAATGTGCTTTTGGATCAAAAAAGTGACATGTTTACTTCCATAGATCAATTAATGGTTGACTTTGAAAATGGTGATAAATTCATGAAAGTGTACAAACAAATGAAAATGTATAACGACGATGAATTAAATCCTGTTTTATACCAGAATAAGAAATAAGCATTTTTTTAAATGCCTAAATCCAAAGACATAGTAGTAATAAGGCTCTCAGCCATGGGTGATGTCGCAATGACGGTTCCTGTGTTGAGAGCTTTTTCTGTTCAAAATCCTGATATAAAAGTTACAGTGGTTTCTCGACCATTTTTTAAACCATTTTTTGATGCGATTCCGAATGTTTCTTTTTTTGGAGTGGATTTAAAGAAAAGACACAAAGGATTTTTGGGATTACTTCGTTTGTTTTGGGATTTAAAGAAACTTGAAATCACTCATATTGCCGATTTACATAATGTTTTACGTTCACAAGTTGTAAGGACTTTATTCGCATCAATTGGAAAAAAAGTAGCTGCAACAGACAAAGGAAGAGCAGAGAAAAAAGCTTTAACTCGTCCCGAAAACAAGATTTTTAAACCTACAAAATCCATGTTTGAAAGACATGTGGCAACCTTTAATAAATTGGGTTTTGAAGTTGAGTTAGCTAATCCAAAGTTTCCTGAAAAAGAAGTTTTATCCAACGCTATTTTGAGTAAAATTGGAGAGATTTCTGGAATGAAACTAATCGGAATTGCCCCTTTTGCTCAATACGAAAGCAAAGTCTATCCTTTAGATTTAATGCAAAATGTTATTGACGAATTAGCAAAAAAAACAAATCAAAAAATCTTACTTTTTGGTGGTGGAAATGAAGAAATTCTGCAATTAAATCAATTGCAAAACAAGCATGAAAATGTAATTGTTGTAGCAGGAAAATTATCTTTTCAAGAAGAACTACAATTGATTTCCAACTTAGATGTTATGCTTTCTATGGATTCTGGAAATGCACATATTGCTGCTATGTTTGGAGTAAATGTAATTACACTTTGGGGAGCAACTCATCCTTTTGCTGGTTTTAAACCTTTTAATCAACCTATGGAACATTGTTTGGTTTCTGACAGAAATAAATTTCCTTTTTTACCAACTTCTGTTTATGGAAACAAAATTGTTGAAGGCTATGAAAATGCTATGCGAACGATTTCTGTAAATGATGTAGTTTTTATTATTCAATCTAAATTAGTTGATTAATAAAATTTCGTCATTCTGAACTTGATTCAGAATCTAAGACAATTCATCAAGCTTTTTAAACAGTTCGTCCTTATTAATTATTTTTAAAAATTGAATTCGATTAAGTTTGTTCTATAAAAATAAAACATCATGGAACACATCATTAAAATCTTCATTTATATTCATGCTTTTTTTGGAGGCATAGCACTTTTATCAGGTTTAGCCAGTTTTTTATTTGTCAAGGGAAGTCCAAAACACAAAAAAGCAGGAAAAGTATTTTCTTACGGAATGATTATCAGTTCCTTAATTTCTTTGCCTATTTGTTGGTTGCCTAACCACGAAAATAATTTTTTGTTTTTAATTGGAATATTTACGATTTATTTAGTGATTTCAGGAAATAGAATACTACTTTTCAAAAAGAAAAAAGAAGCTAATTTTACGGATAAATTCATTTCTAGTATTATGATTATAGCTTCTGTTTTAATGGTATTATTTGGAACTTATTTTCTTATCAACAACAATTCTGGTGGTATTTTATATTTGTTTTTTGGAATAACTGCTTTCTTTATTTCAACAAGAGATTTTAAATTTTATAAAAACATTGATAAAACAAAAATTCTACCATTTCACATTGGAAAAATGTCGGGTGCTTATATTGCCTCAATTACTGCATTTTTAGTTGCAGCTTTAAAACTAGAAGGATTAATTTATTGGATTTTACCTTCAATTGTTGGAACAATTTTTATAATGTATTGGACCAAAAGGAGTAAAATTTAATCTAAAAAGTGTTTGTTTTGGGAAGCTGAGTCGAGTTCAGATTTCAAGCTAATAAAACTCACAAATAAATTTGATTATCTCTACAAATCGCTAAGATATAACGTTTCATATTTGTTATGGTTTCTTGATAATTAGGTGCATCATAACCAAAACGCTCATGTTCCATTTGTTCTTTTTCAAGAACATTACATCCTTTTATGACCTCTTTTATCATGTCTAATAAAATGAGTTCTTTGTTTTTGTCTTTCTCAAATTTAAAATCAACAATTTGATCTTCCAAACCGTCACAATAGTCCAATAATTCTTGAACTTCTGGTTCATCCAAAAGATCTTTAGCATTCTTGAAAATTTCGAGTTTGTTTTTCATTTTTTGCTGCGAAGTCACAAAACCACAAAGTTTTTAAATTACAATTAGCCGATTTAATACAATTACTGAACACTAAAAACTGAACACTGCCAACTAATTACACATCATCATAATCTACAAAAATCTCAGCAGAAGTGGGATGTGCTTGACACGTTAGTATTAAACCATCCGCAATTTCTTTGTCAGTTAAAATGGTGTTTTTCTTCATTTCTGCAGTTCCTTTTGTGATTTTTGCAATACAACTGCTGCAAATTCCACCTTGACACGAATATGGAGCATCTAAACCTTGTTTCAAGGCAGCTTCTAATAACGTTTGCTTTTGACTCATTTCAAAAGTAGCTTCTTCATCATCTACTAAAACAGTTATTTTGGTATGACCATCATGAGAAATTACAGCATCATTTTCAGTCGTTGGCGTTGAAAATAATTCAAATTTAATGTCTTTTTCAGCAACATTATTTTCTTTTAAAACATCAGAAACCAAATTTATCATTTCTTCTGGACCACACAAATAGTATTTAGAGAACTCTTTTTGCGCATGCTTGTTTTTCAGTACAAAATTTACATTGGCTTTGTCAATTCTGCCAAAAAGCTGACCATCAACATTGATTTTACTGTAAACATAATGTACGAATAATCTTCCTACATATTGCAATTGCAAATCATGCAATTGTTGATGAAAAATAGTTTCTTCTTCATTTTTATTTCCATAAACCAAAACAAAAGTACTGTTTGGTTCCTCTTCCAAAACCGTTTTTAAAATCGACATTACTGGAGTAATTCCACTTCCGGCAACAAAAGCAGCATAATTTTTTTGTTTTTCAAATTTGGGTTCGAATGTGAATTTTCCTTCAGGAGTACCCACTTCTAATAAACCACCCACTTTTAAACTTTCATTAGCAAATTTTGAAAAGAAACCATTTTGTACAGCTTTTACAGCAATTCGTAATTCACCACTAGTTGGACTACTGCAAATAGAATAAGCTCTACGAATTTCTTGTCCATCTAAAGTTAATTTTAACGTAATGTATTGACCAGCAATAAATTGATAGTTTGATTTTAATTCTTCAGGTACGTTAAATAATATAGAAACAGCGTTTGGAGTTTCTCTTTTTATTTCTTTTATAGTAAGTTTATAGAATGATGACATAATTGAATTTCTTTTTACAAAAATACTACATATAAAGAAAATAGAGAAAAGATAAAAGAAAAAAGATTATAGATTTTAAGATAAAAAACAATACATAAGTTTCTAATGTATAAGAATATTATGTATGTTTGTAAAATAAAAATACTTTGTGCCTTTGTGCCTTCGTAGCAAAATAAAGTTTAAATGAAAAACTCACAATTATATAAAGGAAGTTTGAATACCATAATCATGAAGTTGTTAGAAGAAAATGGCAGAATGTATGGTTATGAAATCACTCAAAAAGTAAAGGAAATTACTAAAGGGGAATTGAACATTACCGAAGGAGCGTTGTATCCAGCCTTACACAAATTAGAAGCCGAAGATTTATTAGATGTTGAAGTTGAAAAAGTAGATAATCGACTAAGAAAATATTATAAACTAACCGAAAAAGGCACAAAAGAAACTGTAAACAGACTTTCAGAATTGGAAGAGTTTATAAAGAACATGCAAACTATTGTGAATCCAAAATTGAGTTATTAAGATGAAATTGAATAGTGAACAAATTAGTTACATAGAAAAATATATCTACAAAAATGACATAAAATACTATGAAGTTTATATGGAAATTTTAGACCATATGATTTTGAGTGTGGAAGCTATTTTAGAAAAGGATAAAGAAATTTCTTTTGAAAATACCGTTGTGAAAGCTAAAGTTGAAGGTTTTGGAAAGTTTGGCTTTAATGGAATGATTAGTGAAAGAATAAAATTTCTCAGAAAGAAAAACAGTAAAGAATTTAATACTAAAATCAGAGAATATTTTAATTTTCCTAAAACAGTTATGACGATTAGTGTTTTTGTAGTGTATTTTCTTTTCATTTCTGTTTTTGAAAAACCTCAAAAAGCACATAGTATTATAATGATTTTAGTATTGTTGGCAGGATTATTATCAATTTATCAAATATGGAAGTTTAGAAAAAAAGAGAGATTATTTGTGTTAAAAACTGATGTATTATTTATGACGTATAATACAACAATGTTAGGATTTCATTTATCAAGTATCATAATTGTTTGGGGTAAAGAAAGTTTAGATTTTAATCATTTTATTGTAAGGTTAATATTTTCAGTGCTATTTGTTTTTAGTTTACTTTCCTTACTAATATTCATAGAAGTCAGAAAAAAAACAATAGAAGAATTAAAAACTCAAATTTTTGTTTAAAATGAAAATCACTAAACAAAACATACAATTTATAGATAATTATCTAAAAAACAGTGAAGTTGATTATTATGATATTCGTATGGAAATGCTTGATCATGTAGCAACAGCAGTAGAACAAAAAATGCAGGCCGATAACCTAGATTTTTATGATGCTTTTAAAAGTTATATGGTTTTGAATAAGAGAGGTTTAATGGAACAAAACGAAAATACTTTAAAACACAACTATCAGGTGATTATTCCATTTTTAAAGTATTGCTTAAAACCTATAAGTTTGTCAATTTTTGTGCTATGCTATACATTCTTTTTTTATGTAATTCAAGAACACGACTTGTTATTTGTTTGTTTAAGAATGATTTGGACTGTTTATTTATTGATGATTGTTCAAGTTTTATTTCAGGCAAGGAACTACTATTTTAATCAAAAGAAACGTTTTTATTCTGTTGAAAAAAATTCGGCAATTCTTTTTATTGTTTATCAACCCTTAAATTTATTAAACATTACATTAATTGGGAAAAGAGAAAGTGCTACCCTTTTTGAAGGTATTATTATAACTTTTTTTCTATCATGGTTAATAATTTTTATGATTTATAATAGCAAAGAAAAAAAAAGAGTAGAGAACATCAATAAATCTTTTTTACCATGAAGTTAAACGAACAACAAACAACCTACATCGAAAACTACATCAAAAGATTTGATATAAAATACTATGAAGTTTATATGGAAATTTTAGACCATATGATTTTAAGTGTGGAAGCTATTTTAGAAAAGGATAAAGAAATTTCTTTTGAAGATGCAGTTGTAAAAGCTAAAGTTGAAGGTTTTGGAGAAAAAGGGTTTAGAGGAATGATGAATGAAAAAGTCCAAATATTAAATAAAATTTACAGGAAAAAATATGGAATTTTAATAAAGGACTACTTTAAGTTTCCTCTAATAGTACTAACTTTTGTTATTTTCATTTCATTTTTTGTAGTTACAAATTTATTTAAAACAAATCCAAGAATAATTTTGTTTCCAGTGTTTATAATTGTTTTTTATGTTTTAATAGATTGGCTTAAGGTTATTTATAAGTTTGGAAAGAAAAAAAAGTTAACTGTTTTAAAAACAAGTAGTTTAGGCTTTTATTCTAACAATGTTTTTTTATGGTTATATTTTTTTAATGGACTGAATTATGTTTTAATAGAAATTAACTACATTGTTTACTCTTTTTTTTGTTCTGTACTTTTTACAATGTGTTTTATTTCTTTTTTAATTTATTATAAAATAAAGAAACATACAGTTTTAGAATTACAAACTCAAATTTTTGTTTAAAATGAAAATCACTAAACAAAACATACAATTTATAGATAATTATCTCAAAAGGAATGATGTTATTTATTATGACATTCGCATGGAAATGCTTGATCATATTTTAAACGGTATTGAACAAGAAATGAAAGAAAATAACATTGAGTTCTATGATGCTTTTAAAATTTACATGCCTGTTCACAAAGCGGAAATATTAAAAGCTAATAAGCAATCTTTAATAGATACAACTAGACCTTTTTTGAATTCTTTAACAAATTCTTACAATCTTTTTGTTGCTATTTTTACTATTTTACTTTGTACTATTTTCAAAGAAAATATAATTGCACTCAATTCTGTTTTTTGGATTTTAATGCTTTTATATTTAATTATTAGAACCATTATTTATTTTATTAATTCAAGAAAAAGATATTTTATTCTTGAAAAATCAGGTCTCATAATAAATTTCATATATTTCATTAATTTGATATTAAATGGCTTTGGAAATTCCTTTTTTGGAGAATTTCATGGTAAAATTTATACTGTTGGTTTAATAATATTTCTAAGTATTTCTTTTTTCATTTATTACATAAACACAATAATTAAGTTTAATAAATCTAATAAAATGCTATTAGCAAAATGAAACTAAACGAACAACAAATAGAACGCTTATACCAATTCACACGTCAACATTATGTAGAATGGTACGATTTACAAACCGAATTAGTAGATCATTTAGCCAATGCAATTGAAGAACAATGGCAACAAAACCCTAAACTCACTTTTGAAGATGCTTTACAAATCGAATTCAAAAAATTTGGCGTTTTTGGTTTTATGGATGTGGTTGAAAAAAGACAAATAGCTTTAGGAAAGCAATACAACAAACTGGTTTGGAGTCATTTTAAAGATTTTTTTTCAATTCCAAAAATCATTGGAACTTTTACTGCAATTGCCTTTTTGTTTGTAGCAATGCAAAAGTTTCCATTTGCTCATATTGTTATTATTACTCTTTTTATCATAATATCACTCATTTCCTTTATAGGAATTATAACATTATCAAGAAAAAACAAAAAACAAGCTAAGATTTCAGGAAAAAAATGGCTCTACAAAGACATCATATTTGGTTTTAGTTCTTTTGGAGGATTTAGTTATTTACCTTTACAAATAGGACTTCAATTACACGACAAAATAGAAATTAACATGATTTCATCTATAATTATAAGCATTACTGTGGTTTCTATTTTATTATTTAATTATATCATTTTAAAAATTATCCCTTCAAAAGCAGAACAATATTTAAAAGAAACGTACCCAGAATATGAATTAGCAAACACTTTGTAACAAAACAAAACTTTTTACAACTTATAACCATCAACCATCAACCATCAACCATCAACCATCAACCATCAACCATCAACCATCAACCATCAACTAATAAATATGATAAAACAATTTTTACTTTTAGAATGGAGATCATTTTTCAGGTCTTCTAGCGTTGGAAAAAGTATCGCACTAAAAATATTCCTAGGTTTTTTAGCTCTTTATTTTTCTCTGTCTTTTTTGGCCTTAGGTTTTGGATTGTATAAAATATTAGAAGAAGTTTTTCCTACTATCAATCCGTTTATTTCAATTCAAAATTATATTGCTTCTTGGATAGGATTTCAAATAATCATTCGTTTTTTCATGCAAACTTTGCCAGTTATCAACATGAAATCTTTTTTAACGCAAAACATAAAAAAGAAAACTATCATTAATTATGTTTTGATAAAAAGTTTGTTTTCTTTTTACAATTTAATTTCGTTATTGCTTTTTATTCCTTTTACTATTATTGCCTACTACGAAAAAGCAATTTCTGCTTCACAAGCAATTACTTGGTTTATAAGTGTTTTTTTAATAAATATCATTTTAAATTACATAAATTTTTTAATCAAAAAAAGTTTTACGGCACAACTATCAAAGTTTATTCCTTTTGTTGTTATGGGATTAATTTTAGGAGTTTTAGATTATTTTAATGTTTTTAGCATTAGTGAAAAGGTTGCAAATGCAATGCTATTTCTTTCTAATAATCCAATTACTTGCATTGGTCTTTTAGCCTTTTTGATAGCAATTTATTTTTTAAATTATACCTTCCTATCAAAAAATTTCTATTTGGATAGTTTCCTAAAGTCAAAAACAGCTACTGCTGAAACAACGGATTTATCATGGACAAAACGTTTTGGATCTATTGCTCCGTTTTTACAACTTGATTTAAAGTTGATTTGGAGAAACAAAAGACCAAGAACAACCATTTTATTGTCGCTGATATTTTTGGTTTACGGATTAATTTTTTATACCAATCCTGTTTATCAAAAAATGCCAGCCTTTTTTGTGTTTATTGGAATTTTTACATCGGGTATGTTTACCATAAATTTTGGACAATTTATTCCTGCTTGGGATAGCAATTATTTTAGTTTAATTCATGCTCAAAATATTCAATTAAAAAACTATTTGGCTTCAAAAGCTGGATTAATGACTTTTTCAATTATAGTTTTAGGATTACTTTCTATTCCTTATGTGTATTTTGGATGGCATATTTTATGGATTAATTTGGCTTGTGTAGTTTACAATATTGGTATAAATGTCTTGGTGATTTTATATGCTGGTTCATTTAATAAAAAGAAAATAGATTTAGAAAAAAGTCCCTTTATGAATTATCAAGGAACAGGAGCAGCACAATGGATTGTTGGAATTCCATTAATGTTATTGCCATTACTAATTTGGTATTTATTTTTTAAATTGACCAATATGAACGCTGCAACCATTTTATTAGCTTCAATAGGAATTATTGGTATATTTTTAAGATCATTTTTTATGGATAAAATAGCCAAAGCATACAAGAAAAGAAAATATCAAACGATAGCAGGATTTAAACAACAAGAAAATTAAGAAATCATGATACAAGTTTCAAACCTTAAAAAAACATACAACGGGACAACCGTTTTACAAATAGATAATTTAGACATTCCTAAAGGACAAAGTTTTGGTTTAGTGGGAAATAATGGTGCTGGAAAAACCACTTTTTTTAGCATGGTATTAGATTTAATCATTCCTACAACAGGAAGAATAACTTCTAATAATATTCAAATTAATACAAGTGAAGAGTGGAAAAAATTTACTTCTTCTTTTATTGACGAAAGTTTTTTAATTGGTTATTTAACTCCAGAAGAATATTTTTATTTTATTGGTGAACTTCGTGGTTGGAATAAAGCTGATGTAGATGCTTTTCTTAAAAATTATGAAGACTTTTTTAACGGTGAAATTTTAAACAATAAAAAATATCTTAGAGATTTATCTAAAGGAAATGCCAAAAAAGCTGGAATTGTTGGAGCTTTAATAGGAAATCCAGAAGTAGTTATTTTAGACGAACCTTTTGCCAACTTAGATCCAACAACTCAAATTAGATTGAAAAAAATTATTAAAGAATTAGCCGAAGATAAAAAGACAACAGTTTTAGTTTCAAGTCATGATTTACAACACACCGTTGAGGTTTCTGACCGAATTGTAGTTCTAGAAAAAGGAACTATTGTAAAAGATTTAGTACCAACAACAGAAACCCTGAAAGAGTTAGAAGCTTTCTTTTCTGCTTAATTTTTTAAAATAGCACCTATAAACCTCTTTTTTAAGAGGTTTTTTTTATACAAAAAACTCAAATAAAGAACATAATTGATTTAAAATTTCCATAATTCTAAAAAAACCGTATTTTTACAAGTTCATATACTAAAAACTGAAAAAAGCAGTTATGTTTTTAAACCATTTTGATTTTGAAAATTAATACATATAAAAATTTAGGAATAGTATTTTTAATATTTCTTGCCATCTCTTGTTCGGTAAAGAAAGATAGATTTATTAACCGAACTTTCCATGCTAAAACAGCCAAATATAATACTTTATACAACGGTGGAGTTGCTTTAGAAACGGGTTTAAAGGATATTAACATCAACTACCAAGATAATTTTTGGGATATTTTACCAGTGGAAAGACTTCAAGATGACGAAGAAGGAATGTTACCCGGCGAATCTAAAAACCCAAATTTTATTCGTGCCGAAGACAAAGCTATCAAAGCCATTCAAAAACACTCCATGAATATTGGTGGTTCTGAAAAGAACTCTCAAATGGACGAAGCTTATATTTTATTAGGTAAAGCACGTTATTATGACAATCGTTTTATTCCTGCTTTAGAAGCATTTAATTATGTTTTGTACAAATATCCAAATAGTGATAAAATATACGAAGCTAAAGTTTGGAGAGAAAAAATCAACATCAGATTAGATAATGATCAAGTGGCTTTAGATAATCTAAAAAAGTTGTTAAAAGACAAAAAAATTAAAGGTCAAGATTTAGCCAATGCCAGTGCAATGTTAGCGCAAGCGTATATGAATGTTGGAGTAAAAGATACAGCATTAGTGGTTTTAAAAATCGCAAAAGAAAATACTAAATCTAACGACGAAAAAGCAAGATATACCTTTATTACAGGGCAATTATATGAAAATCTTAAATTTCAAGACAGTGCCAATATGGCTTTTCAGGAAGTTATAGATATGAATAGAAGAGCACCAAGAAAATATACCATTCAATCTCATGCCAAACTTGCACAACAATTTGATTATAAAAACGGAGATACTTTAGTTTTTATGAAAAAATTCGACAAGTTATTGGAAGACAGAGAAAACAGACCTTTTTTAGATGTGTTAAACCATCAAGTTGCTTTGTTTTATGACAAACAAAAATTAGATGACAAAGCTGTATCGTATTACAATAAATCTTTACGTAAAGAGTCAAAAGACAAGTATTTAACAGCTTCAAATTATAGAAATATTGCAGAAATTAATTTTTATAATTCAGAATACCAATTGGCTGGGAAATATTATGACAGTACTCTAGTTCGATTAGATGACAAAACTAGAGAATATAGAGCCATTGCTAAGAAAAGAGCCAATTTAGACGATGTTATTAAATATGAAACCATCTCAAAAGCTAACGACAGTATTTTATATGTAACATCACTTTCTGTTTCAGACAGAGATCAATATTATTCAGATTATATAGAAAAGTTAAAAGCAGCCAATCTTTTAAAAGAAAAAGAATTAGAACGATTAGCAATTATTGCAGAAAACGAATCTAAACTAGGTTCAGGTTCTGTTGGAAAAGGAATCAATTCGGTTTCAAAAATGGATGCTGCAACAAGTAAAGTAGCTCAAGCACAAGAATTTGCTCCACCAGGAATTGGAGGTAATGATATGCCATCAGTTAGTAAATTCTATTTCTATAATCCTTCAAATGTTTCTTCTGGAAAATCAGAATTTAGAAAAAGATGGGGAAAGCGTGCTTTAAAAGACAATTGGAGATTGAGTAGTTTTGGTTCTGAAAGTTCCAACTCTTCAAATGAAAATACAAAAGATTCCATTTCTGAAAAAGAAAAAATTGAAGTAGAAAATCCAGCTTACAAAGTATCTTTTTACACGGATTTATTACCTACAGATTCTAAAGTTTTAGACAGTTTAAAAAAAGATAGAGATTTTGCAGATTATCAATTAGGATCCATTTATAAAGAAAAATTTAAAGAATATGAACTAGCTGCAGCAAAATTTGAAAAATTATTAAATAACAATCCAGAAGCAAGATTCATTCTTCCATCCAAATATAATTTATTTAAAATCTATGAAATTATTGGAAATCCAAAAGCTAATGAAATAAAAAATCAAATCATAGCCGAGTTTCCAGAAAGTAGATACGCACAAATTATTCAAAATCCAGAACAAGAAAACAACGACAATCAATCTCCAGAAGCCGTTTATTCAAAACTTTACAAAGAATTTGAAACGGGTAATCTAAGAGAAGTTTACAAACAAAATTTAGAGTTTATTGATACGTTTACGGGTGATGAAATGGCTCCTAAGTTTGAATATTTAAAAGCTCAAATTTTAGCTCGATTAAAAGGAGTAGACGAATATAAAAAAGTATTGAACTTTGTAGCTTTAAATTATCCAAATTCAAAAGAAGGTAAAAAAGCAGAACAAGTTCTAACTACAGAAGTTCCTGTTTTAGAAAGTTTGGCTTTTTCAGATTCAGAAGCTTCGTCCTACAAAATAGTTTTTCCAAAAAATTATTTGTCAACCGCAGAAATAGAAGAATTAAATAAAAAATTAGATAAATATATTTCAGATAGAAACAGCTCTTTAGTTAAAAAATCAAATGACATATACGATGAAAACACTAATTTCATTGTTTTACACGGAATTTCAACCAAAGATATTGCACAGTCAACTATTGGTCTATTACGAGAATATAAAGACTATAAAATCGCTGATCAGGCATTTGTAATTTCTTCGGACAACTATAAAGTTGTTCAAATCAAGAAAAATTGGGAAGCCTATTTATCACTATTAAAATAAGCTATGTTTGATAAGAAAAAACCAACCGAAAGCCTTTATGGCAAAATGAATAGAATTTCAGAAGGAACTCAACTAACAGGAGATATTGTTTCTGATGCAGATTTTAGAATTGACGGAACTTTACTAGGAAATTGCATTCTAAAAGGAAAACTAGTAATTGGCCCAAAAGGATATGTAGAAGGCACAGTAAAATGTCAAAATATAGATATTGAAGGTAAATTTTTAGGCAAATTAGAAGCCATAGAATTATTAAATTTAAAGTCAAGTTCAGCCGTAAAAGGAGAAGTTTTTATTGGAAAATTGGGCGTTGAACCAGGAGCCATTTTTAATGCAACATGCACCATGAGAAACGCTGTTAAAAGCATAAATGAACTTAAAAATGAACCAAAGCAAGAAGAAAAAACAGCCTAATAAATGGTTGATTTTTTTGAATATTCCTTTTCAAATGGGAATAATTATTTTTGCAGGAGTATTTTTTGGAAAGTATTTAGATTTGTATTTTAGAACAGAGCCAACTTTTGTAATTGTATTATCTTTGAGTGCTATATTTATATCGCTTTATTCAGTTTTAAAAAATTTAAAAAAAATCCAAAACAATAATGATTAAAAGATTTTTATTTTCGATTTTATATCTTTTTCTTATCACTATGATAGTTGGAGTCTTTCATTATTTAATTATTAAAAACTTAAGTGTGTTTATTCCTTTAATAAATATCTATTTATTTAATTTTTTAATGACAGTAATAGGATTGGCAATTTTGTATTTAATGTATGATAAATTCAATGATAAAGTTGGATTTACTTTCTTAGGAATTGGAATAATAAAAATGGCAATTGCTGTTTCTTTTTTAATGCCATTGATAAAATCTAATTTTTCCAATAAAATACCGGACACGTTAAACTTCTTTTTTTGTTATTTTATATTTTTAATAATTGAAAGTGTATTTATGGTCAAATTATTAAACAAAAAACAGTAAAAGACAAATATTATAAAAATTACATCAATATGTTTTATTATTTTAATTAATAATGTACTTTTGCAAAAAAATTAAAACACTGTTTTTAACTAAATATAGTTATGAAGATTTTTGGAAAAGTATTGAACTTGATTTTATTAGCTACTTTACTACTAGTTTCGACTAAAAGTATTGCTGGTCATGGTGAAGAAGAAGGGAAAGAATTTAATGCAACAGAATTAATAAATTCTCATATTGGTGATTCTCACGATTTCCATATCGCTGACTGGAATGGTCATCCAATTTCACTTTCACTTCCTATTATTTTGTGGACTGAAAATGGTTTGGTTTCATTTAGTTCAGGAGAATTTCATCATGATAACGAAGGGCATCACATTGTTGACAAAAATGGTGAAAAATTTGTTAGATACAATGAAGTTATTTACTATGCAGACAAGTTTGAAAAATTAAGTGAAGAGGATAAAAATGCTTTCAATTTCGAAGCTAGACCTTTGAACTTTTCAATCACTAAAAATGTTTTTTCTATGTTACTTTCTGTAATAGTATTGTTTTTACTATTTACAGCTTTAGCTCGTTCATACAAGAAAAACAAAATGGCACCAAAAGGACTTGCCGGATTTTTAGAACCTTTAGTTATTTTTGTCAGAGATGAAATTGCTGTTCCAAATATTGGAGAGAAGAAATATGCTAAATTTATGCCTTACTTGTTAACTATATTTTTCTTTATATGGATTAACAACATGTTTGGTTTAATTCCTTTCTTTCCATTTAGTTCAAACTTAACAGGAAATATCTATTTCACATTTGTTTTATCTTTTATAACATTTATTGTTACAACTGTAAATGGTAATAAAGATTATTGGGGTCACATTTTTAACACCCCAGGAGTACCTGTTTGGTTAGCTCCTATTATGATTCCAGTTGAAATTATTGGAATGTTCACAAAACCTTTTGCATTAATGATTCGTTTATTCGCTAACATTACAGCAGGGCACATTATTATTTTAAGTTTAATTTCATTAATTTACATATTCCAAACAAAATGGATTTCTCCAGTATCTGGTGCATTTGTATTGTTTATGAGTGTGTTAGAATTATTGGTTGCGGCATTGCAAGCTTATGTGTTTACATTGTTGTCAGCACTGTTTATTGGTCAGGCAGTTGAAGAACATGATCATCATTAAATCGAGTTTTATTAATTATTAACTAAATAAATATTTTATTATGGTATTAGCTGGAATCGGTGCAGGATTAGCTGTTATTGGAGCAGGAATCGGGATTGGAAAAATTGGTGGATCAGCAATGGACGCTATGGCAAGACAACCTGAAGTTGCTAGTAAAATTCAAACAGCAATGATTATTGCTGCTGCTCTTATCGAAGGTGTTGCACTTTTCGCTGTAGTAGTTGCTTTAATTGCTAAGTAATTAATTATCTTCTCACAACGGTTGGTTGTGAGAAGATTTTTTTAAAAAAGAAACTAAAAGTAAATTATATATATTATGAATTTAACTTCACCTGAGAGTTTAATTTTTTGGACAAGTCTAATTTTTATTGTTTTCTTTATTTTAATGAGAAAACTTGCTTGGAAACCAATTCTTGGAGCTGTAAAAAGCAGAGAAGACTCAATCAATAATGCTTTATTAGCAGCAGAAAACGCTAAGAAAGACATGCAAAACCTGAAAGCTGATAATGAAAAATTATTAGCCGAAGCTAGAGCAGAAAGAGATTTAATGATGAAAGAAGCTCGTGAAATCAAAGAAAAAATGATTAATGATGCTAAAACAGAAGCTCAAGTTCAAGGAGAAAAAATGATTGAACAAGCAAAAGCATCTATTGCTAGTGAAAAAAATGCAGCCATTGCTGATTTGAAAAATCAAGTAGGTGCTCTTTCATTAGAAATTGCAGAAAAAGTATTAAAAGGAGAATTAGCTAACAAAGAAGCTCAAACTAATTTAGTTGAGAAAATGTTAGGTGACGCCAAATTAAACTAATCATTATGGCAGGTACAAGAGCAGCTATTCGATACGCAAAAGCTATCCTTGAAATTGCACAAGCAAACAATAACACAGTTAACGTTACTAGAGATATGACTTCGATAGTAAATGCTGTTAAGGAAAGTAAAGAGTTGAAAAACTTTTTGCAAAGTCCTATTATTAAAGGTGAAGTTAAACACTCTTCTTTAGTAGCTATCTTTGCTTCAGCACAAAAAGAAACTAAAAGCTTATTTCAGTTGTTATTAGTTAACAAGAGATTTGAGTTATTACCAACAATTGCTTCAGATTTTAAAGCATTAGTGAACGAATTAAATGGTGTTGAAATTGCAAAAGTTACAACGGCATTTCCTCTAACTGCTGATTTAGAAACTAAAGTTTTGGCAAAAATTAAGGAGTTTTCAAACAAAGCTATCACTATTGAAAACATTGTTGACGAATCTATCATAGGTGGATTTATTTTAACAATGGGTGATCAACAATACAATGCATCTGTTGCAAGCAGCTTGCAAAATTTAAAAAGAGAATTTAGTTATTAATATTTATCGCACTTTTTAGTGTACAAATTATAAATAAAATGGCGGAAATAAATCCTGCTGAAATTTCAGCAATATTAAAGCAACAATTAACAGGTTTCGAATCAGGAGCTTCGTTAGAAGAAGTAGGAACTGTTCTACAAGTAGGTGATGGTATCGCACGTGTTTATGGATTATCTAATGCACAATATGGTGAATTAGTTCAATTCGACAACGGTTTAGAAGCTATCGTACTTAACTTAGAAGAAGATAATGTAGGTGTAGTACTTTTAGGACCATCAACAGGAATTCGTGAAGGTTCAAATGTAAAAAGAACACAACGTATTGCTTCTCTTAAAGTTGGAGAAGAAGTTGTAGGTCGTGTATTAGATACATTAGGTAACCCAATTGATGGAAAAGGTCCAATCGGTGGAACTTTATATGAATTGCCAATCGAAAGAAAAGCACCAGGAGTTATCTTCCGTCAGCCAGTTACAGAACCATTACAAACAGGTATTAAAGCTATTGATGCAATGATTCCAGTGGGTAGAGGGCAACGTGAGTTGGTAATTGGTGACCGTCAAACAGGTAAAACAACTGTTTGTATTGACACCATCTTAAATCAAAAAGAATTTTACGATGCTGGGCAACCAGTATATTGTATATATGTAGCAATTGGACAAAAAGCTTCAACTGTTGCAGGAATTGCAAAAACATTAGAAGAAAAAGGAGCAATGGCTTATACAACTATTGTAGCAGCAAATGCTTCTGACCCAGCAGCAATGCAAGTATATGCACCAATGGCTGGAGCGGCAATCGGAGAATATTTCCGTGATACAGGTCGTCCTGCATTAATTATCTATGATGATTTATCAAAACAAGCTGTAGCTTACCGTGAGGTTTCTCTTTTATTAAGAAGACCACCAGGACGTGAAGCTTATCCTGGAGACGTTTTCTACTTACACTCTCGTTTATTAGAAAGAGCTTGTAAAGTAATCGCTAATGATGAGATTGCTAAAGACATGAATGATTTACCAGACGTATTGAAACCAATCGTTAAAGGTGGAGGTTCCTTAACAGCTTTACCAATTATTGAAACACAAGCGGGTGACGTTTCTGCATACATTCCAACAAACGTAATTTCGATTACTGACGGACAAATTTTCTTAGATGGAGATTTATTCAACTCTGGAGTTCGTCCTGCAATTAACGTAGGTATCTCTGTATCTCGTGTTGGAGGTAACGCACAAATTAAATCAATGAAAAAAGTAGCTGGTACATTAAAATTAGACCAAGCTCAATATAGAGAATTAGAAGCATTTGCTAAATTTGGTTCTGACTTAGATGCAGTAACTAAAAACGTAATTGAAAAAGGTAAACGTAACGTAGAAATCTTAAAACAAGCAGTAAATGATCCATATACTGTTGAAGACCAAGTTGCAATTATCTATGCTGGTTCTAAAAACTTATTAAAGGATGTTCCTGTTGAAAAAGTTAAAGAATTCGAAAAAGATTTTATCGAATATCTTAACGCAAAACACAGACCAACATTAGATGCTTTAAAAGCAGGTAAATTCACAGATGAAATTACTGACGTTTTAGGAGCAGCAGCTAAAGAAGTTTCAGCAAAATATTAATTTTAAGTGAATAGTGATTAGTAATTAGTGAAAAGCTAATTACTAGTTGCTAATTACTAATTACTCATATAAAATGGCAAATTTAAAGGAAATTAGAAATAGAATTACTTCCGTTTCATCTACGATGCAAATCACATCAGCGATGAAAATGGTTTCTGCAGCAAAGCTAAAAAAAGCACAAGATGCTATTACAGCAATGCGACCTTATGCCGAAAAATTAACGGAATTATTACAAAACTTAAGTGCAACTTTAGAAGGAGATAGCGTTGGTAGTTTTGCTGATCAAAGAGAAATTAATAAAGTATTAGTTGTTGCTATTACTTCGAACAGAGGTTTATGCGGTGCATTTAATACAAATGTTATCAAACAAGCTATTGTTATAGGAAATTCTTATCCTGGAAAACAAGTGGATGTTTTTGCTATTGGTAAAAAAGGAAATGATGTTTTAGGTAAGACATTTAATGTAATAGATAATCAAAGTACTATTTTTGATAATTTATCTTTTGAAAATGTTGCAGAAATTGCTCAAGTTTTGATGGATAAATTTGAAGCAGGTGAATATGATAAAATTGAAATAGTTTACAATCAATTCAAAAATGCAGCTACGCAAATTGTACAAAGAGAGCAATTTTTACCTTTAGCACCAATTACTGGTGGTGAAGCCGTTTCTTCTGACTATATTTTTGAACCTTCAAAAGAGGAAATTGTGTTAACCTTGATTCCAAAATCATTAAAAACACAATTATATAAAGCAGTTAGAGATTCATTTGCTTCTGAACACGGTGCTCGTATGACCGCAATGCACAAAGCAACTGATAATGCAACAGAATTAAGAAATCAATTAAAATTAACTTATAATAAAGCACGTCAAGCTGCAATTACTGGAGAAATTTTAGAAATTGTTGGTGGAGCGGAAGCTTTAAATAGTTAATATTTATATAAAATAATAGTTTTAAAAGAGTCAAAGTAATTTGGCTCTTTTTTTATTTAATATATTTGTTTAAACCAAATTCAAAATCATGTATAAATATATTTTCAGTCTTTTTATTTTGATAGGATTAAATGGTATTGCTCAAAATCTTCAATTAGAGCAAATCATGAAAGGCAATGAATTCATTGGAAATCAACCTGAAAATCACCGTTGGTCGATAGATGGTTCCACAATTTATTTTGATTGGAATCCAAAAAACGAACCAGGAAGTAGTACTTATTATTGGAATTCCTCAATGAAAACACCTCAAGTTTTGGAAGATTCTGATCAAGAAATAGACGATTCTAACCAAAAAGAATATGAAATTTTCTACTACACAAAATCAGGAAATTTATATGCTTACAATAGAAAGAATAAAAGCATTAAGAAAGTAATTGTTGCAACGGAGCGCATTTATAATGTGGAAAGAAGTAGCAATCCAGATATCATTTTTTACCAACAATCTAGAAATATTTTTCAATTGAATGTCAAAGATTTTTCAATAATACAGTTAACCAATTTTAAAACCGGTAATGAATTTGAAGAAAAAGAAAAATCTAAAAACTATTTGGAAAAACAACAATCTGAATTGTTTCAATTTGTAAGAGATGATGAGTCAAAAAAGAATTGGTTTGATGAAAAATACGCTAATGATAAATCCAATTCAATCAAAGAAATTTATTACGGGAAATCTGCTTTAGAGCAATTAAAGCCTTCTCCAGACGGAAAGTTTGTCACGTTTAGGCTTTCAGATTATGAAACTCAAAAGCCAACAAAAGTAGAACATTTTATTACTGATGATGGCTATACTTCCAACAAAACGGCACGTTCCAAAGTATCCATAGATAATCTGAGCAAACATAAAATGGGAATTTATAACATTGAAAAAGACACCGTTTATTATGTTTCGTTCTCCAAATTAACCGGAATTATGGATTATCCTGCGTATTACCAAGAATATGACAATTTAAAAGATAAAGAAAAGGTTGAAAAAGCAGTGGTAATGGTTAGCCCAATTTACAACAAAACCGGAACAAAAGCTGTTTTTGAATTAAGAAGTCAAGACAATAAAGACCGATGGATAGTTGAATTAAACTTGAAATCAGGAGCAATAACAGAATTAGATCATCAACATGACGAAGCATGGATTGGTGGACCAGGAATTCCAAATTACAATTATGGAGGAGGAACTTTAGGTTTTTTAAAAGATAATGAGACCATTTATTTTCAATCTGAAGCCACAGGATTTTCTCATTTATATACTTTGAATTTAGATTCTAAAAAGAAAGTTCAATTGACTTCAGGCAACTGGGAAGTTAGAGATGTAAAATTATCACAAGATTTAAAAACATTTTATATTACTACAAATACCAATCATCCAGGGAACAGAGAATTCTATAAATTAGATAGTGAAACCAAAAAAATTACACCTATTTTAACCAATGATGGTGCTTATGAAGTGGAATTATCTCCAAACGAAAAACAACTTTTAGTACGTTATTCCTATAAAAATAAACCTTGGGAATTATATGTTGCTGATAATAAACCTAATCCAACTTTAAAACAAATTACGCAGTCAACCACAAAAGAATTTGAAGCTTACCAATGGAAAAGTCCAAACGTAATCACTTTCAAAGCAGAAGATGGAAAATCAGTTTATGCAAGATTATACGAACCAAAAGTAGACGCAAAAAACAATGCAGCTATAATTTTTGTACATGGAGCTGGATATTTACAAAATGCTCATAATTATTGGAGTTCTTATCATAGAGAATTTATGTTTCACAATATGTTATCCGATTTAGGCTACACGGTTTTAGACATTGATTATAGAGGAAGTGATGGATATGGAAGAGACGTTCGAACAGGAATTTATAGACACATGGGTGGTTTAGATTTATCAGATCAACTAGACGGAAAAAAATATTTAGTTGAGAATTTAGGAATTGATGCCAATCGAGTGGGAATTTACGGTGGTTCTTACGGAGGATTTATTACTTTAATGGCATTATTGACTGAACCTGGAGAGTTTAAAGCAGGAGCAGCTTTGCGTTCAGTAACAGATTGGGCTCATTATAATCAAGGATATACAGCTAATATTTTAAATTTCCCAGAAACTGATTCTATTGCTTACAAAAGAAGTTCACCCATTTATTTTGCTGAAAATCTTCAAGATAAATTGTTAATGTTACACGGAATGGTTGATGATAACGTGCAATTTCAAGATGTAGTTCGTTTATCGCAACGTTTTATTGAATTAGGGAAAAAAGATTGGGATTTGGCCGTTTTTCCAGTGGAAGCTCATGGTTTTAAAGAAACCTACTCTTGGATTGATGAATACAGAAGAATTTTAGATTTGTTCAATGAAAATTTATTAGAAAAATAATGCAAATCCTTGAATTAACTACCAAAGAAACAATGTTGGAACAGCTTCCAATCATTCAACAATTGTATACCGATTTTACTTTGGAAAAATATGAATCGCTTTTAAACGAAATGTTGCCTATTAATTACAAACAAGTAATCATTCAAGAAAACAATGAAACTATAGGTTTGGCTGGATTTTGGATAGCAACTAAATTGTGGTGTGGTAAATATTTAGAATTGGATAATGTAATAGTTCATCCCAATCATCGTTCTAAAGGTATTGGGAAGGTTATCACAGAATATCTAGTTCAAAAAGCAATAGACAACGATTGCACAATGGCTGCTTTAGATGCTTATACAACCAATTTTGCAGCACAAAAATTTTATATGAACCTTGGTTTTGTACCCAAAGGATTTCATTTTGTAAAAGATTTAAAATAAAAAAATGAAGATTTTAACAGCACTTATTGTTTTTGCAATTGCTTCTTGTTCCTCATCAAAAGTGGTCCAAGAGAATATTGATTTTTATGAAATTGACAATGCCTATTATCAAAAATGGGTTGCTGGAGTTCAAGGTGGTGGAAGTGGTATTAATCTTCATATTATATTTAAGAAGCCTTTAAATCATGATTTTGAATTAGAAAAAGTTAGTTTTCAATCCTATGAAGGTGTTTTTGAAAAAATTTCAGAAACAGAATATGTAGCAAAAATTAATACAAAACAAAATGATTTAATTTTAGATGAAAATCCTGCAAAGGAATATGGAAATGAAGCTCCAATAGAAGATGTTTTAAAACCTGATGAAGCACTTTTATATTTTAGAATTAAATCAAAAGGTAAGTATTTGGTAGGATTAGCCAAAAACGTTAAAGAAAAACCAATGATTGCTTATCCATCAATGAATAAATCAAAGAATTAATTACTTTTGCTTCAATATAAAAAACCACAATTTTGAGTGTATATAAAAGTCTTTTTAAACAAACTGCAATTTATGGCTTAGCAACAGTTTTGCCCAGAATGTTGAGTTTTTTATTAGTTCGATTACATACAGATTTAATGCCAGCCTCTAATTATGGCGAAATCACTACTTTGTTGGCATATATGGTTTTTTTAAACGTGCTGCTTTCTTATGGTATGGAAACTTCTTTTTTTAGATTTTACAATAAAGAAGATGATAAAAAATCAGTTATTGAAACTTCAAGTATTTCTGTTTTTTGGAGTTCTTTAGCTTTTTTAACAGTTGCTCTACTATTTAGAAATACGTTAGCAAACCTAATAAATACAGATGTTGAATATGTAATATATGCTATTTGGATTTTAGTTTTTGATGCATTGAGTGTAATTCCTTTTGCGAAATTAAGAGCTTTACAAAAACCCAAAGTATTTGCAATAATTAAATTTATCAATGTTGGATTAAACCTAACGTTGAATGTATTCTTTTTATATTTTCTTCCAAAAATAGCAAGTTCAAATCCTGATTCATTTTTAGCTTCTATTTATATTGAAGACTTTCAAATTGGTTATGTATTCTTTGCAAATTTATTGGCAAGTTTAGTAACTCTAGTTTGTTTTATTCCGGATTATTTTAATCTTAATTGGAAATTTAATTTAGACCTATGGAAGCAAATGCTAAAATATGGATATCCTATTTTAATTGCTGGTTTAGCGTTTGGAGTTAATGAACATTTAGATAAAATTTTACTAGATGTTTTTAATGTTTCAAAAGCTGATATTGGTGCTTATGGTGCTTGTTATAAATTAGGATTATTTATGGTTTTATTCAGAACGGCTTATAGTTTAGGAATTGAACCTTTTTTCTTTAATCACGCTAAAGAAAATAATGCAACTCAAACATTTGCAGATGTAACTAAGTATTTTGTTATTATTGGATCATTAATGACTCTTTTTATAATTGTGTTTATTGATGTTTTAAAAGAAATTTTAATAGATAATGATAAATATTGGCAAGCCATAAAAGTGGTACCTTTAATTGTGTTAGCTAACTTCTTTTTAGGAATTTACACAAACTTATCCGTTTGGTATAAATTAACTGATAAAACCAAAATGGGAATGTACATTTCAATAGTTGGAGCCATAATCACATTAGCCTTAAACTTTTTATTAATCCCAATTTGGAGTTATATGGGAAGTGCCATTGCAACCATATCAGCTTATGGAACAATGATGTTCATTTCTTATTATTTTGGAAATAAATATTATCCAATTCCATATGATATGAAGAAAATTATCGGATATTTAGGATTAGCAATTCTTTTATCTGGACTTTCTTTTTACATCGAAATATTTAGAGAAACCTATATTTTTGGTATTTTAGCCATAATTTTTTTCGGCTATTTTATTTATAGAAATGAAAAGGAAATTTTATTAAGAATAATTAAGAAAAAATGAACATAAAAATAATAAACAAATCTCAACACTCATTACCTAATTACGAAACCATTGCTTCAGCTGGAATGGATTTACGTGCTAATTTATCTGAACCAATTACATTAAATTCGCTAGAAAGAACCATTGTAAAAACAGGACTTTTTATCGAATTACCAATAGGTTATGAAGCTCAAGTTCGTCCAAGAAGTGGTTTGGCTGCCAAAAAAGGAATCACAGTATTAAATTCACCTGGAACAGTTGATGCGGATTATCGTGGAGAAATCGGAGTAATTTTAGTAAATTTATCCAATGAACCCTTCGTAATTGAAAACGGCGAACGAATTGCTCAACTAATCATAGCCAAACACGAAAGAGCCGAATGGATTGAAGTTGAAGAATTGTCCGAAACATCTCGTGGAGAAGGTGGTTTTGGAAGCACAGGAGTTAAATAGTAATCAGTGTTCAGTTTTTAGTTGGCAGTTTCGAATTAATACTTAATACTCAAATCTTAATACAAAATACATGAAAATAATAGTACCAATGGCAGGTCGTGGATCAAGACTTCGCCCACATACATTAACAGTTCCTAAACCATTAATTCCAGTGGCTGGAAAACCAATCGTTCACAGATTAGTGGAAGATATTGCAGGAGTTTTAAACCAACCTATAGACGAAGTAGCTTTTATTATTCACGAAAGTTTTGGTGAAAAAGTAGAAGAAGAATTACTTGCAATTGCTCAAAAGTTAGGTGCAAAAGGAACGATTTATTATCAAAATGAAGCTTTAGGAACAGGTCATGCGATTATGTGTGCTAAAGATTCTCTTTCTGGACCAGCAGTTATCGCTTATGCTGACACCTTAATTCGTGCGGATTTTGATTTAGATAAAAATGCAGACAGCGTAATTTGGGTAAAACAAGTAGATAAACCAGAAGCTTTTGGTGTTGTAAACTTAAATGACAATGGAGAAATCATTGAATTAGTTGAAAAACCAAAAGAATTTGTTTCTGATTTAGCCGTAATAGGAATATACTATTTTAAAGACGTTGCAGTGTTGAAAAATGAGTTGCAATTGGTTATTGATAATAATATCATTCACGGTGGAGAATATCAAATTAATGATGGAATTAAGCAAATGATGGCAAAAGGCATGAAATTTGTACCAGGTAAAGTAGATGAGTGGATGGATTGTGGAAACAAAGACGTAACTGTTGATACAAACACAAGAATGTTAGGTTTTTTACACAATGATGGAGAACATTTGATTGATTATGATGTAAAACAAGAAAATTCGACAATAATTCCTCCATGCTATATTGGTGAAGATGTAGTTTTAATTAATGCAACAGTTGGACCAAATGTGTCGTTAGGTAAAGGTTGCCATGTGATTGATTCAACCATTAAAAACAGTTTGATTCAAACACATGCTCACATCAAAAATGCCAATTTAGACAATGCTATGATTGGAAATCATGCTTCATTTGACGGAAATTTCACTAGCATTAGTATTGGAGATTATTCGGTTTTAGAATAAATTATATTGAAAATGAAAATTATAAAAACACCTCTTTTACTATTATTTTGTTTGGGAATTTACTTTGTGGGTTTTTCTCAAGAAAATGTTGAACCAGACGAAATTGCAGTAGTTGATGATGCTTTTGAAAATAATTTTTATGAAGCTTTAACTCAAAAAGCTATTGAAAATTATGATAAAGCAATTGTGTCTTTACAAAAATGTTTAGATAAAGAACCCAAAAACCCAATTCTTTATCATGAACTTGGTAAAAATTACTTTTTATTAAAACAATACGCTGATGCTGAGAATAGTTTTAATAAAGCTATAGAACTAAATCCAAACGAACGCTGGTATTGGAATGGTTTATACGATGTTTATTATGAAATAAAAGATTATAATAATGCAATAAGAGCGGTAACTAAACTGATTGAGTTTAACAAAGATTTTCAAGACGATTTAGTCTCTTTGTACATGTACACCAATCAAAAAGACAAGGCTTTGTCCTTACTTAAGGAAATGCAAAAAACCACCAATTTGTCTAAAACAATGGAGTTTTATTTGCTTAAATTAGAACAATCTGAACCTGCTCCAAATCCAGACAAAAAAGATCTTGAAGCTGCTATCAAAAAAAATCCGTTAATTGAACAAAATTATATTGACTTAATTTATCAGTATTCTGAGGCAAATAATGAAGAAAAAGCTTTTGAAGTAGCCAAAAAATTAGCCGAAAATATCCCAAATTCTGATTGGGCTCATGTGAGTTTAGTAAAATTTCATTTAAATAATAATGATGGACAAAGTGCTTCTGAATCTGTTTTTAAAGTACTTGGAAGTAAAAAAATTGATTCAAAAATCAAACATCGAGTGTTTAATGAATTTTTAATTTTTAGTGCAAATCATCCTGAATTTACTTCGGATTTAGATAAAGCAATTAATTATTTTGATGACGACAAGCAAATAAATGTGAGTAAAGAAGTTGCCAAATTCTTTTTAAAGAGAAATAGAAAAGAAGAAGGCATGAAATATTTTGAAAAAAGTATTGAAAACAAACCGGATGATTTAGAAGCATACAGCTATTTAATGCCTTTATTAATTGACAATAATGAGTTTCAAAAGGTAGAAAAATTAGCCAATTCCCAATTAGAATTATATCCAACTCAAGCCAATTTATACTATTATTGTGGTTTGGCTTTGAATAATTTAGGTAAATTTAAAGAAGCAAAAAACAAGCTAGAAGAAGGAATAGATTTCATTATTGAAGACGAACAATTAGAACAAAATTTTTACAAGCAAATCCTAATTGCATTTGAAAAACTGGGAGATTCAAAAAACAGGCAAAAGTACCAATCCAAAATAAAACAATAATGTTTAAAAAAACGTTAACCTTACTAATCCTTTCTTTTTTGGTGTTTTCTTGTAAAACAGTTCAAGTGGTAACTAATGGAGTGGCTTCTGAAAAAACAACAATTGATCAAATTTCTAAAGGACATCTTTCAAATTTTAAAGATTTTAAAACACTAAATATTCGTTCGTCTGTAAGTTATGAAGATCAAAAAAACAGTCAATCTGTAAGTGTAGATATTCGAATATTAAAAGACGAAACCATTTGGTTAAATGTGAAATTTTTAGGATTTCCAGCCGCAAAAGCCCTAATAACACCAACTAAAGTTAGTTATTATGAAAAACTAAATAAAACGTATTTTGAAGGCGATTTTACTTTGATTAGCAATTGGTTAGGAACAGAGTTAGACTTTAATAAAGTACAAAATTTATTGCTTGGAAAAGCTATTGAAAACATTACAAAAGACGATTTTATTGCTGCAATAGTGAACAACAGTTATGTTTTATCTGAAAAAAAGACAAACAATCTTCAAAAAGAATTTACCTTTGAAGCTGAATCTTATTTTTTAAAGAATGAAACCATAAATCAACCTTCAGAAAATAGAAGTTTAGAAATCGCTTACAATTCTTATCAATTAATTGAAAAGCATGTTTTTCCAAAAGAATTTGTAGTGAAAGCCAATCAAAATAAAAGTGTCATTATTGAAATAGAATACAATAAAATAGAAGTCAATAGTGCCGTTTCTTTTCCATTTTCAATTCCTAATGGGTATGACAAAATTGAAATGAACTAATTAAATATCCAATGAAGTTTAAATTATTTTTCCTATTAATTTTTTTATCAAGCTCTTTTGTTTTTGCTCAAAAAACAACGGAACAACTAAATCTTGAAAAAAAGAAAGCCTCAATTTTAAAAGAGATTCAAGCTTTTAAAAATCTTTTACAAGTTGAAAAAAAGAAAGAAAAATCAGTTTTAACAGAAATTGATCAAAAAAATGCTAGAATCAGAATTAGCGAAAAACTAATTGAAACCAACGAAAAACAATCGGTTTATATTTCAAACGACATCAAAAAAAATCAAAACATAATTGCAAGTTTGACGAAAGATTTAGAAGTCTTGAAGGAAGATTATTCTAAAATGATTTTGAAAGCTTACAAAAGTCGTTCACAACAAAGTCGCATCATGTTCGTTTTGTCGTCTAAAGATTTTTTACAAGCCTACAAGCGTATTCAGTACATGAAACAATATGCAGGTTATAGAAAATCGCAAGCAGAAGAAATAAAACAAAAGCAGATTAAGTTAAACGATGCGATTATTGCTTTACAAAATAAGAAAAACCAAAAAGAGTTAATCATTACTCAAACAGAACAAGAAAAAGAAGTCTTAGAAAAACAACGTCTTGAAAAAGAAAAATTGGTAAAAATCATTCAAAAAGACAAGAAAAAATATACTGCCGAGATTGATAAAAAAGATAAAGAAAGAAAATCAATTGACAAAAAAATTCAGCAAACTATTGAGCAAGAAATAGCTAGAATTAACAAAAGAAATGCTGAAAAAAATAAAGCTAAAGCTGCACAAACTACAACTACATCTAAAACAACCACTACTAAACCTGCAGCAACAAGTTCCAAAAAATTTATTTTAACTGCAGAAGGTAAAGTAGATTCAGATAACTTTAAAGCAAATAAAGGTAAATTACCTCTTCCTGTTTCGGAAGGATATATTTCTAAAGGATACGGAAGTCAACCACATCCAACAAATAAAAACCTAACAATTACTAATGCTGGTGTAGAAATTACAACCAAAGAAGGATCAAATGCTAGAGTTGTTTTTGATGGTGAAGTTTCTCAAATTCAAATCATTCCAGGAAGCAATAAAAAAATTGTTTATGTGATTCATGGTGACTTTTTTACTATTTACCAAAATTTGGATACGGTTTTAGTAAAAACGGGAGACAAAGTTAGCATTAAACAAAGCCTCGGAAAAGTGCATACCAATTCCGATGGAACCACTATTTTGAAATTTTTAATTCAACAAAACACCACTATTTTGAATCCTCAAAGTTGGTTGAGTTTGTAGTTTTTTAATTATTTTCAAACAAAGCTTTTAGTTCAGTGGCTTCATTGGGTTTCATTTTTCCAGCCAATACCAAACTTAGTTGTTTTCTTCTTAAAGCACCCATAAAACGTTCTTTTTCTAACTCTGTTTCTGGTTCAACAGCAGGTACTTCAACAGGTCTTCCAGTGTCATCTACAGCTACAAAAGTATAAATTGCTTCATTAGCTTTAGATCGATTGCCACTTTCCCTATCTTCTACCCAAACGTCTAAATAAATTTCCATCGAAGATTTAAAGGCTCTTGATATTTTTGCTTCCACAGTAACAACACTTCCTAAAGGAATTGATTTATTAAAAGCAACATGATTTACACTTGCAGTAACAGTTATTCTTCTACAATGTCTTCTGGCAGCAATACTAGCAGCTCTATCCATACGAGCCAAAAGTTCTCCACCAAACAAGTTATTTAACGGATTTGTTTCACTTGGTAAAACTAAGTCGGTTAATATTGTAAGAGATTCTGAAGGTGATTTTGCGTGCATATTTAATTTTTTTGCAAATATACAAACTATAAAACAAGCAATAATTAAGTAAAAGTTAAACTAAACAGAAAACTAATCAATCAGTAACCAAGCTTGACTTTCAGGATTTTTTCTAAGTGTTTGAAGAAAATTTTCAGCTTCATTTAAAGTGCCAAAACTTTGAAAATAAACAGGAAACATTCCTTTAGCGTTTTTATTTCCTAATTCAGCCTTGTAACCTTCTTTTAAAAGTGAATTGTAGGCTCTTGTAGCATTTTTAGAGCTGCTAAAAACCCCACTAACAATATGAAAAGGGAGTTTTGTTTCAACAGCATTTTCATTTACAGCAACTGTAACTTTTGGCAAAGGTGTAGCAATAAAAAAAGTTGCTTCTTGAACAGCGGCTTGCACTTTTTCTTGCACTTTTTGATTAACAATTAAGGTTTGTTGTTCAATTTGATTATCATAGTGATACTTATAACCAATTGTTCCAGCTAAACCAAAAAACAAAACAGCTGCAGCAGCATATTTTAAGTAGGAATAATTTTTTTTCTTTTCAGGTGTGAAAATTATTGGGGTAACTTCTTCTAATTCTTCTACTACTTTTTTCAATTCTTCTCTTTTTACTGTTGGTGCAATAAAATTAGAAAGACCAAAAGAGGAAGTCAAAAAGTTTGTAGTTCTAAAAGGTTCAAAAAAGTAAACATTATCTGTTGAAAGCTTTATGTTTCCAACGTTTTCAATGGTTAGAGTTTCTCTGTTTTCTAATTGAAATAGCCAATTTTTAACTTCAATATCAATTTGAGTTAAAGCCTCTTCGTAAGAAATTTTTTCGGCCAAACTCACATGATTGGTCAATAAACCATCATTGTTTTTAATATTTGCATTAAAAGAAATTACTTTTCTTGGAGGAACAAACGAAACGGCACTACCATTTAACTGAGCCGATTGGTTTTCGGTAACAAAAGCTCCAAAACCAGGCACAGTAACACATTGATAGCGATACAATAAAGCGTTTATATGTTTGTTTAAATTCATAGCCTACAAAGAAAAAATTTTAAGTCATCAAAGCAAAATATATCGAACAAAATTTATTAACATTCGTAAAAATAGTTTACAATTACTTTATAAACAATGTTTTATATAACCAAAAAAATATTTATTTTTGAAGCCAATTTATTTATATGAGCCAAACAGAATTATTTTACGCCTTATCCTTACTACAAGTGGAAGGAATTGGAGATGTCATGGCAAAGAAACTCATTAATCAATGTGGTTCTGCTGAAAACATTTTCAAAGAAAAGAAAACAATCCTTCAAAAAATTGATGGTGTTGGAGCGTCTATCCTCAAAAACCTCAAAGATAAATCCATCTTTGATAAAGCTGAAGCCGAATTAAAATTCATCGAACAAGAAAATATCCAAACCTTATATTTTCAAGACAAATTATATCCAGAACGATTGAAACACTGTTTTGATAGTCCTTTAGTTTTGTTTCAATCAGGAAATATTGATCTACAAAACCGAAAAATCATCAGTATTGTTGGAACACGACAAATCACAAGTTACGGAACAGAATTTTGTAAAAAATTACTAGAAGATTTAGCACCTTTAAATCCAATTATCGTTAGTGGTTTTGCTTACGGAGTTGATGTTGTAGCACATCAAACAGCAATGGATTTGGGATTACAAACGGTTGGTGTTTTAGCCCATGGTTTAAACCAAATTTATCCAAAAGTCCACAAAAAGTATGTAGCTAAAATGGAAGAAAATGGTGGTTTTCTAACTGAATTTTGGAGTACATCAAATCCAGATAAAGAAAATTTTGTGAAGCGAAATAGAATCGTTGCAGGAATGAGTGAAGCCACAATCGTAATTGAAAGTGCAGAAAAAGGCGGTTCGTTAATCACAGCCAATTTAGCTAATGATTACAATAGAGATGTTTTTGCTGTTCCAGGTCGAACTTCAGATAAGTTGAGTCAAGGCTGTAATAATTTGATAAAAACCCAAAGAGCCAACTTACTTTCAAGTGCTGCCGATATAGTTTATATTTTAAATTGGGAATTAGAAAATGATAAAAAGGAAAGCAAAAGCATTCAAAAGCAACTCTTTGTTTCCCTTGAACTAGAAGAACAAAAAGTATATGATTATCTTTTAAATAAAGGAAAAGAACAATTAGACATTATAGCTTTAGAGTGTGATTTTCCAATATTCAGAATTTCATCTATTTTATTAAATATGGAATTAAAAGGAGTAATCAGACCATTACCAGGAAAATTGTTTGAAGCGATTTAAAAAACCTTCACATTTTATTAATTTATTTTAAAAATTAAAATTGTAAATTAGGGTCAAATTTAATTTTCATGTACACCTTACCAAAAATCGAGCGTTTCAATCAAAATGTCGCTTCAAAATACAATATTTATAACAGTGTTTTTATCACTTTACCTTTTGACGAAATAAATAATACAGGTGTTTTATTGCCTTTATTTTCTGAAGTGTGTGAAAGTGGTTTCAAAAAAAATCAAAGTCCAGAAGAGATTTTTGACACTTTTGTAACTAAATATTTAGATAATCCAACGCAACAAGAAAAAGAATCGTTAATGTTTCGATTTATTCAATATATCGAACGTCAAGTCGTGCTTTTTGATGCTATTGAAGATGCTGCGTTTTCAGTGGTTAATAATTTGGAAGGTCGAGGTTCATTGCGTGACATGAAAGAAAATGCCGAGCAAAAAAATAAGCATGAAGAACTGAAAGAATTTTTAGAAAATTTTAAAATAAGAACGGTTTTAACAGCACATCCAACGCAATTTTATCCAGGTTCAGTTTTAGGAATTATTACCGATTTGACAGAAGCAATTCGACAAAACGATTTACATGCTATCAAAGAATTATTGGCCCAATTAGGAAAAACACCTTTTATAAAACAAGAAAAGCCAACACCTTATGATGAAGCAGTGAGTCTTATTTGGTATTTGGAAAATGTGTTTTATGAAACTGCTGGAGCAATGATGCAATACATTCAGAAAAACATTTTGGATGGAGAAATGCCTAAAAATGACATTTTAAATTTAGGATTCTGGCCTGGTGGAGATAGAGACGGAAATCCATTCGTAACTACCGAAATTACCTTAAAAGTTGCAGATAGATTAAGAACTTCTATTTTAAAAAGTTACTACAATGATATTCGAAAATTAAAACGGAAATTAACTTTTTTTGGGGTTGATACTATAATTTCTGATATAGAAAATAAACTATATCGTTCTGTTTTTTATTCTCAAGGAGAAATATTTATTTCATTGGATGAATTGAAAGATAAATTGGAACAAATTAAAATGCTGGTTATAAATAAACATCAATCGCTTTATATAGATGAGATTGATTTTTTGCTGAACAAACTAAATCTTTTTGGATATCATTTTGCGACGTTGGATATTCGTCAGAACAGTAAAATTCATGCAAGAGTTTTTGAGGCTATTGTTTCCAATGAAAAAACTATTTTTCCTGAAAATTATCAAACACTAACAGAAGAGCAAAAACTACAATTTTTATCTAACGTTTCTTCCGATTTAGAAGTAGATGATTTTGAAGATGAAATTGCAAAATCTACAATTGGATCTATAAAAGCCATGAAAACCATTCAAGATAATAATGGTGAAAAAGCCTGTAATCGTTATATAATTAGTAATAATGAAAGTGCTTTGCATGTTTTTGAAACGTTGAGTATGTTTCATTTGTGTGGATGGCAAAACCCAACGGTTGATATTGTACCTCTTTTTGAATCGGTTGAAGATTTAGAAAAAGCAGACAAAGTCATGGAACAACTGTATACGAATCCAACGTATGCCAATCATTTGAAAACAAGAGGAAACGAGCAAACAATCATGCTAGGTTTTTCTGATGGAACAAAAGATGGTGGTTATTTAATGGCTAATTGGGGAATTTATAAAGCCAAAGAAGCTCTAACAGCTATTTCTAGAAAATATGATGTGAAAGTTGTGTTTTTCGATGGTCGTGGTGGACCACCTGCTCGTGGTGGTGGAAAAACCAATAAGTTTTATGCTTCACTTGGACCAACTATCGAAAATCAACAAATTCAATTAACTGTTCAAGGACAAACGATTAGTTCTAATTTCGGAACGTTGGATTCTTGTCGTTATAATTTGGAGAATTTATTGAGTGCTGGAGCCAGTAACCAAGTGTTTACTAAAACAGAAAATGAATTGACTTCAGCGGAAAAAGAAGTCTTGCAAAACCTTTCAGAAATCAGTTATAAAAAATATGTAGATTTTAAGAATCATGACATGTTTGTACCTTATTTAGAGCGAATGAGTACTTTAAATTATTATGCAAAAACGAATATTGGAAGTCGTCCATCCAAAAGAAATCAATCAGATAAATTGAATTTTGCTGATTTGAGAGCCATTCCTTTTGTAGGTTCTTGGAGTCAGTTGAAACAAAATGTTCCAGGATTTTTTGGGGTTGGAACAGCTTTAAAAAACTACGAAGACAACAACGAATGGCAAAAAGTTTCGGATTTATACAACAACTCTTTATTCTTCAAAACGTTGATTGAAAACAGTATGATGGCTTTGAGCAAATCGTTTTTTCCTTTAACAGCTTATATGAAAAATGACAAAGAATTTGGAGCATTTTGGCAATTGATTTACACTGAATTTTTAGAAACTAAACGTTTACTTTTAAAACTTTCAGGCTACAAAGAACTAATGGAAAATTATCCTGACGGAAAAGCATCCGTAGAACTTCGTGAAAAAATTGTTTTACCGCTTTTAACCATTCAACAATATGCTTTATTGAAAATAAAAGAATTAAAAGAAAGCTCAAATCCTGATGAAAAACAAATAGCTATTTATGAAAAAATAGTAACACGTTCTTTATTTGGAAATATTAATGCTAGTAGGAATTCGGCTTAATATAAAACATGAACAAAGAGATTCTGAAACAAGTTCAGAATGACAAAAGGCAACGTTAGTAATAAAGAACAAAATCAATAATTACGATAAACATAAACCTCTGTCAAGCTGAACTTGATTCAGCTTCTAGCTAATACCCCAATTTCTCTCTAACCCTCTGAATAACTCCATTAGCAACTACACTTGCTTTTGCAGCACCATCTAATAATAATTTGTCAACTTCTTCTGTGTTGTTGATGTAGTAGTTGTATTTTTCTCTTACAGTTGAAAATTTTTCTACAATTAATTCAAACAAAGCTTGTTTTGCGTGTCCATAACCATAATTTCCACCTAAATAATTGGCTCTCATTATTTCAGTTTGTTCTAGTGAAGCTAATAATTTGTATAATGTAAAAGCATTGCAAGTATCAGGATTTTTTGGCTCTTCAAGTGGTGTGCTATCGGTTTCAATGCTCATGATTTGTTTGCGTAAGGCTTTATCATCTAAAAAAATATTGATATAATTGTTGGCCGATTTACTCATTTTTCCACCATTGGTTCCAGGTACAATCATCGTATTTTCATCGATTTTTGCTTCTGGTAACACAAAAGTTTCTCCCATTTGATGATTGAAACGAGAAGCTACATCACGAGTAATTTCTAAATGTTGCAACTGGTCTTTTCCAACAGGAACAATATTGGCATCATACAATAAAATATCTGCAGCCATAAGCATTGGATAGGTAAATAATCCAGCATTTACATCTTCTAATCGATCTGATTTATCTTTAAAAGAATGCGCTAATGTCAAACGTTGAAAAGGAAAAAAACAGCTCAAATACCAAGATAATTCCGTAGTTTGTGGCACATCAGATTGACGATAAAAAGTAACTTTGTTTATATCTAAACCACAAGCCAGCCAAGCTGAAGCAGTACTATATGTGTTTTGACGAAGGGTTTCTGCGTTTTTTATTTGCGTAATAGAATGTAAATCTGCAATGAATAAAAAAGATTGATCATCACTTTTATTAGTCATTTCGATTGCAGGAATAATTGCACCTAATAAATTTCCTAAATGAGGTGTTCCTGTACTTTGTACACCAGTTAAAATTTTTGCCATAATATGCTGAATTTATTTCTTCTGAATTTATTTCAGAATTTCAGTATCTGTTTTATTTCTAAGATTAATTAGAAGACTGTAAAATTAAGATAGTTAATTTAAACTTGCATAAAGAAATTGAAGTTTTTCTGTAAAAAAAGAAATTATAATACAGTAAAATTTTAACGCAAAGTTTTTTAAGTTTTTCGCAAAGGGTCGAAAGAGTTTTTTTAGAGATTATTTACAATTCTTTTAATTCCGTTTTTTAATAAGATAGAATTGAAGTTTAAAAGTAATCCCAATTTATAGTTTCCTAATTTTAGATATGTTAACGTTTGAGCGATGTGTAAATTAGAAATATCTTCAACACTTTTTAATTCTAACACTAATTTATCTTCAACCAATAAATCTATTCTGTATCCAATTTCAAATTTAACTTCTTCAAAAGTTATCGGAATTGCTTTTTCTTTTTCAACTCTAAATCCATATTCTTTAATTTTATAATACAAACATTCTTTGTATACATTCTCTAATAATCCTGGACCCAAAGCAGTATGGACTTCCATAGCAATACCAATTATGATTTTCGACAATTCATTTTCTGTCATAATTCTTACTTTTTTTACTTTGCGAAAAACTTAAAAAACTTTGCGTTAAACAAATTTAAACTTTTTCAGTTTAGAATATGTATTTTTGATTTTATTTACAATTTATGAAGATTTTTAAAATAGTATTTTGGGTTTTGTGGCGTATTTGGTTTTACATTTTGATGTTTATACCAATTATGGTTTTATTGCCTATTTTAGTTCTAACAATACTTAGTGAAAAAACATATCCTCAGTTTTTTTGGATTGCTCGTTTTTGGGCAAAATTCATTTTGTTTGGTATGGGCTTCTATTATAAAATAGAAAAAAAACAAGAATTTGAAAAAGGTAAAAGTTATATGTTGGTTGCTAATCATACTTCCATGACTGATATCATGTTAATGTTGGCTGTTGTAAAAGACAATCCGTTTGTTTTTGTTGGTAAAGCAGAATTAGCTAAAATTCCAATTTTTGGATTTTTCTATAAACGTACTTGCATTTTAGTAGATAGAAGTAATAGCAAAAGTCGTTTCAAGGTTTTTGAAAGAGCGCAACATAAAATCAATCAAGGATTAAGTGTTTGTATTTTCCCTGAAGGTGGTGTTCCTGATGATGAATCTATTTTGTTGGATGAATTTAAAGATGGAGCTTTCAGATTAGCTATTGAGCATCAAATTCCGATTGTACCTATGACTTTTGTAGATAATAAAAAACGCTTTTCATTTACTTTTTTAAGTGGAACCACAGGAAGAATGCGCGTTAATATTCATCCGTTCATAGAAACAAAAGATTTAAAATTAGAAGATAAAGCTAAAACAAAAAATCAAGTTAGAGATTTGATTTTGAAGGATTTGGAATCTTATCAAAAATAAAAAAATGCCTAAGAGAATTAACTTTTAGGCATTTTTTGACTTAGGTTATTTTTTACCAAATTTTTACTCGATTTTCTGGAGCAATGTATAAGGCATTTCCTGGTTCAATTCCGAAAGCTTTATAAAAAGCCTCAACGTTTTGTAAAGGAACATAAGCTCTATACATTCCTGGAGAATGTGGGTCAGTTTTTACTTGATTTTTTATGGCTTCATCACGCATTTTGCTTCTCCAAATGGTTGCCCAAGAAATGAACAATCGTTGTTCTGGTGTAAAACCGTCAATTAATCCAGGATTTTCATTCTGATTTAAATAAATCTGTAAGCCATCATACGCTGCGTTAATTCCACCTAAATCTCCAATATTTTCACCAAGAGTAAATTTTCCATCTACATAAATTCCTGGTAAAGGTTGCAGTTGTGAATATTGAGCTGCTAAAGAACCACCAAGTTCAGTAAACTGAGTTAAATCTTCATCACTCCACCAATTTATAAGGTTTCCATCGGCATCGTATCTTGAACCAGAATCGTCAAAACCATGAGAAATTTCGTGACCAATTACGGCTCCAATTCCACCATAATTTACTGCTTCATCGGCTCTGTAATCATAAAAAGGTGCTTGAAGAATCGCTGCTGGAAATACAATTTCGTTGTTAGAAGGATTGAAATAGGCATTTACTGTTTGAGGAGACATTCCCCATTCCGTTTTATCAACAGGTTTATTAAGTTTTGCTATATTTTCTTCATGAGCCCATTTGGCGTAAATTTTTGAATTATCAAAATAAGTTCCTCCTTTTTCAGGGCTAATAATAGTTAATTTTGAATAGTCTTTCCATTTGTCAGGATAACCTATTTTTACGGTAGATTTTCTTAGTTTTTCTTTAGCATTTTCTTTCGTAGCTTTTGTCATCCAAGGCAAATTATCAATTCTGTTTTCATAAGCCAAGAAGATATTTTTAATCATTGCTTCTGCTTTAGCTTTAGCTTCTGGTGGAAATTTTTTAGCTACGTATAATTTTCCTAAAGCTTCTCCCAATCTTCCATTTACTACTTGCAATGCTCTTTCATCTGCGGGTCTTTGTTTTACGGCACCCGTTAATGTTTTTCCATAAAAATCAAAATTAGCATTCTCTATATCAGTTGATAACATGGAAGATGAACCTCTTAAAAGTGTCCAACGCATGTAAGCTTTCCAATCGTCTACTTTATTTTCTTTAAAAATTGTTTCTAAAGTTTCTAAATATTTTGGTTGAGAAACAACAATAGAATCTAATTTTCCAATTCCAACAGTTCCTAAATATTGATTCCAATTTACAGTGGGTAAAATGTTTTGTAAATCGGCAACAGTCATTGGGTTGTAAGTTTTTCTTCGATCTCTTCTTTCCACTCGATCAAAAGTTGCTGTAGACATAGTAGTTTCAAGAGCCAATATTTTTTCAGCATTTGCTTTTGCATCAGCCTCATTTTCGCCAATAAACTGAAGCATTTTTGCCACATGATTTACGTATAATTCGCGTTTTTCTTTATTATCAGGCGCATCGGAAACATAATAATCTCTGTCAGGCAAACCTAAACTTCCTGTACCAACATATACTACATTTCTTTTACTGTTTTTAGCATCAGTACCTACATAAGTTCCAAAAAAACCTAAGTTGGTTTCCGCATCCATTTCACCTAAAAGCGCAACTAATTCGCTGGCATTTTTAACCTCGTTTATTTTGGCTAAATAAGACTTAAGAGGCTCAATACCTAATTTATTTCTGTTAATGGTATCTAATACAGATTTATATAAGTTAATTGCTTTTGCTTGATCAGAATTAGGATCGATTGACTGATCTGATAAAGCTTCTTTTAAGATCATCATTACATCTTCATCTGTTTTTTTACGGAGTTCGTCAAAACTTCCCCAACGAGTTCTATCTGCAGGAATTTCGGTATTATCTACCCATTTTCCGTTTACATATCTAAAAAAATCATCACCTGGTTTAACTGAAGTGTCCATTAGTGAAGTATCTATTCCGACAGGTTTTAGTTTTTCTGAGGTAGCTTTTGCGGAAGAACAAGAATATAAAATTCCTGTAACTACCAAAACACTTAAACTGCTTTTAACTAAGTTTATTTTCATATTTATTGTTTAATTATTCTTTTTACAATGGATTGATTATCAGTTTCAATTTTTACAAAATAAATTCCAGATGATGCGTTCGAAATATCTAATGAAGTTTCGTAATTAGTGGTTACAATATTTTTATTTTCACTAATTATTTTACCAGTCATGTCATAAATAACAATTGAAGTAGGTTTAATATCTCCAAGGAAAAGAGTAAATATTCCTTTAGTTGGATTTGGATAAATAGTTATATTATTTAATTCAAAATTTTCGTTACTTAATATTCCAGAAACAACAAAATCATCAACGTTTGCGCCTAAATTAGTAACACTTTGATCAGTATGAAAAACAAATCTAAAAATAACATTTGAATTACCTATTAAGCTTGTTAGAGGATAACTATAGGTGTTGAAAGCTGTATTTGTTCCTGTCCATTGAGCTCCAACACAGTTAAAGCAATCACTTCCAGTAGTTTGTGGAGTTCTATCACTATTGTACCAATTTGGACCAGATTCTCCTAAAACAGACCAAGTTGCTCCAAAATTTGTAGAATATTCTACATAAATTAAATCCCAATTCAGCTCTAAATCATACTGAAACTTAAAACTAATTTGTGGATTTGAAACATTACTCAAATCATAACATTGTGACACAAGATATGATTTTACATTGTCTGGATAATTTCCAGTAAGGTTAGTTGCATATACTACATTTGAACCTGTTGCTAACATACCTATTGATCTAGCTCCTCTTACCCATTGTGAACCTTGATTATTTTCATTGTATGATAACAACTTATCTGCGGAAGAAGAAAATCCATTAACTTGACCAATTGTTCCATTGTCGTTTAAATTAAAAAAAGTAGTTAGTGAATTATTGTTTTGGAAGGCATCATTTGGAATTGTTGTCGATACATTTATGGTATGGTTTCCTTTCAACAGGTTTTGAGTTGGTAATGTAATAGTTTCAAATTGGTTAGGATTAATTGTTCCGTTCCAAGTGAAATTATTTGTTGTTCCACCATCTATAGAGTAAGTTACATTTACTGTAGAAATACTATTTAATCCGTTATTTTTTACTTTAATTATTGGAGACAAATTGGTGTTGCAATTAATATTGAAAGTTGGATTTTGAATTTCTGAAAGTTTTACATCATCAGAAGGAGTTAGGGTTGGAATATCTGTCTGCCAAATCCCTCTTCCATAAGTAGCAGCAATTAATTTTGAATCTTCTATATTAATTTCCAAATCTGTTACAGAAACATTTGGTAAATTAGTGTCAAAAGGCTCCCAACTAGTTGTTAAATCATCTAAATAATAAACTCCTAAACTTGTGCCTAAAAAAAGAGGATTATTTGTATTATTTCCTTGGTGTACAATTACATTTTTTCCAATATTTGGTAGTCCAGTTGAAATATTTGTAAATGTATCACCTCCATTGATTGATTTGAGTGCTTGACCATTATTGCCCTGAGTAGTTAAATAAATAATACTAGTATTGTTTGAATTTATAGCAATTGATGTAATGTTATTATTATTAAAATATAGTGCTGAAAAAGTAATTCCCTTATCAATACTTTTATATAAAACATTTTCATTTGCAACGTATATTACATTATCATTCAATGGATCAATTTTTATCAATTCTAAATTTCCACTTCCTACAGAAGTTATATTTTGTTGCTCCCAAGACGAACCTGTTAGTTTGTAAAGTCCATCGTAGCCTGCATAAATTTCTCCAAGAGAGTTAGAAACCAAAGGGGTTACCCAATTTCCTGAAATTCCGGCAGGAGCATTAACTGATGATGTTAAGGAATTACCGGCATTATTACTGATATACAAACCGCCACCATTTTGAATGAATCCGTAGTATAAATTTGGATTTATTGGACTAATTGCTGTATCCATTCCATCTGCTCCATAATAGTTTTTCCAAGCATTGTTACTAAAAGCATGACCACCATTGTCTTGTAAACCTCCTACCATATTTGAAGAGGATTGTTTTGAAACTGCAATTTTGTAAAATTGACTTATTTGTGCAGTGGCAGTTAAATCTGTAAAAACGATTCCATTATTTGTAGAAACATATATGCCACCATCGCTTCCACAAAACAATTTGTTTCCATGAAATCCTAGATAATGTATATCGGCATGAGTATATGCAGGTGAGTTTGGGTCACTCCAATTATTTAATTTAACAAAAGAGGTACCGCTGTTTGTTGATTTCCAAACATTTAAACAACCCGTATAAACTTCATTTTCATTGGTATTTGAAACAGCCAAAGCCAAGTCAAACCAAGCTTGATTTGATTCAAAAATATTTGTTGTATTTAAAGTCTTTACCCATGTATTTCCACTATCTGTTGATTTATACAAACCCTGAAAAGAATAGTCTGTATTTGCGCTTAGTAGGTAAACAACATTTTGGTTTGCAGCAGTAACATCTAAAATCATTCTTCCAGAATTTAAAGGCAAACCTGTTGTAATGTTAGAAAAATTAGCACCAGAATTTGTAGAAACAAAAAAAGAATTATTAGAAACAGCATAAATTGTATTTGGATTTCCTGGTTTAAATCTCAATGAACCTTGTGCAAAATTTCCTGCTTGAACAATATTCCAAGTGGTTCCCCCATTTATTGTTCTATATAAACCTTCACTTGTCGCACAAAACAATGTTTGATTATTTGTAGGATCCATAATGATATCACCGGCTCTCGAGGAAGTATTTGTAAAAGTCAAACCAGTGGTGTTCCAAGTAATTCCTCCATCACTTGACTTTAATACACCGATTGAATATGTATCAGAAGCATCTTTATCTCCAGTAGCTATGTAAATTACGTTTGAATTTGCATAATCTACCACAATTCCTGAGACTCCAATTTGTGGTAAATAGTCAGAAAGAGGCAACCAATTTGAACCATTATCAGCTGATTTCCATATTCCACCTGCTGGAGCACCAATGTACAAAGTATTTGAATTAGAGGGATCAACATAAACTATATTAACTCGACCTTGACCAGAAGACCAAGAACCAGTATTTGTATGTGTAGAAGGACCAACAGGCAGCCAATTACTATTTGGGACTAAAACTGACGAAGCAGATCGTTGAAGTTTTGCTTGATTTTTTTGCCCCCAGGCTTCCCACATTTCTTCAGTAGTTAAAAGCATTCCTTGAGAATTGGTTTTATTTCTCCAATGATATTCCCAACGCATAAAAGGTTTATATCCTGAACCTTTAACATTTTTATCATGACTTAACCAATAGGCATCAAAACTAGATTTGATTTCATCAATAGATAAATTTCCTTTTTTTTCTTCGTTAACATCTAACATCCAAGGAGCAGAAGAATTAAACTGTCCGAATGAAATAGAGGTGATTAGGAATAGAAAAAATAATACTTTCGTTTTCATATTTCATTTTTTAACAAATATAAAGAATGATTTAAAAATATCTTAAACTTTAACAATTGATATACTTTGATTTATAGTAATTTTGTAAAAAATAGAGTATGAAAGTTAGAAATAAAAAGTTTTTTGTGTTTATGGGTGTATTACTAGTGGTTATTTTCATAGCTATTTACACTTTAACTAAACCCAAAAAAAACTTACCCATTTTTTCACCTTCGGATGTTAATCCTCAATTAGTTGACACTACAATTCAACATATAATAAATAATCATAAAATAGCTGATTTTACCTTTACCAATCAAAATGGAAAAAAAATAACTCAAGAAGATTATAAAAACACTATTTATGTTGCTGATTTTTTCTTTACAACATGCCCTACAATTTGTCCAATAATGACTGATAATATGGTTTGGTTACAAGAAAAAATTAAAGATTTACCCCATGTAAAATTGTTGTCTCATTCAGTAACACCAGATATTGATAGCGTTCCTGTTTTAAAAGAGTATGCTATAAAAAAAGGTGTAATTGATTCTAAATGGAATTTAGTAACGGGCAATAAAAAGGATATTTATTATATAGCAAGAAAATCTTATTTAGCTGTAGAAACAGGAAAACCAGAAGAATTATACGATATGGTTCATACAGAAAACTTTATTTTAATTGATAAAAAAGGAAGAATAAGAGGTTTTTATGACGGTACAAATTTAGATCAACCTACCGAAGATGGCGTAAAAAATGTTTCACAACTTTTGGAAGATATTATTTGGCTAAACAATCAATAAATTACCAACCTACATATTTTGGTGGTACAATTTCATTCAGGTTTAAATATACAATTAGTTGACCACGATGATGTGTTACATGATCTTGAAGTAAATTTAAAATTTGCAATTTCGTTTTTTCACCAGCAAAAAAATCTACTTTTTCATTTAAAGCATCTGACTTTGTGTTTTTTATTATTTCGGAAACAACGTCAAACGAATTAGACAACATGGCAATAATTTCTTCTTTAGAATAAGTGATTTCATCCTTCTTTTTTTCAAATTCTTCATCAGTAAAATAAGAAGTACTCAACCAATCCATATTTCCTTTAATGTGCAATAATTGTTCTCCAAAAGACATCTCTCTTTCAGTTGGTTTAAAGCTATAATTATCTTCAGGCATTGCTTTTGCAATTTCAATTAAATAGGTTTTGGAGTTTTCCCATTTTTCAAGAAAAGCTTTAATTAAATCATTTTGAGCAAATCCAAAAGAGGAATAAACCAATGTAAATAATAGAACTATTTTTTTCATTATTTTTTATTTAATAGTATAGCAGCTTCTTTAGCAAAATAAGTTGAAATTAAACTAGCACCAGCTCTCTTGATACACATTAATTGTTCCATCATGGTTTTGTCGTGGTCCAACCAACCTCTTTCGGCAGCAGCTTTAACCATTGCATATTCACCTGAAACATGAAAAACAGTTACCGGAATATTCACAGCATTTTTTACTTCTCGAACAATATCTAAATAAGCAATTCCTGGTTTTACCATGACCATATCAGCTCCTTCTTCAGCATCCCAAACCGCTTCTTTTATAGCTTCAATACGATTGGCATAATCCATTTGATAGGTTTTTTTGTCTTTCGGTACTTCAACTTCAGCATCTTTTGGAGCTGAATCTAAAGCATCGCGAAAAGGCCCATAAAAAGCAGATGCATATTTAGCCGAATAACTCATAATCCCAACATTATGAAATCCTGCAGCATCTAAACCTTGACGTAAACGCAAAACTCTTCCATCCATCATATCGCTTGGTGCCACAAAATCGGCTCCAGCTTTGGCATGAGAAACCGCCATTTTCACCAAAGCATCATTGGTTGCATCATTAGCTACATCGCCATTTTCAATAATTCCATCATGACCATAAATTGAATATGGATCAAGTGCAACATCTGGCATTACAATCATTTCTGGACAAGCTTTTTTGATGGCTTTGATAGCAGTTTGCATTAATCCGTTGTCATTCCAAGCTTCTTTTCCAGTGTTGTCTTTTAACGAGTCGTTTACTTTTACATAAATGTTTACAGCTCGTATTCCTAAATCAAATAATTCTTTAACTTCAGCAACAGTTAAATCTATAGAACGACGAAAAATACCAGGCATTGAAGGAATTTCAACTTTTACATTTTCTCCTTCTGCAATAAACATGGGAAACATAAAGTCAGCTGGACTTAAACTCGTCTCACGAACTAAACTTCTAATCGATTCGTTTACTCTTAATCTTCTACCTCTGTGTAATGGAAACATAATTTTTCTATATTTGATACAAAGATAAAAATACTAATTCTTTCTATGCCTTTTAAAAAGCTTAAATTTATTTTTCCTTGGAGAAATTATCAAGAAAAATTCATAAATAACATTCACAAACACATTGATGACAATCACTTACATGTTGTTGCGCCTCCTGGATCAGGAAAAACCATTCTTGGAATTGAAATAATGAGGCAGGTTGGAAAGAACACTTTAGTATTAGCACCAACTTTAACCGTTAGAAATCAATGGGAAAGTAGGTTGCAAAGTTTTTTTATGAAAGACGAGCTTTTTGAGGACTTTTCTTTTGATTTAAGCAGACCAAAAGCAGTAACGTTTTCTACCTATCAATCACTTCATTCATTTTACAAGAAATTTGAAACTTTGGAAGAATATTATAAATTCTTTGAAAAAGAAAAAATCGAAGTTATTGTTTTGGATGAAGCACATCATTTAAAAAACGAATGGTGGAAATGTTTATTTCAATTAAAATTAGATAATAATATAACCATTGTAGCTTTAACTGCAACACCACCTTATGATAGTGATGCTTTAGAAGTATCAAAATATTTTAAATTATGTGGAGAAATTGACGATGAAATTGCTATTCCTGAATTAATAAAAGAAGGAGATTTGTGTCCACATCAAGATTATGTTTTCTTTTCTGAACCAAAGGATTTAGAAATTAATTTCATTTTTGAATATCGAATGAAAATATCGAATTTCATTGAAGAATTGCGTCATAATTCAACTTTCATTTCTTATATTAATTCCCATAGATTTTTAACTCAAACAGAGACTTATTTAAATGAAATTTATAATAATCCGGAATATTTTTCAGCGTTATTAATATTTTTAAACACTATCCAACAAGAAATTCCAAAAGACAAATTAATTATTTTAGGGTTTGAGGAAAAAGACAAAATAGAATTTCCGGCTTTTAACAACAATTGGGCAGAAGTTTTGTTCCAAAATTTATTGGTTTCAGATAGATTAACTTTGACTGATGATGAAGAGTATTTAAATGAAATAGAATCCAAATTAAGACGATTAAATATTTTTGAAAACAAAAAAGTAGACTTAATTGGTGGAGATTATTTGTATAAATCATTAGCTAATAGTCCTAGTAAATTACAAAGTATTATAGAAATAGTAACAAGTGAATTTAGTGCTTTGCAAAATGATTTGAGAGCAGTAGTTTTAACAGATTACATTAAAAAAGAATTTAAGAACACGAACGATGAAGCTATAAAAACAATTGATAGATTAGGAGTAATTCCAATATTTCATAATTTACGCTTAGCGGGAATTCCCAAAAAAGAAATCGCTGTTTTAACAGGAACATTGGTCATTATACATGCTTCAACAATTGCAGCTTTTGAACAATTTGAAAATATTGAAAACTACAGTTTTTTACCTTTAGAATCAGATCCAGAATTTGTAGAAGTTCATCCAAAAACATTAGCAAATCATCTAGTAAATACTATTACAAAATTATTTGAAAAAGGCAACATTAAGATTCTAATAGGCACAAAATCCCTTTTAGGAGAAGGTTGGGACGCTCCATCAATAAATACTTTAATTTTAGCTTCGTTTGTAGGTTCATTCGTGTCTTCTAATCAAATGCGAGGAAGAGCCATTCGAACCCAAAAAAGTAATTTAGATAAAACAGGTAATATTTGGCATTTAGTATGTTTAGACCCAACAGATAACAATGGAGGAAAAGATATTGAAACTTTAAAAAGAAGATTTGATGCTTTCGTAGGAATTTCAAATACAGAAATACCTTATATAGAAAGTGGTATTGATCGATTGAATTTGCCTTCTAATTTTGAAAATATTTCAGTAGAAGCGCTCAATGAGCAAACGCTTGAACAGGCAAAAAATAGGACTATTTTAAAACAGATTTGGGAAAATTCCATACAAAAAGGAACAGGAATTTCAAGAGAGATTAAACAATACTATGGAGGTAAAGAACCTTATATTTTTGAAAAAAAGTCTGCTTTTAAAGATGTTGTGAGTTATAGTTTTTTAGAAATATCAGTAGCGCTTTCCTTTTTTTTACCACAATTTCTAATTAAAAACCTTCATGTTTTATTATCAAAAGGAGTTCTTACATTTGTTTATTCTTTATTAAGTGCTTTAGGTTTAACTTTTGGATATAAATCCTACATTGCTATAAAAAACTATATTCAATTTGGACTTTTGCATAAAGATTTAGAGAAAATAGGTCAAACATTATTGGATAGCATGATTGAACTAAATGTGATTTACACCGATAAATCTAAAATAAAATTAACAACTCAAATTCAACAAAAAGGAGAAGTAGTTTGTTCCATACAAGGCACATCTGAAATGGAAAGTGCCATGTTTATTAATGCATTACAAGAGATAATTGAACCTATTAAGAATCCTCGATATTTAATAATTAAAACCAATTGGCTAAGGAAAAATTTTGAAATTCAGAATTATTATTCTGTTCCTCAGTTATTTGGTGATAAAAAAGAACGATGTACTGTTTTTTTAAGAAATTGGGAAAAACATGTTAGCTCTTCAAAAGTAGTTTATACCCGAAATATTGAAGGAAGAAAAATTTTAATAAAAGCCAGAATGTTACACTTATCAAAAGCTTTTGAAAAAACTACCAAAAAAGCAGTCATTTGGAATTAAACCCAATCAACTGGATTTTCTAATACTTTAATTAATTTTTCTTCTTCGCTTCCTTTTTCAGGATGATGGTCATAAACCCATTGGACATGGGGTGGCAAACTCATCAAAATACTTTCAATTCGACCGTTAGTTTTTAATCCAAATAAAGTTCCTTTATCATGAACCAAGTTGAATTCTACATAACGACCACGACGAATTTCTTGCCAATTTTTTTGAACATCTGTATAAGATAAATCTTTGCGTTTTTCAACAATTGGTAAATAAGCGGTTAGAAAACTATTTCCAACTTCAGTCACAAAGTTAAACCAATCTTCCATTTTCATTTCTTCTGTTTCTTTGCAGTAATCGAAGAATAATCCTCCAATTCCACGAGCTTCATTTCTATGAGCATTCCAAAAATAAGCGTCACATTGTTTTTTATATTTTGGATAAAAATCAGGATTATGTTTGTCACAAGCTGTTTTACATGTTTGATGAAAATGAGTAGCATCTTCTTCAAATAAATAGTAAGGTGTCAAATCTTGTCCACCACCAAACCAACTGTTGATAACATTTCCGTCATCACCATACATTTCAAAGTATCTCCAATTCGCATGAACTGTTGGCACCATTGGACTTTTTGGATGAATTACTAAACTCAAACCACAAGCAAAAAAATCAGCTTCTCCAACGTTGAAAAGCTTTTGCATAGAATCAGGTAACTTTCCATGAACAGCAGAAATATTTACACCCCCTTTTTCAAAAACAGTTCCGTTTTCGATAACGCGTGTTCTTCCACCACCACCTTCTGGTCTGCTCCAAAGATCTTCTTTGAAATAAGCTTTTCCATCAAGAGTTTCCAAACCTTTGCAGATTTGGTCTTGTAAGTTTTGTATGTATGCGTAAAATTTATCTTTCATATTCTAATTCATATAATTCCATATTTAATGGAGCTTCATTGGGTGGTGTGTATTCGTTTAAAAGTGTTTTTTTCCATTCAAAACCACATTTTTCAGCAACTTTACAACTTCCAACATTTGTTTTGTGTGCAATAATTTGGAATTTTTCAAAACCTAAAGTTTCAAAACCATATTTAGTAGTTAGTGCAATTGCTTTTGACATCCAACCTTTGTTTTCGTATTTTGAACTTGTACAATAAGCATATTCACCTTGTTTGGTTTCCCAATTTATTTCTTTAATGATAATCAAACCAACAATGTTTCCATTAGAAACATCTTTAATTCCAAAAGTAAATTCTGATTTTGATTCATTTTCTTTTATCTTTTCTTCAATATATTTTAGACTATCATTTATAGATAGATTTTTTGATAATGTAATTGGAAAATATCGTTTAAAATTATCATAATTTAAAACCATCATTTCAGATAGACTTTTTGCATCTTCTGGTTGTAAAGTGATTATATGAAATGGATCAGTTTTTATCATTTTTTTCTAAAATCTTATATTTTTAAATTATCAACCCAAATAGCAATCAAAATAGTTGAAACTATAAAAATGTATATGAAATCACTAAATAATTTTTTCTTTTTTATTTGATTTAATATTAAGAGAATTATCAAAGTTAATACAATAAAAAATAAAGTAAAAAAAGGCAAAAAATTAACCAAATAATCTTTCATTGGACTTAAATGAGTTACATATTTAATTCTAAATAAATAAAAATATAAAACATACATACACCAAATAAAATAAAGCGTAATAGGGATTATATTAATTCTATTTTGAATTTTTAACTTCATTAACTGCCAACTAATTACTGAACACTGATTACTTTTTGTACTCCTTCACAGCATCAACAAAAGCTTTAGCATGATCTACCGGAATATTTGGTAAAATTCCGTGACCAAGATTTACTATGTAATTATCTTTTCCAAATTCATCAATCATTTCGTGAACCATTTTCTTGATAACTGGAATTGGAGATAACAATCTAGAAGGATCAAAATTACCTTGTAAGGTTTTCTTTCCACCAGTTAAATATCTTGCATTTCTTGCTGTAATAGTCCAATCTACACCAATTGCTGATGCTTTTGATTTTGCCATTTCGTCTAATGCAAACCAACAACCTTTTCCAAAAACTATAACTTTCGTTTCTGGTGCTAAAGCTTCTACGATTTGGTTCATATAATTCCATGAAAACTCTTGATAATCTGCTGGAGAAAGCATTCCACCCCAAGAATCAAATACTTGAACCGCATTTACACCATGTTTTACTTTTTCTTTCAAGTATAAAATGGTTGTATCTGTGATTTTTTGTAACAATAAATGAGCTGCCACCGGATTTGTAAAACAAAACCCTTTGGCTTTATCAAAACTTTTTGAACCTTTTCCTTCAACTGCATAACAAAAGATTGTCCAAGGGGAACCCGCAAAACCAATTAAAGGAACTTCATTGTTTAATTTTTCACGAGTCATGTCAATGGCATCCATTACATAACCTAACGTTTCATTGATATCTGGAATAAAAACGTTGTCTACATCAGAAGCTTTGCGAATTGGATTTGGCAAAACAGGTCCGATTCCGTCTTCTAATTCTACATCAATTCCCATAGCTTGAGGAATTACTAATATGTCTGAAAACAAAATAGCAGCATCAGGTTTGATAATTCTTATCGGTTGTACTGTAATTTCAGAAGCTAATTCTGGAGTTTTACATCTTGTAAAAAAATCATATTTTTCTTTGATGGCCATAAATTCTGGCAAATATCTTCCTGCTTGACGCATCATCCACACTGGTGGTCTTTCAACGGTTTCGTTGTTTAAGGCTTTAAGGAATAAGTCGTTTTTTAACATGTTTTTTGTTTTGAGACCTGACAGGTTTCCGAAACCTGTCAGGTCTTATTTATAATATTTTATTACTTCTTCAATTGCATTTTCTACGGTTGGTTGTGCTGCAATTTTTATATTTTTTGTTCTATTTTCAAGAGCTTTTGCGGTTGTATTTCCGATGCAAAAACAAGTTTGATTTTTTAACTTATTTTTAGTCAAATAACTTTCAACGGCTGATGGACTAAAAAAAAGAATTCCTTCAATTTCGGTTTTCATTTTTTTTGATTTTAATGAAGTTTCATAAACCCTAACTTCATTCCATTTTATGTTGTTTTCGTTTAATAAATTAGGCAAAGTATTTTTTCTAATATTTCCTGAAAAAAAAGTAAACGAACTATTTTGATATTTTTTTACTATTTCAGAACCTAATTCTTCAGCATAATTTACGCATTCTTGAACAATAAAGTTTTTTTTCTCAAGAAATGTTTTGGTTTTTTGTCCTACACAAAATATTTTTTTTAACTTAGTTGAGTTCGAATAATCACTTTTTAAAACGCTTTTAACAGCATTTTTACTGGTAAAAATCACAAATTCATTAAATGCGTCAATCTGAAAATCTATTTTTTTTGTTTTGATAAAATTCTTTTCAATCACTTTGAAATTAGCCTTGATAAGTTTTTGTCTCATCGAATTACTTAATTTTTTTGTGGATAGAATTGTAGTCAAAATTTATAGTTTTATGTCCTGTTCTTCCTGATCTTCACAATAAAATGATATGTCTTTATTGTTTCCATAAACCACTAAAATGTCACATTCTTGTAACACTGTATCTGGAGTTGGACGACCAATACTTTCTTTAATTATGGTTTTTTTACCAATTAAATTCCTTTTTTCTCTTTTTCTGATTATGGTAACTAATGTCAAGTGATATTTATCTATGTCATTTAACTCAGCTAAAGTTTTACCATCAAATTCAGGCTTAGATTTAACTTCAGAAATAGTATAATTATCATCCAATTGATAGTTTTCTAAAGTCGTTTTAAAGTTGATTTGTTTGGTAAGTCGGTCTGCAGAATCTTGTTCAGGATGAATGATACTGTGAATTCCCATAGCCTCTAAAACGGTATCATGAATTGGAGATAGAGCACGAGAAATAATTTTCACTTCGGATAACTTTTTGATGATAGCTGTTGTAATAATAGCTGCACCTTCATTTTCTCCAATCGCAACTACAACTTTATCAGCATCTTTTAAAGGAACCGCATCATAAGCCAACTCATTGGTAGAATCCATACAAATAACGTGAGAAATTTTATCTTTCACTAAGTTAACTTTGTCCATTTGTTTATCTATTCCTATGACTTCGTTTCCCGTTTCAGTAAGCGATAACGCTAACGACATTCCGAAATTTCCTAATCCAAAAACGATTACTTTCATTTTTATACTATTAATTTATCAAAATATTTTCTTTTGGATACTCATAAAATTGATGATTCAATCTTCTAAGTACTCCAACCATTAAGTTAAGCATTCCTATTCTACCAATAAACATAGTTGCAATGATTACATATTTGCTAGGTTCAGTTAAAGTTGGTGTAAAGTTTAAACTTAAACCTACGGTACTGTATGCTGAAAAACACTCAAAAACTACAGTCAATAAAGGAGTGTCTTTTGGTTCAAAAATAAGCAAGGCCATAATGGCTATACCAATTACAATCAATGAAATGCATAAAATTGCAAAAGCTCTTGAGGTTGATTCACTTGTAACTCTTCTACCTAAGAATTGAATTCTACTTCTTCCCATTGCTACAGCAAAAATATTTAGAGTTGCTAATGCAAAAGTAGTTGTTTTTATTCCACCACCCGTTGATGCAGGAGAAGCACCAATCCACATTAAAAAAATAATAAAAAGCAGTGAAGGAACGGTAAATTGAGTAAAGTCAACCGTATTAAATCCAGCTGTTCTTGGAGTTACAGAATTAAACGCTGCATTGGTAATTTTTCCAAAAGCGGTATCATGTATTTGTAAGGTATTATTGTATTCTGAAATGTATAAAAAGACAAATCCTACACCTAATAAAAGTACTGTTGTATAAAGTACTAACTTAGTATTTATAGTAATAATTGAGACTTGTTTGTGGATTCTTTTCTTGTCAAAAAACTCTAAAACGTATGTTTTAATGTATTGATAGAAATTGAAAACAATATTATGTCCTAAACCACCAAATACAATTAATGTCATAATTATCCATTGAAATAAATAATCAAATCGGATGCTTTCTTCAAATAAACCTGACGAAAAAATAGAAAAGCCAGCATTACAAAAAGCAGAAATAGAATGAAATAATGAGAAGAAAAATTTATTATCTATCGAAGCATTATCTAGAATAGAAAAATAAATAAATACAGCTCCAATAAATTCCACAGACAAGGTAAAAATAACCACATTTAATGCTGCTCTAAAAACATCTTTTAATCCTTCATGAGCAATAAAATCTTTCGTATTTAATCCTTCTTTAAAGGAAGAGCTTCCTCTAAAAAAGAAGGCGAAAAATGAGGTAAAAGTTAAAATTCCAATTCCACCCAATTGAATCAATACTAAAATTATAGATTGTCCAACGGCAGTAAAATCATTTGCGGTATCTACAACAGCCAAACCTGTTACACAAACAGCACTAATGGCTGTAAAAATGGCATTTGTAAAAGAAATTCCGTTATTAGTTGCACTTGGAAGCATCAATAAAAAAGCACCACTTAAGCCTAAAATCATGAAACTACCAACAAAAACAATAGCAGGATTAAAATAAATATCATAAATATGACGAACTAAAACTAGTAATCGTATGAGAAAATATAAAATTAATCCACCTTCAAGAATTGGTTTAACTCTTTGAAGAATATAATTACAACTAAAATCTAAATTAAGAATAGCAACAATTAATGAAATGAATAAGACCGTACTAATTAAGGTGATGTTTACTAAAGCTACTTTTTTATTACTTTTAAATTTGTATTTAATAAGTTTAAAAAGATTAAAACCTAATAAAGCAAACGATAAAATAATTAAACCAATTACATGAGGAGAATTATAGTTTTCTTCAAAATCATATCCAAAATCAAATACGATAAATAACAGAACGATGATGTCAAAAAATCGATAGAGGTAATTGAGTAAGGATTCTTTTTCCATTTAATTCTGAACTTGTTTCATGATCTTTCGAAACAGAAACGTTTACTTTTATTTCACTTTTAATTCAGTTCGAAGTTTTTCCATCAATGGTTTTCCTCCGTTTTCTAGAATTTCTTTAGCACATTCTTGACCAAAGTTTAAATAGGATTCAAAATTACAACTTTTTTCAATGAAATGCTTTTCTTTTCCATCTAAAGAAAATAAAACACCTTTAAATTCAATTTTATTATCGTTTTTTATAGCTAAAGCACCAATTGGAGCCGTACAACCACCTTCTAAAGTGCGAAGGAATTGTCTTTCAATATAGGTGCAAATTTCTGCTTCATTATTGTTTAATTTAGCTAAAGCTTCTCTGGTAAAAGTATCTTTTTCCATAGCAACAACAAGCATTGCGCCTTGAGCAGGAGCTGGAACCATCCAATCTAAATTAATAAAAGTATCAGGTTTTAAGTTAATTCTTTCTAAACCTGCAGCGGCAAAAATAGCTCCATTCCAATTATTATCTTTTAATTTTTGCATACGAGTATTTACATTTCCACGTAAATCTTCAACTTGATGTGTAGGATATTTGTGCAACCATTGCGCTTTTCTTCTTAAACTTCCTGAAGCAATAATTCCTTTAGAATTCAAAAAATCTAAGTTTCCTTTGTGAACTAGTAGGTCTAAAGTGTTGGCTCTTTCTAAAACAGCCGCCTGAACAATACCAATAGGCAATGCAGTTGGTACATCTTTCATAGAATGCACCGCAATATCAACTTCACCTTTAAGCATTGCGATATCTAAAGTTTTGGTAAAAATTCCCGTGATGCCTAATTCGTATAATGGTTTATCAAGGATAAGATCTCCTGTAGATTTTACAGCGATAATTTCGGTTTCGTAACCTAATTCGTTAAGTTTGTTTTGAACAGTGTGCGCTTGCCAAAGAGCTAATTCGCTGTCACGTGTTCCAATGCGTATTTTTTTAACCACTTTTTTTTATTTTCGAAATTATAACGCTTTAAAATTAATTAAATATTTTCTCGTTTTCCAGTTTAAATACTTTTTCAATCCATTCTATTCCTTCATCCATTGAAGAATCTCCATCTTTTAAATGGTTTACAAAATGATTTGTAATTTTTTGTATAATTCTATTACTTATTAATTCGGCTTGTTCTTCGTCAAAATTTTCTAATTTTTTTCTCTGGAAATTTAATTCACCTTCTTTAATAGAATTTAATTTTTCTTTTAACGCTATAATGGTAGGAGCAAATTTTCTGTTTTTTGTCCAAGATAAAAATTCTTCTTTTATTTCTTCAATAATAGCCTCAGCTTGAGGGATATGTTGTTTTCTTTTTTCTAAAGTTTCGTCTGTGATTTGAGACAAATGATCTAAATGTATTAATGAAACACCATCTATTTCTTGAACATTTGTGTTTACATTTTTAGGAATAGATAAATCTAATATTAAAAGTGGTTTGTTTAAGTTTAAAAGAGCTTTGTCAATTGTTGGGTTTTGTGCTCCAGTAGCAACCACAACGATATCAGCTTTTTTAAGTTCAACTTCCAAATCAGTATAATCTTTAACAATTAAGTTTAATTTTTCACCTAATTTTTCAGCTTTATCTTTAGTTCTGTTGATTAGTGTGATGTGCTCGTGCTTAGTATGTTTTACTAGATTTTCGCAAGTATTTCTACCTATTTTACCAGTTCCAAATAACAAAATATTTTTGTTTTTGATGTCTGTAACGTTTTTGATGATGTATTGTACCGAAGCAAATGAAACAGATGTAGCACCTGATGAAATTTCTGTTTCTGTTTTTATTTTTTTACTTGCTTGAATAACTGAGTTTATTAATCTCTCAAGAAAACTGTTAACTAATCCGTTAGATTTGCTTTCAACAAAAGCAGTTTTTAATTGACTGATTATTTCAAAATCACCAAGAATTTGACTGTCTAAACCAGTACCAACTCGAAACATATGGTTTACTGCATCTTGATTTTTGTATATGTAAGCTATTTCTTGAAATTCTTCTACAGTTCCTTGGCTATTTTCGCAAAGTAATTTTATAAGTTCGTACGGATGATTAGCAAAACCATATATTTCAGTTCTATTACATGTTGAGGTAACAATTAAAGATTCAATACCTTCGGCTTCGGCTTGAATTAATAATGTAGATTTAGCTTTCGCATCTAAACTAAATTTTCCTCTCATTTCTGCATCAGCTTTTTTGTAACTAATACCTAATGCATAAAAAGAAGTATGTTTTGCCATTTTAAAATTTTCCATAGTTATCCTTATTCTTAAAGATTTAACAAAATTATCTATATAGTATTTATAAAAGTAACGCTAAAAGGACTTTTTGTGTCGCTATCAGATTATTTTGAAAAAAAAGTGTTGTTTTTTAATAAATTGAGCAAGAAACGTTGTAAAACAAGGAATTCCTCATCAAACTATATAGAACAATTCTAAATAACAACATTTATTTTTCTTGTATTTATATACGAAAAAATATCGCTTAGGGTTCTTTTTTTAGTGAACTTTTATTCCTGTAAAAATTAACAGTATAATTTGTTCTTGCATTTAAATAAAAACGCTGCCTATTAGACAGCGTTTTATTAACTAATCAATTATAAATTATTGTACAATTGGGTCTCTTAATGACTCTAATACAGCAACAATATCTGTATATAATTCAGTGTTAGAAGCAACACCATTAGCATTTGCAGCAGCACCAACATATCCAACAAATTTTGTATAATCGTTGTTTGTTGAAGTTGTTCCCATACGAGGATTTGTTGCAGGATTGTGTGCAGCAACCATGTTTAAACCTGAATAAGTGTTAACAGCATTAGTTCCTCCTGTGTTGAATGAAAAGAAATCTGTTAAATTGTCTACTAATATTGCTAAGTTAGTAGTGTTTCCAGCTCCAACTTCTGTTAAAACAGGTGCAAAATGTGCTCCTAAATTTCCTGAAGCATTGTTTTGTACATCAGCAACAATTAATCCCACAGTTGAATTCACAACTTTACGGAAAGATAAACGCCCTTGTTCAATCATTTGGCCAGCATTATCAGGATCTGGAACCATTGTTGTTCCACCTAAACGCTCATAAATTGATGCCTCAGGAGCAGCAACAGCATCGTCATCATTATTACAAGATGTAAATAAAGATGAAGTAATAATAACTACAGCAAGTGTAATTTTCGAAAAATTTCTCATGGTAATAAAATTTAAAGGTTAATTAAAAAATTGATTTATTGATTTAGATAATTTATAACCAAAACTATTTTGGTCAACAGGGCATACTTCTTTATTTGCTAAATTAGCTGGAAGTATAAAACGTTCGGCTTCATAAGGTCTTTTAGCCATTAATTCGTTGTATACTTTTTCAGAATTAGTAATGGAGTTATTGTGGAAATAAACCACTACATTTCTTTTAATAATAATAGAATCAGTTGTTAATCCTTCAATTGATCTTAAATCAGCGTATATTTGTTTAGCTTGGATAGAATCAATTGGAGATTTAAAGTCGATTCGACTAACTTGCAGGTTCGCATTTTCATATTGTGCTGGCTTAGCAGTAATGATATGAAAAAGTAAAATTGCGATAAATAGAACAAATATTCCAATCACCGCATAAATAATTCGTTTAATTGTTTTGTTTATTTTCATGTTTTTTGTTTTTCTCCATATACGACTGTAACTACTGTTTGGTTTTGTTGAATTAAAAAAAAATTCAATTTAGATTTATTTTAAATAATTTTTGTATCACTCTTTTATCACTAATGAACCGACTGAAATTTCATTAAAGAACCTTTTATATTTGTTGTTTTTTTATTCTATTTTCATAATAATTTGATTTTGAGATTGTTTTTATTATTAAATTGTATTGAATTATTTGAGTATATACTTTCGATTTATTGTGATTCCCTTTTATTTTATTACCCTTTATTGGATTTAAAAAAAATATTATTTTATAAATCTTTTTTAATTTTTATTGAATCTTTTAGTAAAATCAAATCTATTTCAAACTTATTTAGGCATAATATGGGTTGCTAAAACCAAGTGCTTCATTATCTATTAACTATGCAAAAGAATAAACAAACCATAATTTTAAAAGAAAACGAACAATAAATCGTCAAAATAATTTAATTTTGTGTTATGAGGTTATTTTTTAATAAGCAGTAATAATTTAATCAAACATGGAAGAAGAAATAAAAATTGAGCCCGATTTTATTTTATTGCGTTTTCAAAATGACACTAACGAAATACAACGTTTTGAAAAGCAGGTAAAAACAGGTTTAATTCAATTTCATTTTAATGTAAAAGGCAAAGGAAAGTTTATTTTTAATAACGGAAATTATGCTCTAGATTTAAAAGAAGAAAAATCACTTCTACTTTATAATCCTCAAAAAGAATTACCATTACATTTAGAAGTTGCTCCAAAATCTTGGATAATTTCTGCCTTAATATCGATTAAAAAATTTCACACTTTATTTTCAAATGAAGCAGAATATATTCCGTTTTTAAGTGATGAAAATTTGGACAAAAAATACTATGGTGAAGAGGATATTAGTCCTTCCATGGCAATTGTCTTGAATCAAATATTTCATTACAACCAAAACACTTCCATCAAAAATCTTTACTTAAGAGGAAAAGGATATGAATTATTAAGTTTGTATTTTAACAGAAATGAAGATCCAAATGCAGAGCATTGTCCATTTTTAATTGATGAAGAAAATGTTTTAAAAATCAAAAAAGCTAAAGAAATTGTAATAGCAAATATGGCCGAGCCACCAGGATTACAAGAATTGGCCGATCAAGTAGGTTTAAACATAAAAAAACTAAAAGTAGGATTCAAACAAATTTATGGCGATAGTGTTTATAGTTTTTTGTTTGATTATAAAATGGAATATTCGAGACATTTATTAGACAGCGGTTCGTATAATGTTAATGAAGTTGGATTGAAAATTGGTTACAGTACCTCAAGTCATTTTATAGCAGCTTTTAAAAAGAAATTTGGAACTACTCCCAAAAAATATTTAATGAATTTAAACATGAATGTTTAAACTATTGATTTATTTAATACGTAGATAGAGAAAAAATAATGAAGTATAGCAGTACAAAAGGCAACATTATTTAATTTTAACACAAAGCAAATAATTGAAAAAGATATAATTAAAAAAAAATGAAAAAAGGAGTATTATTAGTAAATCTTGGCTCACCAGAAAGCCCAACACCAAAAGATGTAAAGCCGTATTTAGATGAATTTTTAATGGATAAATATGTTATTGATGTTCCATTTTTATTAAGAGCTTTATTGGTTCGCGGCATTATTTTACAAACAAGACCCAAAAAATCAGCCAAAGCGTATGCTAAAATTTGGTGGGATGAAGGTTCGCCATTAATTGTTTTATCCAAGAGATTACAAGCCAAAATTCAAAAACAAGTTAGCGTTCCTGTTGAGTTAGCTATGCGATATGGAAACCCAAGTATAGAAAGTGGTTTACAAAAATTAAGCGATCAAGGAATCACAGAAGTTTTGTTATTTCCTTTGTATCCTCAACATGCAATGGCTTCTACAGAAACTATTTTAGTTTTGGCAGAAAAATTGCGTAAGGAAAAATTTCCACACATGAGTTTTACCATTGTTCCTGCATTTTACAATCAAAAAGATTACATCAGAGATTTATCAAATTCAATTAAAAAGCATTTAGAAGGATTTGAATACGATCATTTATTATTCTCTTATCACGGAATTCCAGAACGTCATATTCGTAAAACTGATATCACCAAAAGTCACTGTAAAATTGATGGAAGTTGTTGCAACACACCTTCACCAGCACACGAATTTTGTTACCGTCATCAATGTTATGAAACCACAAAGCAAGTAGTAGAATTTTTAGGAATTGAAGAAGGAAAATACAGTCAAACTTTTCAATCGCGTTTAGCAGGTGATAAGTGGTTAACTCCTTACACAGATGTTGAAGTGAATATAATGGCAGAAAATGGAATAAAAAAATTAGCCGTTGTAACTCCAGCTTTCGTTTCCGACTGTTTAGAAACTTTGGAAGAAATTGCTATGGAAGCGAATCACGAATTCAAAGAACATGGTGGAGAAGAGTTTTTAGCCATTCCTTGTTTAAATGATGATGATGATTGGGCAAAAACATTAAGTCGTTGGGTAGACCAATGGGCTTTTCAAACGGAAGAACAAAAAGTATAATGGCAGTTTCTTCAACCGAACTAGATACTTTAAGCATAAAACAATTACTGATAAAACAATCAGTTCCTGCATCGATTGGCATTTTATTTATGTCTGTCAATATCTTAATAGATACCATTTTTGTTGGGCAATGGATTGGTTCATTGGCCATTGCAGCAGTTTCGGTTGTATTACCCATTACATTTCTAATTTCCTCTTTAGGAATGGCCTTAGGAATAGGAGGAAGTTCTATTATTTCAAGAGCTTTAGGAGCTGATGATCGAGAAAAAGCTTTAAAAACGTTTGGCAATCAAATCATGATGACGCTCAATTTAGCTGTGATTTCGGTTGTGGTTGGTTATTTTTTTTCAGAAGAAGTTCTACTACTTTTTGGAGCTAATGGTGAAATTATGAAACCAGCCAAAGCGTTTTTTCTTCCTGTTTTAATTGGAGTTCCTTTTTTAGCTTTATGCATGATGGGAAACACGGTTATTAGAGCAGAAGGAAAACCCAAATTTGCCATGATTGCCATGATAATTCCAGCGTTTAGTAATATTATTTTAGATGTAGTTTTTATTAAATTTTTAGATTGGGGAATGTTTGGTGCTGCATTGGCAACTTCCATTTCCTATTTCATGTGTTTTGCATTTATATTATGGTTTTTTATCTACAAAAGCGAATTAAGATTACAATTAAAACACTATACCCTAGATTTTAAAATCGTTTCTGAAATTAGTTCACTTGGTTTTGTAACGTTTGCTCGTCAAGGTGTTGTAGCCCTATTGTCTATAATTTTAAATCATACCTTATTTATATATGGTGGAGAGCATTCCGTAGCTGTTTATGGCATTATTAGTCGAATGTTAATGTTTGCTTTGTTTCCAATTTTAGGAGTTACACAAGGCTTTTTACCAGTTGCAGGTTACAATTATGGTGCTAAAAATTATGTTAGAGTCAGCGAAACCATTTCAACTTCTATAAAATGGGCTGCAGGATTAGCAACTTTGATTTTTATTGCCATTTTAATTTTTGCAGAACCAATAGTTGCTGTTTTTTCAACGGATGCTGATATTATAAAAGAAACACCAAACGCCTTACGATTGGTTTTTGCCGCTTCACCAATTATTGCCATTCAATTAATTGGAGCCGCTTACTTTCAAGCAGCAGGAAAAGCAATTCCGGCACTTTTATTAACGTTGACTAAACAAGGATTTTTCCTGATTCCATTAATTTTAATTTTACCCAATTATTATGGTATTTTTGGAGTTTGGATAGCGTTTCCCATTGCCGATGTTTTATCCACTTTAGTAACAGGATTCTTCTTAAAAAGAGAAATGAATCGCAAATTAACTCTCGCTCAAAATGGAATATAACTACATAAAAGCACTACATTTAATATTTGTAATCACATGGTTTGCCGGACTTTTCTATATTGTTCGTTTGTTTGTGTATCATGCCGAAGCCAAACAAAAACCACAACCCGAACAAGATATTTTAATAAAACAATACCAATTAATGCAATACAGACTTTGGTACATTATTACATGGCCAAGTGCTGTTTTAGCTAGTCTTTTTGCGTTTTGGATGCTTTATAAAAATCACGGTTTATTATATGCACATTATTTTCAAGTAAAATTGGCATTCGTTTTGTTGTTGTATCTTTATCACGCAAAGTGCCATCAAATTTTTATACAACTCCAAAAGAATGAAGTTAAACATACGTCTAATTTCTTTAGAATTTGGAATGAAGGAGCAACAATTATTTTGTTTGCAGTTATATTTTTAATTATTTTAAAAGATGCCATTAATTGGGTTTTTGGAGTAATCGGCATATTTGCGTTTTCAATCCTAATCATGTTAGGTTTTAGATTGTACAAACGAATTAGAGAAAAATAATAAGAAGCTAATCCAGCTATACATTGCAAGTTTTTTGCAAAAAATGTGTTTTTCTATAGCATAAAAAGAGCTTCTTAGGTCGCTTTTTTATACTAATAAAAACTACATTTTTTCACAAAAAAGCTTTCCATTGCTATCTGGGCTAAAAAAAATGGACAGAATATTCAACATAAAACATCTTTCATTACGAGTAAGAATATTTCTTTCTATGATATTCTTAACTCTAATTGCGTCATTTTTAATTGCAGCAGTTTCCATTTATCAATTTAAAAAAGAAGCAAAAGAATACCATCAAGACAGGTTAGAACGAAAGGAAAATGCCATTCAAGAACATATTGATTATGTTTTACAAAACACCACTTATCCTTTAACAACCAAAAATATTCCTCTAATCTTTAAAGAGAAAATCTATGAAATCTCAGATGTTCATAGTATGGAACTTAATTTTTATGATTTAAACGGTAAGTTGCTATTGTCTTCAAAAGCCTCTTTTAAGCAAGACAAAGAAAAACCTACAATAAAATCCACAACATTAAAAATTTTGCAATCAACTTTGGAGAAAAGATATGTTGATTTTCAAACCATTGATACTATAAAACTCAGAAAATCTTACAGTTATATAAAAGATAATAAGTTCAAACCATTAGCTATTTTAAATTTACCTTATGAAGAAGATACTGATTTTTATGAAAGTGAATTAAGAAATTTTTTGATACGTTTCGGACAAGTCTATTTTTTTATGTTTCTATTTGCTATCATATTATCTTATTTTTTATCCAGTTACATTACCAAATCTTTAAAACTAATTAGCGATAAAATTGAAGAAACAAATCTGAATCAAGTCAATAAAAAAATTGTTTTGGAAGAAGGCAGCCAAGAAATAAATTTACTAGTTCAAGCCTACAACAGCATGGTTGATAAATTGGAAGAAAGTGCTACAAAATTAGCACAAAGCGAAAGAGAACAAGCATGGCGTGAAATGGCAAAACAAGTCGCACACGAAATCAAAAATCCGTTAACACCAATGCGATTAACAGTTCAAAGTTTTCAAATGCGATTTAATGAAAACGACCCTGATATCAAGAAAAAACTCAACGATTATTCTAAAACATTAATTCAACAAATTGACACCATGTCATCAGTTGCGAGTGCTTTTTCTAATTTCGCATCTATGCCAGCACAACAAAATGAAACGCTAAATGTGGTCAAAATAGTGGAACTTTCATTAGATATTTTTAATGAAGATTATATCCATTTTTCAAGTTCAGAAGAACAAATAATAGCTCGTTTAGACCGAACACAACTAATCAGAGTAATTACCAATTTAGTAAAAAATGCCATTCAATCCATGTCAGAATCATTAGAAAACAAACAAGTAGATGTTGTTGTTTATAAAAAAAATGACAACGTAATAATAAAAGTTAAAGACAATGGAAAAGGTATTTCAGAAGAAAATAAAGCTCGAATATTTGAACCAAAATTCACAACAAAGTCAAGCGGAATGGGATTAGGTTTGGCAATTATTAAAAACATCATTGAAAATTATAACGGAACTATTACCTTTGAAAGTGAAGAAAATGTGGGAACGGAATTCTTTGTTTCTTTCCCAATAACACAATAATATCAATTACCTTTGGCTTAAGCAAACGTTTAAAAACAAAAAATATGGAAAACATTTTAATAGAAAAACAAGACAATATTGCTGTTGTAACCATCAATAGACCAGAAAAATTAAATGCTTTAAACAAGGCTACAATTCAAGAATTACATGATGGTTTTAAAGCGTTAAATGAAGATAAAGAAGTTAAAGTAATCATCGTAACAGGAAGTGGAGAAAAAGCATTTGTAGCTGGAGCAGATATTTCAGAGTTTGCTAATTTTTCAGTTGAAAATGGTGGGTTATTAGCAGCAAAAGGTCAAGAATTATTGTTTGACTTTGTTGAAAATCTTTCCACACCAGTAATTGCAGCTGTCAACGGTTTTGCACTTGGAGGTGGATTAGAATTAGCAATGGCTTGTCATTTTAGAGTAGCGTCTGATAATGCAAAAATGGGATTACCAGAAGTTACTTTAGGAGTAATTCCGGGTTATGGTGGAACACAACGTTTGCCACAACTAGTGGGTAAAGGAAGAGCTATGGAAATGATTATGTCAGCTGCTATGATTGATGCAGAAACTGCAAAAAATTACGGTCTAGTAAATCATGTTGTACCGCAAGTAGAGCTGTTAGAATTCACCAAAGGAATTGCCACAAAAATTACTAGAAATTCATCTGTTGCCATTGCAAAAGCTATAGAGGCAGTAAACACTAATTACGAAGATGGTGTTAATGGATATGAAACAGAAATCAAAAATTTTGGAGCTTGTTTTGGAACGGAAGATTTTAAAGAAGGAACAACAGCATTCTTAGAAAAGAGAAAAGCTGTTTTTCCTGGCAAATAATTGAAAATAAATCAGTGTTCGGTTGCTGAATACTTCTAACTGAACACTGAATCTTAAATATCTCCATCCCATTCAGCATAAAATTGCGACAAGAATTTTTCCATAAAAACATGTCTTTCTTGTGCTATTTTTTTACCAGAATCGGTGTTCATTTTGTCTTTCAAAAGCAATAGTTTTTCGTAAAAATGATTTAAAGTTGGCGCTTCACTATTTTTATATTCTTCTTTACTCATGTTGAGGTTTGGAGCAATATTTGGAACATAAATAGGTCTGTTTTTAAAACCACCGTAATTAAATGTACGAGCAATTCCAATAGCACCCAACGCATCTAATCTATCCGCATCTTGTACAATATCTAATTCTTTAGAACTGAATTTTTTGTCAAAATTTCCACCTTTGAAAGATATATTTTCAATAATTCTTAAAATATGTGCAATAGTTGTTTCATTAACATTCTCTTCTTCAAGAAATGTACGAGCTATTTTTGGACCAACTGTTTCATCACCATCATGAAATTTACTATCAGCAATATCATGTAGTAAAGCACTTAACTTCACGATTTCTAAATCACAAGTTTCATGTTCAGCAATCAATAGTGCATTTTTGTAAACTCGTTCAATATGAAACCAATCATGGCCACCTTCTGCATTTTGAAGTTGTTCTTTTACAAATAAGATGGTTTTATCGATAATTGACATTAGTGTAATTTAAAAAAAATCCCAAAATTCTAAATTTATTTCAGAATTTAGAATTTGGAATTTTTACAATTTGATTTTAATATTTTTATTTTATCAAAGCCGGTTGAACCCATTTGAAAATGTGACTTTCTTGAGGAATAACTAGTCTTTCAGAAATTCTAGCCATACGAGCAGGTAATTTCATTAAAAAATCTCTTGCTTTTTCTGCTTCATCAGTAAGTCCAGTGATTTTATCAATTTCCCATTTGTCAATTAATTTTTGCATAATATCCACATAATCGTTTGCTGTATAAACGCCAATACGTTGAGCTGAATCTGAAAATTGTTCAAAAGCTGAACTGATTTTTTGTCCACTTTCTCTTAAAAAATGAGCTGGCATTGTAATTTTATGCTTCATCATGTGTTGGAAAGCCAACATCATTTCACTTGGATCAACTTTGAAAATTTGAGTAACAAATTCACTATAAGCATGATGATGACGCATTTCGTCACCAGCAATTAACTTACACATTTTTGACAATTTTTTGTCTCCATATTTTTTAGCAATTTGTGCTACACGATTATGAGAAACATAAGTGGCTAATTCCTGAAAACTGGTGTAAACAAAGTTTTTATAAGGATCAGTTCCAGTTCCAATGTCAAAACCATCATTGATTAGATGTTGTGTAGTCATTTCAATTTCTCGCATATTTACTCTTCCTGAAAGATATAAATATTTGTTTAATACATCACCATGACGATTTTCTTCACCAGTCCATTGGCGAATCCATTGGCTCCAGCCATTTCTACCTTCATTGTCAATGCCTTCAACTTCCATCAACCAAGATTCATAAGTTGGTAAAGCTTCTTCTGTAATGGTATCACCAACTAAGGTTACCCAAAAGTCATAAGGCAAATCTTTTGCAATTTCTCGTAATTCTCTAACTTCTTCGTAAAAATTTTCATTTTGTGAATCGGGTAATAAATCAGAAGGTTGCCAAATTTTTTCAACAGGAATTAAGTATTCATCAACAAAGCTATCAATCTTTTTTTCCAAAAATTGCATCACTTCTAATCTAACATTTTTAATAGACATAAATTTATATTTTAATAGCGTTAACTATTGTTTTTTCTGTTTTTTCAAATAGTTCTTCAAAAGGATAATCAGATATTTTTAAAGGATCATGAATCTGAAAATGAAGTTTGTTTCCTAAACCTAACGGAAATTGCCCAAATTTAGTCATTTTCCATGAATTATTTATAGTAATAGGAACAAAGTAAGCGTCTGGAGCAAATTTATATAACATTTTTAATCCGTTGATGGAAAAAGGTTTAGGAGTTCCTGTTTTGCTTCGGGTTCCTTCTGGAAAAATCACTACAGAATAATTATTTTTATTGATAAATGCACCACATTTTTTAATTTCACTTAAGGCTTGCTTAGGATCTTTTCTATCAATTAAAGCAGAACCGCCATTTCTTAAATTATAGGATACACTCGGAATTCCTTTTCCCAATTCTTTTTTACTTATAAATTTGGGATGCCAAGCTCTCATAAACCAAATAATTGCAGGAATATCGTATAAACTTTGATGATTTGCTACGATAATAAAAGGTACATTTTTAGGTAGTTTTTCCCTTCCATTAAAGGAATAAGTAGTTCCTAAAAGATGCGTATTTCTAACCAAAAACCAGTTTAAAACATAAACACTAATTCTGTGTGCATTGTAACCAAATACATTATAACATACCCATTGAATCGGATGAAAAAAGACTAACCAAAATAGGAATAGAGTATAATAAATTACCGATAAAGGATATGAAAGTAATTTTTCCATAAACAAAAATAATTTTCACAAATGTACTATTATAAATAAAAAAACCATCACAAATTAGACGGTTTTAGTATGCTTGCATAACAGATGTGATTTAATCTAAAATGGTACAAACTCCATTGTCACAACCAACAGTATTTGGTGGCCCTACAACCATGCAATCCGAAACTGCTCCAGTTTGTGTGTTAAAGGCAGAATCCATTTCATGGTATTCATTTACTAATGTTTCTAAAGTTGTCTGATTCACGGTGTTTGGATAAACCAAATACTCTCTTGGACCACCACAAGGCTTTGCTCCAAAAGCTATGGAATTACAAGAAGAAGCATCGGCACAAGAAAATGTAGAAATATAATTTAAAATTTCTTGTTTTTTTATGTTTAATTGTTCCTGAGTTATGTTGTTGTAATTAATATTATCTTCTTCACATTGCATACTTTGAAGAACAAAAGCCAGTAAAATGATTTTTATGGTAAATTTCATATCAGTTTAATTTGTTTATTGTGATTTCATATTTCCATTTTCATAGATGCTATTTTCCTCAAAAAGTTGCGTAAAAATAAAAAATCCCTAACTAATTAATTTAGATAGGGATTGATTTTTTAAAGCCTATCAATTAGCAATATTCGTTGTAAGCGTCTTGTAAGTTTTCAGCAATTAATTCCGCTGGACGACCTTCAATGTGATGACGTTCTAACATGTGCACTAATTCGCCATTTTTGAATAAAGCCATACTTGGTGAAGATGGTGGAAATGGGAACATTTGTTCTCTAGCTGCATCAACAGCCTCTTTATCAACACCTGCAAATACTGTGACTAATTTTGCAGGTTTTTTTTCACCTGCTAAACTCATTTTAGCACCTGGACGAGCATTTCTTGCTGCACAACCACAAACTGAATTTACTACCACTAAAGTAGTCCCTTCTGATTGAATGGCGTTTTTCACTTCGTCTGCACTATATAAATCTTGAAAACCTGCGTCGTTTAATTCAGCACGCATCGGTTTAACCATTTCTTCTGGATACATAATTATTAATTTAGATTTTCGGATATTCTGATTTTAGATTTTCCGATTATTTATTCAAGTGCAAAGATACAATGATTTTTAAAGAATTATTTTAAAGAAACTATAAAATTTTATTATGGTTACATAGAAAATAATCTACCAATCAAAGCTTTAATAAATGGAATTTTTGGACATTTTAGAATAACTTTTAAATCTTCCAACCATGCAGTTTCTTCGTCCAAAAATTTTAGAATTATACCCGAATTTCCATTTTTGAATAAATTGGAAAATAGTTTTGAACCCAAAGCATTATTTTGATATAAAACATCTATAAAAAGTAAATCATAAAACCAAAATTTATCTTTTTTATGAAATTTAGTAAAATCTGAATTTGTTGCTAAAAAGGTAACGAGTTGTTTAGATTTCTTCGTAACATTTTTAAATGTAAAACCGGTACTTGCTTTAGTCCATCCACCAGCTGACCCGATATGGATGATGTTTTTTGAATTATTTTTCCAAAAAAGAAAACATGTCATTGGAATATTACCTTGTTCTTTTTCTACAATTTCGTATTCGGTTATGCCTAAATTTTTGATGTACAGTACAATTTCGGTTTCATACTCTTCTTTGGAAAGCAAATCTTTGGAAAACAAAGTATATTCCAATAAAGCTTCATCTTTAGATGTTGGTAATACATACATGAACCTTGTATTGCCTTTTTGCCTCACTGAAAAATCCATAAAAGTGGCTGAATTTTCATCAAAAACAGGCTCTTTACTTTTTATAAACCAACCAATAAAATGCTGTTGCAATAAAGGATATTTTTTTTGGGAAGTAATTACATTTGGATTAAAGATGGAATTAAAAACTTTGTTGCAAGTAAAACTATTTTGTTCTGTTTTTACCAAACAATGATTGCCTAAATCTGAAAAATCAATTACTTTATCTTGTAAAAAATGTATGTTTTTGTTTTTTGAAATTTTCTTAAAAATAAACTCATAAAAATCTGAACCTTGAATCATTTTATAGTGATAAGGCTCAATGTTTAATTGCTTTCTGAAATTTTCATTGGCAAAAAGAGTGTTTTCCCATTCTTTAGAAATTATTTCTTCAAACCTATTGGAATCATCCCAAAAGCACCAAGTTCTATCATTTGATTTTTTAGCGTCAACATCAAGCAATAAAATAGATTTATCTTTCATTGTGTTGCTAACAATCATTTCGTACACTGTCATTAAGGCTGATAAACCTGAACCTGTAAAAATGTAGTTGTAGTGCTTCATTTGTCAAAGATAGAGAATTTTGATCGTGAAATATATCAATCTATTCTAAATCTCAATCCTAAAAAACCTCTTATTCCTTGATTAGGAGCAAACACATAACTAGTATCAAAAGTTAAAGCATAAGGATTATTTGGTGTAGCTAATGCGTTTCCATTGGTGTCAAAAACAACTTCTTTATCGAAAGGATCGTTTGCTCTTGCAATTAAAAAAGGGTTGTTTTTATTGGGTGTCCAATTTAATAGATTCTTTATTCCTCCATAAATCTCTAATCGGTTTATCTTTTTATAAGTAAATTGTATGTTTTGAATGCTCCAAAAAGGAGAATATTCTCTTCTTGGATCTAAATCGCCTAATAAGGGTAATCGCATTGGTCCGTATAAATTTCCAGTATAATCTATGGATAAATACCATTTAGGAAAGTCATAAGTGATTCCCCAAGTAGCGCTAAATTTTTCTGTTAAAATAGGTGAGCTAACAATTCCATCTCTTTTGTTTTTTGATTCTAAAGCTGTAATTCCAGCCATGGTTTTTAATCCGAAAGGAAAAATAAACTCAGCGTTTGCTGTTATTCCATAGGTTTTGGAATAGCCATTTAAATTTGCATAAATAATTTGATTGGGATTTGTATCATAATCCGGTAAAATTTGATTGTCAAAATGGGTGAACCAGCTAGAGAATTCTAAAACGGAATGCACACTATTTGCCATTTCAAATTTTCTTAAGTAATTAATGTTGATGTTGTATGATTTTTCTGGATTGAGATTTTCTGTAATTATAACATCTCTTGAGCCTGTTAGCGCTGCGTGTTCTTCGGTAAATAAATTCACAATTCTGAAACCAGTTCCTGCATTGATTCTGAAAATATCATTTGAAGTAGGTTTGTATTTATAAGCAATTCTAGGTGTAAAAATAGAACCATGAATAGAATTGTAATCGTATCTTGAGCCAAGTAATAGACTTTTTTTTTCATTAAACGAAATTTCATCTTGGACAAAAAGGCTCACTATTTTGCTTTTATCTGGTTGAAGGGTTGCGGTTGTATTGTCGTTGTAAAATTGATATCTGTACGCTGTTCCTAGCAGGAAATCATGATTTTTTATTTTTTTATCCCAAGTCATTTGGGCAAAAGCTATTTCTTGTTTGGCTAAAAAAAACATATCACCATAAACTGAATTTTGGTTGTGGTTGGTGTATGAAAAAGTGGTTGTTACGTTTTCTGTAAAAGGAAATTCATATTTACCAAGTAGTTCGTATCTGTTGGTATAAATGCTTTCGCCATAAACTTCTGTTCCTCCTCTAAAAGATTTATTCCATTGCATTTCTCCACCCCAACGGTCTTCATAAAAAAGTCTTCCAGCAAAACTTAATTCTTTTCTGCTTTTCCTATCAATACTAAATTTGTTAAAAACTGAAATTCTATCTTGAAGCGTTACATCTGTGAAATTGTCATGGTTATTGTCAATAGGGTTGTTGTAATTGAAATAATTTATTCCTAAAAGGGAATTTGTTTTTTTTCCTATTCTATATTTTGCACCAATGTCAATATTAGTTTCTAACCATGAAGTACTGAATATATCAGCATAAAATAAAGGTGCTGTTTCAGGTTTTTTTGTAATAATATTTATTAAGCCACCAACAGCTTCACTGCCATATAAGGAAGAAGCTGGTCCTTTTACAATTTCTACTCTTTCGATTAAAGAATTAGGAATTCCTGATAATCCATAAACGGTCGATAGTCCACTTACAATAGGCATTCCATCTATAGTAACCATAGTGTATGGCCCTTCTAAACCATTGATATGAATGTCTCCAGTGTTGCAAATGTTGCAATTTAACTGTGGACGAACACCATTTACATTTTGTAAAGCTTCAAAGATATTTGCTGTTGGATTTTTTTTAAAAAAGGTAGCCGTATAAACTTCAACAGGAACTGGAGTTTCTAATCTAGAAACAGGTTTTAATGTTCCAGTTAGTACAATTTCATCTAAAGTGTTTGATTCAGATAATGTACAGTTTAAAGTATATTCTGCTTGATTTTCAAGGGATATTTTTTTACTACTAGTTTTAAAACCAGTATATGAAAACTGAATAGTATAATTTCCCAAAGGAATATTTTCAAAACTGTAATAGCCGTTTTCATCTGCCGCAATACCTTTTTTAAGTTCTACAATTTGAACAGTTGCATAAGGTAAACTTTCATTTTCAGAAGAAACAATTCCTTTAACACTAGTTTGAGCATTTAACGATATGGTACAAAGTATGAATACAAAAATAATTTTCATTAAAAGTTAAAATAAATTTTAGACAAAACTAAAAATATAATTTACCAATGCAAAATAATATTTTATATATTTGCTTAAAATAATAGTTAATGACTACTTCAGAAGAAAATTATTTAAAGGTAATTTATCATTTATCTGTTGTTTCTCCGAAAGGAGTAAATACCAATGCTATTGCAGGAATGCTTGAAACCAAAGCCTCTTCTGTGACAGATATGTTGAAAAAATTATCCGAGAAAGATTTAGTAAAGTATAAAAAATACCAAGGAGCTTCTTTAACAGATAAAGGAACTTTGACTGCCAAAATGATTGTTAGAAAACATCGTTTATGGGAAGTTTTTTTGGTAGACAAATTAAATTTTTCATGGGATGAGGTACATGAAATAGCAGAAGAATTAGAACACATTCAATCAGCTAAATTAATCAATAAGCTAGATGCTTTTTTAGATTTTCCTGAGTTTGATCCACATGGTGATCCTATTCCTAATGAAAATGGAGAAATTAAGAAAGTTCAAAAACAACTATTAATAGATGCAAAAGTCAATGTTTCCTATAAATGTGTTGGAGTTAAAGATTCTTCAACAGAATTTTTACAATATTTAGATAAACAAAAAATTGCCTTAGGTTCTACTTTTAAGATTATTGAGAAAGACACTTTTGACGATATTCTTCATGTTGAAATCAACGGCAAAAAGATTACCATTTCGAATAAAATAGCTACTAATTTATACGTACACTAATTATGTTTCAAGATGTATTAACCTATTTCGAAAGCATAGATCCTATTTTAGCGGCTCTTTATGCTACACTTTTTACTTGGTTTTTAACCGCTTTAGGAGCTTCATTTGTGTTCTTTTTTAAAGGAATGAACCGAACATTTTTTGATGGAATGCTTGGTTTTACGGGTGGAGTTATGGTTGCTGCCAGTTTCTGGAGTTTATTGGCACCATCTATAGAAATGAGTGAAGGAGATGGATTTGTAAAAGTAATTCCAGCTGCGGTTGGTTTTGCCTTAGGAGCACTTTTTATTTTTGGGTTGGATAAAATTTTGCCTCACGTTCACATTAATTTTAAAGAAACTGAAGGTATTAAATCCCCTTGGCAGAAAACAACTTTATTGGTTTTAGCCATAACATTACATAATATCCCAGAAGGATTAGCGGTTGGTGTTTTGTTTGGTGGTGTGGCTGCTGGAATTCCAGAAGCTTCTATTGCTGGAGCAGTTACTTTAGCCATCGGAATTGGAATTCAAAATTTCCCTGAAGGAATTGCAGTTTCTATGCCTTTGAGAAGAATGGGAATGAGCAGAAGGAAAAGTTTTATGTATGGACAATCTTCTGCATTGGTTGAACCTATTGCTGGGGTTTTAGGTGCCGTTGCAGTTACCTTTTTTACACCTTTATTACCTTATGCTTTAGCTTTTGCAGCGGGCGCTATGATATTTGTAGTTGTGGAAGAAGTAATTCCAGAAACGCAACAAGCCAATAACACCGATATTGCTACTTTAGGTTTTATAGGTGGATTTATTGTAATGATGACTTTAGATGTGGCTTTGGGGTAAAGTATACTTCTATATTTAAAAACAAAAAGGCCTAAGAGTATATTTCTTAGACCTTTTTGTTTTTAAATTTTTACTCCAATTGAAATATAAAATGTTCGTCCTTCTCCAGGCAAAATTCCTGGTCCTGGATAGCCACTAGCTCTTCTGGTAGCATAATTTTCGTTTGTTATGTTGTTAATTCCGGTACGAATGTTATATTTTTTTAAGAATTTATATTCAGAAGAAAAATCTAATAGGTTATAACCTTCAAGCAAACCCGTTGTTCCATTTGCAGAAGGAGTTCTTGTATTATTTGCATCAGTAAATATTAAACCCGACATTTTATATTGTAAAGTTGTTGAAATATGATTATTACTCCATGAAATTCCAAAATTATGAATATACCTTGGCGCATTCTCCACCCGATTTCCGTCAAGATTACTTTCTGTAACTTGAATGTTTGGTGCAGAACCAGAAGTAGTGAAAGTTTTAAAATCAGTATAACGAGAATCTATAAAACTCATTGTAGCAAAAATATCTAAGTTTCCATAAGGTTTATCGATGCCAAATAAACCAGTTGCATTTAAGTTTATAAATGATTCAATTCCTTTGTTAATTGTTTCTCCTAAATTAGTTCTGAAAAGAAAAGTACCTTGTGTTGGGTCGTTGTTAATAAATTGTCTAACACCACCAATTCTATTATTGTAGCTTAAATAAAATAAACTTACATCAAAATTTAAAATATTTTTAAATGTTCCTCTGTAACCAAAATCAGCATTAAAACCATCTGCGTCTTTTAGATTTGGATCTATTATATCTGTAACCGCTGGAGGAGTTAAGTCAGAAAACAATACGGGTCTATAGGCTTGCGTTACATTAGCATATAAATTTGTTGCTCTGAACTTATACTCTAAACCAATTCCAAACAGCGGTTTTGATCTGGATAGTTCTCTATTTTCTAATACAACAGGAGATGAATTTTGTACTCCAAATTGACCTTTTGCTGTTGAATTTATTTGTTCAAAACGGACACCAGGTGTGACACTAAAATGATCCGTTACTTTTACTTGATTTTCTGCAAAAAAAGCAAAGTTTTGAGTTGTAAAATTTAAAGCTCTTGCAAATTCTTCAAAAACGGTTAAATCAAAATCAGAGCCAGTAGTTCCTTTTCCTTGTTGAAGTCTTACAGTATTTGCCTTATAATATCTAATTCCAAAAGCTAAATTATTAGCTGTTTTTCCTAACTTGTATTGGTAGATGCTTCTTGTTTCTAAACCATAATTTTCATATTTATCTCTATCGACCCTTCTGTTTTCGTATTGATTTGTGGTAGGATTTATAGCATCTTCATTATTAGGAGTTGCTGTAAAACCAACACTATTTCGTTCTGCCAATAATCCAAATAACTTGGTGTTAAAACTCCAATTATTTCTAAATTTAGTGTCAAAATTTACTGAAAATACATTCCAAGGAGTCCCAAACCAATTTCTTTCTCTTAACGATTGTCTAGAATTTTCTGCAAATTGTTCATCGGTTAGTCCACCAGCTTGTTGCATTTCATAGTCCATATTAGTATATTCTGCCGAAATTTTGGTTTTTTCGGTAAAACGATACTCTATAAAAGCATGGGTATTTCTTACAGAATAGTTGCTATTTTCTCTCCAACCGTCACCACTTCTTGAATGATTGTATAAGTAATATGAGAATTTATTATAATTTCCACCAATAGCATTATAAGAGCTCATAAGTCCATAACTTCCTACTGTATTTTGTGTCTCAAAAGAGAACTTTTTCTTTGTTTCACGTTTTAAAACGTAATTTAACATTCCACCAAATTGTGGGCCAAATTGTAATGACGAACCTCCACGAACTAATTCTATTGTTTCAACAGCTTCTAATGGTGGATTGTAGTAAGCTTCAGGATATCCAAAAACATCTGAAGAAATATCATAACCATTTTGTCTGGTGTTTAATTCCCAACTTCTGTTTGGACTCAAACCTCTAACTCCAACATTAATTTGAATTCCAGATCCTTCATTTTCCCATACGGTTACTCCGGGAACTCTTGAAAAAATTTCCCTTGCATTGTTTGTGGTAAAATTCCCGTTGATATTTGATAATTTTAGCACTTCATTTTTTTTCCCAGAATATAAAACATTGTCCTTTTTTTCGGGCATACGCTCAGGACTTTGCTGTTTTGCGGTTAGAATTATTGTATTTAAAACTTTAATACTATCATTCAATTCCAAATCATTTTCTTGACTGTAACTAGCAAAGAATAAAAAAAATGGGATAATTTTTAAAAAAGACTTCATTTTTATTTAGATTAATTCTACATTGTAAAGATATGTCCTTGTTTTTATTTAGACAAATTACAAATAGTTAAAATATAAATAAAATTTGGAAGCTATTGAAAATCAATAATTAGCAAATAAAGTTTAACATTTGTTCAAATTTAAATGAGCTTCATACTGATGAAAAAAAATCAAGTTTATCATGTAATCGCTACTAATGACAAGCACAATCATCACCACAAGATTTTGATTTTTTGGCAGATTTTTTCCAGAAGAATTTTTTAAGTAAAAATCCTACTGCTATAAAAAGGGCTATGTAAACTAATATTTCTTGCATTATTTTAAGAATTGATAAGCAATTAATGACACAACATAAGCAAATCCACTCATAACTATTAGTTGAACAACAGGCCATTTCCAAGAATTGGTTTCTTTTTTCACTATGGCTAACGTACTAATACATTGCATTGCAAATGCGTAAAATAATAATAAAGAAATTCCGGTAGCAAAATTAAAAACTTTTTCACCTGTTATTGGATTTATTTCAGCTTGCATTCTGTTTTTGATGGTTTTTTCCATATCATCATCGCTTCCTCCAACGCTGTAAATGGTTGCTAATGTACCTACAAAAACTTCACGAGCAGCAAACGAACTCACCACAGCAATTCCTATTTTCCAATCATAACCCAATGGTTTAATGGCTGGTTCAATTGCTTTTCCGATAATTCCAATGTAAGAATGTTCTAATTTATAAGTGTTAATTTTTGTTTCAATTTCATATGAAGTGAACTCCGAATCACTAACTGTTACTTCTTTAGTAATGATTTCTTCTGCATTATCAAATTCTTTTGTTGGACCATGTGAACCTAAAAACCAAAGAATAACTGATAAGGCTAAAATGATTTTTCCAGCTCCAAAAACGAAGGCTTTTGTTTTTTCTAAAACATTGATTCCAACATTTTTAAACATCGGAATTTTATAGCTTGGCATTTCTACCACAAAATAGGTTTTGCAACTTAATTTTAAAAATTTATCTAACAACCAAGAAGAAAAAATAGCCATAAAGAAACCAATTAAATACAGTAACATTAAGGCTAAACCTTGTAAACTAAGGAAACCTAAAACTTTTTCTTCAGGAATTATTAATGAAATTATAATCGCATATACAGGTAACCTTGCGGAACAAGTTGTAAAAGGTGTTACTAAAATTGTAATTAAACGTTCTTTCCAATTTTCAATATTTCTGGCACTCATTATGGCAGGAATGGCACAAGCTGTTCCCGAAATTAGTGGCACAATGCTTTTTCCTGATAAACCGTAACGTCGCATGATTTTATCCATCAAAAAAACAACACGGCTCATATAGCCACTTTCTTCTAGAACGGAAATGAATAAAAATAAGAAAGCAATTTGTGGTATAAAAATTACAATTCCTCCAATTCCTGGAATAATTCCTTCACTAATTAAATTGGTAAATTCCCCAGCAGGCAAATGTGTTTTTGAATAACTAGCTAAATTCGCAAAGGTTTCATCAATAAAATCCATTGGTATTGTAGACCATTCAAAAATAGATTGAAAAATAGCGAATAGTATGAAGAAGAATATCACATAGCCAAAAACTTTGTGTGTCAAAACTCTGTCTAATTTTGCTTGAATATCTGTGGCTTTTGATTGATCTACTTTTTGACCAATTTTTAAAGTGTCGTTTATAAATTGATACCTTTTTATGGTTTCTTTTTGCTGCAAACGTTTTAAATCGGAATGCGATTTTGTGAACGAACTTTTAATTTCATTTCGTTCTAAATTTAAGAAATTGACATCTTGAGTAATCACCAACCAAAGTTTGTATAACAATTGATTGGGAAATGTTTTTCTTAATTTATCAAAATATTCAGGATCAATAGAAGACGCATTTAAGCAAGGTTCAACTGAAATTTCTTCGTAGTTAAGTAATAAATTTTTTAACATGTCAATTCCAGTTTTTTTTCTAGAACTAACTAAAGCAATTTTTGTTTTTAATTCTTGTTCCAAATAAGGAATATCTAATTCAATTCCTTTCAATTTCATTCGGTCACTCATATTGATGACTAAAATGGTCGGAATTTCTAAGTCCTTAATTTGAGTAAAAAGAAGTAAATTTCGTTTCAAATTTTCTACATCTGAAACTACAACAGCTACATCTGGAAAATCTTCGTCTTTCTTATTTAAAAGTAATTCGATAACTACATTTTCATCAATTGAACTTGCATTTAAACTGTAAGTTCCTGGTAAATCAATTATTTTAGCTCTAACATCATTGGACAATTTAGCAAAACCTTGTTTTTTTTCTACGGTAATTCCAGGATAGTTTCCTACTTGTTGATTTAAACCCGTAAGTTGATTAAAAACAGATGTTTTTCCAACGTTTGGATTTCCTATTAAAGCAACTTTTATGTTTTTTTGAGCCATATTAATTTTGCCCTTTTATGATGCTAATTTCTTGTGCTGTTTCCAATCGAATGGCTACATGAGAATCATTAATACAATAATATAATGGATCTCCAAGAGGTGCAATTTGAATTAATTCAATACTATTACCAGGCAAGCAACCCATTTCAAGTAACTTTAACGGAATTACGTCAATATTTACCTCTAAAATTGTTGCAATTTCTCCTTTTTTAAGTTGTGTTAAATTAATTTCCACGCTTATTTAGATTGAATTAAAATACAAAAGTATAAATTAATTACTGATTTTTACTGATAAAAGTCATCTTTTAAGATATGTTTATTATTTTTTGGAATTAAAAAAGTGTTAAAGTATGAATAACCTGATTCTTATCAGTTTTTTATACTGATTTGTAATGTAATTTTGTACTATTAATTAAATGCAAAATGAAAAAAGCACTTATTATATTAAGCACATTAACTTTTTTAAGTTGTGGTGAAAACAAAGAGAAAGAAAATTTTGAAACTTCAAAAGGAAATGCAACACCAGAAAGTATTGAAAAATCATTATTGAGTGAAGGCAAAGCTATTTTTGAAGGAAAAGGAACATGTACTTCATGTCATCAACCCAATAGAAAAGTAATTGGTCCAAGTTTAACTGTTATTTCAAAAATTTATAAAGAAAATAACGCAAATATGGTTTCCTTTTTAAAAGGTAAAGGTGAAGCAATTGTTGATCCAAGTCAGTACGAAATTATGAAAACTAATTTTGCCATCACAAAAAACATGAGTGACGAAGAATTAAAAGCTTTAGAGGCTTACATTTTAAGTTATTAAAATTGAATTATTCTAAAACAAATTTAAAACCAACTCTGGGAATATTTTCAATTCGTACTGCATTTTCATCTTTTATTATTTTTCTTAGCCTTGAGATAAATACATCTAAACTTCTGCCCATAAAATAATCGTCTGTTCCCCAAAGAGCAGTTAAAATTTTTTCTCGTTTAAGAACGGTGTTAGGATTTTCTATAAACAATTGCAATAATGCCGATTCTCTTTCGGTTAAAGTTATGTTTTTATCTTTGCTTTTTAACTGATAATTTCCAGGTTCAAACTCAAATGAACCAAAAGCGTAAGTTTTTACGGTTTTGTCACTAGTTTTTTGACTTCGGTTTAAAAAGATTTCGATTTTCAGAATTAATTCTTCAATAGAATAAGGCTTTATTAAATAATCATCAGCACCTAATTTCAATCCTTTAATTCGATCTTCTTTCATGGTTTTTGCCGACAGAAAAATAATAGGGATTTCGGTGTTTCTTTTTCGAATTTCTGAAGCAATTTCAAATCCATCCATATCTGGCAACATGATATCTAAAACACACAAATCAAAGGTTTGATTGCAAAAAGATTCAAAACCTTCTTTTCCATTAGCACAATGAACCACTTCAAAATGTTGTTCAAGATTATCGGCTGTTAAAAAAGCTAAAGTTTCGTCATCTTCAACATATAAAATTTTTTTCTTAGTGTTCATGAACGTCTGCATTTGGGATTATTATGTTTACTGTAATTCCTTTAAGATCATTATTTTTCAAATTAATTTTCCATTTATGCAATTCACAAATGCGTTTTACATAGGAAAGACCAATTCCAAAACCTTCAATATCTTTGCTGTCTTCTCTTTTTACACGATAAAATTTATCAAAAACAAAAGGTAAATCTTCGTTAGGAATTCCTTTGCCATTATCAGAAAATGAGAGCACAATGTCTTTTGGATTTTTAGTAGTGTTGAGTTTAATTTTTATATCAGATTCAGCATATTTAATGGCGTTATCAAACAAATTATAAATGATATTGTACAAATGAAATTCATCAGCATTTATTTTTAGATTGTCGTTAATAGCATTGTCCAAAGTAATATTTTTTTGGTATTTAAGTTCTATATTTTCTCTTACTAGTGCAATGATATCATTAACTTTTAGCGTGGATTTATTTAAAAGTATTTGTTTACTATCTGTTTTGGCAACGTATAATATTTTTTCAATATGTTCATTAAGTTTATTACTTTGATTAATGATAATTTGCATGTATTTAGATAACTTCGGATTTTCTAAGATTTCAGATTGTTTGTTGGCATAATTAGAAGCAATTAAAATAGATGCTAAAGGCGTTTTAAACTCGTGCGTCATATTATTAATAAAATCTTTTTGTAAATCGGTATATCTTTTTTGTTGTAACATTAAAAAAACGGAGTAAACATATATGATAAGTACCAAAAATAAAACGATAGTAAAAATCCAATATTGTTGTAAATTACCATAATAATGAGCGTTTATTTTAGGAAATCGAATGGCAAAATAATAGGTCAGATTAGAATCTTTGGTAAAGCAATCTAAACATTTTGATGGATTACTGTTATCCGTTGAAGAAACATAATTTCCATAAACCATTTTATCTGAACTGCAATCATAAATTGCGTATTCATAATCTAAATCTATTTTTAGTTTTCTAAATTCTGTTTTTAAATAATGTTCTAAAATGTTGTTTTCAAGTGCATCATCAATATTTACCAAATAATAATCATCGGTAACTTTATCAACTTGATTGGTATAAGTTAAATTGGTTTTGTTTCCAGAGTAAACCCTTTCCACTACATTTTTTAAAGCAAAGAAAATTTTATTTTCAAGTTCTTTTTTCTCAAACTTATAAACGTTGTTTAATAACAACAATTGCATGATAATTACACCAACAATTGCCAAAAACCCAATAAATATAACACTTTTTAAGCGTGAAAATTTCATAAAGTATACGTGTTCAATTATAATAAGTTGCTATATTAGCAATAAATTAAGCCTAAAAACCACCATTAACAAGTCGTTAACAATCATTTAAAAGTACTTAACATTGTTTATTATTAAAAATTTTAGTTTTGTAAAGGTAAAACAATATACAAATTTTTAAAACATAATATTTATGAAATCTTTTAAATTAACATTAGCTGCTGTTTTAATTTCAGCTTTATCTTTTGCACAAAAAGTTGAATCTAAACCAACCACTTTTACTGTAGATGCTCCAGCTAAATCAACAGCTCCAACAGGATTAAAATTTGAAAAAGAGGTTTATGACTTTGGAAATTTAGAGAAAGGAAAACCAGCAACTTATGAATTTACTTTTACAAATAGTTCAAACGAAACAATTTTAATTTCTAGCGTTAAGCCTTCATGTGGATGTACTGCTGCAAATTATACAAAAACACCTATTAAGCCAGGAGAAAAAGGTTTTATAGCTGCAACATATAATGCTGCTTCTGTAGGAAATTTTACAAAAAATATTACAGTAATTACAAGCGATACAACTGCACCAAAATCATTGGTAATCAAAGGAAAAGTTGAAGACAAAACAGCTACAACTACACCAACTGAGGTGAAATCATAATAAAAGTACAACAACTTTTTTATATAATTAATTCAAGTTAAAAGCCACGTTTTGCGTGGCTTTTTTTATTTTAAATAAATGGAAGAAGAGCAAGCGTTTATCAGATCAGCATTAGGTACTATTGTTATAGTTGGTTGTGCTAAAGGAGTTTCCAAAATAACTATAACTGATGTTGAAATAGAATTAAGTATCAATATACCAAATAATCTAAGGGATGCAGTACAACAATTAAAAGACTATTTTGAAGGTAAAAGAACTTATTTTGATTTTAAAATACATTTAAAAGGTACTGCATTTCAAAACAAGGTTTGGAAAGAATTACAAAAAATTCCTTTTGGTAAAACGGTTTCTTATCATCAGCTTTCCTTGCGTTTAGGTGATGCTAAAGCCATTAGAGCTGTGGCCAATGCTAACGGTAAAAATCCACTTTGGATTGTAGTTCCATGCCATAGAGTTATAGGTTCAGACGGATCATTAACAGGTTATGCTGGTGGTTTGTGGAGAAAAAAATGGTTATTAGATCACGAAAATCCTGTTAAGCAGCAAAGTTTATTTTAAAATAGTGGTTGTAAAATTCAATCAGAAAAAGAATTTTCATTAAATTCGTACTAAACAATTCTAAAATGAAATTCCTTCTGAAGTTTTTGAAATGGTTCATTATTACTCTGACAAGTATAATAATTTTAATGTATGTTTTTAATGTAGATTATTTAATTAGAGCGGTTAGAACAATTTATTTTAAAGGGTATACAACTGCCTTTTTAGAAGACTATAAAGAATTTCCAAATAGAGAAGTAAAAACAGGAGAAGCTCAACCTTGGTCAATATCCAATGATTACAATAGTGTAAATCCTACCAAAATCCTTCAGTCTACTCACAAAAACTTACAAACTATAGCTTATTTAATTATTAAAAATGATAGTATTTGGCATGAAAGTTATTTTGATGGCTTTGATGAACATTCTAAAACCAATTCTTTTTCAATGGCGAAAAGTATTGTTACTTCTGCTTTAGGAAAGGCAATTATGCAAGGTAAAATAAACGGATTAGATCAAAAAGTTAAGGATTTTTTCCCTGAGATTAAAGGGAAATTCGCCAACGATGTTACAGTTGGAGATTTAGCTTCAATGGCATCTGGAATGGAATGGGACGAAAAATATTATAGTCCTTTATCTATTGTTACACGTGTATATTTTGATGATGATTTAAAGGATATTATTTTAGATTTAAAATTCAATAATAAACCAGGACAATTTTTTAAATATTCTAGTGGTGACACACAGTTATTAGGAATGTGTATAGAGAAAGCTACTGGGAAATATTTATCGGATTATATTTCAGAACACTTTTGGCAACCAATGGGTGCAGAAAATGAAGCATTGTGGCAATTAGATCATGAACCAGACGGAATTGAAAAAGCTTTTTGTTGCTTTGCAAGTAATGCCAGAGATTTTGCAAGATTTGGTAAATTGTACTTAAATGATGGTAGATGGAATGGCAATGTTATTTTAGACAGTACGTTTGTTAAAAAAAGTATTTCACCACGATTTGAAAATTCACCAGAATATGGTTATGGCTGGTGGATGAATACTTTTTTAGGTAAAAAAATGTTTTACATGAGAGGACATTTAGGACAGTTTGTGATTGTAATTCCAGAAGATGAAATGATCATAGTTCGATTAGGACATCAAAAAGGAGTCCAAACCAATGCTGACGCTCATAGTGAAGATTTTTATGTATATGTAAAAGAAGCTTATGAAATGTTGAAACAAAGAAAATCTAAATGAAATGAGTGGACACTTTGATGCCTTTAAAAATAGAGAAAAAATAAGTGAGTTTAAGAAAAAATCACTTAGAGAGGCATTGCTAAATAAAAAAGAAAATTTACTAGGAAAAGATACTCTTTTAGATTATTCTTTCCCAAAGTTATCAGCATCTGAACTTGAAAAAGTAAAACTAGAAATTCATCAGTCAATAAAGATTAAAAAACAACAACAATCAAAAGTAATGCTTGTTTTTTTTAGTTTAATTATTGCAATTATTTTATTCATGGGTATCAAATTTAATATTTTCTAACAAAAAGAATTCCTATTATGATTGAAAAAATTAACCTCAACAACATTTTATTTTTAGACATTGAAACGGTTCCTCAAGAAACCAGTTATTTGGGAATGGATGATGAAACCAAAAAACTTTGGGAACAAAAAACACAATACCAAAGAAGAGATGAAGTTAGTGCTGAAGACTTTTACGAACGTGCAGGTATTTGGGCTGAATTTGGAAAAATCATCTGTATTTCGGTTGGATTTTTTAATAATAAAAGCGACATAAGAAACTTTAGAGTAACCTCCTATTTTGGTGAAGAAAAAGAAATATTGAGAAACTTTTCTAAGTTACTTAATGAAAATTTTCATCTTACAGCGCATCTTTTGTGTGGTCATAACATCAAAGAATTTGATATTCCATTTATTGCTCGTAGGATGATAATTAATGATTTGGCATTACCAGCCAAAATTAATTTATTTGGAAAAAAACCTTGGGAAGTTCCACATTTAGACACCTTAGAGTTATGGAAATTTGGTGATTATAAGCATTTTACTTCATTAAAATTACTAACAAAAATTTTAGGTATTCAATCTCCAAAAGATGATATTGATGGAAGCGAAGTAGCAAGGGTTTTTTACATAGAAAATGATATTGATAGAATTGTAACTTACTGTGAAAAAGATGTAATTGCAGTAGCTCAAGTGTTCTTGAAAATGCGAAGAGAAGATTTGTTAGTGGATGATGAGATTTTACATGTATAAAAAAAGGACTTAATTTTAATTAAGTCCTTTTTTGAATTTATAAACTTTGTTGTTTTAATTTTTTACCACAATTTTTCTTGTAGTTTGAATATTTCCATTTGAAATAGATAACAAGTAAATACCTTCAGTAAGATTTTTTACATCAATAGTTTCAATGTCATTTGTAGATTTTTTTTCAATTATATTTCTACCTTGAATATCATATAATATAAAATTTGTTGTTCCATCCAATACATTGTTTAAATTAATATTAATTAAATCATTAGTTGGATTAGGATATACAGCAATTTTTGATAATTCAAAATCGTCATTACTTAAAGGAGCTTGTAAACTACAAAATTCTAGAGTTACAGCGTTAATAGAACCACCATCGCCATTAAATGGATCGTCAACGCTTAATATCCATGTTCCATCTGCAATTAAACCATTAAAATTACTTAAATTTTCAAATGGCTTAACAACGCCAGAAATTGCAGGTGGAGTAGAAGCACATGTAAAGTTTATTCCAGAATCATCCACAGTGCAGTTAATATCATCATTATCACCGCAAGGTTGATTAAATAACATAACGGTCGGACTTCCAATTGAAGCTGGTCCTTCCAGAGTGTAGGTCATGTCTTGGATATAAGTATGTGAAATATTTAGTACCACATTTAAATCGCCAATAGTAAAACCCCCACTAACTTGAATTGGAACACTAGCGCTACTATTGGGTGTATTTGCAATAAATGCATTTGAAAAATCAGTTGCACTAAAATTGTTTCCACAAATCAATTCACCTGTTTGGAAATTAAATACTGTGGCATCAACCTCTAATCCATTAGCACAAGTATTAGAAGGAATAACTCTCCAGTAATAATTTGTTGCTTCTAATAATCCACTAACCGGGAAGCTGTTTCCTAAAGTATTTGTATTGACTAAGAAAGTATTAAAATTTGGAGATGTTGATACCTGAACATTATAGCTTAATACATTAAAATCTAATTCCCATTTTAAAATAGTCGAGGTAGATACAGTGTTTTCGTTATTAGTTGGGGTATTAAGTTCTATAGGTTGAAAATTTGTTGAATAAATTTTTAGCTTTCTAGTTCTTATTTCGGTTTCGATTCCATTATCTCCCTTTATTTGTAAGTTGTAATCACCAGCACTAACTGAAGATAAATTACTAATTGTAAGGGTCACCACTCCACTAGTATTTAAACTACTTGGGGAAAAATTTGCCACTGCACCAAGAGGTAAATTTGGGACTGAAAAAGTTGTGTTTCCTGGACCAGCATGAATATAATCAAATGTGTAAATTGCATCCTGATTGCTACACAATTCAAGGTCATTTGATTTTGGAATAATTGCAAATCTAGAGTTTACGCCAGTTATAATTAAAGAAAAATTTTGATGACCATTTATCAATACTCCTTTATTTTTGACAGTAATTGTATAATTTCCAGACACTGGTGAGTCTATTTTTACCTGTTCAACATTATCAACATCATTGTCACTGTTCCTCGTTGCTAATTCTGAGGGATTTAATGTTAGTTTCCAAGGATAAAAAACTTCTGTATCATCTTTAGTTATTTTTATATCTAAATTATTAACTAAAGCAGGAGTAATGTCATTTGCTGGTCTTTGGCCTAGGTTAGCATCTCCTGGTACATCTGTCCAACAAATAGTTGCTATCAAGGGTGAATTTCCGTTTGATTTAACGGTCATTGAATATGTTTCATTATTTTTAAGATCTTCTTCGGAAACCCATGAACTTAAGCCGTTATTATTAATTGCTTCAACAGCAACTTTTGCATTCAATAAACCCCACCCGAATTTTGCATCTGGACCAATATTACCGGCATCATCTGCAGTATGACATGCTAAACCTTTTAAAGTTGCAGCTTTCATGAAAGATGTGGTTTTATTCTTATAATGTTGTTGTAGAAGTAATAAAGTACCTGCGATATTGGGACTAGACATTGATGTTCCACTGTAAGTAGATGTAGCAAAATCACTTTCACTAGTTGAAGAAGTTAGATTAGTACCATTACCAGTAATATCTGGTTTTATCCTTCTATCATCAGTAGGCCCTTGACTACTAGATGAATTGATTTGAACATTAATTAATGAACCATCAACTTGAGAAATATTAGCATCTTGAGCATTTGCCACAGTTAGAATGTTTTTGGCTGTTTTATTACTTGTTAATTTATCATACCCTATCGCAATTGGATTTGTATTATTATTATTGTTACCATCATTCCCCGCAGACATTACTGGAAGATAATATGGTGCTAAAAAAGTAATCTCATCCCATTGTTTTGCCTCTAAACTATAAGTTCCAACATACCATGCTGGAAGAGTGGAACCGCTACTACTAGTCAATGGAACACCATAAGAATGATTTGAAATTAGCATTCCTAAAAGAGCTTCACTAGCTGCTTCACTTTCATCATTTGTCCAATTAAAAGTTCTTCCCGTAGCTTGAAATGCCATACCTTTTGTTGAAGGGTTTATATTAGACGCCAAAATAGTGCCAGTTACATGTGTGGCATGGGCACTGTAACTATTTCCAGACAGATCATCGACAGTAGTTATTCTATTGTCAAAAAAGCTATGTGTTCTTCTGACTGTTCCACCGTCCCAAATCCTTGCAATCATATTTTGACCATTAAGATCAAGTCCTAATTGTCCACCTGAGTTAATAAAATTAGTTCTTGTAGAAATTGCAGCGTCTTGATTTTCAGTTGAATAATATATAGGAAAACCATCCGGTGTTATATCCATTAATTCTTGAAAATTTCCATCATCTTTTTTAATAAATTCTTGCCAACCATTATTTCTTGCCTGAATTAGAGCATATTCTTTTTGTTTTTTTTCAAAGATTTCAAATTCAACAATTTTTTGGTTAATGGCATTTTTATCATATTTTTTTGTAATAATTTCAACATCGTCTTTAGATTGTCCAAAAGAAATCAAAAATGTAAATACTATTAATAAATAAGTGAATAAGTTTTTTTTCATAAAATTTTTTTAAGTAATTACAAATATAATTTTTATTTTACAATTGAAAGTTGAATAGTTGTTAAAAAGTTAGCGCAAACAAGCTTTTGTAATATTTAAATATTAATCTTTAATGAATTATATTTACAAAAATTAATTTTATGGTACTTAGTAGATTTTGGCTAACAATTTTTATCTCGTCAATATTTTTTGTTGTAATAAGTTTTTTAATAAAAGATGTTTACACCATTGACTATATTATAAACGGCAAAAAAGGAGATCCGGTTTTAGTTTCTGAAAAGTTTTTAAATGAAATTCCAGTTTCTATCAAAGATAGCATCATTAATTCAAAAGATAGTACCTATGTTTTAAAAACTTTTAGAGTTAATACAGATATAACTTCATTACAAAAGTCAATAAGAATTAAGCCTGATACTTCTTATGTTTATAAAAACAAAACGGTAAAAATATACAGTGGTGTTCAAAAATCCGATGGGTTGTTGGAAACGGCTAAGTATAGTTTGGTAGAATTAATAATTCCGTTAATTGCTTATTTAGCATTTTTTTGTGGTTTGATGCAACTACTTATCGATTCTGGTGCTTCTGAAAAATTAGCTAAAAAATTAAGCCCAGTTTTTTCAAAAATATTTCCTTCTGTACCCAAAAACCATGAGTCAATTTCTTACATGACACTGAATTTTGCGGCAAATTTTCTTGGATTAGATTCTGCTGCAACTCCATTTGGACTGAAAGCTATGCAAAGTTTACAAGAAATAAATCCAGATAAAGATAAAGCTAGTGATGCTCAAATTATGTTTATGTGTTTACATGCCGCTGGTTTAACTCTAATACCTACATCAATTATTGGATATCGAGCAGCCGAAAATGCAGCAAATCCAGCAGATGTCATGTTACCTTGTATAATCACTTCATTTATTGGTACTATAGCTGCTTTTTTAATAGTTGGAATACGTCAGAAAATTAATTTTAAAAGTGCCACTTTATTAGTAGGATTAATGAGTTTAATTGGAGCAATAGTTGGTTTGTTATTTTTTATAAATAAAATGAATCTAGTAGAAAAAAACTTTTTTACTTCTAATTTATCAGGATTAATGCTGGTAGGAATTATTGCAGTAACATTAATATTTTCATTCATAAACGAAAAGAAATTCACAGCCTTAAACACCACTATTTTTGATTCATTTGTGGTTGGTGCTAACAACGGTTTAAAAACGGGAGTAACTATTTTTCCTTATGTTTTAGCGATGCTAGTTGCAATTTCAATGTTTAGAAATAGCGGTTTGTTTGATTTGATTTCTAATGGAATTTCATTTGTAGCTTCACATGCAGGAATGAGTAAAGAAATTACAGATTCGTTACCAGTTGCCATGTTACGACCCTTTAGTTCTGGAGGTTCTCGTGGTTTTATGATTGATGCAATGAAAACTTATGGACCAGATTCATTAACAGGAAGATTGAGTAGTATTTTTCAATGTAGTGCTGAAACAACGTTCTACGTAATTGCGGTTTATTTTGGAAGTATCAATATGAAAAATACAAGATATACACTAGGAACAATGCTTTTAGTAGATTTAATTTGTGTAATAACTGCTATCTTTGTGGCCAGTTGGTTTTTTTAGTCTTATTTATCATTCTGAACTTGATTCAGAATCTCTAAATGTTATGGAAATTAAAAATCTTGAATCAAGTTCAGGAGTAAAAAAAATAAACAAAGCCTATCAATTAATAACAAAAAGTATGTTTGACGATTCTTTCAAAGATTTTTATTCGAAATTTAAAACAAGTTTAGCTGATGGAACTTTTGCAAAATTAACTTTTGCAAAAACCATCGGAAATACGGAATTAAAAAACATTTACATTCGTCCTACAATAGATGAAAACGATCTAAAATTAGAGTTAAAATTTAGGTTTCAACAGGATGAGTTATTTGAAATTTATACCATTGATAAAGCATTCGACAGATTACTTCCATTTTTAAACAATCCTTTTTTATCAGTAATTTTATTTACTACCGAATTTGATTTGACTTATAAATTAAATAAAAAGAGAATAGTGAATTTATCAGACCAACACCCAACTTTTGGCAATGCCAGTGAAGTTTTATTGGAATATTTGAATAGTGGGAAAACAGTAAATTTATGAGATACTTTTCAATAATAGGGCTACTTTTTATTTTCGCTTGTAATAAAGAGAAAAAAGAAATATTAGCTAAAAATACAACTTCTAAAATCGCTAACGAAATAGTTTTAAAAACAGATACTTTAAAATTAAGCTTTGATAAAGACTTGGAAGAAGATGATTTTATTTTAATCAAATTACTTGAGAAAAACTTTACTAATGATGGTATTGAAGAGTCGAAATTTAAATTTGATTTTTATAGAAATGGTAAACTTGAAAATAATTTTTCCGTTAATGTAAATTTTTTAATAGATGAGTCTGATTGGCATGGAAATACATTATTTAATTTTAGTGAAAAGCATGAATATTCTCCTTATATAATTATTACAAATGGATATCCTGCATGTGGATATACACAAACCAATTTTTTAATTGACGTTAGAAAAGAAAATATTCAGTTAATAGACACTTTTTATAGTGTTGGTGATGGTGGTTGGTTCACTTCAACTACCTTTGAAGAAATAAGTAATTCAAAATTAGGAGCTAGACATGAAAATTATTGGCAAGAAGAAGATGATAATGATGAGATGGGAACTTTAACATTTTCTGATTCTGTCAATTATATTCTGGAAAACAAAAATTGGATAAAAAAATATATAACTCCAAAAGACAGCATTTATAAAAAACAAAAAATTAGTTTTGATGTCATGCATAAGATTCAATAATAAAAAAATCCCGATTACAAATTGCAATCGAAATTCTTATTATATCTTTAATTTAAATTCATTTCAGGAATTTCCCCTTCTATAATTAATGTGCCTTCGGTCGCTTTTTGAATTTCTTCGACAGTAACTCCTGGAGCTCTTTCCAATAATTTAAATCCTTTTGGAGTTACTTCAATCACAGCTAATTCTGTAACGATTTTCTTAACACAACCAACGCCTGTTAAGGGAAGCGAACATCTTTTTAGTAGTTTAGATTCTCCTGCTCTATTAACGTGCATCATTGCCACAATAATATTTTCTGCCGAAGCTACTAAATCCATTGCTCCACCCATCCCTTTGACCATTTTTCCTGGAATTTTCCAATTGGCTATATCACCATTTTCAGAAACTTCCATGGCTCCCAAAATTGTTAAATCTACTTTTTGAGCTCTTATCATTCCAAAACTAAACGCTGAATCAAAGAAACTTGCTCCTGGTAAAGTGGTGATGGTTTGCTTTCCTGCGTTAATAATATCTGCATCTTCTTCACCTTCAAAAGGAAAAGGACCCATTCCTAAAACGCCATTTTCAGATTGAAATTCAACAGAAATATCATTTCTTACAAAATTGGCTACAAGAGTTGGAATTCCTATTCCTAAGTTTACGTAGTAACCATCTTTTACTTCTTTTGCAATTCGTTTTGCTATATCTTCTTTTGTTAACATGATTTTAAAATTTATACCATTTAGAAATTAAGAATAATTAAATTTTCAAAATTATCCCAAAATTGGTTTTTTAATACTTTTTACTGAACACTAAAAACTAAACACTTCCATCTACTTTTGTCTAACAGTTCTTTGTTCAATTCTCTTTTCAAATTTTTTTCCTTGGAAAATACGATTCACCATGATTCCTGGAATATGAATTTGATTGGGATCTAATGTTCCTGCAGGTACTAATTCTTCTACTTCAGCTATTGTGATTTTTGCAGCTCCAGCCATAACAGCATTAAAGTTTCTAGCGGTTCCTTTAAAAATTAAATTTCCAGCTTCATCTCCTTTCCATGCTTTTACAATGGAAAAATCAGCTTGATAAGCTAATTCCATAACGTGCATTTTTCCGTTGAATTCTCTAGTTTCTTTTCCTTCAGCTACTTCTGTACCGTAACCTGCTGGTGTAAAAAAAGCTGGAATTCCTGCTTGAGCTGCTCTACATTTTTCCGCTAAGGTTCCTTGAGGCGTTAATTCAACATCTAATTCTCCTGAAAGCATTTGGCGTTCAAATTCTGCATTTTCTCCTACATAAGAAGAAATCATTTTTTTGATTTGTTTTTTTTGAAGTAAGAGGCCAAGTCCAAAATCGTCAACACCTGCATTATTTGAAATGCAAGTTAAACCAGAAACGTTCATTTTTACTAATTCAGCAATACTGTTTTCTGGAATTCCACAAAGACCAAAACCGCCTAACATTATTGTGATGTTGTCTTTTATACCTAGCAAGGCTTCTTGTACATTATTGACTTTTCTATTTATCATTTTTGAAGTTAAATTTTTTTAAAAGTATAAAAAAAACACCTTTTTTCAAAGATGTTTTTAGTTTGTTATAATTCTAGTTCATTTGGATCAGACATGTTTGTGTCTAAAGAATCAATCACTTTTCTTGGCGTCCAACAATCTACTTTAATTGAAGTATTTTCTGGTCGAGGAAAATTTTCTTGAGAAATATTTAACGATTTATCTTTATAACACTTATCCATAAAAATTCCCCAAATAGGAAGAGCCATAGTTGCTCCTTGACCTAAAGCTGTGCTCCTAAAGTGAGCAGCTCTGTCTTCATTACCTACCCAAACACCGCAAGTTAAATTTGGAACCATACCAATAAACCATCCGTCTGAGTTATTTTGAGTTGTTCCTGTTTTACCAGCAATTTCATTAGTAAATGCATAATTATATGTTGTAATTCCTGCGCCGCCTCTTCTTAATCTTTCACCGGAACCATCAGTTGTTACGCCAGTCATTAATTTTACAACAGCATAGGCAACATCTTTGTTTACAACTTCTCTAGTTTCTGGAATTACCTCATAAATAACAACTCCATTTTTGTCTTCTATTCGGGTTATAATTTGAGGTTTTACATATTGCCCTTCGTTAACAAAAGTACTCATAGCAGCTACCATATCACTTACCGTAATTTCTACAGCACCAAGACAAATGGCTGGTTTTTCTGGAATTTCAGAATTTACTCCCAAATTATTGGCCATTTTTACAACAGCCGCTGGACCAACTTTATCCATGAGTTTTGCAGAAACCGTATTTAAAGATTTCGCTAATGCAGTTTTAAGATTAACTAATCCAAAATATTTGTTTCCTGAATTTTCTGGCGACCACGATTGAGGAATTCCCCATCTGCCTTTAGGCATTGTAAATCTTGAATCATAAATAGAGTCACAAGGCGACATTCCTAATTCGTTAATAGCGGTTGCATATACAAAAGGCTTAAATGTAGAACCCACTTGCCTAGCTCCTTGACCTACGTGATCGTACTGAAAAAATTTATGATCTATTCCGCCAACCCAAGCTTTTACATAACCCGTTTGAGGTTCCATAGCCATTAAACCTGTTTGAAGAAAGTGCTTGTAGTAAATAATAGAATCCTTAGGAGTCATTATTGTATCTCTTTCACCATTCCAAGTAAAGATTTTCATTTTGGTTTTTACATCAAATGATTTGATTATTTCCTCTTCTGTTTTATCATCTTTTTTCATTATTCTCCAACGTTCAGAATTTTTCATGGAACGGTTGATGATACTTTTTGTTTCTTCTTCAGTTAAATCAACAAATGGAGCATTTTTTCTTCCTTTTGATGCTATGAAAAATTCTTTTTGAAGATTTTTTAAATGTTGTGTTACAGCTGCTTCGGCATGAACTTGCATTTTAGAATCAATTGTGGTGTAAATTTTTAATCCATCTTTATGAATGTCATAAGTACTTCCATCTGGTTTTGGATTATTTTTTGTCCATTTTTTTAAATATTCACGTAAATATTCTCTAAAATAAGTTGCAATTCCATCGTTATGATTTTCTAGTTTAAAATCTAATTTTATAGGTTTTACTATTAGTTCATTATATTTAGCTTCGGTTAAATGATTGTTTCTAACCATTTGGCCAAGAACAGTATTTCTTCTTTCTAAAACAATTTTTTCTCTAGATTTTCTGTTGGGATTATACAAAGATGGGTTTTTTAGCATTCCTACTAAAACGGCACTTTCTTCGGTTGTTAAATCCTTTGTTTTTTTATTAAAATAGGTTTTAGAAGCAGAAGAAATTCCGATCGCGTTATTAACAAAATCAACCTGATTCAGGTACATTGCAATTATTTCTTGTTTGGTATATTGTCGTTCTAATTTGACAGCAATAATCCATTCTTTTACTTTTTGAACAATTCTGACAATAATATTTTTTGCGCCATCACTACCGTGAAATAAGTTTTTTGCTAATTGTTGAGTAATGGTACTTGCACCACCATCTTTACCAAGTTTTACAACTGCACGTAAAGTACCTTTTGCATCTATACCTGAGTGTTCATAAAAACGTTCGTCTTCAGTTGAAACTAAGGCATTTATTAAATCTTTAGGTAAATCTTTATATTTAATAGGAATTCTGTTTTCTAGAGCGAACTTTCCAATAGTTTTTCCGTCAGAAGATATAATTTCGGAAGCAATATTTGAATTTGGATTTTCTAATTCATCAAATGAAGGCATTTCACCAAAAAAGCCCCAAGATGCTAAAAAGAAAAAAGCTACAGAACCAACTAACCCATAAATAAAAAGTGTCCAAAACTTTTTTACATAATCGGAAAAATCGTCTTTATTTGTTTTTTTTGCAGTTGCCATACTCTAAATTATTTTTTTTCAATTCTAAAACCTACTTCAGTAACACCTTCAAGAACATCTGTTCCATTAATTTTTCCAGATTCTCTATTGGCTTGTTCAACAGTAACGGTATATTTCCCTTTTAATGGGAATTTATAGTTTTCTTTATACCAAAGTTTATTGTGTTTAGTGTCTGTAATGCCTTCCCCTAATAAAGTACCGTCAGGTTTAGTCATTTCATATTGCAAAGTATCAATTTTGATTACATTATCCGGCTGATTCATTTTAACAATTAGAAATAAATTATTAAATGGATAATCATTATTATTTCTAATATTTACAAACATATTATAAAGATTGATGCTATCATTCTGCTCAAAAGAAAAACTAATGTCTTCTTTGTTAGACCATTTCCCGTCGAGGTTTTTATAATCATCAAAATATCTTTTTTCATCACAAGAGACAAAAAAGACAACTAAAATTAAAAAAAATACCTTACTTATTTTTAGGTGCATTGGGCTTTTTATTAAAATTTTTCTTCTTTTTCTTATTGTTGTTTTTTCTAACTGGTTGATCAAATCTCGTTAAACTGTCTTGACCTACAACATTTTGATATGTTTTTTCGATGGTTGGAATTACTTCAATAACAAAATCTTCTAAAGAAGCAACTCTTTCTTTTTTCTTATTTACAGTTAAAATTTCTTGTACTTGAGCTACTGGTAAAACATGCCAATGAGCCGGATTGTTTGCATAAGAAAACCACATTAGTTCTTTAAAAATATCAATTTTTTGACAAAAAGCATCTCCTTTTTCAGTGTACAATTTGGTATCCATATCTGGAATGTGTTTTAAAGCATCTAAATAAGTGTCTAATTCATAATTTAAACAACATTTTAACTTACCACACTGTCCTGCAAGCTTTTGTGGGTTTAATGACAGTTGTTGGTAACGAGCTGCCGATGTATTTACACTTCTAAAATCGGTCAACCAAGTAGAACAACATAATTCTCTACCACATGAACCAATTCCTCCAAGTCTAGAAGCTTCTTGACGGAATCCAACTTGTTTCATTTCGATTCTTATGCTGAATTCACGAGCAAATTCTTTGATTAATTGTCTAAAATCTACTCTGTCATTGGCTGTATAATAAAAAGTTGCTTTAGAACCATCACCTTGAAATTCAATATCAGAAATTTTCATTTCTAGTTTAAGGTTTATAGCAATTTCTCTTGCTTTAACTTTTATTTTTTCTTCTTTTTCTCTGCATTGACTCCATATATCAATGTCTTTTTGAGAAGCTTTTCTGTAAACTTTTGCTAATTCTGCATCAGGATTTTCACCTTTTTTCTTCATTTGAACCTTAACAAGTTCACCAGTTAATGATACGATTCCTATGTCATGACCGGGTGAAGCTTCGGTTGCAACAACATCTCCTATAGAGAGAGTTAGTTTTTCGGTATTTCTAAAAAATTCTTTTCTACCATTTTTAAATCGTATTTCAACTGCATTGAAGGGTTCCTGACCACCAGGTAAAGTCATGTTGGCTAACCAATCAAAAACTGTTAATTTATTGCAGCTATCGGTGCCGCAAGTCCCGTTATTTTTACATCCTTTTGGTGTGCCATCTTTAGCACCCGTGGAACAGTTTGTACATGCCATAATTTGTATATATATTGGTTGTTCCGATTAAAGAACTACTTGTCAAAAATGTGTTTTGAGTGTAAAGATACTATAATTTTACATATAGTAAAACGTTAAATAGCTACACCAAAAGAAAACCTACTTACATTTAAACGTAAATAGGTTTTTTAAAGTATATTGTTGTTGTAATCTTAATTTAAAATCTTAAATACTTTATCGGAAAGTCTTACTCTAAAAGGAACTTCAAAAGTGATTTTGTCACCATTTTTAGCTTCAGAAGCTTCTTGTCCGTTTACAAACATTTTTTCTAAAATTAATTCTTGACTTCCAGTTGTTGGTCCTGTAATTAAAATTTTATCGCCAACCTTAATTTCTTGATTTTCAATAGAAAAAAGTCCTATTTGTGCTTTTACATAGTAATGTTCTGCTTTGCCAAGTAAGATTTTTTTTACTTTAATTTTTTGACGAATATCTTTCGTTTTACTAACAACAGCTAATGAAACATCACTTAATTCACCTGAATGTTTGAATTTTAAATTTTCAGATTTTCCTTTTCTAAAAACTTTGTTTCCTACTTGTTTTCCACTTCTTAATTTTACTTGTTCAGCCAAAGATAAATGAGTTGTTTCTTGACATTCTACGGAACAACAATTTTCCATTACAGCTTTACATTCATCACATTGAATAAACAATAAATGGCAACCATCATTGTAACAATTGGTATGATTATCACAAGGTTTTCCACATTGATGACATTGCGCAACAATATCTTCAGTAATTCTTTCCCCTAAACGATTATCAAAAACGAAGTTTTTTCCAATGAATTTGCTTTCAAGACCTTCTTCTTTGATTTGTTTAGCGTATTGAATAATTCCACCTTCTAATTGAAATACATTTTTGAAACCCTTATGTTTGTAATAAGCACTCGCTTTTTCACAACGAATTCCTCCAGTACAATACATCACTAGATTTTTGGTTTCTTTAAATTCCTTTAATTGTTCGTTTATTATTGGTAAACTTTCTCTAAAAGTTTCTACATCAGGAGTTATTGCTCCTTTGAAATGTCCAACTTCACTTTCGTAGTGATTTCTAAAATCTACAACAATAGTGTTTGGATCTTCTAAAATCGCATTGAATTCTTTAGCTCTTAAATGAACTCCTTTATTGGTTACATCAAAAGTAGCATCGTTTAAACCGTCTGCTACAATTTTGTGACGTACTTTTATCGTTAATTTAAGAAATGAATGGTCATCTTGATCAACAGCTTCATTTAATCGAATACCTTTCATGAAATCATAAACTTCCAGCGTTTCGCGAAAAGCTTCAAAATTATCGGCAGGAACACTCATTTGAGCATTTATTCCTTCATAAGCTACATAGATTCGACCTAGCGCATCGAGTGCATTCCAAGCTACGAATAAATCATTTCTAAATTTTTTGGGGTCTTCAATTTTGGCATACGCATAAAAAGAAAGTGTAAGACGTTGCTTACCTGCTTCATCAATAAGTTGAGCTCTTTCTTCTGCGCTTAAGGTGTTATACAGTTGCATGCTATAAACGTTTAAGTGAGAAACTATTATTTTGAAATTCTAAATGGAAGAATTCTAATGCAAAGTTAAAAAAATGACTTAAAAATCAAATTTTTAAATCTAAAATAAAACATATTAACAATTTTTGGCACAACAAAAAAAAGAAGTATTTTTACGAAAAATATATGCGATTATGAGTTCAGATAAAGAAGCCAAATTAAAAGCGTTACAGCTAACATTAGACAAATTAGATAAAACCTACGGAAAAGGAACCGTAATGAAATTGGGTGATACAGCCGTTGAAGAAGTTGAGGCTATACCTTCTGGTTCATTGGGTATTGATATTGCGTTGGGTGTAAATGGTTATCCTAGAGGAAGAATCATTGAAATTTATGGTCCAGAATCTTCAGGTAAAACAACTTTAACTTTACATGCCATTGCAGAAGCTCAAAAAGCAGGAGGAATTGCCGCTTTTATTGATGCTGAACATGCCTTTGATCGTTTTTATGCTCAAAAATTAGGAGTTGATATTGATAATTTAATTATTTCTCAACCGGATAATGGGGAACAAGCTTTAGAAATTGCTGAGGGTTTAATTCGTTCAGGAGCTATAGATATTGTTGTAATTGACTCTGTAGCTGCTTTAACCCCAAAGAGCGAAATTGAGGGAGACATGGGAGATTCAAAAATGGGATTACATGCTCGTTTAATGTCACAAGCTCTAAGAAAATTAACAGGAACTATTCACAAAACTAATTGTACCGTATTCTTCATCAATCAGTTAAGAGATAAAATTGGTGTTATGTTTGGAAGTCCCGAAACAACAACAGGAGGAAATGCACTTAAATTTTATGCTTCTGTAAGGTTAGATATTAGAAAATCATCTCAGATAAAAGATGGAGATAGCGTAATTGGAAACAGAGCTAAAGTTAAAGTGGTGAAAAATAAAGTTGCACCACCTTTTAGAACGGCAGAGTTTGATATTATGTATGGTGAAGGAATTTCTAAAGTAGGTGAAATTTTAGATTTAGCAGTTGAATTTGAAATAGTAAAGAAAAGCGGTTCTTGGTTTAGTTATGGTGAAACCAAACTAGGTCAAGGTCGTGATAGTGTTAAAATTTTAATTAAAGATAATCCAGAATTAATGGATGAATTGGAACAAAAAATAAAAGAAACTTTGAAAGAAAAAGCAGAATAAAAAAAATCCCGTTGTTATTAACGGGATTTTTTTTAAAACAGACGCAACCTTTTACAAATTTTAGAATCTATTAATAAAATGTTTACATATGAATAGCTTAAAAAAAATAACACTAATTTTATTTTTAACATTGTTTTCTATTTCATGTAGTTTAGATGACAATGAGCCAAACTATCGTTTTGAAATATTAGAAATTGAATCTGTAGTTGTTCCTGATGAATTGCATTTAGGAGAAACACACACCTTTACAATAAGATATAAAAGACCGACTACCTGTCATGGTTTTAATTCCTTTTATTATGAAAAGAATTTAAATGTAAGAACAGTTGCCGTGCAGGGATTTGTTGTTGAAAGTAACGATTGTTTACCTCTTGAAAATAACATTCAAGAACAATCATTAGATTTTTTTGTAACCAATAACGGGTCATACATTTTTAAATTTTTTCAGGGTAAAGATGATAATGGGCAAGATGTATTTTTAGAGTATGAAATCCCGGTAATATAGAAAACTTTGATAATCGAACAGCTGATAAATGACTGTAAAAAAGATGATACTAAGGCTCAAGAACAAATATATAGGTTGTTAGCACCTAAATTATTCTCCGTTTGTCTTAAGTATTCACGAAGTTATGAAGAAGCTCAAGATAATTTACAAGACGGATTTATTTTAATTTTTGAAAAAATAAGTCAGTTTAAAAATTTAGGTTCGTTTGAAGGATGGTGTAAGCGATTAATGACCAATCATATTCTTCAACAATATAAGAAAAAAAAGATTTTTGAAATAGTTTCAGATAATTATCCAGAAGTTGAAGACGTTGAAATTGAAGATGAAGATGTTTCGATTGATTTTTTGACTAAAATTATTCAAGAATTACCGGAACGCTACAGATTGGTTTTTAATCTTTATGTGATGGATGGTTTTTCGCACAAAGAAATTGCAGAAATGCTTGATATTAATATAGGAACATCAAAATCTAATTTAGCAAGAGCTAAAGGCATTTTAAAACAAAAAATAGAACAGAACAACAATATTTCAGTTCCAAAGATTAAATGAAAGAAAACAAAAATATAGAACGTTTATTTCAAGAAAAATTCAAAGATTTTGAAGCAATGCCACCAGCTGATGCCTGGAACAATATTGCCCAAAGATTAAATGAAAAGAAAAAGAAAAGAAGAGTTATTCCTCTTTGGTTTATGTCAACGGGAATAGCGGCTTCGTTTTTATTGTTAGGGTTAATAGGGTATGATTATTTCAATACAACTACACCAACAATTGAAAATAAAAAATTAAATAATAAAACAAACACTTTTGAGCTTAACAATAATACCAAGTATGTTAACGGCAGTAAAAATACAGATGAAAATGTAAAACAATTTGAAGATAATTCAAGTTCAAATCTCACCAATAGCAACAAAAAAAATATTACTGACAACATAGAAAATTCGGGTAAATTTTACTCAAATAAAAGCATATTTACAGATAATTCAAACAGTTCTAATAACTCTAACGGTTCTAATTTATTCAAAGAATCTAATAGTATTAATTCTGAATTATCAGAAAAAGAATTGATTTTTGATAAAAAAAATACAACAACAAATGATTTAGTTTTTAATATAAATGAAATTAAATCGGTTAACGATAGTACTCTAGTAGCTACAATTTCGAAGGAAGTTTCTGAATTAGAGGAATTGCTAAAAGAAAAAGAAGTGGGATTAAATGCTGATGAAAAAGAAAAAAGAAATAGATGGGGAGTTATGTCTAACGTAGCTCCTGTTTATTTCAATTCTTTGACTAACGGTTCACCTTTAGGCAATCAATTTGCAGAAAACACAAAAACATTTAAACCAAGTGTGAGTTATGGGGTTGGAGTTGGCTATGCAATTACAGACAAATTGAATGTAAGAGCAGGAGTCAATAATTTAAATTTTGAATATAATACCAACGATGTGTTTTACAGTTCAACTCTTAATGCTGTTGCTAATGACAATACGAATTTGAGTAGAAATGCAAACGGTCAAGGAATTGTTTTTATTGATAAAAGCAAAGTGACATCCTTGTCAACAGATGTTGAAAATGTAGTGATAAACACAAAAGGAATTTTAAACCAACAAATTAATTTTATTGAAATGCCTGTAGAATTAAGTTATAAGTTAATTGACAATAAATTTAGTGTTGATGTTATTGGCGGATTTAGTTCCTTGTTTTTAAATCAAAATTCAGTTTCATTAATATCTAATGGAATGACTATGGAAATAGGTGAGGCCAGTAACTTAAATAATGTTCACTTTAGTGGAAATTTAGGTTTAGGAATAAAATATAACTTCTTAAAATCGTTTGAAGCTAGTTTTAATCCTATGATAAAACATCAAATAAATACTTATAAAAACAATTCAGGAAACTTTAATCCTTATTTTATCGGATTATACTCAGGATTAATTTATAAGTTTTAGAAAAAGAAAGTTAAGTTTTAGTTTAGATGTTTCATACCTTGTAAAGGGTGAAAATAGAAAAGTGTCCTAGCCATGGATGCTTTTTTATTTTACAACTATTTCCTAATGGCTTTGTTAACCATATATAATCCAAAAATAGTAACAATTCCACCAATTATTATTGGAACAGTTAATGGTTCATTAAATAATACATATCCAAAAAACAAGGCTACAATTGGATTGATATAAGCATACAAACTACTAACTTCCTTTGGTAAATGTTCTAGGGCATAAATAAAAGCTATAAAAGTTAATACAGAACCAAACACAACTAAATAAGCAATAGACCACCATGAAATAGCTGGAATTTCATTTAAAGGTATAGAACTACCATTAAAACCAATAACGCCAGAAATCACAAAACAAGAAATCAACATTTGCAATCCTAGACTAAAGTACGGATTAAAATTAGTCTTGTTTTCTCTAATATAAATAGAAGATAAAGCCCAAGTAAAGGTTGCTATTATTGATAAAAGAATTCCAAATCTAAATTCAGGTTCTAAAAAGTCGTTTAAATAATCGTAAAAAATCACACAAATACCAGAAAAGCAAATTAATAAGCCAACTACAGCTCTCCAAGACATTTTTTCACCTCTAAAAAAACTTATCATTACAATCCAAAGTGGAAAAATAGATCCAATTATTGCTCCTAAACCACTCGAAATATATTTAACACCCCATGTACTTAATCCATTACTAAGCATAAAATTTAATACACTTAAAATGAAGATATTTCTCCATTGACGTTTGTTGGGCCAAGGTTCTTTTTTTATTATAAAATAAGCTAAATATAAAATACCACCAAAAAACTGTCTTAATACTACCAATTGCATTGCAGGCATATGTTTTACACCTTCTTTCGAAGCAATCCAAGTGGTTCCCCAAAAGAAGCTGATCCAGCAAAGCGCTAGAAAAGGTAGTCCTACTGCATTTTTTGTTTTCTTAATATATTCGTGAAAAACACTAAAATAAGCCATCAAATTTCTTTTTTGAATCTATAGTTTAAAACAGTTTCAATTTTAGTACTTGAAATTAGTTTTCCAATAGATTCTTGATTTTTGGCAAAGATAGGTAAAGGGAGATTTGAATTTTCAGCTTTTTTTTGATAATATTCTTTTCTTGTGGGATGATGAGGTGCAACAGCATTGAAAATGATATTGTCATTCTGAACTTGATTTAGAATTGCACAAATTATTCCAATACAATCTTTTTGATGAATTAAATTAATAGGAGCATCAGGATTTTCAACATTTGTTTTTCCGGCTAAGAATTTTATGGGATGTCTGTCTTCTCCAATTAATCCTCCAAAACGAAGAATTGTAGTTTGAAAATTCTTATTAGTAAGTAAAATTTCTTCCGTTTGAAGTAATTGTTTGCTGCTTTCAGAATCTGGATTTGGAATTGAGTTTTCATCAATTTCAGCAATAGGAAAATCATCAACATAAACACTTGTAGAGCTAACAAAAAGCACATTTTTTACGGTTGATTTTTCAATGTAGCAAGTTAAGAGTTTTATCTTTTCTTCAAAATTCTCTGTTGGATTACTTCTTAATTTAGGTGGAATATCAATAATCAGAAATTCAGAATCATTTAAAAATGCTTCAATATTTCCTTTAATTTCCTTTTCAGAAAGTTCAATTTGATAAGGTTGAATATTGTTATTTTTCAAATGTTCTAATTTATTTTCAGAAGTTGTAGAACCTTTTACTTCATAACCAATTTCGATTAACTTTTTTGCTAATGGAAATCCAAGCCAGCCTATGCCTAAAATTGAGATTTTTTTTCTTTTTTCTTGCATCTTTTTTCTAAAATCAGATTTCTTTTTTAACCAACATTATAAACTCATCTTCCAATAAACGATACCCTTGATCATACAAAAAGTAATACGTATTTCCGGTTTTTGTTTGTAAAATGCTTGTAAAAAACTCCATATCAAAACCTTTGCTTAACAATTTAGTTTTAGTCGTTTTTCCTTTTCCATCTGGATTCAGGTCACAAAGAATTCTGTAATTTTTACGTAATTTATTATTCACATTACGCATCAAATTATTTTGATCTTTGTTCATTTTGTTATTGTAGGCATTTCTGCATCCATCAGAACAAAACTTTTTGTCTTCTCTTCCTATAATTTTATCGCCACATTCTAAACAGTTTTTACTCATAACTTACTTCTTAAAATTAAAAACTACTTCTTCCTTAGAATCTTCAAAATAAGCATAAAGATTCACTTCATTTTCAGAAATATATTCAAAAGTGAAGTTATCAAAATACATTCGGTTTCCTTCTTTTTTAATGAATCTAAAATCTTCTGATTGGTCTTTTTCTTCCCAACCTTTCAAATCTGCTCCAAAATGTTTTATTTGGTATAATAATGTTCCTTCTTTTTCTACAATATGACCTAATTCGTAAAACACTGTTTTTCCTTCAACAACAAGTTTGAAGTTAAACATCATTGAACCACCAAAAGCTTCTCCAGTCCAATTTCCTTCGAGCCAACTTATATCTTTTAAAGTAGCTTTTTCTGAACCTTTTTCATCGTTATAATGCAAAGTGTTTTGAGCAAATCCGAAAGTTGTAAATAATAAAAATAAGATTAGTTTTTTCATGATTATTAAGTTTTAAATGAAATTCTGAAATCAGTTTAGAATGACAAAAATTGGATTATTTCAGTTTTTTCAGTTGGTATAAATCTGTTCTTCGGTCTTTCATAGTGTTTACACTTCCATGCTCATGTAATTCTTTCAATAAATTCATATCGACATCAACAATTAAAGTCATTTCCGTATTTGGAGTTGCTTCAGCTTTTATTCCGTTACTTGGAAAAGCAAAATCAGAAGGTGTAAAAACAGCCGCTTGCGCATACTGAATGTCCATGTTATTTACTTTTGGTAGATTTCCAACACAACCTGTAATAGCTACATAACATTCATTTTCTATGGCTCTTGCTTGTGCACAATGTTTTACACGTGTATAACCATTTTGGGTATCAGTTAAGAAAGGGACGAACAAAATATTCATTCCTTGATCAGCCATTAATCTTGATAATTCTGGGAATTCAACATCATAACAAATTACAATTCCAATTTTCCCACAATCCGTATCAAAGGTTTGAATCACATCTCCACCAGTAATTCCCCAATGGAAAACTTCGTTGGGTGTAATATGAATTTTGCGATACATTTCATTAGTTCCATCACGTTTACAGAGGAATCCAACATTATAAACATGTCCATTTTCAATAAAAGGCATGCTTCCTGTGATGATGTTTATGTTATAAGAAATCGCAAATTCTTGAAATTTTAATTTTACGGCTTCAGTATGTCTTGCTAATTCTTTAATAGCTTCAGCTTCAGATAAATGATTGTAATCAGCCATTAATGGTGCAGTGAATAATTCTGGAAACAAAGCAAAATCACTTCCGTAACCAGAAACCGCATCAATGAAAAATTCGGCTTGTTCAAATAAAGCTTCCAAATTATTTAAAGAACGCATTTGCCATTGAATTAAACCCAATCGAACAACACTTTTTGTGGTATTAATTAATTTCGGACTGTCGTCATAATAAACGTTATTCCATTCAAGTAAAACTGCATATTCTTGAGATTCTTTATCACCTTCTAAATAATTTTTTAGGACACGAACTTCATGAAAATCATTACTTAATTGAAAAGACAAAACTGGATCATAAATTTCTTTTTTCTTTACTTTATCAATGTAAATTTTTGGGGTGATTTCATCTTTATATTTTCCATAATTCGGGATTCTTCCTGCAAAAATGATGGATTTTAGATTTAATTGATCACATAATTCTTTTCGGGCATCATATAATCTTCTTCCCAAACGAAGTCCACGATATTTTGGATTGATAAACACGTCAATTCCATAAATAACTTCTCCATCTGGATTGTGAGTTGAAAAAGAATAATTTCCTGTAACCCCTTTGTAATTTCTGGTTTTAAATGCAAAATCTTCGGTAACTAAAATTGATAATGCCGAACCTACAACAATTCCATCAACAACAATTACCAATTGTCCTTCAGGAAATATATTTAAAAGATTTTCGATTTGATTTTCTTTCCAAAATGAATCCAACATTTCTGGATACGATTCAACCATGGATTTTTTTAATTCTTTATAATCTTCTATTTGAAGATTTCTTAATTCGATAGATTTAATGTTTGTGGGCATATATAATTCATTTTTAACAAATATAAGAAAAAAATTATCCGTTTACAAATGCTTACAAACATTTACAACCGAAAGTAAACAGATAATTACCGAATAATTTTTGAAAGCCATCTAATCTTTGCACTGTCGAAATGAAACACTAACAATTACAATATCAAAAATTAATTACAATTTCAAGTTTCAATAGACAAAAAACATTTTATATAAACCATTTAAATTTTTACACGCCATGAATGCATTAAGAAACAAAGTACAATTAATCGGTCACGTAGGACAAGAACCTGAAATCAAAACTTTTGAAGGAGGGAAAAAATTAGCAAACATTACGCTAGCCACAAACGAAAGCTACACCAATGCAAAAGGTGAAAAAGTTGAACAAACCGAATGGCATCGTTTAACCGCTTGGGGAAAAACAGCTGATTTAATCGAAAGCTACGTTATCAAAGGTAAGGAAATTGCTATCGAAGGGAAGTTAACACACCGAAGTTATGACGACAAAGATGGTGTAAAACGCTACATCACAGAAGTTGTAATTAGTGATTTGCTTTTATTAGGAAAGTAATTTTTAGGAAAGATTGCACGGATTTCTTAATTGAAGTTCGTGCAATTTCTTTTTTAACCTTTAAAATTTAAGATTATGAATATCAGAGTTTTCAATATCCGATTAAGTAAAGAGTTTTGCATAATAGATCAAAACCGAATGAATGAATTTTTAGATTCAGTAGAAGTAAAGTTAACTTCAACTAATTTTGTAACAACAGGAACAATGGATTATTGGTCAGCTGTTGTTTTTTATGACACCAAAAAAAACAATGAAAAGCCAAAAGAAGAGAAATCAATTTTTGAAGATTTATCGCAACAAGAAAAGGAAATTTTTTTGGTATTAAAACAATGGAGAAATGATTTTGCTTCCAATTTAGGTTGGTCAGCTTTTAGAGTTTGTCACAATTCACATCTTATAGCTATTGCTGAAGCTAAACCAGAAACTTTAGAAGAATTAGCTAAAGTAAAAGGATTTGGAGAAGTTAGAACCGAAAAATATGGTGAAGATATTATGGCAGTTTTAAATGCTTTTTAAAAGATATTTTTAGCAACTCGATACGTATTTGCATGAGCTTCAATAATGGTTTTAATTTCTGGAGAATAGCCACCACCCATAGAAACTTGGACTGGAATTTGATATTTAGCACATAATTCAAAGACGATTTCATCTCTTTTTTTGCAACCTTCTAAAGTGCAGCCTAGTTTTCCTAATTTGTCAGAAGCTAAAATATCAACACCAGCTAAATAAAAGATAAAATCGGGTTTTTGCGTTTCAATAAGTTTTGTAATTACTTCTGAAATGGTTTTTAAAAATACATCATCAGAAGTATTATCCTCAAAAGGAATGTCTAAATCAGATGTTTCTTTTTTGAAAGGATAATTTGTTTTTCCATGAGTTGAAAAGGTAAAAACATTAGAATTATTATGAAAAATTTCAGCAGTTCCATTGCCTTGGTGAACGTCTAAATCTATAATTAGAATCTTTTTAACGAGATTGTTGACTAATAAAAATTGAGAAGCAATCGCTTGGTCATTCAACATGCAAAAAGCCTCACCATGAGAAGAATAAGCATGATGAGTTCCACCAGCGATATTAAAAGATACTTTTGTTTTAAAACATTTTTGAGCACCAATTATTGTTCCTTGAGCAATTCGAAGTTTTCTTTCTACTAATTCTTTTGAAAGTGGAAATCCGATTTTTCGAGCTGCTCTTGCATCTAGAGTCAGATTAAGTAAATCATCCACATATTCTTTTGTATGAATGGCTAAAACGTGATTAATATCGCAAATTTCAGGTTCAAAGAAGTCTGATTTTAATGCTGTTCCTTCGTGTAAAAGTTGTTCAGGAAGCAATTCATATTTTAACATAGGAAAACGATGTCCTTCAGGTAAAGGATGTTTATAAATGGGATGAAATGCTATTGGAAACATACTGAAAACTATTCTAAAACAGTCAAAACTTCTTTCACATTTGAAAGTGCTAAAAAGTTTTCATGTTCAATTTCGAAATCAATTTTTTCGTATTCCCAAGTGGTGTGATACGGAATATGAATTCCAAAACCACCTAAATTTAAAATAGGCAAAACATCCGATTTTAAGGAATTTCCAATCATTAATATGTCTTCGGCTTTGCATTCTAAACGGCCAAACATTTTTTCGTAATCTAATTCGGTTTTGTCACTCAAAACTTCAATATGATGAAAATAATGCCCAATTCCTGAATCGTGTAATTTCCTGTGCTGGTCTTTTAAATCACCTTTTGTAGCCACAACCAATTTGTATTTACCTTTAAGTTCTTTTAAAACATCTTCTACATTTGGAAGTAATTCAACAGGCTTTTGCAATAAATCTTTACCAATGGTAATAATTTTTTCGATGCCTTTTCCAGAAATTTGGTGATTGGTTAATTCCAAAGCAGATTCAATCATCGAAAGGGTAAAAGCTTTAATTCCAAAGCCATACAAAGATAAATTTTTAACTTGATGATTTAATATCAAACCCAAAATCTCTTGACTAGAAGCATAATCTTGAAACAATTGACAAAAACGCTCTTGGGCTTCATCGAAATAGGGTTCGTTGTGCCAAAGTGTGTCATCTGCGTCGAAAGCTATTATTTTTGGGGTCATAAATTTTTTTTAAGAAATCAAAGCACCATTCATAACACCATCACTATCAGGATTTACGAAAACTAATTTTCCTTCTGCGTTATTGGTCATTAAAATCATACCAGCACTTTCAACACCACGAAGAGCTCTTGGTGCTAAATTTACTAAAACAGTTACTCGTTTGCCCACAACTTCTTCTGGTGAAAAATGTTCCGCAATTCCAGAAACAATAGTTCTTACATCAATTCCAGTATCCACTTTTAAAACTAAAAGTTTGTTGGCTTTTGGCATTTTTTCAGCTTCTAAAATGGTTCCAACTCTAATATCTAATTTAGAAAAATCTTCAAAAGTCGAAACTTCTTTTTGTGGTTCAGCTTTAGCATTTTCCATTTCGTTTGCTTTTTTAGTCGCTAGTAATTTATCAACTTGTTTTTGAACTTCTTCGTCTTCTATTTTTGAGAAAAGTAATTCGGCTTGACCAATTTTACTTCCAGCTGGTAATAGATCTGAATTTGATGAAACATCATTCCAAGCTAATTTGCACTGCAACATGTTTTCTAATTTAGTTGCTGTAAAAGGTAAGAAAGGTTCAGCTAAAACACTCAAAGCAGCAGCAATTTGCAAAGCAACATACATTTGTGTTTGAACTCTTTCTGGGTTTTCTTTCACCATTTTCCATGGTTCTTCGTCTGCTAAATATTTGTTTCCTAGACGAGCTACATTCATCATTTCTCCTAAAGCTTCTCTAAAACGATAACGCTCAATAGAACTTGAAATCACTTCTGGATAGGCTTTTAATTCCGTTAATGTTGCTTCATCAACTTCGGTGAATTCATTTGGGCTTGGAACAATTCCATCGTAATATTTGTTGGTTAAAACCACAACACGATTTATGAAATTTCCAAAAACAGCTACTAATTCATTGTTATTTCTCGCTTGAAAATCTTTCCAAGTAAAGTCATTGTCTTTGGTTTCAGGAGCATTTGAGGTTAAAGCATATCGCAAAACGTCTTGTTGGTTTGGAAAATCTTGTAAATATTCGTGCAACCAAACAGCCCAATTTTTAGAAGTAGACAATTTATTTCCTTCTAAATTTAAAAATTCATTAGCTGGAACATTGTCAGGCAAAATATAACTTCCTTCAGCTTTCAACATGGCTGGGAAAATAATACAATGAAACACAATATTATCTTTCCCGATGAAATGCACTAATTTTGTATCTGCATTTTTCCAATAAGGTTCCCAATCTTTTCCTTCTTTAGCAGCCCATTCTTTGGTTGACGAAATGTACCCAATAGGAGCATCAAACCAAACGTATAATTTTTTGCCTTCTGCACCTTCCACAGGAACATCAATTCCCCAATCTAAATCTCTGGTTACGGCTCTTGGTTTTAAACCATCATCTAACCACGATTTGACTTGTCCTAAAACATTCGTTTTCCAATCGTTTTTATGGTCTTGAAGAATCCATTTTTCAAGAAAATCTTGGTATCTATCTAAAGGTAAAAACCAATGTTTAGTTTCTTTTAAAATAGGAGTTTCACCTGTAATTGTTGATTTTGGATTAATTAAATCTGTTGCATTTAAAGTAGAACCACAGCGTTCACATTGGTCACCGTAAGCTTCAGGATTATCACATTTTGGACAAGTTCCTGTTACAAATCTATCGGCTAAAAATTGGTCTGCTTTTGCATCATATAATTGTTCTGTAACTTCTTCAATAAAATCACCTTGGCCATACAATTTTCTAAAAAATTCCTGAGCTGTTTTATGGTGAATCTCAGAAGAAGTTCTGGAATAATTATCAAACGATATTCCAAAATCTATAAAAGACTGACGAATAATTCCGTCATATTTATCAATTACTTGTTGAGGTGTAATGCCTTCTTTTTTTGCTTTCATTGAAATCGCAACACCGTGTTCATCACTTCCGCAAATAAAAGCAACGTCTTTTCCTTGTAATCTTAAATATCTTGAATAAATATCACTTGGAACATAAACTCCAGCTAAATGACCAATGTGAATTGGACCATTAGTGTAAGGCAATGCAGCCGTAATTGTATATCTTTTTGGATTTTGTATCATAAAATGTTAATTTCTCGATAAGACGCAAAGACACAAATAATTGTAGATAAACGTTTAGCGAAGATTGTTGTTTTTTGAAATTAGACTACAAAAATAAAGGTTTACATACAATTAACGCAACTATTTACTCATTTTAATATCTTTGAAATTAATATCTACTTATGAGAAATTCAATTTTGTTTTTTTTATTACTTTTTATTACCAAAAATTATTGTAATAATTTAATCATTAACGATTCAATAAAGAAAGAGAATCCAATACTTTTTGCCGAAATGGCTATAGGTTTTTCAAATGGAGATATTAAAGGATTTACAGGTATAGGTTCATTAAATTATCAATATAAAAATAACCTTTTTACATTTAGAACATTAGAAATTATTGATAATAAAAAAGTTGGTAGCTTTTTATTTTTACCTTTATTGGTTCTTGAAGATAGAGTAAATGAGTATTCTTTCCTGTATGGTAGAAGGTATGTTTATGACAATTCTTCATTTAGTTATAGTTTGGGTTTAGCCTATATCAATAGAGAATATTTAATTGATGATTTAAATATTGTTCCTAATTTTAATGACTTGAATTATGCCAATGAATCGTTTTTGGGTTTACCATTCGAATTAAATTTTAAATGGTTCAATTCAAAAAAGAAAAGGTATAGAATTTATGGTCTTATTCCTGTTGGAAAACCAGTAGGTTTTGCCAATAGTATAGGATTTAAATTTTATGGTACTGTTGCCAAGAAATCCTATTTTGGTATTGGTGTTTCATTTGGTTTAGGCTGGCATAAAACGTATTAAAAATAAATTAATTATTTTTGAATAAAAGTTGTCCAATGCTTTCACATTTATGATTCGATTTATACTTTTACTCTTAATAATTACTAATTTATCCTATTCCCAAAAGATGAATATTCCATCGTATTTAAAAAAAGGCGACACCGTTGCAATTGTATGTACAGCTCGAAAATTTTTTCCAGAAGATGCTATTCCTGCTAAAGAACTATTGGAATCATGGGGTTTGAAAGTCAAATTAGGTACAACCATTGGCTTAGATAGTTGTCAATTAGGAGGAACCGATTTAGAAAGAGCTTCTGATTTTCAAAACATGATGGATGATGAAAACATCAAAGCAATTTGGTGTGCTCGTGGTGGTTATGGCACTGTTCGAATGGTTGATTTATTAGATTTTACCAAATTCAATAAAAATCCGAAATGGATTATGGGTTTTAGTGATGTTACTGTTTTACATTCTCAAGCCAATGTTGAAGGTGTGGCATCTTTGCATTGTATCATGCCATTTACAGTTCCAAAGGCTTCTGATGAAGTGAAAGAAACTTTGCGAAAAGCCTTATTTGGAGAAAAATTAGAATATACAATTCCATCAAAACCTTATGATATTCTTGGGAAAGCTTCAGGAGAATTGGTTGGAGGAAATTTATCGATTTTGTATAGTTTGTTAGGATCGAAATCATCACTGGATACGAATAATAAAATCCTTTTTATTGAAGATTTAGATGAATATTTATACCATATAGATAGAATGATGCAAAATATAAAACGAAACGGATACTTTGAAAATTTAAAAGGGTTAGTAGTTGGTGGGATGACCGATATGCACGACAATGAAATTCCGTTTGGGCAAAATGCTGTACAAATAATATCAGCTATTGCCAAAGAATACAATATTCCAGTTTGTTTTGATTTTCCTGCCGGACATGTTAAAGATAATCGTACGCTTCAATTGGGAAAACAAGTAGACTTTGAAGTGAATGAAAAGGAAATCAAATTGAAATTTAGAAATTAATGTAAGAACAAGTCGCGACTTGTCCCTTCAAAACAAATGGCAGAACACAACGATTTAGGACAATTAGGAGAAGATTTAGCGGTTGAATTCCTGCAAAAAAACGGATACGAAATCTTGGATAGAAATTGGCGATTTCAAAAGGCTGAAATAGATATTATTGCTCAAAAAAAAGATATTTTAGCTGTAGTTGAGGTAAAAACGCGTTCAAGTTTAGAGTTTGGATTGCCTCAAGATTTTGTAAAACCTAAAAAGATTCAATTATTGGTGAAAGCTGTAAATGAATATGTTGTACGTAAGGATTTAGATGTAACCGTTCGTTTTGACATTATCGCTATTCATTACACCCAAAAAAATATCGATATAGAACATATTGAAGAAGCCTTTTATTATTTTTAAAAATAATTTGTTGTAATTATAACATTTTGTTTTTATTTTGTATCATTGCAAAAATATTTTTAAAATGAAAACCGTATCATCAGTAGTTGAAGATTATATTAAATCTAAACCGTTTTTGTTGACTTCTTTAGCACAAGGAATCATTAATTTAACATCATTAGCTCGAATAATGATGCCAGAAATTGAGGCTCAAATTGGAAAAGACTTGAAGCAAGGAGCTGTAGTTATGGCTTTGAAAAGATTGAGCGAAGAATTGGATTTTAAAATCAATCACAAAATTAACAAGGTCTTACGAAATATTGGAGAAATTACGGTTCGTTCTTCTTTAAACGACTATACTTTTGTAGTTTCTGATACTATTTTAGAAAATAAAACCCGCTTATTAGACGAAATAAAACAAAGACCTGATGTTTTTTATACTTCTTCACGTGGTGTTAACGAAGCAAATTTAGTTATAAGCGATAGTGTTGCTAATTTGGTTGAAAAACATTTTAAAGATGAAAAATTATCTCATAAATTAGAAAACCTTTCTTCGATAACGGTTAAATTACCTATTGAAAACATTACTGTGCCTGGTGTTTATTATTTTATTTTTCAGCGCTTGGCTTGGGAAGGTATTGTTTTGAATGAGGTAATTTCAACCACAAACGAATTTACTATTATTGTAGATGATGAATATGTTGATAAAGCTTTTAAAGTGATTAAGGATTTGAAGAGTGTTTAGTGGCATTAATTAATTTTTGGAGTTGATCTATAATAATATCTTTGTCTTTGAGTCTTTCTTCATATAACTCAATGATTTTAGTATTCTGTTCTTTGCTTTCTTGGTAAAAATTATCAATTTGCTGTAAATATCCTGTAGAGCTGTCTCTATTTGTTTGAATTAATTCATTTTTAGTAGATATTCCTAATATTTTTGAAACAGATACCTCTAATATATCCGAAATACTATAAAGTCTTTCTACTGTTAATTTTGTTTTATTACTTTCTATTTTTGAATAAGCTACTTGACTTATATTTAGCATGCTTGCAACATATTCATGCGAATATCCTTTACTTTTTCTTATTTCTTCAATATTTTTGAGTATTTGTTTCATAACCATTAGTTTTAAATTATACTGTAAAAGTAATAATTATATTTTAAAAGTTTTAGTTTTTTATAAAATTGTAATTTTACTTTGTTATTCTATTAATTTTTAAATATTTATTTTATGAAAAAAAGATTTATTTTTATGGCATTATTAATTATGTATAGTAGTTCTTTACTTTATGCTAATTATGGGACACAAAGTATGTCTGGACCAGATTGTAGTAGTTGTACTAAAATTAAATTAATTTTTGTGACTATTTGGTCAGGTAGTTGTGTAACAACAACGACATCTGTAAATCCTTTGAACGGAGATATTACTACAACCCAGACAAGCACACCTTGTGGAAAAAATGGTGGAAGTTGGGATTGGTTTTGGGAATAATATAAAAAGCCATGAAGTTGAAAAAAACTTCATGGCAAATTTAAAATATGAAATACTTAATATTTTTATACTCTTGCTTAGTTTTTTGTCAAAGCACAAAGATCAAAGTAATATCTTCTTTAGATAGTCTTCCAATTTCTGGTGTGGAAATATTTTTGGACACAAATAATCAAAAGCTTATAACCAATGAAGAGGGTTATTTTATTTTTAATTTTAAAAATAATACGGAAGTTGATTTTGTAAAAGAAGGATATATAGATAAAAGAGAAATTATTTCTAATAAAACTGAAATTGTAGTTTTAACAAAAATAGCACCAATACAACTAAAAGAGATTCAGTTAATTTATTTATCAAATAATGATTTATTAGACACTATTTATAAAAAAATAAACGATAATACTTTATATGAAACAAATTTTAATTATCACTTTTTTAATTATTTAGGAGCTAATAAAGATACTTTACATTATTTAAATGATAGGATTAAGTTCATTCAAAATCAAGGATATTATATTTCAAAAAAATCAAAAATTATTAGAAATTTTAGTAATGAAGAAGTAAAACAAAAGGATTTAGGAACCTATCAACAAATTGTTTATAAATACAAAAATCAGGATTTAGTTTTCTTTAAGAATTTTATAGGTTTTATAAATTCACCAAAGAGTTTTACCGGTTTCAATGATTTAATTACCAACAAAGAAAAATACAATATTGTCTTTTCAAAAAATGATGATTATTATATAATTGAATTTAATTCAAAAAAGAAAGATAGATATTATGGAAAATTTATTGTTGATAAATTAGATTTCGGCATCTATGAATTAGTTATTAATGCAGAAATTAAAAATTTTAATGTAGTTAATTACAATAAGTCTAAACCTGAAAAATCAGAATATTTAGTGTTAACTGAAAATGTTTACTTTAAAAACTTCAAGCAAAACGATAAATATCAATTAAGTTTTGTAAATCTAGATTATAAATTCAAACAAATAAAAGGAAAGTATAAAGGAACAATATTTACTAATTCTATTAAAATTGAACCAACTGTAGAATTTAAAAACGAAAATTTAACGAAATTTGATGTAATTAATTTTAAAGTAAATTAAAACCTTTGCATCAATTCCAAAGCTTTAGAAATACTCTTTACATTATCAAAAGTCAGTAATAATCGTAAGCCATTTTTGGTGTCTTTTTCTTTAATTTTACAAAGATTGCCGTTGTGTTGGACAAACTGCATCACTTTTATAAATCGGTTTGATTGATAGAAATTAGATTGCTGGTCACTTATAAAATAGCCAATCATTTTACCTTGCTTCATGATTAGTTTTTCAAGTCCAATTCGAGTTGCAATCCATTTTATTCGAACACTGTTTAATAAAGCAATTGCCTGTTTTGGTAAAGCACCAAATCTATCAATTAGTTTTTGTTCAAAAACTTGTAACTGTTCTTCGGTTTTTAAAGTTCCTAATTCGTTATACAAAGCCAATCGCTCCGAAACACTATTGATATAATCATCTGGAAACAGCAATTCAAAATCAGCATCAATCAAAATATCTTTAACAAACTCTTTAGTTTCAATGTCATTATCAGCTTCGTATAAATCTTTGAATTCGTTTTCTTTTAATTCATCAATCGCTTCATTCATAATTTTTTGATACGTATCAAAACCAATATCATTAATAAAACCACTTTGTTCACCACCTAGTAAATCTCCAGCACCACGAATTTCCAAATCTTTCATCGCAATGTTAAATCCGCTTCCTAATTCACTAAATTGTTCCAAAGCATTAATACGTTTTTGAGCTTCACTTGTCATCATCGAATAAGGTGGTGTAATGAAATAACAAAACGCTTTTTTATTACTTCGGCCCACTCGCCCTCGCATTTGATGCAAATCAGATAATCCAAAATTATTGGCATTATTAATGAAAATCGTATTCGCATTTGGCACATCTAAACCACTTTCAATAATGGTTGTTGCGACTAAAACATCAAATTCTCCTTCCATAAAAGCCAGCATCAGTTCTTCTAATTTTTTGCCATCCATTTGTCCGTGACCAATGCCAACTCGTGCATCAGGCACTAATCGTTGAATCATTCCAGCCACTTCTTTAATGTTTTCAATTCGATTATTGATGAAGAAAACTTGACCATTTCTCTGAATTTCATACGAAATAGCATCACGAATCAACTCTTCACTAAAACGAATTACGTTTGTTTCGATAGGATAACGATTTGGTGGTGGTGTTGTAATTACAGACAAATCTCGAGCAGCCATCAATGAAAACTGTAAGGTTCTCGGAATTGGAGTTGCAGTCAGAGTCAACGTATCAACGTTTGAAGCAATAGTTTTCAATTTATCTTTAACATTAACTCCAAATTTTTGTTCTTCATCAACAATTAACAATCCTAAATTTTTAAAAACCACATTTTTATTCACTAATTGATGCGTTCCGATAATGATATCTACTTTACCTTCAGCTAATTCCTTAATAGTTTCTGCTTTCTGTTTGGCAGTTCTAAATCGGTTTAAATAATTTACCGTTACAGGCATTTCTTTCAATCGTTCTGAAAAAGTACGATAATGTTGATAAGCTAAAATGGTTGTTGGAACTAAAACTGCCACTTGTTTTCCATTATCAACAGCTTTGAATGCAGCACGAATTGCAACTTCAGTTTTTCCAAAACCAACATCACCACAAACTAATCTGTCCATTGGTCGTTCGTTTTCCATATCAGCTTTTACATCAGCTGTTGCGGTAACTTGGTCTGGTGTATCTTCATAAATAAAAGAACTTTCTAATTCTTTTTGTAAATAACTATCTGGAGCATACTGAAAGCCTTTTTCTAATCTTCGCTTCGCATACAATTGAATCAAATTGAAAGCAATATGTTTAACTCGTGCTTTAGTTTTTTGTTTTAAAGCTTTCCAAGCACCACTTCCTAATTTATAAATTTTAGGAGCAATTCCATCTTTACCATTAAACTTGGAAATTTTATGTAAGGAATGAATACTTACATAAACAATATCATTGTCTGCATAAGCAATTTTAATAGCTTCTTGTGTTTTTCCTTCAACCTGAATTTTTTGCAAACCACCAAATTTTCCAATTCCGTGATCAATGTGTGTTACATAATCTCCAACTTGCAAAGAAGTCAATTCTTTGAGCGTTATAGTTTGCTTTTTCGAATAATTACTCTTGATGTTGAATTTGTGATAACGTTCAAAAATTTGATGATCCGTGTAACAAGTCAGTTGCAATTCTTCATCAATAAATCCTTGATAAATGGGCAACACCAAACCTTGGAATTTGGAATTTGGAATTTCACCATTGGAATTTTCGTCAGTTAAATCCTCAAAAATATCTTGAAAACGAGTGATTTGATTGCTATTGGAACAACAAATAAAGTTGGTATACCCATTAAAATGATGTTCGTTAATGTCATTCAACAACAAGTCAAACTGCTTGTTAAATGAGGGTTGAGGTTGAATATGAAATTCAAATACTTTCGTTGTTTTGAATAAAGCTGTATTGTTTAATTCTACTATATTAAAATGAACTGCTTGTTTTAAAAATTGTTCTTGATTAACAAATAATTCTTCTGGTTGCGTATGTTTGATGTCTTTGGAAAGTTTACCAAAAGCTTCCACAGCTTTTCCAAATAATTTATCTAATTGGTTGCAAATGAATTCAGTATTTTGGGTGAAAATAACTGTTTTTTCATTGATGTAATTCAGAAATGTTTCACGATTTTCATCCAAAAACTTGTTTTCAACATTAGGAATGACCGAAATTTTCTTCAATTTTTCAACGGAAAGTTGGGTTTCCACATCAAAACTTCTGATGCTATCGACTTCATTTCCAAAAAATTCAATTCTGTAAGGATGATCATTGGAGAATGAAAACACATCGATAATTCCACCACGAACCGAAAATTCTCCAGGTTCAGTTACAAAATCTACTCTTTTAAAATTGTATTCAAATAAAGTTTCGTTTATAAAATCAATTGATAATTTATCGTTTACCGAAACCTTTAAAGTGTTTTTTTCTAATTCTTTTCGAGTAACAACTTTTTCAAATAAAGCTTCTGGATACGAAACAATTATGGCAGGTTTTTTTCTGGAATTGATTCGGTTTAAAACTTCTGCGCGAAGCAAAACATTCGCATTATCCGTTTCATCAATTTGATACGGTCTTCTGTAAGAACCTGGATAAAACAGCACATCATTTGTATTGATAAGCAATTCCAAATCATTCAAAAAATAAGCAGCTTCTTCTTTATCATTAAAAAGCAAAAGGAAAGGCAAATCCGATTTTTCAAACAAAGCTTGAATTACAAACGAAATGGAAGAACCTAATAAACCTTTGGCGTGTATTTTTTGGTTTTGTTGTGCTAACGTTTCGGCAAAAAGACTGATTTTTGCTGAATTTTTATAATAGTTGTTAATAGTAGGTTTCAAAAAAGAGGTTATTTGTTTTTTTTGTTTTTCAACCAATAATTTACTGAATCTTGCTGTTTGTTCATTTTTTTCATCATTTCAAATGCGTTGGCACTTCTTGTGGTGTCTTTGGCTTTTAAAAGATAAGATTCTCCTTCTTCAATTGGAATTTGCTCTTTTAAGATAATTTCTTCCAATTGATTTACTAAAGCAATTATTTCGGCATTAATTTCTGGTAAAATAGTTTTTATTTTTTTTTCAGGAACGTCAGATAAGTTGATAAAATTATCCAACATTTTAACTTTGGTATTTAATGAAGCAATTCTACTTTTTACAGCAGGTTTGTTGTATTTAAAAGGAATATTATATTCCAAAGAATCAATTTTTCCAGATAAATTTTTAGTTTTTAATTGAAAAGCTGTTAAATTGCTTTTAGGTTTTTGTTGCAATTCTATCACAAACTGTTGCCATTCGTTCCAATTTGCAATATCGTTTTTCACTATTGGAGATGGATTAGGAATGGTTAAGTTCCAAACCGAATTAATTAAATTATAAGTCTGTTTGTTATTAGCCAAAATCTTTTCATTATCCAAAGTATTATTTTCCTGATTACAAGAAATTAAAAACAAAGAACACAATAAAAGAAAAAGTGATTTATGCATAGCTTTTCATTTGATTGCAAATGTACATAAGTTTAAAAAAATATAAATTACGAATTATAATAAGTTAACATATTTATATCAAATATTAACTATTGTAAAATCAATTCATTAAAAACCTAAATTGAAGATAATAAAATCAAATCTTAAAATCGTTTATTTATTTTATGAATATGACAAAAATTTAAGCTATTTTTTTTAAATCCGATAGGTGAATATAGTATATTTGTGATGCGAAATAACTCATTTTTTAGCAATTCAATTTCAGGAAATTACTTTTAAATACAATTGTTCTTTTAGTTAAAAAAACATTAGAACAACTAAAAGAAAAGATACACATATGAAAACAAAGGTATTAATTATTGGTGCTTGTGGGCAAATAGGAACAGAACTTACTAAAAAGCTTCGTGAAATTTATGGAGTAGAAAATGTAGTAGCCTCTGACATTAGAAAATTAAATATTGATGTTGTAAATGACGGAATTTTTGAAGTTGTAAATGCTTTAGATTACAATCAAATTGAGCATTTAGTAGAACAATATGAAATAACAGATGTTTATTTAATGGCAGCTTTGTTGTCTGCAACGGCCGAAAAAAACCCAGCATTTGCTTGGGATTTAAATATGAATTCTCTTTTTCATGTTTTAAATATAGCTAAAGCAGGTAAAATTAAAAAAATATTTTGGCCTTCAAGTATAGCCGTTTTTGGACCAACAACTCCAAGACAGAATACTCCTCAATATACTATTATGGAACCTTCAACAGTTTACGGAATCAGCAAACAATCTGGGGAACGTTGGTGTGAATATTACAGTAAACAGTACGATGTTGATGTAAGAAGTATTCGCTATCCGGGATTAATTAGTTGGGTTTCGGAACCAGGTGGTGGAACTACAGATTATGCTGTTGAAATTTATCACAAAGCCATTACAGAAGGAAAATATACCAGTTTTTTGACTGAAGATTCAGCACTTCCAATGATGTATATGGATGATGCTATTAAAGCTACGGTTCAAATAATGCAAGCACCTCAAGATCAAATTAAAATCCGCTCGTCTTATAATTTAAGCGCAATGAGTTTTACACCAAAAGAAATTGCCTTAGAAATTAAGAAACATTTTCCTGATTTTGAAATGAGTTATGAGCCAGATTTCAGACAAAAAATTGCAAACAGTTGGCCAGCAAGTATAGACGATTCTTCTGCTCGCGAAGATTGGAATTGGAAAAATGATTTCAATTTAGAAAACATGACTGTTGAAATGATAGAAAACTTGAAGAAATACAAATATTAGAAATACATACGTATATCAAAAACACAAGTAAAGGTTGTTTATAAATTTATTTTAATAGAATTGAATATACAAAAGGCAAACTTAACTAGTTGAAATTATTTTGTTTTTTCTTCAATAATTTTTTCTTCAATGAATGTTTTTATTTTAATGACTTCATTTGAATTTTCATTTGGAACAGTCATTGAAAGCACATAATGTTTTATTTTCCATTGATTATTTTCTTTAATCAACGTACCAGAACCTCTACAAATTTTCATTTGAGTGTTTAGTAATTCATCAAACCAAGCCGTTTTTCCATTTTCTGAAAAATAAACATTTCGTTCCAATGAAGTAAAATTCCATGCTTTTCCTTTATCAAAAAAAGGTTTTGCAAAAGCCATAAATTCTTTTTTGTTCCAATTTTCAGTGGCATCTGTACCTATAAATACAGATTCTTTAGCCATAGCATTAAAATAATTTTCAAAGTTGGTGTTAGAAGCGTCTTTATGCCAATTGTCAAGAATATTGTTTATAATTATATTTTCACTGCCTAAATCTTTAGTCGATTTACAACTAGTTAAAGCAATAAACGCTAAAAAGAATATTTTTTTCATCAGAATAAGTTTTTATAAAAGTATAAAATCTTATTTGTGTTTTAAAATTTTTCTCCATGTTGTGAAACATCTAAACCTAATTTTTCAGATTCTTCTGTGACTCTTAACGGAATTATCAAATCTGTAAATTTGAATAATAAATAAGCACCTCCAAATGTAAAAATTGCAACAAGAACTAAAGCCATCATATGATGTCCAAAAACAGACCAACCACCATGAAGCAAGCTGGCGTTTTCACCTTGAGCAAAAATAGCGGTTAAAATCATACCCATAATTCCACCTACACCATGACATGCAAAAACATCTAATGTATCATCGATTTGTTTAAGCTTTTTCCAATACACCATTTTATTTGATACAATGGCACCAATAAATCCAAAGAAAATACTTTGAGGAATTGTAATAAAACCTGCTGCAGGAGTAATCACAACTAAACCAACAACGGCTCCAATACAAGCTCCTAATGCAGAAACTTTTCTTCCATTTATTCTGTCAAAGAAAACCCAAGTCATCATTGCAGATGCTGAAGCAATTGTAGTGGTTGCAAATGCCATTGCAGCTGTTGCATTAGCCGCTAAAGCAGAACCCGCATTAAATCCAAACCATCCAAACCAAAGTAATCCAGTTCCTAAAAGAACAAAAGGAATATTTGTAGGTATATGTTCGTTGTTTTTTCTTTTACCTAGAACAATTACACCCGCAAGAGCTGCAAAACCAGCACTCATATGCACAACAGTTCCACCAGCAAAATCTTTAACACCAAAATAGCCGCACAATAAACCGTTTGGATGCCAAATCATGTGGCACAAAGGTGCATAAATCATCAAAGTAAATAAACTTATAAAAAGTAAAAAAGAAATAAATCGAATGCGTTCAGCCAATGCTCCAGTTATAATTGCAGGTGTAATTACAGCAAATTTCATTTGAAACAAGGCAAAAAGGATAAAAGGTATGCTTGTTCCCAATGATTTATGAGGAAGCATTTCAACTTGATCAAAAAAAGTAAAATCCAATGGGTTTCCAATTATTCCGTAGTAAGTACCATTCAAAGTAATTCCAATAGAATCTCCAAAAGACAAACTGAAACCAACAGTTACCCAAATTAGACTCACAACTCCTAGGCATATAAAACTTTTTAACATGGTTGATATTACATTTTTTTTACCAACCATTCCTCCGTAAAAAAAGGATAATCCAGGTGTCATTAATAAAACCAAACAAGAAGCGGTTAATAACCAAGCAATGTCGGCAAAGTTAAGTTCAGAGACATTGTTAAAATTCACTTCAGGACTTTGATGTTTCCAAAACAAACTAGTAATGGCTACCAAGCTAATTATAACAAATGATGAAATCCATCTTTTTTCTATTTTCATGTATTGAATTTTTATAGGGGTAAAAGTATAAAAAAATGATTTAAATAAAAATACACCTTAAATAATTTAGGGTATAATATTTAATTTTTATATTTTAATTACATAAACCCTTCTTTTTTGAATTAATATTTAAATTTAATGTATAATTAATTTTAATTATTTAATAATGTTTTTTCAATTGAATTTTAATTTAAATTCGCATGTTATTTGTACTTTCAGATAACTAACATAATGGAGGCAAGTTTTGAAGAATTAATCTCAAGTTTTATTGAAAATAAAGTAGGAATTTCAAAGGATTTTTTGAGTGAAGCTTTAGCTAATAATTTAAAAAATAATTTATTAAACTTATATAAAGAAGAAGAACTAAAATCTGCCGGAATCGGACATTTCGGTTCATTCACAAAAAACAAAGAAATTAGAAGTGACGTAATTTATTGGTTGGATAAAAAAAACAATAATCCTCATGAAATGGAATTTTTTGCCCTTATTGAAGAATTTATTGCCTACTTAAATAAGGAATGTTTTACGGGAATAAGAAGTTATGAATTTCATTATGCACTTTATAAACCTGGAGCATTTTATAAAAAACATTTTGATCAATTTCAAGACACCAATAACCGTCAATTTTCTATGATAACTTATTTAAATCTTGATTGGGATGAATGTGATGGTGGTGAATTAAAGATTTATGATGAAGATAAAACACAAATTATTAGTCCAACCAACAGAAAAACAGTTTTTTTTAAAAGTAACGAATTAGAACACGAAGTGCTTGTTACCAATAAGTTAAGGTTAAGTATTACAGGTTGGCTAAGAAAAGATTTAATCTAAACATATGTTAAATTTAATAAAGAAGTTGTTTTTTAATCCAATTACCAACTACATTTGTACCATAAAAAAATAAAAAATGAATTATTCAATAGCACAATTCCATCATCATCATACTTGTTTCAAGGCGAGTTAGTGATGTATTGTATCTATTAAAACATAACAAAAACCCGTCTGAGTATATCAAGACGGGTTTTTTATTTTTATTCCTTTCTCTTTTATACTCAGATTTTATCTAAAATAAAAAAATGAGTACTTTAAAAATTGCCATTCAAAAAAGTGGTCGACTTAGTGAAAAATCACTACAATTATTAGAATCGTGTGGAATTAAAATTTCTAATGGAGATCGAAAATTAAAAGCTATTGCAAGCAATTTTCCTGTTGAAATTTTATACTTAAGAGACGATGATATTCCGCAATATGTAGAACAAGGTGTTGCCGATATTGGTATTTTAGGCGAAAATGAAGTTTGGGAAAAAGATAAAAATGTTGCAAATATTACACAACTTGGATTTGCATCATGCAAACTTTCTTTAGCTGTTCCAAAAGATGAGATTTATACGGATTTGACTTTTTTTCAAAACAAAAGAATTGCTACAAGTTATCCTAAAATTTTAACTCAGTTTTTTGTGTCTAAAAACATCAACGTCATTATTGAAGAAATTAGCGGCAGCGTTGAGATAGCAACAGGAATTGGTTTGGCTGATGCCATTTTTGACATTGTAAGTACAGGAAGCACTTTATTAATGAACGGTTTAAAAGAAGTTGAAATTGTTACCAACAGTCAAGCAGTTTTAATTGCAAATCAAAATCTCACGATTGAAAAACAAGAAATCTTAAATAAATTATTGTTCAGAATTGATTCTTACAGAAATGCAAAAGAAAACAAATACATTCTATTAAACGCTCCTAACGAATCCATTACCGAAATATGTAAAGTTTTACCAGGAATAAAATCACCTACAATTCTTCCTTTAGTAGAACAAGGTTGGAGCAGTCTACATTCGGTTGTCAAAGAAGATGATTATTGGGATGTTGTAGATCAATTAAAAATGTTAGGTGCAGAAGGAATATTAATTATTCCTATTGAAAAAATGATTAAATAAGATATAAACATGAAAATACTATTAAATCCACAAAAAGAAGTTTGGTCAAAATTATCGGAACGAAATGCAGTTTCAGGAATCGACCTAAATCAAACCGTTCAAGATATTTTTAAAGATATTGAAAAAAATGGTGATTTTGCCATTGAAAAATACACGCAATTATTTGATGGTGTGGCTTTAAATCAATTTAAAGTTTCATCTCAAGAAATTGAAGACGCTAACAATTTAGTCGATGAAAATTTAAAAAATGCCATCCAAAAAGCAAGTGCTTCAATTGAAAAATTTCATGCTTCTCAAAAAGAAATCATAAATCCAATTGAAACCTTAAAAGGAGTAACTTGTTGGAGAGAAAGTAAAGCAATTGAAACCATTGGAATTTACATTCCTGGAGGAACAGCACCTTTGTTTTCAACTGTTTTGATGCTTGGAATTCCGGCTAAAATTGCAGGTTGTAAAGAAATTGTTTTGTGTTCGCCGCCAGATAAAAACGGAACTATAAATCCAGCCATTTTATACGCAGCTCAACTAACTGGAATAACACAAGTTTATAAAATTGGAGGCATACAAGCTGTTGCTTCACTTACTTATGGTACTGCAACTGTTCCTAAAGTATTAAAAATATTTGGACCAGGAAATCAATATGTTACTGCAGCCAAACTATATGCACAACAACTTGGAGTTGCTATAGATATGCCAGCAGGTCCAAGTGAACTTTTAGTCATTGCTGATGCAACTTGTGATGCAGATTTTGTAGCTTCAGATTTACTTTCGCAAGCAGAACACGGAGCAGATAGTCAAGTGGTATTTGTTACAAACTCAGAAGAAATAGCAGAAAAAGTCTTACTTGCAGTAGCAAATCAAAAGGAATCTTTACCAAGAAAAGAATTGGTCGAAAAAGCGTTATTAAACAGTAAAATTTTAGTTTTTGAAACTATAATAAAAGGGATAGAATTTAGTAATTATTATGCACCAGAACATTTAATAGTAGCTTTTTCAGATGCCGAAAATCAATTAGACACAATAGAAAATGCTGGTTCTGTTTTTATAGGAAATTATAGTTGTGAAAGTGCTGGTGATTATGCAAGTGGTACCAATCATACCTTACCTACAAATGGTTTTGCTAAAAATTATAGTGGTGTTTCTTTAGATAGTTTTGTCAAAAAAATTACGTTCCAAAAAATCACAGCACAAGGCATTCAATATTTAGGACCAACTATTGAAATTATGGCTGAGGCAGAACAATTAATGGCTCACAAAAATGCAGTTTCTATTCGATTAAAAAAATTACAAGATGCAAACAATAACTAATTTGATAAGAAAAAATATTCAAAACATGCAACCCTATTCAAGTGCTAGAGATGAATATGAAGGAAAGGAAGGTATATTTTTGGATGCCAACGAAAATCCGTTTGGAAGTTTGAACCGTTATCCAGATTCAAATCCTTGGAGATTAAAACAAATTTTATCGAGTCAAAAAAAGGTAAAATCCTCTGAAATTTTAATAGGAAATGGTAGTGATGAAATTATCGACTTGGTTCAGCGTGTTTTTTGCGAACCTAAAGAAGATGCAATTATAGTTTGTCCACCAACTTATGGTATGTATGAAGTTTACGCTGCTGTAAACAATTTAGAAGTTATTAAAATCAATTTAACTACTGATTATCAATTGAATTTGGACGCAATTTTAGACCAAAAGGCGAAAATGATTTATGTATGTTCGCCCAACAATCCAACAGGAAATGTGTTAGAAAATATAGAATCGATTTTACAAAATTTTAAAGGAATTGTATTTGTTGATGAAGCTTATATTGAGTTTAGTAATGTTCCTTCATTAGTTGGAAAAATCAATCAATATCCAAATCTAATTGTTTCTCAAACGTTTAGTAAAGCTAGAGGATTAGCCGCTGCGAGAATAGGTATTGCGTATGCCAATGAAATAATAATTGAAGCCTTAGAAAAAATTAAACCACCTTATAATATCAGTCAATTAAACCAAGATGCTGCCGTTTTGTCTTTGGCTAATGCAGATGCTTTAAAAACAAATATTGCTGTATTAATTCAAGAAAGAGAAAAGCTTGAGAATAATTTGGTGTCATTAGATTTTGTTACAAAAGTATATCCTTCACAAGCTAATTTTATATTAGTGGAAATGAAAAATGCTACAAAAATTTTCAACCAACTTATTGAACAACAAATCATTACTAGAAATAGGACTTCGGTAGTTAAAAATTGTATCAGAATCACCGTTGGAACGCCAAAAGAAAACGAACAACTCCTTTATGCTTTGCAATTGATGCAAGAAGAAATTAAAATTTAAAAAATGAAAAAAGTATTATTCATAGATAGAGATGGAACTTTGGTTATTGAACCACCTGTTGATTTTCAGCTAGATAGTTTAGAAAAATTAGAGTTTTATCCAAAAGTATTTCAAAATTTAGCTAAAATTGCAACAGAATTAGATTACGAATTAGTAATGGTAACCAATCAAGATGGATTAGGAACTGCTTCTTTTCCTGAAGAAACGTTTTGGCCTTCACAAAATAAAATCATCAAAGCTTTTGAAAATGAAGGTGTCTTTTTTTCTGAAATTTTGATTGATGCATCGTTTCCTGAACAAAATTCAACAAATAGAAAGCCCGAAATTGGGATGTTAAAACATTACATAAAAGGAAATTACGATTTAGAAAATTCTTTTGTAATTGGTGATAGAATTTCAGATGTACAATTGGCTAAAAATTTAGGTTCAAAAGCCATTTATTTATCTGAAAACCCTGAAGAATTAGCTGTTTTAACAACAACTTCTTGGAATGAAATTTATCAGTTTTTAGCCAAACAACCTCGAACAGCTTCTGTAATTAGAAATACCAACGAAACAAAAATTGCCGTAGCAATCAATTTAGATGGTTCAGGAAAAAGTAGCATTAGAACTGGTTTAGGTTTTTTTGATCACATGTTGGAACAAATTTCAAAACACGGATCAATGGATTTGGACATCCATGTAAAAGGAGATTTATATGTGGATGAACACCATACTATTGAAGATGTGGGAATTGCTTTAGGTCAAGTTTTTGCCAAAGCATTAGGTTCCAAAAAAGGAATTGAACGTTATGGTTTCGTTTTGCCAATGGATGATTGTTTGGCGCAAATTGCTCTTGATTTTGGTGGTCGTTCTTGGCTGGTTTGGAAAGCCGATTTTAAAAGAGAAAAAATTGGAGAAATGCCTACCGAAATGTTCTCTCACTTTTTCAAATCGTTTACTGATGGTGCACAATGCAATTTAAACATCAAATGCAAAGGCGATAATGAACACCACAAAATTGAATCCATCTTTAAAGCTTTTGCAAGGGTTTTAAAAATAGCAGTAAAAAAAGACGGAACAGCAACCATACCAAGTACTAAAGGAATATTATGATAGCTATTGTAAAATATAATGCGGGCAATATAAAATCTGTAAAAAATGCAGTAGAGCGTTTGGGTTTTGAATGCATAGTTACAGATGATGCAAAGCTGTTAAATACCGCTGAAAAAGTTATTTTTCCTGGTGTTGGAGAAGCTTCATCTGCTATGAATTATCTCAGAGAACGAAAATTAGATCAAGTCATTAAAAACCTTAAACAACCTGTTTTAGGCATTTGCTTAGGACAACAATTATTATGTAGATTTTCTGAAGAGAACAACACCAAATGTTTAGCAATTTTTGATGTTCAAGTGAAAAAATTTGAACCAAAACTAAAAATTCCTCACATGGGTTGGAACAATTTAAAAAATATAAATTGCAGTTTGTTTGAAGGAATTGCTTCAATTGATGATTTTTATTTTGTACATAATTATTATGCAGAAATTGGTCAAGAAACCACTGCTGTTTGTGATTATATAGTGCCATTTAGTGCTGCCATGCAAAAAAATAATTTTTATGCAACACAGTTTCATCCAGAAAAATCTTCCAAAGTTGGAGCGCAAGTTTTATTAAATTTTTTACAATTATGAGAATTATACCAGCAATAGATATTATAAACGGAAAATGTGTTAGATTGACAAAAGGAGACTATTCGACTCAAAAAACATACAACGAAAATCCTTTGGAAGTTGCCAATTTTTTTGAAGATAATGGAGTTGCATTTTTGCATTTAGTAGATTTGGATGGAGCAAAATCAAACACAATTATCAATCATAAAGTATTGTATGAAATTGCATCTAAAACCAACTTAAAAATTGATTTTGGTGGTGGATTGAAGCAACATAAAGATATTCAAATTGCTTTTGAAAATGGAGCCAATCAAATTACGGGTGGAAGTATTGCTTATAAAAGTGAAGCGACTTTTTTGGAATGGTTGACAACGTATGGAAGTTCAAAAATTATTTTAGGAGCAGATGCACTTCACCGAAAAATTGCAACTCAAGGTTGGTTGGATACTTCTGATAAAGATGTAGTTGATTTTATTTTAGAATACGAACAAAAAGGAATCGAATATGTAATTTCAACAGACATTTCAAAAGATGGTATGCTTCAAGGTCCTTCTTTAGATTTATATCAAGAAATAATATCAAAATCTAATGTAAAATTAATTGCTAGTGGTGGCATCACAACTATTGAAGATGTTATAGCGTTAAAAAATATGGGTTGCGAAGGTGCCATTATAGGAAAAGCCATCTATGAAGGTACAATTAATCTTAAAGAATTAATGAAGTTATGTTAAAAAAAAGAATTATTCCTTGTTTGGATATCAAAGATGGAAGGGTAGTCAAAGGCATTCAGTTTGAAGGCTTACGTGATGCAGGAAATCCAGTTGAATTAGCACAATTTTATTCGGATAATGGAGCTGATGAATTAGTGTTTTTGGACATTAGTGCCACTTTAGAAAAAAGAAAAACATTAGCACAAATGGTTGAAGAAATTGCATCTAAAATCAACATTCCATTTACGGTTGGTGGAGGTATTCAATCGATCGAAGATGCAAAATTTCTATTGCAATCAGGTGCCGATAAAGTGAGTATTAATTCGGCTGCGGTTAAAAATATAGAGTTAATTTCTTTGATTTCCAATGAATTAGGAAGTCAAAGTTTGGTAGTTGCTATAGACATTAAACAAACGGACAAAAATTGGATGGTGTACATCAATGGTGGTACTAAAGCAACAAATTTTGAGGCCGTTTCTTGGGCTAAAGAAGTTACTACATTAGGAGCTGGTGAAATTCTTCTCACTTCTATGAATAACGATGGTGGCAAAAATGGCTTTTCATTAGAAATTACAGAAAAAATTAGTCAATCTATTGAAATACCTGTAATAGCTTCTGGAGGAGCTGGATCTAAAGAACATTTTTTAGATTTATTTTCAAAAACAAATGTCAGTGCAGGATTGGCAGCAAGTATTTTTCATTTTAATGAAGTAACCATTCCTGATCTTAAAAACTATTTAAAAACCAATTTAATTGCCATACGATGAACCTAAATTTCGATATTACAACAGGATTAATTCCAGTCATTATTCAAGATTATCAAACCTTACAAGTTCTAATGTTGGGTTATATGAACGAAGAAGCGGTTGCCAAAACAATAGCCGAAAATAGAGTCACTTTTTTCAGTAGAAGTAAAAACAGATTATGGACAAAAGGAGAAACTTCGGGCAATTATTTAGAAGTGATTTCTATGTATGATGATTGTGATAAAGATACGCTTTTAATTTTGGCAAAACCTTCCGGACCAACCTGTCACAACGGAACAATTTCTTGCTTTAATACTTCAAAAGAAAGTACATTTTTATATCAATTGGAAAATACTCTACAACAAAGAATTTCTAGTAACGATGAAAACTCTTATACTGTTTCCTTGGTACAAAAAGGCATTAATAAAGTAGCTCAAAAAGTAGGTGAAGAAGCAGTAGAATTAGTTATTGAAGCTAAAGATAACAACGATACTTTATTTTTAAATGAAGCAGCAGATTTAATGTATCATTATTTACTTTTATTGCAAGTAAAAGGATTTCAATTTAAGGATGTTGAAGCCATTTTAAAAGAAAGAAACAAAGGTTAACCAAATCATAAAGTTTTAAAAAAAAATAATTTTTGCATTTTTATATCAAAAAACTTTTATACGTTTGTACTCACAATGAAAAATTATACACAAAATACAAATTGGTGGGACATGACTAACTCCGTTCTTGGAATTGGTTGGTAACTGCTATTTGTAATTTTCTACAAGATATCGAAACCCACTTTTCCAAGTGGGTTTTTTTTATGTTTCATTTTTCCAAAAATCATTTTAATTATGTCATTTCAATTCAAAACTAATTTATATAAAACGTTAAGCGATACGCACACACCTGTGGAGTTGTATTTGAAAATTAGAGATAAATTTCCCAACAGTTTTTTATTGGAAAGTTCTGATTATAAGAGTAAAGAGAATAGTTTTTCGTATTTATGCTTTAATCCTGTGGCTTCTTTTGTTGTTGATAAAGAGCTTACAAAAATCAATTTTCCAGACGGAAATTCGCTTCAAAAACAAACAAAATCAATTCATGTAGCAGATGAATTATATCAATTTACCAATGCCTTTCAATCGGATGATTTAAAACAAGATTTCATCACAAATGGTTTATTTGGCTACACGTCTTATGATGCAATTCCTCTTTTTGAAACGATTCAATTTGAGAATCAAACCTTTGATTTACCTCTAATTCAGTATCATTTGTTCAGGAATATGATTGTTTTTAATCATTTTAATAATGAATTATTCATCATCGAAAATCATTTGGAAAATGAAACTTCTAATTTGAATGAAATTAAAGATATTATTTCCAAACGTTCGGTAACTACTTTTTCATTTAAAAAAGCGAATACCGAAACTTCTAATTTTACGGATTCCGAATTCTTAGATAAAATCGAAATTGGGAAAGAACATTGTTTTGCTGGTGATGTTTTTCAAGTGGTATTTTCTCGAAAATTTAAACAAAAATTTCAAGGCGACGAATTCAATGTGTATAGAGCTTTGCGTTCCATTAATCCTTCACCTTACTTGTTTTATTATGATTATGGCGATTTTAAAATTTTTGGTTCTTCTCCCGAAGCGCAGCTTACCATTTCAAATCAAAAAGCAACTATAAATCCAATTGCTGGTACATTTAAAAGAACAGGAGATTTTGAAGAAGACAATCTACTAGCTGATGCTCTAAAACAAGATCCAAAAGAAAATGCCGAACATATCATGTTGGTTGATTTAGCACGAAACGATTTAAGTAAAAACAGTATCAAAGTTTCAGTTGAAAAATATAAAGAAATAGAATTTTACTCACACGTCATTCACATGGTTTCAAAAGTGAGTGCACAATTGGAAAATGATTTTAATCCCATTAAAATTTTGGGCGATACGTATCCAGCAGGTACATTGTCAGGTGCTCCAAAACATAAAGCCATGCAAATTATTGATGCAAATGAACCAGAAAGTAGAGGTTTTTATGGAGGAACTGTCGGAATTATAGGTTTAGATAAAACGTTCAATCATGCCATTTTTATTCGTTCTTTTTTGAGTTATAAAAACGAATTAACATACCAAGCAGGTTGTGGTATTGTAACTAAATCTGACGCAAAATTAGAATTAAAAGAAGTAACTAATAAATTGGAAGCTTTACGAAAAGCCATTGATTTAGCAGAATCTTTATAACAAGAAAAAATGTTAAAATGAAAATATTAGTCATAGATAATTACGACTCTTTTGTGTACAACTTGGTTTGCATGATAAATAACTTGGTTGATGCAGAAGTACATATAGTAAAAAACGACAAACTCCAATTTGAAACAATGGATACTTACAACAAAATTTTGCTTTCTCCTGGACCTGGAATTCCTAAAAATGCTGGAAAATTAATGCAAGTTTTAGAACAAAAAGCAGCTTCAGTAAGTATTTTGGGAGTTTGTTTAGGACATCAAGCAATTGCCGAATATTCAGGCGGAAGTTTATACAATTTACCGCAACCTTTACACGGAATTGCTTCAAATATTGCCATTATTAAAGAGGACTATTTGTTTCAAAATACGCCTAAACACTTTAAAATAGGGCATTATCACTCTTGGACAGTTTTGGAAAATGAAACTTCAGATTTTGAAGTCTTAGCACGAGATGAAAATCAAAACATCATGGCTATTAAACATAAAAAACATGATGTAAGAGGATTGCAGTTTCATCCAGAATCAGTTTTAACAGAATACGGAACTACTATAATTAACAACTGGTTAACTCATTAATACACTATGAAAAATATATTAGAATACTTATATGCACACAAAACATTTTCGAAAGAAGATGCTAAAGAAGTGCTTCAAGATATCGCTACCGGAAAGCATCAACCCACGCAAATTGCTTCTTTTTTAACGGCTTTCATCATGCGAAACATTACATTAGAAGAACTAATCGGATTTAGAGAAGCTTTAATTTCGCTTTGCAATAAAGTCGATTTATCAGCCTACAATCCAATGGATGTTTGTGGTACAGGTGGAGATGGAAAAAATACGTTTAACATTTCAACTTTAACTTCTTTTGTAGTGGCTGGTGCTGGAATTCCTGTTGCAAAACATGGCAATTATGGCGTTTCTTCTATTTCAGGTTCTTCTAATGTTTTAGAACATCTAGGGGTTGTTTTTCCTACGGATAATCAAGTTATTGAAACTCAAATTAAGGAAGCAAATATTACTTTTTTACACGCACCTCTATTTCATCCAGCGTTAAAAAATGTGGGTCCAATTAGAAAAGAATTAGGTGTAAAAACGTTTTTCAATATGCTTGGTCCTTTAGTAAATCCTGCTGAACCTAAAATTCAAATGACTGGTGTTTTTAGTTTGGAATTGGCTCGAATGTACCATTATATTTTACAACAAGATCAATCCAAATATAGCATTATTTATGGATTAGATGGTTTTGATGAAATTACCTTAACTGATAAAACGAAAATCATTAAAAATTCAGGTGAAACTATTGTTGATGCGAGTTCTTTTCAATTGCCAAGAACAAATTTAGAACAACTTTTTGGTGGAAATACGGTTGAAGAAGCTTCGCAAATTTTCTCAAATATTATCAATGGATCAGGAACTGCAACTCAAAACAATGTGGTTTTAATCAATGCCGCAATTGCTATTCAAACCTATAAACAAGAGTTGGAAATTAATGAAGCTTTTGAATTGGCAAAAGAGTCTTTATTTGACTTAAAAGCATTGCAATCTTTACAAACTTTAAAACAAATTAGATGACCATTTTAGATACTATAAAAACACAAAAATTAAAAGAAGTGCAACAACTCAAACAACTTTATTCTATTTCAGATTTTGAAGAAATGCCTTTGTTTAATTCAACTACTCATTCATTAAAAAAAGTAATAGAAAGTTCTGTTACAGGTGGAATAATTGCCGAATTTAAAAGAAAATCTCCTGCAAAAGGTAACATTAATTTACAAGCCAATGCTGTTGAGGTAACTCAAGGATATGTTAATGCAGCTGTTTCTGGATTGTCTGTTTTAACGGATTCATTTTTTTTTGGAGCTGATAAAGAAGATTTTAATTTGGCTAGGAAAAACAATGCAATTCCAATGTTGCGAAAAGATTTTATTGTTGATGAGTATCAAATTTTTCAATCTAAAGCAATGGGTGCAGATGTTGTTTTGTTGATTGCGAAAATTTTGACGCAAAATGAAGTAATTCAATTTACCGAATCGGCACATCAATTAGGAATGGAAGTTTTTTTAGAAACTCAAAATGAACAAGAAATTATCCAGTACGCTGCCTTTGATTTTGATTTGATTGGCATAAACAACCGCAACTTAAATTCCTTTGAAGTTAATGTTGAAAACAGCATCAAATTAGCTCAATTATTACCAAATGAAAGTATAAAAATAGCTGAAAGTGGTATTGACTCTGTAGCAACAGTAAAAGTATTACAACAAAATGGTTTTCAAGGTTTTTTAATGGGTGAATATTTTATGAAAGACAAAAATCCTGGTCAAAAATGTCAAGATTTTATAAATCAATTGGTATGAAAAAAGTAAAAATTTGTGGTTTGTTTCAGGATGAAAATATAAAAGAAATTGCAACCCTTCGACCCGATTTTTTAGGCTTTATTTTTTATCCAAAATCGAAGCGTTTTGTGGCTGATAAACTTTCAAAGGAAATACTGAATTCTCTTCCAAAAGAAATTAATAAGACAGCGGTTTTTGTCAATGAAACCATTAAAACCATTCAAAATATAGTTCAAAACTATGCTTTTGATTATGTGCAATTGCATGGAAATGAAACGGTTCAATGCTGTCAAAAATTAAATGAAAGTAACATTAAAATCATAAAAGCTTTTTCTGTAGATGATGCTTTTCACTTTAGTATTTTGGAAGAGTATCAAAAGTATTGTGATTATTTTTTATTTGATACAAAAACACCTAATTATGGAGGTAGTGGTAAAGCGTTTAATTGGCAAATTTTACAAAATTATCATCTAAACACTCCTTTTTTTTTAAGTGGAGGCATTGGATTACAAAACATAGACGATGCGCTACAGTTTCAGCATTTACAATTTATTGGATTAGACTGTAACAGTGCTTTAGAAAATCAAGATTACACTAAAAATCAAGAAAAAGTTGCTCAAATAATAGAAAAAATTTACTTATGAAATCGCCATTAACTAAAAGTTTGTGCAAACAAACACCAATAAATAAAAAAGCGATACCATATATGACTGCTAACGAATAAATTCTACAGATATGAAAACAAGAATTAAACCTGATGAAAATGGATTTTATGGAGAATTTGGTGGAGCTTTTGTTCCAGAAATGCTCTATAATAACGTCAATGAATTGCAAAATAAGTATCAATCGATCATTGATTCTAAAGAGTTTCAAGATGAATTTCAAGCTTTACTAAAAGATTATGTGGGAAGACCTACACCTCTATATTTTTCAAAAAATCTTTCAGCCCAATTTGGAGCTCAAATCTATTTAAAAAGAGAGGATTTAAACCATACAGGAGCTCATAAAATAAACAATGCTATTGGTCAAGTTTTATTGGCCAAACGACTCAATAAAAAACGCATTATTGCCGAAACTGGAGCAGGTCAACACGGTGTAGCTACAGCAACTGCATGTGCTTTATTGGGTTTAGATTGTACTATTTATATGGGTGAAATCGACATTCAACGTCAAAAGCCTAATGTAGATAGAATGTTGCTAATGGGAGCCAAAATTCAGCCTGCAACAAGTGGAAGCAAAACATTAAAAGATGCAACTAATGAAGCCATTAGAGCATGGATTAAAGATCCTGTGGATACGCATTATGTTATTGGTTCTGTGGTTGGTCCTCATCCCTATCCTGATTTGGTAGCTCAATTTCAATCTATAATTAGCCAAGAAATTAAAGTGCAATTAAAAGAACAAACAGGCAATGAAAATCCAGACTATGTTTTAGCTTGCTTAGGTGGTGGAAGTAATGCTATCGGTGCTTTTTATCATTTTATTGATAACAAAAAAACAAAATTAATTGCCATTGAAGCTGGTGGTGAAGGAGTTAATTCTGGTAAAACAGCAGCAACTATTGCTTTAGGCAAAAAAGGAATCATTCACGGAAGTAAAACCTATTTAATTCAAACCAATGACGGTCAAATTGTAGAGCCCCATTCTATTTCTGCAGGTTTAGATTATCCAGGAATTGGACCCATTCATTCGTATTTAAATGACACTAAAAAGGCTACTGTGGTTAGTGTTACAGATGCAGAAGCCATTCAAGCAACTTTAGATTTATCTCGAAAAGAAGGAATAATTCCAGCTTTAGAATCAGCTCATGCTTTGGCTTATTTGTCAAAAATGACTTTTAATTTAGAAGATGTTGTTGTAGTTAATTTGTCTGGAAGAGGCGATAAAGATTTAGGAACCATTCAAAAATACATGAACAATGAGCAATAGAATTAAACACTTATTTGAAACAAAAAACGATAAATTACTTTCCATTTATTTTACGGCTGGTTATCCAAGTTTGAATGATACTTTAAAAATTATAGAAGCTTTGGACGAAAGTAAAGTAGATGTAATTGAAATAGGCTTCCCGTATTCGGATCCTTTAGCAGATGGACCAATAATACAAGAAAGTAGTGGAAAAGCTATTGAAAACGGCATGACATTGGCTTATTTGTTTTATCAGTTGGAAGCTTTACGAAGTATAACACAAATTCCGATCGTATTGATGGGTTATTTGAATCCAGTAATACAATTTGGAGAAGAAAATTTTATAAGAAAATGTGCTGAAGTAGGAGTTGATGGAATCATTATTCCAGACATGCCATTGTTTTATTATCAAACCCAATTAAAACCCATTTGTGAAGAAAATTCGGTTTCCAATATATTATTAATTACACCAGAAACTTCTGCAGATCGAATTAAAGAAATTGACTCCAATTCAAACGGATTCATTTATTTAGTTTCTTCAAACAGTATTACAGGAAGTAATGCAACTTTAAATTCTCAGACGGATTATTTTAAAAAAATTCAAATGATGCAATTAAACAACCCATGTTTAATTGGTTTTGGGGTTCACGATAAGAACACCTTTGATACAGTTAGTGCGTTTAGTAGAGGAGCTATTATTGGTAGTGCATTTATAAAACACATCACCAAAGAAGGAATTTCAAAAGAAAAGATTAAAGAATTTATTACTGCAATAAAACAGTAAAGAGGTATAGTTTGTTTGTGAGAGAAAAGGCTAGTTTGAGAAATCATCTAGTCTTTTTTTGGTTTGATTTTTTTACATAAAAAAAGCCTAACATTGCTGTTAGGCTTTTAAAGCTCCCCCTTGTATATCACTATCGAACCCTTTGTTGCTGAAAAACAAAAAGTTAAGTTTTTTAAACAAGAATATATCTGCACTTGTTTAAGATCTTAATTAATCAACAAAATTAAATGACAATTTAGAAACTATACAAATTTCATTTTTTATTCAAGAATTTGTTATAATAATTTAATTTTTAAATAATTAATTTTTAACCCAAATTATATGATTTTCAATTAATTACCAATATTTCAACCTCTTTCACTTTTAACACCTGTTAATTAGATATTATATTTAAAAATTAATTTCATAAAATAATTCAGATAAAGACACATTCAAAGCAAAAGCTATTGAAGTAATTGTTCCAATATTTGGTGTTACCTTTGCACTTTCTATTTTATACAAATATTGTCTATCCATTCCTACCATTATAGCTAAATCTGTTTGAGAAAGTTTTTTTTGTTTTCTCAAATTTTTTATTCTTTGCCCAGTTTCAAAAGCAATTTTCTTTTTAAGTCCTAATAATATTTTTTCATCAATAGCGTTCACTCTACAAAGTGAAAGATAATAAGTTATTATTTTGTAATCTTAAAACACTTCATTTTTTCAAAAAATATTAAATTATATTTGGATATTAAATATTTTAATATTAAAATTGTATTAAATATTTTTCTTGTTAATTAATTTTATAAAAACTTATGATTTTTATTTTTTTATGCTAATAAAAGTTTAAGTAAAAAAATTGATAGCATATTAAATTTTTATTAATTGAATTCAAGATATAAAAAAGATTAGTTATAAATAATTGTTTAATTTTAAATACATACATTATGGTTACATTAGAAAAATTAGTTGAGGAACTTAGACTTGAAAAAGTAGATGAAATTCTTTGTGGTGCTACTACAACAAAAGGGGGTGTAGCACAAAGCTCAGGAGAGAATGATTGGATTACTTATACAACTACAGGGGGTAAACACTGGTACAGTAATTGGATAATCAAACTTTAAAAACCACATAGGCTTGAATGGGGTATATAAATTTTCAAGATTGTTTAAAATTTAATTTTTATTAATTATGATTACATTAGAAAAATTAACAAGTGATTTAAATTTAAATCAAGTTGATGAAGTGTTAGCGGGTTACACTACAACTAAAGACGGAAAAGTTCAAAGTTCTGGAGGTGGTTGGTTTGGTGGTGGTTTGACTTGGACGACTGTTGTCCGAGCAGATGGTACTGAATACATGGCTTTACTTTGGGAATAATTAAATTATTAAGACTATGGTAACTTTAGAAAAATTAGCAAAAGATCTTCAGATCAATAAATTTGACGAGGTTTTGTCAGGTGCTACAACAACCAAAGATGGTGTAGCTCAAAGCTCTGGGGAAGATGATTGGATTACTTACACAACTAATGGTAAAGGTTTTTTAAACCTAGGTATAGTAATTAAATTATAATTTATTGTGGGGTTTTAAATTAGCCCCACAATTTTTTAAAGTCACTATTCATGAAATATATTTTATCAAAATTCATTACTTTATCTAAAGAAAAAAATGTTGATATCCAATATTTAATGACTATTAATTTACGAAAAGAGAAAAGGTTTTTAATTAATGAACAATTATTTTTGTTTTTCAATAAATTCGTGATTGCAAATAGTTTTGAAACAGTTCTTGATGATTACATTTCTTTTTTAAAAATTAATGACTCTAAAGATAAAATAAATTTAGAAAAAATTCTTAAATCATTTTTTGATGATGCTTTAAAAAACAGAATATTAGTGCCTGAAAATACGGAAGAAGTTTCAATTGATTTTAAGCCACTTTATGAGGTAAACGATTTTATTGATTCATTCAGAGTAATTAATGTGATATCTAACAACAAGTATGTGGATGTTTATTTGGTTGAAAAGAACAATAACTTATTTGTAATTAAATATTTAAATAAAAATAAGCATACATCTTTTAAGAAATATAAAAAAAATATAAACTCTTTAAAAGATGAATATTCTCTCTTAAGCATGTTTGATACAAATCTGATATGCGCTGCATATTCACTTGTTATTAACGACGATAAAAATTATATCGTTTTGGAATACATTGAAGGCGATAATTTATTTGAATATGTTAAAAATAATAATTTAACGGAAAAGAGTAAAATTTCAATTATAAATCAAATAATTAATGCAATCGAATTAATCCATTGTAAAAAGATTATACATGGTGATATTCATTTTGGAAACATATTTTGTACTAATAATTTGATAAAGTTTATTGATTTTGGTCTATCCCATGAATTAAATGGAAATCAAAGTGAAGAAAAAAATGGTGGAGTTCATATTTTTATTCCACCAGAGAGATTGGTTGTAGAAGGGAAATCAAAGTTTACCCATACTAAAAATTTTAAATCAGAAATATATCAAATAGGAATAATTTTTTATTACATTGTGTTCAGTAAAATTCCCTTTAAAGCATATACATGGAATAATCTTGTTAATGAAAAATTGGAGTATCATCCAGAAAATGACATTAATATAATTAATCTAAAAAACATTAAAATTAAAAAATTATTAATAAATACATTAAAACAAGATTACAAAGAACGAGATATTTTAAAAATATAAAAATGAAAAAAATAATACTAACAATTATTATAACTTTATTAATTTCTGCTTTACTAATTTTTTTCTTTTTTAAGAATTTAACTATTGTAGATGAAAACTATAATATTATAAAGGGTGAAAAAATAATGATGAATAATTTCAGTAATGATGGACCTTATGTTTTTAATGTTGAAGACAAGAAAGTAGCATATATTTCTAATTCAAAAAGTAATAAATTAATTAAAGAAATTATAAATAATAATTCTATTTCAGTATTAACACAATCAAATAAAGTTTTTCAACTGAGATTAAAAAAAGAGTATCCACAGGAATCATTCTCTTTTAATTCGAACAAAATTTTTTCAATTTCAGATATAGAAGGAAATTTTGAAGTGTTTTCAAAATTTTTAATCAATAATAAAATTATAGATAATAAATATAATTGGATTTATGGTGATGGACATTTGGTTTTAAACGGAGATTTTTTTGACCGAGGTAATGATGTAACAGGATGCCTATGGTTGATTTACAAATTGGAACAAGAAGCTGAGAAAAATAATGGCAAGGTTCATTTTGTAATTGGTAATCATGAAGAAATGAATTTGAGAGGTTACGTTAAGTACGTACACCCCAAGTATATTGCTATGGCAAATGAATTAAAAATTCCATATAAAGATTTACTTAGTGAAGATTCTGAACTAGGAAAATGGATTAGAACAAAAAATTCAATTATAAAAATAAACGATATCTTGTTTACTCATGGAGGATTAAACCCTGAATTAGTAGACGATAATTATTCAATAGAAGAAATTAATCAACTAACTCAAAAGTTTATCGGAAAGAATAAAGATTATTTGAATTTTATTAATCCAAGGGCAAACTTAATTTTTGATCGAAAAGGACCTATGTGGTATCGCGGCTATTTTGGAGATTACAAAGAGTATTATAAAGAAATCAAAGAAAATGAACTAGATAAAATTCTTAATTTTTACCAAGTTAAACATATTGTTGTAGGACACACAATAGTTGATAAAGTAAAAACTTTATTTAACAATAGAATCATTGCTATTGATGCAATGTCAGAAGATGATCCTAGAAAAAATGATGACGATAATATGGCAGTTTCCTGTGAGGGATTATTTATTGAGAACAATCATTTTTACCGAGTGTTATTTAATGGAAAAAAAGAGCTCTTATTTAAAAAATAATAAAATAGAAATCATGAAACATTTTTTTTTAACCTTTTTTCTAATTACCCTATTTAATGGTTTTTCTCAAACAATTAATGAAAATTTAAAAACAAGTATTGAAACAGAAAATATTGATGCGTTAACAAAAGAACTCCAAAATCTAAATTATTCTTTAGATGAATGCTTCCAATTAAAGGAAAAACCATATTCACTTTTTTCTATTGCTATAAAACTAGAAAAATATAAGTTATTTGATTATTTAATAGAAAGGAAAGCAAATATTAATAAAATTTGTGAAGATAAATCACCTTTAATGTATGCTGTAAAATATGGTAATATTATTTTTGTAAAAAAACTAGTTGAAGCTGGTGTTGATATATTCTTAGTGAATGGAGAGGGAAGAACCGCAATAGATTACGCAAAAAAATATGAACAAAAAGAGATATTGGAATATTTACAATCAATCAAAAAATAATCACAGTTGAATAAAACCGACACCCAATTAAAATCAAATGATTGCGGAATAAGTGCTGTAAAAACGGTTTTTAACATATTTAACACTACTATTGACCGCAAGTATATTGAAAATAAGATTCCTTTAGAAGAGAAAGGCTCTCGTCTTTCTGATTTAAAGGATTTTTTTAATACACATAATTTTATTGCCAATTACAAATTATTGGATATCAACTACATCCAAGGAAATATAATATCTTTAAAAGAATTATTCCCTTTTATATTACCAGTCCAAAACAGAAATGGATTACATTATGTTGTTGTAACTGATGTTAAGAAAAATAAACTAAAAATTTTAGATCCCAGTAAAGGAAGTGAATATTTTTTATCAATTCAAGAGTTAAAAAAGAAGTCACATTATAATAAAACCTCATGGAGTTTTGCAGATACTGATGAAAAAATAATTGCTATATGTTCTCATGAATTAGAAAAATACAATATCAATATATACAATGAATTAGAAAAAAATGATAGTGCTTCATTATTTAATAAGTTAACATATTTTTCATATTTAAATGAAAATTTTGGTTTCAAAAACTTCGATGCAGAGAAAGACTTTTTAATTGATTTATTAAATAATCAAGAGATTGGAATTATCCCTAAACATTTCAAAACCTTAAAATATAATAATGATAAATTAAAAATAACAGCACCTCTTATTCTAACTATAAAAGAAAAGGAACAAAAAGCAGACAATGTAGATTTTCCTTTAGATGAGAATAAAAGTATGTATTGGCAATTATTTAAGCAATTAGGGCAATATAAACAACTTTGGTATATTTATATTTTTGCAGCACTTTTTTCAGCTAGTACAACTCAATTAGCAATATTTACCAACCAAATTCTGATTGATGAAATTTTACCTTCCTACAATTTAGGAATGCTTGCTATGTTTGCTATTGGATTGGGTATATATAAGTTATTTGATCTCGGAACATCTATCTACAAATCATTTGTTGGTATTCATTTAGGTAACGTTTTAGACAAATATTTTTTAAATACTTTTGACAGTAAAATTAATTCCTTTTCATTACCTTATATTCATAGCTATAAAAAAGGAGATTTGGTTGAGCGTATTTCTGACGCAATCAAATTAAAAACTTTTTTTTTACGCTTTTTTACTAATGTATTGATAGATGTTTTTGTTTCAATTTATTCATTAGCAATCTTATTTTATATCAATTGGAAACTAACATTTATTGTCGTTGGAGTAATGATTTTATTTTATGGTTGGTTTAAATTCATTACGCCTACCCTGAAGCAAAATGAAAGATTACGTTATGTAAAGAAAGCTGAGTTTTTATCTAAAATGATTGAGAAAGTTGAGGGAATTCAAGTTATTAAATCTTTTAAAATAGAATTCTTCCATTCCAACAAAATTTCAAAAAGTATTAATGAGTACTTAAAAATACAACTTAAGAACGGTTATATTGACTTAATAAATAAAGCAGTTGTAGCTCTTATAATTATCATATCCTCAATTGTTATTTTATATTATATCACTAATGATGCGATAGTAAATCAATTAATTACTTTGGGTCAAATAGTAACATTTATATCATTATCTGGAAGAATATTTAGCTCTCTAAAAGGTATTTTAGATGAGAATTTAACGTTACAAGAAAATGAGGTTATTTTAAAAAGATTCCTGGACTTCGATGAAATTAAAACTACTAATGTTGATAATGGTATTAAAGATTTTACTATTGATAAGTTTGAAATTCAAAACTTATCATTTGGATATTTTTCAAACGAACCAATAATTAAAGGCATCAATTTAATAATTCATAAAGGAAATAAAATAAAGATTGAGGGAAACAATGGTTCAGGTAAATCTACTTTAAGTAAAATATTAACTGCACTCTACACCCCAATAACTGGAAAAATTTTGATTAATGAAAACAATAGAAGTTTTTATGATAATGAACAAATAAAAAACAAAATTCTACTGGTATCAAATGAGGACATACTTTTCAATGATACTATTATGGAAAATATTTGTTTAGGGAGGGATATTCCTACTAAACGCATTTTAGAATATGCAAAAAAAATTGATTTTTATGATTTTGTCGCTTCAAAAGATGAAGGTCTTGAATATATAATTAATGAAAATGGTAAAAACTTGTCTACAGGTCAAAGAAAAAAAATATTATTATTAAGGGCATTTTTTTCTAATTCCGAGATTATTATTCTCGACGAAGTATTATCTGGAATGGATAACGAAAGTAGAGTTAAAGTAGAGAAATGGATTGATGGAGCTAAAGAGAAAACTTTTATCATAATATCTCATGAACCTATAACGAATATTAATTTTGATATAAAATATAAATTAAAAAATGGCGAGCTTACTGAAATTTAAAAACATTTTTTATACAAAAACAAATTTTTCAGAGGATGGGTTACTCTATAAGACTCACGAAATAAAATTCATAAAAATTTTATTCCGCTTTTTTATTTTGTTTATTGTCGTTTTATTTTTATTGCTATTTTTTTTAAAAATAAATGATTCAGTTGAATTTAAAGAAGGCGTTATTTATTCAAACAATCCTCAATTAAAAATTAAAACTCCTAGTGAAGGAAAGGTATCAAAAGTTTTTGTAAAAGAAGGTCAATCTGTTAGAAAGGGTGATACATTATTCATTTTAAATAATTTAAAGACTAAAACAGATTATGAAATTGCAATTATTGATCTTGAGTCAATGCGTAAAAAAATTGAAGTAACTAATCTACTAATCAATAATGCAATTCAAAAGAAAGATGCCGTATTGAAGTTAATTTCAATTCAAAGAAATATTCATAATATAGACAAACAAAAAGCTGAGCAAGAAATCAAAAACTTGAATAACAAAATAAAACTTTCAACTCAACAGTCAGTAATTATTAAAAACCGACACATAACTGATTCCATACTTTATGCGAAAGGTGCTATTTCAAAAAATGAGTTACTGGAACAACAAAATAAAAAAATTGACGACAAAAAAAATATTGATGAAATTGAATCAAATTTCAAACAAAAAAATTATGATTATCAAAATATATTTAACAATTTTAGTAAGACGAAAAATGATCTTAACCAAACACTAATAGGTTTGGATAATGACATAGTAAATTATAAAAAAGAAATTTTAGAACTAGAAACACAAATAAAAAATAAAGAATATAGTATTGAGTTTATTTTTGATGAATTAAATAAATTAACTGTAATTGCTCCATTTAATGGGACTATATCAAATATTTTTAATGCTAAACAGAACATACAAATTATTGATAAAGGTGAGCTTTTGGCTATATTAGCTCCCTCTAAGGAAAAATTTTACGCAAAGATTACCTTACCTGAAAAAGATTTAACTTATATAAAGAAAAATCAAGAAGTAAATTTAAAAATAGATGCCTATAATTACTATAAATTTGGTGCTATAAAAGGTAATATAGAATATATTACACCATCAGATATTGATAAAAATTTTTATTGTATAGCCAATCTAAAAGAGTATAAATCGTCAATTTCACTAAAAGCTGGTTATAAGTTCAAGGGCGAAATAATTGTAGAAAGAATGAGATTATATGAATTTTTAATTAAAAAATTGTTCAATAAAATTGATGATAATGTAAATCAAAATTTGCAAAATAATAGTTCAAACAATTCAAATCTAAAGAAAACAAATTAGACATGAAATACAAAGCAAGATATGCTCTGATACTATTATTTTTAATATGTTTTAGTTTTTCTTCTAAGGCACAAACCACTCTTACATTTGAAAAATGTTTAGAAATCGCATTTGAAAATAATTTAAGAATTAAGAATGCTGAAATATCAGAAAAAATCACCCAATATCAACACAAAAGTGCAATTACAAAATTACTCCCCGATATCACAGGGTCTGCTTCAAATAATTACTCTTGGGGAAGAGGTATAGACCCAAGTACCAATTCCTTTGTTGATCAGGAATTCAAATCTTATTCTGGAGGATTTAACACAGGATTAAATTTGTTTTCAGGCTTTAAAAATATAAATTCGATAAAACTTGCAAAGCAAGAACTAGAAGAGAATAAAACAACAATCCAAAAATTGAAAAATGAAATAACTATTGAAATTGCAACAAAATACACAAATATCCTTTATTTAGAGGAAATTATTAAATCTAATGAAGAACAAATAAAATCTACCCAAAAGCAATTAGAACTAAATCAATCTAAATTTGAACTAGGATATATTCCTGAAAGCGATATATTTAAAATTAAATCTCAGCTTGCAAATGAACAACTTACTCTAATTAATAATACTAATTTACTTTCTTTAAATGATTTAGAATTAAAACAACTTTTAAATATACCTTACAGTCAAAATCTTATTTTAATACCAATCGAAGAAAAATTATTCTCAAAATTAAACTTAGACACTAAAAATGAATCAATAATTAATAGTGCAGTTGAACAAAATCCCGAGTTTAAATTGTCATTAATTAATCAGAAAAAAAGTAAAATTAATTTAGCATTAAGTAGAGCTTTATTTTTTCCATCTCTTAATGCAAGTTTCGGAGTTAATTCGGCATATAGTAACAATAATTTATTGTTTGATTTCAACCAACAATTAAAAAACAACTTGTCTTATGGGCTTTCTTTTTCACTTTCAATCCCTTTGTTTAGTCAATTTCAAAATCATTTTAAAGTAAAGGAAAACAAATTAAATTACAAACAAGCTTTTATAGATACCGAAATTGAAAGAAATAGATTGTCTAAAGTGGTTATTCAGGCTTTAAATGACGCAAATGCCTCATTTTCCAAATACGAATCATCTTTATCGGCTTTAGAATACTCAAAGAAAAGTTATGAAGCTGATGTTTTAAAGTTAGAGTTAGGAAAAATATCTACAAACGAGTTTATTAACACTAAAAACATATTCATAAATAATCAAGCAGAATTGATTCGTTCAAAATACGAACTAATGTTTAATCAATCATTAGTTAGTTTTTATATGAATAATAAATTTGAATTCTAATATTTAAAAGTGAATTATTTTAGATTTTACTTTGCAAAATAGATGAAATTTCACTGACAAAACCTGTATATTTGTTAAACTATTAAGACTAAAAAATAGTGAAAATATATGTTCAATAAAGAAAAACTAGAAAATTTATCAAACGAAGTTTGGAAAGGTGCTATAAAATTAAGAGGGAAGTTCAAAGCAAAAGACTATCCTTCAATTATTTTGCCTATGATAATGCTTCGAAGAATAGAATGTGTACTCGAGGAAAAACGTCAAGAATTTAAACAACAAATTATCAATAAAGATAGTTCTTTTTCTGATGAAGCCATTCAGAAGTTGCATGAAAAAGACAAAAAATTAGCAAAAGAAAAACGTGCAGAATTCGAAAAGAAAATCAAACAATTAGAGGTTCATACTTTAGATTTCTATAACAAATCAAATTGGACACTTAAAGGAATTCTAGCAGAAAGTGCCTCACAAGTTGAAACTAACTTTAGAGATTTCCTAAAAAATTTCAGTCCAAATATCGAAGAAATTATCGATAAATTTGAATACCGAGCAACCGTTACAAAAATGGTTAAAGAGAAGCGTTTGGCTTCGATTATCCAAATGGTTGCAGAGGAAGATTTCAGTCCTTCACGCCTATCTAATATTGAAATGGGTTACGTGTATGAAAACTTATTACAACAATTCTCACAAGACGATGCAAAGGATACAGGAGAACACTTTACTCCAAGAGAAATTATTCGCATTATGGTGGACTTAATGGAGATTGATTTTGATCCTGAAACTTCTACCAAAGCCATATCTTTATATGATCCTGCTTGTGGAACTGGCGGTATGCTTTCAATTGCCAAAGAACATTTAATTGATAAGGCAAAAACACCTAAAGGAATTGCTAACGTTGAAGATTTGGTGTTATTAAACGGACAAGAACTACTCTCACAAAACTACGCTCTTTGTAAGGCAGATATGATGCTGAAAGGAGAAGTTAAAAGTAACATAACTCATGGAAATTCTCTTATTCCACATATCGAAAGTGTAACAGATGATGGTGATCAACATTCTAATCAACAGTTTGATTACATGATTTCTAATCCTCCTTTTGGGGTTGACTGGGGTGAATATAAAAATGACGTAAAAAAGCTATCAACTTCACGCTATAAATGGGGTATTCCTGCTTCAAATGAGGGTTCTTTGTTATTTTTACAAACAATGATTGAGAAAATGAAACCAGCAAAAGAGGGTGGTTCTAAGATTGCTATTCTATTTAATGGTTCTCCTTTGAGTAATGGTGATGCAACTCAAGCTGAAAGCGAAATCAGACGAAATATTTTAGAAAATGATTTGATAGACACTATTGTTATGTTACCCGATCAAATGTTCTACAACACAGGTATTTATACCTATATATGGTTGTTGAACAATAAGAAACCTGCTTATAAAAAAGACAAGGTACTTATTATAAATGCAAGAGAACAATTTGAAAAAGAACCCAAATCATTTGGAAACAAGAGGAATAGAATTACCGACAAGCACCGTGATTGGATAGACCAACAATATGGTGCTTGGAAAGAAAACAGCAATTGCAAAATATTTCATACTAAAGATTTTGCTTTTCATAAGGTAAATGTCATTTTTTGGCAAGAAAATGAAAAAGGGGAACAATTATGGATAACAGAACCTTTTGATGTTCAGCTCAATAATGGAAACGCTAATAAGAAATTAGAATTATATGGCGATATGACTTTTTATATTTCCATAAAATCACCTTTTGAAGTAAACAATAATATTGAAATTGAGGTTCATTTTACAGGAGAAACAGCTTTTGAAACCTTAGTAGCACAAGAACTAAAAAGCAAAGTAGTTACTCTAAAAGACGAGAAAGTAAACGATATTAAAAGTTGGTTCAAAAAACAGGAAATAGAAGTATTATATAAGCACAGAAATTACATTGTTGACAACGAGTACATCCCTTTTGACCGCTCTATTGAAGACAAAGAAGCCTATATTAATGCGTTTTTAGCTAAAGAAATTGATTATGAGATTATAAAATGGCAAGAATATGACCAATTAGGGTATGAAATTTTACCTAACAAATATTTCTACAAATACCAAGAGCCGAAACCAAGCGATAAACTTATCGAGGAGTTTTGGCAATTAGAAGAACAAGCAGAGTCGTTACTTAACGAAATAAGAAACCTGTAATATGGAGTATAAAGAAACAGGAGTTGAATGGGTGGGAAAAGTTCCAGAGCATTGGGAAATAAAAAGACTTTTTAATATATGTGATTTTGTAAGAGGAAATTCAGGGTTTGAAAAAAATGATTTACTTACGGAAGGTAAATACGTTGCTTTGCAATATGGAAAAACATATAAAGTCCAAGAAATCAACGAAAAGTTTAATTTTTATGTTAATGATAGCTTTTATAAAAATTCTCAAACAGTAAATTACGGAGATGTCATTTTTGTATCAACTTCAGAAACGATTGATGATTTAGGGCATTCTGTTTTTTACAATAGAAGTGACGTAGGATTGATAGGAGGAGAACAAATTTTATTGAAATCAAGTAAAAATATTTTAGATGGTAAATATTTATTTTATGCTTCAAAAGTGTTTGGAAAAGAATTAAAAAAATTTGCTAGTGGTGTTAAGGTTTTTAGATTTGATGTATATGACTTAAAAACAATTTATATCTCGTTGCCAAACAAAGGCGAACAAATAGCAATTGCGAATTATCTAGATAAGGCTTGTGAGCGTATAGATAATATTATTATTTCAAAACAACAACAGCTATTAAGAATTGATTCCTATTATAAGTCTAAACTTCACGAAATAATTACAAAAGGCTTAAATAAAAATGTTAATTTTATTGATAGTAAAATTGACTGGCAAGGAAAAGTTCCAAAACATTGGAAAAGAGATAAGTTATACAGATTAGCCAATAAAATGGGAAGCGGTGGCACACCTAAAAGTACTAATCAGGAGTATTATAATGGTCCAATTCCATGGATACAAAGTGGCGATTTAAATGATGGAATAATAATAAAAACTAAAAAAACAATAACACAAAGAGGGTTGAATGAATCTTCAGCAAAGATTTTTAGTAGAGGTACTGTTTTAATAGCTATGTATGGTGCAACTATTGGCAAATTAGGAATCATGTCTACCGAAGCAGCTACAAACCAAGCCTGTTGTGCAATACAAATTGGAAGTAAAATGGATTCACTTTTTCTTTACTACTTACTTTTTGATATGCGACAATATCTTATTTCACGAGGTTATGGAGGAGGACAAAGTAATATTAGTCAAGAAGTTTTAAAACAGCAATATTTATATTACCCAGAAATTGAGGAACAGAAAAAGATAGTGGAAAAGATTCAATTTCTTGAAAGAAAAACTTCAGACATTAAAACTCAAGTTAATAAGCAAATTAAAACACTTCAAGACTATCGAAAAAGTTTAATCCATGAGTATGTAACAGGGAAGAAACTAATTGAAAAACACACAAATAAAGCTTAATTTCTATGTTATAATTAAAACGTCACATTATGCCAAGTAATAAAGAAACCTTATTCCAAAATCACATAGCACAATTTTTAGAAACACAGCATCAATATGTTGTGCTTACTCATGATGATTTAAAGGATAAGGAGTATCACATCATAAACAATCATGTATTAGCTTTTATTAAGGCAACACAAGCTGATAAATACAACAACCTGCATGAAAATTATGGAACAGATACCGATGGCGAAATCATAAAAGCAATAAAAGAAGAACTCACAAAAACTCCTCTTTGGATGCTTATAAGAAACGGTGTAAATGTTCGAGGAGTAGAACTGCAACTATACAAACCAAAACCTAGATCAAACACAAGTAATTTACAAGAATCACACTACCAAAATAATACACTCGCCTGTAAAACAGAATACAGATACAACCCTCTAACAGATGAACGAGTAGATTTAGTTATTTGGTTAAATGGATTACCTATTATTGTCGCAGAACTAAAACACGAAGACGAAGGACAAAATGTAGATGACGCTGTTTATGAAAGCTTTTTAACTCGTGATTTAAGTAACCATCTTTACAAAATGCCATTTATGTTTTTGGCGTTAAGCAATACGCAAGCTAAAGTGGCTACCAATCCATCTTCAGAAAAAAACTTCCTTTGGTTTAATGCAGAGTTAGTAAATAAAGCGGAAACCCACGGAGAATATCCTGTAGAATACGTGTATAGAAATGCTTTTTCTAAAGAGAGTATAGTTAAATATTTAGAGCATTACTTAGTATTTGTTCCTGCAAAAGAAAATATTAATGAACAGGGTATTTTAGAACATAGATCATCGTTTACAATTTTCCCAAGATACCATCAATTTAGAGCGAGTAAAAACCTAGCCAAAGATGTTAAAGAGCATATCGAAAACACAAGAGGTTTAGGTAAAAAATACTTGATAAACCACTCAGCTGGTGCAGGTAAAACCTTAACTATTTCATGGATGGCTGACTTATTGGATAGTTTATATACATCTGATAACAAAAAAGTTTTTGATAACATTATCATTTTAACCGACAGAAAATCGCTCGATAAAAATATAAAAGACGACTTAGAGAAATTTACGCATCTAAATCGAAAATTAAATTTAACAGAAAAATCAAAAGATTTAGCAGACTTTTTAATGAAGGATAGAGACATCATCGTATCTACAATTCATAAGTTTGCTCACATTCAAGAAAAATTACAAAACGATCAAATCCTAAAAAAACGTAAGGTTGCCTTTTTAATTGATGAGGCACACCGTTCCCAAGATGGAAAACTGGCATTAACCATGCGACAGTATTTTAACGAAGATACCGATGTTGAAGAAGAAGATACAGAATGGTTAGAAAAGTTAAATATAAGCAACCAAGTATTTGTTGCTTTCACTGCTACAACAACACCAAAAACCGTATCGTATTTTGGTGAACCTTTTGATGTTTACAGCGAAGAAGAAGCCATAGCTGAAGGATATATTTTAGATGTTGCACAAAACATTATTTCGTATGAAACGCTCTATAATTTAAGACTTAAAGAAGCCATACCTGATAAAGATTTCCCAGTAGGAACAGTAAGCAAGGCTCTGAAAACATTAGCTTTTAATGATGATAGTTTAATTCAATACAAATCAGAAGTCATTGTAAAAATCTTTGAAGAAAAAGTAGCATCCACCATTGCAGGAAAAGGGAAGGCTATGGTAGTAGCATCTTCAAGACCAGCAGGATTAAAATTCTTTACTACTTTAAAAACCATATTAGAAGAAAAAAACTTGCCCTACAAAGTGCTTTTCGCATTTAGTGATTTTAATGATTCTGAAACCAATAAATCCATAGAAGAAACAACGATTAATGAACTCGATACAAAACACGGAGGGAAATTAATTGAAGATGTATTTGACCTACCCGAATACAGAATTTTAGTGGTTGCTAATAAGTTTCAGACTGGTTTTGACCAACCTTTGCTATCAGCTATGTTTTTAGATAAAGCTGTAAAAGGAGTAAATGCTATACAAACCATTTCAAGGTTGAACAGAAGACACAACGATAAGGAACAAGAAGACATTTTAGTGGTTGATTTTACAAATAACTCACAAGAAATATTTGAGTCATTTAACAAACACAGAAAAGGTTCTCCGTTTAAAGAAAGAGAACCTGACAAATCAATACTTGAAGAACTCTATAGAGAAATTGAAAAAATAGAAGTATTTAATGATGAAGAGATACAATTTTATATTGAGGCATATCTAAAAGCAGAAGACCAAGCAAAACAAAGAAATTCAGAAGCAGATGCTATTTTAAGTAATCTGAATCAAGACTACCGCCAAAAATTTAAAGAAAGGTTATCGAGTTTAGAGGAACAAAAGCAGTATGTAGCACTGTTAAGGCGTTATACAAAGCTCTATTATTTTATAGCCAAGTTCTTCACATTAGAACAACACTTAAATAATTTTATAGTGTTTACCGAAATTATGGCAGATATTCTATTAAGTAAGGGAAAAACTTCTGAAATGAAATTATTCCTTAAAAAAGTTGAATTATCCAAAGGTGCAGTAAAATATCACGGTGTAAAAACCAATTTAACACTAGTAAAAGAACCTAAAAAAACTGGTCTAAAATTAGGTGGAAGCGGTCAAGAACCAGCTAGGACAACAATTGAAATGGCATTAGTAGAAATTGAAAGTAAATATCAAATTACTAAAGATGATGCCATAATAATTAAGGAAATATGCGAGGAAGTGTCTAACAATTACGAAATTAAAGAACGAGTTGTAGCCAATAAAGAAAACGACATTTATCTCAACAACAACGCAAAGCCAAGAATTAAACAAGAAGTAAAACAAGGTTATATTGTTAGAGATATGGTGGAAAAATTAGAAGACCCAATTTATTCTCAAAGAGGAGGTATCATTTCTTTAATGAGTAATGCAATTATTAAACAGATTTTAACAGCTACTGGGTGATAATAATTCTTTAATATTATTGTCATATGTAACATAAATAAAAACTAATAAAATGACATCAAGATCAGCAGATGCAACAATAAAAGGTTATTACTATCAATTTGATACTTCGATTCTGAGGCTACTGGATCTTCCATCTAACACAGATACTGTAACAATTGAAGGAATTGAAGATATTGATATAAACATAGCAACAGAAACAACAGCAATTCAGTGCAAGTATTTATCAAAACCTAGATTCATAAATTCAGCTGTAAGAGAACCTATTACTTTAATGCTTGAACATTTTGTTAATCCTGCAACTTCAAATAATTACAATTACGTTTTATACGCTCATTTTGAAAATGAAACTTCAGGTAACGAACCAACAATTGACCTTAATAAACTTAAAGAGATTTTAACCTATACCGAAAAAAAAGTTACTAAGCATTACCATATTGACAATGGAATAACCGATGCAAAACTAATTGATTTTATTAGACAGTTTAAATTTGTTTTTGGTAAAGAGTTTAATGTACAGCAACAAGAAGTCATTCAAAAACTAAAAGCTAAATTTAGTTGTTCTGAATTTGAAGCCGATACTTTATATTACAACAATGCTTTGAGAATTGTAATTGATAAAGCAATAAAGAAAAATGTCAATCAAAGAATCTTATGTAAAGCCGATTTTATAAATGAAATAGATTGTAGCAAAAAATTATTCAACGAGTGGTTTATTAAACTTCGTTCAAAGAAAGAATACCTCAAATTAGCTGCACAAAATCTAAAATCAACAAAAGCACTTGATCCGATACGATCAAAAATGATTGTTATTGGTAAAGAAGTTCTTTCAGCCGACAATACAGAGTTGCCTATAGAAGCATTTATTGAGAATTTAGTTACCAAATTCTACAAACTAAATTCGGCTTTGCGAGACGCTAAGCCGTTGACAATAATCTTAGATTGCGATCCGTCAACTGTAAATATTATTAAAAAATCTTTGATTGAAAACGAAATTACTTTTAATGATGGATATGAATCAATCTGTTTTTCTAATCACTACTTCAATAATGAGCCAATAATAAATAGAACAGTGAATGGACAAAAAATATTAAAATCATCATATTTAGTCAAAATCATCTCTTGGAATTCCTTGGTTGCTAACATTTCAACAATCAAACCACCAAAGGTTTTACTTAATTTTTCTAGAGACGATTTACAAGACTCTTTCAAAACAGATGTACAGTACTTTGATTTTAAATACTGTGAGAATTTAAAAGATATTTATAAACTAATAGCACCATAATTTTATGTCAACAAGCACTTCGGATATTTTTAGAATTCTTACGGTAGCACCAAATCTTATTCAGATTGAAGTTCTAAATGCAGACCAATTTAAACAAGATGTGAACGATTTTACAATTGGAAGTTATCTGAAAATTTCAGATGATTCAAATACTTCAATCATAGCATTGGTACAAAGTTTTAAAATTAAGGAAGCTTCAGCAACAGGGACTACTGAAACCACTCAACCATCTTTTATTTTAGATGCACAACCAATTGGATTTTTGGATGATGTAGGCAAGTTCAAAAGAGGTGGACAACAAATTGCAATTCCCCCAAGTAATGTTTCAATAGCAGACGATCAAATTCTTAAAGGGATTTATGAATCTATTGAAGAAGATAAAAAATTTTGTTTTTCAACATTAGCTCAGAAGCCTAACATACAAATAGATGTTGATGGAGATAAGTTCTTTAGCAAACACATTGCCGTAGTTGGTTCAACAGGGTCAGGCAAATCAGGAACGGTTGCAAGAATTTTGCAAGAAGGAATTTTATCAACTTCTGAGCAAAACCAGAAAGGTGTTTTAAATAACACACACATTTTATTATTTGACCTGCATGGTGAGTACAAAACAGCATTTCCAAAATCAAAGAAACTTGATGTAATCAATTTGGTTTTACCATATTGGCTTATGAATTCCGAAGAATTAGAGGAAATGTTTATTGAAAGTAATGAAAATAATTCTCACAATCAGATTTCTCAGTTCCGCTATGCAGTTATTCAAAACAAAAAGAGACATAATCCATCAGTTGAGAATCCGACATATGACTCTCCTTTGTATTTCAGTTTAAAAGAAGTTCATAACTTTATTACTAACTTGAATAATGAAGTTATTGGTAAAACTGATGCAGATAATTCCAAACCAAAACTTTCAGATGGAACCTTAGTTGATGATAGATGTGATTTCTATTTTGACCAGATAAGAACTTTTGTTGTTTCTTCACAAGCAGTTGCAACTAAAGCATCAAACGGACCATTTAATGGAGAATTTGATAGGTTTGTTATGCGACTTGAGTCAAAAATAAACGATGATAGATTAGGGTTTCTTCTTAAGCCTAAAAAAACACCCACAACTGAGTACGAAACTGATGACTTTCCAACAATTCTAAAACAGTTTATTGGTTATAGTGATGATGCAAAAGACAATATTACAATAATTGATTTAAGTGGAATTCCGTTTGAGGTTTTAAGTATTGTTGTATCATTAATTAGTAGATTAGTTTTTGATTTCTGTTTTTATTATAAAGCAATAAAAGCAGGAACAGATGAAGTGCCATTTCTTTTGGTGTTAGAAGAAGCTCACAATTATATTCCTCAAAGCGAAGGTGCAAAATATCGCTCTGTAAAAAAATCTATTGAAAGAATTGCAAAGGAAGGACGAAAATATGGACTATCTTTGATGATTGTAAGTCAACGACCATCTGAGATTTCAGAGACAATATTTTCTCAATGCAATAACTTTGTTGCTATGCGATTAACTAACCCAACTGACCAACAATATGTAAAACGACTAATGCCCGATAGTGTGAGTTCAATTACTGACACTTTACCTGTTTTAGAAAGACAAGAAGCATTAATAATTGGAGATAGTATACCAATTCCAACTATCGTGCGAATTAAAGATTTAATTGATAAACCTGATTCAAAAGATATTTTATTTAGAACTGAGTGGAAAAAAGATTGGGTGCAAATAACTTTTGATGATTTAATAAAAAAATTAAAAAAGGAAGTATAAAAAACACTCAAATCAATGAGTGTTTGTTAAAAGTTATTTAATTTTCATTGTGTAGACAATTACAACTGTTTTCTTCTTGATAAATTCAATTGAAAGAATGGTGTGTTGCATGTCAAATAGTTGACCTAATTCAAAGTTTACATAATCTTGAAAACTCATAGGTTCATCATTAAAATCTTCTTGATAGAATTGATGGTCTTTTTTTGTAATAATCCTAATCTGCCTTAAAGTTCTCATTGAGCCAAATTTCTCTTGCCTTATCAAACCCGCACCAGCGATGGTTTTTATCATATCCACGAAGAGCAAGTTCATGACGAATGATTTTATCTAATGGAATTTTATTTTCCAAAATAAATCGCAGAATTTCGCCATTGGTGGTAGAAACCATACCGATGATGTCACTCCAAAAGGGAAGCGGTTCTTTGTCTTGTCGGACAAAGTCAAGGTGCTTGTAAGTAAGCTCAGTTAAATCCTTTGGAAGAATATCCAAAAAAGACATCTCCATTTCATCGGCCGTAGCTTGTTCACAAACTGCCCAATTATCATCAGGTCCTTGCAACACCCCAAAGCGAATACCTGCTATTCGGTACTTAAAGTTAAGCCAAATAGCGTGGTCAATCGCTTTTTGCTCGGAGTCGAAAAGGTCTAAATAGTTATCCTTTTGCATTCTCTTTCGATTTTTCTTGAGGTTCGATTTCCTTATCTAATACTCTTCCGTTTAAAGAAACTATATCCTCACGAGAGTTAGCAGCATCCTTTCCCTTAGAGCGAAGCAATCGCTGTGTATTGAAAAGGGAACGACACTTAATATTAAACTCGGTGTAGTTAACAGCTTCCTCTGCGTTTTTCAGCGTTTTTACATAAGCATCATACAAAGCACCATTGGTCATGGAATTATCTTTTGTTTTCATGATGATTTCTAAAACAACTGTAGCTACAGGATTCATCGATGAGGATGAGGAGTCAGCAAGGTCTAATCCTAAAGACTCGATTTGCTCTTTATGCTTCGGATCGGCATACTTCAAGAGAACCGAAATATCACCACGGTAGCCCTTTAATCGGTTAGCAATTTCTCTTTTCTCTTCTTTAAGCGTTTCGATTTGCTTATCAGTTGAGATTAAAAGTTCTTGGTCGGCTTTGATGTTTTGAATTAAAACATCGATAACATTTTCATTTTTCATACGTATTAAATTTAAAAGGTTACGGTTTAATTTTTTGTAACTCTCCAAAGGGGATGAATCACAAATTCAGTTTTAGGAATATTTCGCTTTTGAGCTATCCGATCTAGTTCAGCCTGTGCCTCTTCTTTGGTATCAAAAAAGCAAGTAGGTGGTGTGGTTACTAAATACTTTTGCTCATCAGTTACATCAGATGTGAAGATGGCAAACACGCAGGTAGATTTTCCATGTCTAGCAAGTAGGGAATGATAATTAGCTACATCGTATTTGTCCCATTGTAAAACAGGTTTAGAAAACAAATAATGAAGTTCCAAGGATTTTTCTCTAAAGAATTCTGTCACTTCTTTTTCTTTTAATTCAGGTGAGGCAGTAATTTCTGATTCCAACTTTTGAATTAAAAACATCACAATGAATACATCATCTCCAATGAGTTCTAAAAGTTGTTCTTCACTTAAGGTTTCTACCTCATGTTCTATTAGGTCTTGGTCAAAAAAGCTACACTCTAGAATTTCAATTAACTCTTCTTTTGTGAAAAAACCAGTAAAGAAAGAATGTAATTCCTGTTTGTTTTGATGCTTTATTTCATTTTCCAATTGCTTTAGAAAATGAACAATAAGTTTAAGTTGCTTAATCCTCATAATCTTCATCAATAAAAGGTTCATCTTCTACTTCGCAATGATTTAAGATGGCGGCTAGTAGATGATCATAATTAGAACTTTTCGCTTCATTGAGCACTTGTTCTACTTCATCCATAGTCCAACCCTCTCTTAAGGCTTGTCTTCGAAAAACACCCAATATAGCATGAGCATTTCCGTCAATTCCGATTAAGTCTAATTTTACGGTTTTGTTAATAATTTTCTTCATTTTTAAAAAGATTAAAAGGTTTTTACTGGTTTTAATATTTACAATATTCTCTTATGGTTTCCATAAGATGAGTGTAATCATTGTGTTTGGTAGCTTCCACTACTACAGATTGAATTTCTTTGGAACTCCAACCCTCTTGTTTTGCCTTTTGTGAAAAGACATCAATAAGCTCATCCCATGAGCCTTGGTAGTCCTCTAAATTGAGGTCTACCATCTTGTTTTGCGGTGTTTTCATTTTAAATAACTTTTTAAAGTTTAATACGGATTTAAATGGGGTAGTTCGCTGTGAGTACTTCGGTTTTATAGCTTTCTCTTTTTTTGCCAAGAACTCCTTTTTTAGCACTGAGTGGCTTTTTGAATTCCTTGGTGTACCATCCAAACTCTTTTGTATATAAATTCAAAAGGTCAGAAGGATAAGAACTTAAAAGAAACTTTCCTTTGATTTGAGATAAGTTTTGCAAGAGTTTAATAAAGTCTTCACGGGTGTATCCATCATAATGCCCTTGATTACTGTCAATATAAGGCGGGTCAACATAGTGAAAAGCATCAGAGGTATTGTAGAGTTCAATGACCTTACAAGCATCGTAGTTTTCAATTTGAGCGTGTTCCAATCGTTTGAAAATTTCAGCATCGAATTGCATTTTCTTGTTCTGAAAAGCTTTTACCCGTTTGCCATATTTATCAAACCCCCAAGAACCAATCCGACATCCAAACCCCATATTTGTGGAGACATAAAATGCCCAAGCTTGTTGTAATGAATTAAACAAGTGTGGCATCTGATAAATGGTCAGTGCCACACTATAAGTTGCTCTTGAGAAAAGCGTGGCTTCCACTTTTTGCTTTAAGGCATCAAAGTCAGTCTTGCAAACTTTGTAGAAATTAATTACTTGGGTATTCGTATCGTTTATGATTTCGGATTCGGATGGTGCTTTGGCAAAAAAGACAGCACCGCCACCAAAGAAGGTTTCGGTATAAATTTTATGATCTGGGATTAAGGGTAAAATATGTTGTAACATATTTTGTTTGCCACCATAATAAGAGATGGGTGTTTTGGGCATAAAAGGGAAATAATAAGAATAAACCGAATAAAGAGAAAGTACTATAACAAACCTTCTTTAGCAAAGGACATAAACCCTTCGGAGGTAATAATGATGTGGTCAATTAATACCATATCTAAAAATTTTGCCGCTTGCGAGATTTTCTTTGTGATAGAAATATCAGCATCTGAGGCTTGTAGATTTCCTGAGGGGTGATTGTGAGCCACAATAATTCCGATGGCATTAACTAGTAATGCTTTTTGAAAAATGGTTTTTACTGAAACTCCCACTTGAGTGGAACTTCCTACTCCTATCTCTGCCATAGCAATTAATCTATTGGAATTGGTTAGGTATAAAACCCAAAAGAATTCCACTAAATCAATTCGCTTTAAATCAATCATGTCTCGAAGGTATTTTTCAACCTCTTTTACATCATTCAAATGGGGCATGGTTTCAAATAGTTGTCTTTTGTAATGGAGTTGAATTTCATTGCAACTCAGTAGCTCCCCTTGAGGTAGAATTGTTTGATTCATAATATAAAAATTAAATTAATTTGTTAGACACTTAGAGTATGGTATCTGCACTAAAGGGGACTGATGGTTTTCCATCAATCATTAATCGCAGGTATATGGAATGGTTGGCAAGGGAAGTAAAATCCTCTGCACTAAAAACGGGATAGAATTCTTTTGCCATTAATCGGGCATCGGTAATTCCTAAACGGAAACTAACAATTGTTCCAACGTTTCCTATCACACTAGCTCTGACCTCTGGGTCTAGCTGATGCAAGAACTGATTGGCTAAGATGAGCCCTACTTTAAATTTCCGAACCTGAGCCAGTAGCTCTGCGATAAGTTCCGTACCAGATATAGTTTGAAACTCATCAATGTAGAGATAAAAGGGAACTCGGTCTTTTTCTAAAATATCAATTCTTGAAAACGATGCCGAGGCAAGGGACGTAAGAAGTAGTCCTCCAAGAACATTGGAAACATCAGATCCAACTTGACCTCGAGAAAGGTTGATAATCAATATCTTACGGTTGTCGATAATCTCGCGAAGTGATAATTGCTTTTTGTTTTCAATTAGAATTTTGCGAATAATATTGTGGCTCAAAAAACCACCTAGTTTATTCATTATTGGTAACAAATCATTTGGTTTATAGTTTGGAAATTCTTTTATCCAAAAGGTTCGGATATCTTGGTTTTGTATGTAAGGTAAGCATTGCTCTCGATAGGATTTCTCATGTAAAAGTTTTAGGACGTCCGCAAGCTGGGCTTTTGGCTGATCCAATAAAGTAAGGAGAATCATACGAAGTATATGTTCCATTTTCATACCCCAAGCCGATTTCCATTGCCTTTGAAAAATTTCTAAAATGTTTGAAGCCACTAGTGAGCGTTTAGAAGGGGATACATACCGAAGGGGATTGTATCCAATATCAAGCTCTGGATTGGTAACATCAAGGTACACTAATTTATGGTCAAGGTGTTTTTGCTTTAATTTTTGGACTACCTCTCTTGAAGCGTCACCATGCACATCCACGAAAGCAAATCCTCGATTTGCGTTTTCTTCTGCATCTTGGAGCATTAGCGTTTTTAGTAAAGATGTCTTGCCGACACCGCTCTTACCCACACAGTAGAAATGATACATTCTGTCTTTTTGTTTGATGCCAAAAAGTTTTCTTTGATCTCTGAAATTGGTACGAGCAAAATAACTGACGTCATTAAGCTCTGAATGATGCCAATTCATATAGTAAAAAGAAGATAAAAAGGCCGATAAAGGGATATTGAATTATCTAGTCTAAAAGACTGTGGAAAGAACACTTGCTTTATTTAAAATCTGTGGTACTGTTTAAAACTTCTTGATGGTAACTATTTTGCGTTCTATTTGTATCAATTATACCATAGTTGCGAAATAGTGCACATAAGAATTTTTTAGTAAGAGAAACTCTTGCAAAAATTTATTTATGAAATATACTATTATCAGTAACTTAAATACCAAGAAACACCGTTGAGCGAAAGCATCATTTTTTTTACTTATTAAATTAATTGGTAAAAAAGATTAAAGGAAACGACGCGCGTTTTTATTTACCTCTAACTTTTTAATGTTGGGGTATATAAAAGACCCGCTCAGATTTCCTTTTGGCGGGTCTTTTATGATATGACTATTACAGATTCAATACGGACTTACTTAAATTGGAAGGAAACCCATACTAATGCAGCTTTTATAAACTATAAAATACGATTGGAGCAGTTTGCAGCCTTTGTTGCTCCAAAGGAAAAATTAACGGATATAAACGGTGATGATATCGTGGCTTTTCATCGAAGTTTAGAAGACAAATACAGCCTAAATACGATTTCTTATTCAGCAAGAATACTCAAGAATTTCTTTTGGTTCTGGCACGGAAGAGGCATGACACACTTCAATCCAAAGGAGATTATTCCAATTCGCTATGTGAGCGCCGACAAAGAAATCGTAACCAAAGAAGACTTGGAGGATATGAGCGATTTGTTACAAGTAGACAATTTGCAAGATTTACAAAAGAAGTTAATTATCCATTTGCTATGGGATACAGGAATGCGCATCAGTGAACTACTAGATATTAAAATTTCAGATATTAATGACCAAGGGAAGGACGGACTTCGAACAGCTAAGGTTCGAACCCGAAAGAGTATGCGTTACAACCTCGTGATTTGGGGAAGTGACACAAATGATTTGCTGAATCGCTATTTAGGAATGCGATTGTGTATGGATGATGACAATTCCAACCAACTATTTTTAAATCCAAAAACAGGGAAGGTATTCACCCCAAGAAGCATCCAACGATGGATTGTAGAATTAGCCGATATGGCAACGCTTGATAAGAAGATAACACCGCATAGTTTTAGACACGGAAAAGCCAACTACATACTCGATCAAGGAGGAAGTGTTCGAGATGTATCGGCACTACTTCGACACGTGAAGCCAGAGTCAAGTTTTCAATATATGCAACTCTCTCAAAAGCGGTATGAAGATGTGGCACGAAAATATTTAACAACATTCTCCAATTTTCAATTAGCATCATAAAACAACTTGAAAAGGGTTGTTTTTTTATTTAGGTTAGTATATAATCCTGTCAGTGCTTTCAGCTATGAATATTTCCTTACGGCTTGTAATGTTTTTATAAAGTTCATACTTTGTATTTAAGTTACTATTAAGTCTAGTAAAGAGAAGAGGATACTCTACTACCTACACCCTAAAGGACAAAAGTCCTTTATAATTTAGGAAGGTAATGTCGCACAATTCCCTTTATACGACATCCATTTCAAGCCTGTAGGGAGGTATTGGGCTACAACCCTAAGGCTGTTGCACGTAATTTACAAATTTTTAGCATGACTAAATTTTACAATGTTGTTACTCGCAAAACTATTAACCAAGCAGCTGCCCATGAAAAACATATTTACCACAAAGTAGGGGTTATTAAAATAACCGATAACGGAGGATGGTTTTTACAGCTCTACCAACAACCCGAAACTGACTTTATGATTTTTCCCAATCACAAAGAAGAACTCCCAGTAATTGATTTTGGTGAGCATGAGGCTTAATAACACGACTCCTGTTCCCAATGCTTTTTTTGACGCACATCTTGAAGGCTTAAGTGGTTCAGCGGTAAGGGTGTATTTAAAAATTGTGAGAAACCTGCTTGGATGGAGAGATGAGAACGGGAACGTAAAAAAGCGGGATTGGATTGCTCACTCGCAGTTTGAGAAAACGGGACTCTCAAATAGAAGTGTCACCAGTGGTGTCCAGGAACTACTTGATCACGGACTCATTGGGGTAAGCGATGATTACTTAAATAATTTAAACGACCCATTCAAACGTAAAAAAGCCAAACGAGTCTACTATTCACTTGTGTTAGAAAATACTCCAACCACAGAAAATAGTACATTCTACAGCGAAAAAAATACACTCTACAACGCAAAAACAGATGAAAAACCCACGCAAGATTTGCGTATAACAAAAGACATTTCTTTACAAAAGTACAACGTAAATGAAAGAGTTCCGGACTATATACGGATTGAACAAATTAGGCGAGAGAAACTCAAAAAACAAGAAATGGATAAGCAAAAGGAAAGAGATAGCTGGCTATAGTTGGCTGTCTTTTTTTTGTTTTTAAAAGCTAAAGCTTTCAATATAACGTGTTGATAAACAGACACTTGAATTTGACTTAAATATTAAGCATGTCATGATAATAAAGAACTATAAAATTTAATAGCATGGCAAAAAATAGCATTCATTTTAATGAATTTAACTTAGAAATTATCAACGGAGTATATCAATTAAAATGTGTAGAACCTTTTAAAAAAAGACTACCTGTATATGATGAAGAATCAGTTTGGAAGTTTATAACTAAAAGGGATTTAGAAAGTAAATCAATAATGAAGTTTGTTAGGATATTTTTTATATCTGATAATAATAAGGTCAAAGGTTTTTACGAAACAGAATTAATTACATTTCATGGTAGCGGAGACATTTTAATTCCAAAAATTGTTTTAATGGCAAATGTTCAAAAAATAGTTTTTGTTATGAAACGGAGTAATTCAGCAGAAGATATTATGAAATTTCCAAAAACTATGACTGATTATTATCAAAACAAGCTTAATATTTTCCAAATTGAAATTATAGATACTTTAGTTATTTCTAATGAAAAATGCTTTTCATTAAAAGAGAATTCATTAATTTAATAAACATCTCCCGATTTAATTATTGGGAGATTTTTATTATAGATGTTTTCTTTGTTGATTAATCTTCAATCTTTAAATCTTTTTTTAAGTCATCAATATCTGAATCACTTATTGGAAGTAAATTGATTTCATTTTTTGTGTTTCTAAGATAAGAATTAATATTTTTTCTTCTATACTCTAAAAAAGTTATAATGTGTTTAAAATGATTTTCATTGTTTATCTTAAGTAATGATTCATAGGCATCTTCAAAAAACAATTCTTTTCTATTTAAAATATTAATTAAATAAGGGATTGCTTCCTTAATGCCAAAGCTTCCAAAAAATTTAATAAAGGTATACTCACTTTCTTTTTCTTGATGTGCAAATTTTACAATATCACTTTCAAAATCCTTGGAAAGACGTATTGGGAAGTTTTCAAAAATTTGAATCATTTGAAGTTTAAAATTAATATTGGATTCATTAAAAAAGTCATGTAGCTTTTCATTGAAAAGCCTGATTGACTCATCATTTTTAGATCTACTGTAAAGATACTTTGTTAATCCCCAAATTGCATTAAGTTTAAACTCCTCATTTTTACTTTCTAAGAATGAACTGAAAAGAGGTATGTCATACTCAAATGGATGTTCAGCATAAATGTAGAATAATCTTTGCTTGGTTTTTAAGTCTGTTTCTGAACTTATGATATCTATTCTCCACGAAGCTAGTAGTTCATTTTTTATATCTGAATCTAAAATGTAAAGTATTGCGTCATTAACTAATTGCACAAATTTATTTGTATTTTTGTTTTGGTTGTGACGAGCTAATAGATTAAAATGATTAATTATTATTTCTTTAGTTTTTGGAAGGTTTTTTTTTGAATCAATTCTGATGTGATTTTTTTTGTAATAAACATATAGTGTTTTTATATTTAAAGGTGTTGGATTATGTGATGTTAAGTAATAGTCTAGATAAGAATGGGCATTCAATCTAAAAAAGTGCTTCAAAAAGTTCTCTAAATTTTTTAAATCATTTGTATCAACTTTAGAGTCCTTTTTAATCCTGAAATTAGGGTCAAATATTAAGCAATCTACAAAAGAAAAAATTAAATTTGGTGAGTTTTCTATTTTAGTAAAAGTTATAGCTGGACTATTTAATGAGTAATTTAATATTTTGAAATTACTCGTATTAACTTTAATTTCTTTAAATACAATTTTACTTTGTGGTAATTCTAAAATTTCTTTCAAATTGTGAAGATAATGGAAAATAGTCACATTTTTGCTAGGATAGTAACAATGATAATAGTAGTTAGATCTTGGAATTAAAAAATGAAAATATCTGCTATAAGGTATCTTTAACCTTCTAAACAAAAAATAGGGCTCATATTTACTCCTTGAAAATCCTTCAGTATAATTCATTCCATATTTTAAATGATTAAAAAGAATCATCACAATGATGTTTAAAAAGTAAAATTTATTTAATAAATCAAAATTCTGAACAAAGTTCCCATTATAGATAAATTGTAATGCATATTCTAATTGTTGAATAAATGAATTGCTATAAATAATTTGATCTTTGACAACAAATGTTTTCAAATCTACCATAAATTTATTAGGTTTGATTAGTCCAAAAACGTATTTCTCAATAGAATTCCAGCTATCATTATCGCCTTTGAATTTCGCCTTAAATTTCAGATAATCGTCTATATTATTTATTTGAGTGATTAAATGGTTTGCAGCAAAAAATAAGCGAATTTCTTTTTTATCAAAACCAACATAATCTCTTTTTAAAGTTAAAATGGAATGTTTTTTAAAATCATTAAACAATCTTATGTAATCAAAAAGAGAAGATTTGTTATGTGTATCCAAATACTCAATAACTTTGTCATCTTTAAAATGTGCACTCTCCGTATTATCTAATTCAAAAGTCAAATAATATGCAAAAAGTGAAATTATTTGCACTTGAAGATGTTTGGTGCTTTCCCATTGATGTTCATGATTGTTAGCCTGCCTTTCTATTTCATACTTATAAATAAAATCACTTATCAATACTGTTTCAAGAAGTTTTGCTCTATTTTCTAACAATTCTCTGATATAGTTTAGGTCAATTTCGTCATCATCATAATTTTTAAGATTAATAATTAAAAGAAATAAAAACAAAGGGGTTTCTATAAATCGTAATAGATCTTCTTTTTTTAAATCATCAAAATACTTCTGTCCTTTGTTTGGGAAAACAAGTTTAAACATACGATTAATATCTTTATGACTGAATTCGGACAATTTAAAGGTGTTGAAATCTTTTTCATTAATTTTTTTTGGTTTGAAACGACCAGCAAAAATTATTTGACAATTTGTTTTTCTTTTGAAATTTTTAATCTCCTTTAATAGTGTTGATTCATCGCCTCTTGAATATTCATCGAATCCATCTATAAGTAAAACTAAACTATAGTCTTTTAATGAAATAAGATCTAATCCATAAGGTTCTAATTCTTCACTTATTAGATTCTTTAAGTCTGATTTATAAGATTGAAGCTCTATGAAAATAGGAAGCTTATTTTGCTCTGAAGCTAAAGAGTATGCAAAGCTTTTAAGAGTAGTTGTTTTACCAGATCCTGCGGGTGATAAAATAAAGATATCCGCCTCGCTCCTGAGAACTTCACTTGGGTTGTTTGGTTCATTTAGGAATTCTTTTAATTTTTCAATCTTTTCTCTTAATCTTTTTACTTTTTCTAAATCATTATTTCCTTCAGATAATTTAAGCTCTCTCTCAAATAATACTATTTTATTCTTTTTTTCGTCATCAATGCTATAAAAGGGTAGTTCTATTACTTGTTCAATTGAGATTGAAAAACTTGTAAAACCTACACGAATTTCTTTGAACTCCTCTCTTAATTCATTTCTATAATTATCTAATTTACTGAATGTTTTACTACTTCTATTATCTAATCCAATAATTCCTTCAGTATATTCATCTATCTTATTTTCAATATCAGTATTAATAAATGACAAATTAAAACTAGAATCTAACTTACAATGGATATAGTCTAAATCTATTGTTTCTAATAAATGATTTATAAGTTTTTCCGTATATACAAAATATTTTTCTATTAATTGACTAGCATCTAAAATGTAGAAAAATTGCTCTAATTTAATAAGTAAATCTATTTTTTCCTGTTTATTTTTTATCCTTGAAAGATTTAAAAAAAAATATGCAATAAACGAGTTTAATGTCCTTATTGTTGGTTGACCACTTTTTATATGCTCTGAAATTGTCCCTTCATATTTATTTAGTTTGATGAAATTTTCTGTAAAAGGTTCTTTAATTTTCAATTCTTCTAATTTCCATTCTTTATCTATGAACAAAAAAATACCTTCTATTCTTCCAGCAATAGTATGATGAGCCCCATTTTCATCAGGTATATCAAGTCCTTCAATTCCATAAAGGAACTCCCAAAACTTATTTTTATCTCTTATTGTTATCATTTCGCAGACTTAAAACCATAAAAATACAAATTTTTGAAAATCGGATTGAAAATCGGACGAATTTTTAAAAATCGGACAAATCTTCGGACGCATTTTAGGATTATGATGGTTAGTTATTTAACCAATTTTGACTAATGAAATTCAAACAATAAATCTTCATGATTTAATTAAAGAATTCATCAAAACTAGTAATAATAAATTAATCTTTTTATCATGAAAACAAAAAAACAACACAAAATCAAAACTGCATTCCATAAAAATTTGGAAAGAATTACAATGGAAAAAATTAACCAAATGGTCGTAATTGACTCGGAGGATCAAATAAGATTTCTTAAAGACCCTAAAACTGGATTCTATGTAGTATTTAATCCTTTGGTTAATCAAATTCATTATTCATCGACATTCAAAGACGCCCAACAATTCTTTAACCGATTAATTAATTCAACCAAATAAACCTTTAACAAAGCACTTCGAGTTTTCCCGAGGTGCTAATTTATTAACTTAATACAAATTAATATGAAAAACTTATTTAAAAAAAATACAGAGCCCAAACACTACCGATTAATTAATAGCGAATTAATCAACTATATTGAAACTCAAGATGCTGTTATGGTAAACAAACACCAAAAGACAGCTCAGCGTATTGCTTCAATGGACTTTAAAAATTTTTCCAAGGAAGCAAAAATTAAAGATTTTCTTGGGTTAATGAAATCTGATTACCAAAGATTTATCGCAAGAATTGATCAAACTCTTGCAGGAGCATTAAGTGAGTTTCAATCCTCACAAGATATTCAAAATGCAAAAGAGGTAATTGCTGACTTGAACAGAAAAATAAAAGAAGTAGAAAACATTCTTGTTGTTTTAAAAGCAAAGGTAGATGAATCATCAGAAAGACTCAGGTCAAAAGTGGAGGGATGGCTTTACCAAAAAGTTTTGGTTTTATATTTTCTAGCTGGGTTTGAATTAATTGCAAATTACAGTGTGTATCAATTATTAGGAGGTGGAGTTATAGCAGCGGTTTCAATCTCTTTGATTTCTGCAATTGCCATTTTCTGGTGGGGACATCTTACACCAAAATATGTAGTGAAATATGGAGGCGAGAATCCAAAGAAAAAGGTACTTCTTTTTATTTTATTTGCTACACCTGTAGTTGTTTTATTTTATCTATTCTCACAAATGAGGATTTCTTCTCTAATAATCAGCAATCCTGAAATGGCTAAGGTTTTTGTCTCAAATCCTTTAACACCAACGCTGATTAATTTCTTTGGTTACTTAATTGCCTGTTACTTGGTACATAACTACAGACCAAGCAAAGAAGAAATTAATGCCTATAAAAAGAATAAAAGAGATTTAAACGAAATAGCAAAATTCAATAAAGAGAGGGAATTGCTCATTGGGCAGAAAAACAGCCAAATACCAGAACTTCAAAAGAAATTAACTGAGCATTATAATTTTTTACTTCTAGCCCAACAATTAGAGATCGATGTAAAAAATAGATATGAAGGGTGTTTTGAAGAGTTTAAAGGTGAACTGTATTTACGCACCAACTCAAAATGTGCGGTCTTGTTTTCGGGAAATCAACAACATGATTTACTTCCATTAGAATTGAACTACCAAACTATCGATAAAACCCAATTTGAATTATGAGAAAAATAATCACTATCACCTTGTTTCTGCTGTTAGGCTCTTGTAAAGATGCCCAAACAAGCACCACCTCTATAACTATTTTAGCTGACCGTACCGACGTGGATATTCCGAAACCAAATTATAAGGTAATTCAAACTTTGTTTGATTTGGAAGATAAGCCAAATAATGGAGTTGTATTGAAGTTTCAAAATATAGGCAATACTGATTTTAATCCAGTTCAAAGTATTGAAATTAAAGAAGGATCATTACTAGATAATAGTTTCCAAAGAAAATCGGATGTTACTGAATTTTATAAAGCCATAGCAGGTTTAATTGAAAAAGAAAATAGCAAAAATTATTCATTTCAAAAGTCCAGTATTCTGTTTCCACTTATTGAGAATTTAAAAGCTCTTCAAGAGCATAAGGGAAGCAGAGTTTTGGTACTATATTCCGATTTAGCTGAATTTTCACAGGTTTATAATTCATATGAAATAAGCAATCTAAAAAATGCCAATCCCCAGAAAATGGCAGTTGAGATTAATACAAAAATTGAAATTCCAAGGCTACAGGATACTAAGCTTTATATCATCTACTATCCAAAAACGCAGGAGCAGAATAACGACTTCAAGTTCAATCTTGAGCTGTATAGAGAATTATTCAAAGCATCAGGATTAATAATCAAAGTAGGAATTGATAATCAAATAAAATATTAACTATGAGTAATACTAAAGGGAAAATATTCATTTCAGCAATCGGAAGTCTTCTAAAAGGGCTTTGGAAAATTACACTATTAGCACTCTATTTCACATGCAGACTTATAGAAATAGTGAGCGGATTTACTCGAAAACTACTCGAAAAAATATTGTAAAACTTAATAACGACTTATAAATATGAAAGAAATAATTGATTTTTTTAGTGATGTATTATCTTCCTTTTTTGATTTTTTGATTGAAGGGATTGATAGTTTTTCAAAGAAAGACCACACAGCCAATGCAAGTTTTGGTGATTCTTCCAAATTGATCTCTACAAGCAATAAAGGTTGGTGTGTGGATGGTAAGCGGTTCTTGGATATGTCAACAAGTAGAAGAAATATACTAGTTGTAGCTGGCTCTGGAAGAGGGAAGTCACAAGTTCAGATATTCCCAACCATTCTAAACGCTACTTCTTCATTGGTTATTAATGATAATAGTGGAGAGCTATCCAATTGCATTCCCTATCTTAATTCAAAGGGAGTTAGTACGATGGTATTGAATTTATCAAATAAAACAGGGGTTTACCTTAATCCACTAGATGGTTGCAAGGGTGATGTTTCTAAAATTCGTAAAATATCTAAAACTTTGATGTCAAACAGTAGTAAAGAAAATGATTTCTTTTCTCTTTCTGCTGAGGATTGCTTGAGTTTATTTATCGAGTTTGTTTTAGATTTAGAATCGCAACAAACTGCTAACCTTTCTAATGTCTACAAACTGATATTAGATTATCAAGGGAATCCAGAAGTAGTTGAAAAACTTTTTGCGGACAAAGCATCGGAAGCCGTTTGGACAAAGTTCAAGGCACTAGCAGGGAATTCAGAGAAGACACTCAAATCCATAACAGCAACGGCACTCTCAGCTTTGTCTTGGCTGGGAGATAATCCTACACTTTCAGAGATTACATCTCAAACAAGCTTTTCATTTGATGAGTTTAGAAAAAAACAAACCGTTTTATTTATTCAATATCCTGTGAGTGATGCTAATTTCTATGCTCCAATGGTCTCTTTAGTGTTTCAGAGTTTCTACCGTTTTGCTTTTGCAAGTTTACCAAAAGAAGATGACTTGGATATAATGATGGTACTTGATGAATTCTCTACCCTTATAGCGGGTTTACCTGATTATAGTAACATCATAAGTAATAGTAGAAAATTCAAAATTCCACAGTGTATCGTTCTGCAAGATGAATCTTTGTTGTCTCCATACAAAGAGCTAAAGGATAATATTTTAGGAAATTGTTTTGTGAAAATTTATTACGGAGGTCAAGATAAGAAAGCTTTTGAGTTAGAAAAGCTATTAGGGAATTACACCTATACCGATAAAGAAACCAATCAACAAAAGCAGCGGCCACTTCTGTATGCAAATCAAATACGTGAAATGGATAATGAGATACTCGTTTTTCCAAGTGGTCAAAAGCCATTAATGGTAAGAGTAACTCCTGCCTATAAGCAGAGAAGTTTACGAAAGAAACTTGAAATGAAACTTGAGCAGGAGGAATTACTTCAAGAGCAAAATGATTACTCTATTTCCTATATAGATTTAGAACCTTACCAACAAAAAATTCAACAACTTAACGACTAACTTACAATGAAATTAATTACTAAAGAACTAGAAAAAAGATTTGAAAAAGTGGGGGATCAATCAGAGATTGAAAATCCGATATTTATAGCCAAGTTTTTTAACCCCGCAGGTTCTCAAACTTGGTATGCTTCGGAGTATGAGCCTGAAACAAAAATAGCTTTTGGCTACGTTACTGGAATGTTTGTGGATGAATGGGGTTCTTTCTCCATAGCTGAGTTAGAATCCATTAATCTGCCCTTTGGTTTAAAAATAGAAAGAGACATTAATTTTAGTGAGATTACTTTCAATGATTTAATGCAAAAAAATCAGCGATTATCCGAGTTATATAAATCCAAAACTGATGAACAATCTTTAGAACGGGAATAGCCAATGGGAAAAAGAAAATATAATTCACTTTATGAGTTTTTAGATGATAATTTAAAGGGAATAAACAACCCAAGTAATGAACAGGTTATTGAATTAAAAAAGCAGTATTGGAAAGAGTATTTTTATCACTATCGAAAAAACTATCGACAGAAATTTAAGGAGGTAACGCTTCGATTTGATAAAAAGAGTATTGAAAAAATCAATGCAAAAAAGGGAAATCAAGCACTTGCACAATTTCTTTACGATTGTATTGAAATGGCATTAGAATCTAATCAAAATGGCATAATGGACAAAGAAACTCTCGGACTAATAAACCTTAACTTAATGAATGTTATTCATCTTTTGGAAGAACTGATTGATACGAACAATGCTACGCTTACTGAAGAAGTTTTAGAACGGATTGAAGAACTAGAAAAACAATTCACGCAAACTTTTAACAACATAACGCAATGATAATAAAGGAAAAATCAATCAAGTCATACATAGTATTAGAGAAGACACTTCGTTATATTTTATCTAAAAATGCAGACAATGAAAATTTCGTTTTCAAAAAGTTTGTTCAGGGTGATAGAGCCTTTGAAAAGCAATTGGTACTTGTTAAGAATGATACTGAAGTTTATTCATTAGTAATGGAAAATCGCTTACAAGAGATGCGAAAACAATTCATCATTAACGACAAACAGCGTTTGCATAAACGAATTAGCGAAACAAAGTTCTATCACTCCATTATTAGTTTTTCTAAATTAGATAGACTCACAAACGAGCAACTTTTGTCTGTAGTGAAACAATTCACTAAGCTTCGCTTTCCAAATAGTATTGTTGTGGCTACTAATCATAGTGATAAAGAGCACCAGCACATACACCTTATTGGCTCAAACGTAGAATACGGTATTCACACCACAAACTATCTTACTAAAAAACAATTTAAAAATATTAAGTTAGCTATGGAGCAATGGCAAGACAGGGAATTGGGGTTGCAACACAGTCGAATTGATCACTCAAAAAAAAAGACCAATCACTTCATAAGGATGCCGAATTCCAACTCAATCTAAAAGGTAAATTATCTGAAAAACAAGAGTTAAAATTGATTTTAGATACCGCTTTTTCCAAAGCAAAATCTGAAATTGATTTTTATGACAAGTTAAAAGACTTTGGTTTGGAATTGTATTTTAGAAATAAGCAGCCTGGAATTATCGCAAAACGGAAATATAGATTAAAATCACTTGGTTTTTCATTGGAAAGAATACAAACTTTGAATTTGAGTAGAAACCTACGACAACAAGAATTAAACAAAATAATCGCTTCGCGCATGCAAAAAAATATTACTAACGAACGAGAATTATAATTATGAGAGCAAAAATAAAAACAACAAATTTATCGTATTTCTTACGACAAGAGTATGGATTTAGTTCCATCGAACAATACTTTGAACTTACCAAATTTGGTCATCCTTTGAGAAATAAAGCCATTCTATCGATGATTAATGAGTTTACAGGATATAAAATAGAAGGTGATAGCCTTGTGACCTACAATCCATATACCGATAAGAACGAGAGAATAAAACTAAATAACTTTGATCATATAAATTCTAAAGAAGAACTCCTTAAAGATTTATCTCTGCTTCACAAAACTCGGATGCAAATGCTAGAGCAAAGCAGAGATAGATTACTTGAGCTATCACAGGAGCAAATTCAAAAAAGGGATCAAGACTTAAAAATCACCCATGAAAAGAGAATAACAAGGCACAGAGAGTTACCGAAGAAAAAGTTGAATTTAGAGAATGAGTTGGAGCAATAGTATGGTATACTATAAACTAAACTAATACCGAATAATATGATCACAGAAAAACAATTTTGGAAATATATAGCCCAGAGTATAGAGCAAAAACCAAGCGAAGATAAGAACGAGCAGGGCGATTGCCTTATGGAAATCTTAACTGATTTACCTGTTGAACAAATTGCAGGATTTCACAATCGAATGCTTCATTTAAGGGAACAACTAGATTCTCATATGATGCGGGATGTAGCCTATATGATGAACTATGGTGATAACGAACATGCCTATGAGGGATTTAAAAATTGGGTTATTTCTTTAGGAGAAGAACATTATCTTAAAGCCAAAAGTTCTCCTGCATATCTGTTAACACTAAAAGACGAAAATCTATTTGTGGTTGCACGAGCCTATTTTCAAGATTTAAATTTTGTAGCTTCAGGAGCATTCTTTGAAAAAACAGATTTAGAGTTTGATGATTGGTATAAAGCCTTAAAAGATGATAAAGAAGCCTCTCAAGACAGAAAGCTTCCTAAAAAATCAGACAAATCCAAAGACCAAGATATAGAGCGATAACTCTAATTTAAAAACAATTACAAAAGAACAAGACAGAAGGAATTAGTTTTTCTTCTGTCTTCTTTTTTTGTCCAAAGGGTAAATGCAAATAGGGAATCCCTATTGCCAAGATGCATTTGGGAAGTTCATTAGAACTGAGCAAATGCAATCTTGCCTGACGATGTCTTAAAAGATTCTTCGACTTGAGACATCGGCAGCCAATTTCATTTGTACTAAAAGAAAAGCGACTTAGGACAAATGAAAAAAATGTCCTTTAGGCGAAAAATTATTTATTTTAATCTGATAAAAAGTAATTTTTATTATTTTTGGTAAGTAACATAGAATTTTAAATAGACTATTGTTATTTACATCTTTAATATAGAAATCACAGATGAATAGAAAAAAGCAAATAAATGAAATAAGTAATTTACTTTCTAATGGATTTAGTGTGATTTATAGATACATTAATAATTCATATGAGTTTCTTGAAGCTGAAAAGAATAATTCTGTGAACTATTTTTTTGATTCTCAAACATATTTAGATGATAATCTAAGACAAAAATTAAAACTTTTTTTCTTTATACAGAATGAGATTTCTGAAAAATATATTGAAAGACACAGGTTGGTTTTGTCTTCAGGTATTACTGATTTAGAAGATTATAGCTTTTATGTAAATAAAGGGATTGCATCTGTAAAAGAGTTTCTTGATACTAAACTAAAAGAAGATGAAATACCAAATAGATTTAAAATATTGTATTTAGTTGATAAGCATATTCAATTGATAGAAAATAATTTTGATGATTTAACCTTTTTTCTTGAAGAAGAATCTATAAGTAATGAAGACTTATTGGAAGCATATAATGATGGAAATAGTGTTGCTCTTTCTTATGAAATATTAAAAAGAATTAACCCTAGAGAGAAAACTTTTCTCGATATAGAACATGGGTTTAGTGAAGAGTTATTGAAATTCATGTCTAAAGAACTAGTTTTTGAATTGATAAATGAGTACGGGAAGGAAGAAGCTAAACGAATTTTTGGTAATTTGGAAGAAAGATTAGATTATTTAACTTCTGATAATAATGACAGAGAAAGTCTAGCGCACCTAGCACTAATGATAAATCAAATACTTCATTATTCTGATGAATATGAGATGGCATTTCCATTAATTTACAAACTAGCTTCACTGTATAAAGATAGTTATTTAATAGAAGGAGATATAGATGTTTTAATTAAGCTTTATGAATATATTGCTAATCAAGCAACTGATGTTAATTTAAGTTTAATAAACCCAAACACAAATAAAAATCACCTCAATCTACTTAATAGAGTAATTAGAAATAATCTAGGCGAATTATATATTAGCGCTTGGGAGAAAGATAAAGCTATTGAAATATATAAAGAATCCGCTAAATACTGGGATAATGAAGTAAAAAATATTGAGATTGTAATATCAAACATTGAAGATGTTTACAATAAGATAGGAAGCAAAATTGAGCTAATAGATTTTCAAATAAATATATTAAATAGTCCTTCTGCTTTTCTCCATATTAATGAAAATATTAGTTTATCGGAAGAATTAAAGTATTTACTATCATCTAATTTAAGTGTAGCGATTGGAGAATACGAATTTTCACCTAATGAGTATAATAAAATAATAGAAAAGCTAAAAAGAGTTCAAACACCAATATTAGATTTTTTTAATTCAATAATTGAAAATGATGTAATGAACTCTGATAATCTGGAAAATTTTTTAGAAATACACAGCAATAATTTAAAATTTTTTTCTGACAAATATGAATTGGATGATGATGTAAATTTGAATGTAGGGTTACAATTAAATGATTTACGAATAATTGATCCAGACATACATACTTTAGAACAAGTTTTGATAGGTATTGAAAAAAAATATGAAGAACTAAATGAAGAAAACATATATCTATTTAGGCTATTTCAAGCTAAGCTAAAATTTAGCTTAAATGATATTTCTTCTATAAAAGAATATTTTTCCCTTCTAGAGAATGAGTATTTCAATCAGAAAATAACTTCTGTTGAAGAGCAAAATTATTGGTATCGCGAGTATTTAAGAGCAATTAACTTAAATATTTATAATGATACTTCATTAAATCAAGAAATATTAAAGTATGTAAAAAAGAAATTAGATAACGCTGTAATTGAATATTATGAAAATAATGGCACGAAGAGTGCATTATTTTTTATTCAAGAACAGGTTGAAGAATGTGTAAGATGTGTATTGGAAAGTATTGATAAATCTTCTGATCCAGATTTTTTATATCATGTTCTGTATAGCATTCTGTATTTTAAAAATAATATTATTTTATGGAAATTTCAAAAGCAAAATATCATAAATAATAAACAATTCATTCAACTTAATAATGAATTGAGAACATATTTAGCTAATTTGTATTTCTTTAAAGACAACAATTCAAAACAAAAAATAGAAGATACAATTTTTGAAATTCGGAAATTATCAATCCCTGAATTGAGAGAGACTTCATCATTTAATTTAATTTCACTTCCTGTTTTTGACACTATTGCTTATCATATTTTCACTAAGAGAGATAACGAACATTTAATATTGAAACTAAACTACAATGTAAATAGCTCTCAAAAATTTAGTTGGGAAATTAAAGATTTTAAGGGGATTAGTGATGTATTAGAAGAAGCTAAAAATGAATTACGATGGGAATTTGATAATGTAACATTATTATCTTCAATAAAAGTTTATAATGAAAACTTATATAATTTACTTATTTCAGATGATGAAGTTTCTCAAAAAATTAATAACTTATTCTTTGGATTAGGAGCTATTAAAATTGAGCATCAGCAATTATTGTTGGATGGATCATTATACAATATCCCTTTTGAAATGTTACAAGTTGACGATTCAAAACCGTTAGGAGTAAGTAGTAAATTGACGATTATTCTAAATAAAGAAAGAGATGATATTTTTGTAGATAATAAAACCAAATTTTTAATACTTTCAGAGATTAACGAACTTCCTAATTTTTCAGGATTAGAAGAGACGATTCTTGAAAGACATACTATTGAAAAATTGTGTAAAGAAAGGGAACTTAATTTTACATCTCTTTTTGAACAAAATGCAACATTTGAAAACTTTAAAAAGTATTTGTCGTTAAATCAACCAAATATTATTCATATTTCGGTTCATGGTAAATTTATGGATGAATTGCCATATGAAACTACCTGTTTAATATTAGAGCCCTCCAATAATGACAAAACTACTTCTTTATTAACTTATAATGATATATTAAGTTTAGATTTATCTAATGTAGATTTAGTAGTTTTGTCGGGATGTAATACAGCTAGCGGGAATATTTTAAAAGGCACTCCTATGCTTGGTTTAGCATATGCCTTTTTGGCTGCTGGTTCAAGAGCAGTATTAGCTTCAAAATTAGAAGTTGATGTTAATAATACGGCAAATATTTTAAATATTTTTTATAAAAATTTATTATCAGATCAAAAAAGTGTACAAGAAGCTTTTCGCAGCACTTTAAATGATTTTCATAAAAATGAGAGTTTTAGAAGAGATATTTCAAGTTGGTCATTATATACATAAAAAAAATGATACATAATATTATAGATAAACTATCCAAACAACAGTCTATCACTATTTTAAATTGGGTAAATAAAAAATTAAATAATGATAATAATCATTTTGATTTTATAATTGAAAACGAAGATGCTTTTGATTATATTAAAATTCTATTACATTTATTAATAGAAAATGATGAATCTGATAGTTTACAATTAAAAAAACAATTAATTAAAAATGCTCAATACTTTGAAAAAGAGAGAGAAGTAGAACAAAAGAAAAAAGGTGATTTTATTGATGTATTAAGCTTAGTCATTAGTGTTTTTGCTTGGCTCAATATTAAACCAGTATCTGAAAAGGAAGAAAAAGATTTAATAGAAAAAGATTTAAAAATAAAGGTATCTGAGAAGCAATTTAAGAAAATGAAAAAAAATGGATTAATTTTAAATTCACATTTAGTAATAAGAGATAAAAAAGGCTTATTAAAAAAAGTGAAACTTAGTATTGAATAACTATTTTTTTTCAGTTATATATTTTATTTAAGCTTTAATTTTAGGATTATATTAGACATCATACTTAGCAATATTTTAAAGCTTGTGTTGTAATCAGGTTAGATTTCTTCAAGTCGTTTTTCGATATTAATAAGAATCTCGTAAACTTTCGTAAAATATATTAATGCATTTTTTTCAGCAGAAATATTTTGGTAAAGTTGAGCAACAGATGGTGAAATACTTGGAATTTCTATTTTTCTTGTGGTGAAATTTGATTCTCCTTTAGTTAGTTTTTTCTTAACATCGGAGATGCTAAACATTTGTCCCGAAAAGTTATTAGGTTGCTTAATATTAATTTTTCCGATTTGAGCATGACTGTATGAATCTCGAAACATTTTACCATCGTTGCTCAAGAATTTATATTCTTCTTCAGAAATAAGTTTTTTTTTCTTGTTATGATTTAAGGTTTCATGAAGATAAAGATGATCATATTGTTGATGTAAATGATTAACTTTCTTCGAATATTTGTCAGGTTCAGAAAGTGTTATGTTTTTAGTTTCAAGTAATATTAATGAAAGTTTCAACATTCTTTCTACAAAGTGATTTGTCAAAGTTATACTTGCATTATTAAATTCTAGAATTAAGCAATTAAGAATTTCGAACTTTATAAAAGTTAGAGAACTCATGTAGCTTAAATCATGATTATATAGTTTCTCTACTTTTGAAAAATTTTTATCAAATCTAATTTCTGCGTATTTCTTTAAAACTTCTTTGGGATCCATGCTCTTTTGATTTCTAAGATTTATTTGTTATAAATTTATGTGTATAAATGATATAATAGGTTTATGAGCTACTATAATGAATTTCTGGTCAATTTAAAAAATACAATAACCGAAGAAGAAATCTGTGCTAATGTAAATTATAATGAAATATTTAAGGCAGTAAAAGAGAATGACATTTCTCATGACAGAATAATAAAATTGTTTAAACTAGGAGAAAAATTGGCAACTGTAAATATTGATGAAGCACAAGAGTATTTTATGATATTATCAGAAATTCCAAATCTTCCTTCTTCACATTGTGATTTGGCAATTGAATCATGTCTAATCTTAGAGGGAATAGAACGAGATAGATATGATACATTGGAGCAATTGATAAAGCAGTTATAATTTTCTATTTCTTTTTGCCAGGGGTAGAACCACCTCCAAATAGTTTACCCGATTTATCAAACTTCATCCAAGAATGCTGATGATCTGACTTACTTCCAGAATTCGTTCTTAAAGTTTCTTTTCTTGAGCCGTAGCTTTCATTTGAACTTTTTCTTTTTTCAGATTCTCCACCACCTACGCTAAACCATTTTGACCATCCCATGTTAAATAATTTTATTTAAATAAAATTACGAAATTTCTAATAACTATAACTAATTATTACCACTTTTTTTAAGTAGTTCATCTTTTAGTCTTTATAATTGAATTTTATTTGAATTATCAAAGCCCTCCTTAAAAAAATCTTCCAACGAAATATCCAACGCTATAAGCACCTTTACTAAAGAACTAAACCTTAAATCTTTTCCTTGCTCATATCTTCCGTATTGAGCACGAGGTAAATTATGTTCAAACGCAAATTGCTCATAGTTTGTGAATCCACGAGAAATCCTTAAATTTTTCAACCTATTGCCTAAATTTTTTAGTTGTTGTTGGGTGTATGCGTCGTTTTTATCCATACGCAAAGTAATTTCAATTAAAATTAATTTGTTACCATTAATAAGTTACTACTAATTAGTAGTATTTATAAATTAATTTTTATATTTGAACCCATAAAAGGCTCAGTATTAACGCTCCTTTGAGCCTAGGGGCAACAAATTAATTTACAAATGAATAAATCCTTCTTTACCTTCATGTCCTTTGTGTTTGTTTTGACAACTAGTTGTGTTCCTACTAAACAAGTTGCTCCTGCCAAGTACGACCCACAATTCACTTACACGCCTGAACAGCGTAAGCAAATCTCCAAGAGTAGCTTAACTGTTGCTATTATTGATCCTGTGTTTTCCGATGGAGAAAAAAACACACTTGTTGAACCTTACAAGAGTTTTGTAAGTAATATGGCTGATGATTTTGAAGAAACACTCAATGCAAATGGATTTAAGATAAAAGGTCCATTTAAAACACGTGATGAGATGGTTTATACCGATAAACTCAATAGTGATTTTGCTTTAGAAATTCAAGTTGAAATATTATCTGAAAACGGCGACTTTGGAAAACGAAGCTTATCCTTTGGAGATGCTTTAATGTATAAGGATGCGTATCGATTAGCAGGAACCTTTTATCACAAAGGAAGAATTATTATTACGGCAACTGACCCAATAGATGGGGAGAAGTTTTGGAAGAAAACAGTTGATTTAAGTAGAAAACCTGTAACTACTGATGGTGTATTGAAATTTACAGGCCCTGTATCTTCTGTCGGAGATGAAGCTGTAATGTCTGATGTAGGTATTTATAACCCAGTGGCTAAAGTTCTTGAAGAGTACTATGCAGAGGCAATGCAAAGTTTATCTAAACAAATTGATCCTCGTGAAATGGAACAAGTTGCTTCACAAATAAAAGCTAAACGAAAAAGAGTGGGTCAGTAACTAAATGTAAGGTTTAATTTAATTTATTCGCAAAATGAAAAATTTCTTTTTATTGTTAGTCATTATTTTAACTAGTTGTACCTCCAATAAAACTAACTATGAGGGTCAATGGGTAAACATTAATGATTATAAAACTATTATGAATATAACCAAAGATGGCAGCAATTACATTTTTGAATTACACAATAGAAAAGTTGTAGGCACAGAACAAGGAGACATTTTAAATGTTAATTTGGAAGGGATTAATAGTACTTGTGCTATAACAGAAGATGGCAATTTACTCATTTCTAATGTTGGGGAATTTGTAAGATACAAGAAACCAGAAACAGACGAGGAACGCATAAATTTACTTAAGAATAAAATTTTAGCAGCTATAAAAACTAACGATTACAGATCATTTATTAATTTATATGTTAATGAATATGATGTTAATGAGCATTACGAACTTTCTAAAATTTTTCAACGACCAACAAAAGTATGGGATAAATTTAAAAATAAAGATGACGGCGTTTATGTGGATTGGAACAATGTAAAATTAGATTTAGAATCTGAAGAAAATCGTTATGAATTAAATCCAGAATACGGCAAAACTATTTTAACAAATAAACTTACAATTCCAATAATATCAGGAAATGATAAATTTGTAATGAGACAAAATGTATTTATAAAAATTGGAGATGAGTTTAAGGTTTGCTTTTTAGACGGAAAGGTTGAGAAAAGATAACAAGATTTTCAATATGCTTGATAAATCGTTAAAAAACACTCAAGTAAATTATTTTTACTTGAGTGTTTTTCTTATCTAAACTATGAGACTTCTACTTCTTTTCTGAATTTGCAAAATCTACATTTAAAAAAATAGTAATGATTAAAGAAATAACACTTGCTAAAATAAAAGGGAATAAAAAAAGATTATTTAAAAGGGGATTATGTTTGTCATAAAATGGAGACAGTGAAGGATTTTCTTGAATTTTCATACAATAAAACACACACAAAACCATCACTAGAAGAGCAGTAAATGATATATTCCCATTAATCTTTAAATCAGGATTATAAATAATTAAATTACCAAAAAAATAATATAAAGTTACTTTAATGAATAGAATTAAAAGCCAAACTATTTTACATATTACAACGAAGTAAATAAATCCAAATAATGGTTTTAGTGTAAATTCCTCGATATTCAAATGTAAAATTAAAATAGATGCCTTTGAAAAATTAATCGTGTAGCATTCAAAAAAAAGGAAAACAACAAACGTTTGAGCTAAGATTAGATTGTTCTCTAAAATAGCATATATGTTTTTGGTAAAAATTGTTTTCATAAGTTTATTATTTTCGCAATGAATCCAATTCCTCCAACCTACTTTTCATTTTTTGATCTTTATCTTGTTCAAGCTTGTCTTTCTCAATAATACTATCTAGTAGAATACCTACTACATTTTGATTATACTCAGATAGATTATTGATTTTTTCTAGTTTTTGAACTAACGATTTATCCGAAATATTTTGTGATTGAAACAGTTCAGCTATTGGAACTTCTATTGCCAAGGCTATTTTTTCTATCGTATCTATCGAAGGAGATACTTTCATATTCTCAATCCTATTGTAAGTAGATGCCAACATATCACAACGCTCGGCTATAAACTGCTGGCTAATATTTTTTTGCTTTCGTATTAACTTTAAATTTTCAGAAAGTATCTCTTTTGCTGTACTCATTTCTACTATTATTTTTACCAAAGGTACTTCTTTTTTGTTTAAAAAGCACATATAAAGCACTTTTTATTTGTATAAATGTGTTATAAAGCATATATTTGCACATATATATGCTTAAAAAATCAAGTAATAATACAAAAAAAGTAAATATAACCCAACATAAGCCTATTTCGATAAGATCTAAGCTACTTTTTTATGCTCTATTAGAATACGAACGTTATTTAAATAATAAAAAATGCCAAACGCCTTAATTTATACCCGAGTTTCTACTGATGAACAAGCCAGCAAGGGCTTTAGTTTGCCTCATCAAAAAAACGTATTAGAGTTATATTGTCAGCATAAAGGTATAACTATCTTACATCATTTCAAAGAAGACTTCTCAGCAAAGAACTTCGACAGACCTGCCTTCAATGAATTGTTAACCTATGTAAAAGCCAATAGGAAAAGTATTGATTATTTACTTTTTACTCGATGGGATAGATTCAGTAGAAATCAGGAAGAAGCCTACAGAGTAATTAGAGAATTTAAAAACCTCGGTATTGAAGTAAATGCAATTGAACAACCTTTAGATTTATCACAACCCGATTCTAAAGTGATGCTTGCGGTGTATTTGGTCATTCCAGAGGTAGAAAATGATAAAAACAGTCTTAGAACCAAAGAAGGACTTCGAAGAGCCATGAAGGAAGGCTGTTTTGTGGGTATAGCTCCCTTTGGTTACAAAAACTTTAGAAACCCTAACGGGAAGTCCACAATTATAAAAAACCCCGACACAGCGCCTTTAATTAGAAGTGCGTTTATAGACTACTCAAAAGGGGTTTTATCAGCAGAGGACATAAGAAAGAAGTACTACAATAGAGGATTAAAGATAACCAAACAAAGCATGCTTAATCTTCTAAAAAATCCTGTTTACTGTGGCAAGATTGTAATAAAAGAATGGAAGAAAGAAGATGAATTAATAGTTGATGGATTGCATGAACCTATAATTGATGAACAAACGTTTTATGAGGTACAAAAAATTATGGCAGGGAAGGGAAAGCAAAAGGTTCATAAATTCTCTGAGGTAGATGAGCATTTGCCTTTACGAGGTTTCTTGCAATGTCAATCTTGTGGAAGAGCATTAACAGGGAGTGCATCAAAAGGAAGAAATGGTGTAAGACATTTTTATTACCACTGCCAACCAAAATGTAAGGAACGATTTAAAGCGGAAGAAGCGAATGCGATATTTGAAAAAATGCTTTCAGAGTTTGTAATAAAAGATGATGTGATGACTTTGTACAAAGAAATTCTAAATGAAACGTTCAGCGGAGAAAAGAAAAACAGAGAATTAAGAATCAAGCAAATTAAGGTTGAGTTAGAAAAACTAAATACAAGAATGGATTCAATTGAAGATAAATTTTTAGATGATCTTATCGATGCATCAAGTTATAAATCATTGAAAGGGAAGACTCAAAAAAACATAAATGATTTAAAATCTGAACTCGAGAACTTAAAAACGATGGATAAAGACTTAGAAGAGTATTTAAAACTTGGGATTTCATTTTTACACGGAATAGACAAACTGTATAAAAACTCCACTTCTGATATTAAAAAAAAGGTAATTGGTTCGATATTTCCAGAAAAACTGATTTTTTCAAAAAACAGTTATCGAACCGCTTTTATCGATGAGTTCATTTCCCTCATCCTTAGTAAACACAAGCCTTTCAGGCTATTAAAAATAAAAACTCCCCGCCAAAATGGCGAGGAGTCTAAGAAAGCTCCCCCTCTTGGGCTCGAACCAAGGACCCTCTGATTAACAGTCAGATGCTCTAACCAACTGAGCTAAGGAGGAAACTGTATATTTAATTTTTAATTGTCAATTTTAAAAAGAGAAATACCCTTTTTGCGAGTGCAAATATAACACAGATTTTTATTTCTACAAATATTTTTTGATAAAAATTAAAATAATTTATCGGCAATTAATTGATAAATATCTTTTCCGAAAGTTAAAGCCATCAATGTCAATAAGATAATCATTCCAAAGGTTTGCACTCTTTCTGCAGCTTTTACACTTAAAGTTTTTCCAGTTACCATTTCTACAATGGTAAATAGGGCATGTCCACCATCTAAACCAGGAATTGGTAATAAATTCATAAAAGCCAATCCGATAGAAAACAATGCGGTAAAATTCCAAATAAATTCCCAATCCCAAGTGTCTGGCAATCTTCTTGCAATTCCTACTGGACTTTGAACTTGAGTGTAGGCACCTGTTTTTGGTCTTGCAATTAATTTTATACTTTGTACATTGTATTCAAACAACAACCAAGATTGTTTAACAGCTTCTGGAAATGCTTGTCCTAAACTAAATTTTTCAGTTACAGAATAGGCTTTTTCTTCATTGTTTTCAAAACCAACACCTAATCTTTTCGAATCCTTTAAATTGATTTTTAAATCCTTTTCACTTCCATCTCGAACAACAGTTAAAACAATTTCTTTTCCTTTATTTTGGGCTAAAGTTTGTTTTAAATCTTTATTAGTTTCAATGTTTTGACCATTAATTTTTGTGAATACATCTTTAAATTTAATGTCATTTTTTTCGGCCAATGAGTTTTCTTCAATAGAATTAACAAAAGCAGTACTTATTTTGTAATTTTTTGAAGGAAATATGTTTTTATACAACCCTCCAATTCCTAATGAATCTCCTCTAGTTTTTAAAATAATTTCTTCATTATTTCTTTTAACAATTAAACTAACAGAATCATTAGCATATTTTTTTATGGCATCATCAAATTGATCTAAGTAAGTAAATTTTTCTCCATTAATACCAACCAATTCATCAAAACGCATTAACCCAGAATTGTTTTCTCCAACAGAATCTATATACATATCACTCAAATTATATCTAACGTGAGCAAATCCTCTACCTTCTTTTTTGATGATTTCTCCTTTTTGTTCATCAGTCAAAAGTAACTCTACAGTTTTACCGTCTCTTTCTAATTGTACTTTATCTCCAAACAAAACGCCCATGGTCATGTATTTGAAATCGTCATAACTTTTACCGTCTATGCTTACAATTTTATCACCATTTTTAAAACCCACGCTTTGTCCAACTTCACCAAAAGCCAAACCATTTTTTTGTAATTCTTCTGTAGAAACTACTTTTTTACCAACAGTAGCATACATGATGGTGTAAATAAACCATGCTAATAAAATATTTACTATGATCCCGCCCAACATAATAATTAAGCGTTGCCAAGCTGGTTTTGCTCTAAATTCCCATTCTTGTGGTTCTTGTGCCATTTGTTCGGTATCCATACTTTCGTCAATCATACCAGAAAGTTTTACATAACCACCAATAGGCAACCAACCAATTCCCCATTCGGTTTCTCCAATCTTTTTCTTAAGTAATGAAAAACCTGCATCCATAAAAAGATAAAATTTTTCAACTCTTACTTTAAAAGCTTTGGCGGCCAAATAATGACCAAACTCATGAAGGATAACTAAAACGGATAATATAAATAATATTTGTGCTATTTGAATCATTTTTTCAAAAATTTAATAAGCCACAAAAGTAAGTTATTCCTATTACTTTTAATAATTATTTTTTTATGGATTTATTTTTAATGAATTTCATCAATTTATTGTAAACACTTTAACCGATTATTATCAACTAAGCATTCATTTTTATACATTTGCATTCTTAAATCAATTACTATGTTACAAATACAATTTATTAGAGAAAACAAGGAAGAGGTAATTACACGTTTGGCTAAGAAAAACATGGATGCTAAATCAATTGTTGACGATGTTATTAGTTTAGACGAAAAACGAAGAGCAACTCAAGTATCCTTAGATACTATCTTGTCTGAATCCAATAAAATTTCTAAGGATATTGGTGAATTGATGAAAAATGGAGAAAAAGCAAAAGCTACTTTACTAAAAGAAAAAACTTCGCAATTTAAAGATCAAACTAAAGAACTTTCTGAAACTCTAAATCAAGTTACAGCAAAATTGCAAGAAGAGCTATATAAATTACCAAATCTTCCAGCAGATATTGTTCCAGCAGGAAAAACTCCTGAAGAAAATTTGAATGTTTTTGAAGAAGGAGCAATTCCAAAATTACATGAAGGAGCAATGCCTCATTGGGATTTAGCTAAGAAATATGACATTATTGATTTTGAATTAGGTGTTAAAATAACAGGTGCAGGTTTTCCGGTTTACAAAGGAAAAGGTGCCAAATTACAACGTGCTTTGATCACTTATTTTTTAGATAAAAATACAGAAGCAGGTTACACCGAAATGCAAGTGCCTCATTTGGTAAACGAAGCTTCTGGTTATGGAACAGGTCAATTGCCTGATAAAGAAGGACAAATGTATCATGTAGGTATTGATGATTTATACTTAATTCCAACTGCCGAAGTTCCAGTAACCAATTTATTTAGAGATGAATTATTGGCCGAAAGTCAACTACCCGTTCTTTACACAGGATATACTCCTTGTTTTAGAAGAGAAGCAGGTTCGTATGGTGCTCACGTTCGAGGATTAAATCGTTTGCATCAATTTGATAAAGTTGAAATTGTACGTGTAGAACATCCAGATAATTCTTACAAAGCTCTAGATGGAATGGTAGAACATGTAAAATCAATTCTTCAAGAACTAAAATTACCATACAGAATTTTACGTTTATGTGGTGGCGATATGAGTTTTGCTTCTGCTTTAACTTATGATTTTGAAGTATATTCAACAGCACAAGAACGTTGGTTGGAAATTAGTTCGGTGTCTAATTTTGAAACGTTTCAATCCAATCGATTAAAATTGCGCTTCAAAGATAAAGATGGAAAAAACCAATTGGCTCACACACTTAATGGAAGTTCGTTAGCTTTACCAAGAGTTTTGGCTGGAATTTTAGAAAATTATCAAACTCCAGAAGGAATTGTTATTCCAGAAGTACTTCGCAAATACACTGGTTTTGATATCATTGACTAAAAAGTTAATCTTTATAAAACAATGTACTAAATTGGCATAAAAAATGTTACTTTAGTACATTATTTATTTAAAGAATATCCATAATACAAGTACAAATTGCATGATGAAAAAACAAATCTTTATTATTCTATTTTTAGGTTCACTTTTTGTTTCGGCTCAAAGTGTTGAATTAGCGAATAATTATTTTGACAGAGGTGAGTTTGATAAAGCTATTAGTATTTATGAAGAAATTCTTCAAAAAGCACCTAACAATTATACGGTTTATCAAAAAATAGTAGAAAGTTATCAGCAATTAAAACAATATGATAAGTCTGAAAAAATTATTTTTGAAAGATTAAATCAAAGTAAAAATCCAACTTTAAACATAGAACTAGGCTATAATTTTCAACTTCAAAAAAACACTTTAAAAGCCAACGAGCAATATAATTTAGCTATTGAACAAGTAGCAGTACAATCCAATTATGCCTATTCGGTTGCAGCTGCTTTTGAAAAAAAATCATTAATTGATTGGGCAATAAAAAGCTATGAAGTTGGTGTTTTAGGAAATCCAAACTTAAATTTTGATTATCAAATTGCTCTTTTACAAGGACAAAATGGTAATATAGAACTAATGGTTGATAAACTATTGGATTATTCATTTACAAACCAAAACAACGTTGTATTAGTTCAAAATCAGTTGACTAGATTTATGACAGATACTGCCGACGAAACTTTTTCAGATTATATCAGAAAAGCTCTATTAATTCGTGTTCAAAAATCTCAAGATATTTTTTGGAATCAATTTTTGAGTTGGTATTTTGTTCAACAAAAAGAATACGGAAAAGCCTTTGTACAAGAAAAAGCCATTTACAAAAGAAATCCAGAAGGGTTTAATAACATCATAAGTTTGGCACAATATGCCATGCAAGAAAACGAATCGGAAACGGCTAAAACTATTTTTGAATTCGTTCTTGAAAACACACAAGATTTTGGATTGCAAATTGCAGCTAATATTTATTTGATGAATTTAGAAATTGATAAAGCTTCACCAGAACAATATCCTGCAATTCAAACAAAAATTGCAACTTTATTGAAACAATTTGGAACGTCTCCATTTACTTTAGAATTGCAAATTCTCTCAGCTCATTTTGATGCTTTTTACTTTAACCAATTGGACCAATCAAAAGCTACTTTAGAAAATGCTTTAGAGCTCAATATTTCTCCACGACAACAAAGTCAAGTCAAAATGGAATTGGCCGATATTTTGGTATTTAGCGAAAAGTTTAATCAAGCAATTTTGTATTATGCTCAAATTACAGAATCGTTTAAAAATGACGAAAAATCGCATGAAGCAAGCATGAAAATGGCCAAAGCAAGTTACTATAAACAAGATTTTGATTGGGCTTTGCAACAGGTAAAAGTTTTAAAACAATCACCAAGTTTATTAATTGCTAATGATGCTATTGAATTGTTTTTATTAATTAGTGATAATTCTGCTGAAGACAGTTTACGATTGGCTCTAAAATCGTTTGCAAAAGCAGATTTAAAAATGTTTCAAAACAAAAATGATGAAGCTTTGGTTGGTTTTTTAACCATTTTAGAACAACATAAAGATGATGTGATTATAGATGGAACGCTTTATAAAATTGCTAAAATATACGAAAAAAAGAAAGATTTTAACAATGCATTAAAATATTACAACCTTATTTTAGAGAATCATTCTGAGGGAATTTATGTAGATGAAGCCTTGTATTTTTCAGCAGAAATTTATAGAAAAGAACTCAACGAAAGCGAAAAAGCAAAACCTTTATACGAGAAAATGATTTTTAATCATCAAGATAGTATCTATTTTACAGATGCAAGAAAACAGTATCGCCTTTTAAGAGGTGACACTATTTAAAACCCTTAACATTACTCAAAACCCAATATGATAATATACAACATAACTATAAATATTGACTTAAGCGTTCACGACAAATGGTTGTTATGGATGAAAAACAAACACATTTCAGACGTGTTAGCAACAGGTTTATTTAAGAACGCAAGATTTGTAAAAGTTTTAGTTCAAGAAGAGGAAGGCGCTACCTATTCGGTTCAATTTTTTGTAGATTCAAGAGACAAATTAAACGAGTATTATAAAAATCATGCTCCAAAATTAAGACAAGAAAGTTTAGAACTTTTTGGTGATAAAATGTTGGCTTTCAGAACAGAATTAGAAGTTTTGGATGAATATTTTCATGCTGAAAACTAACCCATAACCACAAAAAAATGTCAGTAAAAGCAAAAAAACATTTAGGACAACATTTCTTAACAGACGAAAGTATTGCGCAACAAATAGCAGATTGCATGAGTTATTCAGGGTACAAAAAAACTTTGGAAATTGGTCCAGGAATGGGTGTTTTAACAAAATACTTGTTAGAAAAACCTACAGAAACATTTGTGGTTGAAATTGATACAGAATCTGTTGCTTATTTAGAAACGCATTATCTCAATTTAGCTAAAAACATCATTTCAAAAGATTTTTTAAAATACGATTTAAAAGAAGTTTTTGGTGAAGAAGAATTTGCCATTATTGGAAATTTTCCATATAACATTTCATCTCAAATTGTTTTCAAAGCGCTGGAAATGCGTAATCAAATACCAGAATTTGCTGGAATGTTTCAAAAAGAAGTAGCTCAAAGAATTTGCGAAAAAAAAGGAAGTAAAGTGTACGGAATTTTATCGGTGCTCACACAAGCTTTTTATGATGCCGAATATTTGTTTACAGTGCCGCCAACTGTTTTTAATCCACCACCAAAAGTCGATTCAGGTGTTTTGATTTTAAAACGAAAAGAAAATTTCAAACTAGATTGTAATGAAAAAATGTTTTTTCAAGTAGTAAAAACAGCTTTCAATCAAAGACGAAAAACCTTAAGAAACAGTTTAAAATCGTATGCTTTTTCGGATAGTTTAAAAGAAGATAGTATCTTTGACCTTCGACCAGAACAACTTTCTGTAGATCAATTTGTAGAAATTACCCAAAAAATTGCAGCCGATGGAATTTAAAATCAGCAAAGACTTTATAGCTCACATTGAGCAATTAATTAGTGAAAACAAAGAGCAAGAATTAAATGATTTGCTTCAAGACGTTCACTTTGCTGATATTGCCGAAATTATGGACGAACTTCAAAGTCATGAAGCAAGTTATATTTTCAACACCTTAGATTCCGAAAAGACAGCGGAAATTTTATTAGAACTTGATGATGAAGTTCGTGAAAAAATTCTTAAAAATCTTACGGCTAAAGAAATTGCAGAAGAGTTAGATGAGTTAAGTACTGATGATGCTGCCGATATTATTGCCGAACTTTCAAAAGAAAAAAAAGAACAAGTAATCTCTGAACTAGAAGACGTTGAACATGCCAAAGATATTGTTGACTTGTTGCGTTATGATGAAGATTCTGCTGGTGGATTAATGGCAAAAGAGCTAGTTAAAGTCAATGAAAATTGGAACGTGCTTACTTGTGTAAAAGAAATGCGTGCTCAGGCAGAAAACGTAACGCGAGTTCATTCCATTTATGTTGTTGATGACGAAGGAAGACTAAAAGGAAGATTGTCTTTAAAAGATTTATTAACAACCTCTACAAAAACACCAATTAGTGAAGTTTATATTCCTAAAGTGGATTATGTAAAAGTAGATACAGAAAACGTTGAGGTTGCTCGTATCATGCAAAAATATGACTTGGAAGCTATTCCTGTAGTTGATGAATTGGGAAGACTTGTAGGAAGAGTTACCATTGATGACATTGTGGATGTAATCAAAGAAGAAGCCGATAAGGATTACCAATTAGCAGCTGGTATTTCTCAAGATGTGGAGGCTGATGATAGTATTTTAGAACTTACAAAAGCTCGATTGCCTTGGTTGGTTTTGGCTTTGTTTGGAGGATTTATCTCTGTAAAAGTTCTAGGTTTATTTGATGCTGCCATGAAAGAACATGCCGAATTGTTCTTTTTTATTCCGTTAATTGCAGCAATGGCAGGAAATGTTGGGGTACAATCTTCGGCAATTGTTGTTCAAGGTATAGCTAATAATACATTAAACGGCTCTTTATGGAAACGTTTGGTAAAAGAATTTTCGTTGAGTTTATTTAACGGATTAATTTTAGGAATTATTCTGTTTTTAGGATGTTATTTTTTGTTAAGTTCTGATATAAAAGTTGCTTTTACAGTAACTACAGCGCTTTTGGCAGTAATTATTGTAGCATCATTTTTAGGAACATTTATACCTATTACATTAGACAAATACGGAATTGATCCTGCACTTGCCACAGGACCATTTATAACTACAAGTAACGATATTTGTGGAATTTTAATTTACTTTTTTATAGCAAAAGCAATGTTAGGATTTTAATAATTGAAGATGCAAAAACTTATAGAAATTACAGATAAAAATCCGAGTTTTCCTGGTCGGTCAAGAGTTTTGTTATTTATTTTACCTTATATTTTTTGTACCGCTTTTTTCCAAATTATCGGAAATTTTTTTAGGTAATTCTTAAGAAGATTTTGGTAGCGAAAAAACACCTTTTCAAACTTTAATTATTCATTTCTTCGATTTATTAGGGTTGTTTTTTATCGTTTTTTTGTTTAGAAAAGGGGTTGATAAAGACACTTTTATTAATCTAGGTTTTCATTTAGATCAAAGAATAAAAGGATATTGTTTATGGAATTTTAGTTGGTTTTATAATAATGGCAGTGGGTTTTTCGGTGATTTATTTTTCAAATGAAATTTAACTAAGTACTATTGATTTTAATTTTCAAGATTTATTAATTTCCATTGGATTATTTATAATTGTTGCTGTTGTGTAAGAAGTTTTTTGTAGAGGTTACATACTTGGTAATTTAATGTTTTCCATGAATAAATATCTAGCCTTGATAGTATATTCAAGTTTATTTACTTTACTCCATATTATGAATCCAAATACGGATTGGTTTAGTTTTTTAAGTCTATTTATTGCAGGAATTTTACTCGGAATTACCTATATTCAGAACAGAAATTTATGGTTTCCAATTGCCTTACATTTCAGTTGGATTTTTTTTCAATAGCTTTTTGGTTTTAACGTTAGCGGACAAGATTTTTTTCAATTTTCAATTTTTCAATTACAAATCCTAACAAAATAAATGGTGGAGCTTTCGGTTTTGAAGGTTCTTATTTATCTACTTTATTAGAACTTATTGTAATTGGTTATTTGATATATTTTTATTCAATTAAAGCTACATATTTCGAATAATTAATCCGCCATATTTTGGTTGAATTTCACAATCTTTTGGTATTATTAATTCTTTTTTTGAAGGTTTTATTGATTTTAACAAAAATAGATTTTTAATTTCGTTTTTATAATTTAATATGTAAGTCATGTATACGATTCCGTTTGGAACACTATTTTTATTATTATTCCAAACTTCTAAAGCAGTAGAAAAATTTAAAAAAGGCAAAAAATCTTTATGCTCTTTAGTTACAATAAAATGTTTTTGAGCCAGTTTTTTTCTTTTTTGGTATTTTAAACTTTTATTACTTTTTAAGGCATAATGATAATATGAAATTCCATTTATAAGAGTATCTTCATAATTAAAATAGGAATATTCTTTCGCTTTTTTTTTATAGATATTAGTGTATTTAAAGATATTATTACATGGAACATTTAATTTTTCATTTGTTTTAAATTCATTTTTATCTACATCAGTATCTAGATAGGCATAATCATAAATACTTAAATATAGGTCATATTTTAGCGTGTCGATTGTTGATGTAATCAAATTCATCTGATAATTGTTATCACGAGAATTAAGAAAATATTTATGATTATATATTTTTGAGCTATCCGATATAAAAGTATAATTTAACTCATAATCAAAAGAATAGGTTTTTTGAGCCTTTGTTATTTGGAAAGACAAAAGTATTATTAGTAATAATTTTTGCATCATATATATTTTATAAGTAAATTTAAATATAAAAAGTTTTATAAAAAAATTATCTTTAGATTTTAATAGTCAATTATGTTATCAAACATTAAAATTCTTCATCTAGATTCCAATCATCCTTTGTTATGGAATCAGCTCGAAGCTTTAGGTTTTCAAAATGAAGCAGATTTCAAATCTACAAAAGAAGAAATTGAAGCTAAAATTCATGACTACCATGGAATTGTAATTAGAAGTCGTTTCAAAATAGATAAAAAATTTATTGATAAAGCTACAAATTTACAGTTCATTGCAAGAGTTGGTGCTGGTCTAGAAAGTATAGATTGTGCGTATGCGCTTTCAAAAAATATACATCTTATTGCTGCTCCTGAAGGCAATCGAAATGCAGTTGGTGAACAAGCTTTAGGAATGTTATTATCCCTTTTTAACAACTTAAATAAAGCCAATTTTGAAGTCAAAAACGGACAATGGAATCGGGAAGCCAATCGTGGACATGAGTTGGACGGAAAAACAGTTGGTATTATTGGTTATGGAAATATGGGAAAAGCCTTTGCAAAAAAACTAAGAGGTTTTGATGTGGAAGTTTTATGTTACGATATTCAAAATAATATTGCTGATGTCAATGCCAAACAAGTTGCTTTGGAAGTTTTGCAAGAAAAAGCTGATGTGCTGAGTTTGCACATTCCATGGACACCAGAAACAGATAAAATGGTAAATTCTGATTTTATTACTGCTTTTCATAAACCTTTTTGGTTACTTAATACAGCACGTGGAAAAAGCGTTGTGACTTCCGATGTAGTTGAGGCATTACAATCTGGAAAAATTTTAGGAGCTGGTTTAGATGTGTTAGAATACGAAAAGTTATCTTTTGAAAATTTATTTGAAGAAGAAAGTAAGAACGAAAGTTTCGAATATTTGCGTCAAGCGGAAAACGTTTTGTTAACACCTCACATTGCGGGATGGACTTTTGAAAGTCATGAAAAATTAGCACAAAACATTGTGGATAAAATTAAGACGGTTTACATTCAAAATCAAGTCAAAATTACTAAACCAAAACGGGTAACAGGTATTGGAGGTTTTTTCTTTAAAACTGAAAATCCCTCAGAATTAAAAGAATGGTATAAAAAACATTTGGGTTTTAATACTGACGATTATGGATGTACTTTTTGGTGGAATGATGAACAAGGAAACAAATGTGCTACGCAATGGAGTCCTTTTAAAAACGATACCAATTACTTTGAACCTTCGGAAAAACCTTTCATGCAGAATTTTAGAGTTGATGATTTGGAATTGCTTTTAAAAAAATTATCGCAAGAAGGTGTAACAATTTTGGGTGAAATGCAGACTTATGAATATGGAAAGTTTGCTTGGATTCTAGATTCAGACAAAAATAAAATTGAACTTTGGGAACCTATTGACGCAACTTTTCTTTAACAATTAATCATCAATCACTAAAACAAATCATCATGGAAGTAATCGGTTCATCTGACAAGCAAAACAATCCAATTCCAAACATTCCTTATTTTAAGGTAGATCCAATTGTAGTCTTATTATTAGGATTTTTCACATGCGGATTATACTTAATTTATTGGAATGTAAAAATTGCAGAAGTAATAAACGCAGCCAATCAAAAGGAAGTCATTTCACCACTTATTGCAATTGTAACAGGTTGTTGCGGCTTAAGTTTATTTTTCTACTGGTTAGTTGGTAGAGATGGTTTACCAAAAGTTTACGAATTGACTAATCAACCACAAAAAGACGATTCAGTTTTATTATTGGTTTTAGGATTTTTCTTTCCAATGATAACTGCAATGATTGTTCAAACGGAAATAAACAAGCTGTACTAATCAAAAAGTTCGTACTAAATAGAATAATAGGTATATCAGGTGCTTTAGCAGTGCTTGTTATACCTTTTTTATTAGGATTACAAAACACCAATAATTCTTTAGAAAAAGAACAATCGTTATGTCCTTTAAAAATGGCAACTGGTTTCCCATGTCCTTCGTGTGGCATTACAAAATCAATTGTATACTTTTATGATGGAAATATTCTTAAAAGCATCAGTTATCATATCTTAGGGCCAATTGTAGTCCCTTTTTGTGTGTTTTTAATCTTATTGCTTTTGGTTGAAATAAAAACAGGTAATGTCTATTTTAATAAATGGTTCTACAACAAAAAAGCAGCTTATTTTTTAGCTGGTTTTTTAATCATTTATCACAGTATTCGGCTTATTTTTTTTATTAGAGAAAACAGTTTAGATTCTATTTTAGAACAATCGATTTGGAGGTGATTTTTTGAGAAATCTACATACAAAAGTTAGACTTAAAAACAAGCTAATTTATTTATTATCAAATTTTTAAATTAATCATTGTGCAAATTCAACAGACATTATTAGTGAATTAATCCAGAAATCTGCTGAAAATTTAAAATCCAAAAGCTAATGTTCTTCTGCCAATTTACGTTCCAATTCAGCTTGAAATTCTTCTAAAGCAGGTTTCATAGTGCTTTCAGGAATATCAGCAATCCTAATGTACATTAAACCATCAACCGAATTGTTAAACAATGGATCCACATTAAAAGCTACTAATCGAGCATTTTGTTTAATGTATTTTTTTAATAAAACAGGTAATCTAAGTGCACCTGGTTCTAATTCGTCAATAATTTTATCAAATTTATTCAAATCCGCTTCGGTTTCATCAAAAATAAACTCTTTGTCAGCATCTTTTAGTTTTACTTTAAATTCTTTCTTTGGATGCACATATTGAGCAATGTAAGGATCATAATAGTGTGATTTCATAAACTCAATCATTAACGACTTTGAAAATTCAGTAAAATTATTACTGATGCTAACACCACCTAATAAATATTTATGTTCAGGATAATGTAGAGTTGTCAACATAATTCCTCTCCATAACAAGAAAAGAGGCATTGGTTTTTGCTGGTATTCTTTAACAATAAAAGCTCTTCCCATTTCTATGGATTGGCGCATCATATCTTGCATTTCGGGTTCAAAACGAAACAATTCTGTTAGATAAAAACCATTCATCCCGTATTTTGCATAGATCTGTGAACCAATACCCATACGGTAGGCACCAGCGACTTTTTTAGTAGCATCATCCCACAAAAACATGTGATGGTAGTATTGATCATAATTGTCTAAATCAATAGAATTATTAGTTCCTTCACCAATTTCTCTAAAAGTAATTTCTCTTAATCTTCCAATTTCATGTAAAATGTTCGGAATATTCTTAGCTTCTGTGAAAAACACCTCATAATTCTTACTTATAAAATATCTTGAATCAGAAGCTCTAAGTTTTTCAACTTCTTCATTCATACTATTTTGATCTGCAGGAAGTACAATGCTTTTGGGTGGTTTAGGCGAATTTAAATTTAAATTAGGAGCTTTTAAAAAAGAGCTTTCATCTTCAAATGAATTGGAAAGCATGTAGGTTTTCTTTCTTAAAAATTCACCGTACGATTCAAGAGTTTCAAATTCTTTCTGCTCATTTGTAGTAATTGGTTTTCCAATTCTAACTTTAATTACTCTTCTTTTTTGAGTTAATAATTCACTAGGTAATTTGGCAGTTCTAAAAGTGTCATTAAGTTTTGATAAAATATAAAAAAGCCTACTATTTTTAGCATGAAAATAAATAGGAACAACAGGAACATTGGCCTTTTTTATCAACTTTATAGCACCTTCTTCCCATGGTTTGTCCACTACTAATTTACCGTCTTTATAGGTTGAAACTTCACCAGCTGGAAAAATACCCAAGGGTTTGCCATCACTTAAATGACGTAAGGTTTCTTTTAAACCAATAACGCTAGATTTGGCATCCTTATGATTTTCAAAAGGATTTACTGGCATTATGTAAGGTTTCATAGGTTCAATTCTATGCAATAAAAAATTGGCAACTATTTTAAAATCAGGTTCTCTTTCCAACATTAATTTTAATAATAAAATACCGTCAATTCCGCCTAATGGGTGGTTAGAAATGGTGATGTATGGACCTGTTTTAGGTAATCTTTTTAAATCATCTTCTGGAATTTCAAACTTAATTTCTAAATCATCTAATAACGCATTTAAAAAAGCCGTATCTTTTAAGTGTTTATTTCTGTTGTATAATTTGTTTAAAGTAGATATTTTGGTCAGTTTCATTAACAACCAACCTATAAAAGTTCCAACAAAACCGTATTTGTCTAGATTTATAGCTTTTGCTACCTCTTTGGCAGTGACTAATCCCATATTTTTGTTATTTGACTTAACCACAAATATAAGTAAAAGTTATTAAACCAAAATAAATCGATAAATGAAATATTAACAATTATTAGAACCTTTATAATATTCATAAACCTGTTAATAAATATATAAAGCATTTTCATTTAACAAAGGGTTTTTAGTAATTTTGAAGGAAATAAAATCTACATATGAAAATAATTTCTTATAATGTAAATGGGATTAGAGCAGCAATCACAAAAGGGTTTTTAGAATGGTTGCAACAAGCCAATCCAGACGTGATTTGTTTGCAAGAAATCAAAGCCAACGAAGATCAAATTCCAACCGAAGATATTACCAAAGCTGGTTATCCTTATCAATATTATTTTTCCGCTCAAAAAAAAGGATATAGTGGTGTTGCAATTTTATGCAAAACCAAACCAAATCATGTTGAATTTGGAGCTGGAATTGAACACATGGATTTTGAAGGAAGAATCATTCGTGCCGATTTTGATTCAATTTCAGTAATGAGTCTTTACTTACCATCTGGAACAAATGAGGAGAGATTAGACCATAAATTTATGTTCATGGACGATTTTCAAAATTATATTGATCAATTAAAAACTACCTTCCCAAATTTAGTAATTTGTGGTGATTATAACATTTGTCACGAAGCTATAGACATTCACAATCCTGCTCAAAACAAAAATACTTCAGGCTTTTTACCCGAAGAACGCGCTTGGTTAGATACTTTTATGAAATCAGGTTTTATTGATACTTTCAGGTTTTTTAATAAAGAACCTCATAATTACAGTTGGTGGAGCTATAGAGCAGGAGCCAGAGGCAACAATAAAGGTTGGCGTATCGATTATTGTTTGGTAAATGAACCCTTAAAAGACAGACTTTCAAGAGCCTTAATTTTACCAGAAGCCAAACATTCAGACCATTGTCCAGTTTTAGTAGAAATAGATTAATTTTCAGAAGCTAATCGCGCTGTCCATTACAACATTTTTGCAAAAACAGCGTTTTTCTAACTGTAAAAAGAGCTTCTTGGGTCGCTTTTTTACAGCAATAAAAAACAGCCGTTTTTCACAAAAAGGGTTTTCATTACCATCACGGCTAGTTTAAGAAATATAATACAAAAAGATAGAAAGATTTTGAGAAGAGGAGAATTAAACAAAAAAAGAGAAAATAAATTAGTGTCTTAGTGCCTTTGTGGCAAAAAAAAAAAAAAAAAAATGATAAAAAAACTTGCCTTAAGTTTAGTACTAGTTGCATTAACAACTTCATGTGTTTCAAAAAAAATATACAATGATTTAGAAAACAAATTTGCAGATGTAAAAAAAGAACGCAACAATTTGTATGACGAAAATACAGCCTTAAAAACCGAGAAAAACGGACTCGATTTAAAGTTAAAAGATTTACAATCTCAATTAGATAAAACAAAATCTGAAAGAGATAAATTAGCTACAGATTATGCAGCTACAAAGAAAAATTATGACAATTTAAAAGCTTCTTATGATGCTTTAGAAAAAGATAGTAATCAAGCTTTAGCAGCCAATATCAATAAAAACAGAGAGTTATTAGCCGAATTAGATGCCAAACAAAAAGTTTTAAATGCCGAACAAGAGCGTTTGAATAAATTAAAAGCCGAGTTAGAGCAAAGTTCTAAACGTTTAAACGAATTGGAAGAAATGATTGCTGCCAAAGATGCCAGTATGAATAAATTAAAAGACAATTTATCAAAAGCGTTGAATGCCTTTGAAGGAAAAGGATTAACTGTGGAACAAAGAAACGGCAAAGTGTATGTTTCTATGGAAAACAAATTGTTATTTGAATCAGGAAGTTGGACCGTAGGTTCTGAAGGTAAAAAGGCAGTTGTAGCTTTAGGAAAAGTACTAGGCGAAAATCCAGAAATCTCCGTTTTAATTGAAGGCCATACCGATAACGATAAATTTTCAGGAAGCATTGGTTCTGTAGAAAACAACTGGGATTTATCTACCAAAAGAGCTACAGCAATTGTAAATATTTTATCGGAAAACAAAACCATCGACAAAAAGAATTTAACAGCAGCCGGTCGTGGAGAATTTGCTCCTATAGCTTCCAACGACACCACAGAAGGGAAAGCAAAAAACAGAAGAATTGAAATTATCTTAACTCCAAAATTAGACGAAATTTCTAAAATGTTGGAGGATTTTTAGAATTAGATATCAGATTGTTATAAAAATATACTTCTAAGCAAAAGAGAAATAAATGAAGAATAATTTATATGTTTTACTTCTACTATTTTGGATAAATGGAAATGCACAAGAGTATTCTTTTATTCCAAAAAATTTTGTCAAAATTGAAAAAGATGAGTTTTTTAAGTTAGCTGTTTCGGATACTTTGAAAATTAAAAACGCTTATCTTGAAAATGGTAAAAATTTTAACAATAGAATTAAAGATTCTTTAATTTTAGATAAATCTTTTGAACTTTATATTCAAAACTATTATTTAAACAAATCTTGTAGAGAATTTTTTATAGTTTATAAAAAGCAGTCTTTAGAAGAAAAAAAAGCTAGAGATTTAAAGCTAAAAGAAGATTTGAAAAACCAAAAAAGAGAGTTTAAAAACCAAGATAATTCTGTATTAGATAGTTTAGAATTGAAAGATATAAATGACGTTTCATATTCTTTAGAAAGTTTAAAAGATAAAGTTATTGTACTTAATTTTTGGTTTGTAAAGTGTAAACCTTGTGTCGAAGAAATTTCAGACTTAAATAAAATTAGAGATAAATATAAAGATAAAGATGTTGCTTTTTTTGCAGTTACTTTTGATTCAAAAGAAATTTTAAGCGAATTCATTAAGAAAAAATCTTTTGATTTCACCTTAATTCCAAGTGGTTTTAAAACGTTGCAACAGTTTAAAATAAAAGAATATCCAACAACTATAATAGTAGATAAAGAACAAAAAATAAATTTAGTAGATGATTTATTAGTTCTAAATATTACAAAAAAAATTGACAAAATGATTGCTAAGTTTTTAGAAGAGTAAGATAGATAGCAATGAAATAATTTTAAAAAGTCCAAAGAAAATTACTTTGGGCTTTTTCTTTTTTAAAAATGTCTTGTCCTGAAATAGCGATACACAAAAAGTATCCAAATGGAAAGAAATGAAGAAATTCGGTATGTAAAGCGTACACAAAAAGACTACCCTATGTCTTTTAAATTACAAATTGTTCAAGAAATAGAACGAGGACAAATTTCAATTACTCAAGTTAAAAAAAACTATGGTATACAATCTCGCTCCACTATTGTACAATGGTTGCGAAAATTTGGTAACTTTGATTGGGAAAATCAAACACCAACTATTATGTCAAAATCACCAGAGCAGAAAATAATGGAGCTTGAAGCCCAGGTAAAGTTATTAGAAAAGCAAAAAGCTCTTTTAGAACAACAAGCTTTTGTAGCAGATAAAAAGTCTATTATTTTTGATATGATGATAAATCTAGCAGAGAAAGAATATCAAATTGATATACGAAAAAACTCCTCACCCGAACAATCGACATTTTTAAAGAAGAACAACAACAAACAGTAGTGTTTGCCTGTACTTTGTTCGGGTTAGATAGACAGGTTTATTATCGAAAAATTAAAACGAGAAAGCTTAAACAAGATAAAGCTTCAATAATAGTTTCTATGGTTTTAGGAATTAGACAATTAATGCCTAGAA
>NZ_CBFHMV010000002.1:0-309477 GCF_965657075.1 Flavobacterium sp.
AGTTCCTAAAGCTCGTAGGTATTATAAAACAACAAACTCAAGACATTGGATGAAACGCTATCCGAATTTAATAAGCAATTTAACTCTTAATAGACCTGAGCAAGTTTGGGTTGCTGATATAACTTATTTACGAACAAAAGAGAAAACATATTATTTGCATTTACTCACTGATGCTTGTTCAAAGAAAATTGTAGGTTATCAACTATCAGATAACTTAATGAGTTCAACAACATTAAAAGCTTTACAAATGGCTTTAATTGACAGAAAAACACAAAATAAACTCATTCACCATTCTGACAGAGGTTTACAATATTGTAGTAAAGAGTATACTGATTTGCTAAAGAAAAACAACATTTTAATTAGTATGACGCAAGAGTACGACCCATATGAAAATGCAATAGCTGAAAGGGTAAACGGAATTTTAAAGGAAGAATTTGGTTTACATGAAATCTTTGAAAACTATCAAAATTTGAATAAGCAAGTTACACAGGCCATAACTTTATATAACAATTTTAGAATACATATGTCAATTAATATGATAACTCCAAACCAAGCACATCAACAAAAAACAATAAAATTAAAACAATGGAAAAAATTAAATCGTAACAGAATTAATTCTGTTACGATTTAACTATATTTGAATTATTAACGAGTCAACCTTTTTTAGGACAACTCATATGCTTATTTTTGCACTTCAACACAACACTATGTATCGTTTATTAATTCGTCCGATTTTATTTCAATTTGATCCTGAAAAAGTACATTACTTTACCTTTTCATTAATTCGTTTTTTACATAAAGTTCCTTTCGTGGGAAGTTTAATCAATTCGTATTACGAAGTAAAAAGTCCAAAATTAGAACGTGAAGTTTTCGGATTGAAATTTAAAAATCCTGTTGGATTAGCTGCAGGATTTGATAAAGATGCTAAATTATACCAAGAATTGTCCAATTTCGGATTTGGATTTATTGAAATCGGAACGTTAACTCCAAAACCTCAAGACGGAAATCCTAAAAAACGACTTTTTAGATTGCAAGAAGATTCAGCAATCATTAATCGAATGGGTTTCAATAATGGTGGTGTTGAAGAAGCCATTATTCGACTTAGAAAAAACAAAGGTGTTCTGATTGGTGGAAATATCGGAAAAAATAAAATTACATCAAACGAAGAAGCTGTTAATGATTATGTAATCTGTTTTGAAGCTCTGTTTGATTACGTGGATTATTTTGTTGTGAATGTAAGTTCTCCAAACACACCCAACTTAAGAGAACTTCAAGAAAAGGAGCCTTTGAAAGCTTTATTGAATACGTTACAAAATCTTAATTTAAATAAAGGGAATCCAAAACCAATTCTTTTAAAAATTGCTCCAGATTTAACAAACGAACAATTATTAGACATTATTGAAATTGTAAACGAAACCAAAATTGCTGGTGTAATTGCGACGAATACAACAATTTCACGTGATGGATTATTTTCAGATAATAAATCAGAAATGGGTGGATTATCAGGAAAACCTTTGACGAATCGTTCTACAGAAGTCATTCGTTTTCTTTCGGAAAAAAGTAATAAATCCTTTCCAATTATTGGAGTAGGAGGCATTCATTCCGTAAAAGATGCTTTAGAAAAACTAGATGCTGGAGCAAGTTTATTACAATTGTATACAGGATTTATTTATGAAGGACCAAAATTGATTAAGGATATTAATAAGGCTTTGCTTTAATTTAAACCACATAGTCTACATAGATTTTCTCTAAAATAGATTTTTAAAAGAAATTATATTTTTCCCATAACTTTGTTTTCTATGTAATGCGAAGCGTCTTTTTTCGTATTTATTATTTTTTCTATGTGGTTCAAATTATTTTAATAAAAATTAATTCGAGTTCCAAATTCCACAAGTAGTCCAACTAAAATTGCAATTCCAAAACTTAATAATGTTCCAATTAGAACGTATTCTGTAAGTTTTCGGTCTTTCGCTTCTTTCAAATCACCAAATCTAAAAATAGATTTTGCAGCCAATAAAAAACCAATAGCTTCAAAATGATTGGTAATAATGAAACAAAATACAAATAAGCGTTCCAAAATCCCAATGTAATTTCCAGCATTTTGCAACGAATTGTCTTCTTTATTTTTGCTTTCTGGTGTCCAAATGGATATTATGTTTTTAATAATTATCGAAGTTGGTTTCGTTAATAAAACCACTCCAGTTATAAAAATCCAGAGCCTATTATCTATGTTTTGGAAGTCTATAGAAGGGTTATAATAAACCAAAACTACTATAAAGATCATCACTAAATGCAATACTTGATCTACTGAAAACCAAATGCGTTTCGTTTTTTTCTTTTGGTATTTTAATTTCATGAAATCAATGATTCCATGAGAAGCAGCTAAAATAATTCCATAAACGATAAAATCAACTTCAGCTACAAAAAGTAACATCAATGCTAAATGTAAAGCGGTATGCAAATACAAATAAATACTTTTCTCTTTCTTTTTTTCTTTATCACTTACCCAATTGCTTGGTTGCAATATAAAATCACCAATCAAATGAGCTAATAAAAGTTTTGTAAATAGTAGCATCATACTTCAAGCATTTTTAATTTTTCAACATAAGCCGAATTTAGTTCTATCAACAAATCAAAATTAGCTCTTTTTCTTCTTTTACTCACTGCTGCTTGATTTATATTTAATTTTTCACCCATTTCCTCTTGTGAGATATTTGGGTTTTGAATTGCTAAAAACACAAATTCAGCTTGTTGAGAAAGCCAATTATCCATAAATGAAAGTCCTAAGCGCAATAGCAAATTCATTTCCTTATTGAAATCTTTATTGGAAGATTGTAAAACTAAATTTGTTTTGTTCTTCTTCATCAAATCAAAGGCTTCACCCGAATTTACAAAAGCACTTCCATTACTTTCAGATATTCGTTTGGATTTGAACGTTTTATCACCAAAACCTATACTCATTCTAGCATCTAATGAAATAGTTCTTAGATGGGCTTTTATTAAAAATGCGGCTAATAATGCTTCTTCGGTATTTTTAATTTCAATTTGAAATTCATCTCCACGATAGATTTCCCAATCCGTTGGGTTTTTACCAAATTGAAGAAAAAGTTTCTTTAAACCTTCTAACCAATTGGCCGATTTTGCTCTACGTGAACCTTTTATATCTCCTGTTATGATACAAATCATGACTTAAATTTTTACAACTCATGATATGAAATGAGTTAAAATAGAATTCAAATATAGATATTTATTTTAATTATTCCTATAATATGGAATATTGTCAGTTATTCCATATTTATGGAATATTATAATTTATTCCAATAATATGGAATATTCTATTTTTTTTTATCAATCAAATTCTTCATACCTTAGCACTTTAAAAGCAAATCATTGAATCCAAAAGTTAAAATAATCGAATGTCCAAGAGATGCCATGCAAGGCATTAAGGCATTTATTCCTACAGAAAAGAAAGTACAATATATACAATCTTTATTGCGTGTAGGTTATGATACGATTGATTTTGGAAGTTTTGTTTCTCCAAAAGCAATTCCGCAAATGACTGATACAGCTGAAGTTTTGGCTCAATTAGATTTGTCACAAACCCAAAGTAAACTTCTAGCAATTATTGCCAATACAAGAGGTGCAGAAATGGCTGCTGAACACAATGAAATTCAATATTTAGGTTTTCCTTTTTCGATTTCAGAGAATTTTCAAATGCGAAATACACATAAGACTATTGCTGAATCGATAGTGACATTAAATGAAATTCTTGAAATTGCTGATAAAAGCAACAAAGAAGTCGTAGCTTATTTGTCCATGGGTTTTGGAAATCCTTATGGTGATCCTTGGAATGTGGAAATCGTTGGTGATTGGACCGAAAAGTTAGCCAAAATGGGTGTAAAAATCCTTTCACTTTCTGATACAGTTGGAACTTCAAATCCAGAAGTGATTGATTATTTGTTTTCAAACTTAATTCCAAAATATCCTAACATCGAGTTTGGAGCACATTTGCACACAACTCCAGACAAATGGCATGAAAAAGTAGATGCAGCATACAAAGCAGGTTGCCATCGTTTTGATGGAGCCATTCAAGGTTTTGGTGGTTGTCCAATGGCTGCTGACGATTTAACAGGAAATATGCCTACCGAAAAATTATTATCCTATTTCACAGCAGCAAAAGCCGATACAAATTGTCATGCTATGAGTTTTGAAAGTTCGTATAATGAAGCTTTGAAGATTTTTACAAATTATCATTAGATTCCCAACTTGATTGGGAATCTAACTAAACTGGTTCTTTGTCATGCTAAACTTGCTTGTGCTGAATTTATTTCAGTATTTCAGTATCATATCTTATTTTCTAATTACCGTCAACCGCGACTGAACACTAAAAAGCTGAACACTGAACACTTTCTCAAGAAGCTATTTCCAGCTATCCATTACAAGATTTTTTCAACAATTCTTTTTTTGTAAGTCATAAAAAGAGCTTCCTTTGGTCGCTTTTTTACAACAACAAAAAATAGAATTCTTCAAAAAAATGCTTTCCATTCCTATCTGGGCTAAAAAAATCTCGTAATTATTGAAACTGAATACTAAAAACTGACCACTGAATACTTTTTTTTACTATATTTGCATGCAATTTAACTACTACAATACTGAAATTAATTCAGCATAAACTAAATTGCAATGAACGCACACACAACAAAAATCATCGGAGAAGGTCTTACTTATGATGATGTATTATTAGTTCCTAATTACTCTCAAGTTTTACCAAGAGAAGTTAGTATTCAATCTAAATTTTCTAAAAATATTACGCTTAACACTCCTATTGTATCTGCAGCTATGGATACCGTTACCGAAAGTGCTATGGCAATTGCTATGGCTCAAGAAGGAGGAATTGGTGTTTTGCACAAAAACATGTCAATCGAAAAACAAGCCGCTGAAGTTCGTAAAGTAAAACGTGCTGAATCTGGTATGATCATCGATCCTGTAACGTTACTTTTATCAGCAACTGTTGGTGATGCCAAAAGAGCCATGAAAGAACACGGAATTGGTGGAATTCCTGTTGTGGATGAAGAGATGACTTTAAAAGGAATTGTTACGAACAGAGATTTGCGTTTTGAACGTAAAAATGATCGTCCAATTACGGAAGTGATGACTTCGGAAAATTTAGTTACGGCAAAAGCAGGTACAACGTTGCAACAAGCCGAAGAAATTCTACAAGATCATAAAATTGAAAAACTATTAGTCGTTGCCGAAAATAATAAATTAGCTGGATTAATTACATTTAGAGATATTACAAAATTAACCCAAAAACCAAACGCAAATAAAGACCAATACGGACGTTTACGTGTAGCTGCTGCTCTTGGAGTAACGGCTGATGCTGTTGAACGTGCAACGGCTTTAGTAAACGCTGGTGTTGATGCAGTAATTATCGATACAGCTCACGGACATACGAAAGGTGTGGTAGATGTTTTAAAACTAGTTAAAACTTCTTTCCCTAATTTAGATGTAGTGGTTGGAAACATTGCTACTCCAGAAGCTGCTAAATATTTAGTAGAAAATGGTGCAGATGGTGTAAAAGTTGGAATTGGACCTGGTTCAATTTGTACAACTCGCGTTGTAGCTGGAGTTGGATTTCCTCAATTTTCTGCTGTGATTGAAGTCGCTGCTGCTATCAAAGGTAGTGGTGTTCCAGTTATTGCTGATGGTGGAATTCGTTACACAGGTGATATTCCAAAAGCGATTGCTGCTGGTGCTGATTGTGTAATGTTAGGTTCGTTATTAGCTGGAACCAAAGAATCTCCTGGTGAAACAATAATTTTTGAAGGTAGAAAATTCAAATCATACAGAGGAATGGGTTCTGTGGAAGCTATGCAAGAAGGTTCAAAAGACCGTTACTTCCAAGATGTGGAAGATGATGTGAAGAAATTAGTTCCAGAAGGAATTGTAGGTCGTGTTCCTTATAAAGGAGAATTAAACGAAAGCATGCAACAATTCGTTGGTGGTTTAAGAGCTGGAATGGGTTATTGTGGTTCAAAAGATATTCCAACATTACAAGAATCTGGTCGTTTTGTTAGAATTACAGCTAGTGGTATAGGAGAAAGTCACCCTCATAATGTGACTATTACCAAAGAAGCTCCTAATTATTCTAGATAGATTATAAATTTAGAATTCAGAAATTATATAAAAATTAAAACTTCTCGTTTTTCGGGAAGTTTTCTTTTTTACAGACTTTAGAATCTCATTTTTAGCTTTATATTTGAAGTATAGGAAAATGAAAGAAAAATCAAAAAATTAAAACACTAAATGGCTCGATTTAAAGAGAATGATTTACCCAAATCAAAACTTAATGCTAGTACCTTAAGCAAAGCACTTCAAATATTCAACTATGCCAATAATCATAAATGGAAATTCTATCTAGGCTTACTATTTCTGCTTTTAACAGGTGGAACTGCTTTGGCTTTCCCAAAGTTATTAGGAATGTTGGTCGATTGTGTGAATGATAAAGATTTAGTGAAAGCTAAAAATATTGCTTTAGGATTGATGGTCATTTTATTATTGCAATCCTTTTTCTCTTTTTTTAGATTATCGCTGTTTATTAATTTTACCGAAAATACTTTAGCTAATATTCGATTGGCTTTATACAGTAACCTGATTAAATTACCCATGACGTTCTTCTCACAGAAAAGAGTAGGAGAATTGAACAGTAGAATTAGTTCTGATATTACACAAATTCAAGATACTTTAACGACAACTATTGCTGAATTTTTAAGGCAATTTATTTTAATTATTGGTGGTGTTATTTTTCTAGCAACCATAAGTTTAAAACTTACTTTAATGATGCTTTGCATTGTTCCTGTTGTAGCGGTTGCAGCTGTAATTTTTGGAAGATTTATTAGAAAATTTTCTAAAAGTGTACAAGATCAAGTAGCCGAAAGTCAGGTGATTGTGGAAGAAACGATGCAAGGAATTTCAAATGTAAAAGCCTTTGCTAATGAATGGTACGAAATTGCTCGTTACAAAGGAAAAATCAATGAAGTCGTAAAATTAGCCATCAAAGGTGGAATTTATCGCGGTTATTTTGCGTCTTTTATCATATTTTGTTTGTTTGGAGCTATTGTAGCTGTGGTTTGGTATGGGGTTACTTTGTGTATAAATGGTGAAATAAAAGGTATTGGAGAATTAATTTCTTTCGTATTGTACTCTACTTTTATTGGAGCTTCTTTTGGTGGAATTGCCGAATTGTATGCTCAAATTCAAAAAGCCGTTGGAGCAACCGAACGTGTTTTTGAACTTTTAGATGAAGTTCCTGAAAAAATAAATGCGACTCAAAATCATTCTACTCAAAAAATAAAAGGTACAGTAAGTTTTAAAAACGTTGGTTTTTCGTATCCTTCACGACCAGAAATTGAGGTTTTAAAAGACGTAAACTTTGAAGCAGGTTTTGGTCAAAAAATTGCTATTGTTGGTCCAAGTGGTGCCGGAAAATCGACTATTTCGTCTCTTTTATTGCGTTTTTATGAGATTGATAAAGGTGAAATTTTAATTGATGATAAGATCATCTACGACTATGATTTAGAAAATCTTCGTGGCAATATGAGTATTGTTCCACAAGATGTCATTCTTTTTGGAGGAAGTATTCGTGAAAATATAACTTATGGAAAACCTGATGCTTCTGAAGAAGAAATAGTACTTGCAGCCAAACAAGCCAACGCTTATGAATTTATAAATGGTTTCCCAGAAAAATTGAATACTTTGGTTGGAGAACGAGGTATTAAACTTTCTGGTGGACAAAGACAACGTATTGCCATTGCTCGTGCTTTGTTGAAAAACCCAAGTATTTTAATTTTAGACGAAGCTACTTCTTCTTTAGATAGCGAAAGTGAAAAATTGGTACAAGAAGCTTTAGAAAATTTAATGAAAGGCAGAACCAGCATTATCATTGCACACCGACTTTCAACCATTAGAAGTGCTGATGCCATTTTGGTTTTAAACGATGGAAAAATAGTAGAACAAGGAACCCACAAAGAATTGCTAGAAATAAAAAACGGAATTTATAAGAATTTGAGTAGTTTGCAGTTTAGTGAGTATTAGTTTATTTAGTTGGCAGTGTTCAGTTTTTAGTGTTCAGTGGATGATAGAAATATAAAAGGCTTCTTGATTGAGCACTTTTTTGTTTATACTCTATAAAATGTGTGAGTAGTAGATATATGTCTTTTTGAAATTGTTTGCTAACGTTTAGTTTATGAAAAGTAGGCGATTACGAAGCACTAAATTTTCGGTTAAGCACAGAGTTTGACGCGAACCAAAACTCTTGAATTTACTGCTATTTTGCCTATTTTATATATACATTGTTGCCAGTAGTTTTTATAATTCGTGCTTAATAAAATCACCATTTTCGTCAAATAGATAATTCCGTTTTCCTTCTTCTAATTCTTGCAGAACTTTGTCTCGATTTTCTACATCTCCAATCATTGGCTCAACATAATATTTCAAAAACTGTCCTGGTGAGACAAAACGTTCTTCTTCGTCCAATAAATATAGTGTTTTTGGAACGTTAGCTTTTATTTGGTATTCACCTTGGTAAGTCATAAAAGAACGATATACAGGTCTTTCTTTTAGACTTAAATTGATAAAGTTTAAATGTGCAACTATTTCTCTTAATTGAAATGGGGAAAGTGGTCCAGTAATTTTTTCCATTTGCTCCATAAAAATTGTAGAACCTGCACAAGAATCATTTAATACTGAAATTATTGAGAATTCACCCAATTGTAACATTATTGCTTTTCCTGCTTGGTTATCTATAAAGTCAAAACCACCGAATCTATCAATCGCCATAGCTGGTAAAATAAATATTGTTCCATAAACATTACTATCTATTTTAGCTTTAGTATAATGACTTCTGGCGATGCAATGAATGTGATGAATATCTTCCCAGTAATAATCATCTGATAAAAATCCAGAATCAATTCTTTTGTCTCTTTCTGTTAGCAATGTTTTGTCTTTTAAATGAGTTTTAAGAAATATTAGACTCAACCATCTAAACAAAAAATGAATAATTTTTGGGTCTTTATTTATTTCTTCTACAATTTCGGTGTAAGATTTGCCCAACAATTCACTGATTGGTTCTTCATAAGTTTTACCTAATTCAGAGTTGCATTCTTTGCAACAGGGAACTTTATATTGACTATACTTAAATTTAGTGCCATTTGGCAAGGTTACGTATTCATTATGAAGGTTGTGTTTTCTTAAAATCCAATCGGGAATAATATGTTCATCATTAAATTCTTTAGAGTCAGGTTTTGCACCACAAATAAAGCAACAATCACCATTAGCTATATCATCTAAAAAATGCTTAAGTCCAAAGAAAACTATTTCTCCTTTCCCGTTTATTACTGTTCTGCTTATGTTAGGTTCGTTTTTCAAATTACTGGCAACTTGTAAATATGTGTGACTCTATCAGACATATACATCTTTATTTAGGTAGATTGGTCTGACATACGTCATTCTTTATTTGTTATTTCAAATATAATAAAAATCTTAACAATTAGGTGAAATCAAAATTTTAATTGCTTTAAGAACTATTTCCCCTTCAAACAACTACCTCTAGGTTGATTATTTTCTTGTAATACAATATCAGAATGTAAAAATTGGGCTGCTTCGGCTGAATCTTTTACTTTTTTGGCACTTCGTTTTAGCATTTCAGTTTCAAAATTCGTTAAGATAGTTTTTCTAATTCCTTTTTCTTTCCAATTAGAAAATGGGCCACAACCTTGGTAGATTTCTCTTGCTAAAGAAAGTGCATCTAACAACGCTTGGTTAGCTCCTTGTCCTTTAAAAGGACTCATGGGATGTGCTGCGTCTCCAATTAAGGTTATTTGGTTTCCTTTTGCTAATAATTCGGGTTGCAAAAGTTCTCGGTCATATACAGGATAACCAGAAATTTGTGTGGCTTGTGTAGCTTTAACAATTTGTGGAATAGGGGAGTGCCATTGGGTTCTTTTGCAGGCTTCTTCTTTTAAAGCTTCACAACCTTTGGCACTTAAGGTTTTGGCTTCTTCTTCTGTCATTGGAAAACTCAATTGCCACATCACTGAATTAGCATCATAAGGCATCATGTAAATACGCTCATTGCCATTTCCTGTTTGAAAAACCGTAGCTGAATCCAACAAAGAACTTTCAACACCTTCAAGAGCTGACAAAGGACAAATGCCCAATATCACTATGCAATCCAAATAACGCAAAGGAGTAATTTTATCACCAATTAATAATTTTCGCACAGCACTTCGAATGCCATCGGCTCCAACTACTAAATCAGTTTTGGTGTTTTTTATTTTTCCATCAACTTGAAAAGTTAGGTCAATAGTTTTGTTGTCATTTTCCTTAAAATCAACTAATTGATGGTTCCATTGCACAGCATCATTTCCACCTAATTGTTCTAACAAAGCCAAACGCAACGCTTGTCGTGCAATATGAATGTTGGTTTTTTTTGGAGTTTTTTTGGAATCGGATTGCATCCATTTTCGCATTCCCCATTCTCCAACGACTTTTCCTTCTTGAGTATGTACCAAATGTCTTGTGGAAACGACACCTTCATCTAAAGAAAAAATTCCGAAACCTTGAATGGCTTTACTCGCTTGTTGTAACGTCAGACCATATCCTTGTGAACGTGCTTCAAAGTTGGCATCACGTTCATAAAGTGTAAAAGGAATGCCACGGTGTAAGCAAGCAACAGCCAAAGCTACACCTCCAATTCCACCACCAATAATAGCAACATGTGGATAATTTTCTGCATCTGGAACAGGAGGATTTTCACTTGGAATCAATCCAGAACCTGAACAATTTAAACATGAACTTAAGTGCGCTTTTGGTTTAATTGGTGCAATTCCTTGTTTGTCCGATTTTTCAAAAGCTTCTAGTTCTCTTTGATACTTTAAACGCACTTTCTTTTTAAGCTTCTGGCTTTTTTTGCCTCGACCTTTGCATTCGGGACAAACTTTCCAATGGGCTTTATTGTTTTGTGCGGTTTTCAATTTGTTTTGGTTCTTTATTTTATTTTAATCTTTTATGTTTTCGAATCCATAAATCTTTACAAATTCATCGACTTCGTCTAAAAATGATTTTTTACTGTGTTTTTCTTCTTGCTTTTTGATGTAATTCACCACTGTGGAAAGTTGGGATTGACTTACTGAAACAGCAAAATAATCATCTTGCCATTGAAATTTATCTAATAATAACTTCTGATTATTCAACCAAAATGAAGATTCTCCTTTTATCAATTGGCTCACTTTTGCAATACTTTGATCTTTTCCTAATGAGATTAAACAGTGTAAATGATCATCATATCCATTTATGGCTTGTAAAAAGATTCCTTTTTCTTTACAATTGTCAATTATGTGTTTAATCATTTTTGTTCTGATTTCTTTTTTAAGAAATGGTTGCCGCTTTTTTGTTGAAAACACTAAATGAACCCAAATTTTGACAAATGACATATAAATATAATTATGAAATCAAATATAAAATATTTTAGTTAATGCTTGTGTTGATTTTTGTGTTTTTTCTTTTAATCCAGTTGGTTGAAACCAACTGCAATGATTGAGTTTTATTGAGATAATTTATTGTTTAATATTCATTGCCGTTGGCTTCAGCCAATTGATAATTTTAATGATTTTATTTTTCTATAAATCCAGTTGGTTAAAACTAACTGCAATGATTGAGTTTTATTGAGATAATTTATTGTTTAATATTCTTTGCCGTTGGCTTCAGCCAATAGATAATTTTAATGATTTTATTTTTCTATAAATCCAGTTGGTTAAAACCAACTGCAATGATTGAGTTTTATTGAGATAATTTATTGTTTGATATTCATTGCCGTTGGCTTCAGCCAATAGATAATTTTAATGATTTTATTTTTCTCTAAATCCAGTTGGTTGAAACCAACTGCAATGATTGAGTTTTATTGAGATAATTTATTGTTTGATATTCATTGCCGTTGGCTTCAGCCAACGGAGACATAATATAATTTTAGCCTTAAATTGATTTCACAAAATCTAAAAACACTTTTTTGTGCAATTCTAAATCCATATTGGCTGAGAGAGCTACACGAGCAATATAATCTTTATCACCTTCTTTGGTTGTTCCTTGTGTTGAAGTTGCAGGAATCGTCCAATAGCAACCTTTTAATTGGCCATAACTTACACAATATTTGCTTTCATTTGGGATTTCGGTTATCATTAAATTAATTAATTTATGATTCAAATCTCTCTTGTAAACTTCTCTTTCTGCATCAGTTGCTCCTTTGGTAGGAAGATCTAATGAAAAAACAGAAGGTGTAAATCCTTGATTAGCCAATTCTTCTGAAACAAAATTGATTTTTGCAGTAGGTAACACTTCGTGAATATAGTTTACAAATTCGCGTGTATTTTTGTAAGCATTGCTAATTCGTTGATTCATGGAAGGTAATTGTTCGGCTAATATTCCATATTGTAAAGCCGTTGCTTCATTATCGCAAAGGATTAAATGTTCTTCGATTTTGGTCATTAAAGTTTGGGCTTTTTCGTTCCCAACACAATAACCAGCTGTACATTTTCCACCACTTGGAAATTTTGAACCACTTGCATAAGAAATTCCTCTAACAGTTGAAAGTAATTTACCTTCTCCTAAAAAGTGCACATTTGGACAAAATGTTTGATCTAAAATAAAAACAGGAGCTATAGCAATTTCTCCAGTTGAAGTTTTTCTTTCTTTGCTTAAAACTTCTTTTAGTTGCTCTAAATCTGGAACTTCAACTCTTGGATTGGTTGGAATTTCTGCAATGATGTATGGAATGGCATCTTCATGGGCAATTTGGTTTAAGACTTTTTCGGTGCTTTGAACCATATCGTTTTCACCATCTACGGGTAAATCTACAATTTCGACATTACCGATACACGCTGCAACACGTCTGGCTTGATCGTTTGTACCACCATAACAATTCGGAGGAACTATGAATTTGATGGCTTTTCCTTTGTGATTTTCCAAAGCATCATGAATTAAACCCATCATAATCGCATATTGAATCGACAAACCACTAGAAGCCACCAAAGGTTTTGAATTTGTATCCGTAATTTTTTTAATGGAATTTAAAACTGATTTTTTGTTTTCTTCAGCTGTATTTGTAGTAGCTTTAAAACTAGAATTTTCTACTAAAATTTCCAAAGCTTCTAAACAATTGGAAGGTGTTATTGCAACGGTTTCTCTTCTTCTAACGTGTTGGATTTCTGAAATATAATTTTCGTTTTGTGTTCCATTTACCAATAAAATACTTCCTAAATGGGCATAATTAGAAATGTAAAAATCAATATTGGGATTGAAATTTATTGGTGCAAAATCTTCTTGATTTGAAACAAAAACAGTGCTTCCGTCAAATTTTGTAATTTCATTTGGATTTGCAACTTTGTTTAGTTCAAAGTTATAACCATAAACAGTTCTTATAATTTTTGCATTGAAAGATTCTGGTAATTCATAGGTATAAACGATTTGAGTTTTTTTGGTTTCCAACAAATTTTTTCTCAAAATCGCTAAAACAGGAACTGTCTTAGATTGAAAACTGATTACGTTTTCAGGTTTTATATCGTTAATTTTAGCAATTCCCCATTCTAAAACACAAGATAATGGATGTCCTAAACGAATGTAATCGTAAGCCGTTGGCAATTCGTTTAAAGCTTCAGTATCGTAAATATTGTTGCTGTATAATTTTTCAAAACCCTCTAAAAATTCAGTTTTAGCTAAGGCTTCGTTGTAAATATCCAATCTATGGGTTGTAATTTCCAACCAACCTTTTGGCATATTTTTTATTACGTTTTTTATGAAATTTAGTATGGTGTTGTCTTGCATTATTTCTCATTTAATTCAGGCTGCAAGTTACGTTATTTTGGTTGGTTTTGAAAGTAGGAATTGGAGGTTTTGTGTTTGTAGAAAAGTTAAAAATCCATTAGTGTTTCTAATGGATTTTTATTTATGGTGTAACTAATTCTTGTTTTAGTTTTTCTAATGTTGTTTCTTTTAGGTTAAGTTCGAAATTAGGTTTACTATTTATATCAATGTAGAAAGTATCGTAGTAGATTTTTTCATTTTTACTAGTGTAAATTATAGCTTTAATTTTTCCAGATATTTTAATGTAAGATTTTAAACTTTTATTGTTTAAAAAATCATTTAAGACTGTATTGTTATTTAAATAGACATATGAAACATAATATATATCTAGCTCTTCTTTATTTCTAATCGTAAAGTAGATTTCTTTTTCTACTTCAACATTTAATATTTTGTCAATATTTATCCATCCTAATTTATTCGAAGAAAAACTATATAATTCATTGTTTATATTATAAATTTTTTGCAATTTTTTTCTTTTTGCAATTTTTTCAACTGGTGTTAGCTTTTCATCTTCAATACCTTTATCCCAATTATTGTCCCAGAAAATTTCATTTTCTTGTACTATTCTTTTATTTTCAATTTCAAGTAATCTATAATATTCAATTGAATCTTTCTTCTTAATAACTTTGATACTATCTAAATTTACTGTTTTGAAATATTTATCAGGAATGTTATCATATTTCCATGTGGGTGATAAGAATAATTTTAAATTTCTAACTATGTCTGGAATTTCAGTGAATATTTTTTCATCACTCAACTTCCATCTAAAAATGGAATCATTATCATTATAATAGATATTACTATTTGATAAAGGTTTGTTTGCAACTTCTACTTTGTAATTTTTCCCTTTTTTAATGTTTAATTGTTTTCCTTCTTCTTTAAAATTGATATAAAACATTCCTGATGACTCTAACAGCTCGTCCTTGTCTGTAATCGTTGATAAACCGTTTAAAATAATATCTTCTTTTGTGTAAAATTCTTTTAATTCAAAAGTAATTTTACCATTGGTGTAATTCTCAAATAAGTCTTTTGGTATAAAAATTTTAGTTCCTTCTTTACCTGTAAATAATGTATCTTCTTTCAATATAAATTCAAAGGTTTGAAGTTTATCTGTTTTAAATGAATTTGCTAAATCTTTGACTTTTGAAATAGGAGTATTGTCGGTCTCAACTTTTTTTTCTTCTTGGCAAGAAATGAAAATGATTGCAACAAAAAAGAGAATAATTTTTTTCATGAAATTGTTTTTTGGTTGATTTTTAATCAAATCTTATGCCATTTGTTAATGAGATGTTAATTTGATGAATTAAAGAATGAAGCAATCTTTTTTCGATCACCAACTACCCAAACAATATCATTTTTACTCAAAATAAAATTAGATTCTGGATTTAAGATTCTTCTTCCGTTATGTTCAACTCCTACAACTAAGCCTTTTGTTTTTTCTCTTAATTCAGATTCTCTTATAGTTAAACCAATGAAATCTTGGTGTTCTAATTCAAATTGTTGTAAAATAATATCTGAATCTTCTTCTTCAATGACTTTTACTTCATGTTTTTTCAAATAATCTCCAAATTCCTTGACTTGAGCATCTGTTCCAATAACAAAAATTTCATCACTAGGATATAGTTTTTCATATTTGGTTGGAACATTAATGTGTAAATTTCCACGTTTGATGTAAGCGATATTTACACCAATATCTTCTCTAATTTTGATTTCTTCCAAAGGTTTTCCCACCAAATCAGATTCTGGAACAATTAGGAAATTAGCCAAGTGACCATCCCATGGTGATAAGTTGTTGCGATTTATTTTTTTGACAGAAAGTTCTCTTTGGTTGTAATTTTTGACAAATCTATTTTCAATTTTTAAGTAGAGTTTATTTATTTTTTTTGGAAACAACATGATTATTACAACTGAAACCACAAATGCTAAAACGGCAATACCTGGTGAAAAGAAATTGTTTAACATCATTCCAATAAAGAATAATCCAATAACCATTCTAATGAAAATTAACACTAAAATTGGACCATGGTGTTTTTTGTTTTTTAATAATTCTTGTACTTCTTCTGTTGCAATTCTACGCAAGGCAACAGCCCATAAAAAAGGAGCAATAATTATAAATGTTATTACCGCAGTGACAATATTTCCATAACTATACTCATCCATCAAAGGCATTAAAAATCGTTTTGACATTTGGATGATGGCAAACAATACAATGGAATGAATAGTAACTTGAAAAATGTATTCTTTTATGGCTTTTCTCCAAGTACTTACTGTTTTTATGGCTTGAGCATTGGCACTATAAATTTCAATTCTTTTGACCCATCTTTTGGGTAGTTTCTTTTCAATAAAACCTGCAACTGGTGTGGAATACTTTATCATAAAAGGTGTTGTAAAGGCAGTAACTGCTGAAACGGCAACAACAATAGGATATAAGAAATCACTTGTAACATTTAAAGAAGCTCCAAGGGTTGCAATGATAAAAGAAAATTCCCCGATTTGTGATAAACTCATTCCAGTTTGTACAGATTCTTTCAAAGGTTGTCCAGAAATTATAGTTCCAATTGTTGAGGTTATAGATTGACCAAAAATGGTTACTAGAGTCAAAATCATCACTGGAAAAGCATATTCTACTAACGTTTCTGGATTGATAAGCATTCCGACAGACACAAAAAAAACGGCTCCAAATAAGTCTTTTACAGGTTTTACTAAATGTTCTATGTGTTCAGCTTCATTGGTTTCTGCAATAATTGAACCCATAATAAATGCTCCTAAAGCAGGAGAAAAGCCAACTCCAGCCGCAAAAATCACCATGAATAAACATAAAGCTAATGAAATGATTAATAGCATTTCATCTGTAAAAAGAGGTTTTAATTTTTTTAATAAAGTAGGAATAAAAAAGATACCAGAGATAAACCAAATAGCTAAAAAGAAAGCTAATTTAAATAACGATTGAATTAATTCTGTTCCCGAAAATTGTTGACTCACAGCAATTGTAGAAAGTAAAACCATCATTAAAATCGCTACAATATCTTGAACAATTAAGGCTCCAATTACGTTTCCAGTAAATTTTTGAGATTTTACACCTAATTCATCAAAAGCTTTTAAAATGATTGTAGTTGAAGATATGGATAAAATTACACCTAAGAATATGGAGTTCATTTCGTTCCAACCCATAAATTTTCCTGCATAATAACCCAAAATTATCATGCAGATTATTTGGGTTAATGCTGTTATCGAAGCCGTTCCACCAACTTTTAGTAATTTTTTAAAACTAAATTCTAATCCTAAACTAAATAAAAGAAATATTACTCCAATTTCTGCCCAAACAGTAATGCTATTTGTGTCTTTTACTGTTGGGAAAAATGAAAAATGTGAACTAGCTAAAAAACCAGCTACTAAATACCCTAAAACTAAAGGTTGTTTTAATTTTCTGAATATCAAAACTGCAATAGCCGCTGTGATTAGGATTAGACCTAAATCATTAATTAAATTTGGAATGTGAACAGTAGTGTTTGCAACTAATGGTGTTAGCATAAAGTTTTTTTCTAAAGTTAGATATTCGTTTAAATTTAGACAATATTTTTAAATTTAATTAACTTTTTAACCAAAAAAAATCCTGCTAAATGAATAACAGGATTTTCAATGTTTTTATGCGTATAAATTTATATTCCTATAAAATTACTTGGAGTAATTTGCATTAATTCAGTTTTGATTTCATCAGAAACTTTCAACGTTTGTATAAAAGCATGAATAGAATCTTTATTGATAACGGTGTTAGTTCTAGTTAAGTCTTTCAAAGCTTCATAAGGATTTGGATACCCTTCACGTCTTAAAATTGTTTGAATAGCTTCAGCAACAACAGCCCAGTTTTTTTCTAAATCTTCTGCAAATTTAGCTTCGTTTAGTAATAATTTATTCAAACCTTTCAATGTAGCTTCAAAAGCGATTAAAGTGTGTCCTATCGGTACACCAATATTTCTTAAAACAGTACTATCTGTTAAATCGCGTTGCAACCTTGAAACAGGTAATTTAGCTGAAAGATGTTCGAAAATGGCATTAGCAATTCCTAAATTTCCTTCACTGTTTTCAAAATCAATTGGGTTTACTTTATGTGGCATGGCAGAAGAACCAATTTCTCCAGCTTTTATTTTTTGTTTGAAATAATCCATAGAAACATACGTCCAAATGTCTCTATCTAAATCTAAGATGATATTGTTAATACGCTTTAAAGCATCAAAAAAGGCAGCAAAATGATCATAATGTTCAATTTGAGTTGTTGGAAATGAATGGTGTAATCCTAAAGCTTCTTCTACAAATGAAGTTCCAAATTGTTTCCAGTCTTGGTTTGGATAAGCTACTTTGTGTGCGTTATAATTTCCAGTAGCACCACCAAATTTAGCAGCAAAAGGCACATTGAACAACTGACGCATTTGCTCTTCAATTCGTTCCACAAAAACTAAAATCTCTTTTCCTAATCGAGTAGGAGAAGCTGGTTGTCCGTGTGTTCTTGCTAACATTGGAATGTCTTTCCATTCCACACTTAGTTCTTTTAATTTTTGAACTAAAGCAATTAAAGTTGGTAAATAACAATCTTCAAAAGCTTCTTTTGTAGAAAGGGGAATCGCAGTGTTGTTAATATCTTGAGAAGTTAATCCAAAGTGGATGAATTCTTTGTAAGCTTCTAACCCTAAAGCATCAAATTTACTTTTGATGAAATATTCAACCGCTTTTACATCGTGATTCGTAGTTTTTTCGGTTTCTTTAATCCAAAGTGCGTCTTCTGTACTGAAGTTTTTGTATAAATCTCGTAAAGCAGCATACTTCTTTACATCTACAGTTTCTAATTGAGGCAAAGGCAATTCGCACAAAGCAATAAAATATTCCACTTCAACTAAAACTCTATATTTGATAAGCGCTTCTTCCGAAAAATAAGGAGCTAATGATTTTGTTTTGTTTCTATAACGACCGTCAATTGGCGAAATAGCGTTTAATTCAGTAAGATTTTGCATTTTTGTGTGTGTTGTGTTTTAAAGAAATGCAAATTTAGTGATTAGTGATTAGTTATGTGTTATAAGTTTAAAACTTTTTATAAATAGTTTACAAAGTACTTATTGAGTAAACTCAAAACCTTCTAATTTAATTTTTAATGTATCGGTAATTTTTTTTGAAGGATTAACAATTATGGATTCAGGATAATTTTCATTAAATTTTGCTTCGTAAAAAGCATTTATTTCTAGATTATTTATCAAATTAGTTTCTTCTTTTGAATTCAAAATAGAGTATTTAATTCCAGAGCTTAAAGTTTCAATATATTTTCCTTTAAAATAGTATCCAAAGTAAAAATGAGTCGTTTTAGGTTTGCTCTTTTTTTTAATAAATTTTACAATTATATCTTTTCCATGATTTTTAATTTTTTCTTGAATTAAATATCCACGAATTCCCAATATAGCAAATAAAGTCACAAAAAAAATAATATAATAATGACCAAATTTTAATTTTTTTATTTTTCTTAATCTGTTTTTATAACTTGAAATAGACTTCAATCAATTATTATTTCAACCTTCTAAACTCCTCACTCACTATCTTCATTCCTTCAGTAGCAGAAAGCGGAATCACTTTTAGAGGATTGTCTAAATCATAAATAGTAGCCGGTTTTGGATCAATATAATAAACTAAAACATCTTCGTTAACATAATTAATCAATCCAGCAGCAGGATAAACTTGAAGAGATGTTCCAATAACTAATAAATAATCCGCTTCTTGTATGGTTTCCATGGCTCTTTCCATTTCTGGTACTTCTTCTCCAAACCATACAATGTGAGGTCGCATTTGGATGTTATTTACGTCTAAATCTCCTAAAACAATATCTTTATTCCATTCGATAATAGAATTTACATCTTGTTCGTTTCTGGCTTTTAATAATTCTCCATGTAAATGAATCACTTTTGAGCTTCCCGCTCGTTCATGTAAATCATCTACGTTTTGAGTGATAATAGTTACATCAAAATCGGTTTCCATTTCCGCTAAAATAGTGTGTGCTAAATTGGGTTGTACTTCAAAAAGTTGTTTTCTTCTTTTGTTATAAAAATCCAATACCAATTCAGGATTATTTTGATAACCAACAGGTGAGGCAACTTCCATGATGTCATGTCCTTCCCACAATCCATCTGCATCTCTAAAAGTTTTGATGCCACTTTCGGCACTTACACCAGCACCAGTAAGTACAACTATTTTTTTCATATTTATTTCGGAGTAATCGGTAATCTTTTGTTTTTAAACTTTTTATTTAGTCAAATATAAAAAAAAATCCCTCAGAATAATAAAAATTATTTGAGGGAATTAATGGTCTTATTTTAAAATTTAAACTTTTCCTAAAGTGTAAAGTTGTTCTAATGTTGGCGATAAACTACCACCAGCAGGTTCTAAGGTAATTCCGAAAGCTTCCGCATCTTCCGCGTTATCAACTTTGAATACTTTTGTATTTGCAGCTGTAAAGTTGTCTAAAACTCCAATACTTGTTGGTGTTAAAGGACTCAATTTTAAAGCCCAAACTTGATATACTTTTCCTTTTGGAGGAGTTGGTAGACCAGCTACATCTACATAAACCTCTTTAGTTACTTTGTTGTAATATGCTTTTGCATAAGAGTCTGGAGCAACTGTTTGTCCTGCAAGTGCCACCGCTTGGTTATTGTTATCTCTAACAATCGCTAAAACATTTTCTGCTTCATTTTTCTTGAACTCTAAATCAACAATAGATTCTTGCATTACTGATTTTTCAGTATCCAATTTATCTATAACTTGATTTGTTTCATTTAATTTATTGTATTGCAATCCAAATCCAACCACAAAAACGGCTGCTGCTGCCCATCCCGTGTAAGATGCCCAACTCGATTTAGATTTCATATCAATTACCTTTCGCTTTTCTAAAATCTGATTTCTAATTTTCTGATAGTTTATTGCAGATAATCTAGGTGCAACACTTTGAGATAAATTAATTACAGCATCTTCTATAGCTACAACTTCCTGTTTAACTGCAGGATGATCAGCTATCATTTGTTGGACTTCTCCGTTTTCTGTTTCTGAAAGTTTTCCAAAAACATACAATTCGAGCACTCCTGATTCGATGTATTCTTTACTAGTCATGGATCAATTTTCTTAATTCGTTCATACAATTTCTATTGTTCGTCTTCACTGTACCTAATGGCATTTCTAATTCGTCTGAAGCTTCTTGTTGGGTGTACCCTTTAAAAAACAACAAATCAATAATTTGAATACATTTAGGTTTTAGCTTCATGATAAACTCTTTAATACCTATGGCATCTATCTTGCTGGTAGTTTTTGAGCTATCTTCGAGTATATGTACGAAATTATCTGAAGATAAGTTTTTTTGACTATTGTTAAAGTTTTTAGAACGGAGTTTGTCAATGGATGAATTTCTAGCAATATTAAGCATCCAAGTGTATAAACGTCCTTTAGATTCGTTGTAAGAATCTATGTTTTTCCAGATTTTCACAAATACTTCTTGCAGTACATCTTCTGCTTCTTCGGTATTTCGTATCAAGTTATATATAACTCCATAAAGACTCTTTGAATAGTTGTCATATAACAGTGTAAATGACTTGTCGTCTTTCTTTAATAATTCTTTGATTAATTCTTCTTGTTCCATATCCGTAAAAGTAATAAAAAAAATAAATAATTAATTTATTTTTTTAGTTTTTAAATCCAAGAAAATGAATTCAGCGTAACTGTAGTTATAAATCTTTATAAATAAAACAAAATGAAAAAGACAAAAATTTTCTTAGGATTAGCTTTAACAGGAGTTATTGCTATTTCTTTAATCGCAGCGGACCACATTGATGCTCCAGCTGTTCAAGGAGGAAAATCAGACATTACTGATTTTTATGCCTTTCAAGGAACCAACACAAGTAACATGGTATTTGTTGCAAACGTTCAAGGTTTGATTTCTCCAATGGCAAGTGCTGCAGCATCGTTTGACGAAAACGTTATGGTAGAATTTAATATTGATAATAATAGTGATAACGTTGAGGATTTAGTAATCCAAGCCGTTCCAAGAAATGGAAAAATGTATTTCTTTGGTCCAGTTGCACCAGGAACAGCAGGTACTACAAGTACAGTTAAAACTTCTAATGCATTAGGAAGTGTAGCCATCACACCTTATGGAACTAATGCAATTGTTTCATCAGAAAATGGAGCAAGTATGTTTGCAGGTTTAAGAGATGATCCTTTTTATTTTGATTTTGGTCAGTATTCAGCAATTATTGGTGGAACAGCTTCTTCATTTAATAATCCGGGTACAGATACATTTGCTGGGAGTAATGTAATGTCAATCGTAGTTGAAGTACCAAAGTCTGCTTTAGGTGGTTCAGGAACACTTAATACTTGGGTTGAAACTAAAAAGAAACAATAATATCAATATTTTAAATTCAGAAAAATGAAATCAATAAAAAATAAATTCGCAATTATTGCCATATTATCCGCAACATTTTTAGTAAGTTGTACAGATGACGACAATAACATGATAACTGCTCCCGATTTTAGTGGTACATTCACACAACAAGATCAAATGGGTAGACCAGCAATTAATACAGTATTTGTTAATGCAGGTCAAAAAGATGCCTTCAACACCACGACTCCTTCAACTATGGGAGCTACATATCAATCGGCATTTCAAACTAAACTATTAGCTTTAAATCCTAATTACACAACAAATGCATTAGGTTTAGATGCTGCAACTTTCACAGGAGTTTTAGCAACTGACGTTTTAGGTGTTTCTACCACTGGAACAACCACATTTTTTGACGGTCAAAATGTTTTAACAGGTAGAAATTTAGCAGATGATGTTATCAATGTTGAATTGTTATTAATCTTTGGTGGACCTACAGGTGGCTCAAATCCTCAATTAACGAACGATAATGTTAATTCTAACGATAAGCCATTTTTAAATTCATTTCCTTATTTAGCTACTCCATGGTAGTATAAAATTCAGAAAAAAGAGTGTGTCGAGTATGCACTCTTTTTTTAAAAACAAAAACAAAAACAAAAACAAAACAATAATATGAAAACTAATAAATCATTAAAATTTATTTTAGGATTATTATTTTCAGCTTTACTACTAAGTTGTAATTCAAATCCAAATAATGATATAACCAACAGAGACGATTATCAAAGTTATTTGATGGTTTTAGAATCTCATAAAATCAGTGAAATTGAAAAAGAAATTCAATTTTGGCAATCCAAAGATAATGCTTCTCCAAATCAACCTACATTTTTAATAAAATTAGCCAATCAATTTTCTCTTCTTTTTGAAGTGGCTGGAAACATCAATGACCTTTACATTGCTGAAGAGCTTTTTTTAGAAGCAAACAAACAATTATTTGAACAAAACTCAGGAGTTTTAAGAGCTATTGCAAAAAATTACATCAGCCAACATCGTTTTAAAGAGGCCTTGAGCAAGTTAGAAAAAGCCTACGAATTGGGAGAAAAGAAAATGGAAACCGAAAAAATGCTTTTTGATGTCCATATGGAATTGGGTAACTATGATTTAGCTTATAAAAGTTTAAATAAAATAAAAAATCTTAAAGACTTTGATTATTTGATTAGAGCTGCAAAATGGAACGATCACAAAGGACAATTAGATGATGCCATTACATTAATGGAAAAAGCAAAAACAATTGCCGAAGACGATAAAAATGAAGCGTTAAAGGTTTGGGTTTATTCTAATATTGCTGATTTTTATGGTCATGCCGGAAGAATTCAAGATTCCTATACCCATTATTTAAAAACTTTAGAAATAGATAATAACAATTCTTATGCCCTAAAGGGAATTGCTTGGATCGCTTTCTCACATGAAAGAAATACAGAAAAAGCTATGGAAATAGTTAAAGTGTTGGAAGCTAAACATAAAGTTCCTGACTTATTTTTATTGAAAGCAGAAATTGCAGAATATCAGAATAATCTTTCTGAAAAAGATAATGCAATCAAAAAATACAAAAAGGTTTTAGCATCTAATGACTATGGAGATATGTACAACAAATACAATGTTTTACTTATGTCTGAAAATCCTATTCAAATAGATGAAGCCATAAAAATTTCTGAAAAAGAAATTGAAAATCGCCCAACACCTGAATCGTATGATTTATTAGCTTGGAGTTATTACAAAAAAGGCGACTTCAAAAAAGCTCTTGAAGTGGCTCAAATGCATACAATCAATAAGTCTTTTGAACCTTCAATTATGTTTCATAATGCTAAAATTTTAAAAGCCAATAATATATTAGATAAACATCCTGAGATAAAAAAGGAATTATTAGCAAGTGTGTATGAATTAGGACCAGTGACCGAAAAAGAAATACTAAAACTGTAATACATAATGAAAATATATTATTTATTATCATTTGTGTTGTTTAGTTTTCTCTCTTCGGCACAAGTAGTTAAGGGAAAGGTGTTAGATGAATTTTCGGTATGTTTAAATGATGTTTATTTGTTTAATACTAATTCTCAGACACATTCTCATACCAATGAGTTTGGTGAATTTGTATTGAATAACACTAAAGTTAATGATGTTTTAAAATGTTACAAATTAGGTTATCAAACACAAGAATTTACTGTTGTAAATATCGAAAAAATTGAAATCATCTTACAATCTAAGTCTATACAATTAGATCAAATTGTTTTAAATGGTTCTTTAAATACAAGCAGTACTGTTGCTAAAATTGACTTGTTAACCAATCCTGTAAATTCTTCTCAAGAAATTTTACGAAAAGTTCCTGGTTTATTTATCGGACAGCATGCTGGTGGTGGAAAAGCAGAACAAATTTTCCTTAGAGGTTTTGATGTAGATCATGGAACGGATATTGCGCTAAGTGTTGATGGAATGCCTATTAATAATGTATCTCATGCACATGGTCAAGGTTATTCAGATTTACATTTTATAATTCCAGAAACTATCAGTAAAATCGATTTTGATAAAGGGCCATACAAAGCCAATAAAGGAAATTTTGCTACTGCGGGTTATGTCGCATTCAGCACCATTGATAAATTAGACAATAATAAGATATCGGTTGATTTTGGTCAGTTTAACACGAAAAGATTGATGAGTATGTTCAATTTGTTAGAAGCTAATAAAAGGGAAAGTGCATACATAGCTACTGAATATATTTCAACCGATGGACCATTTGATTCACCTCAAAATTTTAATCGTTTGAATTTATTTGGTAAATATTCCAATCAAGTTTCAAATACCTCTAAATTTACCATTCAAGCTTCAAGATTTTCAAGTAAATGGGATGCTTCTGGTCAAATACCCAATCGTTTAGTTCAAAATGGTTCCATTTCTCGTTTTGGTGCTGTAGACGATACAGAAGGCGGATATACATCAAGAACCAATGTTATAGCTTCATCGGAAAAAATAATAGATGATTTCACGTATATAAAATCGAATGTGTTTTATTCTAATTACGATTTTACTTTGTTTTCAAATTTTACATTTTTCTTAAATGATCCTGTAAATGGTGACCAAATTAAACAAACGGAAAGTCGCAATTTGTATGGAGGTTCTTCTGAATTAAATAAAAAAATATATTTTAAAACATTTGATTTGGCCTTACAATCTGGTGTTGGTTTTAGAGCTGATAACATCTCAGATATTGAATTGTCTCGAACTTTAAATCGCAAAACTAATTTAGAACAAATTCAACTTGGTAATGTAGATGAAATAAACATGTACGGTTATTTTAACTCCGAATTTAAATTTGGAAAATTAAAAGTAGCTCCTGCCTTTAGATTGGATTATTTTAAATTCAATTATCAAGATCAATTGGCTACTTTATATGCTAATTTAAATGCAGATGTTTTAAAGTTTTCTCCAAAACTAAATTTCATTTATGCTCAAAATAATGCTGTAGAATATTTCGTAAAAACAGGTTTTGGATTTCACTCTAACGATTCTAGAGTAGTATTACAGCAAAATAAAGATATGGTTCCTGGTGTTTTTGGTGCAGATGTTGGAGCAGTTTTTAAGCCAATTTCAAACTTGTTTATACAAACTGCTTTATGGACTTTACATTCGCAACAAGAATTTGTTTATGTGGGTGATGAAGGAGTAGTGGAAGCTTCAGGAAAATCTAGAAGATATGGTTTAGATTTAGGATTTAGATATCAATTAAGTGACTATGTTTTTATTGATTTTGATGGAAATTATTCACATGCTAGAACTGGAACTGATTTTGAAGAATTCATCCCTTTAGCACCAAAATTTTCATCGACAGGAGGAATAACATTAAAAGATTACAAAAGATTTTCTGCAGCAATCAAATACAGATATTTAGGCGACAGAGCAGCCAATGAAGATAACTCTGTAGTTGCAAAAGGTTATTTTGTTTCAGATTTAAACTTAAATTATAAAATAAGCAGATTAAATATTGGGTTAGTTATCGAAAATATTTTTAATGCAGAGTGGAATGAGACTCAATTTTTAACGGAATCAAGGTTGCAAAACGAACCTCAATCCGTTGAAGAAATTCATTTCACTCCAGGTACACCATTTTTCAGTAGACTAAAAGTGACATATACTTTTTAATATGCCGTTTTTTGGTGTGAATATTTTGTTTTGTTTTCGTCAGTTCAATTATGTTTCGGCATATTGGGCTGGCGTTTTTTTTTAGTTTTGATATAAATCTTATTTTTTTATCTTTGAACAGATGGAAAATGACGAATTATTACACTACTTAGAAGGTTTTATTTCTGAGAATAGAAAACAACGCTTCATAGAAGTTTTAAAGTTTAGAACAAAGCATTTTACAATTGCTGTTGAAGATGTTTATCAAATGCATAATACAAGTGCTGTAATGCGAAGTTGTGAAGTTTTTGGTATCCAAGAATTAAATATTATTGAGCAAAAATACGGTAAGTCAATTGACAAACAAATAGCCATGGGAGCTCAAAAATGGGTTGATATTATTGAACATTCATCAAGTCAGGTTTGTATGGATAATTTAAGAGAAAAAGGCTATCAAATTATCGCTACAACACCTCATAACGATTCTTGTACGATAGAAAATTTTGATATTACTAAACCTTCTGCTTTGTTTTTTGGAACGGAAAAAGAAGGCTTATCTGATGAGGTAATTAATCAGGCTGATGGTTATTTAAAAATTCCGATGGTTGGTTTTACTGAGAGTTTGAATATTTCTGTTTCAGCTGCAATTATAATTCAAGATATTACCAATAGATTAAGAAATTCGGATATTGAATGGCAACTCAGTGCATCAGAAATTTTAGAAAAACGCTTGGATTGGACACGAAAAACTATTCGTGATATTGAAAACGTTGAAAGCAGGTTTAAAGTTTAATTTCTTTTTAATGCCTTATATTCTTCATAGCAACCATTTATAGCATCTAAAACTTGTAAATCGTTGGCTGATTTGATAAATGATTCAGAATAATTACATTTTTCCAATATTTGGGGAATATCTTCTTTGCTAATTTCTAATAATGATGCCAATGCTTCTCTGTCAAATTTTGTGGATAAAAGAGCTCTAATGTCATCATTAGCCTTCATTTCTTTTAGCTTTTTCATTTGCTTTGTTTTTTTGCTAAAAGTATTGTAAAGAAAGTCCACTGGATTTAAAATAGAACCTAAAACTCTACTCATTGCTGAAGGAGATTTTTCTCCAACTTCATACAATAACTTTAAACCAGCTATATTGGCAATGTAATTTTCGTTTACAGGAATTAGTTTGGTATCTACTTCTAAATAACCTGTTAAATTGTATTGCGAAACGGTTATTTCATCTAAAATGTAGATTTTTTCAGTCATTTTAACTTTCGTATCACCTCTTTTAACCCAATCATTAGTTACAATTGTTTTCACAGTCTCAAATCCGATATAAGTAAACATGATGGTATCATTAACTGTTCCTTCAATTTCAAAAGATCCATCATTATTAGATACAACACCCTTGATTTTTGTAGTATTTATGACATGAACATTTCCTAAGGGAAAAGAAGTTTCTTCATTCAGAACAACCCCTTTAATTTTAGCAACAGGCACTAAGGTGTCTTTTTTAACTTCAGTTTGAGTAAAACTTAAGTTAAAAGTTAGCATAAATAAAAAAACTACAAAATATCTCATTTCTTAGGAATAGATTGTAAAAATACAAATCTACAAGAGATATTTTGCAGTTTTTTAATAAAATTTAACTATTTATTCGCTTCTTCTTGAGCGTTTTGCTTTTTCAAAAAAACCTCTAGATTCTCCTTCGGAGCTTCTTCTTTCTCTTCTTGGAGCATCTGATGAAGAGCTTCTTCTTCTTTCACCACTTGGAGCAGCACCATCTCTTTTTGTGAAACTTCTGCTTCCAGAATCGCGGCTTCCGCTATCACGACTGCCTCTAAATCCACCACCAGAACTTCTTCCGCCGCCACTTCTTCCGTTGTGATCTCTTCTTCCAGAGTTTCTAGAACCGCCATCATTTTTTGAAATTTCAACGTTGATTCTTCTTCCATTCATGTCGTAACCATTGATTACTGACATCACTTTTTCCATGTGTTCAGCATCTGTATTGAAGAATGAAAATCCTTCTTTTACATCTACTTTGAAAACGTCATCACGACCTAAGTCTAAAGTGTCTTTTAAGAAATCTTTTAACTGCATCCAGTCAAAATCATCTCTCGATCCAATGTTGATAAAATATCTAACAGCATCACCAGCCTTGAAGTCTCTCGGTTCAGAACTGCTTCTTTCACTTCTTTCTCCAGAACCTGATAAATCACGTTTCTTTTTGTAATATTCTAAAAATCTATTAAATTCTACAGAAACTATTTTTTTAATTAATTCGTCTTTGTCTAAATCGGATAAAACATCATTAATAGCAGGTAAGTAGTTGTCAATTTCATGATCAACTTCTGTATCTTTTATCTTATTAGCTAAGTGTAATAATTGAATTTCACAAATTTCTATACCTGAAGGAATTGTTTTCTCTTCAAATTTTTGTTGGATAATTCTCTCGATTGAAGAAATTTTACGCAACTCACTTTTCGTGATAATTACGATTGATGTACCCGTTTTTCCAGCACGACCAGTTCTTCCTGAACGGTGGTTGTACGTTTCAATTTCATCAGGTAATTGATAATTTACTACGTGAGTAATATCATCTACGTCAATTCCACGTGCAGCAACATCTGTAGCTACTAACATTTGAATTTGTCTTCCTCTAAAAGATTTCATTACACCATCACGTTGTGCTTGGGATAAATCTCCGTGTAGAGCTGCAGCACTATAACCGTCTTCAATTAATTTTTCTGCAACAGATTGTGTATCACGTTTTGTTCTACAAAAAACTACTGAGAAAATATCTGGATTAGCATCTGCTAAACGCTTTAAGGCTTCGTATCTGTCACGAGCATTTACTAAATAAAACTCATGAGAAACGGTTTTTGAACCAGAATTTTTACTTCCAACAGTAACTTCAGCTGGATTGTTCATGAATTTTTTAGCAATACGAGCTACTTCAGCAGGCATTGTTGCAGAAAATAACCAAGTGTTTTTGTCTTCTGGTGTATCCGATAATATGGAAACAATATCCTCATAGAAACCCATGTTTAACATTTCATCAGCTTCATCCAAAACACAAATATTTATGTCTTTAATGTTTACCAATCCACGATTAATCATGTCTTGCATTCTACCAGGTGTTGCTACAATTACTTGTGCACCACGTTTAATTTCTCTAGCTTGTTCTGTAATGCTCGCACCACCATAAATTGCAACCGTGTTTAAACCTTTGATGTATTTTGAATACAGTTTAATTTCGTTGGTAATTTGTAAACAAAGTTCACGAGTTGGAGATAAGATTAAAGCTTGAGTGCTTCTGTCTTCAACATTTATTTTTTGAATTAGCGGAAAACCAAATGCTGCTGTTTTCCCTGTTCCTGTTTGTGCTAATGCGACTAAGTCTGTGTTTTGTTCCAATAGTACTGGAATCGCTTTTTCTTGCACTTCTGACGGATTCTCAAATCCTAGATCCTTGATCGCCAGCAGTAACGATTCATTCAGACCTAATTGTTCAAATTTATTCATAAAGTATTTTAAATTGGGTGCAAAGGTAGGCTTTATAAATCGGATAAACTAATTTCTTTGTAATTGATTTTCAATAAGTTGTAAAATACAATTTTAGTTTACGTATCTTTTATTGGCTTTTTATCAAAAAAAAGATTAAATATTTAGTAAATATTCAATTAATTGCTTAACGGCTAATCCTCTGTGACTTATGATAGCTTTTTCTTCTAAAGATAATTGAGCAAAGGTGCGAGTGTCATTTTCTGCTACAAAAATTGGGTCGTAACCAAAACCTTTGGTTCCGATTTTTTCTTTTATGATGTTTCCTTTTACGATTCCTGTAAAAAGATGTTGTTTTTCATTAATGTTTAATGCAATAACGGTTTTAAATTGCGCTTTTCTATTGAATTTGTTTTCCAAATTTGAAAGTAATTTATCCATGTTGTCATTAGCATCTTTTTGTTCTCCTGCATATCTGGCTGAATAAACTCCAGGTTCACCATTCAAAGCATCAACTTCTAAACCAGTATCATCTGCAAAACAATCATAACCGTATTTTTCGGTGACGTAATTGGCTTTTAAAATCGCATTTCCTTCAATAGTATCAGCTGTTTCAGGAATATCTTCTGTACAACCAATATCTTCTAAACTCAAAATAGTAATAGATTCAGGAAGCATTTGCTGAATTTCTTTAATTTTATTTGGATTGTTGGATGCGAAAACTAATTTCATTTCTTTTTTGGTTTCAGGTTGTTTCAAAAGTATTTGAACTTGGAATTTTTTAGTTTTGGAATTTCCTAAAAAGTACAAAAGCCGACCTGGAGCGATCGACTTTTATGATGAACGTGTAACCACATTGCTGTGTCGTTCGGTGCAAATATACGTTCATTATTTATTAATTCTATAATTTTCTGAACTTTTTTTCGAGTTAGTGATGGGAACGGCATCCTTTTGTGGTTTGATTTTTTATTTAAAAAAAGCAAACTGCAAAAGATATAGTGGACAGCACGTTGCAAAACAAACAGTTAGTGATTTTAAGTACCGTTTGTCCTGTTTTGCAAACTCCCAAAAATAAATTATTATAATCTTTTTTTTATTTGTATTTTTGCACCGTTTTTAAAACTATATTTTAAGATATTATGGTAAAAGATTTATTTGCAAGAATACAAGATAATAAAGGTCCATTAGGAAAATGGGCTTCACAAGCTGAAGGTTATTTCGTTTTTCCTAAATTGGAAGGAGAATTGGGTCCAAGAATGACTTTTAAAGGTAAAGAAGTACTGAACTGGTCTATAAACGACTATTTAGGTTTAGCTAATGATCCAGAAGTAAGAAAAGCAGATGCTGATGCTGCACTTCAATATGGTGCTGCTTATCCAATGGGTGCGCGTATGATGAGTGGTCATACGGACATGCACGAGCAATTAGAAAACGAATTGGCTGCTTTTGTTAAAAAAGAATCAGCATATTTATTAAATTTTGGTTATCAAGGAATTATGTCGTGTATTGACGCTTTGGTTACTAAAAATGATATTATTGTTTATGATGTAGATGCTCATGCTTGTATCATTGACGGTGTGCGTTTACATATGGGAAAACGTTTTACTTACAAGCACAACGACTTGGAAAGTATGGAAAAAAACTTGCAACGTGCTACAAAAATGGCAACTGAAACAGGTGGAGGAATTCTATTCATTACTGAAGGTGTTTTTGGAATGCGTGGTCAACAAGGTAAGTTGAAAGAAATTGTGGCTATGAAAGAAAAGTACAATTTCCGTTTGTTGGTTGATGATGCACATGGTTTTGGTACATTAGGTAAAACAGGTGCTGGAGCAGGTGAGGAACAAGGATGTCAAGATGGAATTGATGTTTATTTTTCAACTTTTGCTAAATCTATGGCAAGTATCGGTGCTTTTTTAGCAGCTGACAAAGATATTATTGATTATTTAAAATATAATTTACGTTCGCAAATGTTTGCAAAATCATTACCGATGATTCAGACTGTTGGAGCTTTGAAACGTTTGCAATTATTACGTGATAATCCAGGTTTAAAAGATAAATTATGGGTAAATGTAAATGCGTTACAAAATGGATTGAAAGAAAAAGGATTTAATATTGGTGATACCAACACTTGTGTAACTCCAGTTTATTTAGAAGGTTCAATTCCGGAAGCAATGGTTATGGTAAATGATTTGAGAGAAAATTATAATATTTTCTTATCTATTGTAGTTTATCCGGTTATTCCAAAAGGGATTATATTATTGAGAATGATTCCAACAGCTTCTCATACGTTAGAAGATATTGAAATTACTTTAAATGCTTTTGATGCCATTAGAGAGAAATTAGTAAATGGTACTTACAAACAAATTGCTGAAGCTACTAAAGTTGACTTAGACGCTTAGTGAATTTAGAAGTCAGAATTTAGAATTCAGAAATATATCAAAAAACCCATTAATGCAGAATTAATGGGTTTTTTTGTGCTTTGAATTGACAAATTTAAGAGTAGTAAATATACTTTAATTATCTAAGTTTTTATCATTAATAGAAGTTTTGGATTTTTTCATTACACTATCTCTTAATTGTAATAATTCACGTTTTTGATCTTCCGACAATTCATCAGCACAACTAGAATATTTTTCATAAAAGCTCCCAAAAAGTTGAAAATCTATTTTTTTATTACTGGCAGCGTTTTCTAGTTCATACTTTAACTCATTGTATGTTTTGTTGGCTTCTCTTTTTTTATGATTTTTATAGCTTGTACGTAAAATAATGACCGTAAATAGAACTACGACTGTTAAAAAAATCAGGATTAATTTCAAAGTAAACTTCTTCATTTATAGTTTTTTGATGTAGGTTTTTCTTCTTCTAAATATTTCCGGTTGAAAATGTTTCCAAATTTGTTGAATGGCTATATTATCCTCTAATTCGGGAGTTCTAACGCAAACTTCAATTCCTTTTTTGGTAAAATTCTCGTGAAATTCATTAAATAATATAGCGGTTACTCCTTTGCTTTGATAGTCAGGTTTTACACCAATTAGATAAAATAATACTTCTTTACTTTCTTTTTTGGCTTTTAATAAATGAAATATACCGAAAGGGAATAGTTTTCCATTCGCTTTTTGTAATGCTTTTCCAAAACTTGGCATCACAATTCCAAAGGCAACCATTTCTTGATTTTTATCCACAACAAACTTGATGTATTCAGGATTAATAAAACTGATGTATTTTTTCTTGAAGTATTCTTTTTGAATATCAGTTATGGCTACAAATGAAGATAAACTGGCATAAGAATCATTAAAAAGATCAAACATCTTATCTACATAAGGCATTAAATCTTTGGTTTTGGTGAAGTTTAGAGGTTTCAATTCGTACCTTCTTTTAATTAATTCTTGTGCTTTATAAAAAAATTCGGGCTTGATGTTTTTAAAAAGCATTCTGTTTTCAACATATTCTTTTTCAATTTCATAGCCCAAATGCACCAAATGATCTTTGTAATAAGGAAAATTATACCAAGTTATCATCGAACCAATTGTATCAAAACCTTCTGTCATAACACCAACTTTATCTAAATTTGAAAATCCCATAGGACCTTCAATATGTTCTAGTTTGTGTTTTTTCCCTAATTCTTCCACCTTGTTGAGTAAGGCTTTTGTAACTTCTAAATCATCAATAACATCCCACCAACCAAAACGGACTTTTTTCTTGTTTTGAAGATTGACTTCATTCCAATTGATGATGGCAGCAATTTTGCCTACTATTTTATTGTTTTTATAGGCCAAATAAAAATAAGCTTCGGCTGTTTCAAATGCTGGATTTTTATCTTTATCAAATGTTTCTAATTCGTCAGCTTTTAATGGGGGCACCCAATAAGGATGATTTTTATATAAATCAAAAGAAAATTGAACAAACAGTTTGAGTTCTTTTGGGGTAATAGCTTGTTTTATTTCAATCATTTATTCTTCTTTTGTAGGTAATTCTTTAGCTTCTTTATCTTTTCCACCCTTAGCACTTTTATTGGCTTTGTCTTTTTTATAGTTTTCAGGTGTTTTGATAAGTACATCTTTATAGTTTTTTTCAAATCTCCAAGAGAAACCTATTCCTCCGTAAGTCAGAGCAGGTGTGTCTTTGATATTTTTTGAAAACGAGGCATCAATTTGCATGCTTTTATTAAGAAGATAGGCGCCGCCAACTCTAAAAACGCCATCACTGTATAAATTACCGCTATAAGCTTGGGCTTCAAGAAAAGCCGACCATTTTTGATTAATTCCATGAGTTAAGGTAACAATACCACCTAGATTTTTGTAATCAGATGTAAATTTATCATAAATCAAATTGGTTACTAAAACCCACCTTGTTCCAAAAGTATTTTGCGTTGCGACTAATATTTTTGGACTTATTTTTTCTTCAACAAGTCTTGAATTATAATTAAAAGGATTATCAGAAAAGTTAATATTTGCTCCAACAAATACAGAAACGGCCGGAATTAATTGTCTCCATTTGAATTTTTGATTGGCTTTCCAACTTTTGATGTTGACTTTTTCAACATAATATTTGTAGGGATCGTAAAGTAAATATTTGGCACCAAAAACAGTAGTTCTTAAGGCACTTCTATCATAATTTCTAATAGGACTTTGGTAAGTGTCATTTTGATATTGTAGTTCAGCAACAACCTCTAATTCTTCTTTAAAAACACCCCATCTTGCAGTAAAATCTAATCCAAAACCGTTGGCATTATAACCCAATAAACTGTGTTCTTCTTTTATTCCAAAAATTCCAGTTTCAACTTGAATAACCGATTTACCGACAGAAAAAGCCATCATGGATTTTCCTGGTCTGTTGGAGTTAATAACATCAGTATGCTGCGAAAAACTTTTAACAGTTGCCAAAGAAGTAAGGAGTAAGAAAACTAATAGCCTTGGTTTTATGTTTATATAATTCATTGGTGAGAGGTCTTTTTATGATATCGTTTTTAAACTGCTTTATTTGTTTATAACAACGTGTTCTTATTGCGATTTCGTATTTATAGTATTGGTTTTTCAAAAGTAGTTAATTTATAATAATTTTAAGAAACAAAAAATATGTTTTTGTAACTAATAGTAGTATTTTTGAATTTTAAATTATGATACCCTTGGCAGAAGCAAATTTTTATTCCTTTCTAAGAACGTTAGCAATAATAATATTAGTTTATTATTTATTTAAATTTTTTGTTAGAATTTTTGCACCTATTTTAGTACAAAAGGCTTTGAATAAAGTCAAACAAAAAGTTGAAGATCAGATGAATCAGCAACAAGCAAACTATCAATCTAATACAAACTCTTCAAAACAAGAAGCTTCTTTTCCTAAAGAAAAAAAGAAAGTGGGTGAATATATTGATTACGAAGAAGTAGATTAACCTCAAATATAAGTTTACTAGAAAGGATATTTTAACAATATCCTTTTTTTATTTACTTTAGCACAAATATTATTTTATAGATTATTTATGAAAAATCTTCAGAAGTTTTTACCGCATTTAATGGCCGTTTTAGGTTTTGTATTAGTAGCTGTATTTTATTTTTATCCAATATTAAAAGGACAAAAAATATACCAATCCGATATTGTTCAATTTACGGGTATGGCAAAAGAGCAAAACGATTTTAGAGCGGAAGAAAAACAAGAACCTTTTTGGACGAATAGTGCTTTTGGTGGCATGCCCACTTATCAATTAGGAGCAAAATATCCCCATGATTTTGTTGGAGGTTTAGATGATGTTTTAAGATTTTTACCGAGACCAGCCGATTATTTATTTTTATACTTCTTAGGATTTTATATTTTGTTAATGGTTTTAAAAATAGATCCTCTAAAAGCCTTTTTTGGAGCTTTAGCTTTTGGGTTTTCAACATACTTGATCATAATTTTAGGAGTTGGTCACAATGCAAAAGCACATGCCATAGCTTACATGCCAATGGTTTTAGCAGGAGTTCTTTTGGTTTTTAGAAAAAAATACGTTGTAGGTGGATTGCTTACCATGATTGCTGCTGCTTTAGAAATCAATGCCAATCACTTCCAAATGACTTATTATTTGTTGTTATTGCTTTTAATCGTTTCCATTTATTATTTGGTTAATTTCATTAAAGAAAAAGATTTTAAAGGTTTTGCAAAAGTGTTAGGAGTATTTGTAATTGCTGGAGTTTTAGCTGTAGGTACCAATGCAACTGCTTTATTAGCCACCTCAGAATATGCAAAATTTTCTACTCGTGGAGAAAGTGAATTGACTTTTGAGCCGGATGGTTCCAAAAAAGTATCAACTAATGCCATGAGTTATGATTATATTACAGAATACAGTTACGGAATTGCAGAAAGTTTAAATTTAATAGCACCAAGACTTTTTGGTGGATCTAATGGAGAAGATTTAGGACAAGATTCTGAGATGTATCAGTTCATTTTAAACAAAGGTGCTAGTCCCGAACAAGCAGCAGAAGCAGTTTCAGAAATGCCCGCATATTGGGGAGAACAACCTATTGTTGCTGCACCAGCTTATGTTGGAATTATTGTTTTCTTTCTAGCAATTTTATCTTTATTTGTAGAAAAACGAAAAATAAAATATGTACTAATTACAGGTGTTTTAGTTTCTTTAATGCTTTCATGGGGAAAAAACTTCTCGCTTTTAACCGATTTTTTCATCAACTATGTTCCTTTGTACAATAAATTTAGAGCAGTATCTTCCATTCAAGTAATTTTAGAATTATGCTTACCTGTTTTAGCTGTTTTGGGATTGTATGGATATTTTAAAGCAGATGATTCAAAAAAATGGAATTCATTATGGAAATCATCAGCTCTTGTTGGAGGAATTTTAGTTTCTTTATTTTTATTCAAAGGAAGTTTTGATTTCACTGGAGGTTCGGATGGCTATTTTTCAGAGGCTTATGGAGCTGACTTTGTTCGTGTTTTAAAAGAAGACCGAGCCTCTTTATTTGTCAATGACATTTTACGAGCTTTAGGCTATTTATCCGTAGTTTTTGGAGTAATGTATTTAGGAATAAAAAATATACTTTCTCATAAAACTACTCTTATTCTTGTTGGTTTGGTAATGGTTTTAGACTTGTTTTTTACCGACAAAAATTATGTAAATAAAGACAATTTTAAATCAAAACGAGAAGTCGATATGCCTTTCCAAATGACAGAAGCCGATCGAAATATTTTAGAGGACACAACACATTTTAGGGTTTTTGAAGCTGCAGGAAACATGAGTAGCGCCAGAAGTTCTTATTTCCATAAATCGCTTGGAGGCTACAGTGCTGTGAAGCCTAGAAGAATGCAACAGATGTTTGATTATCAAATTGCAAAAAACAACCTTCAAGTGTATAATATGTTGAATACCAAATATATCATACAAACTAATGATCAAGGGGAAGATGTTGCTTTATTAAATCCAGATGCAAATGGTAACGCTTGGTTTATTAAAAAATTGAAAGTAGTAAAAACAGCTGACGAAGAAATGAAAGCTTTAGATAGTTTAAGATCTAAAGATGAAGCAGTAGTTCAATCAAATATTAATAGTTATGTTGGTTCTTTAAGTCAGAATGAGTTTAATAGTTTTATAAAAAATCAAAATTATCAAAGAGATTCCATAGCTAAAATTGATTTAGTAGAATACAAACCCAATCATTTAAAATACAAATCAAATAATTCTAATAAAGGTTTAGCAGTGTTTTCTGAAATGTATTATGAAAAGGGTTGGAATGCTACCATAGATGGAAAAGAAACTCCAATTTATAGAGTAAATTATGCTTTAAGAGGTTTAGAAGTTCCTGCTGGAAATCACTCAATAGAATTCAAATTTGAACCACAAGTGGTAAAAACTGGAAGTACGATTGTATTGTTTAGTTCCATTGGTATGTTGTTGTTATTGATTGGTGGAATATATTTAGAGACTAAAGAAGAAAGAGGCAAGAAGAAAGAGTAAACACAATCTTATCATGCTGAATTTATTTCAGCATCTCAAAAATAATTTAGAAGCTGAAACAAGTTCAGCTTGAAAGATAATATCGATTAACGATTTAAGAATAACGATTTTTGATTTAAGATTAAATCATAAACCCTTTTAACCTAATAACCTTTTAAACTTTTAACCAAAACAACCTGAAACAAAAAAAACAAATACTAATCATCAGTTATTATTGGCCTCCAGCTGGTGGACCAGGAGTACAGCGTTGGTTAAAATTTGTGAAATATTTACCTGATTTCGGAATCGAACCTATTGTTTATATTCCAAAAAATCCGACTTACCCTTTGTTGGATGAGAATTTGGTTAAAGAAGTTTCAGATAAAGCAACAATTATAAGTCAACCCATTTTTGAACCTTATGGCTTTGCTTCTTTTTTATCGAAAAATAAAACTAAGAAAATCAGTTCAGGAATTATACCAAATAAGAAAAAACAATCTTTTGTAGAAAGAACCTTGCTGTGGATAAGAGGAAATATGTTCATTCCAGATGCACGGATTTTTTGGGTAAAACCATCTATTAAATTTCTTCAAAAATATATTATGGAAAATAATATTGAAACGATAATTACAACTGGTCCACCTCATAGTGTTCACTTGATTGGATTAGGTTTGAAAAAACAAAATAATATCCAATGGATTGCTGATTTTCGAGATCCTTGGACGACAATTGGTTATCATAAAGCTTTGAAATTATCAAAAAAATCAGCTCAAAAGCATAAAGATTTAGAAAAAGAAGTCATGAACAGTTGCGACCAATTAATTGTAACTTCACCAACTACAAAAACTGAATTTAAACAAATCACTTCAAAACCCATTGAAGTCATTACAAATGGTTATGATATTGAAAATGTTGTCAAAAAACCAATGGATTCAAAATTTACATTAGCACATATTGGTTCGTTTTTATCAGAAAGAAATCCAAGAATATTATGGAAATCTTTATCAGAATTAATCAAAGAAAATAAAGACTTTGCAAACGATTTTCAATTAAAACTAATTGGTGCAGTTAGCAAAGAAGTTTTGGAAACTATAAAAGAATTTCGATTAGAAAATTATGTAAATCATTTGGGTTATGTTTCGCACAATGAAGCTTTACAAGCACAAAGAAGTACACAAGTTTTGTTGTTAATCGAAATTGATTCAGAAGATACAAATTGCATCATTCCTGGAAAATTATTTGAATATATGGTTTCGGAAAGACCAATTTTAGCCATTGGACCAGAACAAGCAGATTTCAAAAACATCATTAAAGAAACCAACACAGGAACATTTTTCACCTATCAAGAGAATGAAGCTTTAAAATCACAAATAGAGACGTATTACAATCAATTCAAGGAAAACACGTTAAAAGTTAATGCGATTGGTATACAAAAATATAGCCGAAAAAAACTAACCGAACATTTAGCCAAACTCATAACCCATAATTCATAATTAATTATTAATAATTCATAATTCAAAAAATGGGAATCGTCCTGAATCAATCTTTAAAAAACACCGTTATCACTTACATTGGTTTTGCCATTGGAGCGATAAATACGTTGTATATGTACGTTCAGTTTTTGGGCGATACCTATTATGGATTGGTGGGTTATATCTTGTCTGTAGCCAATATTATGATGCCTTTGATGGCTTTTGGAGTTCATAATACCTTAGTCAAATATTTTAACGAATATAAAACAGAAGAAGAAAAATCAATTTTTTTAACTTTTGTACTTTTTTTACCCTTATTATTGATTCTTCCGTTTTCATTGATTGGATATTTTGGCTATCATCAAATGGCGACTTTCTTATCTGAAGAAAATCCAATTGTTTATGATTATGTATGGCAAATTCCTGTAATTGGACTTTGTATGGGATATTTTGAAATATTTTATGCTTGGGTAAAAGTCCATTTGCAATCGGTTTTAGGAAATTTTATTAAAGAAGTCTTCTTAAGAATTCTGGTAACTATCAGTCTTTTTGCAGTGTATTTAAATTGGATAACTCCTGTAGATTTTTTGTATTCATTAATGGGTATTTATTTCTTTGCCATGTTAGTCATGAAAATTTACGCTTATAAAGTTAGATTTCCTTCGTTTAAATTTAAAATTCCGACAAATGCAAAAGCGATTATCACTTACAGTTTGTTCATTATTTTAACTGGTGGAATTGCCAACCTATTTCTAGAAATCGATAAATTTATGTTGAATAATTATGTTAAGATAGAAAACATTGCTTATTATTCTGTTGCGATTTTTATTGCTACTGTAATAGCTGTTCCAAGTCGAGCCATGCATCAAATTACCTATCCAATTACTGCTAAATTAATGAGTGAAAACAAACATGATGAGCTAAATGACTTATACAAAAAGACTTCAATTACCTTACAAATTATTGGTGGTTTGATATTTTTAGGCATTTTGGTAAACATTAATCAGTTGTATTTATTATTACCTAAAGAATATTCTGGAGGAATTTTTGTTGTTTTTACCATTGGTTTATCTAAATATTTCGATTTGATATTAGGAAATAATAATGCTATTATTTTCAATTCGAAATATTATAAAACGGTTTTATTTTTAGGAGTTTTGTTGGTGACTTTAACGGTGGTTTTAAACATGATTTTTATTCCACTTTACGGACTAAAAGGAACGGCTTTTGCAACTTTAATTTCCATATCCTTATACAGTTTAGCTAAATTGCTTTTTGTGGTAAAACGAATGAATTTATTTCCGTTTACATGGAATACTCTCATAGCTTTTGGAATAGAATTAGTTTGTTTTTTAGGATTTTATTTCTGGGAATTTTCGTTTCATCCCATTCTCAATATTTTAATAAAATCTGTTTTAGTTGCTATAGTATATACATTTTTAAGCTACAAATTTAAATTATCTTATGATATTAATTTAGTTGTGGATGTAGTTTTAAATAAATTTAAGAAATAAAAAATCCTGCTAACATTCTTGTTAACAGGACTTTTAAAACAAACTAACTAACCAAACTATCTTTTTCTCTCTTTTTCGTCTTTTTTAATTTCAATAATGTCTGAATCATCCATTTTTACTTTACTACCATCTTTTTTGTAATAATAAAAATCTTCATTATTGTTATTATTGAAACTATTATGATTTTCATAACCTGAATTTCCTCCAAAGTTGTAAGTATTTCCTGTTGAAAAATTGTTTACAAATCCAACTACATCAATAATTTGACCTCTTCTGTTGTAGAAAATTTTCATTCCACCTACTTGTTTCAGCGCAAAACTGTTGTATTTCATGTAAACAGAACCAACTCTTTTTACTCTTCCATATGCATCATAGTTTATGAAAACGTTTCCTACACGTCTCACACGACCTTGATTATCATGTTCTACACGAACTCCAGATGCTGGACCATAAAATGAATTTGAAACTGTTACTGTTCGCACCCCTGGAGCACCATAAGTACGATTCATACTTTGTGTGCGGCCTCTTGTTGATGAAACGGTTGGTTGTGTATTAAAATCAAATTGACCATCTAAAAAGATAAAGAATTCAATTCCTCTCTCTTTGAATACAATTGGGTCAGCATCTCTATAATCTGTAATAAAGCGATAACCTTCTTCGTTTCCAATAAATACATTTTTCTCTGATGCGATAGTTGCATTACTCATAAGTAATAAACTTGCTACTAAAAGTGTAATTTTTTTCATGACTTCTATAATTTAAGGTTAAACAATACAACAATTTTAATTTTATTGTTGTTTGATTACTTAAATCCAATAGCTGTGCCAGAATACGTTAAGCAGTTGTCAATGAGTTGTTAATGAGTTTTAAGTGTTTGGAAGTTAGAAAGTTAAATTTGTTTCAGATTGTTTTTTTAGTTTCAGATTGTTTAAAAAACTAAATTATATTCAACTATCTGAAACAAAATAAACCTGAAAACATTTGAAACAATACTTATAATTTCTCCTTCAAATACTTCCCAGTAACTGAATTTTTGTTTTTTACAATTTCTTCAGGAGTTCCAAAAGCCATTAATTTTCCACCAAATTCTCCACCTTCTGGACCAATGTCAATAATGTAATCTGCACATTTGATTAAATCTAAATTGTGTTCGATTACGATGATTGAATGCCCTTTTTCTAATAAAGCTTCAAAAGAGGCTAATAGTTTTTTAATATCGTGAAAATGTAAACCAGTTGTTGGTTCGTCAAAAACGAATAAAGCTTTGTCTTTAATTGTTCCTTTAACTAAGAAAGAAGCTAATTTAATACGTTGTGCTTCACCACCAGAGAGAGTTGATGAAGATTGTCCTAATTGTACATAACCTAATCCAACATCTTGTAAAGGTTGTAATTTTTGTACGATTTTCTTTTGGTCATATTTTGTAAAGAAAGCTAAAGCATCATCAATGGTCATGGTTAAAATGTCATCAATGTTCTTTTCTTCAAATTTGACTTCTAAAACTTCTTTTTTGAAACGTTTTCCACCACAAGTTTCACATTCCAAATGCACATCTGCCATGAATTGCATTTCAATAGTAACTGAACCATCACCTTTACAAGTTTCACATCTTCCACCATCAACATTGAAAGAGAAATGTTTGGCTTGGTAATTTCGTAATTTTGAAACCGATTGTTTTGAATATAAATCACGAATATCATCGTAAGCTTTGATATATGTCACAGGATTGGAACGTGAACTTCTACCAATAGGATTTTGATCTACGTATTCAATATGTTTGATTTGCGAATAACTTCCAGCTAATTCAGTAAATTGTCCAGCTTTTTCACTAATTCCTTCTAGACTCTTTTTGATGGCTGGAAATAATATCTTTTTCACCAATGTACTTTTTCCACTTCCAGAAACTCCGGTAACAACTGTTAGACATTCTAAAGGAAATGTAAAATTTTGATTTTGAAGGTTATTTTCGCGAGCTCCAATTATATCAATATGATTTTTAAATTTTCTACGTTTTTTTGGAACTTCAATTTGTTCTTCACCATTCAAATATTTTGCTGTTAACGAATCCGCTTTTAGAATTTCATCATAAGTGCCTTGAGCCACCAAATAACCACCATTTGTTCCTGCTTCAGGTCCAATATCAATAATCATATCTGCAGCTTTCATTATATCTTCGTCGTGTTCGACTACAATTACTGTATTTCCTAAATCACGAAGGTTTTTTAAGACTTCAATCAATTGTTCAGTATCTTTTGGATGTAATCCAATACTTGGTTCGTCTAAAATGTACATGGAACCTACTAAACTACTTCCTAATGAAGTTGCTAAATTAATACGTTGCGATTCTCCACCTGATAAACTTGCTGAGTTTCGGTTTAAAGTCAAATAACTTAATCCAACTTTATGTAAAAAATCTAATCGACTGTTGATTTCTATTAAAAGACGTTTGGCTACAATAGCATCGTATTCGTTTAATGTTATTTTTTTGAAAAATGTTATCAATTTCAAAATAGGTAAATCCACTAAATCTGAAATGTTTTTACCAGCAATTTTTACGTAAGTTGCTTCTAATCGTAGACGTTTTCCTTTACAAGTATGGCATTTGGTTTTTCCTCTATAACGAGAAAGCATCACACGATTTTGAATTTTATAATTTTTCTCTTCTAATTCGGTGAAGAAATCATTTAATCCGGTAAAGTATTTATTGCCTTCCCAAATTAAAGCTTTGTTTTCTTCCGAAAGTTCGAAATAAGGTTTGTGAATTGGGAAATCAAATTTATGTGAATTGTTGACCAATTGATCACGATACCAACTCATGCTTTCTCCTCTCCAAGGAAAAATGGCATTTTCATAAATTGATAAAGCTGTATTTGGAACTACTAAATCATTATCAATTCCGATTACATTTCCATAACCTTCACAAGTTGGACAAGCTCCATAAGGATTGTTAAAACTAAATAAATGAATATTTGGTTCCAAGAAATTCATTCCGTCAAGGTCGAAATTATTGCTAAATCCAACTCTTTTTGTCGTATTGACTTCTTGCAAATGACAAGTACCTTTTCCTTCAAAGAAAGCGGTTTGAATGGCATCAGCCAAGCGATTCATGAATTCCTCATCATTTTGTTTGACAACAATTCTATCAATAATTAATAAAACTTCTTTTTTAGCTAAATTCATGCCTTCAATAGCATCTAAACGAATCATTTCGTTATCCACTAAAATTCGTGCAAAACCTTGTTGTAAAAGAACTTTAAGTTTGTCTTCTAAAGCTCTTCCTTCTTCTAGATGAATTGGAGCAATTAAAAGCCATTTGCTATCTTGTTCTAATTTTTGAATATATTTTACAACATCTGCTAAAGAATCTTTTTTAACTTCATTTCCAGAAATAGGAGAGAAGGTTTTACCAATTCGAGCAAATAGTAGTTTTAAGTAATCGTATATTTCAGTTGAAGTTCCTACTGTGGAACGAGCATTTGTGGTATTTACTTTCTGTTCAATGGCAATCGCTGGAGCAATTCCTTTAATATAATCTACTTTAGGTTTATCTAAACGACCTAAAAACTGTCTAGCATAAGATGATAAACTTTCTACGTATCTTCGTTGTCCTTCAGCGTAAAGTGTATCAAAAGCTAAGCTCGATTTTCCAGAACCTGATAAACCAGTTATAACTACTAATTTATTTCTAGGAATAGCTACATCAATGTTTTTAAGATTGTGTAATTGTGCACCTTTTATTAGGATATTTTTCTTTGGTTCTAATTTGGTAATATCGGTTTTAATCATAGCTTTTTCTAAAGAGATGCAAATTTACATAAATTAAACCTTAAGAGAGGGATTTTTAGAAAAGGAATAACATAAATTTTCTAAAATCTTAATGGTTCAATTCACATTTTTTTTTATTTTTTTTTAATTTTAAGTACAAACAAGCTATTATATGTATTTCAACAGATCAATTACTTTTAAAATATGCTTAAATAAACTATACATTACCTATACGAAACCGTTGTAATAGTATTTTTGCTAGCTCTTTTGTGAAAAGGATTGCCTTTTATAAAGTGCTGTTTTTCTTTTATTTATTGACTTTTTTAGCGTTTTTAAGTATTTAAAGCTATGTATAGTTTCTATATCACTAATTATTAATATCACATTTATTTAAAGGATACATTTGGAATAATAAAATATTTAACTCAAAAAAATAGATATTATGAAAAAAATTACTTCTTTTTTTATGTTGATGTTTGGTTTTAGTTTGGCATATGCTCAGCCAACTACAAATGCTCCAACACCAACTACTGATGCTACAAATGTGGTGTCAATTTACAGTGATGCATACACTAACGTAGCAACTAATTACAATCCCGGATGGGGGCAGTCAGGAGCAGTCAATAATACATACAATCCTACTGGAACAGGTACGGATTTAGTTTTAGCTTACACAAACTTTAATTATCAAGGTACCGAAATTCTTACCCAAAATCTTTCAACTATGGAGTTTTTGCATGTGGATATTTGGTGTAATGCAAACCCTGCAACTTCAATTGTTCAAGTATCACCGATTAATAACGGTACTGGTGTTGGTGAAATTTTAGTAACTTTAAGTCATACTCAAGGTTCTTGGTATAGTGTTGATATTCCTAAAAGTGCTTTTACTGGTATGACTTGGGATTCTGTTTTTCAACTAAAGTTTGCAGCTAATGGACCTGGAAGTACAGTGCCAGTGGACATTTATTTAGATAATATATATTTTTGGAAAACTACAAGCTCTAATCCAACTACTTTAGACTTAGTGCAGGATTTTGAAGTTGGTGGTATAGCTTCAACATTTGGTGGTTCATCTGCTGTTTTAGCTGCTAATCCTTCTGGAACATCTCAAGTAGCCATGTTAACTCAAAATGCTGGTGAAGTTTGGCAGGGTGTAAATATCAGTTTATTGCAAAATGTAGAATTAACTACAAACAAAAATATGACAATGGAAGTTTATTCTACTTCACCGATAACAATAGCTCCTAAAGTTATTGGTGGTTTAGCAGGTGCACCAGATTCAACAGCCTCAGCAACACACACTGGTTCGGGTTGGGAAACTTTGTCTTTTACATTTAATCAAGGATTAGATAATACAACTATTGCTAACGGAGTTTATACAGCATTTGTAATTTATTTAAATTGGAACAGTACAACTAATAATTTTGGTACTCCTGATGGTAGAGTTTTTTATGTAGATAATATTAGAGGTACTGCTGTTGCAACAGTTCCTGATCCAACACCTGCTTCACCAGCACCAATACCTACTATGCCAGATAATCAAGTGTATAGTATATATAATGATACAAATTCCTATACAACTAATTTTCCTGTAGTTTATTCTTTTGGTACTTTGGCTGGAGAACCAGATTTAGATGAAACTGCTGCTGTAAACAAGGCATATAAATTTAATTTTGGAATTGCAGGTTGGGGACAAGGTGAAGCAATGGCTAATGTTACTACTTACGGTTTTGTTTCTTTTGATTACTGGGCTCAACCAGGTTTGCCAAACGGATTTAGATTTGTAATGATTAGTAATAATGGCGCTGTTACAGAGCATGTTTACGAAATTGGTACACAAGAAACTTTGGTTACTGGTGAGTGGAAAAAGGTTGAAATTCCAATGTCATATTTTACAGGTATAGGTTTTGCAGCTACAAACTTTTTTCAATGGAAAGTAAGTCCTTTTGGAGATAGCGTTAATAATGCAGGTTTTGTTTATGTTGATAACATTTTGTTAAGTGTAAATTCAGTATTAAACAACAACTCTTTTGAAACATCTTCATTTAAGATTTATCCAAATCCAACTTCAAATGTTCTAAACATAGAAGCTTCTGGAAATGTACAAAGTTTAGCAATTTATAATACATTAGGTCAGGAAGTAATGAATAAAGAAGTTTCTGGTACTAATGTTCGTTTGGATGTATCTGAATTAAATGCAGGTATTTACATAGTAAAAACAAATGTAGATGGTAAAATTTCATCAACAAAATTTATAAAAGAATAACTTTTTATTAAAGCTATTTATCAAAGACTGTCAGTAATGACAGTCTTTTTTTTATAATTTATTTTCATATAATAGTTTTATTGTATACCTTTAATTCTCTAATATCTTTTAAGATGCATTTCAAATTTCAAGTAAGACTTTTTCTTTTATTAGTTTCATTTATTTCGGTTGGACAAGAATTACCACCAATAACTAAATACACACAAAGTACTTATCAGGCAGGAATTCAAAATTGGATGATTTCACAAGATGAAAATCATTTCATGTTTTTTGCTAATAACGAAGGTTTGCTTGAATACAATGGTTCGGCTTGGACATTGTATCCTTCACCGAATGAAACCATCATTCGTTCTGTAAAATGTATTGACGATAAAATATATACAGGTTCTTACATGGAATTTGGATACTGGATCAGACAAAAAAACGGTCAGTTAAAATATTTTTCTTTAAGCAAAAACATCAAAAATCAATTGGTTGATGACGAGCAATTTTGGGGTATTTTTAATTACGATAATTGGGTTCTGTTTCAATCCTTGCAAAAAATATATGCTTATAACACAAAGACCAAAGAATTTTCTGTAATAGATCCTAAAACTACAATCAGTAAAGCTTTTAAAACTTCCAACGGTATTTTTTTTCAAACCAACGAAGGGTTGTTCGAAATTGAAAGGGGAAAAAGCAAACTATATTTAAGCAATCAAATTGTAAAGGATAATAAAATCATTAATTTGATTGACACCAATGAAGGTTTACTTTTAATTACTCAAAAACAAGGTGTATATTCTTATCTTAATGGCGAATTCAATAAATATATAACCAATGTTGATAATGAATTAAGACAAAGTAGTATTTATAGTTCGGAAGTTTTACAAGATGGAAATTTTGCCTTGGGAACGATTTCAAATGGTATTTACATATTGAATAATGAAGGTAAATTAAAATATAAAATTACCCAAAATGAAGGACTCAATAACAATACTGTATTGTCGTTGTTTGAAGATGCCGATAAAAATTTATGGATTGGTTTAGATAACGGAATTAATTGCATTAATTTACAATCGCCCATAAAGAGTTATACGGATAATACGGGATTGATTGGAACAGTTTATACCTCCGTCATTTATGATGATAACTTATACATTGGAACCAATCAAGGACTTTTTTACAAATCCATCAATTCCAATTCAGGTTTTACTTTCGTCCAAGGTACAAAAGGACAAGTATGGTCTTTATTTATTCATAATAAAACTTTATTGTGTGGTCATGATTCTGGAACTTTCCTAATAAAAAAAGACATAGCTTCATTGATTTACAGTGCAACAGGAACATGGAAGTTTGAAGTTTTACCAAATAACAACAACATCATTCTTCAAGGGAACTATTTAGGAATTTCAGTCTTAGAATTTTTAAACGGTAAATGGATTTTTAAAAATAAAATAAAAGGTTTTGACTATTCTTCAAGATATTTTGAGATTGTAAATAATGAAATTTATGTCAGTCATGAATATAAAGGGATTTATAGATTTCAATTGAATAAAGAGTTAACAAATGCTTCCAATTTATATGAATATGAAAAACCTTTGAAAGGTAAAAATGCCAGTCTTGTCAAGTATAATTCTCAATTGTATTACGCTTCAAGAAAAGGTGTTTTTAAACTCGATGTAAAACGCAAAGTATTTGAACGTGATTCAATTTTAAGTAACGTATTTGAAAATGATGAATATGTTACGGGCAAAATGGTAGTTGATAAATCAAATAATTTGTGGTTTTTTACCAAAAATTACATTCATTATTTTTCTTCAGGCAAGATGACAAAAGACCTAAAGAAGAATAGTTTACCCATACCAGCATCCTTAACCAATTCGATGCCTGGTTATGAAAACATCAATCAAATTAGTGGTGAAACTTATTTAATTGGTACTACAGACGGTTATTATGTGCTTAAAAATAAGGAAATTAAGTTTACTAATTATAAGGTTTCCATTACTGGAGTTTCTAGAAATGTTTTAAATAAAAAGGCAGTTAGTTCTTCTATTGCTGAAGAAGGTGTTTTTAATCATGATGATAACAATCTAATTTTCAATTTTACCATTCCAGAATACGATAAATACATCAATGCTGAATATCAATATAAGTTAGAAGGTATTCAAAATGAATGGAGTGAGTGGAGTTCTAAAACCAATTCTGTTTTCAAAAATTTATCTTCTGGAGATTATGTCTTCAGTGTAAGGGCTAAAGTTACTAATGCCGTTACAAAGAATATTGCTACTTACAGTTTCACGATTAAAAAAGCTTGGTATTTAAACAATTTTGCTTTGATTTTTTATACATTTTTGTTTTTAATTATAGCTTATTATATCAATAAATTATATCATAATTTTCATGAAAAAAAGCATGAGAAAATTATTGCAGAAAACAATCTTTTATTGGAATTGAAAGAATTGGAAAGCGAACAAGAAATTATGAAGATTAAAAATGAACAACTAAGTCTAGCTGTTGATAAAAAGAACAAGGAATTAGCGGTATCAACCATGAATTTAATTAAGAAAACGGAACTTTTAAATATCATTAAGGAAGATTTGAAAAGTTCTACAGAAGACAACTCTAATAGAAGTATTAAAACTATAATTTCTACAATTACAAAAAATGTAAAAGAAGAAGATACTTGGAATGTATTTAAAGAAGCTTTTGATAATGCCGACAAGGATTTTATTAAAAAGGTCAAAGAACTTCACCCAAGTTTAACACCTAATGATTTGCGTCTTTGTGCTTATTTGCGATTGAATTTGTCTTCTAAAGAAATAGCTCCATTGATCAATATTTCTGTACGAAGTGTTGAGATAAAACGTTATCGATTGAGAAAAAAAATGGATTTACCTCACGAGCAAGGTTTAGTAGAATACATTTTATCCATCTAACTATACAAAATACAAAATTTACCTATACATTATTACAACATTAACGTTGTAGATTCTTATAATTTAATTTTTTTACGTTCTTTTATATCTAATAATTTATTGTTAAATAAGGCTTTTTAATATTAAAATGACAAAAAAAAAGCATTTTATTTATTATGTATGTTTTTTGTTGTAGTTCTTATTGATTATTCTTTAGTATTTTAAATTAATTTTATAACTGATATTTAATTAAACAGAAAAAAATAAAATTAACTAAATAAAACAAATGTTACGTATGAGAAAAATTATTTTGATATTCATCTTTTGTTGCTTTTCATCTTCTGTGTTTTCACAAACAGAAAAAGTAATAATCGAAAGTAATAATTCAGGTCATAGATTAAAGGTTAATGGAAAAGACTTTATGATCAATGGTATGAATTGGGATTATTTTCCAATAGGCACAAACTACAATTACAGTCTTTGGAAACAATCTGACGATTTAATTATTAGTGCTCTTGATTCAGAAATGGCGCTTCTTAAAAATATGGGCGTAAATTCCATCAGACAATATACTGGGGTTCCTCCAAAATGGATTAAATATATTTACGAAAAATACGGTATTTACACCATGTTGAATCATTCGTTTGGTAGATATGGTTTAACAATCGACGGTTCTTGGGTTCCTAATACAGATTATGCTGATGCAAGAACACAAGAATTATTATTGTCAGAAGTTAAGAACATGGTAACTGAATATAAAAATACCCCAGGTGTCTTAATGTTCTTACTAGGAAACGAAAATAATTATGGTCTTTTTTGGGATGGTGCAGAAACTGAAGATATTCCTATGGAAGATAGAAAATCTACCGTTCGTGCTGAAGCCATGTACAAAATCTTCAATAAAGCCATAGTAGAAATGAAGGCTATCGACAAATCACATCCAATGGCAATTTGTAACGGTGATTTATTATTTTTGGATATTATTGCAAAAGAGTGTAAAGATATTGATATTCTGGGAGTTAATATGTATAGAGGTGCTTCCTTTACTGATGCATTTACTAGAGTTAAAAAAGAATTTGACAAGCCTTTGATGTTCACAGAGTTTGGTGCTGATGCTTTCAATACCATTCAAAATCAAGAAGATCAAAAATCTCAAGCCTATTACATGGTAGAGAATTGGAAAGAAATCTATGAAAATGCAGCTGGTTTAGGTAAATCTCAAAATTCAATTGGAGGTTTTACATTTCAATTTAGTGATGGTTGGTGGAAATTTGGTCAAACAAAAAACCTTGAGGTTCACGATAATAATGCTTCATGGTCTAACGGTGGTTATGCTATCGATCTAGCACCTGGAGAAAATAACATGAATGAGGAATGGTTTGGTATTTGTGCAAAAGGACCAACTAATTCTAGAGGTTTATACGATTTATATCCGCGCGCTGCTTATTATGCACTTAAAGAAGTACACCGTATGAGTCCTTTTGATTCAGGAACTACAACTGAAACAATTGCCAACTATTTCAATGATATTAATCTTATGGATGCAGTTTTAAGAGCTAGAGCAGACAAAGCAGCTTTAGGTGGTAGTGAAGGCGATATATTAAAAATAAGTAATTTAAGAGCTGAGTTCACAACTTTTAATACTGGGGGAAGTTTATTAACTACTCCTGATAATGCTGCTGCAGGAAGTACTACTTATCCCAATCAATTAGGCTTTGATCACATGCAGTCTTATTATATTGGTGTAGAAGGAAATCCTGCTCCAAATATGAAGGCTAATGTTAATGTAAATGTTGTTGGAAGGGTTGCAGAAAATCCAATCAATGAAATTTTTTACGAGAACAGAGCTAGAACTCAAATTGTTAATACACCAGATGGACCAGTTACGCTTAACGACAATAATCGTGTGCAAGTGTATAATGCTTCTTATTCATGGAATGCTAAAGATTTTGATTTAAGAGGTTTTTTTAGAACAGGTCATTATCATTGGGGATATGAAGGAGATTTTTTTGCCTTATATCCTGAAGCAAATTATGGTCCTAATTTAGATATATATAATGGTGAAACTTCTGGTTTTGAAATTGATGGAAAAAGAAGTTTAAGTGGTTTAAAAGCTGCATTTGGTCCACAACTTTGGTGGGGTGCTAATCCAGCTTTCTTATTAAAATATAGTAAAAAAATAGGTATTTTTGACGCAACAGCAGTATATCATGAGGATATTGCTAATGCTTCAGTAGCACAAAGTTCAATTGCTTTTCCAGTACCTAAAACTCGTCGTGCAACGGTACATTTTAAAACACAATTAGGTGCTTTTGGTGTAGAATTAGGAGGTATTTGGGGAGGACAACCTTTAAACGGTAGAGTTTTTCAATTTGCTGAAGAAACAACTCCAGGAAATTATAACATTTATGATGACAAGGTAAATAATAAAGATAATTGGGGTGGTAAAGCAAAATTCACTTTCTCAAAAGGAAGATTTAATGTTTATACTCAAGGTGCCATTATGGGCTTAGTAGCTAATGGAGGTGCTGATAATGTACAAACATTTACAGGTTGGAGATTAAAAGATAGTGGAAGTGGTAATCAAATGAATTTTTTAACTGGTTTTACATACAATGCCAGTACTAATTTTCAAATTGCTCCAAACTTTCTATGGCAAAAACCTTTAGTTGAAGCTATGCCCAACGGTGTAAATGCACCTGGAAGATTAAGAAATATTTTAGATGATCCATTTATAGTTAGAGCCAACAGAGAAACCGTTGGAGGTGAATTGTTATTGACTTATGATCCAACACCAGGAACGTGGATGTACGAATGGAATAATGATATGGTTGAAGATGCAAAATTTGCCATAAGTTCAGGTTTTGTTTTCCGTCATTTACCAACTACGCAAGATGCTGCTATTGGTTTCCTAGCTAATCGTACTTCATTCGCTTTTGAAAGATCTGCTCCAGCACAAGATTTATGGGAATCTAACACCAGAATTGTATCTAAAATTAGTCCAGAATTAGGAATGATTGCCAATATTTATTTTGGTAACGGACAAGCAAATGGTGATTCAGATAGAACTATTAATAGAGCAGGTGCAGATGTTAGAGTAATCTACAACAAAGTTAAATTTGTAACTTCTGTTAAAGTTAACGATTGGGGACCTTTTGATTATCATAGAGATTTCAACTTAACATATCCATTACAAACATCATTAGACATATCAACATCTGTTGGAAAACCAAGTTGGTTTATTTTACCAGATACAAGAATTGGTATTATGGGAATTTGGCGTTCACTAGATCAGTATTCTCCTAGATATACACCAACTTCAGTACCACCAAATACGTTCCCAGCAGTTCCAGTTTTAAGTCCAGTTGGGTTTCCAAACGGTTCAGAATGGGAAATTAGAACCTACATTCATATCAATATTGGAAAATAATTTTAAAAATTGAAAAAAATGAAAAATAAAAAAATTAATTATTTGAAAAAGACATTGTTATTAGTATTCCTAATGTTTATTAATATCAATTGCGAAAGAGAATTGTCGGAAGAAGCAACATTAGCGACTTTTCCTAAAACTCCAGAAATTTTTACTGATGATTTTGTTGCTATGGGGAGCGATTTCTATTTTCCTTATGCAGATTCTAAATTCACAGCCTTTTCTGTGGATAGATCAGAAGGTTACAACAGTAATGCTTCTATCAGAATAGATGTTCCAAATGATAATGATACTGAAGGAGCTTATGCTGGTGGTATTTTTAGAGTGGATGGTGCTGGTAGAAACTTAACTGAATATGACGCACTTACTTTTTGGGCAAAAGCGTCACAAGGGGTAACAATTGGTGAATTTGGTTTTGGTGAAGATTTTATGAATAATAAATATCAAACAACATTAACCAATGTAACCTTGGCAACAAATTGGAAGAAATACATTATTCCAATTCCAAATGCATCTAAATTATTGAATGAAAGAGGTATGTTCAGATATGCAGCTGGTACTCAGGGTACAAATGGTATGGCTTATTCTGTATGGATTGATGATTTAAAGTTTGAAAAATTAGGAACCATTGCTCATGGTCAAGTAGCCATTATGAATGGAAACAACATCTCTGAAACAACTTTTGTAGGTGTAAATTCTTCTGTTGATGGTGTAATTGCCACATTTAATATGCCTAATGGTGTTAATCAATCAGTTACTATCAGTCCAGCATATCTAGATTTTAGTTCTTCAGATACATCTGTAGCTACTGTAGATGATACAGGTCTTGTAACTTCATTAAGCGCTGGGACTGCTGTGATAACAGCAACTTTTGAAAATGAAGCTACAGCTGGAAGTCTAACAATAAATTGCGTTGGTTCTTTTGTTCACGCTCCAACACCAACTTTGAATCCAGCAAATGTGATTTCTATCTTTTCTGATGCTTATAATAATGTACCGGTAAATTACTACAATGGCTATTGGCAACCATGGCAAACTACGGTATCCAACGATTTTTCTGTTTCAAACAATGGAGTGGTAGATAATATATTGAATTACACCATTTTCAATTTTGTAGGAATTGAGTTTAGTAGTCCAACTGTAAATGCTACTGCTATGACTCACGTTCATTTAGATGCTTTTATTCCTGGACCAATTGCACCTGGAAGACAATTAAGGGTTTTAGTTGTCGATTTTGGTGCCGATGGTGTTTTTGGTGGTGGAGATGACACAAGACATTCCACAACATTTACAGCCAATACTCCAACAGCTGTAGTATCACAAAATTGGATATCTATTGATATTCCTTTTTCTGCAATGCCAAATTTAGCTAGTAGATCACATCTTGCTCAACTTATTTTAGAAGGTGGAGATGGTTCTGTGATTTATGTAGATAACATTTATTTTCATAATTAATTAAAAACCAAAACATGAAATCTTTTATAACAAATAAAAAATCCATAATACTTGTAGCCTATATTTTCACTTTAATAAGTTGTACCACAGATGAAAAGCAAACAGTAGTCACCAAAACTAAATTAGTAATGGAAGATAATTTTGACACAGATGGTGTTTTAAATAGTGCTTTTTGGTCCTACGATATTGGTACTGGAAGTAACGGTTGGGGTAATGATGAAGAACAATATTATACAGACCGACCAGAAAATATTAAAGTTGAAAATGGTTTGTTGAAAATTACTGCAATAAGCGAAGCCTACATGGGATCTTCTTATACTTCGGCAAGAATTTTAACAAAAGGAAAATTTGAACAACAATACGGTCGTATTGAAGCTAGAATTAAATTGCCTTGGGGCAAAGGAATATGGCCAGCTTTTTGGATGTTAGGTGCAAATATTGATCAAGTTTCTTGGCCTCAAGCTGGTGAAATCGACATTATGGAATATCTAGGTAATAATCCAACCACGGTTTTTGGAACAGTTCATGGTCCTGGTTATTCTGCTTTAGAATCAATATCTAAAAAATATACTCTTACTAACAGTAGATTTGATACCGATTTTCATGTTTTTGGTATTGAATGGGATAAAGACTACATCAATTATTATGTTGACGATGTTTTATACAATCAAATAACTCCTGCTGATGTACCCGGAGAGTGGGTGTTTAACAGACCATTTTATTTAATTTTAAACATGGCTGTTGGTGGCAATTTACCAGGTTCTCCAAACTCTGATACTACTTTTCCACAAGAGATGTTAGTAGATTACGTAAGAGTTTATCAATAATAAATCAAACAAATAATTTCAAATACTTAATAGGCTTTCCAAACGAAAGTCTATTGAGTTATTAAATGCATAAAATCAAAAATAGAATACAATTTTTATGAGCCAAATCCATACACAATTAGCTACTAAAGAAACTCTATCAAACGCAAAAGAAGTTACTATGGATAAAGTTTCAATGAACGGAGAAATGTTTTACAAAATAGCTAATAATGATGCTATGCGTCCTTTCTTTATGAGTATTGTAAGTGATGCTAACCATTGGATGTTTATTTCAAGTAATGGAGGATTATCAGCAGGTAGAAAAAATGCAGAATTTGCCCTTTTTCCTTATTATACTGATGATAAAATTACGGAATCTGCCGATATTACTGGAAGTAAAACTATTTTTCAAATCCATACTAATGAAGAAGTTGTAGTTTGGGAACCTTTTTCGGAACGTTTTACCAATAAATTCAAAATTACCAGAAATCTTTACAAAAACTATTACGGCAACAAAATTATTTTTGAAGAAATAAATGAAGACTTAAAACTTACTTTTAGGTACGAATGGAATTCAAGCAATAAATTCGGTTTTATTAGAAAATCAGAAATACTAAATGATTCTGATAGGCTTTATAATATTGCACTTTTGGATGGACTTCAAAACATAATGCCTTTCGGAGTAAGTAGCGATTTACAAAATGCTACTAGCAACTTAGTTGATGCTTACAAAAGAAGTGAATTGCATGAGCAAAGCGGATTAGGAATTTTTGCTTTAAGTGCTATAATTGTGGATAAAGCCGAACCAAGTGAAGCTCTAAAAGCAAATGTGGTTTGGTCAATAGGATTAAAAAATGCAAAACATTTGGTGTCTTCTCTTCAGATAAATAATTTTAGAAATGGAAAATCTTTAGCTGCAGAAAATGATATTAAAGGCGAAAAAGGAGCTTATTTTTTAAATACGGAAATAGAGCTAAATCCTAAGGATCAAGAGCAGTGGATGATGGTTGCCAATGTAAATCAAGATCATTCTGACATTATTGCTCTTACAGAAACCATCATAAATAATAAAAATTTAGCAGAAGATATTCGTAACGATATCGAATTAGGAACGCAAAAACTAATTGAACTAAACGCTTCTTCTGACGCTTTACAAGTAACTGCTGATAATTTAAGAGATACCAGACATTTTTCAAACACACTTTTTAACATCATGCGTGGTGGTATTTTTGATAATAATTACCAAATTGAAAAACTAGATTTTAGTCTTTACATTAAGAAAGCAAATAAAGCAGTTCACAATGCTGTAAATTTAAGTCAATTACCAGAAATTTTTACTTTAGAAGAATTAAATGAATTTGCTTTTCTACAAAATGATGTTGATTTTGAACGCTTGTGTTTAGAATATTTACCCTTAAAATTCAGTAGAAGACACGGTGATCCAAGTCGTCCGTGGAACAAATTTTCCATCAACACACAAAGTGAAATTGATGGTTCCAAAATATTAGATTACGAGGGAAATTGGAGAGATATATTCCAAAATTGGGAAGCTTTGGCGCATTCTTTTCCAAACTTCATTGATAGCATGATTCACAAGTTTCTAAATGCTTCTACTTTTGATGGATACAATCCGTACAGAGTAACTAAAGATGGATTTGATTGGGAAACTATTGAACCTGACAATCCTTGGTCATATATTGGTTATTGGGGTGATCATCAAATTATTTATTTGTTAAAGTTTTTAGAGTTTATTGAAAAACATCAACCAGGAAAACTGCATTCGTACTTTGAAAAAGAATGTTTCGTTTACGCAGCTGTGCCTTATACCATAAAGTCTTATGAAGATATTTTAAAGAATCCTAAAGATACCATAGGCTACAACCATCAATGGGAAGCACTTATTAATGATAGAAAAAAAGAACTTGGAGCTGACGGTGCTTTATTAAATAGCAACGATAAAGAAATTTATCACGTCAATTTCATAGAAAAAATATTGGCAACTGTATTGTCTAAAATGTCCAATTTTATTCCAGAAGCCGGAATTTGGTTAAATACTCAACGACCAGAATGGAACGATGCCAACAACGCTTTAGTTGGAAACGGAGTTTCAATGGTTACACTTTATTATTTGAGAAGATTTTTAAAATTCTTTGATCAATTATTGGAAAGTTCTTCTTTAGAGAACATCAAAATTTCTAATGAAATGGTAGAGTTCTATCATAATATTAGAGAAACATTATTAGAAAACAAACATTTGCTTTCGGGCTCTATTGACGATAAATCTAGAAAAGCAATTTTAGATAAATTAGGAAAAGCAGCTTCTGATTATCGTTATCAAATTTACAACAGTGGTTTTTGGGGTAAAAAAAGAACGCATTCAATGGCTGGTTTAAAAACTTTCACCAAAGTAAGTTTAGAATTTATAGAACATTCTATTCAAGCCAACCAACGACAAGATAAGTTATATCATGCATATAATTTAATGTCAGTTGACAATAAGAATGCTGTTTCTGTGTCTTTTTTAAGCGAAATGTTAGAAGGTCAAGTGGCTGTTTTAAGTTCAGGTTTTTTAACATCAAAACAGACTTTAGAAGTTTTAGATGGCTTAAAAAACAGTAAACTTTTTAGAGAAGATCAATACAGTTATTTACTTTACCCAAACAAGCAATTACCAAAATTTTTAGAGAAAAACACAATTGCCAAAGAAGCGGTTGCTAATTCAGAATTACTTTCATTGTTAGTTGCAAATAATAATAAACAAGTTATTGAAAAAGATAGCGTTGGCGATTTTCATTTTAATGGGAATTTCAATAATGTCAGTAATTTAAAAAAGGCTTTTGAAGATTTAAAACAACACATCGAATATAAAAATTTGATAGTAAAAGAAGCTGAAAAAGTAGAAGCCATTTTTGAAGAAGTATTCAATCACAAAGGATTTACAGGTCGTTCAGGAACTTTCTATGGTTATGAAGGATTAGGTTCTATTTATTGGCACATGGTTTCTAAATTGCAATTAGCAGTTTTAGAATGTTGCGTAAAAGCAGTAGAAGAAAACGAATCACCAGAAGTTATTGGAAGACTTTTAGAGCATTATTATGAAATTAACGAAGGTATAGGAGTACATAAATCACCAGCTTTATACGGTGCATTTCCAACCGATGCTTATTCGCATACACCCGCAGGAAAAGGAGCTCAACAACCAGGAATGACAGGTCAGGTAAAAGAAGATATTTTAAGTCGTTTTGGCGAGTTAGGTGTTTTTGTTAAAAATGGATGTTTGGTATTTAATCCATGTTTGTTACGTAAAAATGAGTTTTTAAAAGAATCTAAATCCTTTAATTACATAGCGATTGACTTTCAACATAAATCAATAACATTAGCAGAAAATTCACTGGCATTTACGTATTGTCAAATTCCTGTGATTTATAAAATTGCCAACCAAAAAGCGATAGAAGTTCATTTTAATGATGGAACAAGTACAAAATCAGAAAGTTTACAATTAGATTTGGAAACCAGCAAACATGTATTTGGACGAACAGGAACAATCAATCATATTGAAGTACATATTTTAGAAAACGAGTTGAAATAACAATGATAAATATAGTCTTTACATTCCATCAAATTAAAAAATCAATTGCTTTTTTGCTGTTGACATTGACCTTTTTTTCTTGTAAAGATGTTACAAAAACAAATTCTTCAAAACCCAAAATAGTGACTGCAAAAGACATTTTAGGAAATCCAAATTATCAAGCCATCTGTTACGGTGGTTATCGAAAAAATTCACGAGATATTCAACCTTCAATAGCACAATTAAAAGAAGATTTACTGATTTTATCAGCTATGAATATTAAAGTTATTCGTACCTACAACGTTCATTTAGCACATGCCTCAAACGTTTTAATTGCGATTTCTGAATTAAAAAAGGATAATCCAAACTTTGAAATGTATGTAATGTTAGGTGCTTGGATAGATTGCAAAAATGCGTGGACCAATTTAGAACCCAATCATGAGGAAGAAAGTAAGAGAAATGCCATAGAAATCGATGAAGCAACTCGATTAGCAAATAAATATCCTGATATTGTTAAGGTTATAGCTGTTGGCAATGAAGCTATGGTAAAATGGGCAACCAGTTATTATGTACAACCTAATGTGATTTTAAAATGGGTTAATCATTTGCAAAATTTGAAAAAAGAAGGAAAATTAAACCAAGATTTATGGATTACTTCTTCCGATGATTTTGCCTCATGGGGTGGAGCAGATGACAGTTATAAAACTCAAGATTTAGAAGCTCTAATTAATGCTGTTGACTACGTTTCCATGCATACTTATCCTTATCATAATTCACATTATAATCCAGCTTTTTGGAAAACACCAACAGAAGAAAGTTCCCTTTCAGATATTGAAAAAGTAAATGCAGCTATGAATCGTTCATTGGAATTTGCAAAAACGCAATATAATACGGTTAAAAACTATGTAAAAAGTATCAATCCTAGTAAGCCTGTTCATATTGGTGAAACGGGTTGGGCATCAAGTTCTGATGGGTTTTATGGTAATGACGGTTCTAAAGCTTCAGATGAATACAAACAAGCTCTTTTTTACAACAGCATGAGAGATTGGACCAACAAAGAGGGAATTTCATGTTTCTTTTTTGAAGCTTTTGATGAGCCATGGAAAGACGGTGGAAACCCAGCAGGTTCAGAAAATCATTTCGGAATTTTTACTGTTGAAGGAAATGCAAAATATGCTTTATGGAATATTGTTGATTCAAAAGTATTTGAAAAACTAAAGCGAAATAAAAACCCTATTTCTAAAACGTATGGTGGAAATAAGGAAGAATTGATGAAAAATGTTCTAGTGCCACCAACACAATAAAATTATGAAATACATAAAAAAAACACTTTTTACCTTTTTAATTTTGACAATGATCAATTGTGATAAAAAAAATGAGACTTTTGCCCTAGAAGTTTATGAAACTTCTGCCAATGGAAATTCACTGCAAAAAATTACAGAATTTTCAAAAGCAGACAGTCTAATTACTATTGATTTAAATCCAAATGAAAAGTTTCAAACCATTACTGGTTTTGGAGGTTCTTTTACGGAAGCTTCGGCCTCATTACTCAATCGTTTGAGTGAAGAAAACCGGAAAAAAGTATTGGAAGCTTATTTTAGTGAAGAAGGAGCCAATTACTCCTTAACCAGAACACATATAGCTTCATGTGATTTTTCATTGAACAATTACACCTATGCTAAAGTTGAAAATGACATGACTTTAGAAAACTTTACAATTGAAGATGATAAAGACGATTTAATTCCGATGATTTTACAAGCAAAAGCTATTTCAAAAGAGGGATTTAAAATCATTTCTTCCCCTTGGTCTTGTCCACCTTGGATGAAGGATAACAAAAATTATGTGGGAGGAAAATTATTGCCCGAATACAATGATGTTTTTGCACTGTATTTTTCCAAATATTTAGACGCTTACAAAAAAGAAGGTATTGATATTTGGGGAGTTACCGTAATCAATGAACCTCATGGAAATGGAAACAATTGGGAAAGCACCCATTTTTCGCCAAAAGAAATGACTGATTTTGTTCAAAATCATTTAGGACCAAAATTAGAAAAAGACGGTTGGGGAAATACTAAAATTTTAGGTTATGACCAAAATCGTGCTGGAATCAAAGAATGGGCTGATGAAATGTATAGAGATGAACAAGCATCAAAATACTTTGCAGGAATGGCCATTCATTGGTATGAAAGTACATATGAAGTTTTTCCTGAAGATTTGCAGTATGCTCATAAAAAAGCACCCAACAAATATTTAATTGAAACTGAAGGTTGTATCGATTCGGAAATTCCACATTGGAAAGACGATGCTTGGTATTGGAAAAAAGAAGCCACCGATTGGGGTTGGGATTGGGCAAGTGAACAAGACAAATATTTACACCCAAAATACGCTCCAGTTAATCGCTACGCCAATGACATCATAGGTTGTTTAAACAATCATGTTGATGGTTGGATCGATTGGAACATGGTTTTAGACCGACAAGGAGGACCTAATTGGTTCAAAAATTGGTGTGTTGCTCCCGTAATTGTAGATGCTGAAAAAGACGAAGTATATTTCACTCCTTTATATTACACTATGGCTCATTTTAGCAAATTTATGAGACCAGGTGCTGTTAAAATTGGCTGTAAAATAAGTTCTAACGTGGTAGTTTCAACAGCAGTACAAAATCCTGATGGAAGTATTGCCGTAGCTATTTTCAATCCAACAGAAACCAATTATTCGATAGAAATAAAGCTAAATAACAAAAAAAGTAGCATTACAATTCCAGCAAAAGCTTTGCAAACAGTTGTAATAAAATAATTAATAAATTTAAAATATGTCAAATATTACTTCAAAATCGAAAGTACCCATAGGGCAAAAAATTGCATTTGGATTAGGTATGTTAGCCAACCAAATGTTTCCAGCAGCCTTGGGAATATTTATGGTGGTTTTGGTTCAAAATTTAGGTTTTCCAAGATGGATGTGGGCTGTATTGTTCTTTTTACCTAGAGTTTTTGATTCTGTGACTGATCCAATCATGGGTTTTATTTCTGATAATACAAAATCTGTTTGGGGAAGACGAAGACATTATGTTTTTTTAGGGGCTATAATTATGGGTATTTCTTTCGTTTTAATGTGGCAACTTTACAAAGAAAATGGAATTAATTACAATTTCACATATTTCCTTTTATGGTCATTGGTCTTCTATTTAGGATTAACAATTTTCAGTGTTCCTTACGTGGCTATGGGCTACGAAATGAGTGATGATTTTCATGAAAGAACCAATATTATGGCTGTAGCTCAATGGATTGGGCAGTGGGCATGGGTAATTGCTCCATGGTTTTGGGTGATTATGTACGATCCAACCTGGTTTGAAGGTGGTGCAGATGTAGCAACAAGAACTTTAGCCATTTGGGTTGGTGTAATCTGTGCAATTTTAGCTATGATTCCAGCTTTTTTTATAAAGAGTAAATCAACTAAAGATGATGATAGTTTAACACCACTTACATTAAAAAATATTGGAGCAAGCTTTACACAGATCATTGATGGATTTAAAGAAGCTTTCAAGATTAAAGCTTTTAAAAAACTTTGTTATTCTACTTTTTTAATTTTTAATGCTTTTAACACAATTGCTGGATTTTCATTTTTCATTGTTGTTTATTATTTATTTAATGGTGATACTGGCTCTGCTGGAGTTTGGCCTACTTTATTTGGTTGTATTGGAGCACTTTGTACTACTTTTTTAGTCATACCAATTGTAGCTAAATTATCTAAAGTATTAGGTAAGAAAAAAGCTTTTCTAGTTTCTCAAGGTATCTCGATATTTGGATACATCTTACTTTGGTTCTTATTTGTTCCCGGTAAGCCTTACTTATTTTTATTCGCTCTACCATTTTTCTCTTTTGGTATAGGAAGTTTGTTTACACTTATGATGTCTATGACAGCTGATATTTGCGATTTAGATGAATTAACCAATGGTAAAAGAAGAGAAGGAATTTTTGGAGCAATTTACTGGTGGATGGTAAAATTCGGTTTTGCTATTGCGGGTGGTCTTACACCGCTTATTATGTATCTTGTTGGTTTTGTACCTGATGCTGTAAATTCTCCTGAATCTATTACGGGTTTAAGAATATTTTTCTCTGGATTACCAATATTAGGTACTCTTGGTGCTATGTACATCATGCGTAATTACGATTTAACAGAAGAAAAAGCATTGCAAATAAGTGCTGAACTTGCTGACAGAAAAAAAATAAATGGCAATCAATCTTCTTCTTATTTAAAAGGAAAATTAAAATCATTACTAAACAATAATTCTGTTATCAATTCTATTGAAGGCACTAATTTTGGCACTACAAATGAACTAGAAATCAAGGAACAATATACTAACATTTTAAACAACGGTCTGCATGGCCTATGTTTTAGTCCTTATGTCGAAGGACAACAAGCAGGCGATATTTTGTCGGAAGATCAAATTAAAAGACGATTGGATATTATAACTCCTCACACGCATTGGATACGCTCTTTTTCTTGTACTGAAGGAAACGAATTAATTCCTGAAATAGCCCATAAAAAAGGACTTAAAACCATAGTTGGTGCTTGGATTAGTGATGATAAAATCCGAAACGAAAAAGAAATCAAATCTTTAATAAAATTAGCAAAAGCAGGTTTAGTTGATATCGCAGCTGTTGGAAATGAAGTACTTCATCGTAATGAAATTTCTGAACAGGAGCTCATAAACTATATGAATAGAGTAAAAAATGCAGTTCCAAACATCAAAGTCAGTTATGTTGACGCTTATTATCAATTTTTAGAGCGACCAAATCTAGTTGCTGCGTGTGATGTTCTTTTAGTTAATTTTTATCCATTTTGGGAAGGTGCAAACATTGAATTTGCTATTTCTTATCTGAAAATAATGATGGAATTGACACAAAACGCAGCTAATGGTAAAAAAATAATCATTTCAGAAACGGGATGGCCAAGCAAAGGTCAAAGTGTAGGTGATGCACAACCTTCTGAACTTAATGCTATGAAATATTTTGTAGCAACCCAAGATTGGGCTAAAATAACTAATACAGAATTGTTCTATTTTTCTTCATTTGATGAATCTTGGAAAGTAAAACAAGAAGGAACAGTGGGAACAGCTTGGGGAATATGGGACAAAAATGAAAAATTAAAATTCAAACATTCAAGCGCTACATATGTCATTTAGAAAGGATTATATAGATTACCTAGATACTGTAGATTATTCAAATCCAGATTTTGGTATTGGTTTAGATTTTACTGAAAAAACTTCAGATGAAATTGAAATTTTATTTAGTGATGTTTTAAAAAAAGGCATGCACGGACTTTGTTTCAGTTTGTACGAAGATGGACAAAAACCTGGAGACATTATTTCGGAAGAGCAAGTTAGAAGACGTATGAAAATTATTGCGCCTTATACAAAATGGGTGCGTTCTTTTTCATGTACTGAAGGAAACGAATTTATTCCTATTATAGCAAGAGAATATGGAATTAAAACTCTTGTAGGTGCTTGGTTAGGAAACGACGATGAAGTTAATAAAAAAGAAATTGAAGGTTTAATTAAATTGGCCAACCAAGGTTATGTTGACATTGCTGCTGTTGGAAATGAAGTTATGTATCGAAATGATTTGTCGGAAGACGAATTACTAGATTTTATTACTCAAGTTAAAAATGATATTCCTTCCAATATTCCTGTGGGTTATGTTGATGCTTATTATGAATTTACTATAAAGCCAAGAATTACAGCAGCTTGTGATGTTATTCTTACCAATTGTTATCCTTATTGGGAAGGAAGTACTATTGATTATTCTTTAGCTCATATGAAGAGCATGTATCATCAAGCAAGAAGTGTAGCAAATGGTAAAAAAGTAATTATAACCGAAACAGGTTGGCCAAGTAACGGTGAAAGTTTCAAAGATGCTCATCCAGCTTATGAAAATGCGATGAAATATTTTATAAATGCTCAGCTATGGTCTAAAGATGAAAATATTGACATATTTTATTTTTCTTCTTTTGATGAATCATGGAAAGTTGGTGCTGAAGGAACTGTTGGTGCGTATTGGGGAATTTGGGATAAAAATGAAAAATTAAAATTCTAGAGGTTTATCTCATATTATATTTAACATTTTATTAATTTAACTATATCGTTTTCGTGAAAACCAGAATAGCTATTTACAAATATGGATTATTGACTTATTATGATTGATAATTTATTAAAAAATATTCTAATGAAAACTATACATTGGCACAACACATTCGGTTTTTAAATTTAATGTAATTTACATTTATAACCATATTTATAGGCATTATATCCCATAAAGCAGCAATTAATACATGTATGTTTTTTGTTGTGGTTGAAAATCATTTAAAATTAGAATCTTTTTATAAATTTCAACTTTAATAACTAACCATTACAAGATTTAAACAATTAATTAAATCAACAAACAAAATAAATTTAGTATATATGAAATCAAACATTTTTGTATTCACATTTTTACTCTTTTCATTTTTTGGATTTGCTCAAAATTATGAGTTATCCGGAAAAGTTGTAGATTCAAAAACAGGTGAAGTACTTTTAGGAGTTAATATTATTAATTCTGAAACTAAGAATGGAGTTACCACAGATTTTGACGGTAACTTTAAAATTTCTAACAATCCTGCTGGTTCAACAGTAACCTTTAGGTATTTAGGGTACAATGATTTTAAAAAGGTCATAACTACTTCTGAAGTAGTAACTATTTCATTAATAGAAAATGTTGAAGCTCTTAAAGATATTGTATTAATTGGATACAGTACCAAAGACAAAAAAGATGTAACAGGTTCTATTTCAGTAGTATCAAGCAAAACAATTGAAGATTTAAGACCTATTAAAGCAGAACAAGCTTTACAAGGTACAGTTTCAGGGGTATATGTTTCATCTGGTTCAGGTGCTCCCGGTGCAGGTCTAAACATTCGAATAAGAGGTATAGCCTCTAACGGTGATAATGGACCTTTAGTGTTAATTGATGGTTATCAAGGAAATATGGATTTATTAAATCCATCAGATATCGAATCATATACCATCTTAAAAGATGCTCAAGCTGCAGTTTATGGTGCTAAAGGTGCCAATGGAGTTATTTTAGTAACAACTAAACAAGGTAAAAAAAATACAAAGACGCAATTCTCATTTAACACTTATACTGGTTTTCAAGAGACTACTAGAAAATTAGACTTACTAAATGCACAAGAATATGCTTTGTTGTTAAATGAAAGTTATGCAAATGCGGGTTTAACCCTTCCTTATTCATCAGTGGCAGGAATTGGTAAAGGAACTAATTGGCAAGATGAAGTTTTTGAAAAAGCTCCAATCATTAATAATGATATTGCTGTTTCTGGTGGTTCTGAAACAATTACTTATAGTTTTAGTGCTTCAAAATTAAAACAAGATGGTATTGTAGGACTTGAAAAATCAGGTTTTGATAGAGGTACTGCCAGAATATCGGTTGGTGTAGATATCAATGATAAAATGAAATTAAAAACTAATTTAATTTACACAGATTTCAATCGTCAAGGTTTAAATGAAGGTGGTTTAGGTTCTGTTTTATTTAATGCTATAAATACTCCTTCCACTTTATCTCCATACGATGCTAACGGTAATTTTACCTTAGTTCCAGATACACCAGGTTTTGGAAATGAAGTAATCAACCCTTTAGCACAAATTAACAATACGTACAACAGTTATAATTTAGAAAAATTAAACGGTTCTATAAGTCTTGATTATCAGGTTTATAAAGATTTGAAACTGACAACAAGATACGGTTTTGAAAGAGGAAACAGTGTTGGAAAATCTTTCAGTATGTTGGTTAATTACGGACAAGGTAAGGTATTTAACAATGTAGATAGAAGTACAGTTTCTCAAAATACTCAAAAATTCAATAACTATACTTTTGATGCATTTGCTGAATACGAAAAAAGACTTTTTGAAGATCATAAATTGAAAGTATCATTAGGAGGAACTCTATACGAAGAAAATGCTGAAGGTTTATTTGCTACAGGTTATGATGTTCCTTACAACTCTTGGAATTTTGCTGATATTGCATTAGCAACTGGTGCACCTCCAGAAGGTGTTTTAACTGTGGGTTCCTATAAAGCAACTCCTTACAAAAGACCTTCACTTTTTGGAAATATAGATTATGATTATAAAGGGAAATACTTACTTTCTTTAATATTAAGAAGAGATCAATCTTCAAGATTTGGACCTGATAATAGTGTAGCGTTTTTTAAATCTGTTTTAGGAGGTTGGATTATTTCTGATGAGGAATTTTTTAATAAAGAAAGTAAAGTTAATTTCTTAAAATTAAGAGGTAGTTACGGAACTTTAGGAAATGATGCCATAGGAAATGATAGATTCAGATCTGTCTTATCAGGTGAAGCTACCTATGTTTTTGATAACACTTTAGTTAATGGTGTAGCAATTGGTGTTTTACCTAATACGGCCGTTAAATGGGAATCAGATACAAAATTAGATGTAGGTATTGATGCAAAAATGTTCAATAGTAAATTGGAAATCACAGCGGACTATTTTAACAATACTAGAAACGATTTGTTAATTTCCGGAACTCCAATTTCTGGAATAAATGGTGGAAATGCTCCTGGGTCAGGAACTCCAACTATTAATGCTGGTACAGTTAAAAACTCGGGTTTTGAATTAGAATTAAATTATAAAAACAATATAAAAGAATTCAATTATAGTTTAGGCTTCAATATAACAACCATCAATAATAAAGTTACAGAAGTTAAAAATTCTACTGGTTTCATTGAAGGTGGTGCATTTGGTGTTGGACAATTAGCTCCAACTCGTATGGAAGTGGGACAAACTATGGGCGTATTTTATGGATATCAAACAGATGGAATTTTTCAAAATCAAGCCGAAGTAAACGCACATCCTTCTCAAGAAGCTTTAGGTGCCGTAGCTGTTCCTGGTGATATTCGTTTTAAGGATGTGAATGGCGATGGTAAAATCGATGTTGATGATAGAACTTACATTGGTGATCCAATCGCAGATTATACGTTGGGTTTCAACCTGAATTTAAATTATAAAAACTTTGATTTTGTAGCTTATTCTTATGCTTCTGTGGGTAACGAAATGATTCGTAATTACGAAAGAACAGAAAATAAATTAAATAAACTTAATTATGTTTTAGGAAGATGGACAGGAGAAGGAACTAGTAACGAAGTACCAAGAGTAACTGCAGGTCCTTCAGCAAATAATTTGTTTTCAGATTATTTTGTAGAAGATGCTTCGTTCTTAAGAATCCAAAACATTCAAATTGGATACTCTTTACCATTAAAATATATTAAAACTATTGGCTTATCAAAAGTAAGATTATATGCATCAGCTAATAATGTTTATACCTTTACAAATTACAAAGGTTATGACCCAGCTGCAAATAGTGGTGATCCAATTAGTGGTGGTATTGATTACGGATTTTATCCAACACCAAGAACGTATATGTTAGGTTTAAATGTTAATTTTTAAAATTAAAAGAAAATGAAAAAATATAGTATTATAACATTTTTAATAGTGCTAGTACTTACCACTGTTACTATTTCTTGTTCAGATGAGTTTGTAAATGAAAACCCACCTTATTCTATTGATTCTGAGAATTTTTTCAACTCAGAAGATGATTATAACCGAGCGTTAATTGCGGCTTACGATTTGTTGCAATCCTCATACGTAAATGTAATGTTAGGCGAAATTGCATCAGATAATACTTTGTCTGGTGGTGAAAGCGCTAACGATGTAATCGGATTTCAACAAGTAGATGAAATGATTCATACTCCTGTAAATTCTAATTTAAAAGATATTTGGAATTGGATGTTTGCTGGTGTTAACAGAGCAAGTTATATTCTTGAATTTAAAGATAAAACCGATTTTCCTAACAAAAATCAAGTTATCGCTGAAGCAAGATTTTTAAAGGCTTATTATAACTTTGAGTTAGTTAAATGGTTTGGTCCTATTCCAATTAAAAATGATGAACGTTTTAAAATTGGTGATGAACAATCAATTCCGCGTTCATCTGTAGCAGACGTTTATGCTTCAATTGAAGCTGACTTGCAGTTTGCAGTAGCTAATTTAAGTCCAATGCCTTCACAAGCAGGTAGAGCAACTAAAGGTGCAGCTCAAGCCTTATTAGGTAAAGCTTATCTATATCAAAATAAATTTGTACCAGCTTCTTTGGTTTTTGAAGATTTAATATTAGATGCTAATTATTCTTTAGTTTCAAACTACAATACTATTTTTGAAAACAGTGGAGAAAATGGTCCAGAATCGGTTTTTGAAGTACAATATACTGATGCAGAAGGTGCTGGTTTTGGTTGTCTTCAATGTAGTGAAGGAAATGTAGCAGTTGGTTTCAACGGAATTCGTAACTATTCAGGTCCTTTTTTCGATTCTGGTTTTAGTTTCAATGTACCTACTCAAGCTGTTTATAACTCGTTTGAGGCAGGAGATAACCGAAGAGATGTTGCCATCCTAAATATCGTAACTTGGGCAGCTGCAAATAATGCAACTTATGGAACTGGATATAAGCATACAGGTTTTTACAATAGAAAATACATTGCTAGACAAGGAGATTCAAATATTGGAGATCAAAACCTTACCAACCCAAACAATTACAGAGCTATTCGTTATGCTGATGTGTTGTTAATGGCTGCTGAAGCATACAATAGAGGTGGAATCAATGATGAAAAAGCAAGAACTTACTTAAACTTGGTGCGAAGAAGAGCTTTTGGAGATTTAAACCACGATGTTAATGCTTCTGGTCCTGCATTAACGGATTTCATTTTGGCTGAACGTAACTTTGAGTTAGTTGGAGAAGGACATCGTTTCTTTGATTTGGTTAGAACAGGTCAAGCTGCATCAAAAATTCCTGGTTTTATTGAAGGTAAACATAATTTATTTCCTGTTCCATTTGAAGAAATTCAATTTTCTAATGGAAACTGGCAACAAAACCCTAATTATTAAAAAAAATCGCAAAAAATGAAAAAAATAGTTTATCTAGTACTTATATCCATCTTTTTTGGATGTACTTCAGAAAATGATTTGATAAATATTGAAGGCCTTCAAGCGCCAACAAATTTATCAGCATTATTTACAATTAAACAAGACAATTCAGGGCTTGTAACAATAACTCCCAAAGGTGAGGGTTTGACTCAATTGGAAGTTTTTTATGGAGACGCTTCCAATGAAAGTACTACTATTAGTCCAGGTCAATCAGCTACTCATGTTTATACAGAAGGTACTTTTCCTGTAAAAATTGTTGGAATGGCTATCAACGGTGAAAAGTCAGAAATTACTGAAATGCTTACCGTTTCTTTTTTACAACCTACAAATTTACAAGTTACTATTAATCCTGTAGCTGGTAATAATCAAGCTATAAGTGTTAGTGCAACGGCTGATTTAGAAACGTATTTTCAAGTATATTTTGGTGAAGATCCTGCACAATTACCTATAGATTTTAATGAAGGTGATGAAGTTACACACAGTTACGCTGCGGTTGGGACTTATGATGTAAAAGTTGTTGCTTTAAGTGGTGGTGCAGCTTTTGCAGAAACTACACAAACAATTACAATTACTAATCCTGTATTATTACCATTAGATTTTGAATCTTCCACTTTAAATTACGCTTTTGTTAATTTTGGTGGTGCATCAACATCAGTCATCAATAATCCGGATGTGTCAGCTGCAAACGGAAGTTCAAAAGTAGCTAATTTAGTTAAAGGAAATGGTTCAGAAGTTTGGGCTGGTTCTTTCATTGAATTAGGTGAGCCTATCGATTTTACAACGCTTCAAAAAATTAAAATAAAATCTTGGTCACCTGCTGCAGGAAAAACAATCAGAATGAAGTTAGAAAATAGTGCTAACGCTAATGTCTTTTTAGAGGTTGACGCTACAACAACTGTGGCAAACGCTTGGGAAGAATTAATTTTTGATTTCACCGGAGTTGTTTCGGCAAACAATTATCAAAAAGTAGTATTATTTTACGATTTTGGTAATGCAGGAACAGGAAGTAATTATTACTATGATGATGTTCAACTAACAAGTGGAGCACCTATTTTACAATTACCATTAAATTTTGAATCTACTGTATTGACTTATTCTTTTACTAATTTTGGTGGAGCAAATAGTTCAAAAGTTACCAATCCTAATAATGGTGGAATTAACACTTCTTCTAATGTAGGGCAATTGGTTAAAGGAAATGGTTCAGAGGTTTGGGCAGGTTCATTTCTTGAACTTGGCGCACCAATTAACTTTGCTACTATGCAAAAAATCAAAATGAAAGTTTGGTCACCTCAAGCTGGTATAACTGTTAAAATGAAATTGGAAAATTTAGCTAATTCAAACATCAATATAGAAAGAGATGCTACAGTTACATTGGCAAATGGTTGGCAAGAAATAACTTTTGATTTTACAGGTATTGATAATGCAAGTAATTTTCAAAGACTAGTAGTTTTCTTCGATTTTGGAAATGGAGGAACTGGAGCATCATATTATTTTGATGATATAATCCAATCTAATTAAAAAATAGAGTTAAGAAATCACAATTAAAAACAATTTTACTTCAGTAAATTCTGTCTCGAAATTGATTTCAAATGACCTTAAAAATAATAAAAAGTTACATATGAAAAATATTAAAAGTTTACTAACAGTCTTAGCAATTATATTTGCTTTAAATAGTTGTCAATCTGATTTAGAAACATTTGGTGATATAAAATCACCTTTAAATGTACAAATCAATTACACCATACAAGGTGTTACAACAGCATTGCCTAATGGTGATGGATCGGGAAAAGTAGATTTTGTAGCTACTGCAGATAATGCTATATCTTATAAATTTATTTTTAGTGATGGTACCGAATCTACTGTTCCAAGCGGTACTGTAACAAAGCGTTTTGCAACTCCAGGAATAAATAACTACACAGTTACTGTTATCGCATCAGGTACAGCAGGTGTATCTTCTACAGCAACTATCAACTTAGATGTTTTTAGTTTGTTTGAAGATAACGAAGCTGTTAATTTTTTAACTGGTGGTTCAACTAAAACATGGTATTGGGCAGCAGCTGAACCGGGACATTTGGGAGTTGGTCAAAATGATAATAATGAATTATTAAATTATTACGCTAACTATTATCAAGCATCACCTTTTGAAAAAGCAGCTTCATCTGAAAGTAGTTGTTTATATGATAATGAATTAATTTTTTCATTGGTTGGTAATCAATTGAAATATGAATTAGATAACGGAGGCAGTACCTTTTTTAATGCTGATTTTCAATCGGTAGTAGGTGGAACCGCAGGTTATGATTTTTGTTATCCATACGACACTTCTGGTCAAAAAACAGTGATACTAAGTCCATCCGAATCTGTAGTAGCTGCTAATAATGTGCCGGGTCAAACTAGAGGAACTATGTTGAATTTCTCTGACAATGGATTTATGGGATATTACATAGGTCAATCTTCTTATGAAATTTTATCAATTACGGACAACAGAATGGTTGTAAGAGCTGTAATGGGAGGAAACCCTGCCTTAGCGTGGTACCATATTTTTTCAACTTCGCCACCAGTTCAAAATCCTGCTGTAGATTACACTAACTTAGTTTGGTCTGATGAATTTGATGTAGATGGTCCACCAGATGCAACTAAATGGGGTTATGATTTAGGTGCAGGTGGTTGGGGAAACCAAGAAGTTCAAACTTATACGAACAATGCAACTAACGCATCAGTTTCAGCTGGAACTTTAAAAATAAATTTAATTAAATCAGGTTCTGAATATACTTCAGCAAGATTAAAATCTGAAAATAAATTTGAATTTACTTACGGAAAAGTAGAAGTTCGTGCAAAACTTCCTGTTGGAGGTGGAACTTGGCCAGCCATTTGGATGTTAGGCGAAAATTATGCAACAAACACATGGCCTGCTTGTGGTGAAATTGATATAATGGAGCACAAAGGTAACGAACCTAATGTAATTCATGGTACGCTACATTATCCAGGAGTTTCACCAGGTGGAGGAAATACTGCAACAACAACCATTTCAAATGCCAGTTCTGAATTTCATATTTATTCGGCAATTTGGAGTCCAACTTCGGTACAAATTTTTGTAGACGGTACTTTATATCATTCAGTTGCAAATAATAATTCATTGCCTTTTAATAGTGATTTCTTTTTAATTTTAAATGTAGCTATGGGAGGAACATTTGGAGGAGCAATAGATCCTGCATTTACTCAGTCTAATATGGAAATAGATTACGTGAGAGTTTACCAATAGTATCATTAATTATATTTATTAATAACGATTCCATATTTTTTACAGTATGGAATCGTTCTTTTTCAAACTCAACTCAATGAGAAAATTACATTATTACATTTTTATCACATTTTTATTTTTGCTTCTAATTAATTGTTCTACGGTTAATACTATGTCAACCACTACAAATTCTTCTATTGAATTTAAAGTTGATTCATTACTAAAATTAATGACAATTGAAGAAAAAATAGGACAGTTAAATCAGTACAATGGATTTTGGAATGCTACTGGACCATCTCCAATTGAAGGAAAGGCAGCAAAAAAACACCAACATCTAAAAAATGGTTGGGTAGGAGCCATGTTAAATGTAAAAGGGGTAAAAGAAGTTAAGGCACTACAAAAAATTGCAGTGGAACAAACTCGTTTAGGAATTCCACTTTTGTTTGGTTTTGATGTAATTCATGGACATAAAACAATTAGTCCAATTCCTTTGGCAGAAGCTGCTAGTTGGGATTTAGAAGCAATTAAAAATTCTGCTCAAATGGCTGCTGAAGAAGCTGCCGCAGAAGGTATCAACTGGACATTTGCACCCATGGTTGATGTCACTAGAGATGCGCGTTGGGGTAGAGTTATGGAAGGTGCAGGTGAAGATCCTTTTTTGGGAAGTAAAATTGCATATGCCAGAGTTAAAGGTTTTCAAGGTGATGATTTATCCTCAGAAAAAACAATTGCAGCTTGTGCTAAACATTTTGCTGGTTATGGATTTGCTGAAGCTGGTAGAGATTATAATACTGTAGATACAAATAACGAAACTCTAGAAAATATAATTTTTCCACCTTTTAAAGCTACTATTGAAGCTGATGTAAAAACTTTTATGAATTCTTTTAACGAGTTAAATGCAATTCCAGCAACGGGTAATAAATATTTACAAAGAAATGTTTTAAAAGGAAAATGGAATTTTAAAGGCTTTGTAGTTTCAGATTGGGGTTCTATTAGTGAAATGATAAATCATGGTTATGCTAAAGATAGTAAACATGCAGCGGAAATAGCCATAAATGCTGGTTCTGATATGGATATGGAATCTTATGCTTATGTCGATTACTTGAAAGAGTTGGTAGCTGAAAAAAAAGTAGATATCAAAAAAATTGATGAAGCTGTAAAAAGAGTTTTAACCGTAAAATATGAACTAGGTTTATTTGATGATCCATATAAATATTGCAATGAACAGAGAGAACTTGAAACTGTAGGAAAAAAAGAATTTCTTGAGGGAGTTTTAGATATGGCTAAGAAATCAATTGTATTGTTAAAAAACGATAATCAATTATTACCTCTAAAAAAATCTGGATTATCCATCGGTTTAATTGGTGATTTAGCTGATGACAAAACGAGTCCGTTAGGAAGTTGGAGACTTGCAGCTGAAGAAAATTCGGCCGTTTCTGTTTTAGAAGGTATGAATAAATATACTTTAAATAAAGTACAATTTTCAAGAGGTGTAAAACTAACCACTGGAGAAACAGATTTTATTTTTGAAACACCAATTAATACATCTGACAGAACAGGAATAAATGAAGCGGTTGATTTAGCTAAAAATGTAGAAGTTGTTATTATGGTTTTAGGAGAACACGGTTTGCAATCTGGTGAAGGTAGAAGCAGAACTGAAATAGGATTACCAGGTTTACAACAAGAAATGTTAGAAGAAGTATACAAGGTAAATAAAAATATAGTTTTAGTTCTTGCTAACGGAAGACCTCTAGCTATTCCATGGGCTGCAAAACATATTCCAGCTATTGTGGAGTCTTGGCAATTGGGCACGCAAAGCGGAAATGCAATTGCTCAAGTATTGTATGGAGATTATAATCCAAGTGGAAAATTACCAATGTCTTTTCCAAGAAGTTCTAGCCAAACTCCTGTATACTATAATCATAAAAATACAGGAAGACCGATTAGTAGTGAACCCAATAGCGTTTTTTGGTCGCACTATATTGACGAAAAAAATGACGCTTTATTCCCTTTTGGTTACGGTTTGAGTTATACAAATTTTGAATATTCTAATTTTAAATTAGATAAAAATTCTTTTTCTAATGAGGGTTCAATTAAAGCTTCTGTTACTTTAACCAATAAAGGTAATTTTGAAGGAAAAGAAGTGGTTCAATTGTATATAAGAGATTTAATTGGAAGTTATACAAGACCTGTAAAAGAATTGAAAGACTTTAAAATGATTACTTTAAAACCAAATGAAACCACAACAGTTGAATTTGAAATTAATAAAAAAACAATAGAATTTTACACAGCAAATGGTCGGTTTGGAGCAGAATCAGGAGATTTTCATCTTTTTGTTGGAGGAAGTTCAGCAACTCAAATGAAATTAGATTTCACTTATAATTAGTTCGTAAATAACATGTATTTTATATTCAGCAAAAGATTGTTTAAGTAAAGAATCTAATATTAAAAAAAAATAAAATGATAAAAAAAATAAAAACTATCCTAATGTATTTCCTTTTCACTAACATTTGTTTGGCTCAAATTGACGTTGTTTATAACGATTTAGTTTGGTCTGATGAATTTAATGATAATGGAGCGGTAAACAGTACCAATTGGTTTCATCAAACTCAAATTCCAGCTGGTGGAAGTTGGTTCAATGGCGAAGTACAACATTACACTAATGAATTAACAAACTCTTTTGTAAGTAATGGAAATCTAAATATTGTTGCCAAAAAAGAACCTTATACCAGTCAAGGTATTACAAAACAATACACATCAGCTCGTTTAAATTCAAAATTTTCTTTTAAATACGGAAGAGTTGATATTAGAGCAAAAGCTCCAAATGGGCAAGGCACCTGGCCTGCTTTATGGTTGTTAGGTAAAAACATCAATGAAGATGGCGGATTTTTTGATGCAGCGTTTGGAACCACAAATTGGCCTGCTTGTGGTGAAATTGATATCATGGAACACGGAATTTTTCCAAATCAGCCTTTAAATTATGTGGGTTCAGCTATTCACACTACTTCATCTTCAGGAAATACAGTAAATAAAGGAGGAATTCAAGCAAGTGACATTCAAAATAATTATCATGTTTATTCCATGAACTGGTCGCCTAATCAAATTACTTTTTTATTGGATGGTGTTATTTATTACACCTATAACCCTTCTGTTAAAAACGCAGCTACTTGGCCATTTGATGCAGAACAATATTTATTATTAAATGTGGCTATGGGTGGTTTTGCAGGAACTATTCCTTCTAACTTTACAGAAACTTCAATGGTTATTGATTATGTAAGGGTTTATCAAAACACAGTGGTTGATACAGAAGCTCCAACCAGTTTCACAGCTAATTTAGGAACAATTTCAGGCTCTTCTGTTGAATTGTTATTAAATGGGAACGATAACTCAGGAACAGTTTCATACAACATAACTTATAACGGAACTACAATTAACACTTTTAGTCCATCAGGAGTCCAAAAATCAATTGTAATTCCCAATTTAGTTCCTAATACGACTTATACTTTTACAGTAACAGCAACTGATGCAACAGGAAACGCAGCAGTGAATAACCCAATTGTATTAAATGCAACAACAACAGCTGTTTTAGGTTGTAATGGCACCGATTCTATTGCGCAACAAGGGGCATTTTCGATAGGTTATAGTTATGATTTTGAAACCATTGGAAATAGTGTAAAAATTACTTTTGAATTATTAGATACTGATAAAGTAGGGGTTGTGGGCATATTATGGCAACAAAGTCCATTTACAGAAACTACAATGACTAATGTTAGCGGAAACATTTTTACGAGTACAGTTACTAATTTAACAGCAGGACAAACAATTAGCTATGCGGTCAAATTTGCTTACGCTGGCGGATTATCAGTAACAAAATATTTTAACTATGTTGTAGGTAATGATTGTTCTTTAGGAGTCAATCAATTTTCAAATTTAGATGATGTGACTTATTTAAATCCAGTTTCAGATTATTTATATTTTAATACAAATCAAAAAATAAATAAAATTGAAATTTATAATTTATCAGGAAGTTCCATTTTAAATCTTTCGTCAGAAACTAATGTTTTTGATCTTAGAAAACTTTTAAGTGGAATTTATTTAGTAAACATTTACTCAGAAAATGAACAGAAACTAATTAAGATTATTAAAAACTAATTTCATACAGAATAGTAGTAACTATAATCGATTTTTCTTACTAATTATGTACCTTTTTCATCTAAAAGGTGCATAATTGGTATTATTTTTAACAAAATTTTTAAATATATTTGGTTTTTAAAAACAAAATGTATTACATTTGACCCATAAACGATTAATATTCTTTAGCCTATAAAGCAACAATACTTTTTTTAGATTTTTTTTAACCCCAAAACTAAAAGGTATTATTATGGCTATTAATCAAACTCCTGACGCATTATTAGTGCAGCAATACATTGAAGGAAATGAAGCTGCTTTATCTACTTTAATAGAAAGACATCAATCACGAATTTTTGGATTTATTTATTCAAAACTTAATGATAGAGATCTTGCTGACGACATTTTTCAAGACACTTTTATTAAAGTAATCAAAACTCTAAAAACTAAGTCATACAATGAAGAAGGTAAATTTTTGCCTTGGGTGATGAGAATTGCTCATAACTTAATCATAGACCATTATCGTAAAGATAAAAAAATGCCTATGAATCGTGAAACTGAAACGTATTCTATTTTCGAATTTATTAAAGACTCTTCTTCAAATATAGAAGGTCAAATGATTACAGAACAAGTTGAAAACGATCTTAAAAGAATGATTTTAGAGCTTCCTGATGATCAAAAAGAAGTTTTGGTAATGCGTATGTATGAAGACTTAAGTTTTAAGGAAATTTCAGAAAAAACAGGTGTAAGTATTAATACGGCATTAGGTAGAATGCGTTATGCAATTATGAATTTGAGAAAAGTTATGGAGAAAAATCAAATAATTTTAACAAATTAAACAATATTAAAAATAGTTTGTCGTTTTAATAAAAACAAAACAATTTTTTTATGGCAAAACTATACTCTAAGAAAAAATTAGCAGCTACAAAAATGTTACCAAAAAAAGAAACAGTTAAATTTATTTTGAGTTATTCCGCAGCTTTAAATGTTGTCAAAGTAGGGAAGCAAAATTTTGAATTAATTGCTAATTAAATAAAAATCCTGATAGAAACTATCAGGATTTTTTTATTTTCAAACAAGTTCATAATCATAATAATTTTTAATTGATTTAAAGGAAATTACCCAAGCTCACTACAAAGTTTAAAAATGATTACAATAAAAACTTGGTTTAAAGTTGTGATGCCAAAATTAGAAATTACTTCAATTTCTTATTATATTCATTAATAACGCTTTTTCTTCCAATGGTTTTGGTAATAATGTCTTTTTCTAAATCCCAACCACGAGCTTGAGAATATTCTCTTCCATACCAGATAATTTGTAAGTGTAAATCATTCCACAATTCTTTCGGAAAAATAGCTTTTGCATCTTTTTCAGTTTGAACCACATTTTTTCCGTTGGTCAAATTCCATCGATACATCAAGCGATGAATATGGGTATCTACAGGAAAAGCAGGAACTCCAAACGCTTGACTCATCACAACACTAGCGGTTTTGTGACCAACTGCAGGCAATGTTTCTAATGCTTCAAAACTTTGTGGTACTTCTCCATTATATTTGTCAATCAAAATATGCGATAAACCATGAATTCCTTTCGATTTCATTGGCGACAAACCACACGGTCGAATAATTTCTTTAATTTCTTCCACACTCATTTTTATCATATCGTACGGATTATCAGCTTTAGCAAATAATATTGGCGTAATCTGATTAACACGTACATCGGTACATTGAGCAGACAACAAAACAGCCACTAAAAGTGTATAAGGATCTTTATGGTCTAACGGAATCGGAATTTCAGGATATAAGTCATTTAACGTATTTATAACAAAAGTTGCTCGCTCTTTCTTAGTCATTTTTGTATTTTTGAAGAGTAAAATTAAGCAATTTCAATGGTAATTACAATTTCAAAAATCAATCTAATGTTTTAATATTATTTTTTATTTGAGCCTAATCCAGCTATACGTTGCAAGTTTTTGCAAAAAACACTTTTTTTGTAAGTCGTAAAAAGAGCTTCTTAGGTCGCTTTTTTACAACAACAAAAAATAGCATTCTTTCACAAAAAGCTTTTCACTACTATCTGGGGCAAACTATAAACCATTAACTACAAACCATAAATATAATAAATATGACAACACTAAAACAAGGAGACAAAGCACCCAATTTTTCAGGATTAGACCAAGATGGAAAATCACATACATTAGCAGATTACAAAGGAAAAAAATTAGTAGTTTTCTTTTATCCAAAAGCAAGCACACCTGGTTGTACTGCTGAAGCTTGTGATTTGCGTGACAATTTTAATAAATTTGAAGCTCAAAACTATGCTTTGTTAGGAGTAAGTGCCGATAGTGCAAAAGCTCAAGCCAAATTTATTGAAAAATACGATTTACCATTTCCATTATTGGCAGATGAAGATAAAAGTGTCATCAATGCTTTTGGAGTTTGGGGTCCAAAAAAATTCATGGGAAAAGAATACGATGGCATTCACAGAACCACTTTTATAATTAATGAAGACGGAATTATTGATGATGTAATTGACAAAGTGAAAACCAAAGAACATGCGGTTCAAATTTTGGGGTAACAGGTAAAAAAAAATCCTCATTTTTATAAAGTGAGGATTTTTAATTCAGTTTTTATTTTCTATATTCACAATGATCTAAAAAACCAAATAAGTTATCTTTTTTGATTAATTCAGGAACACCTTCAGGAACACAACTTTCCCAGCCTTCTTCATTATCGCATATTTTTCGTAAAACTTCTCTTGAAAATATTTTAAGATTTTCTTTATCAAAAACTTCTATATCTACTACCTTTCCATTATAAGCAAAGAATTTATATAATTCTTTCATTCTAGGATGTACTTTTAAGTTTTGAGAGTTAATAATTTCGCCATTTTCACCTTCCATTGGATATAAATATACTTTTAAATCTCTGTAAAAAAGTTTTCCAAAAGCTTCTAATATTCCACCACTCAAATGGCGGTAATATTTTTCATCAAATATATCTACTAAATTATTCACACCCATTGCCAATCCCATTCGTGCTTTAGTAAAAGTGGAAAAATATTCAACAACTTTATAATATTCCTGAAAATTGGAAATCATTACCGTTTGTCCAAGGGAACAAAGTAATTCGGCTCTATCCATAAAGTCACGCTCGTCAATTTCACCTTCAGAACGTAAATTTGAAAGTGTAATTTCAAAAATTACGTAAGTATTGTCCTTATCAACCTTATTTTCTTCTATGAACATTTCATACGAACGATGAAACATGTCCATATTAACCTTTGTTACAGGTCTAAAACTACCTCTAAGCGCAAGAATATTCTTTTTGTATAATTGTGCAGCTGGTAATATGTTTTTTCCTTCAGGATTAAACATTACGGCATCCGTCATACCATTTTTTACCAGTTGAAGACTCATCAATCGATTGTCGACATCTTCAAAAACAGGTCCAGAAAAGTTAATAGAATCAATTTCAATTTGATCCTTATCTAAATGATCGTATAAATAACGCAATAATTTTTTTGGATCGTTGTATTTGTAATAAGCACCATAAATTAAATTTACTCCTAAAGTTCCTAAAGTTTCTTGCTGTAAACGAGCATCAGTTTCTTTAAAACGAATATGTAAAATAATTTCGTTATACCCTTCATTGGCATCCAATTGATAATTAATTCCTACCCAACCATGCCCTTTGAATTTTTTTGCAAAATCAATAGTAGCTACAGTATTGGCGTAACTAAAAAACATTTTATTTGGATGATTTTCTCTTTTTAAACGTTGCTCTATAAGTTTAGTTTCATGAGCCAACATTTTACGCAACCTGCTTTCAGTAACATATCTGCCATCATCTTCATCTCCATAAATAGCATCACTAAAGTCTTTGTCGTAAGCAGACATTGCCTTTGCAATAGTTCCTGATGAACCACCAGCTCTAAAAAAATGACGAACAGTTTCTTGTCCAGCACCTATTTCTGCAAAAGTTCCATAAATGTTTTCATTTAGGTTGATGCGTAAGGCTTTATCCTTTAATGAAGGTACTTGTTCAATGACTTTGTCACCTCTTAATTTAATTTCTGTCAAAACAATTTTTTTTTATGATATAACGTTAAAACAAAGGTAATTATTTTATGACTTTTTTTAGCTATTTTTGTATAAATATAACATTTTGAAAATACACTTTTTAGGAACAGGAACTTCACAAGGCATACCCGTAATAGGTAGTAATCATTCTGTGTGTTTAAGTAATGATTTAAAAGACAAACGATTACGTGTTTCTGTATGGATTGAAGATATTGATTTTTCGGTAATTATTGATTGTGGACCAGATTTTAGACAACAGATGCTAACTTCAAAATGCAGTCAAATTGATGCTATAATGTTTACTCATGAACATGCAGATCATACTGCTGGCTTGGATGATATTCGTCCCTTTTTCTTTAAACAAGGAAATATTCCGGTGTATGCACATCAAAGAGTTTTAGATAATTTGACTAAAAGATTTGATTATATTTTTCAAAACGAAAATAAATATCCTGGAGCACCTTCTGTAAATGTTTTTTCAGTTGTGCCAAATCAACCTTTTTCAGTTCAATCAAAAACAATAATTCCTATAAATGCCATGCATGGAAATTTACAAGTTTTTGGCTACAGAATTGATGATTTTGCTTATTTGACAGACATCAAAACTATAGAAGACCAAGAAATAGAAAAGCTAAAAGGACTTAAAGTTTTAGTAATTAATGCCTTAAGAGAAGAACCACACAATACACATTTTAATTTAAAAGAAGCTTTAGATTTTATACATTTGGTTCAACCAAAAAAGGCTTACCTAACTCACATTAGTCATTTGTTAGGTTTTCATGAAGAAGTTCAAAAAAAGCTTCCTGAAAACATTTATTTGGCTTACGATAATTTAGAGATTACAATATAAAACAAACATCAATTTTAAAAATAGAACTAATTACTTCAATAAATAAAAACTAAAAAAATGAAAAATACTTTTTTGTACATATTAATTTTTTCAATATTGATTAATATTTTTCAGTATGTCAATTCAAATAAAATTTTAGATGCTAAAGAAAAAGAACTTAAATTAGTTAGAACTAAAAATAAAGCCAATGATTCTTTATTGAATTTGGAAAAAGAATTTGATTTAAAAAACAACGAATATGCTCAAGAATATTTTTACAATAAAGGTTTAGATCATAATCAAATTATAACAAAAGTAACTGAAGATATTAATGAATTGAATACGGTTAAAGAAGGAAATCCTTTAGTGCCTTATGATAAAATTGATGGTAAGCCTTTTTTAATCAATAGAGTTAAATTTGTTAATCATCGTTGGGTTATTGGAGAGTTTTCTAATGGTAAAATTTGGGGTGAAGTAGTTTTGAAATACTTTATTGTTGATGATAAACCAACCGAATTTGAATTAATGGACACCGTTTTATTTGAAGCAACTCTTTAAACAAATGCAATTATTTTTACAATTACTACATGAAGAACTGTTTTTTATTTTTAGCTATCCTATTTATTACCACTTCATGTGATTACATTTTGAAGCCTAGTAGTGTCAATACTGTTGATGAAAAACTACCAGAAATGGCTATTGAAGATGAAAAAGATAAAAATGGATGTGTGGCTGATGCGGGTTTCAAATGGTCTAGAATTAATCAAAATTGTATAAAACTGATCGAAGAAGGGTATCGATTAAATCCTACTGATAATTTGACAAATTTAGAAGCTGCAAAAAGTGCTTTTGTTATTTTTGATGCATCAAATTTAAATGCAGAAGTATTTTTACCTAATGTTTCGGATGCTATTTTGTTAAACAGAAATAGTATTAATGATGATTTTACCAACAAAGAATTAAAATTCTCATTGAAAAAAGATTATACCTTTTCTGTAAAAGATTCGATACTTTTTCAAGCGGCAAAAACTGCTAATAAAGCTGTAATTAGTACTGATGCAGAAGAACAATAAAATTTAGTTATTCAACCAATCTCTAAAATCATAAAAATTTTGTGGTGCAACTCCATGGCCAATAGGATATTCCTTGTAAAGAACATCAATTCCTAAGCCTTCTAGAACAGGTTTTGTTTTTCGAGCCCAATCTATTGGAATTACTTGGTCTACAACTCCATGAGAAACAAAGAATTTTACTTGGGTAAGATCTTTTTCTTTAAAATTTTCTGTTGCAATATCTAAGTTTAAATAGCCACTTAATGCTACAACACGATTTATTTTTTCTGGATAAGACAAAGCAACTGCACTACTCAAAATGGCACCTTGACTAAATCCAATTAAAGTCACTTTTTCGGCATCAATGGCATATTTTGAAACACATTCATCTATAAAATCAACAATCAAATCACGAGAACTTCTGGCTTGATTTAAATCTGAAAATTTATTTTCATCAGCATCAAAATTTATGGCATACCAAGCATAACTTCCATACGTCATGTCATAAGGTGCACGAGCAGAAATTACGTAATATTCGTTTGGTAATTCGGTTGCAAAAGAAAATAAATCTTCTTCATTACTGCCATAACCATGCAATAGAAATAATACAGGATTTTTATCTAATTTAACTTTAGGTTCTCTTACTAAATGATGTAATGACATTTTTAATTATGAATTATGAATTATGAGTTTTGAATTATGAGTTTTGAATTATAGATTTTTGAAGTATTTTTGGCATAATTTACCTATAAAAGGAACAGGTGTTTGTTGACCGTTTATTGCTGTAGAAATTCCGTAAACGACTAAAATTAAAACAAAAATCCAAAAACCAAGTAAGATGTAAGGATTATTAAAATTGGATAAAATTAGTCCAAATGAAATAAAAAGAATATTTAAACCCACAGCTTGTCTGATATGAAAACTTGCAAATTTATTTTTGTCATCAGCATTCATTGACATAGCAATTAAAACGCCAACAATTAAAATATAACTAACTAAAGCAGTTGTTTTTCCTTGTTTGATTTCTTCGTTAGGAGTCATTATATTTCTAATTTTCCATTATTGTAAATTCCGTACACTTTTCCTTTTAAAGTTTGTCCTAAAAACGCTGAATTTTTAGATTTTGAAAGGATATTTTCTTTAGCAAAAGTTGACTTTTCGTTTGGATTGAATAAACTCAAACATGCTTTTTGTCCAACTTCAATCGCATTTTTTTCTAATCCAAATACTGTTCTTCCGTTTGTTAATTTTTCTATGATTGTTTCAGTTGGAAGTACATTTTGTAACATTCCAAATGCTGTTTCTAAACCAATGGTTCCGTTTTTGGCTAAATCGAATTCTAGTTTTTTATGTTCAATATCAATTGGATTATGATCTGAAGTTATCATATCAATTGTTCCATCTGTAATTCCTTTTAATAAAGCTTTTCTGTTAGCCTCTGTTTGCAAAGGTGGTGCAACTTTATATCTCGAATCAAATCCTTCTAAAACCGTCTCATTTAAAGTCAAATGATGGACTGAAACGCTACAAGTTACATTTAAGCCTTTCTTTTTGGCTTCTTTAATTAAAGCAACCGATTTTGCTGTTGAAATAGTTGGAACATGCATTTTTCCGCCAGTATATTCTAAAATCGACAGGTTTCGAATTAAATCAATTTCTTCTGCCATGGCTGGAATTCCTTTTAAACCTAATTTGGTACTGACAATTCCTTCGTTCATAACACCATTTCCTTTCAAGGTTTTTTCTTGGCAAAAAGAAAGGATTAAACCATCAAAATCTTGAACATATTGTAAAGCTATTTTTTGAATATTAGCTTTATCCATTGATTTGTTATAATCACCAAAAGCAATGGCTCCAGCGTTTTTCATGTCAAATAATTCGGATAAATCTTCACCTTCACTATTTTTAGTTAAAGCTCCAATAGGATGTAAATTCGTAGCAAAACCATTCGCTTTACTTTTTACAAAAGAAATAGACGTTTGATTATCGATGATAGGATAGGAGTTAGGTTGCAAAGCAATATCTGTGAAACCACTTTTTGCAGCTACTTTTAATCCATTACTAATAGTTTCTCTATCTTCAAAACCTGGTTCTCCAAAACTTACAGAAGAATCAAACCAACCTTGTGAAACATGAAGATTATCCAAAGAAACTTCTTCTAAGTTTTTAGCATTTTTGGCTGTTTTGTCAATCGAAGTTATTTTTCCATTTTCAATTGTAATATCCATTTTTTGATTGTGAAATTTACTTTCAGTATCGATTATGGTTGCTTGTTTTAGTATAACATTTTTCATTTGAAAATTGTTTAGTTGTGTTGTTGTTTAGTTATGATGTATTACTTCACGAATTTCTGAATGAGCATTTCTGATATCAAAAAGAATAAGGCCATAATAACAAACCATTTCCATAAATCTTTAGAGCTTCTTGAGGATTCAATTTCGTTGAAAACGGTTGAAATATCATTCACTTTGGTAAAATCTTTAAAAGTGGTTTCGTTTTTTTGATCTAAATCACTTTCTGTTCGTGTATAATTGAAACTTATGTTTTTTAAATTTTGTTCTTTCTTTTCAATGGTAAAATTTCCTGAATTAGCTGGTAATTCGCCTAATGATAATTTGATTTTTGTATTCAAAACTTGTTGCATGGGAATAAAACTTTCTTCTTCATTTTGAATGGAAACTACTTCATCTTTACTGGTAATAGCATCAATTAAAACCACTTCATTGTCTCCAATTGTGTGAGATAATTTTCCTGAATTTCCTTTGGTTTGAGCCATATTATAAAACGTAGGAACAATTAAAGGTGAATTCTGAAAGTTGGAATTTTGCTTATTAATTGGTGCTGAAAACGTATAAATACTTCCAACTTGATTGCTTGTTGATTGCAAAAACGAACTTCCATCTTCAAATTGTAAAATTGGTAATCCTTTTGAAACTAAAGCAAAACTTTGTTTGACTTCAGGATATTGAAAATTAGTAACTTTTTTCTCAAAAACATTTTGATATAATGGATGTGAAAAACTAATTTTCGTAATTTTCTTTTCTTGGTTTTGAATGGTTGTAAAATTGGTGTTTCCAACTTTATTGGTCAAACTATTCAATTTATCAACTGAAATTGAAGCTGATGGGATAATAATCACATTGCCACCTTTGGCATAGAAATCACTTAAATTTGTAGCCAATGAACTTGGAATTTCCTCTATTTCATTTAAGATAATTGTATGTTGATTTTCAAGTTCACTATAATTAATTTCAGAGATGGTGTAATTGGTTAAATCAAATTCTTCTGAATTATAAATTTTATTCAGAAAAATATTTTTTTCAGAAGATCCAATAGCTGTAACTTTAATTTTCTTTGGTTTTTCAATGCTGAAATAGAAAGTATTGTCGTAATTCAAACCATTATCTTGAATTTGAGCATACCCATGAAAATCAGTTTTTGGTAAAGTGAAAGTTACGGTTTGTTCGTTTTCTTTGAAATTTACAATGGTTTTTCCAACACTTTTTTCACCATTTACCACAGAAAGTGGAATTCCGTTTTCTTGTTCTCCAAATGATTTTAATGTGATTTTTATTTCGTAAAACTGATCTAAATTCTGCGAAAGCGTAACATTTTCAATGCTTACATTGTTTTTGTTTTGAGCAATGGCATCTATAAAATAAAGAGAATTTCCTTCTTTAAGTGATGTTGTTTTCTTAGATTCTACATTAATTGCATCAGAAATAACTACATAATCAATTGAAGTGTTTGGTTTTTTAGCTTGTACTTTTGTGATTAAATTATCAATTTCAAAAGGTGTTCCACTGTATTTTAGATTCAATAACTCTTTTTGAATGGATTTGATATCAGTGTCCCAAAAAACATCATTGCTTGTCAATAAAGATAATGTTTTGGTTTCTGAAGTTTCTTCAATCAATTCTTGAATGGCTCTTTTTAATAATTCTCCTTTATTTCCTTTGGCTTGCATGGAAAAAGAATTGTCTAATAAAATAACCAATTCGTTATTTTTTTTATCATCCTCTTTTCCTTTAAAGAAAGGTTGAGCAAAAGCAAAAATCAAAGCTGCAAGCAATAACAAACGAGTCGCAAGAAGCAACCATTTCTTAATTGTAGCACTTTTTTGGGTTTGAATTTGGAGTTCTTTCAGCAATTTGACATTCGTGAAATATTCTTTTTTAAATCGTCTTAATTGGAATAAGTGAACGATAATTGGGATTACCAATAAAAAAAGGAAGTATAGAATTTCTGGGTGTTTAAATTGCATCAAAAATTTAATTTTTCAAAAGTACAGATTTAAAAATCAATTACAAAATTCAAGAGCAATATCAATTGTAAAAAATTAATTTTGGCTAAAGCCAATTTGTATCTTATAAATAAACCGTTAGCTAAAGCCGAACGGCAATTCATATTTTTTATCTGAAATCTAAAAACTGCTTTCTGACAACTAATTACTGAACACTGAACACTATTTCTTCTTTCTCTTAGCATCACGTTTACGTTCCATATTTCGGTTTGTTGAACCTGAAACTTTTTTGTAACGTTTTCCTGGTCCACCGAGATTTACTTTTTTATTTTTATCACTTTTTTCATGAAATGAAGCTCCTCTTTCAATATCTTCTTTCTTCTTTTTCACTTTCATTTTGACTTTGTCTTTTTCGAACTCTAACTTTCGAACTTCAACAACAACACCTTCTGGAATTTCAGCGATTTCAATTTCTTGATTCATTAAAGTTTCCACTTCTAAAAGCATTTCTTCTTCTTTTGGTGCAATAAAACTTATCGCAACACCTTCTTTATCAGCACGTCCAGTTCGTCCAATACGGTGAATATAACGTTCTGGTTCATCAGGAAACTGTAAGTTAAAAACGTGAGTGATATCTGTAATATCTAATCCACGAGCCATGATGTCAGTAGTAATCAAACCTCGTAATTCACCACTTTGGAAACTTTCCATAGTATTTAAACGGTAATTTTGTGTTTTGTTGGAATTAATTACTCCAAATTGACCCGGAAAATGTTCTTCTAAAAAGTCATCTACTAATTCAGAAATACGTTTACTGTTTATAAAAATTAAAACTCTAGAAGTAGTTTCATCACTTTCTAAAATATGTTGTAAGATGTTTAATTTCGTTAGAAAATTGGGAACACTATAAATATATTGACTAATTTGTTCCAAAGGAGTTCCACTTGGAGCCAAGGAAACTTCTTGAGGAAAATCAAAATATTCTTCCAACAATTCATCTACTTCTTCTGTCATGGTTGCAGAAAATAAAATGTTTTGTTTTTTAGTGCGCATCATCGATAAAATAGCTGTCAATTGCGTTCTGAAACCTAAATTTAGAATTTCATCAAACTCATCAATCACTAATTTTTGAAGCGTATCAAAACGAACGACATTATCTAGTGCCAAGTCCATTATTCGACCTGGAGTTGCCACTAAGATATCTGTTCCTGTATAAACTGAAGTTTTTTGCGTGTTTATGTTTACACCACCATAAATTCCTAAAGTTCGGATGTTCATATAAGTGGTTAACTTTTCAATTTCTTCTACAACTTGAACTACTAATTCACGTGTTGGAACTAAAATTACAACTCTTGGTGTATGCAAATCCGCCACAAATTTCCATTGTTTTAGAATGGGAAGTAGGTAAGCAAATGTTTTTCCAGTTCCTGTTTGTGCAATTCCCATAACATCTCTGCCCGAAAGTATAACTTTGTAGGCTTTTGCTTGAATAGGAGTAGGAGTAACGAAACCTAGTTCGTCAAGTGCTTTTTGTAGGGATTTTGGTAAATCAAAGTCGGAAAAAGAATTCATGGTACTAATTTTGTGCAAAGGTACAACTTTATTCTTAGTGTGATAGGTATAAAAAAACCTCTTCGATTTTGAAAAGGTTTATGGTTTTACTCGAACAATTTTATCGTCTTTTAAAATAACTAAATCACTGTTCATTTTCTTTTTGAATAGGATTAAGTTTTCATAGACTTTTTCCATTGCTTTCACAATTTTTTTATGTTCTTCTTTACTTTTATCTTTATCACTCATTTCTTTTACTTTTAAGTAAATTGAATTTTTCTAAGTTAATTATTGATAATTCACCTTTAAAATGTTTTTCGGCAATTATTTCATTTAATCCAAATGAATTATCAAAAATCATTACATCATCAATCAAAGGTAAATATATTTCAAATAAATTTTTAATTCCTCTAATGTATCTTCTTTTTATAATTTCTGTTGGAATATTATGTCCACCTTCTAAAACTCTAGTTTTCACTCTTTCACAAGCTAAGTTAACATTTTGTAACCAAAAAAACAATATTTTGACTTTATAGACTTTGGCTTTTGCTTCAATTATTTTTGATTTATAACTTTTTGTCGCTAAAGTAGTTTCGAAAGCAAAAGTAATTTCTTTTTCTAGTAGCTCATTGATTCTATTTAGCATGATTCTTCCAGCTTCAAAACCAACACTTTCTGGTTGAAAAGGAGAAAGACCTTTAGCTATCTCATCTGCATTTACAAATTCTTTACAATTTAAAATTTCAGGAAGAATTGTGAAAGAAGCAGTGGTTTTGCCTGCTCCATTACATCCTGAAATTATGTAAAGATTTTTATCCATTTACATTACAATTTCCCCATATTGGAAGCTAACGTTTCAATAAATTTTCCAATAGGACCTTTTATCATCATTGCCATCATTGGGTTGAATTCTCCTTCAAACTGCAATTGAACTTCGGTTTTGTTAGCTTCAATTTCGTTTAAATTACCTGTTAGTGTAAATGGCAATTTGCTTGAAGCTGCTCCTAAAACGATTTTAGAGTTTGGAGTAAATTCTTTTTTTACCAATTTTATTTCGGGCATACCTTTTAAACCAAATTCGAAACAATTTTCATCAATTACTTCAAATTTTGCGATGTTTTCGGGCATTAATTTTTCAAAATTCTTTACATCAGATAATTGTTCAAATAAATATTGAGCTGATTTTTCAACGTTAACCTTTGGACTTTCTAGATTCATTTTTTTTATTTTTGCTACCAAGGCACTAAGGCACAAAGTATTTTTATTTATAAGTATTTTTATCCTTTCTTTAAAATGTAATCAGCGAGTTAAAACTGACGACTATTATTCTTGATTCCAAGTCGAAGGGCTTTTTGACCATTCAATTAGAGATTCCATTTCTTTTTCAGAAACATATTGTTTTTCAATTGCTTTTGCTAAAAGTGTGCTGTAATCGCTTAAAGTGTAAACATCAATGTTAGCTTTTTTGAAATTTTCTTTTGAAATATCAAATCCATAAGTAAAAATGGCAGCCATACCTTTTACATTAGCTCCTTCATTTCGTAAAGCTTCTACAGCCAATAAACTGCTTCCACCAGTACTAATTAAATCTTCAACAACAACAACATTTTGTCCTTTTTGTAAAAAACCTTCTACTTGATTTTGTCTACCGTGTTTTTTTGGTTCTGGTCTAACATATACGAAAGGCAATCCTAACTCTTCAGCAACAAGTATACCAATTCCAATAGCACCTGTTGCTACACCAGCAATGACATCGGGTTTGCCAAATTGGTTTTCAATTTGTTTGGCAAATTCATCACGAATGTAATTTCTGATTGGTGGAAAAGACAGTACCAATCGGTTATCACAATAAATTGGAGACTTCCAGCCAGAAGCCCAATTAAAATAATTTTCAGTATTTAATTTAATTGCGTTTATTTGTAAAAGCAATTCGGCTGTTTTTTGAGCGGTGTTGTTATTAAAAATCATATTGCAAATGTATAAAGTTTTTGTGAACGATAAGCCTCTTTTTTTAACAAATAAAATAGAAAAAGAAACCGACTTTCAATTATTTCTTTTAGAAAGCATTGACATTAAGAAGCTTATAGTTAAAATATTCCAAAATAAAATTCAAAAAGCCTTTTTGTATCATCCAGATGAATCCTTGTTGTTAAAAACTTTGAAGGCCAAAATACCTGTTGTAAAAGCTGGTGGTGGGTTGGTGAAAAATGTAAATGGTGAAATTTTATTCATTTATCGCAATGGAAAATGGGATTTACCTAAAGGTGGAACAGAAAAAAATGAAACCATGGAAGAAACAGCCATGCGTGAAGTGGAAGAAGAAACTGGTGTAAATGGTTTGTCTATTGTTGAAAAATTACAAAAAACGTATCATGTATTTAAACGCAATGGACGTTACAAGTTGAAAATTACGACTTGGTACGAAATGAAGTCAACTTTTGAAGGAACTCCAGAAGGACAAGCAGATGAAGGAATTGAAAAAGTAGAATGGATTCATCCAAGAGATATTCCAAAGCTTTTAGAAAATTCTTATGAGAATATTAAATTATTGTTTGAATAAAAAAAGGAATGTATTTCAAAATACATTCCTTTTTTAGATTTAGTTTTTAAGTAAACTTTTTATTTGTTCTGCTAATTCTGTTCCAATGCGGTCTTGGGCTTCGTTTGTTGCAGCACCAATATGTGGTGTTAATGAAATTTTAGGATGCATTAATAATTGTACTGCCGGCGTTGGTTCGTTTTCAAAAACATCTAAACCTGCAAAAAGTACTTTATTGTTATCTAAAGCTTCCACCAATGCAACTTCATTAATAACTCCACCGCGAGCACAATTAACAATTCCTACATGATCTCTCATAATTGCAAATTCTTCTTTATCAATTACATATCCATCTTGAGCTGGAACGTGTAATGTAATAAAATCCGAGTGTTTTAATAAGTCTTCCATTGGTTCCGTTTTGATATCAACATTGATGAATTGACCGTTGTAGAAATCAACACGAATTACTGCTTCTCCAACATATTTGTCCGATGCAATAACTTTCATTCCCAAACCAAGAGCCATTTTTGCAACAGCTTGACCAATTCTTCCAAAACCAATAATTCCTATTGTTTTACCTCTTAATTCTATTCCGTCTGCATAAGCTTTTTTTAATCCATTAAAATTCGTATCGCCTTCTAAAGGCATATTTCTGTTAGAATCATGTAAAAAACGTACTCCTGTAAATAAATGAGCAAAAACTAATTCTGCTACAGATTCCGATGAAGATGCTGGTGTATTAATTACATGTATTCCTTTGCTTCGTGCATACTCAACATCAATATTATCCATTCCAACACCACCACGACCAATAATTTTGATACTTGGGCAGTTGTCAATAATATCTTGTCTTACCTTAGTAGCACTTCTTACTAAAATTACATCAATATGGTTTGTATTAATATAATTGGCTACTTGTTCTTGAGCTACTTTTGTTGTAATTACTTCAAACCCTCCTTTTTCTAGTGCTTTTATTCCACTATCTGAAATTCCATCGTTGGCTAATACTTTCATTTTTTATTTTTTTTCTACCAAGGCACAAGGGCACAAAGTATTTAATGTTAATTATTTTTTTCTGTAAATTGCAATTGCAAACTATTTACTGAACTCTATTTTCTAATTCTTTCATGACATCAACTAAAACCTGAACGCTTTCAATTGGTAAGGCATTGTACATGGAAGCTCTATAGCCACCAACAGAACGATGTCCATTGATTCCAGAAATTCCTGCTGCTTTCCAAAGTGCATCAAAAGTTTCTTGATGTTCGGAGTTGTTGAGTGTAAAAGTAGCATTCATAACGCTTCTATCTTCAGTAGCTACAACTCCTTTAAACAAAGGATTTCTATCAATTTCATTATACAATAATGCTGCTTTTGCTTCGTTTTCTTTTTCAATTGCAGCAATTCCTCCTTTATTTTTTAACCATTGTAATGTTAATAAAGAAGTGTAAACAGCAAAAACGGCAGGTGTATTATACATGCTTTCTTTAGCAATATGTTGTTCGTAATTTAAAATATTTGGAATATTTCTACCTGTTTTTCCTAAAATTTCTTCTTTAATTACCACTAAAGTAGTTCCCGCTGGCCCCATATTTTTTTGGGCACCTGCATAGATAATGTCAAATTTAGAAAAATCTAAAACTCTAGAAAAAATATCAGAACTCATATCACAAACCACGGGTACATTGGTATTTGGAAAAGATTTCATTTGAGTGCCAAAAATAGTATTGTTAGAAGTACAGTGAAAATAGTCTGCATCAATTGGAATACTATAGTTTTTAGGTATAAATGTATAATTACTCTCTTTAGATGAAGCCACAGCAATTGTCTCCCCAAAAGGCTTAGCTTCTTTCATGGCGCCACTTGCCCAAGTTCCTGTATCTAAATATGCTGCTTTTCCGTCTGTTTTCATTAAATTGTAGGGAACTCTTAAAAATTCTAAACTAGCACCACCTTGTAAAAATAAAGCTTGATAACCTTTGCCTTCTAATCCTAGTAATTCTAATGTTAAAGCTCTTGCATCATCCATAACAGCTACAAAATCTTTACTTCTGTGTGAAATTTCTAATATAGATAATCCTGAATTATTAAAATTTAAAACGGCTCGAGATGCTTTTTCAAAAACTTCTTGTGGTAAAATACAAGGTCCTGCGCTATAGTTGTGTTTTTTCATTATAAATGATGTAAAGTAGTTAATGTTGAATTGCAAATTTCGTAAATACCTACTGAAAATTAATGGTAAAGTAGGCAATAATAACACCATCTTATTAACAATATCGTTATAGTTTAACAAAAAAGACATATTATTTTTTTAATTCTTTTTTTAAAACCAAAATAAAGAATACGTCGTAAATGCAATTATAACTTAAATAAAAAAATATGAAAACTAGAAAAATTTTATCTATTACATTTCTTGCTTTAACATTTATGATTTCAGTAAATGCATTTGCACAAAAAGAAAAAACAGTTACTGTTGGAGGTGCTCCAATGTATCCATCTAAGAACATTGTAGAAAATGCTGTGAACTCAAAAGATCATACCACTTTAGTTGCTGCAGTAAAAGCGGCTGACTTAGTTGAAACTTTAATGTCAGCTGGTCCATTCACCGTTTTTGCTCCAACAAATGCTGCTTTTGACAAACTTCCAGAAGGAACGGTTGAAGCTTTATTAATTCCAGAAAATAAAAAATTATTACAAACAATTTTGACTTATCATGTTGTTTCGGGTAAAATGAGTGCAAGCGATCTTACAGCTGCAATTAAAAAAGGAGACGGAAAAGCTACACTTAATACAGTGAGCGGCGGTACACTAACGGCTTCAATGGAAGGTAGTGGTATCAAAATTACTGATGAAAACGGTAATTCAGCAAACGTAACAATTTCAGATGTTAATCAATCTAATGGAGTAATTCATGTTATTGATGCAGTGGTAACACCAAAATCATAAAGGCTGTTAGGTTTTGTTTTTTTGTTTTGAGAGAGTTTTCGAAAGAAAACTCTCTTTTGTTTTTTATAAATTATTCAAAAAAGCTATCGTGTCAACATTATCTGCATAATCCCATAAATTAGGTTTTTGCGTTTGCCCAAAAGTGATACTATTTTCAACTAAATGATTAGAAACAATACACTGAATTTGTTCTTCGTCCGCTTTTAACCTTAATTTTAGTGCTTCTAAATCCTCGTAAAATTCGTAAAAAACACTTGATATTGGTGATGAATAGCTTTCATCTTCTTTAAGTGTTAAAAATTCATTATCCAATAATTTGTATAAACTCATTAAAAATACAGCCTTGTTGTAATCGTAATTATTGGCGTATTTTTCATAAAAGATAACATCTTTATATTTAAAAATGGCTTCAAAAAAAGCTTTGAAATCGTAATTTTTAGGCACAAACAACTTGGATACATTTCTACAGCCTAATCCAAAATACCTAAAAATATCTTCGCCTAAATCTTCTAAATCTTCTTTGGTTTCATTTCCTGTTAAAATGGCAACCGAATTTCTGTTTTTACGAATGATGCTGGGAACATTTTTAAAATAATAATCAAAATACCTTGAAGTGTTGTTACTTCCTGTAGCAATAACAGCATCAAAACCTTCTAATTTCCCTTCAACAAAAGTTATTTTTTTACTAAATCTTTGATCTAAACTGACTAAATATTGCGCTAAAAATTTTAATAAATGTTGGTCGTTGGATGATGTTTTAACCAAAACATCATTCCCTGTAATTAAAACCGTTAAAAAATCATGAAATCCAACTAAGGGAATATTTCCAGCTAAAATTAAGCCTATTTTTTTAGGATCAGTTTTTTTAAAATCATAAGAAGAAAGCCATTGGGTAAGGTTTTCTTCCGTTAAGGCATTCGCCCAAGATTGAATTGAAAAATAAACTTGTTCAGGTGTAAACCAACCGTTATGGGATTGAGATAAGTTAATCAGTGCTTCAAAATCATTAAAAAAAGAACCTTCATTTTTTACAGTTTCATCTTTCTTATTTCCTTCCAAAGAAAACTGTTTCAAGAACTTTCCTAATGCAATAAAATTATTTTTTAATTCATTTTGTAACATCTGTAACTTGTTTTTAAATAGATAACATTGTAATTTTGCACAAAAATAAGCAATAAAGTTGGAAGGTTATGATGTAATTATAAATACTTCTGAATTCTAACTTTTAATTTCTAACTCAATAACAGATGGCAATTATAATAACTGACGAATGTATTAACTGTGGTGCTTGTGAACCTGAATGCCCAAATACTGCAATTTATGAAGGTGCTGATGATTGGAGATATAAAGATGGAACAAAACTTTCTGGAAAAATAGTTTTACCTGACGGAACAGAAGTAGATGCTGATGCTGCTCAAACTCCTATTTCTGACGATTTGTATTATATTGTTCCTGGAAAGTGTACCGAATGTAAAGGTTTTCACGAAGAACCTCAATGTGCTGCGGTTTGTCCTGTAGATTGTTGTGTTCCTGATGACAATCACGTGGAAAGTGAAGAAACACTTCTTAGCAGACAATCTTTTTTACACAACGAATAAAGTATAACTCTTCTTTTTTAGAAGAGTTTTTTTTTACTCTTTTAATAATAGTTACTATTGTTTGTGTTATAGTATTTTTTTTATACATTTGATACAAACTGTACGATTAATATGAATAAAATATATTGTTATTTTTTAGTATTATTTTCCTTCTCTGTTTTTTCTCAATCTAAAGAAATAACTGTTATTTTATTAGATTCCAAAAGTAATATTCCTGTTTCCAATGCTACCATAACTGTTCTTAGAACAAATCAAGGCTTGATTAGTAATGACGAAGGGGTTTTTGTTCTTAATTTGGATCGACCTTCATTAATTGAAATTTATCATACGGATTACAAAAAAGTAAACATCAAATCCAGTACACTTAAAGAAGATGTAAATGAAGTTTTTATGGATTTTTCTGGAACTGAATTGAATGAAATTATTTTAGGTGGAGAAGATTCTCAAAAAACATTGATTTCGTTAATTAAAAATTCTTCTAAAAAGCTCACAGTACCTTGTAATTTGAGAGTTTACACAAGGGAATTTTTTAAAATAAACGACCAATACACCTACTTTAATGATGGTTTAATGAATTTTCAAATTTTAGGCGATTACAAAAAAATCACAACAGATATTTTAGTCGAACAAAATCGTTCCATTGGTTTTTTTGATGAAAAAGATTTTGATATTTTAGGGTACAATCTCAATAATTTGATGGAAAACTATTATCAATTCAAGTATTTGGATGAAATTTTGGGTTCAAATGCCAAAAAGAAATACGATTTCAGTATCGAAAAACACTCTAAAGATGGTACGATCAATAAAATGATTGTCAGACCATACACTACATCTGAAGGACCTTTGTCCGTATACACTATAATTTATGATGTCAAAAATAAGCTGATTATTGAAGTCAGTTCGTACTTGCCAGAAGATAGAATAGACAAACAAAAACGTATTTTGGATTACAAAAACAGAAAGGTTTTTAAATCGGAATTCAAAACTTTTTATCGAATTGAAAATAAAGATTATTACTTAGCCAATTCACAAGAAGTAATTGGTTTTACTGCAATTAAAGACGATAAAGAAGTTAAAATTGAAGTCAAAAACAACCTCATTACAAGTGAATTTAGAACTCAAATTTTTAAATACGACGAAATGGAAACCTTTAAAGATAAATCGTTGATTAACAAATTTGACACCATTTTAACTGATTTTTGGAATCTAGATTCAGGAATTGCATTAACTCAAGCAGAAAAAGATATCTTAGAAAAGATTCAAAAGTAATTTTACATTTTCTATATTTGCACACTTTTAAAAAATAAATTAGCATCGAAAGATACTGAAATAAATTCAGCATTATATGAAAGCAGGAATTGTAGGATTACCAAACGTAGGAAAATCAACTTTATTTAATTGTTTATCAAATGCAAAAGCGCAAAGTGCTAACTTTCCTTTTTGTACCATAGAACCTAATATTGGAGTAGTAAATGTACCCGATCCAAGAATAGCAAAACTAGAAGAACTAGTAAAACCAGAACGTGTGCAAATGGCAACGGTTGATATCGTGGATATTGCAGGTTTAGTGAAAGGAGCAAGTAAAGGAGAAGGTTTAGGCAATCAATTCTTAGGAAATATTAGAGAATGTAACGCAATCATTCACGTGTTGCGTTGTTTTGATAACGATAATATTGTGCACGTTGACGGAAACGTAAATCCAATTCGCGATAAAGAAACCATTGATATTGAATTGCAATTAAAAGATTTAGAAACGGTTGAAAAACGTCTAGAAAAAACCAATCGTGCAGCAAAAACTGGAAACAAAGAAGCACAAACTGAAAAAGCTTTATTAGACAGAATTAGAGAAGCTTTATTGCAAGCAAAATCGGCAAGAACTGTTGTTCCTCAAAATGCAGATGAAGAAGCTTTGATGGAAGAATTTCAATTGATTACTACAAAACCAGTTTTATATGTATGCAATGTAGATGAAAGTTCTGCAGTAAACGGAAATAAATACGTAGAACAAGTTCGTGAATTGGTAAAAGACGAACAAGCGGAAGTAATCATCCTTTCAGTAGGAGCAGAAGCTGATATTACAGAATTAGAAAGCTACGAAGAAAGACAAGTATTCTTAGAAGATATGGGATTAACTGAACCTGGTTCAGCGGTTTTAATTCGTGCTGCTTATAAATTACTAAACTTACAAACGTATTTCACGGCTGGAGTTAAAGAAGTTCGTGCTTGGACCATAAACGTTGGAGACACGGCACCACAAGCTGCTGGAGTTATCCATACCGATTTTGAAAAAGGATTCATTAGAGCAGAAGTAATTGCCTACGAAGACTATGTAACTTACGGTACAGAAGCCAAAGTAAAAGAAGCTGGAAAACTAAGAGTAGAAGGAAAAGAATATATCGTTAAAGATGGTGATGTGATGCATTTCCGTTTTAATGTGTAATTAGTATTAAGATTAGAGTATTAAGTATTAAGACAAGAAACCTGTGATTTTTATTGCAGGTTTTTTTTTGGTTTGATAATTTCGTTTTATATATCAGTTGTTAACCATTTTTATGGAACAACCCAATCAAGTGATAAAAAGAGACGAACTAACTAAAAAGGTTTGGGAAGATCACGGTGTTTTTGTGGGAAGAAGTTTGGATACTTATATTTCAAAACTTCGCATTAAACTGAAAGCAGATGAATCGGTCAAATTAATAAATATTCATGGAGTAGGGTATAAGTTGGAGATAAATTGATAGCAATCTTAGAAGAAAGAGGCAAGAGAAAGGAAGAATGAGAAACCTGCGATTTTGATTGCAGGTTTTTCAATATATACAAAAAAGTTTCTATTAATTATTTATATCATCAAATAAAATTCTTGTCTAAACCTATTTAAAAGTATCTCTAGATGTTTGTCTGTTTTTATAAAAGGATGAACTCTTCTATGGTATAAAAAATTTGCTTGAAAAAAACGTCCTTTTTCTACTTTATATGATTGAAATCCATTTGAAGCTAATATTGAATCCATGCGCTCAGACATTTCTATATTATAATTTTGTATGGACTTGTTTCTCTCAACTCTAGACTTAGTGTTAAATTCTACTAGATTTTTTAAAAATTCGTTATAAAACTCATCAGCTATTTTATTGTATACTTCAATTTCAAATTCAACAGGCTTTTCTTCATCTTGTAACTTTATAGAAATCATATCATAAATTTGATTACAAAAAAAGTCAACAATCATTTCTAATTGAGTATTTATAACATTTTCATACTCTTCATGATCAGTTCCTAGTATTTTTTTTCCAACACTATTTAGCATTTCATTCATTCTTAATGATATACTATTTAATTCCGTTACACTGTCCAAAACTTTTTGAACTTCTTTCTGCTTTTGTAGACCATCTAAATATAAGTAAAATAGCCCAGCAAATTGATTTTGAAGATAGTTTTCTATTTGCTCAACTTTATCAAATGTTTTTATGGGTTTAGATTTAACATCATCAATAAATTTAAAAATATTTATTGAATCTACATGAGCAAATTTGAATTTAAGTTTAGAATCCTTTTTTTGTGAATCTTCAAAATTTTCGAAAAAATTTTGATTTTCCTTATAAGTCTCATAATCAGAGTATACATTCTTGTCAACAAATATAAAAATTGGAATATTTTTACTTAATGCAGTATCAAATTCTCTTCTTGTAATTGAAATATATTCTTGCTCATATTTTTTATGGTCTTCAATTTTATCACTACTCACATTAGTACCATATCTTCCTCCAATAATTAATACCATTATATGACATAATGTAACTTCATTATATGCAGATTCATCAATTGGTTTTTCAAGCTCATAAGTAACTTTATCACTTTCAAAGAGAACAGATTCAAAACCATAATTATCAATAAACTTTTCAAGTCTTTCTCTTACATGTTTGAGATCGTAATATGTTGAGCTAACAAAAATTCTTGGTTTCATATTTTTTTAATAAAATTATTTAATTTAATTATTTAAAACTAATAGAAAAATTTATAATCATCTGTAAGTTATTACCTCCAAATATAAACAATTTTACAATCCAAAAATCTTTTCTCTTGCTTCTTTCCTCTTTTTTCTAAATCCAAACTTCTAACTTCTGACTTCAAAATTGTGAATAACATTCTTAATATCTTATAGTTTAAAGCCTTTAAAATTGGAGTCAATTTGAGTATATTAGCACAAATTCCTATACAACACATGGCAGTAGAAATTAGATACGACGAAGACAACATACGTTCACTCGATTGGAAGGAGCATATCCGAATGCGTCCTGGTATGTATATCGGAAAACTCGGTGATGGTTCGTCTCCAGATGATGGTATTTATATCTTAATCAAAGAAGTAATCGACAACTGTATCGATGAATTTGTCATGGGTGCAGGAAAAACCATTGAAGTCAGCATCAAAGATAAAATGGTTACCGTTCGCGATTATGGTCGTGGAATTCCATTAGGAAAAGTAGTAGATGTAGTTTCCAAAATGAATACTGGTGGAAAATACGATTCCAAAGCCTTCAAAAAATCAGTAGGTTTAAACGGTGTCGGAACCAAAGCCGTAAATGCACTTTCCAATTATTTTAGAGTAGAATCAGTTAGAGATAACCAACAAAAAGCAGCCGAATTTTCTGCTGGAAATCTTACCATAGAAGAAGAAGTTCAAGAGTCAACCAAACGTAAAGGAACGAAAGTCTCTTTCGTAGCGGATGAAACCATCTTCAAAAATTATAAGTATCGCAATGAGTACATCATCAAGATGCTTAAAAATTACTGTTACTTAAATCGTGGTTTAGCCATTTATTATAACGGAGAAAAATACGTTTCTGAACATGGTTTAAAAGACTTATTGGAAGAAAACATTGCTGAAGAGGATATGGTGTATCCAATCATTCACTTGGAAGGTGATGATATTGAGATTGCCGTAACGCACAGTAAATCGCAATATTCAGAAGAATACCATTCGTTTGTAAACGGACAAAATACCACACAAGGAGGAACACATTTAAGTGCTTTTAGAGAAGCGATTGTCAGAGTTATCAAGGAATTTTACAACAAACCATTTGAAGCTTCAGATATTCGTAAATCGATTGTTTCAGCGGTTTCTGTAAAAGTAGAAGAACCTGTTTTTGAAAGTCAGACGAAAACCAAATTGGGTTCGACTGATATAGGTCCAAATGGGCCAACGGTTCGAACGTTCATCAATGATTTCATCAAAACCAAGTTTGATAACTACTTACACAAAAATCCAGAAGTTGCTGATGCTTTATTGCGTAAGATTTTACAAGCTGAAAGAGAACGTAAGGAATTATCAGGCATTCGTAAGTTAGCTAAAGACAGAGCCAAAAAAGCCAGTCTTCACAATAAAAAATTAAGAGATTGTAGAGTGCATTTAACAGATGCCAAAAATCCAAGAAGTTTAGAAAGTACACTTTTCATTACTGAAGGAGATTCGGCTTCTGGTTCCATAACTAAAAGTCGTGATGTAAACACACAAGCAGTTTTTAGTTTACGTGGAAAGCCTTTGAATTCTTATGGCATGTCGAAAAAGATTGTTTATGAAAACGAAGAATTCAATTTATTGCAAGCAGCTCTAAACATTGAAGAAGACATGGGCGATTTGCGTTATAACAATATCGTAATCGCAACCGATGCCGATGTCGATGGAATGCACATTCGATTATTATTGATTACTTTCTTTTTGCAGTTTTTTCCAGAATTGATTAAAGACGGACATTTATATATTTTGCAAACTCCTTTATTTAGAGTTCGTAATAAAAAAGAAACGATTTATTGCTACAGCGATGAAGAACGAGTAAATGCGATTGAAAAACTAAAACCAAAACCAGAAATCACCCGATTCAAAGGATTAGGAGAAATTTCACCAGATGAGTTCAAACATTTCATCGGAGAAGACATTCGATTAGATCCAATCATGTTAGACAAAGCCACATCTATTGAAACGTTACTGGAATTTTACATGGGTAAAAATACACCAGACCGTCAAGAGTTTATTATTAATAACTTGAAGGTGGAATTAGATGTGATTGAAAAAAATAATTAAAAAATGGATAAACAAGATATTCGTTGGAAACAAAGATTTGAACATTTTTTAGGTGCATTAAGACAATTGAATAACGCCAACGATTTAAGAAAAGAAAGATCGTTTTCAGAATTGGAGCTCCAAGGTGCAGTGCAAGCTTTTGAGGTTACACAAGAATTATCTTGGAAAGTGATGAAAGATTTTTTAGAATTACAAGGAAAAACAGATTTATTTGGTAGTAAAACTGTAGTGCGAGAAGCTTTTAATGTGGGATTAATTTCTAATGGTGAGCAATGGTTAAAAACAATTGAAAGTAGAAATAAAACGTCTCATATTTACGATGAAAGCGAAATTTTGAAGATTCTTGAAATCATTTTTAATGAATATTTACCCATTTTTAAAGATTTTGAAACCAAAATGAAAACTTTTTTATAATGTTCGGTTTATATCCTAATTCTTTTAAAGAAATTATTTCAATTTTTCAAAAATATGAAAGTATTGAAAAAGTAATTATTTATGGATCAAGGGCAAAAGGAAATCACAAAGAAGGTTCAGATATTGATTTAATACTTTTTGGAACAATTAAACATAATGAATTAATGCAACTGCTAAATGAATTAGACGAAAGTTATATTCCTTATTTGTTTGATATTTCCATTTATAATGAATTGCAATCTGAAAGTTTAATTGAACACGTTAATCGTGTCGGAAAAATTTTTTACCAAAAAACTGAAATAAATTCAGAATAAATGAACGAAGAAGAAGACAACATCATTCCAAACGAAGACGAAAATTCAGCTAATCAAGATAATTCCATCAATGAGGAAGGTTTTGATGATATTCACGTTTCATCAGGACATCATTTCTATGAGAATAACGAAAATCCAGAAGATACGATTACGAAAGTAACCGGAATGTACAAAGATTGGTTTTTGGACTATGCTTCCTATGTAATTCTAGAACGTGCTGTTCCAGCTATTGAAGATGGTTTTAAGCCAGTGCAACGTCGTATTATGCACTCTATGAAAGAGTTGGATGATGGTCGTTACAATAAAGTAGCAAATATCGTAGGACACACCATGCAGTATCACCCTCATGGTGATGCAAGTATTGGTGATGCGATGGTGCAAATTGGTCAAAAGGACTTGATTATTGATATGCAAGGAAACTGGGGAAATATCCTAACAGGTGATTCTGCAGCAGCTTCTCGTTATATTGAAGCTCGAATTTCAAAATTAGGTCACGATATCTTGTTTTCTCCAAAAATTACCGAATGGGGTTTGTCTTATGATGGTCGTCGTGCAGAACCCATAAATCTTCCTGTAAAGTTTCCGTTGCTTTTAGCGCAAGGTGCAGAAGGAATTGCGGTGGGACTTTCCACAAAAGTTTTGCCACACAATTTCAATGAATTAATAGATTCGTCTATCAAAATATTAAAAGGAAAACCTTTTACACTTTATCCCGATTTTCCAACAGCTGGAATTGCTGATGTTTCTAATTACAACGATGGTTTACGTGGTGGAAGAGTGCGTGTTCGTGCTAAAATTTCGCAATTAGACAAACAAACTTTAGTCATTAATCAAATTCCGTTTTCAACCAATACATCAACTTTGATTGATAGTATTTTGAAAGCTAACGAAAAAGGAAAAATTAAAGTTAAAAAAATTGAAGATAACACTGCTGCTGAGGTTGAAATCTTAATTCATTTGCATCCAGGTGTTTCTCCAGATAAAACTATTGATGCACTTTATGCTTTTACAGCCTGTGAAACTTCGATTGCTCCTTTAGGATGTGTGATTGAAAACAATAAGCCTTTATTCATTGGTGTTTCTGATATGTTGAAAATTTCGACCAACAGAACCGTTCAGTTGTTAAAGCGTGAACTTGAAATTCAGTTGGATGAACTCGAAAATAAATGGCATTTTTCTACTTTAGAAAAAATCTTCATTCGTGAAGAAATGTACATTGACTTCAAATTATATTCTGACAGAGAAACATTATATCAATATTTATACAAGAGTTTTGAGCCTTTCAAAAAGGATTTTGTTCGTGAAATTAATGATGATGATTTACAGAAGTTAACTCAAATTCCAATGATTCGTATCACACGATTCGATTCTGATAAAGCAGATGATGCTATTGCCAAGTTAGAAGCTGACATGGAAAAGGTGAAACATGATTTGGACCATATTATCGATTATACCATTGCTTTTTTCCAAATGTTGAAAGACAAATACGGAAAAGGTCGCGAACGTCAAACCGAATTGAGAAGTTTTGAAAACATTGAAGCAACAAAAGTAGTTTTAAGAAACACAAAACTTTATGTAAACAAAGAAGAAGGTTTCTTAGGAACAGGTTTGAAAAAAGATGAATACGTAGGAGAATGTTCAGATATTGATGATGTGATTGTTTTCTTGCGTGATGGTCGAATGATTATTACAAAAGTAGATGAGAAAAAATTCGTTGGAAAAGACATCATTCACACTGCTATTTTTGATAAAAATGATAAACGAACTATTTACAACGTGATTTATCGTGATGGAAAAAACGGAGCTTCTTTTGTAAAACGTTTTAATGTTTCAGGTGTTACTCGTGATAAAGATTATCATTTAACGCAAGAAAAACCAGGTTCACAAATCTTATATTTCACAGCTAATCCAAATGGTGAAGCAGAAACAGTTACTATTTTGTTACGTCAAGTTGGAAGTGTTAAGAAATTAAAATGGGACATGGATTTTTCTGAAATTCTAATCAAAGGAAGAAGTTCAAAAGGAAACACAGTGACTAAATATCCAATCAAGAAAATTGAATTAAAAGAGAAAGGTATTTCAACGCTTCGACCAAGAAAAGTTTGGTTTGATGACACCGTTCAAAGATTAAATGTAGATGGAAGAGGTGAGTTGTTGGGTGAATTTAGACCTAATGATAGATTGTTAATTATCAATCAAGCTGGAAAATTAAAAACCATTATACCAGAATTATCAACCCATTTTGATGAAGATATGATTATTTTGGAAAAATGGAATCCTAATAAGCCTATTTCAGCTGTTTATTATGATGGAGAAAAAGATCGTTATTATGTAAAACGTTTCTTGGTAGAGAATGAGAACAAGGAAGAAGTTTTTATTTCAGAACATGATAAGTCACAATTAGAAATCGTTTCAACCGATTGGAAACCTATGGCTGAGGTTATTTTTGCCAAAGTTAAAGGCGAACAGAAAGAAACTATTCAAGTTAATTTGGAGGATTTTATTGCTGTTAAAGGTATAAAAGCTCTAGGAAATCAATTGACAACCGATAAGGTGAAACAAATCAATTTATTAGAACCGTTACCTTTTGAAGAACCAGTGGAGGAAATTCCTGAAGAAATGGAAGTAAATGGTGAAGACAATGTTTCAGATGATATCAAAACGGATTTAGATAATGATGGTCAAATTACTTTGTCTTTGGAATAACGTTGTAAATAAATCTAAATATAAAGAAGTGAAAATTTCAAAATATTGAGAAAAGTATATAGTTATTATTAATATTTGATTAAAGACATGAAATATCTTGCAATTTTTATATTGTTTTCAATTTTTAGCTGTACTAGTAATAAAAATAACTCTAATGAAGAAAAATTTTTATCACAAAATATAGACACATTGAGATATTCTTATGACGGATTTAATAGTGGTAATAAATTGGATTTGTTAAGTGATGGTCGTTTTATCAATGAAAATTATTTGTTTAGTTGTATGGGAGGTGGAGAAGTAAAAAAAGTTTTTGGAACCTATATAAAGGATAATTTAAAACTGACTTTAAATCCAGAAAGTATAGAGTTTATGGTATATTCAGAATATAGCGGACTAAAACCAAAAACTACGAAAATTAAATACGGAATTGACTCACTGAAAATCAAAACTGAATTTCATGTTGTTAAATGGGAAAATAATGAATATTTATTTTCAGATAGCTATGATTTAGATTGGAGTACTGATAAAGAAAACGATTATATACGATTTGCATACAATCTAAATAAAGGTCTTGAGCCAAAAATAAATGGAATGTATTTAGTTAATAAAACTAAAGATTCTATCACATCAGAGTTTGATTTAAAACAAATCCCTGAAAGGTGGCAAAGTTATTTTCTAAAAGAGCCAATTTCTGTAAGAGTAAAAAGCATTAAAAAAATAATTGATCCAAATGATGAAGAAAACATTTTTTGGAAAATTGAACTAGATAAGGGAGAAATAGACAGAATTTATAATCGATTGACCTTTGAAACATATGATGGAGTGTTTTTAATTGAGATTGATTCGGTTTTGTCAAACAAAAGTTTCGGAATGATTTATAGCTACGATTTTAAGCCCGAAAAAATGCCAATAGGAACTGAATTAAGAACAAAATGGTATTAAAAAGTTTTGTTAAACAGCTTTTTTTCTTTTGAATAAATAAAGTATAACTCCTAATCCAATACAAATTGAAAGTAAAAGAAGAATAGTTTTTTCGATATTGTATTTTTCTTTAGAATAAACAGTTTTAACATGATTATTTGAGCCATTAGATTTAGCTTCTAAATATCCATTAATAAATGAAATTCGAATATCTATTATTTGATTTGTAAAACCATATTCTTTGGACATTTTAAAAATTTCTAAAGCATCTTTATATCGCTCTTGAATCATGCATAGATTTCCTAGTTCAAAAAGGAGGTTGGCAATAATTACATCCTTATCTTTTATAAATGTGATACGCTCATTTAGCTGATAGAAGAGAGCATTAATTAAAGAATTTTCCTTATTTGAACTTAAAGTTGAAATAGGCTTATCATAAATTCCAAAATTTACATCTATTAAAAATAATCCATTATAAAATGTGGCTCCTTTGGTTTTTGCTTCTAAAATATTAACATGTAACCATTCTGAATTATTATGGGAATCTGGATTTATTTTTACGGCTTTAGTAATCCACTTTAAAGCCTCTTCATTATTTCCTATGAGCTCATATAAAGTTCCAATGTTTGATGCAGTGGAATATCTGTTTGGTTGTTTTTTTTCAATCTCTAAAAATAAATGTATAGCTTCATTATATTTTCTTTCAACGGTTAATACATATCCAATATCAGATAGATAGTCCAAATTGTTAGTTTTGGTATATAAACTGTCTAGTTCTTTTTTTAGTTTTTCAAAATTTTCTGCATAAAAAAAATGACCATAAGGAATTATTCCTTCTCGGTCTTCATATATAAAAACACCATTAGTCAAAACTTTTGTATCACCATTTAAACAAGCAAATGATTTTATATATACTAATAAAAAAAGTATAATTATTTTTTTCATGATCAATTATTTTCTTTTTCTCATTTTCATGTTAATAAATTCAACCGCTAAAGAAAAAGCTATGGCAAAATACAAATAGCCTTTTGGAACTGCACCAACATGCTGACCCGCTAATTCTGCATTGGATAAATGCATACTTTCTGTAATTAACATAAAACCAATTAAAATTAGGAAAGCCAATCCTAAAATTTGAATGGATGGATTTTTATTAACAAAAGTTCCAACTGGAACAGCAAAAAGCATCATTATACCTACAGAAATTACAACAGCAGTAATCATAATAGTTAAAGCACCCTCTAAACCATTAGTCATTCCAACGGCTGTTAGTATACTATCTACTGAAAATATCAAGTCTATCAATAAAATTTGCCCAATTACACTAGCAAATGACTTTGTAACTGAGGTTTTTAATTCTTTTTCTTCTTCACCTTTATAATCAACCTTTTCATGAATTTCTTTTGTACTCTTATAGATTAAGAAAAGTCCACCAAACAATAAAATCATGGCTTGACCAGTAATTTGAGCCGAAAACCAACCAATATCAAAGCTAAACCAAGGCGCTTTCATTGCAATTAATAATGTTATACCAAACAGCAAACCTATACGCATGAACATGGCTAAGAATAATCCAATTCTTGTTGCTTTTTTACGATTTTCTTCGGGTAATTTGCCAGTAACTATTGAAATGAAAATGATGTTATCTATTCCTAGAATAATTTCTAAAAAAGTTAAGGTTAACAAGGCAATCCATGCATCAGCATTTAAAAAAACTTCCATTTGATTGAGGGTTAATTTTTATATTTAATCTAGTTTGTAAGCAATTCCTTTTTGTTTTAAGGTTTCGCCAATAAAGTTGTATTCAAATGTATAAGAATTTTTTGTTGTTGTCAAAATTTTCATTTGAATGGCTTTTTTTTCAGCTCTATTTTTTGGTTTACTGTTTTTAATTACATATTCACAATCGTTGGTCCAACGTACATCATAGGTGTCAGTTATTCCGTTAAAATTCTCTATTTGAATTGAATCATTACGTTCAAAAGTAGATACCATTTTTTTTCCGTTAATTTCAATTTCGGACTTAAATTTTCCAGTTTTAAAATCTTTGCAATTGCGTTCTTGATTGTAGCAGGAAGTTAGTAAAAAGGTTATTGCAAAAAGGTAATAGGTTATAGGTTTTAGGTTGAATTTCATAGTTGAATATTTAATTAAATTTTGAAATTGAAGCATAAATTATTTATCTCCATCAAACATTCCGTTAACAATAGTTTTTATTCCTTTAAAAGTAAAATAAACAGATAATGAGCAAAGAAAAATGCCCAAAATTAACACGACTTCAAACATAATATGTTGTTTATTTTTAAAAGCACTATTGATCACAATTGGACCCATAAAAAAAAGTGGCAAAGCACCAGATAAATATTTAATTCCTTTGATGAGTATTTTTCTTTTAATTGACATTTTTTAAAATTGAATTTTTAATCCGATACCGTTATGATTTGTTACAAAATCTACATTATAGTTATAACCACTATCCATATTCATTTCTTTTCTATATTCTGTATATAAATCTAAACTCTTTTGAATCATTTTTTTTCTACCTGATAAAACCGGAATTGAAATTGCTATTGCTCCTAAACCTATAAATGTGCTAGCTTTAGGATATTCGTAATTATATTGAGTTAAACCTAATGTTAAATCTGTGGCTATTAATCCAATTCCAAACCCTAAAAGGAAACCACCAGTAGTGCCTTTGTCTTTAGCTTTTAAGTAAAGCTCAATTGATTTATTGTAAGTTTCTAATTTTTCTCTTATTTCATTTTTAGAAATTTTTCTTCCATTTTGATAAAACTTTCCGTCTTCATACTTAAGTTCTTGAGCATAATTGGAACTTGAAAGCATTAAAATTAAAATAAATAATAGCTTGTTCATAAAGGTATATAATTTAAGGTTTATAATTTTCAACAGCAGCTCTTACACTACCATGTTTTTTAAGCAAAACAGATGCTAATTTATACTCTATATTAATTTCTTCCATAATCATTTTCACTCCTCTATCAAACAATTTGTTGTTGCTCAATTGCATGTCCACCATTTTGTTTCCTTTAACTTTTCCTAACTGAATCATTGTTGCAGTCGAAATCATGTTTAAAACTAATTTTTGTGCCGTTCCTGCTTTCATTCGACTGCTTCCTGTTACAAATTCTGGTCCAACTACAACTTCAATTGGGAATTTAGCCACTTTTGCTAATGGACTTCCTTCATTACAAGTAATACAAGCAGTTGTGATGTTATTTTCGTTGCATTTTTCCAAACCACCAATTACATAAGGAGTTGTTCCAGAAGCAGCAATTCCAACCACAACATCTTTGTCTGTAATCATACATTCCTTTACATCATGCCAAGCTTGTTGGGTGTCGTCTTCTGCATTTTCAACAGCTCTTCTAATGGCAGTATCACCACCAGCTATCAATCCTATTACCATATCAAACGGAACACCAAAAGTTGGAGGACATTCCGAAGCATCAACAATTCCAAGTCTGCCAGATGTTCCTGCTCCGATGTAAAACAAACGACCACCATTTTTCATGTTAGAAACTATCTTTTCAACTAATTTTTCAATTTGTGGTAAGGCTTTTTCCACAGCTAGTGGAACAGTTTTATCTTCGTTATTGATATTGGAAAGTAATTCCGATACCGACATTTTTTCTAAATGTTCGTATTTGGAATTTTGTTCTGTGGTTTTAGTGAAGTTCGATTTACTCATAGACATGTCAATGTTTAGAAAACATAAATGTAAATTAATATTAAAATTGAAATCAGATTCAGTACTACAAACATATTTTTATAATAATTCAAATCAGTTTTACTTTCAAAAATATATCTATTAATTGTATAAAGTAAAATACTACCAATGCAAATAATAAATAAGTTAATTAGAAATCTTATAAATATAAATTTAATTAAAGAATTCTCTTTTATTTCAGGCATTTCTTCTTCATCTCCAAGGAAAATAAATGAAAATACGATTAAAAAAAGTATAATTGTGCTCAACATTACTGCATTTAAAAATATTTTCATTGTTTAAACAAAAACAGCCAAAACTATTCCTAAAATTATAGCAATAAGTTTGGTTAAATTAAATTTATGTCCTTCGCTACTTTCAAAAATAATGGTTGAAGATATGTGAAATAAAATACCAATTACAACACCAGAAATCTGCGTATAATATTCGGTCAAAAAACTTAAATTTGAGGAAATATATGTTCCTAAAGGAGTCATAAAAGCAAAAATCAACATGAAGAATAAGATGGCTTTTTTATTCAGTTCTGCATTTATGAAAAACAAAGTTAAAATTATAGCAATAGGGAAGTGGTGAATTGCGATTCCGTAAGCTAATTCGTTGTGTTGACTTATTGGCATTCCTTCCAACAATGCGTGCAAACACAAGCTAAAAAACAACAACCAAGGTATCGTATTCATTTTGTCATGACCATGAACGTGACCGTGTTCTGCTCCTTTTGAAAAATATTCTAAAATAATTTGAAATACAATACCAATCATTATGAAAATTCCAATAGTATTTGTTCCATGGGAATGTCCTTCGTGATTATGTCCTTCATGTAAAAGACTTTCCGATTCGTAAACTTCTGGTAATAAATGCATTACTGTTAAGGAAAGTAAAAAAGCACCACTAAAAGCTAACAGTAATTTTAGATTTTTTTTGTTTTTAGGTTGAATGAAATTAGCTATCAAATAACCAATTAAAACAGCGATAAATGGAAATATGTAAATGGAGTAATTCATTATTTAAAAATCAAAATTAAACGTTCTGACTGATTTTTGTAGAAAGGTTGTAATTTATAGTTTCCAAAAATATCTAGTAAATAAATTTCAGCTTCTTCCATCATTCTTTCAAAATCTGATAATCGTAAAGCTTGTACTCGTTCTGTAAAATGAAAATGTTTACCTTCATCTTCAAAAGAAATTTCTTTAAAAATATGATTGTCTTTTACGTATCTTTTGATATTAAAATCAATATTTTCAACGGTTTTTACTTCTTCAGGAACTAAATTTTCAATGACATAATCTGCATTCATAAAATCAATACATGCAAATCCGTATTCAGTTAAACTATGCTTAATAGCTTTTAAAGTGGTAAGGTTATCTTCATCATTTTCAAAATAACCAAAACTTGTAAATAAGTTAAAAATAGCATCGTATTTACTATCACAAACATCACGCATGTCATGCACTTTGAAATGCAATTTTTCATTTTCATGTTTAGAAGCTTCTTTAATGCTGTTTTCTGATAAATCTGCACCCGTTACTTCATAACCTAAAGAATTTAAATAGATGGAATGTCGGCCTTTTCCACAGGCTAAATCCAATATTTTAGCTTCCTCTGGCAAGTTCAAATAATGGGTTAAATTATCCATAAAAACTTGTGCTTCCTTATAATCTCTATCTTTATATAGAATGTGGTAATACTTGGTATCAAACCATGAGGCAAACCAACTAGATGATTGTTGATTGTTGATTGCTGATTGCTGATTGTTGATTTCTGACATTTATTCTGATTTCATTTCTTTCAAGTGGCAAAATTAGTGTATTTTTGCTGAACTTATTCCAAATTTAAGTTTGATGTTTATGATTTATGATTTATTTGGGATTTGAAATTTAATAATTGGAATTTTTATCGATGGAAGATAATTTTAAAATGGTAGCCAAAACCTTATTTGGTTTTGAAGAACTGTTAGAAAAGGAATTAACGCAACTAGGTGCTCAACAAGTTAAAGTTGGTACACGTGTTGTGACGTTTTATGGTGATAAAGGATTCATGTACAAAGCGAATTTAGCTTTAAGAACGGCTTTAAAAATCTTAAAACCAATTCATGAATTCAAAGCTTTTAATGATAAATCTTTGTACGATGGAATTCAAAGAATCGATTGGAGTAAGTATTTAACTCAACATCAAACTTTTGTAATCGAAACTACATTGCATTCGGATCATTTTAATCATAGTCAGTTTGTGGCTTTAAAATCAAAAGATGCGATTGTAGACCAATTTAGAGAAAAAACAGGAACACGACCAGACATTGATAAAGATTTTCCAGACGTAAAAATTCATGTACATATCGATAGAGATTTGGTTACTGTTTCTTTGGATACTTCAGGAGAATCTTTACACAGAAGAGGTTATAAAACAGCTACAAATATTGCACCAATAAACGAAGTGTTAGCAGCAGGAATGTTGTTGTTATCAGGTTGGGATGGAACTTCTCATTTTATTGATCCGATGTGTGGAAGTGGAACTATTTTGGCTGAAGCTGCTATGATTGCATGTAATATTCCAGCTAATATTAACAGAAAAGAATTTGCTTTTGAAAAATGGAGCGATTGGGATAGCGAATTATTTGATACCATTTTAGAATCGTTATTAAAGAAAACTCGAGATTTTCATTACACCATTACAGGTTATGATAAAGCTCCAAGTGCAGTAATCAAAGCTAAAGACAACATAAAAAATGCTAATTTAGACGAGTTTGTAAAAATTAAAGAAGCCAACTTTTTTGAAACTGAAAAACAAACTGAAGGTCCATTACACATGGTTTTTAATCCACCTTATGGCGAACGTTTGAATATTGAAATGGAACGTTTTTACAGAGAAATTGGAGATACTTTGAAAAATAATTATTCTAATACCAATGCTTGGTTTATCACAGCTAATTTAGAAGCTTTGAAATTTGTAGGATTAAGGCCTTCAAGAAAAATCAAATTATTTAATGGAAAATTAGAAGCAAGATTAGTAAAATACGAAATGTACGCTGGAAGCAAGAGAACGAAGTTTCAAGTTGATTAGTATTAAGATTTGAGTATTAAGTATTAAGATATTTTTTAGATTTTCAGATAACAATAAATTATTAACAACTAACTATCAACATTCAAAAATGAGTAAAAAGACAAAAGCATTTTTATTTAACCTTTTAGGTTTTTCATTTTTCTACATCATAGCTTATGCATTAATCATGACATTTGGTGGTTTGCAAGGACTTTGGATTGCTGTCACAAGTTTTGTAATTTCAACTATTTTAGCTCCAAAATTTCAAACTGTAAATACTAATGAAGGCGAAAAACTTTTCATGAAATGGATTTTTATAAAAGGACTTAGAGAATTAAAATAGCATTATTTTTCTAGTGTTTTTTCAATCATTTCAATACATTGATCTATTGATTTTTCGTTGGTATTGATGGCAAATTTATTTTTTCCAAAAGGACTATATTTATTTACATCAGTAACAGAAAACAATCCAATGACAGCAGTTTCAGTGGTGCATGCTAAGTGCATCATTCCGCTATCTGCTCCAAGAAATAGTTTTGTATTAGCAATAAATGCAGCAATTTCTCTAATATCTTTACTGTAGAATGTTGGTGCTTTAAAATTAATTTGCGAAACATTTTCAACAGGCAAAACTTCAATTATATTATAATTTGGAAATGTTGCCAATAGTTTTGAATACATTTCATTCCACCAAGTTTCATCATAGCATTTAGAACCTGTAGCAAAAGTAAAAATTGCTATTGTTTCTTTTGATGAATCTGAAATGATAGTATTTAATTGACTTTTTCCATGCTTCAATTCCGTTTCATTCAGTTTTAAATTTAATTCTTTTATTGGTTTTTCATTGATATCATGGTTTGAACTGTAAATGTAATTTCTCAATTTGTAAACTGGAAATTTAGCAAAATGTCTTTGTTCCTCAGAAAATTCAATTAAATTATCAAATTCATTTCCAAAAAATTTATACTTACTTTTTGAAAATTTAGTCGCTAACTTACCAGAAGAAGAACCAGAATCGATATTAATGACTAAATCATATTTTTTTGTAATAAGTGTAAACCAGCTCTTTATATAAGTAAAAAATTCTTTAAAGTGTTTTTTTGGAAGAATCAAATATTCGTCTATGTTTAGATAATTTTGATAGATAATTGGAGTAACACCACCTTTTACAAAAAATGATACAGATGCATTTGGGAAAATTTCTTGAACTTCTTGAACCAAAGGTGTAATTAATAATATATTTCCTAAACGATGATTAGGTCTTATGATAATTATTTTTTTTATTTTGGAAACATCTTCAATCTTATTTAATTGAGATAAAGATGTTAGTGGATTTCCTATATTACCCGTTAATGATTTGGTTAATTTTCTTCGAAAAATATTGATTTTTTTGTTCATTTAGGTCTAAAATTTAGGTAAAGCTACACAAGATTTATTGTAAATTAATAATTTTACCAAACAATTTATAATTTAATAACATTAGTTTTGAGTTGAAACTACTTTTTATCTTTCTTAAAAATAGGAATCATGTAACTGATGGTATAATTGAAACCAACTCCAAATTTACCGTCATAAGTTCTGTTGTAACCAGGTATGTATAAATTATCAAAATTATCTGGTTTTTTATTGGAAATTAAATAATTCAATCGAACAGAAAATCCAGCATAAAAGTTAGAAAAAAGTTCCGCTTTTAATCCACCAACTAATTCCAACCAACTGGCATTTAAACTGTCAAAATTTTGTCCAGAAGTAACAATATTTTCACCAAAATAGTTATCAGGTTGGTATATTTTATAAGTGTTTATGGTATGATTGAAAGTACTTAATCCATAGCGCGCTCCAATGTAAACCATGTTATCCATGTTCAACCAGTTTTTGTAAGTATTGTAGTCAAATCCTACTTTAAAATAGGTTCCTTTTGTAGTAAAATTAAAACGATCATCATCGATTGTTTTGTTTTCATTTCCAATCTCGCCTGCAATGTAATACTTTTGAGTAATTCTGTAATCTCCAACAAATTCCAATCCTTGATAATCAGAATCATATATTGATTTACTAAGTTTATGCAAATCAAGACCAACTCTTAATCCGTATTTTTCTTTTAGTTTTATGGTGTCTTTTTCTTGAGCTAATCCAAAATATGAAAAGCACAAACAAAGCAGACTAAAAATATATTTTGACATGAGTTTCATTTTCGTTGTTAATATTGGCTTGAACAATTTCAATATTTTGTATCCAATTGTTAGAAGAAGTTGTAATTCCGTTTGGTGTGTTTAATTGAAATAAAGTTTTATAGCCACAAGCTCTCGAAATATAGACATCATTTCTCACGTAATTGAAAGTCAGTTCATCAACTATATCATTTGTTGTGTCGGTATCACTTCCGTTTAAAATGAATTGTAGTGTTGTTGTATCTTGATTTGTTCTTAATGGAACACTAATAGTACTAACTCCATTAAATGGAAATCCTGTACTAAAAGTAGGTTCAATAACTCCAAGATTTGTAACATTTTTTAATTCAGTTTGATTTACATTATCATAAAACTCAATTATAAGTTTTGGTGTTGTTGGCGTTGTTTGGTCGCATAAATCATCTTTTTCACAATTCCAAAAAGAAACTGCAAAAAGCAACAGTAGAGAGGTAATTATATATTTTTTCATATTTAAAAGTAAAGTCTTAATGCTCAAATCTTGATACTTTCTATCTTCTTTCCAAAAGTACAACATTTTCCACATGATGTGTTTGCGGAAACATATCTACTGGTCGTACACGGGTAACTTTGTATTGTTCGTCCATCAAAGCTAAATCCCTTGCTTGTGTAGCGCTGTTACAACTTACGTAAACTACTTTTTCAGGAGCAATTTTTAGAATTTGAGCCACAACATCTTTATGCATTCCATCTCTTGGTGGATCAGTTATGATAACATCAGGATGACCATGTTGAGCAATAAATTCATCATTGAACACGTTTTTCATATCTCCAACAAAGAACTCACAATTGCTTATGTTATTTCTTTCTGCATTTGCTTTGGCATCCAAAATAGCTTCAGGAACAGCTTCTACACCAATTACTTTCTTTGCCTTTTTGGATACGAACTGTGCAATGGTTCCAGTTCCAGTATATAAATCGTAAACCAATTCATTTCCAGTTAATCCAGCAAATTCTCTAGTAATTTTATACAATTCGTAAGCTTGTTTTGAATTAGTTTGATAGAAAGATTTGGCATTAATACTAAAATGCAACCCTTCCATTTCTTCTAAAATGTACTCACGACCTTTGAATAATTGAATATCTTGATCGTAAATAGTATCATTTGGTTTGCTATTAATAACATATAGTAATGAAGTGATTTCAGGAAAAGTTTCAGCTAAATGATTCATCATCAAATCCCTACTAGTTTTATCATCTTCAAAAAACTGAATCAACACCATGATTTCTCCAGTGGAAGCTGTTCTAATCATTAAAGTTCGCAATAAACCTTCGTGATTTCTTGGGTTGAAAAAAGTCATGTTATTTGCATTGGCAAAACTTCTAACTTCATTACGAATAGCATTTGAAGGGTCTTCTTGCAAATGGCATTTTTCAATATCTAAAATTTTGTCCCACATTCTTGGAATATGAAAACCTAAGGCATTTTTATTGTCATATTCAACTCCAGAAGCTATTTCTTCATTAGTCATCCAACGTGAATCTGAAAATCCAAATTCCATTTTATTTCTATAGAAAAATTGTTTTTCTGAACCTAAAATCGGCTCAAATTCAGGTAATTCGATTTTTCCTATACGTTTTAAATTATTAAAAACTTCCTGATTTTTGTAGAATAGTTGTTGGCTGTATTTCATATTTTGCCACTTGCAACCACCACAAACACCAAAATGTTGACAAACAGGTTCCGTTCTGTGTTCAGAATATTTATGAATTTTTATAGCTTTTCCTTCAAAATAGGCTTTTCTTTTTTTCAAAGTTTGCACATCAACTACGTCACCTGGTACAACATTTGGTAAAAATATTACTTGACCTTCTGGTGCTTTTGCAACCGAAACTCCTTTAGCACCAGCATCAAGAACTTCTATATTTTCGAAAACTATTTTTTCTGTACGTTTTTTTCCCATGGCACAAAAATAGAAAGAAATTTTAGATATTTAGATTGTTAGATTATTAGATTAATTGATTTTCCTATTAATCTAATCATCGAGTTGTCAAAATATCGAAAAATCAAAAAAAATATGTATTTTTACCAACCAAACACAACACTACATTATGGGTCAAAAAATATTGCTCACTGCAAAGGATGTCAATATCATACTGCATCGTTTGGCTTGTCAGTTAATTGAAAACCATCTCGATTTTTCAAACACTATTCTTATTGGTATTCAGCCAAGAGGAACATTTTTAGCCAATAGATTAGCTACAATTCTTAAAGAAGAGTATAATATTAATGATTTAAAAGTTGGTTTTTTAGACATTACTTTTTTTAGAGATGATTTTAGAAGAAGTGAAAAACCTTTAGAAGCTAATAGAACTGAGATTGATTTTATAGTTGAAGATAAAAAAATTGTTTTTATAGATGATGTTCTTTACACTGGAAGAAGTATTCGTTCGGCTTTGACTGCTATTCAATCTTTTGGAAGACCTTCTGAAATTGAGCTTTTAACTTTAATTGACAGACGTTTTAGTCGTCATTTACCGATACAACCAGATTATAGAGGTAGACAAGTGGATGCAATTAACAACGAAAAAGTTATTGTGAAATGGCAAGAAAATGATGGGGAAGATGCTGTTTATTTGGAAAGGAAGAGCTAGTATTAAGATAAGAGTTTTAAATATTAAGACTTTAAACTACAAACAATTAACAACAAACAATAAACTAATTAAATGAAAGAACTATCGGTAAATCATTTACTAGGCATAAAATACATCAATAAAAACGATATTGATTTAATTTTTGAAACAGCAGATCATTTCAAGGAAGTTATTAATCGTCCTATTAAAAAAGTACCTTCTTTGAGAGATATTACAATTGCAAATATCTTTTTTGAAAACAGTACTCGTACTAAATTATCTTTTGAATTAGCTCAAAAAAGACTTTCAGCTGATGTGATTAGTTTTTCTGCAGCTCAATCTTCAGTCAAAAAAGGAGAAACACTTATTGATACCGTTAATAATATTCTTTCTATGAAAGTGGATTTAGTTGTGATGCGTCACAGTAATCCAGGAGCAGCACATTTTTTAGCTAATAATGTAAAAGCTAGTATTGTAAATGCAGGTGATGGTGCACATGAACATCCAACTCAAGCTTTATTAGATAGTTTTACAATTCGTGAAAAATTAGGTGAAGTTGCTGGTAAAAAAGTAGTAATTGTAGGCGATATTTTACATTCAAGAGTTGCCTTATCAAATATTTATGCACTTCAAATGCAAGGAGCAGAAGTAAAAGTATGTGGTCCAAATACATTGATTCCAAAGTATATAGATTCACTTGGAGTAAAAGTAGAACCTAATTTAAAAAAAGCACTTGAATGGTGTGATGTTGCTAATATGCTGCGTGTACAAAATGAACGTTTAGATGTGAATTATTTTCCTTCTACTCGGGAATATGCACAACAATATGGTTTGGATAAAGAATTATTAGATTCGCTAAACAAAGAAATTGTAATCATGCATCCTGGACCAATAAACAGAGGAGTAGAAATCACTTCAGATGTGGCAGATTCAAATCATTCGGTAATTTTAAATCAAGTTGAAAATGGAGTAGCAGTTCGAATGGCTGTGATTTATCTTTTGGCAAGTAAGATTAAGCAATAATATATATTAATTCAGGAATTTCTGAATTCTAATTTCTAAATTCTAAATTTAAGATGAAAGTAGAACAACAAGGTCATACTTCAATAATTAAAGATACTCAAGGAAATTTTTCTAATTTTATTATAAAGATTTCAGAACAGTTCAATTCTTTTAAAAAACAAAATTTAATTTTAGATATTTCTAAAGATGAAAATTTAAATATAAAAGATTTAAAAGAAGCTAAAGATTTAGCCAAAAAATTTAAAAAAGAAAAAAAAACTATGGTTTTTGTAGCTGAAAACATAGATTTTAATGAAATTCCAGATTATTTAATGGTTGTTCCTTCTATATTAGAAGCTCATGATATTATTGAAATGGAAGAAATTGAAAGAGATTTAGGGTTTTAATTTTTTTTAGTTTTTAAATACAAAAAAACGTCTCGATTTCTCGAGACGTTTTCTTTTTATAGAAGTTAACAATTAAATTATTTCTTGATTAATTTAATACTTTCAATTAAGCCTTCGCTTTGTAATTGAATAATGTAAGCACCAGCTTCTAAATTAGACATATTTAAGTTTAGTTCATTATTATTTGGCTGAATAGCCATTACTTTTTGTCCAACCAAATTAAATACTTCAACTGTAGTAATTACATTTGAATAGCTTATTGATACAACATCAATTACTGGGTTAGGATAGTATTTTAATTTTGTTAAGTCGAAACCTTCATTTCCTAATGTTACTGTTACTGTTACTTCTAATGAGGTCAAACTCGTACAACTATTAACTGTCTGTGTGGCATAATAAGTTTCCCCATTTACCAATTGAACTGTTGAAGCTAATGGGTTTGAACCAGCAATTGCATCAGCAGCAGTTGCATACCAGATTATATTTGAACCAGTAGCCATTAAATCAGCAACTGTAGCCTCTGATAATGCAGCAACATTAAAGTTTTGTAATGCATCTCCGGTTGGAGCAGCAGTTACATTTACTATAACACTTACCAAAGTTCTTTCACTTTCACAAGAGTTCAAAGTTTGAGAAACATAATAATTTCCTGTTGCTAAAGTTGCTGTAGAAATAAGAGCTGTTCCACCAGACATTTGATCATACCAAGTTAAATTTGTACCAGTTGCCATTAAATCAGCAACAGTTGCACTATTACAAAATGTTTGAGCGGTTGCTGTTGGTGCAGCAGTTACATTTACTATAACACTTACCAAAGTTCTTTCACTTTCACAAGAGTTCAAAGTTTGAGAAACATAATAATTTCCTGTTGCTAAAGTTGTTGTAGAAATAAGAGCTGTTCCACCAGACATTTGATCATACCAAGCTAGATTAGTACCAGTTGCCATTAAATCAGCAACAGTTGCACTATTACAAAATGTTTGAGCGGTTGCTGTTGGAGCAGCAGTTACATTTACTGTAACACTTACCAAAGTTCTTTCACTTTCACAAGAGTTCAAAGTTTGAGAAACATAATAATTTCCTGTTGCTAAAGTTGCTGTAGAAATAAGAGCTGTTCCACCAGACATTTGATCATACCAAGCTAGATTTGTACCAGTTGCCATTAAATCAGCAACAGTTGCACTGTTACAAAATGTTTGAGCGGTTGCTGTAGGAGCAGCAGTTACATTTACTGTTATTGATGTTGTGTCAGAGCTTTCACATAAATTATTAGACACAGCCATAGCAGTTATTGTTTCAGCGCCATTAGTATTAGATTTATAATATACCATATTTGAGGGTGTATTTGCTACATAAGCAATAGTAGCTGCAGCATCAGAATATAAATTTGTAGTTGGTGTCCACACTACATTATTTACGGCTGAAGCACTCACATTAACATCATCAATAAACCAGTTATCTCCATCATCGTTAGTCATAACAAATGCTAAATATACTTGTTGTCCAACGTATGCACTTAAATCAACATTTTTCATTTCGTAAACACTAAAAGCACTATTTAAAGTCCCTTCTGTCCATGTAGCTGCATCTGTAAATGTAGTCATGTCTGTTTGTGAAGTTGTTGAAACTTTTACATAATAATTACTACCAAAATCACTAGAGAAACCTTGTTTTGTATAAAAAGATAAATTCGGATTAGTAATGTTAGTTAAATCAATCATTGGAGTTACTAACCAATCTTCTGCGTTTCCACCAGTTACATTTTCATATCTAACAAAAGCTGCATTTGAGCCAGAAAAAGAGCTAGTGTTTGTTGTCCAATTATAAGTTGACCCCAAACCATTTGTTCCAATGAATGAAGCCCATCCTGTAGGAGGTACTCCATTTTCAAAACCTTCATTGAATAAAGAAACAGTGTCACTGCTAGAAGCACTTAAAGTAACAATTTCTTCTGAACAAACTGTATTGTTTGAAGCTGCAATTGTAGGAGTTGAAGGAAGTGTATTAACATTTATTGTAATAGAAGATGTATTTGTACAACCAGTTAAAACATTTGTTCCTGTAACAACATAAGTAGTAGTTTGAGTTGGCGATACTGTTAATACAGCTCCAATGGTATTAGCAGCATCATCCCATACATATTCATAGTTCGTATTTGTACTAGTTGCTGTAATCGTAGTAGGATTTCCAGCACATGTAATCATATTTGTTGCAGATGAAGTGATTTCTACAGGCGCAACAACATTTAAAGGTGCATTTGTGTTTGTTGTACCGTTCCAGAAACCATTATTTGTAGCTCCATATCTAAAAGGTCCATTGTTTAAACGCCATCTACTTGCAAAATAATGAGTGCCTAAAGTAAGTCCTGAGTAATTCACTACAAATTCGTCATTATTACCTGAATCTACGTTATAAGTTGCAACAGTCCATAAACTTTCAGACCAAGTTGCAGGATCAGTATCATCCCCTGATTTACCTATCCAAACCTCAATTCCTGCACCTGGAGCAGTTGCGTTTGCATTAGTAACTCCATCTTCCCAACCTTGAGTGTACACATCTACACTTTGGCAAGATTCAATAGAGGTTACTTCCGAATTATTTGCTACAAATGATTGTAAATTAGCAAAGTCAACCGCGTCTGTTGGTTGAGCTAAAACAGTCAATTTGTAATCTTCAACTTCTCCACGTGTTCCTCCAAATCCACATGCTGAATCATCACCAGGATTACTATCATTATAATCTACCATAACTCTCATTACATAGTCTCCTGGTATTGTTGTTGAAGGAATAGTAATTGCAAAATTATAAGGACCTGACCCATAAGATGAAGTAGAATAAACCACTTCTGAAGTTTCAAAAGTTAAATTGTTATTCCAATCTACCCAAACCGCTAGTCCTAATGAACCACCAACTATTGAAGCATTTACATCAAAAGTACCATTCACAAATTCAGTAACTCCTAAAGTTGCGAAGTTGTTTTGATAACCACTAGTAGCATAACCTGATGTCAAATTAGATACATCTACACTAGCATTTGTTGTACTGAAATTGTCAATATATGTTAAACTACTTGTAGAAACAGGTATACAATATCCTGTGTAAAAAGACGCAGAAGCAGTCCAAGGACTTTCATTACCTGTTGCGCAAATACTTCTAACCCAAACATAATAAGTTGTGTTAGGCATAAGCGAAGCCAAATCAGCAGTAGTTAAAGCAGTTGCACTACCTGAAACAGTTGGAGTTGTATTTACTGTATCAAAATAATATTCATAACCATTTGCCGGTGCAATTGAAGGTGCGTTCCAGCTTAATGTTGCAGAAGTTGATAAAACATTTGAAACAACCAAACTAGTAGGTAAATCACAAGTTGGTAAATTTTCAATAACTATGCTGCCAATATGAAAATCATAATCTGGAGCATCATCAACAGGACCATCTTGAGCTTTAAAAGCAATTTGAATGGTTTGTCCGATGTAGGCATTTAAAGAAACAATATAATCTGTTAAGATATTAGTTAATGTGTTTGTGTTGGATGCTTCAAAAGTGTAAACAGGAGTCCAAGTTAATCCACAACCATCGGTAGATACCATGACAAAAACTTTGTCATCAGTACCTTGCATTCCAGCTGCGTCAATATTTCCATTACCAAAGTCAGTTATTGCTGCTTTAAATTTTAATCTTGAATCAGCATTTATAGTAACTCTAGGAGATACTATCCATTCGTTTCTAGTTGTTGTATATAAGTTGATTTTAGCTGTAGTTGCTGAACCAAAAACAGTTGAACTAATCCATGCTGAAGTTGATCCTGAAGGTGAGGAAGCTCCAGCAGCTTCTGACCAACCCGGTAAAACAGTAGCTAAATTTGCACCAGTAAACCCAGTAAAATCATTACTAGCAGGTAAACTTGCACTTACTGGTTGAGTAGTTGTAAAACCAGAAGGATTTGAAGTGTTACCATTTATGTTGTAATAGTAATCAAAAGTTGGTGTTGTGCCACATCTAAGGTATTCATAAACTCTTACATAATAGGTTGTGTTACAAGTTAAACCTGAAACCGTTACTGAACTTCCTGTTCCATCGTAAACAACTTGTTCCCCTGACCCTGCATATAAAGCAGCTGCAGTCGCAGGTCCTGTTGTTCCATTTACTGGATCAGTAAAACTATTGGTATTATTAACAACTACATATCTTCTGTTACCATTACCATTAGTCCAATTCAATGAAAATCCAGTATTTGTAATTGCAGTTGTATTAACATTAGTCACTTCAACTGAAGGACTTGTAGCTGGAATCAAATTAAATGATGAAGTAGAAGCTGAAGTGCTTGAATTACTACAAGTTACAGTTAATCTATAGTAAATTGAACTTCCTGCAAAAGAAGGTGGTGTGTAACTTGCTGTAGTTGCACCTGTACCACCAACTGCATTAGACCAAGCATCAGCGGCACCATTATCATCAGACTCTTCCCATTGAAATGATAATCCAGTAACTCCTGTTGAGAAACCTGTAGTTACTATTGCACTTGGTGTTGTTCCTGTACAAAGAATTTGGAATGTTCCGTTTAAAGTTCCTGCTACAGGTGCTCCTGTACAAGGAGTTGGAGCTGTCCATGTAAAAGTTCTTCCATTATCAGGAAAAGCTGCTGGTGAAGTACTTGTAAAACGTACATTATGGCCATTAGATGTTGCTGCAACTGTATCATCCCATGAAGGACTTGTATCAGGTACACTTGTTGTTAGTCTTCTAGAATTGTAATCTGTATTTGTTGCACCTCTTAAACCTACTTGAGGTGTATAAGTTGTTGTTGCATTTACTGATGAAAAATCAGAATATACAATATTAATAGTACCATTTACAGTATTTAATCTAATCTGAAAATCAAATATTTCTACTGAAGTACTAGACGTGTAACGTGCCATGTCGTTCCATTGAAAAATGATTTCATCTCCAATTTGTTCCCATCTAACTTCAGGAACCGTACCACTGGCATTTGCATCCATTAAATCACATGCAAGTGCAGCAATTACACCAGTTGCAGCTGTTGAATTAGAAATTGGAGAAGTAGATGAAAAAGCTCCAACACCTAAAGCAAGATATCCATCAACCTTAGCAAATACTTGTGTTACAGAAACACCATTAAAAATAAATGGAGTTGGCAAAGTAACTGCTATTCCATTAGAATCAAGAGCACTACCACTAAGTACTACTGTTCCTCCAGTAATGGGCGTATAGGTGCCAACACTTTGAGAAAAAACATAGTTACTTACTTGTGCTTTTAGTTGCAAACACATAAGTAGTGCTAACAATAAAAAAAAGTAATTTTTTTTCATTTAATTGAGTTTAATAATTAGTTAATAAGATGTAAATTTAAAATTTTAAGTGTTATAAATTTATGGTTTTACAATTTTTATGTTAAATATAATCATTTTGTTAAAAATATCAGTAAAAATATTGTAAAATTAGCGTTTTGACTTTTTAATTGCTTTTTTCCTATTTTTTAGTGTGTAAATAAATATAGTAAATTTCTTGGATAGCCCTCAACAGATTTCTATATTGCTGTTTTTTTCCAATAAATAACACTTTAATTTTGAAAATAAATATCTTAGGTTGTTACGCAGCCACTCCAAGAACTTTTACCAATCCAACATCTCAAGTTTTAGAACTTAAAAATCAACTTTTTTTAATTGATTGTGGTGAAGGTACACAAGTGCAATTGCGCAAACAAAAAATTAAATTTTCTCGAATAAATCACATCTTTATTTCTCATTTGCATGGGGATCATTTTTATGGTTTGATTGGTTTGATCTCTACTTTTACCTTGTTAAATAGAGAAAATGATTTACACGTTTATGGACCAGTTGGAATCAAAGAAATCATTTTATTACAACTTAAAATTTCCAATTCATACACAGGTTATAACTTATATTTTCATGAATTAAATTCAACCGAAAGTGAAATTATTTTTGAAGATGAAAAAGTAATAGTCAAAACGATTCCTTTAAAACATCGTGTTTATACAAACGGTTATTTATTCAAAGAAAAAAATACCAAGCGAAAACTTAACATCGAAGCGGTTGAAAATTACAATATTGATACTTGTTATTATCAAAAAATTCAGTTTGGAGGTGACGTAACTTTAGAAAATGGAACCACCATTTCAAATGCAGAACTTTCTTTTGAACCAGATTACGAAAAAAGTTATGCTTTTTGTAGCGATACTGTTTATAATGAAGATATTCTGTCAATAATTAAAGATGTTGACGTCTTATATCATGAAAGTACTTTCTTGGAAACTGAAGCTCATTTGGCTGAAAAAACCATGCATACAACTGCTAAACAAGCAGCCGAAATTGCCAAAAAAGCCAATGCCAAAAACCTAATTATGGGACATTATTCTACACGTTACGGTAACATTGAATTATTCAAAGAAGAAGCACAAACTATTTTTGAAAAAATACATTTAGCTGATGATGGAAAGTGTTTTGAGTTTTAATTAAGAGCAAATGGCTTGGGCTTTATTTAGCTACCTTATTCCTGCTGTCCATTCTATTCCCGATAAATCGGGAGATGCCATTCCCATCAAGGCTATTTAACAAGTGTTGGGCGTACTTATCAACTTTATTCTTCGTAAATTTGTTACATTAAATAAACAGTTACAATGAAAGATTTAGGAAACTACAGAAAATCATATGATAAAAGTGAATTATTAGAAACTTCAATTCCAGAAGATCCAATCAATTTATTTCACAAATGGTTTCACGAAGTAGAAGCATATGATGGAGTAGGAGAAGTAAATGCTATGACCGTTTCAACACTTGGGTTAGACGGTTTTCCAAAAAGTAGAGTAGTGCTCTTAAAACATTTTAATGAAGAAGGTTTTATTTTTTATACTAACTATGACTCTGAAAAGGGTAGAGCTGTACTTCAAAATCCAAATGTTTGTTTGTCTTTTTTTTGGCCAGTTGCTGAGCGTCAAATTATTATCAAAGGTATTGCTGAAAAAACACCAAAAACAGTTTCAGATAATTATTTTGCTTCTCGTCCTGATGGAAGTAAATTAGGTGCTATGGTTTCTCCACAAAGTGAAGTTATTCCTGACAGAACTTTTCTAGAAAACAAATTAATAGCATTAGAAACTTCTTTTGAAGGAAAAGAAATTCCAAGACCAGAAAATTGGGGTGGATTTTTAGTTAAACCTATTTCTGTAGAATTTTGGCAAGGTCGTCCCAACCGACTTCATGACCGAATTATTTACACAATTTCCGATGATTATTCATGGAAAACGCAAAGATTGGCTCCATAATAAGGTTTTACCGTAAACGTTTTACTGTTTATATTCATAATTCATATTTTCGTTTTTTTTAGGAATTTAGCTTCTATATATTTGTTCAAGAAATCAGATATAAATATTAATATGGCTTTTGAAAGTTGCCCAAACACTTTTAAAATCTCCCAAAAAATTAACCTACTATGAAAACAAATTTACTTAAATCAATCGCAGTTTTAGCATTAGTTTTTTCCATGACTTCATGTTCTTCACCTGAAGAAGCTTCAATCGAATCAGTAGAAGTTATCAACGTTTATGAATATAATGAAACAGAAGCTAGAGTTCTTAATTTAATTAACCAACACAGAGCATCTCTAGGTTTAAATACTTTAGAAAGAATCAATCATATATCATATAAATCGTCTCAGCATTCAGAATATATGGTAGCTACAAATGATGTGGGACATGCTAATTTTGGTGAAAGACAAAACAACATGCATCAAGCATTAGGAGCTTTAAAAGTTGGAGAAAATGTTGCTTTTAATTATTCTTCTCCAGAAGCAGTAGTTCAAGCTTGGTTAAATAGTGCAGGTCACAAAGCATCTATCGAAGGTGATTATACCCATTTTGGAATCTCTGTTAGACAAAATGACTTAGGTCAAAAATATTATACAAACATGTTTATCAAAAAATAAGTATTTTCGATTTTAATTATTATGTTTGGTAGCCACCTTTATAAGGTGGTTTTTTTTGTTTACTAAATTTTAAGTTAATTATACTTAACAGTAGATATATTATACTTTTACGGTACATTATGTAAGTACTTAAATTAGTTTCTTTTGGTCTCGCCATAGGCATTTTTTAGTTAACTATAATTGGCTTTATTTACTTATGAATTTATTTTAGAATTGTTGAAATTAGTTGTTTTTGCTAACCTTCTGAAATAAATATTTTCAGTATGTTCTTGTAATAAATATTTCACATTTCTTCGATTGCTGAGTAATTTATATTGCTTACTCTTAATAGTACACAAACCAAAAAACCCGTTAAATTGCTTTAACGGGTTTTTTGGTTTTGATTGAAGTAAATTTTAGTATTGTACAATTTTAAATTCACTTCTTCTATTTTTTTGGTGTTCTTCTTCTGAACATGGTGAGTCGTTTGTTGGTTCACAACCACAATCGTTTAATAGTTGTGATTCTCCATAACCTTGTCCTGTTAATCTATCTTTGGCAATTCCTTTTCTAACCAACCAAGCTACAGTAGCTTTTGCTCTTCTGTCTGATAACGCCATGTTGTAGTCATACGTTTGGCGGCAATCGGTGTGAGAACGAACATCAATAGTCATGTTTGGATATTGATTCATTACTTCTAACACGATGGCTAATTTAGCCGCAGCATCAGGTCTAATTTTAGATTTATCTAAATCAAAAAGAATATCTTGAATTCCGAATATTGTTGCTAAATCAACATCTTTTTCGATTTTGGTTTTGGTTTTCTTCACTGGAATTTCTACTGAAGTTGTTCCTGACGATCTTGATGTTTTTACAAATTTTTCTGCTGATGAATATCCGTCTGGTCCTGTTACTCTTACAATATATTCGGTATCACATTCTACATCAAAACTGTATCTTCCGTTTTCGTCTGCATATTTTTGCTCAATGATGTTTTCTTCTAAATCCAACAAAGTCACTTGTGCGTTTGGAATTACTAAAGCGGTATCTTCATCTGTGGCTACACCTTCAAGAGTTTGTTCACATTTTGTGATGGGCGGAATTTGTTCTTTGAATTTATAAATGTCATCGTTTCCTTTTCCACCATCTCTATTGGATGTAAAAAATCCTACTTTTGTTGCAGTATCGATTAAAAATCCAAAGTCATCATTTTTACTATTTACTGGTGCTCCAACGTTTAGTACTTCTTTTGAAGCTTTTGAATCTTCTTCTAAACTGATTAAAAAGATATCTAATCCTCCAAGACCTAATTGCCCGTCAGAAGCAAAATACAAATCATTTTCATCGGTTACAAATGGGAATGTTTCTCTTCCTTCTGTATTGATGGTTTTTCCTAAATTTACAGGAGTTCCGTAACTGTCTCCACCAAGAACATCTACCTTAAATATATCTGACAAACCTAAAGTTCCAGGCATATCGGATGCAAAATATAGTGTTTTATCGTCTGGTGATAATGCTGGGTGTGCTACACTATATTCGTTGCTGTTAAAAGGTAATTCCACTTCGTTGGTCCATTTTCCATCTTCTAAAGTGGCCTTGTATAATTTTAGCAGGATGATTCTTTCGCTATCTTTTCCAGCTTTTCCGTTGGTGTAGTTATTTCTTGTAAAGTACATGGTTTGACCGTCTTTTGTAAAAATAGGTGTTGACTCATGAAACTTTGAATTTATTGCTTTTGAAAAACGTTCTGGTTTTTCTAAATTCCCACTACTACTTACTTTGGACTGGTACAGGTTAGTGAACGATTGATTAGTCCATTTGTGTTTTCTACTGGCAACTCCACCGGTATCTCTAGCAGAAGTGAATATTAAATACTCTCCATTAATTGCTGAACCATAATCAGAATATTTAGAATTGATTGAACCTGCATTTTCTACTACAAATCGTCCAGAATTTTCTTGGATTACTTGTAAATAATCTTTGTTTGCTTCGTATTTTTTTCCTCTACTATCTTCACCCTTTAGTTCGTAGAATTTATCCAACATTTTGTTAGCTTTTTCGTATTCGCCTAATGATTTTAACGATTGTGAATATCTAAAATAATATTCTGGCTCTACGGTTTGCCCCAAGTCCATTAGTTTTGTATACCAACCAGCGGCTTTGTCTAATTCAGCATTAAAATAGTAAGCATTACCTAATTTTTGATACACATCTGCTGATACAAATCCTTTATTAGCAACACGCTCATAAATTTCAATGGCGTCAATATATTCAAATTTGTCGTATTTATTATCTGCTTTTTTCACTTGTACTTTTTGTCCTAAAACAGAAAAGGTACTCATTAGCAATAAAACTATAATTATTCTTGTTTTCATATTTGCTTGTATTTTAGAAGAATCTTGGTGAAATAACGCGGTCATAATTTTGGAATAATTCGTATCGTAAAAATATTTCATGCGAACCCGAATTGTAATTTCCTAATTTAGTGGTTTCTAAATCATATCCATAACCAATAAACCAACTGTCATTTACTTGAAAACCTGCCATTGCACTCACAGCAGCATCCCATCGGTAAGCTACTCCTAAAGTCAGTTTTTCATTGATTAAAAAGTTTCCTGAAACATCTACTTGTAAAGGTGCTCCTTGAACCATTTTGGTTAAAACCGCTGGTTTGAATTGTAAAGAAGGACTTAAATCAAAAACATGACCTGCAATAAAATAATAGTGCATGCGCTCTGTGGCTACAAAACTGGCAGAATTGCTGGTGCTGCTTTGATCAAAATGTTTTGTTTCTAAAATATTTGGAACTGATAATCCTAAATACGTTTTGTCAGAATGAAAATATAATCCTGCTCCTACGTTTGGTGAAAATCTATTGTCAACACTGTTTTGAAATCGAGGATCTGTTGGGTTGTAAATATTTAATTTTGTGAAATCAATGTTTAGTAAATTAGCCGTTGCTTTTACTCCAAAGGACAACTTAAATCGTTCCGATGTTGGAATAGAATATGAAATGTCGGCTGAAACACTTGTCTCATCAGAAGGACCTATTTCGTCCTTTAGCACAGATAATCCCAATCCGATGTTAGAATTAGCAATAGGTGTGTTGAATGAACCCGCCATAGTAACTGGAGCACCATCTAATCCAACCCATTGATTTCGGTATAAACCAAAAACACTCATAACTCCTCTTGACCCAGCATAGGCAGGATTAATGTTAATCGTATTGTACATATACTGCGTGAATTGCGAATCCTGTTGAGAATACATGTCAATCCCCGATAATAATAATACCAATAATAATAGCTTTGTTCTCATTTATTTAATTAGTTATAAACAAGCTAATGTACATATTATTTTGATTATTTAAAGGGCGATATTATATTAATCCATTTGTTTCACAAAATATAAATTACACAACCATGCAATTATTATTAATTAGACACTCAAAATCTTCATGGGACTTTAATTTAGAAGATAAAAAAAGACCACTATCGGAAAGAGGAATTATTGATGCGAATATCGTATTTACTGAGTTATTTAATTTGATTGATGTCAATTATTTTAACATTATATCAAGTAATTCAGAGCGAACTTTATTAACTGCTTCAATTTTTGCATCCGTTTTTAAGTTAAATATCAATACAATTCATTTTATAAATGAACTTTATACTTTTGATTTATTGAATTTTGAAAAGGTGATAAAAGAGAATTTTACTAACAATTTAATTGTTTTTGGACACAATAATGCATTAACTGATTTCGTAAATAAATACAGTGAAAAATATTTTGAAAATATTCCAACTTCTGGAGTAGTAATTCTTAAATTTGTAGATAGAAATATAAAGCCGAAAAGTGCTGTAGTTCACAAAACATTATTTCCTAAAGATTTAAGATGATAGAATTAAATAAAAACAAATATATAGACAGAGAAAAAAGTTGGTTGACTTTTAATGCTCGTGTCCTTCAAGAAGCTTCAGATGAAAGTGTGCCTTTATTAGATAGATTGCGTTTTTTGGGAATTTTTTCAAATAATTTGGACGAATTTTTTAGAGTTAGATATGCATCTTTAAGACGATTATCTATTGAAATGGATAATACAGAAAATATTTTAGGAGGAATTTCAGCTCAAAAACTTTTAAATGATATCACGGATGTTGTTATTTCGCAACAATCTGAAAGTCTTCGCATTCTTAGTGATATTGAAAATCGTTTAGAAAAAGAAAACATTTACATCATTACTGAAAAAGAAATTAATAAAGAACAAGAAGAATTTATTAAAAATTTTTTCATTCAAAATGTGAGTCCTGCTGTTGTAACTATTATGTTAAATGATTTAGATGAATTTCCTTTATTAAGCGATACCTCGGGATATTTGGCAGTGAAATTACAAATGAAGCCAGTTCATGAAAGCGACGATTCAACAATTGAAACTAAAGAAATTAAGTATGCCATTGTAGAAATTCCAAAAACAATTAATCGATTTGTAGTTTTACCAACCAATTCGGATAAGCAATATATTATTCTTTTGGACGATGTTATTCGGTTTCATTTGCACAGTATTTTCACTATTTTTAATTATGAAAAAATTGAAGCACACATGATTAAAATTACGCGTGATGCTCAATTAGAATTTGATAGTGATTTATCAAAAAGTTTACTTGAAAAAATTTCGGATTCCGTAAAAGATAGAAGTATAGGGGAACCCGTTCGTTTTGTATATGACAAAGACATTTCAAAAGATTTGCTTAATTACTTATTATCCAATTTAAAAATTGACAGTTCGGATAGTATTATTCCTGGCGGAAGATATCATAACAGACGCGATTACATGAATTTTCCCAATCTAGGAAGATACGATTTACTTTACAGAAGAAATACACCGTTACCCATTTCTGGACTAGATTTAGAGGGAAGTATTTTATCTAAAATTAAAAAGAAGGATTATTTACTTCATGCGCCTTATCAGTCATTTTCGTATGTAATTCGGTTTTTAAGAGAAGCGGCTTTAGACCCTAAAGTGGTTTCTATAAAAATTACTTTGTATCGTTTGGCTAAGAATTCTCAAATCGTTAGTTCATTGATTAATGCAGCCAAAAACGGCAAAAAAGTTACGGTTCAAATTGAATTGCAAGCCCGTTTTGATGAAGCTAACAATATTTCCTATTCGGAGCAAATGCAAAAAGAAGGTATCAATCTTATTTTTGGTGTAAAAGGCCTAAAAGTACACAGTAAAGTCTGTATTATTGAAAGAAAAGAAAACGAAAAAGTAAAGTTTTACGGATTAATTTCTACAGGAAACTTTAATGAAGTCACAGCCAATTTTTATACTGATGTTACATTGTTTACTTACAATCAAAAAATTTTAAAAGATGTCAACAAAGTTTTTGATTTTTTTGATGTTAATTATCGCATTCATCGCTACAAACATTTGATCGTATCTCCTCATTATTCACGTTCAAGATTTATCAAATTAATTGATCGTGAAATTTTAAATGTAAATTTAGGAAAAAGTGCTTCAATTAGTCTAAAAATGAATAGCTTAACAGATTTTAAGATGATTGATAAACTTTATGAAGCCAGCAGATCAGGTGTGAAAATTAAGTTGATAGTTAGAGGAATTTGTTGTTTGATTCCTGGTGTTGTTGGTATGAGCGAAAATATTGAAGCCATAAGTATTGTAGATAATTATTTAGAACATTCCAGAATTTATATTTTTGAAAATGATGGAAATCCTGAAGTTTACATTACTTCGGCAGATTTTATGACAAGAAATTTAGATTCGAGGGTAGAAGTTACTTGTCCAATTTATGATGACGATATTAAAAATGAATTAATCGAAACTTATAATATTTGTTGGAAAGCCAATGTAAAAGCTAGAATTCATAACGATAAATTAAATAATGTTTATCGTAAGGAAAAAGGAGCAAAACCCTTTAGAGCACAACAAGAGTTATACAATTATTACAGAAATAAATTAACTGTAATTTATAAAGACATTAAAGAATAGAGCCCAAAATAATGATTCAAATAAAAAAATATGCCGCAATTGACATAGGTTCTAATGCCATGAGATTATTAGTAACCAATATTGTTGAAGAAAACGGTAAACCTACTCAATTTAATAAAAGTTCTTTAGTTCGTGTACCTATTCGTTTGGGGCAAGATGCATTCACAGTTGGCGAAATTTCGGAAACCAACATCAATAGAATGGTTGATGCCATGAAAGCATTTAGTTTATTAATGAAAGTGCATAATGTTGAAAAATACAAGGCTTGTGCTACTTCAGCCATGCGAGAAGCTTACAATGGTAAAGATGTGGTTTCCATTATTAAAGAACAAGCCAATATAGATATTGATATTATTGATGGAAAAGTGGAAGCATCCATTATTGCCTCTTCCGATTTAAAACATTTTATAAATTCAGATAAAACGTATTTATTTGTTGATGTAGGTGGTGGAAGTACCGAATTTTCTTTATTTAGTAATGGTAAAATGATTGTTTCAAGATCTTTTAAAAACGGAACCGTACGTTTGCTAAATAATATGGTAAATGATGTAGTTTGGACCGAAATTGAAAAATGGATAAAAACGGCAACTGCTGAATATGATAACGTAACTTTAATTGGTTCAGGAGGAAACATTAACAAGTTATTTAAATTGTCAGAAAAGCATCAAGATGCCCCTTTATCTTACGTGTATATTAATGCTCAATATCAGAAACTAAACGCTATGACCTACGAACAAAGGATTTCTGAATTAGGATTAAATCCTGACAGAGCCGATGTAATTATTCCAGCAACTCGAATTTATTTGAATGCCATGAAATGGAGCGGTGCAAGACAAATATATGTACCCAAAATTGGACTTTCAGATGGTATTGTAAAAGCTATGTATTTTGATAGAATTTGATTATGAAACATTTACTTTTGCTTTTATTTTTGATTTTTCAGACTTGTTTATTATCTCAAAATAAGCAAAAAGATGATTCATACATAATCTTTAGTAGAGTTTACGAAGAACCAGATGATGGTCCATGTAATTTATTTATACATGATGAAACTTCAGGGTTCGGAATATCTTCAAAAAAAATAAAATGTACTGCAAGTTTAATTGATGATTTTAAGAAGTTAAAAGAAAAATCATTTAAATGGAAAAAAGTAGGTGATTACTGTAAGAAAAGATGTATTGGATGTTTAAGAATCGAAAATCAATTGATATTAAAATCAAATACCTATTTAGATACAATCTATTTTAATCTTGATGAATATCAAAAATTGATTATTGATTATAATGGTGATTCATTTCTAGATAATAATAATGAAATTTATAAAACTTTATCCAAAAATAATGAAATCAAAGCTTTTTTTGATGCCCCAATAAAACAATATTATGATGATATATATAGTGAAGATAGAACTCTACTTTTAGATTCAATAGAAGTTGAAAAGTTCAAGATAAATGATTCTATAGTTTTTGCTAGAAATGTAAATCAATTAGATTCAATTATTAAATTTAATTCTCTCACCTATATTCAAACCGAAGACAGATTTAATAATAAATTTAGTTTTGAAAAAAAGCCTGAAGCTTTTAACTATTACAATAATTCTTACAACAATTATTATTTTAATGAAAAAGGTATTATAGAAATAATTGAAATTAAAATGATTGAGGATGAATATGAAAGATATTCAAATAGAGGTTATATAGAAATTTTAGGTTTAAAAATTGATGATAATCATTCTAAAATTAAAAAACTATTTCCTAATTCCAGTAAGTATATTGATTATTCTAGACTTTTTTTTAAAAATTATAAGGATCAATATGTTGTTGAAGTTAAATTTTTAAATAATAATGGTTTTGTAAATTATTATTACAAGGATGGTTTTTTAAATGAAATAAAAATTCAATTTTATTATGATTAAACATCCAAATCAAAAGTTTTTCTCAATACATCTATAGCAGGATTTATAGCTCTCAATCTTTCGTATTTGTCGTCTGGTGTAAAAGCATATTTTTTTTCAACAGTTTCGTTTACAAGAACCTCAATTACAAGATCATGATTGTGTAGTTTACCACGTAAATAGCCAATTAACTCGATACTTCCCGATAAAAATTCCTCTTTGGTACTTTGATTAGGTAGTTCTAAAAGAATAGTCGAACCATTTACTTTTGGTTCATTCATCAACATGTAAGTTGACATTAATTTTTTTCCTGTATCAGACAATCGTTGCGCATATTTATTCCATAATAAAAGCAAATCCGTTTCAGAAAATGATTCCGTTGGCAAGCGTTCTATGGAACTCAAATGAGCAGTTTGTTTGGCTTCCAATTCTTTTTTAGCTCTCAATCCAGCTAATGAAAATGCAGAAACTTTTGGTTGAGTTGTTAAGGGTTGGTTGTTGGTTGTTGGAGTTATTTCCGTTTTTATTGTTTCAGTTGTTTCAATTTGTTTATCCTCAAACTGTTTATTGATGGATTTTGACTCAACACTTTCTTCAACAATCTGTTCCTTTTTTTCTTCAACTTGATTTTTGCCTTCTGCAATCTTATTACTGATAATTGACGACTGTGACTGCACACTATCAATTGGCTTGACTTCCGTAATTGAATACGAATTATTTCTAAAATGAGTAGCTGGAATTATGAAGGATTCAGGCTTTTTTTTTTCTCCATCAAAAGTGATAGAAGCCAATTGCATCAAACATAATTCAACCAACAAACGTTGATTTTGACTGATTTTGTAGTTTAAATCTGTAGTATTTGCCAAATCAATTCCTTTCAATAAAAAGTCTTGTGAAGCTTTTTGAGATTGAGCACTATATAATGCCTTTGCTTGTTCACCAGAATCCAATAGCGTCAAAGTAGATGGCGTTTGACAAACCAATAAATCTCTAAAGTGAGATGCTAAACCTGCAATAAAATGATGTCCATCAAAACCTTTGGCTAAAATATCATCAAAAGCTAAAAGCAATTCTGGAATTTTATTTTCAAGAATCAAATCGGTTACTTTAATATAATATTCAAAATCTAGTACATTTAGATTTTCATAAACGGCTTGTCGTGTTAAATTATTTCCACAATATGAAACTACTCTATCAAAAATGGATAAAGCGTCACGCATAGCACCGTCTGCTTTTTGAGCAATAATATGTAACGCATCATCTTCAAAAGTCACTCCTTGTTCGGTAGCAATTTCTTTTAAATGTTCTTTAGCATCATTAATAGTAATTCGCTTGAAATCAAAAATTTGACAACGAGATAAAATTGTAGGTAAAATTTTATGTTTTTCGGTAGTTGCTAATATAAAAATGGCATGTCTTGGTGGCTCTTCTAAAGTCTTTAAAAAAGCATTAAAAGCCGCTTGAGATAACATGTGCACCTCATCCACAATATAGACTTTATATTTTCCGGTTTGTGGTGGTATTCTGACTTGATCAATAATGTTTCTAATATCATCAACACTATTGTTGGAAGCAGCATCTAACTCAAAAACATTAAACGAAAAATCCTCGTTTGGGTCATCATAACCTTCTTGGTTGATTTTTCGAGCTAAAATTCTCGCACAAGTAGTTTTTCCAACACCTCTAGGACCTGTAAAAAGTAATGCTTGTGCTAAGTGATTATTTTCAATAGCATTAAGTAAAGTATTTGTAATAGCTTTTTGTCCTACAACATCTTTGAACGTTTGAGGACGATATTTTCGAGCTGATACTATAAACTGTTCCATAGAATAATTTGAAAAACAAATATAGTTAAAAGTTTAAAAGTTTAGAGTTTGTTGAATATAATATGTAAGTTTTTTTTTGATTTAATTTAAAATAGAGAATTAGTTTATTTAAATGAAAAATAGTTTTTAAATGCTTACTTTTGTTACGCAGACCACCTTATCGATTCATCTTTTTAGATGAGTAGGAAAGTCCGGACACCAAAGAGTAGCATAGCGGGTAACACCCGTCATTCTGATTTTTCAGAATAGGACCAGTGCAACAGAAAGTATGTACAGATAATGCTGTAGTGAAACCAGGTAAACTCTATGCGGTGCAATTTCAAGTATATCAACATTTAAGGATTACTCGTCCGTTGTTGAAGGGTAGAAAGCTAGAATTATGCAGTAATGTATAATCAAGATAAATGATAAGGTATCTTTTTATTTTTCGAAATAATAGGAGAACAGAATCCGGCTTATAGGTCTGCTTTTTTTATATTTTTAAGAGAATTTTTTAATAAAATGTCCCTTTATACGGATTGCGTTTTGGTTTACTTTTATTTGCGTTAGGGGTTGAAACGGCATCCTTTTTATTTTTTCTTTAAAAATAAAAAGATATAGTGTAAAACCCGACCCTTGTGGTAACGCCCAAAATAGTAATTAAAGATTAACTGTTATCTTCGTCTTCTTCAGTTATTTCTTCTTCTTCTTCTTCTTCGTTACTAAATTCAAAAAAAGAAAACACGGTACCACCATATCTTTTGGCAAATGAAAAATGAATCATGTGCTCTAACGAATTGTCTTTAGAGTGTTCAATAATCAACATACCATCTTCATCTAAAATGGAATTATCAAATACTAAAGTAATTATTTTTTCAAAATTAGGTTGTCCAATATCATAAGGTGGATCTGCAAAAATGATGTCATATTCGCTTTTACATCTTTCCAAATAAGCAAAAGCATCTGATTTTATGGCATTGATGTCAAATTCGTTTTCTTGAGCAATTTTTTTGATAAAATTGACACAACCAGTGTCGCCATCAATACTCGTGATAGGTTTACTACCTCTTGAGGCAAATTCATAACTGATGTTGCCTGTGCCTGCAAAAAGTTCTAATATTCGCAATTGACTAAAATTAAAGTAATTGTTTAAGATGTTAAACAGTGCTTCTTTTGCCATATCTGTTGTTGGTCGAACAGGAAGTTTTTTTGGAGCCTGAATTCTTTTTCCTTTATGTTTTCCAGATATTATTCTCACGAGTTAAAAAGTATAAAATGATTTGAGGCTTCTTCAATAGATACTCCAAAGGTTTGTGCTGTATTATGTAAATCTAATATAGAACAGTTTCTAATGAATTGAAAAGCTGTTTTAAACAAACGATTATCAGTAGTTATTTTTCCAAAAAGAAGTACAGAAACTGTTTCTGGATTTAATTGCATTTGTTCTAAAGTAAATAAAAGATAATAAATAAAATCTTCTTTGGTAGTATGATCAAATGAATTGAAAAAAAGTAATTGTTGATTTTTGGCAATTATGATTTCAAAATGATTTTCTTGAAGATGTACATAAACGGTTTTATCATCAATGTTTTTTGACTTGTCTAATACTTTTTCTACTAATATGGAATTGGTGTTTTTATATTCAAAACTTGAAAATTGATCTAGTAAAAAATTGTTTACATTAACAAAAGGTACATAAATATTTTCGATTTCGTAATTGTTTAAAGTGTCATTGGTAAAATAGTCGCTTTCAAAAACTTTAACGTTATATTGAAGATAACTGGCAATATGAACTTCATCAAATAGAACAGTTGGAACAAAAGTGTTTAAACTATTGTCATGTAAAACAAGTATTTCATCGTAATTTTTTGTCAGCACTGAATTATTTACAAATGCTTTCCATAATTGGGATTCAATAACGTCTTGATTTGTAAACGTAATAGCATTGTGAACTAAAACTTTATCTGTAATAGTATCAAAGACACAAAAAGAAAGTCCACTCAAGGAAACCTGAATGGACAACTTTTTATAATTTTTTTGAGTAATATCGTTAATCGTTTTTACCATATTTTTTTGGCCAGTTTCCTGTAAGTGTAACGTCTTGTAATGAACCAAGAACAATTTTATCACCATCAATTTCTTCGATTGATTTTTTCTTTTTCTCTTGTTTCAATAATTCTTCATCCATACCTTTCAAAATGTCATTTTTATCAATCACAACTTCTAAAGTAGGGAACATTTTATCTTTAACGTTAATGGCACTGTCTTTCATAGTTACTGCAACTTCAAAATCTGCAATTTTAACTTTGTCCATACGTTTGTATCGGTCAGTATTTTTAAATAATGAGTCTTTAACAGAAACGAAACCAATTGTTTTGGTAACTATTTCAGATTTAAAATAACCCCCTTCACCATCTTTTAAACCAAAAGCAGCATTTCTTTTAGAATCTGGAACCATGATGTCTTTTCTTTCGATGATTTCAAACTTTTCCGTTTCAATAAATTTTACTAATTCATCAAAACTTTTGGCATAAGTTCCTTTCACAGCTTTGTGAGCAACTTGTGCTGTTTTAATATCTAAGATTTTGTTTACAGCCAATTCGTAACGTTGTTGTTTTTCATTGTCAAAACGAATTGGTGCCATAACTGAATTGTAAATTAAGTATGCAAAAAGCACAGTAATTAATCCTAATACGATTGAAACAACTGGTCTTGCTTTTGCTGGTAAAAATTTATCAATTAATTTGACTAACACTACTGCAAATACACAAATAAAAATAACAAGTAATACAATTAATAACATCTTTTCTTTATAATTTAGTTTAATAGGTACGCAAATCTACAATTTTTTTTTGTTCTCAAAAGAATTTCTTCTAAAAATCCTCTGTATATTTGAAAATAATTATTTGCCATTTTCAAATTAAATGAATTCTACTCTGTTTTACAATTTATTACGAAAAAATTTTCCTTTTCAACCTACTTTAAATCAAGATATTTTTTTACAAAAGATAGCTCAATTCATATTAAGTGATGTTAAAAATGAAGTTTTTGTTTTAAAAGGTTATGCAGGAACTGGAAAAACCACTGTTATTTCAACAATCGTAAACCAATTATTGAACGTAAATAAAAAATATTTATTGTTGGCACCTACTGGTAGAGCAGCCAAAGTTATTAGTAATTATTCCAAAAAACCTGCATTTACCATTCATAAAAAAATTTACTTTCCCAAAAAAACAAGTAGTGGAGGAGTTAGTTTTAGTATGCAACAAAATAAACATACAAATACTATTTTTATAGTTGATGAAGCTTCCATGATTTCGGATACTAGCACCGAATCTTCACTTTACGAAAATGGTTCTTTATTAGACGATTTAATAATGTATGTCGAATCTGGAAAAAACTGTAAATTGATATTTGTAGGAGATACTGCTCAATTGCCTCCAGTCAACTTAGATGTGAGTCCTGCTTTAAATATTGAAACACTTCAAATTAATTACAACAGGGAAGTCCATCATCTAGAATTGGATGAAGTAATGCGTCAAGTAGAAGATTCTGGAATTTTATTTAACGCTACAGAATTAAGAGAAATACTAAAATCTAATTTTATTGATACTTTTAAATTTGATGTCAGTAAGTATAAAGATATCATAAGATTGGTTGATGGGTATGATATTCAAGACGCAATTAATCAAGCTTTTTACAATTATGGTTTAGAAGAAACGGTTTTTATTGTTCGTTCCAACAAAAGAGCCAATCAGTATAACGAACAAATTAGAACACGAATTTTATCTAAAGAAAGCGAATTATCTTCTGGAGATTTTTTAATGGTTGTAAAAAATAATTACTTTTGGTTGAAAGATTCTGATGAAGCAGGTTTTATTGCCAATGGAGATATTATTGAAGTTTTAGAGATTAGGAAAATTCAGGAACTTTACGGATTTAAATTTGCTACTGTTAAAATACGAATGGTAGATTATCCTACTCAAGCTCCTTTGGATACCATCTTATTGTTAGATACTATTAAAAGTGAATCACCTTCGTTAACTTATGAAGAATCCAATAAATTATATCAAGAAGTTTTGTTGGATTATGAAGACGAAACCACTAAATATAAAAAATTTCAAAAAGTTAAGAATAACGAATATTTTAATGCATTGCAAGTCAAGTTTTCATATGCGATTACGTGTCATAAATCTCAAGGTGGACAATGGAATACGGTTTTTATAGAACAACCTTATTTACCAAACGGTATTGATAGAGATTATATCAGATGGTTGTACACGGCCATGACAAGAGCCAAAGAAAAACTATATTTGATTGGATTTAAGGATGAGAATTTTGTAGAATAAGTAAGTATTAATATTTGAGTATTAAGTATTAAGACAAAAAAGAAGATATTTGGAAACCAAACAACAGACAACATATTACTAAAATGAAAACAATAGCCGTTATACCAGCAAGATATGCTTCCACACGATTTCCAGCTAAATTGATGCAAGATTTAGGAGGAAAAACAGTAATACTTCGCACTTATGAAGCTGCAAAAAACACTAATCTTTTTGACGATGTCTTTGTAGTAACCGATTCAGATTTGATTTTTAATGAAATTATTTCTAATAGTGGAAAAGCAATTATGTCCATAAGAGAACATGAAAGTGGTAGCGATAGAATTGCTGAAGCAGTCCAAAATATGGATGTTGATGTTGTAATCAACGTGCAAGGTGATGAGCCTTTTATTGACGAAAATCCGTTAAAATCTTTAATTGAAGTTTTTAAAAACGATTTAGATAAAAAAGTAGATTTAGCCTCTGTTATGTGTCAAATATTGGATAAAGAAGATATTGAAAACCCAAACAACGTTAAAGTTATAACAGATCAAAATGGATTTGCTTTATATTTTTCGCGTTCTGTTATTCCTTTTTCTAGGGAAGAAAATGTTGGAGTTCGCTACATGAAACACATTGGGATTTATGCTTTCAGAAAACAAGCTTTATTAGATTTTTACAGTTTACCAATGCTTTCTTTAGAAGCTTCCGAAAAATTAGAGCAACTTCGCTATTTAGAATACGGAAAACGCATCAAAATGATTGAAACCAATCACATCGGAATTGGAATTGATACAAAAGAGGATTTGGAAAAAGCTAGAAAGATGATTTAGAATTTGGAGTTTGGAATTTAAATTTTCAACTTCTTAATTGTAAATAATTCATTATGCTCTTCAATTTTTGGATACATTCTCAGCGAATACTCTTCCTTAAATTTTGAACGGTAGATTTTGTTTCTTTCTTTGTCTTTTTCGTTCAAAACCATTGTGTTGAATAAAATGAAGCCATTGAGGTTTAACAAGAAATTAATTCTATGGATAAAAAAATCTTCAAACAAAAAATTAGGCATCACCGTATCTTGAAAAATATCAATAATAATCAAATCGTATTTTTCTTTGGTTTTTAAAACAAATTCAAAAGCATCTTCATTTACCAATTCTAAATTTTTAATTTCATTGAGTTTAAAATATCGATTCGCTAATTCTATTACATTCTTATCTATTTCAACTCCTGTAATTTTATTTTTATATTTAATTTCATCTCTAAGGGTTTTAATCACACTTCCACCGGCAACTCCTAAAACTAAAACATTTTCAAATTTTTCAATTCTTTCAAAACCAATAAAACGTAATCCTTTCTTCAAAGCTCTCTGTAAACTTCCATAAGAATAATTAGTGTTTTTGGAGTCTAAAACCAATTTACCATTATTCCACGTAACTTCTAAAGATTTGTTTATCGAAGAATTTTGTTTGAAGATATTAATAGGAATTAAATAACTCAATAATTTTTGAAACATTATATTTGCGTTCTGTTTTGTGTAAAGGTAAAATATATTTTTAAATTTATACCATCATTAAAACAGTATTCCTAAAAGTCTAAAAAGAGTTTTTATTTTATAAATTAGATTGCATTTTAACGTAACAAAAGAGTTAGTCATTCATGAAAAGAGTTATATATAAGTTTATTTTTTGCACCATTTTTGGATGGAAAGTTGTGGGAAAAATTGATGAAAACATAAAAAAATGTGTCATTATTGCTGTTCCTCATACCAGTTGGTGGGATTTTTTTCTAGGAATTTTTTCAAGAGCAATTTTAAAAAAAGAAATCAATTTTGTAGCTAAAAAAGAGTTGTTTGTTTTTCCTTTTGGATATTTTTTCAAATGGACAGGTGGAACACCGTTAAATCGCCAACAAAAAGAAAATAAAGTTGACACTATTGCTAAAATTTTTGATAGTAAAGCTGTTTTTAGATTAGCCATTTCTCCAGAAGGTACCCGAAAAAAAGTAACTGAATGGAAAACAGGATTTTATTATATTGCATTGAAAGCAAATGTTCCAATAATTCCTGTAGCTTTTGATTATGAAAATAAAGAGGTGGTTTACCACAAACCTTTTTATCCTTCAAAAAATATAGAGGAAGATTTAAAAATTTTAAAATCTAATTTCCTTAACATCAAAGGTAAAGTTCCCGAAAACAGTTTTTTTTAACTTTTTTAAAACCATGATTATAAAATTTCCGTACATGTGGTTATAAAACAAAATAATCACTTAAAAATGAAAAGAAATTTTTTATTGTCGGCAGTATTACTTGCCACAGTATTCACATCATGTAATGATGATGACAACGCTAACAACCAAACAGCTGAATTAAAGCTTTTTACTACTAGTAATACTACTGGTAAGGTTTCATCAACAGATTTATTGGCAACAAATGCAGCAACAAGTGTTGTTTCTTTTGGTGTGAATGGATTAGATAATGACGGAGTTTATTATGATTCTGATTCAGATGAATTAATCGTTGCTTCAAGAACTAATAATAGATTAGAATCTTACCAAAATGTAAAAGCAGCCATTACAGCTAATGCATTAAACTTAACACTTGGAAATATAAGTTCAAATTCTGATTTTAGTAATCCAAGGGAAATTGCAGTTTTAGATGATAAAGTTATTGTAACTCAAGATCAATCACCTGCTAACGGAAATATCAATAAACTTTTAGTTTATCAAAGAACGGCTTCTGGCTTTACATTGTTAAATTCTTATTCTTTAGATTTTAAAGTATGGGGAATACATGTAACAGGAAGTACTTTGTATGCAGTTGCTGATTTAACAGGTGATTTAGTTATTTTTAATAACTTTTTTGCTCAACCATCAGGAAATTTAACAGCTTCAAAAAGAGTTACTATTGAAGGTTTAACTAGAACACATGGTATTACTTATTCTGTAAATGATGATGTTATGATTTTATCAGATGTTGCTTCTGCTACAGATGCTACAGATGGTGGATTAATAATCATTAATAACTTTAACAGCGTAATAGGTAGTACCGCAAATTTGGGAACAATTGCTATGAATGCTCAAATTAGAATTTATGGTTCAAATACAAGCTTAGGAAACCCTGTTGACGTAGCTTATGATTATGAATCAAATATTATTTATGTTGCTGAACGAGCAAACGGTGGAGGACAAGTTTTAACTTTTGCTATGCCAACCGCTTCAGGAAATATAGCCCCAACATCTGCAAGAGCTGAACTTGGCGTTGCTGCTGTTTATTTGGCAAGATAATATTGATTGTTGTTTTGGTTTTTTGAAAGCTACCTAATGTATTTTAGGTAGCTTTTTTTATGGATTATAATTTTTGAAAGTACCATTACTGTAAAAAATAACTATTCGTTCAATCTCACTATTTTTTGATGGAGTGGAAGGAGTTTGACTTAAAATAATTTCTTCTTCAATTGGTGAAATTTTATTATCTTCTGTAATCGAATCAGAAAATAAATCCTCATTTTTTACAGTATTTGAATTTTCAATTTTGTTGCTTGCAATAATTGGCTTTTCAATTTTTACTTGCTCTTGATAAACAATTTCTTCCTTAGGGAATTTTCCATTTCCGTAAATAATCCACTCTAAAGTCACTTCAGGAAATTCATCTATAATTTTCATAATAAATTCTAAGCTTGGTTTGTTTCTTCCAGAGAGTAGGTGCGACAAGCTTGAACGTTGTACGTTTATTTTATCAGCAAATGAAGAAGCTGTTAAACTGTAATAATCTAATATGAGTTCTAGTCTTTTTATGAATTTTTCTACGTTTACCATTGTAAATTTTTAGTGCATTAAAAAAGGTTTACAAATGTAAATAATAATATATTCAGATACAAATTTAACTTTGTAAACGCAATTTTAGTGTTTTTGTAATTGTTTAAGTAATATAAATTAAATAACTGATTATAAGTGTTTTTTTAGATATTTGATATATTGTAAAAGTTATTAACATTGTTGAACTTCTTAGATACGATCAGCTGTTTACATAAGTAAAATAAAAAGTTTTTAAAGTTGTTTACATTTGTAATTCATAAGTTGTTTACATTTGTAATTCATAAATGTAAACAATGAATTATAAAGAAATATTTACTACTTATCATCAAAAGAAGGTATCAGGAAGGTATGTTACAAACGAGACAATAATACCTTTTTTAGAAGATTTGAATGATAATTTTAAAGTATCAATTGAAGGATATTCTGTTTTGGAAAAACCAATTTTCTCTGTCCAATTTGGTCATGGTAAAATCAAAATTTATATTTGGTCGCAGATGCATGGTGATGAATCTACATGTACAAAAGCCATTTTAGATTTATTAGAAGTCTTAAAAAAGGAGGTTGCATTCAGTAATTTTATACAAGAGAACTATTCCTTGTACATTATTCCTTTAGCTAATCCAGATGGAGCCGAAGCATATACTCGAGTCAATATAAATCAAGTTGATTTAAATAGAGATGTCAACCAATGTTCGCAACCTGAAAGCAAAATTTTGAAGAATGTTTTTCATAATTTTAAACCTAATTACTGCTTTAATATGCATGATCAACGAACTATTTACGGTGTTGGAGCAACAAACAAATCGGCTATAATTTCATTTTTAGCACCAGCTTTTAATGAAAGCAGAGATGTTAATGTATTTCGTTCTAAAGCAATGAATGTTATTGGAGCTATGAATAAGGAACTGCAAAAGCACATTCCAGGTCATGTAGGAAGATATAATGATGCATACTGTGATTCTTGTTTTGGGGATTATTTTTCGTCACAAAACGGTATTACAATCTTATTTGAAGCAGGACATCATCCAAATGATTATTCAAGAGATTTAACTCGTAAATATATCTTCATCGGTTTATTAACAGCTTTGAATAATATTTACGAAAACGTTATAGTTGATGATAATAATTCAGAATATTTCAATATTCCTGAAAATAAAGTAAGTTTTTTTGATATTCTTTATAAAAATGTCAAAATAAATGAAGATAATATTGAAAAAATAATTAATTTTGCTTCTCAATATACAGAAGTAGTTGATGGAGATGATATTAAATTCGAAGCTAAAATAGTTTTAATTGAAGATGCTGATTCAGAATACTTTGGTCATGTTGAATATGATATGAAAGGTGAATTGTTTCATTCAAAGTTTAGTCTAGTTCCTATTAATGATTTAAAATCTTATTTTTATATTGGAGAAAACATGGAATTTGTGAACGGAATTTTGAAAGAATAGTTAGTAAAACCTGTCTTATTTAATTTTAATTTTTGAACAAAACAGAATATATTATGAGTAAATTTAGATTAGACGAAGTAGATCATCAAATATTAGATATGTTGATTGATAATACAAGAGTTCCTTTTACAGACATAGCTAAAAAGCTATTGATTTCGGCTGGAACAGTTCATGTTAGAGTAAAAAAAATGGAAGATGCTGGAATTATTCAAGGTTCATCTTTAACTTTAGATTATGAAAAATTAGGCTATTCGTTTATTGCATATGTAGGTGTTTTTCTTCACAATACATCACAAACAAAATTTGTTTTGGAGCGTATTAATGATATTCCTTTTGTAACAGTTGCTCATATTACTACTGGTAAGTTTAATATTTTTTGTAAAATTAGAGCTAAAGATACCAAACATGCAAAAGAAGTTATTTTCATGATTGATGATATTGAAGGAGTTTATCGTACGGAAACTATGATTTCTTTAGAGGAAAGTATCAACGATAAAAAACGATTGATGCATACCATTTTTAAAGAACTATAAAATTATTTTGAGCCTCATTATTGAGGCTTTTTTTTATTATGAATATTCCAAAAAACGAATTTGCTCCTTTTTATGCTAACTACATAAGTTTAGCTCAAAGTTTAGAATTAACAAGTGATTTTCAAAATCAAATGGATTCTTGTCTTGAATTCTATAAAAATATTGCTGATGATAAATTAGGCTTTAGTTATTTGCCAAATAAATGGACAATTAAAGAAGTTCTAATTCATGTTATAGATTGCGAAAGAATATTTGCTTACAGAGCTTTAAGAATAGCCAGAAACGACAAAACTCCTTTACCAGGCTTTGATGAAAACAGTTTTACCAAAGAAGTATATGCTTCTAATAGAACCCTGATAAGTATTTTGAAAGAATATACAACTGTAAGAAACGCAACCATATCTTTATTTGAATCGTTTAACGAAGAACAATTGTTACGTGTTGGAATTGCTTCAGATAAAACAATTTCAGTAAGAGCTATTGGAAAGATTATTATGGGACACGAATTACATCATATTCAAGTTATAAAAGAAAGATATTTATAACAGACTTTTAAACAAAAAAAAAGTGCTTTTAAAGCACTTTTTTTTGTTTTATTTATTCATCATCTTCATCCTCATCATCCTCATCAGATGATTTTTCAGTAATGGAATCAGAATCTGTGTCTTCTTCATCATCTTCGTCCTCTTCAATTTCAAGTTCTTTTAAAGAATCAAGTGCTACTACTGGATCATCAATTTCATCATCCTCATCATAATTTTCGATTCTATCAGCTAATTTAGTACTTACCTTAACTAAATAAATAGTGTCTTCTGTACGCACTTCCACTGCCTCAATAGCTTCATTTTTAGCGTTTTTGAATCTAATGATATCTGAATCATCATATCCATCAGGAAATCGCTCTACTAGTAGGGTAAGGATTTCATTTGTTAATTTTGCATAATCAACGATTACTCTTTTCATTGGGTTGTTTTAAATCTTAAATTTTGTTCAAAAATAATATCCTATTCTCAATATACAAACTTTTTTTTGAAAAAAATTATTGTCCAAGAATATAGGCAAAAACTAAGGGTGCTACAATGGTGGCATCAGATTCAATAATAAACTTTGGCGTATGAATATCTAATTTTCCCCAAGTAATTTTTTCATTAGGAACAGCTCCTGAATAAGAACCGTAACTGGTTGTAGAATCTGAAATCTGACAAAAATAACTCCAAAAAGGAATATCATGCATTTCCATATCTTGATACAGCATTGGAACTACACAAATAGGAAAATCTCCAGCAATTCCTCCACCAATTTGAAAAAAACCTAATCCTTTTCCACCAGAATTTTTTGGATACCAATCTGCTAACCACATCATGTATTCAATTCCGCTTTTAGTTGTAGAAACATTTAATTCTCCTTTGATACAGTATGAAGCAAAAATATTTCCCATGGTACTATCTTCCCATCCTGGTACCACAATTGGTAAGTTTTTTTCGGCTGCAGCCACCATCCAAGAATCTTTAGGATCAATTTCGTAGTATTGCTCTAAAACTCCTGAATTAATCATTTGGTACATGAACTCATGAGGAAAATATCTTTTACCTTCATTTTCTGCTTTTTTCCAAATGTCTATTAAATGCTGTTGTAGTCTTCTAAAAGCTTCTTCTTCTGGAATACAAGTATCTGTTACACGATTGTAGTGATTTTCCAATAAATCCCATTCTTCTTGAGGTGTTAAATCTCTGTAATTTGGGATTCTCTTGTACGAATTATGTGCCACCAAATTCATGATGTCTTCTTCTAAATTAGCACCGGTACAAGAAATAATGTGAATTTTATCTTGACGAATCATTTCGGCTAATGATTTTCCCATTTCGGCAGTACTCATAGCTCCGGCTAAGGTTACCATCATTTTTCCATTGTCCAATAAATGTTCTTCATAACCTTTTGCAGCATCTACTAAGGCAGCAGCATTAAAGTGTAAGTAATTTTTTTCTATAAATTGACTAATTGGTCCTTTCATATTTTTTGAGTTTATTGATTTAACGAATTTATTGTTAAACCGATTGTTGTATTTTTATTTTTGATAACCTAAAATTTTCATTATGTCTTCAGCCTTTTGTTGTTCAGAAAAGACTTCGGTTGCAATAATTCCGTTTTCATCTTTATCAATTAAAATGTGTTTTGGTTGTGGAATTAAACAGTGGTGTAATCCTCCAAATCCTCCAATAGTTTCTTGATAAGCTCCTGTATTGAAAAATCCAATGTAGAGTGGTTTTTCTTTATTGTATTTGGGTAAATAAACTGCATTCATGTTTTGTTCTGAATTGTAATAATCATCGCTATCACAAGTTAAACCTCCAAGAAGTACCCGTTCATAAGTATCATTCCATCGGTTGACTGCCAACATAACAAAACGCTTGTTAATTGCCCATGTATCGGGAAGTGTTGTGATAAATGAACTATCAATCATGTTCCATTTTTCTCTATCGTTTTGTTGTTTTTGATATAAAACTTGATAAATTGCCCCGCCACTTTCACCAACGGTAAATGAACCAAATTCTGTAAAAATATTTGGAACATCGACCTCTGCATCGTCACAAGCAATTTTAATTTGGTTGATGATTTCATCAATCATGTATTGGTAATCATATTCAAAGGCTAATGAGTTTTTGATAGGAAAACCGCCACCAATATTTAAACTATCTAAACTTGGACATTCTTTTTTAAGGGCAATGTATACTTTTAAACATTTTAATAATTCGTTCCAATAATAGGCTGTATCACGTATTCCTGTATTGATAAAAAAGTGAAGCATTTTCAGTTCCACTTGTTTGTTTTCCTGAATTTGTTTTCTGTAAAATGGAACAATATTTCTGTATCCAATTCCTAAACGAGAAGTATAAAACTCAAATTTTGGTTCTTCTTCGGCAGCAATTCGAATTCCGATTTTGAATTTACCATCAATTTGTTCTTGTAATAAATCCAATTCTTCATAATTATCAATTACTGGAATGGTATTTTTTTGTCCGTTATTAATCAAACGAGCAATATTGTCAACATATGCATCACGTTTGAAACCATTACAAATTACATAGGTTTTCTTTGTGATTTTTCCTTGTTCTAAAAGATTTTCTACAATATTAATATCAATAGCTGAAGAAGTTTCAATATGAATATTGTTTTTGAAAGCTTCATTCATGATAAATTCGAAATGAGAACTTTTAGTACAATAACAATAATGATAGTTACCTTCGTATTTATGTTTTTCCATTGCCTTTCTAAACCAACCTTTTGCTTTGTTGATGTTGTTAGAAATTTGAGGCAAGTAAGTGAATTTTAAGGGTGTACCATATTGTTCCACCAATTTCATTAAGTCAATATTATGAAACTCAAGATTGTCCTTATTTAGCTTGAATTCATCTTGTGGAAAATAAAAAGTTTGATTTATTAAGTCGAAATATTTTGTATTCATTTTAAATTAGAGTTTTTTTTGATAATAATTATATTGAAAATCAGTAATATACGAAATTCAAACTCTAATATTAGCAAATATTACGACAAGTTTTTCTTTAAAAGTCTTTGTAAGTAAAAAGAGCTCAACATTTACTTCATAGAATAGGGAAGTATTTAATTTTGAATTGATCAAAATAGAATCTCTTTGATTTGAAGTTTTTTTGAATGTGTATGCAGTTTCTTTCATTGCCACAAAGGTAAAAATTAATTTACTTTTATATGGATTATTGCATTAAATTTTTAAGCAGTTGCATAATCTTCAAAAGCCTTGTAAATAAGGGTATTGTCTGCTTTTTCATCAATTTTGATGTTGCCAATTCCATCTAATAAAGCAAATTGGATTTTACCAAATTCATTTTTCTTATCATAAATCAATAATTCGATGATTTTATTGATATCGTTTTTATTAAAACTGACAGTTTCATAAATATCTTTTAAAATGTACTTAATCTCAAAATATTCTTCTTTAGAAATTAAGTTTTTTTCCATTGAAATATAACTTTCCAAAATCATTCCAACAGCGATTGCTTCACCATGTAAAAGTGTTGTTTTGGCATCATTTTCTAAGCAATAACTTTCGATAGCGTGACCTAATGTGTGTCCAAAATTAAGAGATTTTCTAAGGCCATTTTCAGTTAAATCTTGACAAACAATTTCGTTTTTTATTTGAATCGATTCGTAAATTAAACCATCTAAATCATCTGATTTCAAATTAGATAAATTTTTAAATTTATTCCAATATGTTTTATTGAAAATTAATCCGTGCTTTAGCATTTCGGCTAAACCTGAACGCATTTCTAGTTGTGGTAATGTTTCTAAAAAAGAGGTATTAATTACTACAGCTTTTGGTTCTTTAATGATGCCTATTTGGTTTTTGAGCGCTCCTAAATCTACACCATTTTTACCACCTATAGAGGCATCTACCATTGCTAATAGAGATGTAGGAACATTAATAAAATCCATACCTCTTTTAAAAGTACAAGCAATAAAACCGCCAATATCTGAAACAACGCCACCACCAAGATTGATTAAAATGCTTTTTCTGTCAGCACTTAGTTCGGATAAAGCTTCCCAAATATGTAAACAAGTATTGATGTTTTTATTTTCTTCACCTGCTTCAATTTCTATGATTTCAATTTCAACTTCGGTAGCCAAATTAGCTAAAAAGTTGGGCAAACAATGGTTACTTGTATTTTCATCTACCAGAATAAAAATTTTAGAATAAGCTGTTTTAACTAATGTTTTTTTTAAGTAATCATAGCTATTTTCACCAAAGAAAACTTCATAATTTGTGGCTTTTATTGTGTTCATTTAAAATTTATTTGCAGTTGGCTTGAATGTTTTCTGGTATTGTATATCCTTTTGTTTTAGCAATGCTTAAATATTCACAACCTTTAGATTTATCATTCAAAGTCAGATAATTACAACCCATTACAAATTCGGGTAAACCATCTTTAAAATAATTACTTTTTATTGATTTTTCTATATATGGTTTTGCTTCTTTTGGTCTCGATAATTTATATAGTGACATACCAATATTCATGTCATGAATGATACTTTCTGGTTGTAGTTTTTTCAATTCTTTACTAATTTCTAGTCTTTTTTTCCAATCATTTTTAGTGTTATTCAGTTTTGTAGATAATTCTATTATGTAATCTAATTTCTTTTTTTGATCAGCTTCAGATGTTTTTGAAAGATTCTTATCCATTACATTAATTGGATTTTCTTGCGCGCTCTCATTTTTATTTAGAATTATTTTTCCGTTATGATTGTAAATTCGATTAAAAATTGAATCAAATTTTTCATTAGAGCCATATTTGTCGTGATATAGTTTTGCTTCATCTAATTCTTTTATTTTATTTAATTTTTTTAAAGTTAAAATATAATTGGTAAACAAAACTTCTACTTTTGGATACATTTCAAAAGCCATTTTTCGATATTTATAAACACTATCATAATTAGAATAATTTCCGTAAATGGAAGCAACAAGATTTTCATTGTACATTATGTATTTATTGTCATTTTTTGTTCTCATTAATAGCTCTAAAGCTTCATCGTATCTTTTTTCTTTAATTAAATATTTTGCTTTTAATGAGGCGATAGTATATCCAAATTCATTTAAGTTAGGATAATTAGGTAAAACTTCATCCACCTTATCGTAAGATAATTTCATAGCTTTTTCATCTGCAAAAACAGTATTTTGTCCGTAAAGAGATTTAAAATATTTGTAGTTAGGAATTACCAAAATGGCACTCAATACCGTAGCAAAGGCAATTACATAATTTGAATTGATGTATTTAGTATTACTGTTTTTATCATTTTCAAGATTTAAAAAGAAAAATAAGATGATTAAAAAATGGACTTGAGTTAAAGCTACATGCAATGGAAAATTTAATAAAGAGTCTATGACGTAAACCATTAAAAGCATTAGGACAACAAAAGGAAGCCATTTTTTTTCTTTTTCAAGATTTTTATTTAAAATTCTTTTAAAGCAAATGAAAGAAGTTATGATAAAGAGAGATAAATATAGTAATCCCGTAAGAATTCCTGATTCTGCACATACTTGAAGAAAGTCTTCATGGGAATATTTTGAAATTCTCCAACCATCTCTTTGCTTACTTTCAAAAGGCAATACTTCAATTTTATAATTTCCATAGCCAACTCCAGTTAAAGGTTCTTTTTTAATAAGTTGAATAGTATTATTCCATAAAGTCAGTCGATTTCCTGAAATTTCATTAATGTCTTCTTTTTTTTCAATAACTTTATCAATAGTCTCTGTTTTTTTCTTTTTTATGTGCTTATTAATTGCCCAATACGATACACCATAACCAACCAAAGCAGTCAAAAGAAAAAGTATTATTTTAGTTTTAAATACTTTGAATTGCTTTGTGTAAATAATAAAAGAAATTATAAATACTAATAGAAGAAAATAAGAAATTATATTTGTTCTAGATCCAGTTGGAAATAAAACTAATGTTCCCAAAAAAAAGGTAATTAAAAAGAAATATTTTTTTTTGTTTTTAAAATAATAATAGCAGTAAAGTACAAATGGCAATTTTAGCATGATGGTTGATGCCATAATATTAACATTTCCAGAATTTCCTTTTACAATTTGACTTGAAACTAAAAAATCAAATTTAATTACTTTATTATAAAATTGCGAAGCAACCATAAACATTTCATAGAAAAAGATAATACTGATAGCGATGGAAAAATTTAATAAAACAGATTTTTTAGTATTAGATGTAATGCTTAATAACAAAAAAGCACAAAAAACAGATAGTAGTTTTATATAACTAACAATTCCTTCTATTTGGTTATCACCAAAAAAAACAGATATTCCGCTGAGTGCAACAAATGCAATGTATAATAGAGTGACTTTGTTTAAATAAAATTTAGACCATTCTATTTCGTCTTTTTTAAAGAAATAGATAATTATTCCTATCACAACATTAATTATGCTGATATACAACCATTGAATTCCCATGATATCAATTGACATACCTTTTGGTAAAAAAGTAATTAATATATAAGCTATTAAAAAGGCAATAACCAAAAACCCAGAAGCTTGTTTTATTTCTGAAGTATTCGATAAATCTTCAATTTTTATTGTTTTGTCTTTCTTCATAGTATTAAATTTCAATAGGTGCAGTAATTTTAATTTTGGTGAATTACGAATTTTAACAAATGTAATAATTTTGATAAATAATCATATTATTTGAGTTTGATAATTCTGAAAAAATCTTTTTCTATACTATATTTGCATCTCAAAATTGAAACATGGAAAAAATATTCACAAATACACAAACTGCTTTTGCATTAAAAAGTGATTCGGAATTAGAAAGAGCTTATTTTTTATTTAAAATGATTGAAAGTCAACCGCTTGTTCGAATTGGAACAGCTGTTACAAATTTTGCTTTAAAAGCTCACTTACCTGTTGAAGGATTAATTCGTTCTACTGTTTTTGATCATTTTTGTGGTGGTGTAAACGAGAATGATTGTTTGAGTGTTGTTGATAAGATGTTTACTAAAGGAGTTTCATCGGTTTTAGATTACTCTGTAGAAGGAAAAGAAGCTGAAGAGCAGTTTGAAGCCGCTTTTGCCATGACCATGAAAACTATTGAGTTTGCTAAAGAGCGAGATGCAATTCCTTTCGCAGTATTTAAGCCTACTGGTTTAGGAAGATTTGCTTTATATCAAAAAATAGGAGAAAAAATAGATTTAACTGCGGAAGAACAGATTGAATGGAACAGAGTAGAGGAACGTTTTGATAAATTATGTAAAGCAGCTCACGATAAAGATGTAGCTGTTTTAATTGACGGTGAAGAAAGTTGGATGCAAGATGCAGCAGATGCTATTGTGGCGCAAATGATGAAAAAATACAACAAAGAAAAAGCAATTGTATTTAATACTTTACAAATGTACCGTTGGGACCGATTGGATTATCTTAAAAAATTACATGAAGAAGCTAAAACGGAAGGTTTTTACATAGGTATGAAATTAGTTCGTGGTGCTTACATGGAAAAAGAAAATACAAGAGCTGAAGAAAAAGGATATAAATCTCCTATTTGTGTTTCCAAACAAGCAACCGATGTCAATTATGACCAAGCTGTTGATTACATGATAGAGCATCTTGAAATGATGTCCATTTTTGCAGGAACTCATAATGAAGAAAGTTCTTATAAGTTGATGCAACAAATGCAACAAAAAAACATTTCTCCTAACGATTCTCGAATTTGGTTCGGACAATTGTATGGTATGAGCGACAACATAAGTTATAATTTAGCAGCACATGGGTATAATGTAGCTAAATATTTACCTTTTGGACCTGTTAGAGATGTGATGCCTTATTTAATACGAAGAGCAGAAGAAAATACTTCTGTGGCAGGACAAACTAGTAGAGAGTTGGATTTGATTAAAGCAGAGAAACAGAGAAGGAAGTTGTAATATGAAATTTTTTTATTTTCTTTTGTTATATATGCTTTTTAGTTGTTCAGATAATGAATTAACTGAGGTTGATTATAAAGTTTATGCAGAAGAAATAGTTGTAAATATTAAAAGAAAGGAAGTCAAAAAACTACAAGATAAGTTTGATATAAATTTTATTTTAGACGATATCAAAAAAACATCTGATACTTTAGGTGTTGCTAATCAATATAAACTGAGGAAAACTTATGTAGTTAATCAACTTTTTGAAGTATATGCTCCATATTTAAAAAATATAATTGATTTAGTCACTAAAGAAAGTGAAACCAAACTTTTAAAATTATTTAAAGAAAAGAATAAATATCATGCATTAATCATGATTAAAAATAATGATAATTTTGAAATAACTGATTTTATTTTAGAACAAAGAAACAATAAAGTTTTCATTACCAATTATATATCAACTGTAACAAGTTTTAATTTGAATGTACATTTCAACTGGGCAATTCAAAATCAATTAATGAACGTACCAGAATATTTTAATGCTCAAAAATATTTAGTTGCATCAAATAATTTATATGAAAGAAAAGAATATAAAGAGGCATATGAAGTGTTTAATCAAATTCCAGAATATTTTCAAAATTTCCCCAACTTTTATATTTTGAAAGTAAAAATTACTCGCGAAATGAATGATGAACAGTTATTTGCTAATACTTTAGAAAATTGGATTAGTTTAAACTATGACAATAAATGTTTTAGATATTTAAAAGCTTCTGAACTCTATTATTATGTTAATGATAAAGAAAAATCATTAAAATATTTAGATTCTCTTGAGAATTTTATTGGAAAAAACAGTGTTATTAATGACATAAAAAAATCCCGATTTAACTAAAATCAGGATTTTTTTATTTTAATACAAACTACTATATTTCTTCGGATTAGCTTCGTTCATTATTTCATAAACCTTCTCAAAAACATCTTCAACACTTGGTTTTGAAAAATAATCTCCATCGGTTCCATAAGCTGGTCGGTGTGGTTTGGCAGCTAAGGTTTGTGGTTTACTATCTAAATAGTTATAGGCGGATTGATTTTCTAAAACTTCTTGTAAAATATAGGCACTTGCTCCACCTGGAACATCTTCATCCACCACTAATAAACGATTTGTTTTCTGAATACTTTTTACAATATCATGATTTAAATCGAAAGGTAATAACGATTGAACATCTATAATTTCAACATTAATATCGTGTTCTTGTAATTCTTTGGCAGCTTGTTCTATGATTCTCAAAGTTGAACCATAAGACACTATTGTAATATCTGAACCTCGTCTAATGGTTTCCACAACTCCAATTGGTGTAGTGAATTCGCCCAAATTAGTTGGCATTTTTTCTTTTAAACGATAGCCATTTAAACATTCTACGATTAAAGCTGGTTCATCGGTTTGCAATAAAGCATTGTAAAAACCTGCTGCTTTAGTCATGTTTCTTGGTACTAAAACGTGAATTCCACGAATGGCGTTGATAATCATTCCCATTGGAGAACCTGAATGCCAAATTCCTTCTAATCTGTGACCACGTGTACGAATGATTAAAGGTGCTTTTTGTCTTCCTTTGGTTCTATATTGTAGGGTTGCTAAATCATCACTCATGATTTGAATAGCATACAACAAATAATCTAAATATTGAATTTCTGCAATTGGTCGTAAACCTCTCATAGCCATACCAATTCCTTGACCTAATATGGTAGCTTCACGAATTCCAGCATCTGAAACTCTAAATTCGCCATATTTTTCTTGCATGCCTTCTAAACCTTGATTTACATCACCAATATTTCCTGCATCTTCACCAAATACTAATGTTTCAGGATATTTTGAAAAAATAGCATCAAAGTTATCTCTAATTACAACTCTTGCATCCACTTCTTCTGCTGAATCATCAAATATGGGTTTAATTTCATTTATTTTGGCAATAGCTTCTTTTGAAGAAGAGAATAAGTGTGAACTAAATTTAGGTTGAATAGTTTCTTTATAACCATAAATCCAAGACGATAAATTGGCTTTACTATCTTCATTTTTGATTAGACGTAAAACTTTTCTAGCAGTTGAAAGCGTGTCTTTTCTGATTGGTTCTTTTATTGAAGCTAAATCTGATGCATATTTCTCAATAAAAACTTTGTTTGAACTTGAAGCAGCAATTGAATTCAATAACTCAACTAATTCATCTCGTTCCGTTTTAATAGGGTTCAAATAGGCATTCCAAGCAGCTTTTTTTCCTTCTAAAACTTCTTTCTTGATGGTTTTTTCTAACTCTTCAATTTCTTCTGCTGTGATTAAATTGTTTTCAATTAACCATGTTTTCATTTTTGCTAAACAGTCAAACTCAGTTTCCCAAGCTAAACGTTCTGCATTTTTATATCTTTCGTGACTTCCTGAAGTAGAATGTCCCTGTGGTTGCGTTAATTCTTGCACGTGAATTAAAACAGGAACATGTTGTTCTCTTGCAATTTCAGAAGCTTTCTGATAAGTTTCTACTAAAGCAGAATAATCCCAACCTTTAACTCTTAAAATTTCGTATCCATTATTGTCTTCATCTCTTAGAAATCCTTTTAAAATTTCGGAAATGTTTTCTTTTGTAGTTTGATATTTTGCATGTACTGAAATTCCGTATTCATCATCCCAAACGCTCATTACCATTGGTACTTGTAAAACACCAGCAGCATTGATTGTTTCGAAAAATAAACCTTCAGAAGTTGAGGCATTTCCAATCGTTCCCCAAGCTACTTCATTTCCATTGATGGAAAAATTAGTTTTATTAGGAATTCCGTTTACATTTCTATAGATTTTTGAAGCTTGTGCTAGACCTAATAAACGAGGCATTTGTCCAGCAGTAGGAGAGATGTCTGCGCTTGAGTTTTTTTGTAATGTTAGGTTATTCCAATTCCCATTTTCATCTAAACTATGTGTAGCAAAGTGTCCACCCATTTGACGACCAGCACTCATAGGATCATTTTCTAAATTGGTATGACCATATAAACCTGCAAAAAATTGCTCGATGGTTAAAGCGCCAATTGCCATCATGAAGGTTTGATCACGATAGTAACCTGAACGAAAATCACCATTTTTAAAGGCTTTTGCCATAGCCAATTGAGGTATTTCTTTTCCGTCACCAAAAATACCAAACTTAGCTTTTCCTGTTAATACTTCTTTTCTACCAAGAAGGCTACATTCTCTGCTAGTTACTGCTATTTTATAATCGTTTAGGACTTCTGTTTTAAAATCTTCAAAAGTTAAATTTTGTTTGACTTGTGCTTCCATAAATTATATGCAAATTGGGTTTGGTACAAATTTAATAAATAGTATGAATTATTTATATTTTTTTTATTTAATTTTTAAACAAAAAATAAATAAAACGTTTTATTTTACAGTTTTGTTAATGATAAATGTATAAACAGCTTATAATTATGAGAATTTTTCAATAATTAGCTTTAAAACCATTTTCTTGTAAATAACGAAATCAGTGTTTTTGGACTTAAAGTAACTACAAAGCGTATTTTTTGATCGTAATTATCTTGTTTTAATTCAAAACCATTAGAGGAATATACTGGAAAAAACAGTTCGAAATAATCAGGAACTAAATTTAAATGAATTCCAGAATCATAAATGAACTTTGGATTGGATAATTTGTTTTTAAATAAACCAACATCGCCATAAACCTCTATCCAATTCCAAATATTAAAACTTCCATTTACTGCAGTAATCCATTGATTGGCATAACGAGTATTAAATTTTGATTTGAAACCACCTTCGGCCAAAACAAATTGTTGACTAAAAATTCCAGTGGATTCTGATCGTCCAATAAAATTATAATTGAATAGATAATCTGTTGGTCTGTCGATTCCGAAACTAAAAAATTCAGAATTTGTGCTTTTATACATAAAAGTTCCAAAGTAAAATCTCAAATTAATTCGTCTATTATCTTCAAATAATTTTCTGTATTCAATTTCACCAGAAATTTTTCCAAAAGCACTAGATAATTGTAAATCAGTGTTTAATGAATAATGTTTTGTCATTTCCGATTGAATATTGAAATATTTGGCATTAAAAATCGAATAATTTTCAGTGTTATTATCAATAGCAAAAGCAGTTTTTTCTCTATTGATATATAATTGAGTAAGTTGAATGTACTCGTTTTTATTTTGTCTGAAATTTTCATCACGAAAACTAAAAAGTATATTCGGATTTATTCTAGTAAATAAGGCGTCTGGAGCATAATTTGACATGGATGCACCCAAACTGTATCTAATATTGAACAACCTTCCATCTCTAATAAATTGATTTATTTGAACATTGGTAGAACCCAATATTTTTCCAGTATTTGTTGAGAATTCAGGATTCAAATCAAAAATGAATTGTTTGTTTAGTATGGATCTGTTGTTAATTCTTAACCCAAATGAGATTCCATTATACAAGTTATATTGAACAGAAGGAACATAAAAAATTTGATTGTAAAAAGGGTTTTCTATGTCTTTAAAAAACGTGAATTTAATTGGTCTGTTGTTGTATAAAAAGCTTTTTAAATTGTACCAATTGTTACGTGCATTAAACTCAGGAACTTCATTTTTATAATTAATAACTAGTTTTTCAATTCCATTTCTAGGTATTGTAATTGTTGAATCGTTTGCAATATTTGTGAACCATTTTTTATAAACAATTTCCTTATCCTTTAGGCCATAAACTGCTATTGGAACAGCAACTTGAGTCTTGTTTTTAAGTGTAAATTGAATGCTTTCTTTTTTCTTTATTACTTTGCTAAAAGTGTAATCAATAAGGTCTCTTTTTTCAATAATTGTTCTAAAAAACCAATCCAAATTTTGATTTGAATTTGTAGTTAAAATGTATTCAAAATCATATCGATTGGTTTGAAATTGTTGGTTCAAATTCATGTATTCTGAAATACTTTTTAAAACAATTTCATTTTCTAAATAACTATCCAAATATCTTAAACTCAATCCGGCTCTGTATTTTCCAGCAATTTGTTCGTTAAATTTAATGAGAGAACTTTTATAATCACCTATAGGTTGATCTAAATTTTTTCTAGCCATTAACAAATAGGCATAATAAAATTGATCATTAAAATCCATATTGATAATATTGTATCCTTTTAATATTTTGAGTTTAGCCAAACTTCCTAACATTTTAAAATTCGGATAATTTTCATCAATATATTGCATGATTAAAAACTGTTGAATTCCTTCGGTAATCCAATGGTCTTTACGATGATTTATTTGAATGTTTTCCTTGAGGTAATTATTCAGATAAGTTTTTAAAAATTTAATTTCAAAAATAAATTCGTCCGGAAAAGGATTTATAAATGAAGGCAATTGATTGACTCCATAAAAAGGATTTTTATCATAATTTTTTTGCGAAACTACTATTTTTGGTATGGTAGGATTTCCTAATTTTTGCGCAACATATTTGGATAATTTGTCAATTACTATAGCTGTTTGTATGTCATTTAGTCTTTTATCACTCATGTCAGAAATAACTTCTATAATTTCATTTTTATAATGTTTATAAGAAGTTTTTTCTTTAGGTTGCAATATGATGCTAAAGTCTTGTCTTTTGTTTCCTGATAAATTAATCAAGGTTTCATTATTATTTGCATGATTTAAATCTGAAAAAACAATATAATTTTCAGGAATTTCTAAACGAATTGAAAAGTTGGCTAATTCATTAGAAATATCATCTAAATTCTCGTTACTTTGAGTTAGAAATTGTTTGTTTTCATATCTTGGAATGCTTAAAAACCAATCTTTTAAATAAATAACATCGTCCGAATTAAAACCGTATTCGGTAAATTTATCGTTTGGAATTTTGACATTGAAGTAAGTAGTAATTTTTTGACTTTGATTGGGTAAAATTGGATTTTTTAACAACAACTTAATAACATCAATTTGATTGTTGAGTCTTTCAAATTGTAAAAAATTAGATTCATCATCAATAAAAGAAATGATTTTAGTGTATCCTTTGTCATTTTCACTTGCCAAATGAAAGCCTCTTTTGAATTCATCAGAAAATCGTTTGGCTAATGCAGAACTTTTTGATGAGAATGCATTATTCCAATCGTTTAAAATCAGAAATTTTATGGTATCATTTGAAGTGTTATTGAAAGTAATGTCTTGATTTACTTGAATCACTTTAGAAGAAATGTTGATTTTGGCTTTAATTTCAATAGTATGCTGCGCCCATAGGAAAACAGGAAACAATAGAAATATAGGTATGAAACGTAATGAGTTCAAATTTTATAGCAATTTTAGAATGTAAATATAGAAAAACAGCGGTTTTATATGCTTATTATTAACATTATTTTGTATAATTTGTTGACAATAGTTTAACATGGTATCTATTTGATTCATGAATTAAACAGTATCTTTGAAAAAATTTAGATATGTTCAAGAAAATAGCACTTTTAATGCTTTTTATTAGTTTCAATACTTTGTTTTCACAAGTGGTGATTAATGAATTAGATGCTGATACACCAAGTACCGATACCTTAGAATTTATTGAATTAAAATCTGCCACACCCAATTTTTCATTAAATGGATATGTTTTGGTGTTTTTTAATGGATTTTCTAACGGTTTTGGAAATGTAAGTTACAACGCAATTGATTTAGATGGGTACACAACAGATATTAACGGAATTTTTTTAATAGGAAACTCATTAGTTTCTCCAACTCCAGGATTAATAATTCCGAACGCATCTATCCAAAATGGACCTGATGCAGTAGCACTTTATCAAGCAAATGCTTCTGATTTTCCTTTAGATACACCTGCAAATACAATTAATCTTATTGATACTTTGGCTTATTCAAATAATGCAACAACTGGACCATCAACATTGATGACTGCATTAGGATTGACCAGTTTTGTGAATGAAAATCAAACGTCAAGTGCTACATCAAAATCTATCATAAGAAATAATGATGGCTCTTATTCAGTGGCAACGCCTTCACCTGGAGTGAATAATGATGGCTCTGGAGTTGTTTTAAATGGTGTTTCTGTTGCAACTTCTTTGACGGAATTATCTGAAGGTGAGTCTTTTGTAATTACTTTTACGACTCAAAATCCAGTTCAAAATTCAAATTTAGTTTTAAATTTTTCTTTAAGCAACGGAAATTTTGGTGTTAATGACTTTACAGGTAATCTTACTTCTACAATTTTTGTTGGAGAATCTACTTCCTCTGTAACCATAACAATTTTTGACGATACAACAGATGAAGGTGATGAGGAATTAAAAATAGACGTTCAAAATGTAGCTCAAGGATATTTTTTAAACAATAATAATGTTATAGTTAGAGTGCATGATAATGATTTTGTTGTGCAAGCTTGGGGAACACCATTAAATCCTACTTTTGGAATTGTTTCAAGTACTGCACCAACAAATTATTATTCTAGTTTGAATGGTTTATCAGGAAGTTCGTTAAAACAAGCTTTGCAAGATATTATTGCCGATCCAAATGTAGTACATGGACATACTTATGGAGATGTTGCTGAAATCTTATTAACTTCAGACCAAAATCCAGCAAATGGAAGTCAAGTTTGGCAAATGTATGTAGAACAACCTCGTTCTAAAATTGATTATCAAGTGAGTTCAAGTAATATTGGTGTTTGGAATAGAGAACATATTTTTCCACAATCTAGAGGTGGTTTTCAAGAAGGGACTTTTTCTTTTTCTGACGGAATTAATGTTTGGTTTCCAGTTAGTGCAAGTGATGTTTTAGCAGGTCATGGAGATGCACATCATATTAGAGCTGAAGATGGTGCCGAAAACAGTTTAAGAGGCAATAGAAATTATGGAGTTGACTACAATGGACCATCAGGAACACAAGGCAGTTGGAAAGGTGATGTAGCGAGAGCTTTATTTTATATGGATGTGCGATATAACGCTTTAAATGTTCTGAACGGTAATGTTGCAGAATCTCCAAGCGGTTTTATTGGTGATTTAGCTACTTTGTTACAATGGCACCAACAAGATCCACCAGATGATTTTGAAATGAATAGAAATAACTATATCTACACTTGGCAAGTAAATAGAAATCCATTTATTGATAATCCAGATTTAGCTAGTTATATTTTTGGTAGTAATTTTGGTCAAACATATACTTTAGGAAATGAAAACTTTGAAATATCAAATATTGTAGTTTACCCAAATCCAACAACAGATTATGTAGTAATCGCTGGAATTGAAGCAGAAGCTAAAGCTGAATTTTATTCTATAACAGGTCAAAAAATAAAAGAAGTAACATTTACTAATGAAATTACTTTATCTTTAAGTGATGTTACTGCTGGAGTTTATTTGGTTAAGATATCAAACGAAAATTCAAGTATAACTAGAAAGATTATTGTAAAGTAATTCTAATAACAACTTTCAATAAAAAAGTCCTTCGTTTTGAAGGACTTTTTTGTTTTTTTAAAAGTTCGGTGACAAATTATATTTCTTATAAAAACTATCTAAAGCTTCTAAAACTTGGTCTTCGTTGTCTACAATTTTAATTAATTTTAAATCATCCGGACTAACTGTTTTATATTTTTCAATTAGAGTTGATTTTACCCATTCAATTAAACCTGACCAAAATTCGCTCCCTACTAATATGATAGGAAACTTTGCTATTTTTTTTGTTTGAATCAAAGTAATTGCTTCAAATAATTCGTCTAGAGTTCCAAATCCACCAGGCATAACCACAAATCCTTGTGAATATTTTACAAACATTACTTTACGAACAAAGAAATAATCAAAATTCAAGTTTTTATCTCTATCAATATAAGGATTGAAATGTTGTTCAAAAGGCAAATCAATGTTTAATCCTACTGAAGTTCCGCCACCAAAATGGGCTCCTTTGTTTCCAGCTTCCATAATTCCTGGTCCACCACCAGTAATTACACCATAACCACCTTTACTGATTTTATAAGCAATTTTTTCGGCTAGTAAATAATTTGGATCGTCTGATTTTGTTCTTGCTGAACCAAAAATAGAGACACATGGACCAATTCTTCCCATGGCCTCGTATCCATTTACGAATTCAGACATGATTTTAAAAATTGCCCAAGAATCATTGGTTCTTATTTCATTCCAAGTTTTTTGTTTTAACTTGTCTTGTATTCTTTGATCGTCATTTTCAAATTGATCTTCTATCATTTTCTTTTCTTTTATAATTAAACAAACATGCTAAATTAATTCTTTTTTCAAAAATTGAGCTGTGTAACTTTTTTTATTTTTCACAATTTCTTCTGGAGTTCCTTTTGCAATTAATTGACCACCACCTTTTCCTCCTTCATAGCCAATATCAATGACATAATCTGCCAATTTTACAACATCTAAATTGTGTTCAATAATTAAAATTGTATTTCCTCTATCCACCAATTCATTTAATACGCCCATTAAAACTCTAATATCTTCAAAATGCAATCCAGTTGTAGGTTCATCTAAAATATAGAAAGTATTTCCTGTATCTTTTTTAGATAATTCAGAAGCTAATTTGATACGCTGTGCCTCACCACCAGAAAGCGTTGTACTTTGTTGACCAAGTGTAATATAACCCAATCCAACATCTTGAATGGTTTTTACTTTTCGATAAATTTTTGGAATATTTTCAAAGAAATCAACTGCTTCATCTACTGTCATATTCAAAACATCTGAAATAGATTTTCCTTTGTAGCGAATTTCTAAAGTTTCTCTGTTAAAACGTTTTCCTTGGCAAGTTTCACATTCCACATAAACATCTGGTAAAAAACTCATTTCAATAGTTCTAACACCAGATCCTTCACAAGTATCACATCTTCCACCAGAAACGTTAAAACTAAATCTACCCGCTTTGTAACCACGAATCATGGCTTCTGGTGTCATAGTGTATAATTTTCTAATTTCAGAAAAAACATCCGTATAAGTCGCTGGATTACTTCTTGGAGTTCTTCCAATTGGACTTTGGTCAATTTCAATAACTTTGTCAATATGTTCTAAACCTTCAATTTTTTTATAAGGTTGAGGTTTCTTTACACCATTAAAAAAGTGAGCATTTAAAATAGGGTAGAGCGTACCATTAATTAAAGTAGATTTTCCAGAACCTGAAACTCCAGTAACACAAATCATTTGTCCTAATGGAAATTCGACTGTAACATTTTTTAAGTTATTTCCTGTTGCACCTGAAAGTTTTAAAACATTACCGTTTCCTTTTCTTCTTTCTGAAGGAACTTCTATTTTCATTTTACCACTCATGTATTGAGCAGTCATGGTATTTTCTTTAAGCAATTCTTTTGGAGTTCCTTCGCTGATTATTTTTCCTCCAAATCTTCCTGCTTTTGGTCCAATATCAATCACATAATCAGCACGTTCAATCATATCTTTGTCGTGTTCCACTACAATGACTGAATTGCCTATATCACGTAAGTTTTCTAATGATTTTATTAATCTTTCATTGTCTCTTTGATGTAATCCAATGCTTGGCTCGTCTAAAATATACAAAACACCAACCAATTGAGAACCAATTTGGGTTGCTAGTCTGATACGTTGTGCTTCTCCACCAGAAAGAGATTTTGAACTTCTATTTAAAGTCAGATAATTTAATCCTACATCCAATAAAAATTGTAATCTTGCTTCAATTTCTTTGATGACTTCAACTGCAATGGCATTTTGTTTTTCAGATAATTTTTCAGGTAAATCATTAAACCAATCAAAAAGTTCATTGATGTCCATGTGAACTAATTCACCAATATTTTTATCATCAATTTTAAAATATAGTGATTCTTTGCGTAAGCGACTTCCATCACAAACTGGACAGTCATTTTCATCCATGAATTCTTTTGCCCAACGTTTTAAGGAAGCTGTATTGCTTTCTTCATATTGGTTTTTGATGAAGTTAGAAATTCCCTCAAAATCAATTTTATAATCTTTGGTAATTCCCATTATTTTTGAAACAACAGAAAACTTTTCATTTCCACCATTTAAAATCATATCCATGGCTTCTTTAGGAATAGTTTCGATGGGATCGGAAAGCTTAAAATCATATTTTTGAGCAATGATTTCTAACTGTTTGAAAATCCACGATGATTTCATTTCTCCCAAAGGAGCAAAACCACCAGCTTTAATAGATAATTTAGGATTTGGAACAATTTTTTTAAGATTGATTTCATTTACAACACCTAAACCATTACAGTTTTCACAAGCTCCTTTTGGTGAGTTGAACGAAAAGTTATTTGGTTCTGGATTTGGATAAGAAATTCCGGTTGAAGGACACATCAAATTACGACTAAAATAGCGTACTTCTTGACTTTCTTGTTCAATAACCATCAATATATCATCTCCATGATACATGGCTGTTTTGATGCTTTCATTCAAACGTTTGTCAGTGTCTTCCGTTGTATCAATAGCCATTCTATCGATAACAATTTCGATATCATGAGTTTTGTATCTGTCGACTTTCATTCCAAAATCTAAGTCGCGAATTGCTCCATCAACTCTGACTTTCAGGAAACCTTGTTTGGCAATTTGTTCAAAAAGTTCACGATAATGACCTTTTCGCGAACGAACAACTGGTGCTAAAATATTGATGCGTTTTCCATTGAAATTTTGTAAAATCAATTCCTTGATTTGTTCGTCAGAATAGGAAACCATTTTTTCTCCAGTGTTATAACTATAAGCATCACCAGCTCTAGCGTATAAAAGACGAAGAAAATCATAAATTTCAGTAATGGTACCAACAGTTGAACGTGGACTTTTACTCGTAGTTTTTTGTTCGATGGCAATAACGGGAGAAAGTCCGTCAATTTTATCCACATCTGGACGTTCCAAACCACCAAGAAATTGACGTGCATAGGCAGAAAACGTTTCAATATACCTTCTTTGTCCTTCAGCGTAAATGGTATCAAAGGCTAATGAGGATTTTCCAGAACCGGAAACACCAGTGATGACCACTAATTTTTCTCTTGGAATTATTACGTCTATATTTTTTAAATTATGGGCACGAGCACCAATAATTTCTATAGTTTCTTCAGTTTTTAGCATAATTTTTTGGCAAAAAGCAAAGATACTATATTTATGTAGAATTAGAGAAGCCGAGGAATTGTTTTATGAAAAGTTTTTATATTTTTGAACGATTATAAAAAATGAAATATATGAAATTATTAGGAATAGGATCAAGAATAAAACATCAAGAATTTGGTGTTGGCGTTATAACAAATGTTGCTTCCCAATTTTATTGGGTGACTTTTATAGAAAACGGATTAGAAACTATTGAATTAGATAGTGAATTTGAAGTTATTGAAGCTTTAGAGGATGAGGTCGATTCAGTAAGTTTTTTTGAAGTTGAAAAAATGCTCAAAAACGTATTAGAAAAGTATAGTGACATTGGACCCAAAGTTTCAATTGCAGACAAATGGAAAGGTGGCAAAATAGTTTTAGAACCAGGAACGCAGACTCAAAAAAAGGAAATTCCGATTGATACTTTTTTCAATAAGATTATAATGGTTAGAGATAGATTACGTGTTATGGAACAAAAAATAAATTCAAGTAATTTAGAAGCAACTGAAAAAATAGAATTGCAACAATACATTACAAGGTGTTATGGAAGTTTGACAACTTTTAATGTCTTATTTAAAAATCAAAGTGATTTTTTTGTTGGAGAGAAAAGCAAATAAAAACAAACCCTTTTGGAGTTTTAAACTCTAAAAGGGTTTGTTGAAAAAAAAGTAAAATTTAGTTTGAAGAAATATTGTGTTTTTTCAAAATATCAAAAAATGTAGTTTCTTTTCCTTGCTTTTTTAATTCAGAATAAGCTACATTTATAAGTTGTTCTGCGTCAGTTCGGTAAGGTGATTTTGTTGCTACATAAATGTTGTAGGCAATACAAAGATTGTCCAATCCCTTTTCATAATCGTTAATATATTGAACATAAATATTTCCTATTCCATAAAATACTTCAGGATTACTGTCATCCAATTTCGCTAACTTTTCATAATATTTTATGGCTTTTTTATACTCTTTTTTATAAATGTAAGCAATGGCAATATTTTGAAGCGGTACTTGTCCGTTAGGATCAATTTTTAACGATTTTTCATAAGCATCAATGGCTTCATCAAATCGATTTAGTTTTCTGTAAGTTATTCCTAAATTATCATAAGCAAAAGCAAAATCTTTATCAAAAACGATAGCTTTTTTATAATTGCTAATGGCTTTTTCGTAATTTTCATTTTGAAATTCTTCAATTCCTAAATCATAATATTCTAAAGCTTGTTTGTTGGATGACATTGATTTTTCTCTTAAAACATCATTAACAGCAATTTTTTCTTTTATGGCTTTACAATTGTTGTTTAAATAACGTTCTAATTCATAATAAGTGTTTTTATAGTCTTTAGAATTTTTATCGGTTGTGATTATAATTTTTTGTTCTGTTTTATCTTGTTCACCATTAATTAACTTTTCATAATCAATAGATTCAGATACTTGAAGAGTGAATTGATAAGTAGGTACAATTTTGTCGATACATGAACTGATTTCAGACGCAATACTGTCTTTTATTTTTGAACCAGGATAAATAGAATCAATGCATTTACAAGCATCTTCAGCTAAATTTTTAAGGATTTTTTCTTTGTCAAAAGGATTTGAGTTTTTCTCTTGAGCAAAAGAATATGAAATGATTGAAATTGTAAAAAGCAAAAATATTTTTTTCATAAATAAAGAGTTTATTCAAATTTATTAAAAAAAAAGTAATAAAATTTACTCAATAATCATTTCCTTTAATTTTTTACGATATTTAACCAAAACGAATTGTTTATTTATCAAGCCAATAAATTTTCCATTTTTTAAAACAGGCAATACAGTTAATCCGCTACTATCAAATTTTTCCATGACGGTTTCCATAGTTTCATCATAAAAAACAATTTCTTTGGGTTGCTGCATGACTTCCTGAATTGAAGTATATTTAATTTTGAAAGGGGAAAATATATATTTTCTAACATTATCCAAATAAATTAGGCCTTCCAAGGCTTCATTTTCATTTAAAACCGGAAAAACATATTGTTCCGATTTTTGAATTTTTTCAACAAGTTCATTTAAATCATCTGCTATTGAAACCGACTCGTAATCTGTTTGCAAAAGTTTAGATAGTTCTAAAGTTGTTAAGATATTTTTATCTTTATTATCTGTAAAAACTTCGCCTTTATCAGCTAAATGTTTGATGTCAAACGAAAAAGGTTCAAAACGTTTTGAAATAGCATAACTGACTGACGATACAATCATTAAAGGAACCATTAATTCATAACCACTTGTGATTTCTGCAATCAAGAAAATTGCTGTTAATGGCGCGTGAAATAAACCACTTAATATTCCAGCCATTCCAACAAGTGTAAAGTTGGTTACGGGAAGTTTAGATAGTCCAGTTAAGTTGACAAAGTAGGCCAAAACAAATCCTAAATAAGAACCTACAAATAATGATGGAGCAAAGTTACCACCATTTCCACCTGAACCTAATGTTAAACCTGTAGCAAAAACTTTTACCATCATTGTTGCTCCAACAAAAGCCAACAAAAGCCATTTATTGTCTTTAAAACCGTTTAATAACGTATTATCTAATATTTTTTCAGGAGTATTATCTGCAATAGTTTTGATACTTGCATAACCTTCTCCAAATAACGTTGGAAATAAAAAAATCAATACCGCTAATATTCCTGCTCCAAATAAAGCTTTTTTGTAATTTCCCATTTTACTCTTTGCAAAATAGTGTTCGATTTTCCTGAAATAACGTGCATAATAAATGGATAATAATCCAGATAATAAACCTAATATTACATAAAAATGAATGTTATGATAATCAAAATTTTGTACACTTTTAAAGGAAATTAATATGTCTTCATCTAATACAATAGTTGAAATTAATGCTCCTGTTGCAGCACTTATCATAATGGGTATAAATGCGGTAATACTTATCTCTGCTAAAACAACTTCAATAGCAAATAAAACACCAGCAATTGGAGCGTTAAAAGCAGCAGCAATTCCGGCAGCAACACCACAAGCTAAAAGAAGCGTTCTGTCTTTGTAACTTAATCTATAATTTTGAGCATAATTACTACCAAAAGCTGCTCCAGTGACCGTAATGGGTGATTCTAAACCAGCACTTCCTCCTAAACCAACAGTTAAGGAACTCGTTATGATTTGTGAATACAATTGCTTTTTGGGAAGAACTCCGCCATTTTTAGCCACAGCATACATGATGTGAGAAGTTCCTTTTTGAATGCTTCCATCTAAAAATTTATGAACTACAAAAACGGTTAATACAATTCCAATTATTGGTAAAATACTGTTACTGTATGGTAAGTGAAGAAAACCATCTAAATATTGCGAAAATTGATAGACACTATGTGCAAATGCTTTAAGAATAATTACGGCTAAAGCAGAGGAAATCCCAACCAAAACACAGGAGAAATATATAAATTGTCTTGGTGTTAAGAATGTTTTTAAAAGAAAAATAAATCGCTCTAATCGCTTAAAGTTTTTACTTAAAAATCGAAAAAAAGGATTGACTTTTTTCGGGATCATTCTGATTGTTTTTTAGTTCTTGCGAAAGTACCATTTTTGATTGAAATCTGAAACATTTTTATAGTAATCGTAATGCTTCTTTTAGACTTAAAGGTTTTAGGTTAGTTGATTCTACATATAATTTAACACCATTTGGATTGAATCGACTATAATCACGCAAAGCCCAACCAATTGCTTTTTGAATGAAAAATTCTTTAGAATGTTTGTGTTTTTCACATTCAGCTTTTAGCAAATCAAAATTGGTTTTTTCTTTATAACCCAATTGAAATATAATTGCAGTTCGATTTAACCACATATTTTCTGCATCAGAAAAGCGTTCAATAACTTTTAAAGTTTCTGCTGTAAATTGTTCTAAATAACCGCCAACCAAATATTTAGCAATTGTGTCAACGGAATCCCACCAAGAATTTTTTATAATCAATTTTTCAATGAATTGAATATCTTCGATGACAAACTTTTTTTTAATTTCTTTCTGAATCAAATCAATAGCACATTGATGTATTTCTCGCTCTTTTTCTTGATACAGTTGCCAAGAGATTTCTCTGTAATTTAGTTTGATTTCTGGTTTATGTTTTTCATAAACAGCTTTAAAAATAGCTCTTCGATTTTCGGTTTTGATTCCTAAAAACGGGAAATTATTTTTCATGTAATTTTCCATTGGAATAGCCGTTTCACGATTGGAATTTGCTTTTAATTCCTTGATGAGTTCGTCTTTAAATTTCATTTAATTCAACTAATTTATCTTTTACATGATTTCGCAATTCCTCAAAAAATAAGGTGAATTCTTTTTCGAAATCACTGTAAAAAGCTTCTAATTCTTCAATTGCAAATTGCATTTTAGATTTGAATTTTGTTCGACTATCCATTTGGAATAAAATTCTCGAAATTCCTTCAATAGTTGCATAACTTTCTAACCAATTTTGTTCTATCATTATTGGAAGAATTCTTCGCGTTTTTGGACTTAAAACCTCAAAATTATCTTCAAGAGATTTATAAAAACTATAGACAAAACTAGTTAAAGATTCATTTGAATATTTGGTCCAATTTTTAGCTAAAAAATGATCATACAAAATATCAACAATCACACCAGAATAATGTCCATAACGTTCATGAAGTCTATGTTTGCTTATTCGAAATATATCATTGGCATCAGTAAAAGTATCAATATATCTATGCAAAATAATTCCTTTTTTGATTTCATCAGGATAATTCAAATAATCGTTTCCACGAATGCCATCAGCCATAAAATTACCGATTTTTATGAAATCGTTGTTGTCTGAAAGGCATATGTGGGCTAGGAAGTTCATTTAGTTTTTGTATAATGTATATTGTAAAATGTAAATATAGAAAAAAACTTTCCGTCTTTGATACATTGACAATTTGATATATTATATTTGTATTTCTAAAATCTAAAATTGTTATTCAAAAATCTAAAATCATATGACTTTAATAAAATCAATATCAGGAATTCGTGGAACCATCGGAGGAAAAGTAGGAGAGAACCTTACACCAGTTGATGCCGTTAAATTTGCTTCAGCTTATGGTACATTTTTGAAACAAAATACTCCAAAAGACAAACTAAAAGTTGTAATTGGTCGTGACGCTAGAATTTCTGGTCCAATGATTCATAATTTAGTACAAAATACTTTAATTGGTTTAGGAATTGATGTAATTGATTTAGGTTTGTCAACAACTCCAACCGTTGAAATTGCAGTTCCTTTGGAAAAAGCTGATGGTGGAATTATTCTAACAGCTTCTCACAATCCAAAACAATGGAATGCTTTAAAATTACTGAATGCAAAAGGGGAATTTTTAAGTGGAGCAGAAGGAGAAAAAATTCTTGAAATAGCTGAAAGTGAAGCTTTTGATTTTGTGGATGTGGATTCGTTAGGAGAAGTTACTGTGAATGATTCCTATATGGATATTCATATTGATGAGGTTTTAGATTTGCCTTTGGTTGATGCTGAAGCTGTAAAAAAACGTAAATTTAAAGTGGTTGTTGATGGTGTGAATTCCTCTGGTGGAATTGTAATTCCAAATTTATTAGAACAAATGGGTGTTGAAGTTGTGAAATTATATTGCGAACCAAACGGTCATTTTCCTCATAATCCAGAACCTTTAAAAGAGCATTTAGGAGATATTTGTAAATTAGTTGTAGACGAAAAAGCAGATTTCGGAATTGTAGTCGATCCAGATGTGGATAGATTGGCTTTCATTTCTAATGATGGTGAAATGTTTGGAGAGGAATATACTTTAGTAGCGTGTGCTGATTATGTTTTGAGCAAAACTCCAGGAAATACGGTTTCTAACATGAGTTCTTCTCGTGCTTTGCGTGATATTACGATCAAACACAACGGAAATTACCAAGCCAGTGCTGTTGGTGAAGTAAATGTGGTAGAATTAATAAAAAAAACTAATGCTATAATCGGTGGTGAAGGAAACGGTGGAATCATTTATCCAGAAAGTCATTACGGAAGAGATAGTTTGGTTGGTGTAGCATTATTTTTAACCCATTTAGCTAATTTAGATATTACGGTTGCTGAATTAAGAGCCAGCTATCCTCAATATTACATGAGTAAAAACAAAATTGAATTAACACCTCAAATTGATGTTGACGCAATTTTAGAAGCCATGACAGAAAAGTACAAAAACGAAGACATCTCAACTATTGATGGTGTAAAAATTGACTTCGCAGAAAATTGGGTACACTTAAGAAAATCAAATACAGAACCAATTATTAGAATTTATACAGAAGCACAAACGCAACAATTAGCAGATGATTTAGCGAATAGAATTATTGGTGAGATAAAAAAATTAACTTAAAATATGAATAAGAAATTAATTTTAATATCAGTACTTTTATTATTTCTAGTTAGTTCATGTAAATCTTTAAGATATTTCGATGTATTTGATTTAAACGATTTAAAGTTAGAGAACTTCAATGGTAAGATTGATTCAATAAAATCAACAATAAAATTGTTTGCATTAAATAAGGATACTACAAAAATTGTTATGACATATTATTTTAAAGATGGTAAAATTATTGAAAGTTCAGAATATTATCCAAAAATAAAAACAAAAAACACTTATCGTTATATATATAATGAAAAAGATTTATTAGAAAATTATGGGATGCCTAATTATTCAAATAACCTTTTTGAATATGATAAAAATGGAAATTTAATAAGACATAGATATATAGTTTCCAATGAAATTAATTTTGATAAAAAATTTGAATATGATAAAAATAAAAACCTTGCACATGTTCATTTTCAGTCAAATAAAAAAAATTGGGAAACTTATTATAATTATAATTATAAAGAAAATTATTATTTAGTTACTACTCAAGAATTACCAACAAATAATAGAAATTCCTATTTTAAAATATCTTTTTCTAATCAAAATAAAACTATTTTAATTGAAAAATACATTTATGATGATTCAATTCTTGGTAAAAAATTGGTTCAATATTTTATAATTCAATTAGATAAATTTGGAAATATGATTGAAAGAAAATATTTTAATCATAACAATTCGATAGTTAAAACTCAAGAATTTATTTACACTTATGATAAAAAAGGAAATGTTTTAAAAAAAGAATCTATTGATAATGGAAAATTATATGAAATTATTACTAATGAAATAAGTTATAAAAATTAGTATAATTTTACTTAACCTTCTTCAAAGAAATAGCATTCATACAATAGCGCAAACCACTTGGTTCTGGTCCATCAGGAAAAACGTGACCTAAATGAGCATTACAAGTATTGCAAACTGCTTCAATTCGTATCATTCCAAAAGAAATATCTTTTACATAACCAACTGCATTTTCTTTTATAGGTTGCGTGAATGATGGCCAACCTGTGCCACTTTCAAATTTTTCACTTCCATCAAATAATAAAGTATCGCAACAAACACAAGCATAAATTCCTGGTTCAAAAAGGGAGCATAATTCTGAACTATGTGGTCGTTCTGTTCCTTTTAAACGAGTGATTCTGTATTGTTCTTCAGTTAATTGAACTTTCCATTCTGCTTCTGTTTTTACTACTTTTTTATCAGGTTCAGGATTTCCGTTTTTAGTAAATTGTATAATTGAATTCCAGTTTATCATTTTGTAAGTTTAAAAGGTTAAATGGTTAAAAGGTATTATGAGCTACAAGACAAAGCAGAACACCCAACTTTATTATTAGCCCAATCGGGTCTTTTAGCAAACCATTTTTGATAATGTTCTTGTTCTTCATAAGGATTTAATAGCATTTCGTATAGTTCGTTTAGCAAATTATAATCTTCTTTGTCAGCATCATCAATCGCTAATTGAGCCATATAATTTCGTAAAACGTATTTTGGGTTGACCAAATTCATAGCCGTTTTTCTTTCCAAATCGGTCTGATTTTCTTTTTGTAACTGATTGATATACATTGTAAACCAATAGATCCATGTATTATAAGTTGAATTTTTAGCTTCTTCTAAATTATAAAAAGCATCTTTTATTTTTTCAAATGCATTTTCAACAGTATCTTCTTTGGAAAATTGACTCAAATTTCGAAAGAAAATCGTCATATCTGTTGCAGTTAATTGCAGATTTTCTACTAAAAGATAGATACAGTTTTTAGTTTCTTCGTTCGAATTTTTAAAACCTAACTTATTGTGCATCATTTGCATATAATCTTCTTCATACTTAACAGGAAAGTCATTCAAAATTTTTTCCAAAGGTTTCACTTCTTCAATTAACGGAAATAAAGCATTCGCTAATTGCAATAAATTCCATTGAGCGATTTGAGGTTGATTGCCAAAACGATAACGTTTATGTTCATTATCAGTAGTGTTTGGAGTCCAATTTGGGTTGTAATCTTCCAACCAACCGTAAGGTCCATAATCAATCGTGATTCCGTGAATAGACATATTATCAGTATTCATAACACCGTGAACAAACCCAACACGTTGCCAATGCACAATCATTTCTCGAGTTTTATCTGCAACATTTTCAAAGAATTCCAAATATTTATCTTTTCCTTCAGATTTGATTTCGGGAAAATAATGTTTGATGGTAAAATCGGTTAATAATTGAAGGTTTTTAGTGTCTTCGCGAGAAGCAAATAATTCAAAATTACCAAAACGAATAAAACTTGGTGCTGTTCTGCAAACAATTGCTCCTTTTTCGTAATCGGCATTTCCATTGTATAAAATGTCACGTAGAACCATATCGCCACTCGAAAATAAAGCTAATGAACGTGTTGATGGAACACCTAAATTGTACATGGCTTCACTACACAAATGTTCCCTAATAGACGAACGTAAAACCGCTAAACCATCACCACGTCTGGAATAAGGAGTTTTTCCAGCTCCTTTTAATTGAAACATGGTACTTTTATTGTTGTGAGTAGCTTCAAAAAGAGTGATAGCTCTTCCATCACCTAATTGTCCGGCCCAATTACCAAATTGATGACCAGCATAAGCCATTGCGTAAGGTTTGGTGTTATTTAAAACGGTATTTCCCGAAAAAATATTCAAAAAATCTTCGGATTTAGTTTCTTCAAAAGAAATCCCAACACTTTCCACTACTTCTTTTGAAACATGAATTAGTTTTGGATTACTTGGTTTTATGGGATTTACATAAGAAAAAGCAGCTTCAACAACTTGTCTCGTTTCGTCAGATTCGATTAAATCTCCTGGTAATTCGTTAGTGAATTTGTTATGTATTTTTGAAAACAATTTTAGCATTTGTAAATTTACAAAAATTACCATTTATTTAACTTTACAATATCATAAAAAAAGCTTAATTTGTTAATCAATCCATTTAATGTATGAGAAAAATTCCTCTTTATTTTTTAGTAATAAGTCTCTTAAGCAATTGTGCTTCGATTGAGAAACAAAATAAGTTTTTGGAAACTAATTTAACTGTAAATGAACAATTAGAAGATATTAACTTTTTAGAGAAAAAAATCAAGAAAATTCAACCTAGTTTATATAATTTTATTACCGAAGATCAATTTAATTACAAGTTTGATAGTTTAAGAAATACTATTGAAACTCCTTTAAAACCTCGCGAGTTTTATTATAAAGTAAGTCCGCTTTTAGCTTCAATAAAACAAGGACATTCAAGTATTTCACAAACCTATACAACTCCAATTCCGACAAAAAAAGAGACTAAAAAATTAAAAGAAAAAGGTTTAGGTCCAATGAGTCAATTTGAATTTAAATGGAAAAATGACAAAGTTTATATTATTGCTAACAAATCTAAAGATTCTTCTATAAAATTAGGAACAGAAGTGGTTTCAATTAACGAAATTACACCCAAGCAAATTTATTCAAAATACAGAAAATCTATTACTTCTGATGGTGAAAACACAACTTGGATTCCGCATTTATTAACTAAAAGATTTTCGACTTTTATGTATTATGAAGTTGGAATGCAAGACAGTTTAATGTATCAATTTAAATTTAATGATTCTATTTTTTTTAAAACCATAAAACGACTTCCAAAAGAGAAAAAGGAAACAGTAAAAACGAAAGATGTCGTTAAAAATGATACTCTAGATAAGGAACCTATAGTAGTTTCTAAAGAAGCCAAAAAAGCTAAAGCAAAAGAGGAAAAAGCTAAGAAAAAAGCTGAAAGAGATAAGAAATTTCTTTACGGATATGATATAACAAAAAAAGAATTTATAAAAACTTTGAAGTTTACTGATACCGATAGTTTGACAGCAATTTTAAAAATCAAGAACTTTTCTCAAGGAGATTACAAATCGGCATACAAAGAATTTTTTAGTCTTTTAAGAAAAAAAGAAACTCAAAATTTAGTTTTAGATTTGCGAGGAAATCCTGGTGGAAGATTAAATGATATTCAGGATTTATATTCCTATTTAACAGTTGATTCTACTTTTCAATTGCTTGAAAAAACAAAAGTCACACGTAAATCAAGCGTATTAATGGCAGATTATTTAAAATCAGTTCCTAAATTGGCTCATCTTGTTGTCATTCCGACATATCCAATTTATGCTTCAATAATGTTGCTAAAAACAAAAAAAGCAGATGATGGAAATTACTATTTTGCATTAGCTAGTAGTAAAGTAAAACCTCATAAAGCCGACTATTTTAAAGGAAATATCTACGTTTTAATTGATGGAGGAAGTTTTTCGGCATCTTGTATAATTTCATCAAAACTTAAAGAAAATAAAGATATCATTTTTGTTGGAGAAGAAACCGGAGGAACATTTAACGGTACAGTTGCAGGAAGACGTTCTACTTATAGTTTACCTAATTCAAAGCTAAAAACCAATTTATGGATTATGGATTTGGTTCCAACATACAAATCCAATCAGGAAGGAAGAGGTATTTTTCCTGACGTAGAAATTATTCCAACCATTGAAGATATAATTACTAATAAAGATCCAGAACTTGATTGGATTAAGGAAGACATAAAAAAGAAAAGTTCTCAATAATAAAAAAGCCAATTCCTAGTGCGAATTGGCTTTTTTGTTAGATTTGATTTGAATTAAATATCATCAAAATCTATATCAGTAAAAGATTTTTTTTCAAAACTTTCTTCAGATGGTGCTGTTTCGTATGTTTCTTTCTTAAAATCTTTTTGATGTCTTTCAGAAATAACTTCTTCACCTTTGTGTTCTAAAACGTAATCTGTCATTTCGTCTAAAATTTCTCTAAAAGCAGTAAAATCTTCTTTGTATAAATAAATCTTATGCTTTTTAAAATGGTAAGAACCATCTTCTTCCGTGAACTTTTTACTTTCTGTAATGGTGATGTAATAATCATCAGCTTTTGTAGATCTAACATCAAAGAAATAAGTTCTTCTTCCTGCTCTTAATACTTTCGAAAAAATATCTTCTTTTTCAAACATGTCTTTTTCACTCATAATCCTTCGTACTGTTTTAATATTTTACTTACCAAAATTCTAAAAAAAATTGAAATAAAACAATACTTACAGCAATTCTTTTTCTAAAAGTTGTTTATTGTATAATTCTTTATAATAACCATCAATGGCTATTAATTGATTATGAGAACCTTGCTGAATGATTTTTCCTTCGTCAAGAATGATAATTTTATCTGCATTTTTAGCTGAAGACACTCTATGACTAACAATAATGGTTGTTTTTTGTTCAGAAAGTTGTAATAAATTATGCAATATTTCTTCTTCAGTCTCAGTGTCCACAGCACTTAAACAATCGTCTAATAATAAAACTGGAGCTTCTTTTAAAAATGCTCTAGCAATTGAAACCCTTTGCTTTTGTCCGCCAGAAAGTGTAATTCCTCTTTCCCCTAAAATAGTTTCATAGCCATTAGCAAAGTTCAGAATGTTTTCATGCACAGCAGCTTTTTTTGCAACTTCATAAATTTCTTCATTTGTAGCGTTTTCCTTTCCAAATTTGATGTTGTTTATGATGGAATCTGAAAACAAAAAGGCATCTTGTGGAACAACAGAAATACTATTTCTTAGATCAAATAAATTCAAATCACTAATTGGAGTATCATCAATATAAATGCTGCCTTGGTCAACATCATACAAACGACTAGTCAATGTCATTATCGTTGATTTTCCTGAACCTGTTTTTCCTAAAATAGCTAAAGTTTTTCCTTTTTCAACTGTGAATGACACGTTAGATAAAGCTTTGATATTAGTATCTTCATAGGTAAATGAAACATTTTTAAATTCAATTTTACCATTGATAGGCGTATGTTTTGAAACTAAATTTTTTATTTCAGGTTCTGTTTTTAAAAATTCGTTCAATCGTTTTTGTGATGCTTCTGCTTCTTGTACCATTGAGGAAACCCAACCTAACGAAGCCACAGGCCAAGTTAGCATATTAATGTATAAAATAAATTGTGCAATGGTTCCAATTTTGGCGATTTCACCATCTATGTACATTTTTCCTCCCACATAAATTACAACTAAATTGGATAATCCGATAAGTAAAATCATCATAGGTCCAAAAAGGGCTTGAGTTTTTGCTAAATCTAAATATTTGGTCTTACTATCATTTGTTAAGATTTTAAACTCATTAATCTTTAAATTTTCTAAGGCATACGCTTTAACAACTCGAATTCCAGAGAAAAACTCTTGTGTAAAACTAGATAGAGTGGAAAGATTTTTTTGAAATAAGCCACTTTGGATATTAATTTTTCTACTAATTTTAAAAATACTGTAGGATAATAGAGGCAAAGGCAACACCGAATATAAGGTCAATTTTGGAGAAATTTGATACATGTATACAATGACAACTGCAAATCGAATAATTATATTTGAGGTATACATTACAGCTGGTCCAACGTACATTCTCACTTTACCAACATCTTCACTTATTCGGTTCATTAAATCGCCAGTTCTATTTTTTTTATAAAAATTTTGAGATAATTTTTCGTAATGACTAAAGACTTCATTCTTTAAATCAAATTCAATGTGTCTCGACATTACAATCAAAGTTTGACGCATTAAAAATGTTAAAATCCCCGCAATTAAAGCGGTAATAATTATAAATAAAATATAGTTGGTAAGTTCTGTTTTTGCTAACGATGGATTTGTGGCCAATAAATCTTTAACAACATTAATAGATTTTCCAAAATATTCTGGTGCAAAAAGAGAAAAGATTTGTGCTAATATGGTGAATATCAAACCTAAAAAAAAGCGGTATTTGTATTTAAGGAAATATTTATTTAAATATTTTAATTCTTGCATTTTAGTTTAATGAATTTTAATAATTAGTTTTGACAAAAATAATATAACATTTTGCAATTATATTGTTTTAATAAATGTAGATATGCTAAAAAAAGACTAAAATTTGATTACCATTTCAAATTATTAATTAATTTTGCCTCTTAAAATTGAATAATTCATAATTATCACACCTATGACTGCAAATACATTACCTATAAATGAACTACATAAAGTAGATCCTGTTTTTGGACAAATATCTTTTGATGGACATGAACAAGTTGTTTTTTGTCACGACAAAGATACTGGTTTAAAAGCAATAATTGGTATTCATAACACAATTTTAGGACCAGCTTTAGGAGGTACTAGAATGTGGAATTACACCAATGAATGGGAAGCATTAAATGATGTTTTAAGATTATCTCGTGGAATGTCTTTTAAATCATCAATTTCTGGATTAAATCTTGGTGGTGGAAAAGCAGTAATCATTGGAGATGCTAAAACTCAAAAAAATCCTGAATTGATGAGAAGATTTGGAGAGTTTGTTCATTCATTATCAGGTAAATATTACACAGCAGAAGATGTTGGTATGGAAACTAAAGATATGGATATTGTTAGAGAAGTAACTCCATATGTAACGGGTGTTTCTGAAGCTATTGGTGGTTCTGGAAATCCTTCTCCAATCACTGCTTATGGTGTTTATATGGGAATGAAAGCTGCAGCAAAGTATCAATTTGGAACCGATAATTTAAACGGAAAATCGGTACTCGTTCAAGGAATTGGACATGTTGGTGAAGTTTTAGTAGAACATTTAACTAATGAGGGTGCAATAGTTACCATATCAGATATTAATGAAGACAGATTACATCAAGTAGGATCAAAATACGGTGCTAAAATATTTACAGGTGATAATTTGTATGCTTCAGAAGTAGACATTTATGCTCCTTGTGCTTTGGGTGCAACTATCAATGATGATACTATTAAAATGATTAAAGCTAAAGTTATTGCTGGTGCTGCAAATAATCAATTGGCTAATGAAGTTGTTCACGGTCAAATTTTAAAGGATAAAGGAATTTTATATGCTCCAGATTTTTTAATAAATGCTGGTGGTGTTATCAATGTTTATTCAGAATTAGCAAAACTTTCAAAAGCAGAAGTGATGCAAAAAACAGAAAACATCTACAATACTTCATTGGATATTTTTAATCTTGCTGAAACCAATGATATTTCAACACATCATGCAGCTTTATTAATTGCTCAAAAAAGAATTGATGATAAAAAATTAGAGTTACAACAAAAATAATACTATAAATAATGTATTTTTGCAAAGCGAAAGGGTAGTCTTTCGCTTTATTAATTTATAACAAGTTCTTACACAAATGTTAAACAGAAGACATATTAGGGTTAAGGTAATGCAGAGTATTTATGCTGTAAATCAGCATAGTTCAGATGATTTAATTAGAGAAGAAAAATTTTTATTTTACAGTATGGAATCCATTCAAGATTTATACTTACTTATTTTTTCTACTTTTATTGAGCTACGAAATAAAGAAGAAATACACATCGAATTATCTTCAAAGAAACATTTAGCAACAGCTGAAGAGAAAAATCCTAACAAAAAATTCATCAACAATCAGGTTTTAAATATTCTTTCTAATCAAGAAACATTAATTGATGCTTTAGATGATAGAAAAATTAATAATTGGAAGTTGAATGATGATTTAATTATACAATTGTTAGATGATGTTAAAAAATCCGAAGTTTACTTAAATTATTTAAATGATTCAACTTCTACTTTTGAAAATGATGCTAAATTTATGGTAGATTTATTTACCAAAGTTATTGCTCCAAACGAAAGGTTTTTTGATTATTTAGAAGATAATAAATTGACTTGGATTGATGATTATGCTATGGTAAATACCTTGATAAGCAAACAATTAAAAGGAATTAAAGATCTGTATTTTCAAATAGAAATTCCGAAAGTTTATAAAGATCAAGACGATAAAGATTTTGCTAAACAGTTGTTTTTAAAAACCGTTTTAAATGACAAAGAATTAGCTCAAGAATATGTAAATAAAACACCCAATTGGGATACAGAACGTATTGCAATAATTGATACAGTTTTATTGAAAATGGCTATTTGCGAATTGTTAAAATTCCCGTCAATACCAGTTAAGGTTACAATTAATGAATATTTAGAAATTGCAAAAGAATATTCTACACCAAAAAGTAGTATTTTTATTAATGGTATTTTAGATAATTTAGTTAAAGATTATAAAGAACAAAATAAATTAATTAAAACAGGTAGAGGTTTAATTTAAATAAGTATAAAATGAAAAATAGATTTATAAAAAGTTTAGCAGTTGTTGCTGTTTTTTCAACAATTTCATGTAATGATTCTGCATCAGCAAAAATTTCAGACGAAGATGTAAAAATTGCACAGGCTAACATTGAAGCTGCTTCAAAATTACCAGTTATTGAGTTTGATAAAGCTTTTCACGATTTTGGTACAATCAATGAAGGAGAAGTTGTTACCACTGAGTTTATGGTTAAAAATGTAGGTACAGGAAATTTGGTAATTGTAAATGCCAAAGGAAGTTGTGGATGTACTGTTCCAGAATTTGAAAAAGGGGAAATTAAACCAGGAGAATCAACTCCAATTAAGGTTACTTTTGATTCAACAAACAAACCAGGACAACAAGAAAAAACAGTTACTTTAACCACAAATACAGCTACAGGAACTGAAACTTGTTCTATTAAAGCTAATGTAACTCCAAATCCAAAAAATGTAGCAAAAAAATCAGCTACTTTAAATAATTAAAATTTAAATTATGAGCAAAGATCTTATATTACAATTATTATTAATGATTGCGGTTTTTTATTTTTTATTGATAATGCCTCAACAAAAAAGAGCCAAAAAAGAAAAAGCTTTTGATGCTGCTTTAAAAGTGGGTGACAGAGTTATTACAAAAGCTGGAATTCACGGTAAAATTGCCGAAATTTCAACAGATTCATTAGTAATTGAAACCATGTCTGGAAAAATTAAAATGGAACGTAGTGCTGTTTCTTCTGAATTGACTGCTAGTTTACAAGCAAAGAAATAGACTTTAAATAACTAAAAAAAACCGATTTTCATGAGTTTGAAAATCGGTTTTTTTGTGTGTTTAAATTCAATTGAATTATTCGGATTTACTTTTTATGAAATCTGTAATTAAATAAGCGATTAATTTTCCTGTTAAATGCTGGTTATTGGTTAAATCTAAATCTGGTGCACCTTCGCAAATGTGGATGTAGGATGCATTTTTATGTTTACCAAAATAATGAACAAATTGTCGGGCTTTATCAACTGAAAATCCAGAATTTGTCATAGCACTTGAATATACACCAGCAATAGCATCTAAATCCATTTCAATTCCAAAAGATTCATTTTTTATGAATTGTAATGCATTTTCTAACTCAACTTCAAAATTCTTTTCTTTTCGTACTTCAATTTCTTCGTAAGTAGTATAATTTATAGTTTCAGGAATAGATTTTATGGTATTGAAAACACTTTTTGAAACATAACCTTCGTGCAATCCAAAAACAAAATATTTTTTTAAAAAATGTTCTTCAAATGCATATGTAAAGCCGTTTCCAGAATGCCTTCCTTCCATAATTCTAAAGTCCGTATGTGCATCAAAATTTATAGCATTTACAATCTTTCCTTTGCCTAATGCCAATCCTTTAATATTTCCATAAGCATTATTATGGCCACCACCAATTATAATAGGAATTTTGCCTGTCTTTACTATTGAACTTACCAAATGTGAAACATCTTTATCAATTTCTTCAACTAATTTGAATAAAGCTTTACGATCTTCTTTAGAATGAACTTCTAATTTTGAAGCAATTGCTGACTCTTTTTCATAATTCAAATGACCTAGCAATAGAATAGAACTTCCTTTACAAAATTTATTGTGTTGTACATTCAATAGGCTTTTTATGGCACTTTTAAATGCTGATGAAGTTCCTTGTCTTCCAAAATTAGCTTTCACACCTATGTCTTCACAAATACCAAAAACCACAAATCTTGATTCAGAATTTTTTATGTGTTCAAAAAGGTCACCTTCATTTGAAATTAAGTTTACTTTTTCACCTAATTTTACTTCACCGCTTCTATAATTGGTATCTTCGGCAAGATGTTTGTTGGTAAAAAGTATTAAATTTTTCATAATTTATTGAATATACAGGTTTTTAAAAATACTATAACCTTAAATTATTTCGTTATTCTTATTAAAGAGTGTAAATTTGCAAAAAAATAATTTAATAATGGAAAATTCTCAAAACAATTCAAAACTTAAAGCAATAATCTTAATTCTGTCTTTACTGCTTTTAGGTAGTTTAGCTTACATGTTTAAAATGAGTTCTGATACAAAAACAGAAATTCAAGAAAGTGAAACAAAATATGAAACTATTCTTTCAGAAAAAGATTCAGTACTTAAGGACTTAGAAGAAATGAAAGCTAAGTATGATGAAGAAATTGCATCTAATACTACATTAAAAGCTGATTTAGAAGCTGAAAAAGCTAAAGTTGAAGCTTTAATTGTGAGAGTTAAAAAAGGAGAATCGGTAGCGCATTATAAAAATGATTATTTAAAATTGAAAAGAGAAATGGACAGTTTAGTAGCTGAAAATTTAAATTTAAAAGAAGAATTAGAAGCTGTTAATTCTAGTTTAGCAAATACGAAAGATAGTTTGTCTGAAACAAGAACATATAACGAAGAATTGTTAAATCAAAACGAAGACTTAGCAAAAAAATACGAAAAAGGACAACGATTAGTAATTACAAATTTAAAAACAATTGCTGTTAAAGAACGTAATTCAGGAAAACAAATCGAGACAGAAAAAGCAAGTAGAGTTGACAAGTTAAAAATCAGTTTTACAATTGCTGAAAATGAATTAGCTCAAACAGGTGTAAGAGATTATTATGTTCAAATCATTGATAGTAAAAACAATGTTATGGGCGAAAAGAAAACCATAAACTTCAATGAAAAAGTTTTGAATTATAGTTTTATCACATCTGTTAAATATGAAAACAATACTATGAATGTGGTTAAAGAATTAAGCAGTTCTAAATTTGAAAAAGGTTTATATTATGTAAACATTTTTGATAAAGGCGAACTTGTTGCCAATTCACAATTTGAATTAAAGTAGAAATAATAGCTCTCTAAAAAAGCGTTTCAATTTGTTTTGAAACGCTTTTTTTATTTTATAAATTGACCTTCAATCATCACACTTTCAATTAAATTACTAGTAAATTCATACGGAATTTGATAAAATGAATTCAATGGTTTTGTGATTAAAATATTAGCTCTCATACCTTTTGTTATACTTCCATGAGTTTTTGAAATTCCCATTGCATAAGCACCATTTATTGTGGCAGCATTTATTGCTTCCTCTGGAGTCATTTTCATTTTTATACAAGCTGCAGCGACAACAAAATTCATGTTTCCAGAAGGCGTTGTGCCAGGATTAAAGTCTGTAGCCAAAGCTAATGGTAAACCAGCATCAATCATTTTTCTTGCTGGCGTGTATGGAATGGAAATAAAATACGAGCAACTTGGTAGAGCAACTGGCATTGTTTTACTATTTTTTAAAATTGCAATATCATCATCCGTAACTAGTTCTAAATGATCTACAGACAAAGCTTCATTTTCAACACAAGCTTTAATTCCGTTAATTGCTGTAAATTGATTGACATGAATTTTAGCTTTTAATCCATATTTATTTCCAGCAAGCATTATTTTCTTGGTTTCATCTACAGAAAAATAACCGGTTTCTAAAAAAGCATCAATATAATCTGCCAAATGTTCTTCAGCTATTTTCGGCAAAATTTCATTAATTATTAAATCAATATAAGCTGCATGATTTTCTTTGTATTGTTCTGGAAATGCGTGTGCTCCTAAAAAAGTAGCTTTTATTGCTATTGGATAATTTTCTTTCAGTTTTTTTATCACTCGAAGCATTTTCAACTCTCCTTCAACGGTCAAACCATAACCTGATTTAATTTCAACAGCGCCTGTTCCTTGAGAGATTACTTCTTCTAACCTGATTTTTGATTGATTGTAAATTTCTTCTTCAGAAGTTGCATTAAGTTTTTTAGCAGAATTTAAAATACCACCACCACGACTTGCAATTTCTTCATAAGAAAGTCCGTTAATTCTATCCACAAATTCCTGAACTCGATTTCCTGCATAAACTATATGTGTATGACTGTCAACCCAAGTTGGTAAAACAATTTTTCCTGAAACATCAATCACATTTTTATCGTTATGATTAGGACAATTTTCCATATTGCCATAATCCAAAATCAAATTATTTTCAATCATTAAAAAAGCATTTTCAAGTTTTGGTAAAATAGCCATTGCTGCACCCGAAACCATCTCTACAGAAGTTTCTCTTACTTGTAAAAGCTCTTTGATGTTGATAAGTAATGTTTTCATTGTTTGTAATAATTTTGGTAAAAGTAAACTTGATTTTTAAAATCTCCTACCTTTGATGAACTAAATTTTATTGTTTTGAAAAAAATTAAATACAAAAAAGGAAGAAAAGTACATCCAAATCAGCTCGAATATACTGGAATTTATACTGATAAAGCCACTGAAATGCAATTGTTTGTATATGACGATCAAAAGTTTTCAGAATACAAGAAAATATTAGTTAATGATTTTTTAAAACTTAAAGTGGACTCAAACAATAATTGGTTAAATCTTCACGGTTTAAATGATGTTGAATTGATTAAAGATCTTACAGATCATTTGCATTTAAATAGTTTGATTGTTTCAGATATATTAAATATTTCTAGAAGAACTAGTTTGGACGAAGTAGGCGATAGTTTGTTTTTTAGTATTAATTCCATTTTGCCATCAGAAAATAAAGAATTTATAACAGTAGAACAAATTAGTTTTTTGTTGAAAGATGGTTTGGTAGTTTCTTTTCAAGAAAAAAAAGGTGATTTTTTTACCCATATCAGAGAAAGAATTAGAGCCGATATAGGTATCGTTAGGAAGAAAAAAGTCGATTATTTACTCTATTTGCTTTTAGATGCAATTATTGAAAATTTTTTTATAACAATAGAAAGTAAAGAAATTAAAATTGAAGAATTATTAGTGGCTTCAAAAACAGCTGATGATCCAACAATTATGCAGGAAATTGAAAAAACAAGAGAAGTATTTCAATTTTTAAAACATTCAATTATTCCTTTAAAAGAGGCTTTATTTACCATTAAAACCATCAAAGATGACGATGTTTTAGATCTAATACAACCTTCTAATTTTGTTTTTTTTGGAAGATTACATAATAAAACTGTAGAGCTTTTAGAACAAATAGAATACGATATGAATTCTCTTGAAAGTGCTAGTAATTTCTTTTACACAGCTCAAAACCATCGTATGAACGAAGTCATGAAAATCCTAACGGTAGTTTCATCCATCTTTATGCCTCTTACATTTATTGTTGGACTTTATGGCATGAACTTCGATTATTTACCAGAATTACATTATAAATATGCTTACTTTTTTGTGTTAGGAGTCATGTTTTTTATAGTGATTTTTATGATACTTTACTTCAAACGAAAAAAATGGTTTTAATTGTTTATAACTAGTGGAAAACCTTTTATTTTAACACTTTTATAATCTAGGTTAAAAAATTAAATTTGTCCATGCAACACAACGTACTAATTTTAGATTTCGGTTCACAATACACGCAGCTTATTGCTAGACGTGTTAGAGAACTTAATATTTTTTGCGAAATATTTCCATACAACAATCCACCCAAGGATTTGTCAACTTACAAAGCAGTAATTTTATCAGGAAGTCCATTTTCTGTTAGAGCTGATGATGCACCACACCCAGATTTGTCAGAAATTAGAGGTAAAAAACCACTTTTGGCAATTTGCTATGGGGCACAATATTTAGCTCATTTTTCTGGTGGAGAAGTAGCTCCGTCCAATATTAGAGAATATGGAAGAGCCAACTTATCTTACATAAAAGAAAATGAAGGTTTTTTGGAAAACGTTTCAGAAAACAGTCAAGTTTGGATGAGTCATTCCGATACAATTAAAACATTACCAACAGGAGCTGTTAAATTAGCAAGTACAAAAGATGTTGAAAATGCAGCGTACAAAATTGAAGGTGAAACTACCTACGCAATTCAATTTCATCCAGAAGTTTATCATTCTTCAGATGGAAAACAAATGCTTGAAAACTTTTTAGTTAATATTGCCGAAGTGCCTCAAACGTTTACTCCAAATGCTTTTGTGGAAGAAATTATTTCTGAAATGAAAGAAAAAATCGGAAATGATAAAGTGGTTTTAGGATTATCTGGAGGTGTTGATTCTACTGTAGCCGCAGTTTTATTGAATAAAGCTATTGGTGATAATTTATATTGCATTTTTGTTAATAATGGTCTTTTAAGAAAAGATGAATTCCAAAATGTTTTAAATCAATACAAAGGCATGGGATTAAATGTCAAAGGTGTTGATGCTTCAAAAAAGTTTTATGATGCATTGGCTAACTTAGATGATCCTGAAGCGAAAAGAAAAGCCATTGGTAATGCATTTATTGAGGTTTTTGATGATGAAGCACATTTACTTACCGATGTTAAGTTTTTAGGACAAGGAACCATTTATCCAGATGTTATTGAATCCGTTTCAGCTACTGGTGGTCCAAGTGCTACCATTAAATCACATCATAATGTAGGAGGTTTACCTGATTTTATGAAGCTTAAAATTGTTGAACCTTTACGAATGTTATTTAAAGATGAAGTAAGAAGAGTTGGTAAAACTTTAGGTATTGATCCTGAATTATTAGGGAGACATCCTTTTCCTGGGCCAGGTTTAGCCATCAGAATTTTAGGAGATATTACTCCAGAAAAAGTAGCAATTCTTCAAGAAGTTGATGCCATTTTTATTAACGGTTTGAAAGAACACGGTTTGTATGACAAAGTTTGGCAAGCTGGAGCTATTTTATTACCTGTTAATAGTGTAGGTGTAATGGGTGATGAACGTACTTATGAAAAAGTTGTTGCTCTGAGAGCAGTAGAGTCAACTGACGGAATGACTGCGGATTGGGTTCATTTACCTTACGAGTTTTTAATGAAAATATCCAACGAAATAATTAATAAAGTAAAAGGAGTTAATAGAGTAGTTTACGACATAAGTTCTAAACCACCGGCAACCATTGAATGGGAATAGTTGAATAAAAACTAAATGCAATGAAAAGAATAATCATTTTTATCCTATTGTTTTTTATCAATTTGTCTACTGGTCAAACTGCAAGTAATTTTGATATTAGTAAACATAAAGTAGTTTTGCACAAAGTTACTTTAGGAGAAACTATGCTTATTATTTCAAAAAAATATTTAGTCAATCCAACAGAAATATATAAAGTAAATAAATTTAGTGTTGACGGTTTAGAAAGAGGTATGATTCTTAAAATACCTAATACCAGCATTATGCCTGAAGATAAAAACAGAGTCAATTTAAATGCTGTTCCTGATAGTATTAAGTCTAAACAAGGATTATTAGAATTCCCGATCCTTATTATTTTCAGCCTATTGAAGCTCCTAAACACGTTGTAATAAATGGAGAAACTGTTTATCAAATTGCACAAAAATATAATCTTTCAGTTAGTCAACTTTTAAAATTAAATAAAGAAGAGTTAAAAAATGGAATCAAGGAAGGTTTGTTATTAACGGTTGAACTTCCCACAGAAAACACGAACAATCAATTAAAAGATTTGACAAAAAACGAAAATCTGAAGGAACAAAATAAAAGCAACTTAGTTAAAGAACAATCAGAATATAGCAATTTAAAATCCAATTCTAAACTAACTAGCTCTGGACCCAATAGTAAAGCCATAAATACTAAGATTGAAAAATTAGCCGACGACTCCAATAAAGTCATTGCTTCAAATATTGTAAATCATGAAGTCAAAAAAGGAGAAACATTAAAATCGGTTTGCGATAAATACGATATTCAACTCTCAGATTTAATAAACGAAAATAAGGAAGCACTTAGAAATGGTTTTAAAGAAGGTGTCTTATTAAAAATTAAAAATAATTCGGTTGGTACAGTTCTTGATTATCAAAAAACAAATATTAATAAACCAACAGAAAACACTAATTTAGACAATAATTCAAAACAAAAACATGTGGTTAAAGAGGGAGAAACAGTATATGCAATTTCTAAAATATATAATGTTAATGTTCCAGATTTAATTAATAATAATAAAGAATTATTGGAAAAACCAATTGAAGTTGGCCAAATTATTGTCATTAAAAATTAATATACATTTCATGAAATCTATTTATAAACTTCTTTTTATCATCTTACTTTCTGTCAGTTCATGGGCACAAAAAAACGATGATTATGTAAAACATACAGTTTTAAAGGGTGAAAATGTTACTCAAATTGCTAAGAAATATAAAGTTTCTCCTTACGATATTTATAGATTAAACCCAAGTGCTAAAGGAGGTATTAAAGAAGGGGAAGTTTTATTAATTAGTTTGATTTTACAAGACAAAAAAAGTAAAAAAGAAGCTAAAAAAGACACAAAAAAGAATTTAGTTGTTTCTGAAAAATATACGGTAAAAGAGCAGGAAACCTTGTATGGACTATCCAAAAAATTCAATGTGAGTCAAGATGAATTAAAAGAATGGAATCCAATTATTGTTGAAAATGGTTTACAAGCTGGTCAAGAATTAACTATCAAAAATCCTAATTTTCAAGATGTTAAAAATCAAACTGATGATTCTAAAATTGAAGCAGTTAAAACTCCTAATGAATCTAAAAGTGAATTAGTAACTGTTCTAAATGATTCAATAAACTACCAACAATATACAATTCTTCCTCGTGAGACACTTTACGGAGTTTCAAAAAAATTTAATGTTTCTCAAATGAAAATTTTAGAGTTAAATCCAATTTTAAAGGAAGGATTTAAAGAAGGTTTAGTTATCAATTTACCAAACTCTAAACTTGAAGAAATTCAACAAAACCATAATAAAGTTGCTTTGGTAGCCAAGAAAAGTAATGAAGAAAAAACATTAGTGATTTTCTTACCTTTCAATATAGCTAAAATGGAATCTGATACGGTAAAATCTAAATCGGATTATTTAAAAGCCGATAAGACTTTAAACATCGCCTTAGATTTTTATGCGGGACAATTGTTAGCACTTGACTCTTTAAAAAAATTGGGTTATAACTTAAAAGTCAAAATATTTGATACTGAATCATCCGTTAGTAAAATTAATGAAATTATTGCTAAAAATGATTTTTCAAAAGTAGATGCAGTTATCGGACCTTTATTTAACAATCAAATTGAACAAACAGCACTTTTATTAAAAAAATACAATATTCCAGTAATTTCTCCTTTGTCTTCTAAAACCGGTAAACCTTTTGAGAATATCTATTATTCGAGACCTACCGAACAAATTGAAAGAGAAGAGTTAATGAAGTATTTTAAGGAGAATAATGGAAATACTTTAGCCATCTTTAGTAAGAAAAAAGTAGCTATTAAAGAAGAATTGCAAGCTCAATTTCCTGATTTAAAAATAGTACCATTATCTGAAAAAGGAGGTGTTACTGAAGCAGGAATTGAAGGGCTTTTAATAAAAGACAAAAAGAATTTTGTGATTTTAGAAACTGAAAGCACAGGAATGACATTAAATGCAACTGGAATTTTATCTAAGTTAAAATCAAAATACGACATTCAGCTGGTAGTTTTAAAGTTATATGATGTTTTAGATTTTGAGGCAATTAAAATTAAAAGCTTAACCAATTTAGATTTGTTGTATCCTAGCAATAACAGGAATAATGATAGTGGTTACTATAAATCATTTGCAAAAAAGTTTAAAAACAGTAATAATATTAATCCTAATTCTTTTGCAACACGTGGTTTTGATGTTACTTTAGATACAGTTTTGAGAATGTATCAAGACGGGGGATTTATTGCTTCCACTACAGAATATGCATCGGAACAATTGGAAAGTAAATTCAATTACATAAAAATTGAAAATGGTAACTACAACAATGCCATTTATTTACAACAATTTATGGAAGATTTAACCATAAAACAAATCAAATAATGGCAACTTCAAATATAACTTATGTTGGAGAACTTAGAACTGTTTGTATGCATTTACAATCAGGAACAGAAATTCTCACCGATGCTCCAACAGACAATCACGGAAAAGGAGAAGCTTTTTCACCAACGGATTTAGTAGCAACTGCATTGGGAAGTTGTATGGTTTCCATAATGGGAATTAAATCCAAAGATTTAGAGGTTGATTTAAAGGATTCCAAAGTTTCTATTACCAAAATTATGCAATCGGAACCCAGAAAAATTGCTAAAATAAAAGTCGTTTTAGACCTATCAATTGCAACATCTGATAAAAATAAAATTATTCTTGAAAGATCAGCCATGACTTGCCCCGTATTATTAAGTCTTCATCCTGATATAGAAAAAGAGGTTGTTTTTAACTGGAAATAATAGAGTTCTAAAACTAAAATTCACTTATCAAATTGACCCATCAAGAACAATTAGTTAAACTTGCTCATGCAAAAATGCCTTTTGGCAAATACGAAGGTTATCATCTAATTGATTTACCAGAATATTATGTGGTTTGGTATAGCAATAAAGGATTTCCAAAAGGTCTATTAGGAGAACAAATGCAGTTGGTGTACGAATTAAAATTAAATGGTTTAGAAGAATTGGTTAGAAATATTCGTAGAAATTTCCAGAAACCTTGATAGACTGTTAATAATTTTAGTTTAAACATTTTAATTTTAACAGAAATTTAAATACTTTTGAAATTAATATTAACTAAAAACATAAACAATGAAAAAAAGCGAAGAAAACTATAATCTTTTAGATTGGTGGAAAAAAGTAGTTATAGATAATTATGCCAATTTTAATGGAAGAGCAAGAAGAAAAGAATATTGGTATTTTGTATTAGTAAATATTATTATAAGTATTCTTTTAGGTATTTTAGATGGAATCGGTGGTTTATTTATTGGTGATCCAGAAAATGGTAATGGAATTTTAGGTTCAATTTCAAGTATAGTTTTTTTAATTCCTTCAATTGCAGTTGGTGTAAGAAGAATGCATGATAATGGGAAAAGTGGTTGGTATTTATTAATTCCAATTTATAACTTTGTATTAGCTGTTTCAGAAGGAGAAAATCAGAAAAATGAATATGGAAATAACCCCAAAGCTCCTATGCATGAAATAAATGAAATAGGAACTTCTGAAGAATAAATTAATTATAATATTTTTTAAAGCCATTTGAATTCCAAATGGTTTTTTTGTTTTTTATAGATTAAATTTTCTGATTTCTAATTTAAAAATTCTAATATTTAAAACTATCTTTGCACGTTTTATAAAAACAAACAACAACACAACAAACAACAAACTAATGAATCAAACGAAATATATTTTTGTTACAGGTGGTGTGACTTCTTCTTTAGGAAAAGGAATCATCGCGGCATCTTTAGCCAAATTATTACAAGCAAGAGGCTATAGGGCAACTATACAAAAATTTGACCCTTATATTAATGTCGATCCAGGAACATTAAATCCTTATGAACACGGGGAATGCTACGTTACAGATGATGGTGCTGAAACCGATTTAGACTTAGGTCACTATGAAAGATTTCTAAACGTTCCAACTTCTCAAGCTAATAATGTTACAACTGGTAGAGTATACCTTTCTGTTATTGAAAAAGAACGAAGAGGTGAGTTTTTAGGAAAAACAGTTCAAGTAGTTCCTCACATCACTAACGAAATTAAAGAACGCATGCAATTGCTTGGTCAAACAGGTAATTTTGATATTGTTATTACTGAAATTGGTGGAACCGTAGGGGATATTGAATCATTGCCATACATCGAATCTGTACGACAATTGTTATGGGAATTAGGGGATGAAAATGCCATTTGTATTCATTTAACTTTAGTTCCTTTTTTAGCTGCTGCTGGAGAATTAAAAACCAAACCAACCCAACACTCCGTTAAAACTTTAATGGAAAGTGGTATAAAAGCAGATATTCTTGTTTGTAGAACAGAACATGAATTGTCTGATGAGTTGCGACAAAAATTAGCTTTATTTTGTAATGTTAAAAAGGAAGCGGTTATTCAATCTATTGATGCTTCAACAATATATGATGTGCCTAATTTAATGCTTGAAGAAGGATTAGATACGGTCACTTTAAAAAAATTAGGTTTACCAGAAAAAAATAGTCCGGATTTAAAAAATTGGAACGAATTTCTTCAAAAACATAAAAACCCTAAACACGAAATTAATATTGGTTTAGTTGGAAAATATGTAGAATTACAAGATTCATACAAATCGATTTTAGAGGCATTTATTCATGCGGGTGCTACAAACGAAACTAAAGTTAATGTCATTTCTATTCATTCTGAATTTTTAAATGACAAAACGGCAGAAAAACAACTTAAAAATCTAGATGGTATATTAGTTGCTCCTGGATTTGGAAGTCGTGGAATTGAAGGAAAAATTGATACAGTTCGTTATGCCAGAGAAAACAAAGTCCCATTTTTAGGAATTTGTCTTGGAATGCAAATGGCCGTTATTGAGTTCGCAAGAAACGTTTTAGGATACTCTGATGCTAATTCTACAGAAATGAACGGGAATACAAAGCATCCTGTAATTAACTTGATGGAAGAGCAAAAAAATGTTGTAAATTTGGGTGGAACCATGCGATTAGGTGCTTGGAAATGTGCCTTAAAAGAAGGTTCTTTAGCTCAACAAATCTACGGGAAATCAGAAATTTCGGAACGTCACAGACACAGATATGAATACAACGGACTATATAAAGATGAATTTGAAAATGCAGGCTTAATAGCTTCTGGAGTGAATCCAGACACTAATTTAGTTGAAATGGTTGAAATTAAAGACCATCCTTTTTTTGTAGGAGTTCAATATCATCCAGAATATAAAAGTACTGTAGCAAACCCACATCCTTTATTTGTGAGTTTTATAAAAGCTGCAGTTAATAATAAATAACTACTAGTATAAATTAAACGTTTGCTTAAGCTTTCGTATTATTAAATAAAAATGGAAGAAAAAAAATTAGACTTAAATTCGATAATTGGTTTTGTACTTATTTCAGGAATTTTGATGTGGATGCTTTATTCAAATTCTCCTACACCTGAAGTGTCAGAGACCAAAGCCAAAGATGAACAAGTTGAAAATCAAACAGAAACAATAGAATCAAATAATAATAATGAAGTTGCTTCTCCTGAAGTAGTTAATGATTCTATTAAAGATGAACAAGCAATTGCTAAACTAGGAGTTTTTGCTTATTCTTCATTACTTCCATCTGCAAAAGAAGAGTTTACCACCATTGAAAATGATTTACTTTCTCTTAAGATTGCCAATAAAGGTGGTTACATTGTTGAAGCAACCGTTAAAGGAATAGAACAATTCGAAAGAGATTCGAAAAAAGAAGTTCAAATAATTAAAGACAATAATGCCGATTTTAATTTAGTTTTAAACACAAAAGATAATCGTGTTTTAAATTCGAAAGATCTATATTTTCAACCAATTTTAACTAAAGATGGTAAAAATCAAGTGTTAACTATGCGTTTAAAAGCAAGTGAAACTCAGTTTTTAGAGTATCGTTATGTTTTAAAACCTAAAGAATACATGTTAGATTTTGGTATTAAAACCCAAGGTTTAACAGAGGTTGTAAATACTTCAAAGCCATTAGAATTAGAATGGCAATTAAAGACTTACAGAAATGAAAAAAGTATTTCTTACGAAAACCGTTACACAGATATTCACTACGAATATGAAGATGGAAAAGACAGTTCTTTAAGTGTTGCAGCAGATGATGATGATACCGCTAAAGAGGTAACCTATATTGCGTTTCATCAACATTTTTTTACTTCTATTTTGTTGACCGATACGCCTTTAAAAACAGTTCAGTTTAAATCTGAAAACTTGGTTATAGACGAAAAAATTAACACAATTTTTACTAAAAAATATTTTGCTAAAGCACCTTTAGATATAAAAAATGGTGAATTAAACTATAGCATGAATTGGTATTATGGTCCAGCAAAATATGATATTTTAAAAGATTATGAAAAAAATCTAGACGAAATTTTACCATTAGGTTGGGGAATTTTCGGTTGGATTAACCGTTACATTTTTATTCCTGTATTTGGTTTTATTAGTGGTTTCATGCCTTACGGATTGGCTATTATTTTGTTTACAATTTTAGTGCGATTGGTTATGTCTCCAATTACTTACAAATCATATCTGTCTCAAGCAAAAATGAAAGTACTTCGTCCAGAAATTAATGAATTAAATACTAAGTATAAAGATAATGCAATGAAAAAACAGCAGGAAACAATGAAATTGTACTCTAAAGCTGGTGTAAATCCTATGGCAGGTTGTCTGCCAGCGGTAATGCAAATTCCTGTTTTCTATGCTTTGTTTAATTTCTTTCCATCAATGTTTGATTTAAGACAAAAAAGCTTTCTTTGGGCAGATGATTTATCTTCTTATGATAATATTTACCCGTTACCATTTAGAATCCCGATGTATGGAGATCACGTAAGTTTATTTCCAATTTTAGCTTCTATTGCTATTTTCTTTTACATGAAAATGACAACAGGTGATCAACAAATGAGTGCTCCAACTCAAGAAGGAATGCCAGATATGGGAAAAATCATGAAAATTATGATTTATATTTCTCCATTAATGATGTTGATTTTCTTTAACAATTATGCTTCAGGATTAAGTTTGTATTATTTTATTTCTAACTTAATTACAATCGGTATCATGTTAGTTATCAAGAATTACATTGTGAATGATGAAAAAATTCATGCTAAAATTCAAGAGAATAAAACTAAAGAAAAGAAAGAAAGTAAGTTCCAAAAGAAAATGAGAGAAATGATGGAACAAGCCGAAGCCCAAAAAGCTCAAAATAAAAAATAAAAAACATGATTTTTATTATAAAAGCCATTCAAATTAATGAATGGCTTTATGTTTTCATAGCATTTTCTTTAATTAAAAAGGACGTATAACTCTGTCAATAGCGTGGATAACTCCATTTGAGCATTGAACATCAGTTAAAACAATGTTTGTTTGTGCATTGATTGCATCAGTAATCACCGTTCCAGCAACTGTAAAAGTTCCACCTTGTAGTGTATTAATAGCAGTTGTAGGAATTCCAGTTGATAAAACGTTTGCTTCACCAACTACATGGTATGTTAAAAGACCTGTTTTTTGTGCATCTGTTAAAGTGCCATACAAATCAATAACTGGTTGTGTAAAAGCAGAATTTAATGGTGCAAAAACAGTAAAAGGAGTCGGAGTTCCAGATGTAGAAGATAAAGTTGGTAATAATCCTTGCGCATCTAACAAACCAGCTAAAGTAGAAAAATTGCCATTAGCAGCCGCATGAGTTACAACAGTTGGTAATCCAATTACAGCATTGACTTTGTGAATTACACCATTTGACGCAACAATATCTGCTTGTGTTACATTTGAAACACCGTTAAGTCTAACCCCATTGGTGGTGTTAATATACATACTCAAGGTATTTGTTGAAGATGCAGAACCAACAGCTAAAGTTTTCACATAACCAGTGGTTAATCCAGTTGATAAATTAGTTCCAGATACTACATGATTTTTTAAAATTTCTGTCAATAGTGGAATTGGAACTTCTTCTAAACTGTTGAAATTGTTTGCAGTCAAAAATGCAGAAAATGCAGCATTATCAGGAGCAAATACAGTGTAAGGACCAGTTTGGTCTAATGTTTGTACTAAACCAGCTCTATCTAGTGCAGATACTAAAATGGAGAAATCTGACGTTCTAGAAGCAATAGCTGAAATAGTATTACTTTGTGTTGTACCTGTTTCATCATCGGTACATGAAAACATTATTGAAGTTGTAACAACTAATAACGTTAATTTGATTAATTTTGCAATGTTTTTCATAGTATTGATTTTTTGTTTAATCAAACTTAAAAAAGAATAAACAAAATTCAAAAATTCAAAATAAAGTTTAACACCTTTTTTTAGAAGTGTTTAGCAAATAATTTGTTTTTTAACGGAAATTTATAAATAATTTAAAACAATTGTTAAAATGAAGAAATATATTCTAAATTTTGTGCTTTTTATATGTTGTACTGCTTTTAGTCAAGAAACAATAAACCAGTTGGATAAAGAAGGAAAAAGACACGGTTTGTGGAAAGGTATTTATGAAGAATCAAAAAGACCTAGATATGAAGGCGTTTTTGAACACGGTATTGAAACAGGAATATTTAAATATTTTGATGATACAAAAGATGGTAAAGTTATTGCCACTAGAGATTTTTCTAAAGGAAACAATTCTTGTTATGTAACTATTTTTGATAGAAAAAATAATATTGTAAGTGAAGGGTTATTAATTAATAGATCATATGAAGGTATCTGGAAATTCTATCACAAAGAGTCAAAAATAGTTATGACTCATGAAAATTATAAACAAGGACAATTAAATGGAACAAGAAAAGTTTTTTTTAACGATGGCTCTTTAGCTGAAATTATGAATTATGTGGAAGGTAAAAAACAGGGTAATTATAAACGATTTGGTATTAATGAAAAAATTATTGAAGAGTTAAATTATAAAAATGATCAATTAGATGGTGAGGCTTTATTTTATGACGGTTTAGGCAATTTAATTTTAAAAGGTCAATATAAAGAAGGCTTAAAATCGGGAATTTGGTACACTTACGAAAACGGAAAAGTGATTAAAGAAGAAAAAGCTAAAAAAATAAACGCTAAAAATTTCATATACATCTTAAATGAAAAAGGAGAAAAAATTCCAAGTGAATTGAAAGATAGAGATGAAAAAGATAAAACAGAAAAAAAATATATAAATACACAAGAAAAGACAAAAGAGAAATAATGAAAAGAGTAGTAGTAGGACTTTCTGGTGGTGTAGACTCAAGTGTTGCGGCATATTTATTAAAAGAACAAGGCTATGATGTTATAGGTCTTTTTATGAAGAATTGGCATGATGATTCGGTTACTATTTCTAATGATTGTCCTTGGTTAGAAGATAGTAATGATGCTCTTTTAGTTGCCGAAAAATTAGGAATTCCATTTCAAACAGTTGATTTGTCAGAACAATACAAAGAAAAAATTGTTGATTACATGTTTCAAGAATATGAAAATGGAAGAACTCCAAATCCTGATGTTTTATGCAACAGAGAAATTAAGTTTGATGTTTTTATGAAAATTGCCCTAGAATTAGGTGCAGATTATGTAGCAACAGGACATTATTGCAGAAAATCTAGTTTTCTAAAAGATGGAAAGGAACTATTTCAATTACTAGTAGGAAAAGATAATAACAAAGATCAATCGTATTTTTTATGCCAATTATCGCAAGAGCAACTTTCAAAAGCATTATTTCCTATTGGTGAATTAACAAAACCGCAAGTAAGGGCAATTGCTACTGAAATGGATTTAATAACTGCTGATAAAAAAGACTCTCAAGGTCTATGTTTTATTGGAAAAGTGCGTTTGCCTGAATTTCTTCAACAAAAATTACAACCTAAAGAAGGAATCATTCTTGAAGTCAATGCTGATGATGCTGTTTTTGAAGTAGTTTCAAATGAGTTTAAAAATAGAGAAGAAGCCTTTGCCTATCAATCTAGAAAGTTAGATTTTTCAAAAGCTGATGCTAAAGTTGTAGGAAAGCACCAAGGAGCACATTATTTTACCAATGGACAAAGAAAAGGCTTGAATGTTGGAGGTACAAAAGAACCTTTATTTATAATTCAAACAGATGTTGAAAAAAATATAATTTATACCGGTCAAGGTTCAAATCATCCGGGTTTGTATAAAAATGCTTTATTTGTAAAAGCGTCAGAAGTGCATTGGATAAGAGAAGACTTAAAATTAAAAGCGAACGAGGAAAGACAAGTAATGGCTCGAATTCGTTACCGCCAACCTTTAGAAAAAGCAACGCTGCATCAATTTGAAACTGGAATGTATGTAGTTTTTGAAAATCCTCAATCTGCCATCACGGAAGGACAATTTGTGGCATGGTATGAGAATGATGAATTATTTGGTAGTGGTGTAATTTCTTAAAAATACAACAATTTCGTGGAAGATTTATTGTACATTATTGGAGGTTTAGTTTTATTAGTTCTAGGTGGAGATTGGTTGTTAAAATCAGCAGTGGGTTTGTCCAACAGATTAAATATTTCTAAAATAATTGTAGGTTTAACAGTAGTTTCTTTTGCTACATCTTTACCTGAACTTATTGTTAGTGTAAATGCTGCTTTAGATGGATATTCGGATATTGCTGTTGGCAATGTTGTGGGTTCAAATATTGGAAACATTGGTCTTGTACTTGGAGTAGTATTATTAATTAATGCCATTCAAATTGATAAAAGTTTTTTTGCGACGGATTGGCCTACAAAAATGATAGCTTCCGTTTTGTTGTTTGTTTTCTTAATCATGGATGGAGAATTAAGTAGAGTAGAAGGGTTTATTTTTATTGCTTTATTAATTGTATTCTTATTTTATTTAGTCAAACAAAATAAAAAAGTTACAATTGAAGTTCCAGAAGTAAAAGAGAAAGAAATGTCTTATCTTTTAATTTTAGGATTTTTAGCAGTAGGTGGATTTGCACTTTGGGCTGGATCAGAATTATTAGTAAATGGAGCCGTAAATTTGGCTGAAAACTTAGGAGTAAGTAAGCGAATTATTGCTGTAACTGTTGTTTCAATTGGTACAAGTATTCCAGAATTAGCCTCTTCAGTTATTGCGAGTATAAAAAAAGAAAATGATATTTCAATAGGAAACATAATTGGCTCAAACATATTCAATATACTAAGTGTTTTAGGAATTACAGCCATCATTAGTCCCATAAAAAATATCGATAAAAGTATTATGTCACAAGATATTTATTGGATGCTAGGTTTTGCAATCATCTTGTTACCATTGGTTCTTTTACCTAAAAGAGGAAGTTTAAGTTTTAAAGAGGGAATACTTTTATTGTTAGCTTATACAACATTCATTTATTTTACTATTTCTTAAATTTCGGTAAGAATTTTATATATTTGAAGTAAATAATAAATCATGAAAAAGTTTATCCTAATAATTTTAGTCTTAACTTCTTTTTCAGTGTTTTCTCAAGAAGATGCTTGGATTTATTTTACCAATAAGCCTGAAGCTGCAACATATTTGTCAAATCCTTTGTCAATGCTTACCCAAAGAGCTTTAGATAGAAGAACCAATCAAAATATTCCTTTAGATGTTAAAGATGTACCCATTCATCAAGATTATTTGAATCAAATTTTAAATGCTAACGGAATTACTGTTAAAGCCAAATCAAAATGGTTAAATGCGGTACATGTAAGAGGAACTCAGTCTAATATTGAAGCGTTGAGTTTATTTTCCTTTGTAAGTTATATTGATTTTGCCAATGGAAATTTAAATGCAAAAGCTTCAAGTTCATCAAGTAGTAATGTATTAAACAGCATCAATAAAAATTTAGACGCAACTATTGATTATAATTACGGAACTTCGGCCAATCAAATACAAATGTTGAACGGTCATTTGTTGCACGAACAAAATTTTACAGGTCAAGGAAAAATTATTGCCGTTTTAGATTCTGGTTTTACTGGTGTGAATACTGCGATGCCATTTCAAAATCTTATCAATAACAATCAAATTTTAGGAGGATATAATTTTCCAGATGCGAATTCTAATTATTTTGCAAGACATTTTCATGGTACTTATGTACTTTCTTGCATGGGTTCAGTAGTTGAAAATCAGTTAATTGGTTCAGCACCAAATGCTCAATACTACTTATTTATTACCGAAGATGTAAATGAAGAAAACCCAGTAGAAGAATCTTATTGGGTGGAAGCTGCCGAATTGGCTGATTATTATGGTGCAGACATCATCAATACTTCATTAGGGTATTTTGGTTATGACAATCCTTCCTACAGTTACACTTATAACGATATGAATGGAACAACATCATTTATATCAAGAGGTTTAAACATTGCCCATTCTCGTGGAATGATTGTGGTTGTAAGTGCAGGAAATTCGGGTGCAACAGCTAATCCAAATATTGGAACTCCAGCTGATGCTTTAAAAGCGTTTACAATTGGAGCTATTGATAGTAATGAAAATTATGTAAGTTTTAGTTCTGTCGGACCAACTTTTGACGGTCGAGTAAAACCAGATGTGGTGGCCAAAGGTTTAGGTGCAACTTTAAGCGATATCAATGGAACTATAATTACAGCAAGTGGAACATCTTTTTCAAGTCCAATAATGGCAGGAATGGTAGCTTCTTTTTGGTCAGCTATGCCTAATTTAACAAACGATCAAGTAATTCAATTCATCAAAGAATCTTCAGATAATTTCACAAATCCTACAACTCAAAAAGGATATGGTGTTCCCGATTTTCAATTGGCTTTAAACAATGCCTTAAATTTAGAAAATGTAGTTGACAATCATCCCGTTTTATATCCAAATCCTGTAGAAAATGAATTTACTTTATTGACTAATTTTACAAATACAAAGCTTTATATTTTTAATGCAATCGGACAATTAGTTGATGAAAAAGAGATCATGAGTAAACAAGGGGTTTATTCCTTGTCTAATTTAAACTCGGGAATTTATTTTTATAAAATTGAAACTTCAAACAAAACCTTTACAGGGAAAATACAAAAAAAATAATGAATAGAATTACAAATCTATTTCAAATAAAATACCCAATTATACAAGGAGGTATGATATGGAATAGCGGTTACAAATTAGCCAGTGCTGTAAGTAATGCAGGTGGTTTAGGATTAATTGGTGCAGGTTCAATGTATCCAGATGTTTTAAGAGAGCACATCCAAAAATGTAAAAAAGCCACAAAAAATCCTTTTGGAGTAAACGTTCCAATGTTATATCCAGATTTGGAAGAAATTATAAAGATTATTATTGAAGAAGAGGTTAAAATAGTTTTTACTTCTGCAGGAAATCCTAAAACTTGGACGCAACATTTGAAAGATAATGGCATAAAAGTTGCACATGTTGTTAGTAGTTCAAAATTTGCTTTAAAAGCTCAAGATGCTGGTGTTGACGCAGTAGTAGCTGAAGGTTTTGAAGCTGGAGGTCACAATGGAAGAGAAGAAACTACAACTTTAACATTAATTCCAGTTGTAAGAGAAAATATTACTATACCATTAATTGCTGCTGGAGGAATAGCTTCGGGAAAAGGAATGTTAGCTGCAATGGCTTTAGGTGCTGACGGAATCCAAATGGGAACCCGTTTTGTGGCTTCAGTTGAATCTAGTGCGCACGATGCTTTTAAAAATACGGTTGTGGAAGCAAATGAAGGTGATACACAATTAACGTTAAAAGAGTTAGCTCCTGTAAGATTGGTTAAAAATAAATTTTTTCAAGATATTCAAGAATTATACACTAAAGGTCCTTCAAAAGAGGAATTAGAACAATTATTGGGAAAAAGAAGGGCCAAAAGAGGCATGTTTGAAGGTGATTTAATTGAAGGTGAATTGGAAATTGGTCAAATTTCAGGTTTAATTCATGACATATTACCAGTTAAAGACATTATAGTAAAGGTGATGAATGAATTTTATAACGCACAAAAAGAAGTACAACAATTTCAATTTTAAAAAATGCAAAACAAATTAAAAATAATACTAGTTGCTTTGTTAATTAGTTGCTCTGGATTTTCTCAAAAGGTAATTTTTGAAACTACTGGATTTACCGTTTTAGAGAAAAATAAAAAAGGGGAATGGAAAGATTGGTCTGATTTTACAGCGTCAAAAATGATTATTAAATTAGATGGTGATAATCATAGAGTCGTTGTTTATTCTGAAGTTATTCAGTTGTTTAGCATTGTCAAGTATAATGATCCTGTGTCCAATGAAACGGATAATATCGTATCATTGAATTGTATTGATAACGAAGGTGTTGATTGTAATGTTTCGGTTTTTACGCGAAAAAAACAAGGCAATAGAATGCAACTTTACATTACTTACGACGATTTAATTATTGCTTATAACATTATAATGCAGAAAGAAGATGCTCCAAAAGAAGAGTAGTAATTAATAGTTATTAAACATTTTGTGACCTAAATTAATACTTTTCAACATTTTTTTGACTTATTATCGCTTTTTTTAAGCATTTTATAGATTTTGTTAATAACTTTTGCTAATTTTATTATTTATCGTTAAATTGCGATTCATTTAAGTTGGTAGAAACTATGGGATTAACTAAACGTGTTGGTTTTAAACAAGATGTAAATGATGTAGCAAATGTTTTCAAAGCATTAGGACATCCTGCAAGAATTCAAATTATGAATGTTTTGTTAAACACCAAAACGGCAACTTGTGGAGAAATTGTAGGAGTGCTTCCTTTAGCGCAATCAACGGTTTCAAAACATTTGTTAGAACTTAAAAAGGCTGAATTGATTAATATTTCTTTTCTAGGAAAAAATTCTATTTATTCAGTAGAAAAATCTAAACTCAGTATATTAAGTCAATTTATTGATAATTACATAAATAGTTACGATTTTAAACCATTAAAAATAAAAGAAAAAGTAGTAAAACTGAACAAATCTTCAGTTAAATTAGTTGAAAAAAAGGAAGTTACAAAAAAACACATTCACTTAAAGAATTTCAATTACGAATTCAAAAATAAAAAACAATAGATTACATTAGTTAAATTATCCTATAAATAAATAGGATTTTTTTTTGAATATAATTTAAGATTCTCTTTACTTTCAATTCATAACTTATAATTACTTTTGTAAAAATTTCAAGCATGAAAAAATTATTCGCATTATTATTTTTATTTTCTTTAGCAAAATCTTTCAGTCAAGAGCAACCAAAATTAGTCGTAGGAATTGTTGTAGATCAGATGAAAATGGAATATTTGTACCGATTTTCAAATGATTTTTCCGAAACGGGTTTTAAACGTTTAATGAGAGAGGGGTACACGTTTCAAAATATGCATTATAATTATATGCCAACTTACACGGCACCAGGACATGCTTCCATTTATACAGGAACAACGCCGACTACTCACGGAATTGTAGGGAATGATTGGTTCAACAAAACTACTGGAAAAGACATGTATTGTACTGATGATGAAAATGTAAAAACCATTGGAGACGGAACTGATAGTGAAGGAAAAATGTCGCCAAAAAATTTACAAAGTACTACAATCACAGATGAATTAAAATTAGCCACCAATTTCAAAGGAAAAGTAATTGGAATGAGTTTAAAAGATAGAGGTGCTATTTTACCAGCAGGACATTTTGCAGATTGGGCTTTTTGGTATAGCAAAACAGGTGCTTTTATTTCAAGTACTTACTACGGTGAAAGTTTACCAAATTGGGTAACAAATTTCAATAATGCTAAACATTACGAAACCTACATTCAAAAGGGTTGGGAATTATTTAAACCAAAAGAAACCTATAACGAAAGTTTAACAGATAACAGTCCTTATGAAGGAAAACTATATAAGAAAACCCCTTTTTTTCCATACAATTTAAAAGACATGTATGACAATAATGATGCAGGTGTGTTGCGTTCAACTCCTTTTGGAAATAATTTGTTAGCTGATTTTGCCAAAGAAACCATTGAAAAAGAGGCTCTTGGAAAAGATGAAATTACTGATTTTTTAACCGTTAGTTTTTCTTCTACAGATTATATTGGACATATTCTTGGACCAAGATCAATTGAATTACAAGACACTTATTTGCGTTTAGATGAAACTATAGCCGACTTTTTAGCTTATCTAGATAAAAATGTAGGAAAAGGAAATTATTTAGTGTTTTTAACTGCTGATCATGCTGGTGCTGAAAATGTTTCGTATTTGAAAGATAATAAATACGATGTCAATAACTTAAATTCTAAAACTATAAAAAATGAATTAGTTGAGTTTTCTAAAACCACTTTCGGAGAAGATTTAATTTTAGATTATTCTAATTTCAATTTATTCTTTAATAAAGATTTAATCAAGAAAAAAGAATTAGAACTTTCAAAAGTGAAAGAAGAATTTACTAATTATTTATACCAACAAAAATTCGTTAAAAGAGTATATACAGAAGAACAAATTTTAGCTTCTTCTGGAGCTGATTTTTATTTAAATTTTATTGCAAATGGTTATGATCCAAGTCAAAATGGTGAATTAGTTATAACTTTAAAACCGGGTTATGTAGAATATTCTTCAACTGGAACAACTCATGGCAGTCCTTATACGTATGATACACATGTACCTTTGTTATTTTATGGTTGGCACATTAAAAAAGGAGAATCTTTTGACCGAAAAGAAATCACACAAATTGCTCCAACACTTTCTCAATTACTAAAAATCACTTATCCAAACGGAACTAAAGCAGAGTTGTTACAAGAAGTTTTGAATAAAGATGAAAGTGTAATCACTAAAGAGCAAAGGAGATAAATACAAAAAACACGATTTAATTTTACTTGAATCGTGTTTTTATTTTACATATAGTCTTTCTTAAAAACTAATCTCTACCTGATTTCTCAAGATATCTTCAAAAGTTTCTCGTTCACGAATTAAATGTCCTTTTCCATTCAACCATAAAACTTCTGCAGGTTTTACTCTAGAATTATAATTTGAAGCCATTGAAAAACAATAAGCACCTGCATTTCTAAAACATAAAATGTCACCTTCTGTAATTTCTGAAATTCTTCGGTTGTTGGCAAAGGTATCCGTTTCGCAAATGTAACCCACAATAGAGTAAAAACGTTCTTTTCCCTTTGGATTGGATATGTTTTCAATATGATGTTGCGAACCATAAAGCATTGGACGAATCAAGTGATTAAAACCCGAATCAATTCCAGCAAAAACAGTTGAAGTAGTTTGTTTTACAACATTCACTTTTGCTAAAAAGAAACCAGCTTCACTTACCAGAAATTTTCCTGGTTCGAATGCTAATGTCAATTCACGACCATATTCTTTCTCAAAAGCTAAAAAGCGTTTGGTTAATTTTTTTCCGAACTCTTCTACATCAGTTTCAATATCATCCTTTTTGTAGGGAACTTTAAATCCACTTCCAAAATCTATAAAATCTAATTCTTTAAAATGTTTTGCCGTATCAAATAAGATTTCAGCTGCATACAAAAACACGCCAACATCTAAAATGTCTGAACCTGTATGCATGTGAATACCGTTGATGTGCATTTTTGTATTTTCAACAATACGTAATAAATGAGGCAATTGGTGAATTGAAATTCCAAATTTACTATCGATATGACCCACAGAAATATTAGCATTTCCACCAGCCATAACATGTGGATTTATACGAATACAAACAGGAACTTTAGGATGTTTAGTTCCAAATTGCTCTAAAATAGAAAGATTATCAATGTTAATTTGAACTCCTAATTGTGCTACAGTTTCAATTTCTTCCATGGAAACTCCGTTTGGAGTATAAATAATTTGAGAGGGTTGAAAACCAGCATGCAATCCCAATTGTACTTCTTGAATTGAAACAGTATCTAAACAAGAACCCAAACTTTTCAAATATTTAAGTATGGATAGGTTTGACAAGGCTTTAACGGCATAATGTACTCTAAAACGTTCTACTTTACTAAATGCATTAGTTAATCTTTTGTATTGTGATTCTATTTTCTTAGCATCATAAACGTATAATGGACTTCCAAATTCTTCTGATAATTGAACTAATTCCTGTGTTTTCATATTCTTTTTTTATTGGTGCAAAAGTAAAATTAAAATCTATATATTTTATAAAATTTACAAATATTAACAAAATATAACAATTTGTTATTTTAATACATTTGTTCTAGCCCAGACAGGAACGGCATCCTTTTGCTTTTTTTTAAAGCAAAAGATACAGTGGATGGCTGGAAATAGCTTCAAATAAAAAAAATACAAATCGTTAGTCAGTTAGAGAATAGTTTTCTATTTTTGTATCACTTTTTAAAATAGTATAATCGATATATAAATTATGAATTTACACGAATATCAAGGTAAAGAAATATTAGCGAGTTACGGTGTTCGCATTCAAAGAGGACATGTTGCTAACAATGCTGAAGAAGCAGTTGCTAAAGCTAAACAGTTAACGGAAGAAACGGGTACAGGTTGGCACGTAATCAAAGCTCAAGTTCATGCTGGAGGAAGAGGAAAAGGTGGTGGAGTTAAATTGGCTAAAAATTTAGACCAAGTGGCTGAAATTGCTGGACAAATTATTGGAATGGATTTAGTTACACCTCAAACATCTGCTGCTGGTAAAAGAGTACACATGGTTTTGGTTGCTGAAGATGTTTATTATCCTGGTGAAAGTGAAACTTCTGAATTTTATATGTCAGTACTTTTAAACAGAGCTACTGGTAGAAATATGATTATGTATTCTACAGAAGGTGGAATGGATATTGAGGAAGTGGCTGAGCATACACCTCATTTAATTTTTACTGAAGAAATTGATCCTGCTGTCGGATTACAAGGTTTTCAAGCGAGAAGAATTGCTTTTAACTTAGGATTAAGCGGAAATGCTTTTAAAGAAATGGTAAAATTTGTTGCCTCTTTATACAATGCTTACATTGGTTCTGATGCTTCTATGTTTGAAATTAATCCAGTTTTAAAGACTTCGGATGATAAAATCATGGCCGTTGATGCTAAAGTAAATATTGATGACAACGCTTTATACAGACAAAAAAGTATTGAAGCTATGCGCGATGTTAGAGAAGAAAATGCGATTGAAGTTGAAGCTAAAGAGGTTGGATTAAACTATGTTGACCTTGATGGTACAGTAGGATGTATGGTCAACGGTGCTGGTTTAGCAATGGCAACGATGGATTTAATTAAATATGCAGGTTTTGAACCAGCTAACTTTTTAGATGTGGGTGGAACAGCTGATGCTAAACGTGTAGAAACTGCTTTTAGAATCATCTTAAAAGATCCAAATGTAAAAGCAATTTTAATTAATATTTTTGGAGGAATTGTTCGTTGTGATAGAGTAGCGCAAGGTGTTGTTGATGCTTATAAAAACATGGGTGATGCTATTAATGTGCCAATTATTGTAAGATTACAAGGTACTAATGCAGAAATTGCTAAAGAATTAATTGATAATTCAGGTATGCCAATTTTATCAGCAGTACAATTTCAAGAAGCTGCAGATCAAGTAAAAGCAGCTCTTTCTTAATTAGTTTTATTTAAACATATATAAAATCCCAAGTTTAGGCTTGGGATTTTTTTTAAATTATTTTTATATAATAAAAATCCTATTTTATTTTTTTGGAACCACCTTGTAAGTAGGATCTTCCATAATATTTACATCAATAATTGCTTCTGCATTTTTAAGTAAATCAACACAATCGTTACTTAAATGTTTTAAGTGTACTTTTTTACCTATTGCAGCATAACGTTCGGTTATTTTGTTCACAGCATCAATGGCACTCATGTCGGTAATTTTACTTTCTGCAAAGTCAATAATTATTTCGTTTGGATCATTTTGAACGTCAAATTTTTCTGAAAAAGCTGTTGTTGAAGCAAAAAATAAAGGACCAAATAATTCATAATGTTTGATGCCTTTATCGTCAACATATTTCCGAGCTCTAATACGTTTAGCACTTTCCCAAGCAAAAACTAATGCAGATATAATTACTCCAATTAAAACTGCAAGAGCTAAATTATGCATAAAAATAGTGATTAATGTTACCACAAGCATTACAAATATATCATGCTTAGGCATTTTGGTAAAAGCTTTGAAACTAGCCCATTCAAAGGTTCCTATAGCCACCATAATCATCACTCCTGTTAAAGCTGCCATTGGTAACAATTCTATAACAGGTGCTCCAAATAAAATGATAGCTAAAATAGTCAATGCAGCTACGATTCCTGATAATCTAGCTCTTGAACCTGATGATAAATTTACTAAAGTTTGTGCTATCATAGGGCAACCACCCATACCAAAGAAAAAGCCGTTGGCAATATTGGCAGTTCCCTGTGCTAAACATTCACGGTTACTGTTTCCTTTTGTTCCAGTAATTTCATCAACTAAATTTAGAGTCAATAAACCTTCTGTTAAACCCACAGCAGCCATAATTAAACCGTAAGGTAAAATGATTTTAAGCGTTTCAAACGTAAAAGGAATTTCAGGAATATGAAAAGGAGGAAGGCTTCCACTGACAGAAGCAATATCCACAACTTGTTTAGTATCAATATTAAAAATCAGTACAACTGCAAAAACTACAATAATAGCAACCAACGAAGCCGGAACAGCTTTAGTAATCTTTGGAAATAAAATAATAATCGCAATAGTCAAAGCTACTAATCCTGCCATGATATATAGTGCTGAACCTGATAATAATTCACTTTGTCCGTTTACTATAGTTTTAAATTGTTCTAATTGCGACATAAAGATGATCACAGCTAAACCATTTACGAAACCAAACATTACAGGTTGTGGTACTAGTCTTATGAATTTACCTAATTTAAGTATTCCTACTACAATTTGTATAATTCCAGCCATAGCAACTGCGGCAAAGACATATTCTAAACCGTGAGAATTCATTAAAGCAATTAAAACGATTACAGTTGCTCCAGCACCTCCAGAAATTAATCCAGGACGACCACCAAAAATAGCGGTGATTATTCCCATGATAAAAGCTCCGTACAAGCCAACTAAAGGTGGAAAACCTGCTAAAATAGCAAACGATAACGATTCCGGAATCATAGTCATAGCAACGGTTAAACCTGCTAAAACTTCGGTTTTATAATCTATTTTTTGTTTGAAATCGAAAAGATTGAGTACTTTTTGCATTATAATTTGGGCTTATAAAAAAAATTAAGCGGCAAAGGTAAGGTTTTCAATTTAAAGATTGAAGCTACTTTTGCAATGAAGTTTTTTGGAATACAGATTGAAGAAATTGGAGAAATCTGAGAAATGGAACGAGGATGACAATGATTTAGCAGATTTTTACGGATCTTTTAACCCAAAGGGGCTAAGTTTTTCGCAAAGTTTACAAAGTACCTATGTTTAACTATGTAAAGCAAAGCTTCTCAACTCAATCTAAAAAAATCTATGTGCCTATGTGGTTTCAAAAAAAACTTTGCGCAACTCTGAGTCATACTTCGAGAGACTTTGTACTCCAAAATTCTATTTTTTCAAAACTGAATCAGGAACCATTTTAGAAACATCACCACCATTTCTTAAAACGTCTCTTACGATACTTGATGAAATATAGGAAGTTCTAGCAGCTGTCAATAAAAATACAGTTTCTATTTTAGACATGGTTCTGTTGGCATGAGCAATGGCTTTTTCAAACTCAAAATCAGCTGGATTTCGTAAACCCCTTAGAATGAATTCGGCTTTTTCTTTTTTACATAAATCTATCGTTAAACCTGTATAGGTAATCACTTTTACTTTAGGTTCGTCTTTGAAAGATTCTTCTATAAAGCGTTTTCTTTCTTCAAGGGAAAACATATATTTTTTTTCAGCATTGACTCCAATGGCTACAATTACTTCATCAAATAGAGAAACACCTCTTTTAATGATGTCAAAGTGTCCGTTGGTTATTGGATCAAACGATCCTGGGAAAATGGCTTTTTTCATTTTTTTTAAGTTTGTTGCTTGTAGTCAATAGTTCATGGTTAAAACTATCAACAATAAACTATTAACCATTAATTACTTATTTCTTCCAAATAGGTTTGTTTTGTAAAGCTAATTCAATTTCGCTGTCTAGCAAATTACTCATGGAAATATTGGCATAAGCTGCTTGTTGTGGAAATATACTTTGTGGACTCAATCCGGGATTGGTATTGATTTCAATAAAATGAGGTTCATCATTCATGATGATATATTCAGCCCTTGAAAAACCTTTCATTCGTAAGGAATCATAAACTTTTATAGCTGTTTTTTTGACTTTTTCTGTCATTTCATCACTTATTCTAGCAGGAGTTATCTCTTCAGATTTTCCTAAATATTTGGCTTCATAATCAAAGAAATCGTTGTGAGAAACAATTTCAGTAATGCCTAAAACAGTTGTTTTTCCTTTATAATTGAGTACGCCAACCGATACTTCCATTCCGTCTAAAAAGCTTTCAATTAAAATATCTTTGTCTTCTGCAAAGGCAAAAAGTAATGCTTTTTCAAATTCTTCTTTAGAATTTACTTTTGAAATTCCTAAACTACTTCCTGATTGATTGGGTTTTACAAAAAAAGGCAAGCCTAAATCAGCAACAATTTCTTCGTAACTAAAATCGATATTTCCTTCAGAAACATATATTGATTTGGCTCTTGAAATATTAAATTTTGATAGAACTGATAATGTATCTCGCTTATTAAAAGTTAAACTAGACTGATAGTAGTTACAGCCTGCATACGGAATTTCCAATAATTCCCAATAAGCTTGTAAATGGCCATCTTCTCCTGGTGTTCCGTGAACTGTATTTAAAATTACATCAAAATGTGTGATTGAAAATCCATCAAAAAATGAAAAATCAGCTTTGTTAATAGGAAATTTTTCTCCTTCTAAAATGGCATACCAACCTTCTAACAAAATATGAATTTCATAAATGTTATATTTTTCTTTGTCTAAATTGTTTAAGATTAACTGACCACTTCTTAGTGAAATTACTGATTCATCAGAATATCCACCCATTACAACTGCTATGTTCATATAAAATTGAATATATACTTCTATACAAAAATATCATAATTTATTTATTTGATGGTTAGGATTTGCGGTTTTATTAAAAATAATTGAACAAATAATAAAATGGTACTTTTGTGGTTATTATTTGATAGGTAAATCAAACTATAAATTTATATCTTTGCTAAAATTAATTTTTATGAGAATAATACAATTTTTAAAGAGTGGCGCATTTATCAGACAAATGTTATTAGCACTTATTATTGTTGCTATTTTACTGTTTTTACTAATCAATTTTCTTGACTATAGAACTCGACATGGTGAAAAAATAAGTGTCCCAGATTTAGATTCAATGAAGTTAGAGGTAGCTCAAACTAAATTAGAAGAATTAGGTTTAGAAATTGCTATTTTAGACACAGTTGATTACAATAAATCTTTTCCTCCATTTTCAATAGTAGAACAAGAACCTAAATCGGGTGAATATGTAAAAGACGGTCGTTCCATTTATGTAAAAATTAATGCTGGTGGTTATGAAATTATTAAAATGCCCGATTTAAAAGAAAAAACATACCGCCAATTACAAGCAACAATTAGAGCTTTAGGTTTAAGAGAAGGTACAGTTGAATATAAACCAAATCTAGCAAAAGACTTAGTTTTAGAAGTAAAAAATAATGGAAAAACTTTAAAAAAAGGAGACAAGATTTTAAAAAACTCGGTTATTGATTTTGTTTTAGGTGACGGAAAACGTGTGTTTACGCAAGACGATTTAGAAAAATTAGATACAATTAGTGATGCTCCTATCGATGATATTGATTTAGATGCTCCAAATATAGGACAAGATGATTAAAAATGAAACAATAGAAGATTTTGATGACGATGCTTTATACGAACATTATAAATTTGAAGTAACCAAAGGGCAAGTTCCTCTAAGAATTGATAAATTTTTAATGAATTTTATTGAGAATACCACTCGAAGTAAAATTCAATCCGCTGCGGAACAAGGACATATTTTTGTAAATGACGTAGTTGTAAAATCCAATTATAAGGTAAAGCCTAACGATGTAATTCGTATGATGTTGACGCATCCACCTTATGAAAATTTAATTGGTCCAGAAAACATTCCGTTAAATATTGTTTATGAAGATGATCAACTGATTGTTATCAATAAAGAAGCAGGAATGGTTGTTCATCCAGGTCATGGAAATTATACGGGAACCTTAGTTAATGCATTGGCTTTTCATTTTGAAAATTTACCTATGAACAGTTCTGAACGTCCAGGATTAGTTCACAGAATTGATAAAGATACTTCGGGTTTATTGGTGGTTGCTAAAACAGAACACGCTATGGCTTATTTATCGAAGCAATTTGCTGCAAAAACTTCTGACAGAGAATATATTGCATTGGTTTGGGGAAACGTAATTGATGACGAAGGAACCATTGAAGGAAATATAGATAGACATGTTAGTAACCGAATGCAAATGGCTGTCTTTTTGGACGAAGATAAAGGAAAACCCGCTGTTACGCATTATAAAGTTATAGAACGTTTTGGTTATGTTACTCTGGTTTCTTGTAAATTAGAAACTGGTAGAACACATCAAATACGTGTGCACATGAAGCATATTGGCCATACATTATTTAATGATGAACGTTATGGTGGAAATTTAATTTTAAAAGGAACTACTTTTACAAAATACAAACAATTTATCGATAACTGTTTTAAAGTTTTACCTAGACAAGCTCTTCACGCTAAAACGTTAGGATTCCAACATCCTACTACAAAAGAATTTATGAGTTTTGATTCTCAAATTCCTGATGATATTGTAGCTTGTATTGAAAAGTGGAAGACTTATTCAACGGCTAATGATTACGATACCTTAGAAGAATAAATTATTAATAATATTCAATTTTTCTGGAAGTAAAAAATGTTTTCCCGTTAATGGTAGTTCTTTTATTTATCCAATTAGATTTGTTGTCGTATAGGTAATCAATGATTTTTGTATTGGTTATTTTATCATTTCCATCCAAAGTAATTTCATTGATTAAATTATTTTTTTCATCAAAAATATAAGTTGTTTGTGATAAAAGTTTTTCATTTTTATATACTTTCCATGAAATAGTATTGTCATTATCGTCATAACCAAATTCTTCTTTATCAGTTGAATTGTCAAAAGAATCAAATATAGTTTTTACAATTAATCTATTTTTAAAATCAAAAGTTCTCTTAATTTGACTTTCTAATTTATCTCCATTCGTGTAGGTTGCTTCTTCTACGATTAATCCGTTTTGGTATTTGTAAATCGTTCTATAAATTACATCAAGGTTATTGTCTAATTTGCTTTCAGAAACTCTATTTCCATTGTTATCGTAATCATATTCAAAACTAGATTGAATAACTTCTTTGTTTTCAAAAATCTTTTCAACAACTAATTGATTGTTAGAGTTGTATGTAAAAGTTGATCGATTTGTTAAAACTTCTTTGCTATTAAATTTTTGTTGTTCAACTAAAAGATTATTATCGTATAAAAATACTTCTTTATCAAATAAACTTCCGTCTTGGTTTCTTTTTGTAATTAATGTATTTTTATTGTTTTCCCAAGAATATTTAGTATCAATATATTCATTGTTAGAAGTAAACTGTCTTTTGCTCAATAATTTATCTTTTCCGTCATAAGTTTGATTTTCAGAAATGCTTCCATCTTCTTTAAAAATAATTTTTTCAATTAGTTTTCCATTAGAATCAAATTTTAAAGAAATATCTGCGTAGAAAGAATTTTCAAAATTTCTTACGTTTGTTGTAGATGTTGAATCGGTTGTGGTATAATCAGAAAATGATTTTACGTTACTGTTCAAATCATAAAAAGTCCATTCGTTACCAGCATCAGAAGTTTCGTTAGTTGTAGCGTTCTCTTTCTTGCATGAAAAAAGAAAAAAAGATATAAAAGTTAGTAATAATAGTTGTTTCATTTTGATTTTTATTCTTTAGGAATTAAAGCTTCTTCGTATTTTTTTGAAACAACTTCCCAATTAATTACTTTAAAAGCAGCCTCAATGTAGTCCGATTTTCTATTTTGATATTTTAAATAATAGGCATGTTCCCAAACGTCAAAAGCAAATATTGGTGTGCCTTTAACAGTTGCATTTGGCATTAAAGGATTGTCTTGGTTTGTGGTTTGTGTAATGAATAGTTTGCCTTTTTTATCAACCACAATCCAAATCCAACCCGAACCAAAAAAGCTGTTGGATTGTTCTATTAAATTGGATTTTAATTCGTAAAAAGAACCAAAATCGGTAAGAATAGCTTTTTCAAATGCACCTGATGGTTTTGTATTTAATTTTGGACTTAAAATTTCAAAAAATAAGTTGTGATTGTAATAACCACCGGCATTATTTTTTAAATACTGATTTTTTAAATCCAGTTTAGATAGAATTTCTTCAATTGTTTTTTCTTCTAAATCAGTTTCTTTTATAGAAGTATTTAATTTATTGGCATATCCTAAATGATGCTTTGCATAATGTGTTTCCATAGTTTTGGCATCAATATAAGGTTCTAAATCATCGTACTGATATTTTAAACCTTTCATTTTAAATGGCCCATCGCTAGTTTTTACACTTGCAGGATTTCCGAATTTGCTTATTGATTCGTCAATCAATTCAGGATTAGGAAGTTTTACTTCTTCCAAAACTTTTTCTTTTTTGCAAGAAGTGATTGTTAAACCTATTATGAATAAGAGTAGTATTTTTTTCATATATGTAAAATTTATTTTTTAGAGGTCATATATGGTACCGTTTTACTGACTGGTATTTTTGCAATGAACAAGTTGTTAATTGCGATTTCATATATAAAAAATAAAACTAAAGATTTCTTTCTTTAAGTAATTTATTGATAAGGTCAACGTATTCCTGTTTAGCTTCATCAGTGGTAAGGTTTTTAACTTGAAGCCAAGCATTCATTTTAAAAGCATTTTTTAAATCGTTGGCATCTTGAGAAGCATCTTGTACATAATTATTATTAGATGGTCTTGAAGATGTTGCGTGTTTGTACAATCCATAAAGAACTAATTGTACGTTTGGAGGTACAGATTCTTTTGGGATTTTGAAAGCATCTTCAAAAGCTTGATCAAATAAGATGTTTAATTCTTCGTTTTCCAACTCCATTTATTTTTTGGTAATTACAGTTTTTCCTCCAATAGCTTTTTGACCTAATTGCACATCGATAGGTGTTCCAATTGGAAAGTATAAATCAACTCTAGAACCAAATTTGATAAATCCAGCATCTTTTCCTTGAACTACTCTCATGCCTTCTTGTGCATAATTTACGATTCTTCGAGCTAATGCACCTGCAATTTGTCGATACATTACTTCACCATAAATACGATTATTGATGACTACAGTGGTGCGTTCATTTTCTTCACTAGCTTTTGGATGCCATGCTACTAAATATTTTCCTGGATGGTATTTACTGTATTTTACAATTCCATTTAAAGCATAACGAGTCACGTGTACATTTATTGGTGACATAAAAATGGAAACCATTAATCTTTTGTCTTTAAAATACTCAGGTTCAAATACTTCTTCAATGACTACAACTTTTCCATCAACTGGTGCAATAATATGATTGTCACTATTATCAACTTCTCTTTTAGGGTTTCTAAAAAACTGAAGTACCATAATTAATAAAAATAAAGCGAAAACTTGAATCACTTTTTGTATCCAAAAAATATCGGTTATTGTATCAGATAAAAGTAATAAAGCTACAGTAATTACTACTGCAATTAAAATGATTTTTGAACCTTCTTTATGAAACATATGATTTTATATTAAGTTTAAAATTTGAAAAAGCAAATATACAAATGGTGCTGCAAATATAATACTATCTAATCGATCTAAAACACCACCATGACCAGGCATGATTTTTCCACTATCTTTAACGTTGGCAACTCTTTTGAATTTGGATTCTATTAAGTCACCAATTGTCCCAAATATACTTACAATTACTGCAATTCCAATCCATAAGTACATGGTATATGTTTGAGACGAATTGATGTAAAATTTTGAAATGATTATGCCTGCTAAAATACTAAATAGTAATCCACCTACAAATCCTTCAATAGTTTTTTTTGGAGAAATTCTTTCAAAAAGTTTATTTTTTCCTATCGATTTACCAACAATATAGGCAAACGTATCGTTGGTCCAAATGAGAATAAATATTCCAAGAATGATTTTAGGATTGTAACCTTTGATTCCGAATGGAATTTTGGTAATGAATAGAAAAGAAAGTATAATGTAACCAATTAAATAAAAAAATTTATCAAAAAGAGTATAAGAAGTTGTGTGCTTGGAAAACAAAAAAAGCATTGCTTTGATAGAACAGATAATTGTTATTGCTAATAAACTTAAGATAAGAGTTGAATGTTCTAAACCACCAAATGTAAAAAAGTAATAGATGGTTGCTCCAATTGCAAGAGGAACTATTTTTGAAATTTGAACTAAGTTGCAAAATTCATAAATGGCTATTACCATAAAAACTCCAAACAGCAAAAAGAAACTATTGGTAGTGAAGGAAATAGCAAATATTAGCAAAAATATATAAACTATACCCGATAATAATCTGGTTAGTGATTCGTTCATTTTATAAATCTTCTAGAAGTAACAAATAAAGATTTTTATGACTGCTACCATAATGTAAAAAGTCTTCTTCTTTTGTTTTTTCAAAGTATTTAATTGTGGTAATGTTTGAAGGATATTCTTTGTCGTATCTTTTTTTGATATTTCTTAAGCCATCACTTTTATTTCCTACAAGTTGACTAGTTGTTGCAAAAACAACCATATCACAAGGAATTTCATTAGCTTTATATTGTTTGAATTGTTTTGAAGAAAATAAAATTGAACCATCATCAGCAATTAAATCCTCACAAATGGTAAAGAAAAATTTTGGATTTTGAACATTTTTGTAAACTAACTTATTTTCATCCAATAAAGAAAAAAGCTTAGTTTCATAGCAAAGTACTTCACTTTCAAACCAATCGTTTTCTTCTAGTATATTTAAAAATTGTTCTCTTATTTCATTCAAGTCCTCACAGTACAAAAATTTACCACCATTTTTTTTAAAATTAGTAGTAAACTTTTCATCAACAGGAATATTTATTTGAGGAGCAAATTTTCCTTCTTCTTCATTTTTATCTTCATCAGAAGTTGATCCAAATATTTTTCTAAATAAGTTCATTTACAGTTTGGATTTTGGAATTCTATCAAAGGTAAAAAATCTTAATTCATATTAAATACAAATTAAGATTTTTTATTAATAAACGATTGTTAATAACCTTATGCTAAATCTGAATTAGTATCCAAATCAGTATTTAAGTTTTTATTAAAATCCCTAACTCCAAAAATAGTTTCTAAATCATCTTTAAAAATAACTTCTTTTTCAATTAAAATATCTGCTAATTGATTCAGTTTATCTTTATTATCTTGTAATAATTTTATAGCTCTTTGGTATTGTCCTTCAATTAGTATTGAAATTTCACTATCAATTACTTTAGCTGTTTCTTCTGAATAAGGTTTAGAAAAGTTATAATCACTTTGTCCTGATGAATCATAATAGGTAATATTTCCTAATTTTTCATTTAAACCATATATAGTTACCATTGCTCTAGCTTGTTTTGTAACTTTTTCCAAATCACTCAATGCACCAGTAGAAATTTTGTTAAACATTACTTTTTCGGCAGCACGACCACCCATTGTAGCACACATTTCGTCTAGCATTTGTTCTGGACGCACAATTTGTCTTTCTTCTGGTAAATACCAAGCTGCACCTAAACTTTGACCACGAGGTACTATAGTTACCTTAACTAAAGGGGCTGCATGTTCTAACATCCAACTTACTGTTGCATGTCCTGCTTCATGTACTGCAATAGCTCTTTTTTCTTCTTTGGTAATGATTTTGTTTTTCTTTTCTAATCCACCAATGATTCTGTCAACAGCATCTAAAAAGTCTTGTTTATCTACAGCTTTTTTATTATTTCGTGCAGCAATTAATGCGGCTTCATTACAAACATTTGCAATGTCAGCTCCCGAAAATCCTGGAGTTTGTTTAGCTAAAAATTCAGTATCTAATTCTTCTGATTTTTTTAAAGGTTTTAAATGTACTTCAAAAATTTCTTTACGTTCTCTAATGTCTGGTAAATCGACATAAATTTGTCTATCAAAACGACCGGCTCTAAGTAACGCTTTATCTAAAACGTCGGCTCTATTTGTAGCGGCTAAAACAATTACGTTAGTATTTGTACCAAAACCATCCATTTCGGTAAGTAATTGGTTAAGCGTATTTTCTCTTTCGTCATTTCCGCCCGACATATTACTTTTTCCTCTAGCTCTTCCGACAGCATCAATTTCGTCAATAAATATTATTGAAGGAGATTTCTCTTTAGCTTGTTTGAATAAATCTCTAACGCGTGAAGCTCCAACTCCAACAAACATTTCTACAAAATCTGATCCAGATAAAGAGAAAAACGGAACTTTTGCTTCACCAGCAACAGCTTTTGCTAATAATGTTTTTCCTGTTCCAGGAGGACCAACTAACAAGGCACCTTTTGGAATTTTTCCACCTAAAGAGGTATATTTTTCAGGAGTTTTTAAGAATTCTACAATTTCTTGGATTTCTTCTTTAGCACCTTCAAGTCCTGCTACATTTTCAAAAGTAGTTTTGATATCTGTTTTTTCGTCAAATAATTTAGCTTTCGATTTTCCGATGTTAAATATTTGTCCGCCACCGCCACCAGAACCACCAGACATTCTTCTCATGAAGAAAATCCAAACACCAATTAGTAGTAAAATAGGTAAAATGGAAATTAATAATTCTCCAAAATAGCTATCTTCTTCTTTTTCATACTGAAGGTTATTCTTTTTACCATATTCTTGTAATGTTTTTTCGAAAAGTTCTTCATTTCCGATTTCTACAAAATAATGTGGACCAATAGTATCTAATTTATTCAATACATTGGTTTTTGCTTTATCATGTTCTTTTAATTCTAAAGCTGTCTTTTTTAAATAAATTTTAGCTTTAGTTTTGTTAAAAACAACTTTTTGTACCTGATTGGAATCAAGAAATTTATTAAAGTTAGATAAATTAGTTTTCTTTGGATTGCTTAAGTCAATGTCACCACTCGCAAAGTGCATTATGGCAAAAAAAGCAATAATTGAAAATATTATATATAACGGACTAAATTTGAAAAAAGGCTTTTTATTTTTATCTTCTGACATATTTTATTACTTGTTTTCTATTGAAATTATTTTTGCATCACCCCATAAGCTTTCGATGTTGTAATATTCTCTGATGTGTTTTTGAAAAACATGTACTACAACATTTACATAGTCCATCAAAACCCATTCAGCATTTTCAGAACCTTCGACATGCCAAGGTTTATCTTTTAATTCTTTGGAAACTATTTTTTGAACCGAATTTACAATTGCATTGACTTGTGTATTTGAATTTCCGTTGCAAACTATAAAGTAATCACAAACGGTGTTGTCGATAGCTCTTAAATCTAAAATATCAATATCATTCCCTTTAACTTCTTCAATTCCTTTAATGATGTTTGCTATTAAATCATCATTACTTATTTTTTTAACTGCCATTTAATTTTTTAGTTTATGCAAATTTACCAAATTTTGTCTTTACATTTGAACGTTAACAAAAGTTTACAAAAAATATTTTACTTCAATGCATATCATCAAACTAGATGCCACAAACTCAACTAATGATTATTTAAAGCAACTAATGCGAAATCAATATTTGGATAACTATACTGTTGTGGTAACAAAATGCCAAAAAAAGGGAAGAGGACAACTGGATACTTCTTGGCAATCAGATGACTATAAGAACCTAACCTTTAGTGTCTTAGTTAAAGATTTAATTGTAGATAATAATGATATTTTCAGTCTAAATTTAGCGGTTTCATTAAGCGTTTTTGAGGTTTTAAATCAACTGACAAATCGAAAATGTGCTATTAAATGGCCAAACGACATTATGGCAGACCAAAAGAAGATTGCTGGAATTTTAATTGAAAATAATATCCATCATGACGGTGAAATTTCCTCTGTAATTGGGATTGGATTGAATGTGAATCAAGATTTTTTTGTTGATTTACCTAAAGTTACATCTTTATCCATTTTAGAAAATAAATTCTTTGATCTAGATGTAGTTTTGGATTTAATTTTGAAAGAGCTTAAACAAAAAATAGCTTTAATCAAGTCGAATAGAAATGAGGAAATTTGGAATATTTATCATGATGTTTTGTTTAAAAAAGAAATTCCCACAACTTTTGAAGATTTGAATCAACAAAAATTTATGGGAATTATTAAAGGAGTTTCAAAATATGGTAAACTTCAAGTTTTATTGGAAGATGATACGATAAATGAATTTGCTCTTAAAGAAATTAAAATGTTATATTAATTTACAAGTATTTTTTTTGTAATTGATTCGTTATCAGAACTAATTTTTAATAAATAGAATCCTGAATTTAAATTTTCTAAGCTGAAAGTATTGTTAGATAAAACAGGTTTAGAAATACTTTGAATTAATTGCCCGTTTATGTTAATTAATTGAATTTCATTTAATTCTATTTCAGTTTCAATATTTATTTTATTGTCATTTGCTGGATTTGGGTAAACCGAAATGTCGTTAAGATTTGTGAAATTTTCAGCAGATAAAAATATAGATGGCCAACGATTTTCTGCTACTGGACCACCCCAAATTACTGTTGCTAAATAAGGATTATCAATAAATGGATTTCTATTTCCTTGACCATAAGTATTGTTTACATTTCCCAAATAAGCATTTCGATTGTCTTCATAAGTGGAAACTGGATCTTCTGCATTCCATTGTAATAATAAGTCAACCATATTGGAATCAGTAGCATTTGTATTACCTGCGGTTACATAAGTTGGTAAACACTGGCTGCCATATCTTAAATACATATACATAATAATTCTTGCACAATCTCCTTTCCATTCATCACCTGGATACCAATTTACTCCAACAGTTGCTGATTGAATGCCTGAACCAGCTGCGTATTTTCTATTTCCTCTTGTGCCATTTCTTTGTACGTCACTAGCTCTTAACATTTGCGCATCTGCACCAGGTCCAGATTGACCTAATTCAGGATTTCCTAATGATTGAGGAAAAACATGTTCTCTGTTCCATTCTCCAACTGCACCACCGTTATTGAATTTATTTCTAGTTCTATCATTGGTAACATCACTATCAGATCCATTTTCCCATCCGTAAACCAATTGAACATTTGATGAATTTGTAGGATCTAAATCAACAATTTTCAAGGCTTCCCATACTTGACTGTAAGTTAAAGTTGTAGTATGAGTTGTAGTAATTTTAGAAGATAATGCATCCTTTAAAGCAGTTCCTGTTTGATTCCAATTAAATCCATTATAATAAGGTGATGCAGGTGCGCCACTTTGAGAATAACAAATTGTTACACTAAATAATAGTATAAAAAAGTAAGTTTTTTTCATTTCTTAATAATTATATTTTTTTTTCTAATAAAGCCATGTAAAAGCCATCAAAGCCAGTTTGATGCGCTAGAATACTTGAATCTTTAACAAAAGTAAAGTTTTTTCCTTGTTCAGAGCTTAAGAATTTTTTCACTTGTTCTTGATTTTCAGAAGGTAAGATGGAACATGTAGCATAAACCAATTTACCACCAGGTTTTACAATTTTAGAATAATTTGTTAGTACTTCTTCTTGTACTTTTTTGATATTGTCTATAAATTCGGGTTGCAATTTCCATTTACTATCTGGATTTCTTTTTAGAACGCCTAAACCACTACAAGGAGCATCAATTAATACTCTATCGGCTTTTTCATGAAGTTTTTTAATGGCTTTTGTAGAATCAATAACTCGATATTCAGCGTTAAAAACACCATTTCTTTTGGCACGAATTTTTAGTTGTTTCAATTTACTTTCATAAATATCCATAGCGATTAATTGGCCTTTATTTTCCATTAAAGAGGCTAAATGAAGTGTTTTCCCACCTGCACCTGCACAAGTATCAACTACGCGCATGCCTGGTTTAACATCTAAAAAGTATGCTACTAATTGTGATGAGGCATCTTGAACTTCAAAAAAACCTTCTTTAAACGCAGGAATCATAAACACATTAGCTCTTTCTTTAAGGACTAATGCATCAGGTTGATCTTTTAAAAATTCCGTTTCAATATCGTGATCCATTAAAATGGCACGTAACTTTTCTTTGGTAGTTTTTAAAGTATTTACCCTTAATATTACCTTAGCTTGTTCGTTTTGAGCGGTTAATTCTTTTTCCCAAACTTCTTGTCCTAATTCTTTTAAACCTAATTCATCCATCCAATCTGGAATGGCTTGCTTGAATTTTCTAATTTTGGTTAATTCGTCAAAACGACCTTTTATTTTTCTTGTAGGAGTATCTTCAAAATATTTCCAATCGGGTAGTTTTATACCTCTTAAAACAGCCCAAACGGCAAAAATTCTCCAAATATCATCTCTTGAAAAAGGATCTTTTACTTCTGCAATTTCGGTATATAACCTTTTCCAACGAACAATTTCGTAGATGGTTTCGGCCACAAATTTTCTGTCACTGCTTCCCCAACGTTTGTCTTTTTTTAAAGCCAATGCAACCATTTTATCGGCATACGCACCTTCATTAAAGATAGCCATTAGTGAATCAATGACCGTAAATACTAAATTTCTATGTAATCTCATTTCTAATTAATCAGCTGGCAAAGATACTATTAATAATGGGTTTTTGTAAATTTTTGAACATAAAAAAAGACTACTGCATTAGTAGCCTTTTCTTAAATATTAAATGGGCATTAATTAACCTCTTCCACCTCTTGAAGATGTACCTCTTGAAGAACTTCCAGTTGAACTTGGAGAAGAACTTCTAGATGGAGTTGTCGCTTTTGGAGTTGAACTTCTTGAAGGCGAACTAGTTCTTGGTGAGGCACTTCTTGATGGAGCAGTTGTTGCCTTTGGTGTAGTAGTGCTTCTTGAAGGACTTACAACTTTAGGAGTTGTGGTTCTTGTTGGACTAGATTCTTTAGTTGTAGTTCTAACAGAAGGCGTTTCCACTCTTGTTGGAGTTTTTGTTTTAATAGTTTCGCTTCTTGTAGGTACTTCAGTTTTAATAGTCTCATTTCTTGTTGAACCATTTTCTCTTACAGTAGTATTTTCTCTTGTTGGTTTTACAGAAGGCGCATCCGTTCTTACAGTTTCATTTCTTGTTGAACCATTTCCTCTTACACCATTGTTATCCGTATTACTTTCAGATCTTGTATTGTTTTCTCTAACTGTGTTTTCATTTCTAGAAGTTTCAATTCTTGGTGTTGTATCACCTCTTTCTCTGGAGTTAACAGTTCTTGTATTTCGGGTATTATCTAGTTCATAACGATTAGATACCGTTGCATTTCTACTTCTAAAAGAGCGATTAGGATATCTAACTTCATAAGCATTTGATCTTCTTCCGTAGTAACTGTTATAAGCTACGTGGCATCTTCTTACGTTGACATAGTTATAAACATGCCCATAACCTCCAATATAAACGTTGATGTGATTTCTGTATCTAAAGATTGGGAAAGGATTCCAAAAACTGTAATAACTAGGATAATATCCCCAATACCAACTTGAATAATATGGATTGTAATTATTTACCCAAAAAGTTGAATAAATTATCGGTCTTGTTACATAAACAGGCTCATAAATATAATTGTCTCCATACATATAAACATCACCTACTACTTGAACTTGAACATTATTGTCTTTATCTTTTTCAACTTCAATAGATGCTATATCTTGGTATTTATCTTCGTCAATCACAGATTGAATAATGATTAAGTGAACATTATCTTCAATAGACTCAATTACTCTTAAATAATCTACATAATTATCATCATTTAAGTCCAAATTACTAATTTGTGCTTTTGGATCGTTGATTCTTTTTTCAAAGTCTTCTAAATTAGAAGCTTCTCCAAATATAGTTGCAATAGCTCTTAAATCTAAATTATCGCTAATTTCAGATGAATTGGCTGTAACGGTTGTTTTATCTTGAGCAACAACAAATAAACTTGTCAAGCTAAACAATAGGGCAAGAGTAAATAAATTTTTCATAATATATAGTATTAAGTTACTAATAAGTTTGAATTTTTACATTCTATTAAATCAAACCAATTTTCGTGCCAAAGTAAATTAAGTAAACTTATGATATTGAAAATCAGCAAACTAAAAATTTATAGTTTATAGTGTTGTTTTATAATTACTATTTTTAACTTTACCCAAAACAAAATTAGTATGAAAATTATTCCATGTTTAAGTCTCCTTTTTTTATTGTTTTCTTGCACATCACAAAAGAAATTAAGCTATAATTATACCAAAGTTGAAAGCAAAATCTTAGTTGAGGATAAAATTAGTATTAGAGCTATTTTAACTGATGAAAATTACCTTTGGTATGCTGGTGATAATGGTAATTATGGAAAAATAAATTTAAAAACTAATGAAGTTTTAAACTATAAAATACAAGCAGATACTATTGTAAATGAAATACGAAGTCTAGCTCAAACTAAAGATTTTATTTTCTTGTTACCTGTTGCCAATCCTGCAATTGTTTATAAAATTTCAAAAAAAAATAATTCGCAACAAATTGTATATTCTGAAATAAATGAAAAAGTTTTTTATGATTCCATGCAATTTAAAGACGAATTAAATGGAATGGCAATAGGTGATCCTACAGAAGACTGTTTGTCCGTTATAATTACCAATGACGGAGGAAATTCTTGGAGAAAAGTCAGTTGTAACGATTTGCCAAAAGTAGTAGAAGGAGAAGCAGCATTTGCAGCGAGTAATTCGAATTTAATATTAAAAAAATCAAAATCATTTATGGTTTCTGGAGGAAAAAAATCTAGAGTTTTTGTTAGTAAAGATTTTGGAAATAATTGGCAAGTTTTTGAAACTCCCATTGTTCAAGGTGAAGCGATGACTGGAATTTTTTCGGCAGATTTTTATAATGATACAATCGGATTTATAACTGGAGGAAATTATGAAAAACCGAATGATAATTTCAGTAACAAAGCCATTACTTTTGATGGTGGAAAAACATGGAAATTGGTTGCTGATGGACAAGGATTTGGTTATGGTTCTTGCGTGCAATTTGTTCCAAATAGTGAAGGAAATTCACTCGTTTCAGTAGGAGCCAACGGAATTTATTATTCTAATAACTTTGGCAATTCATGGGTGCAATTAAATGAAGATAAAGATTTATATACGATAAGATTTTTAGATGCTAAAACAGCATTTGCAGCTGGAAGAAATAAAATAGTACGACTTATTTTTTCTGAATAATTAGTAAGTAAAACGCATTACATTAAAATAGAAAAGGCTACTTACTTTATGTAAATAGCCTTTTTTTTATAGCAATTTTTCCCATTTATTTTTTAGAACGATAAAGCCACTTTTAGAGTAAAATCGTCACTAATGGCAGCATCACCTAAACCATCAAATATACTTCCTGATTTGTACTCGATACCATATTTTGTTCTGTCAATAACTACCGTTGCATTCGCAGTTTTGTCTTTTACAACAATGTCAAAAACAACTTCATTAGTTTTATTTTTGATTGTTAAGTCAGCATAAATAGTGTAGGTATTATTTTCTTTTGTAGCAATTTTTTTGAATTCTAATTTTGAAGTTGCGAATTTATCCGTTCCAAAAAAGTCATCTGCTTTTAAATGTCCTTCTAATTTACCTTTCATTCCACCTTCTAAATCTGTAACTGCAATTGAAGTCATATCTACAGTGAAACTTCCACCAACTAATTTATTTTCTTTAAATACTAAAGCACCTTCTTTTAAATTTACAGTACCTTCATGTTTACCAGTTACTTTTTCTCCAACCCAGTTTATTGTACTTTTTGTAGCATCAATTTTTGTAGTAGTTTGAGCTGTTGTTGTGATTGAAACAAATGCAAATAATGCAAATGTTAAAGATTTTAAATTTTTCATGTTTAATTATTTTAGTTAATTGATTATTAATTATATAGTTACAAATAATTCGTTCATTGGTTTTCTAACTTTTGGATAATGTTGTGACGCATCTTCTTCATGTCGATATCCAATAGTTGCTACTAAAGAAGCATTAAGTCCTAATTTATCTAAGCCTAATATTTCGTTGTATTTTTCAGGTTGAAAACCTTCCATTGGTGTTACGTCAATTTTTAATTCTGCGGCAACATTTATTAAGTTTCCTAAAGCTAAATACGTTTGTTTTGCAGTCCAAATTGATTTTTGTTCTAAAGTTAAACCTGATACAACATTTGCAATCATCATATCTCCATAGCCTTTTAAATCTTCAACTTTTAAACCTCTTGTTGTAGCAATGTTGTTTAAATAATCTGTAATGTCACTTTCTTCAACATCTATAAAATTTGTAAAAACAAACAAGTGGGAAGCTTCGGTTATTTGAGTTTGATTCCATGAAAATGGTTTCAATTGTTCTCTAATTTCAGGATTTTCAACAATTAAAACTTTGTAAGGTTGTAAACCGTAAGACGATGTACTCAATTGAATAGCCTCTTTTAAAATGTTTAAATCCTCTGCAGAAATTTTTTTGGTAGCATCAAATTTTTTGGTAGCATAACGCCAATTCTGATTTTCTAAAAATGTATTCATAATTTTATATAGTTCTAAATTTTTCTAATAATTCGTTCAAAGTTTCTAATTCTTTTTGAGTTAAATTTTGTGTAAAACTTACTTCATGACTGATTACTAAAGGGTCTAATTCTTTTAAAACGTTCAAACCCTTTTGTGTAATGGTTATTTCCATTTTTCGTCTGTTGTTTGGACAAATTTCACGTGTTACAAAATCTTTTAATAATAATTTATCTACTAATCGAGTAGTGTTACTTGTTTTTGCAATCATGCGTTCTTGAATGTCACACATGTTGGCAGATTTTCCATTTTTACCCCTTAGAATTCGTAATACGTTAAATTGTTCTACTGATAAATCGAAGGGTTTTAATACTTCATTAAATTTTTCGCCAATAACATTATGAGAATACATGATGTTTAGTAATGTTTTCTTTTCTAAAGCTATTGGTGAATTACTTTTTATGATGTCTTCAATTTTCATAATTGTATATACAAATATTAACAGTACAAATGTAGTATTTTATTTAATTGTATATACAAGTGTTGATTAAATTTTTGTTAAATTTTTGAAATACTAATTTTGAGTGTACCTTTGTCAATAAAATATTAAATTTATGAATTTAGAACAAAAAGAATGGTGGAATACTTTTTTAGCTGATGAAAACGCTGTGATACTTGATGTTAGAACAGATGATGAATTCAACAGTGGAAAAATTCCTGGAGCTATTAACATAGATATTTATAAAGGACAAGGTTTTATTTACTTGTTAGAAGAATTAGATAAAAACAAAAACTACTATGTTTATTGTGCTGCAGGAGGAAGAAGTGCTCAAGCTTGTGGTATAATGAACCAGTTGGGTTTTGAAACTGCACACAATTTATTAGGAGGAATGTCTCAATGGGATGGACCAGTTGAATAAAAAAAAGAGCTAATTAAAATTAGCTCTTTTTTTATGAAATTCTTTTTAATTTGGATTTATCTGTAATCGTAATTTTTTTTCCGGTTAATTCAATTAAACCCGTTTTATTGAATTCTGAAAGCAATCTTATACAACTTTCTGTTGCAGTTCCAATCATTCCTGCTAATTCTTCACGTGATAATTGTAATTTTAAGCTTTTATCTTCATTAACTCCGAAGTTTTCTTCTAAATATAGTAAGGTTTCAGCCAAACGTTGTTTTACATTTTTTTGAGCCATATCGACCATGTGTATGTCAGATTCTTTTAAATCTTCACAAATAGTTTTCATAACATTCATTGAAAATTGATTGTTTTCGTTGAAAAAACCCATAATTTCTGATTTTGGTATAAAACATACTTGCATGTCTTCTAGAGCAATTGCACTTAAATTTGCTGCTTCATCACTTATCATTGAACGTTGGCCTAAAAGTTCTCCTGGTTTAGCCAATTTTACAATTTGATCTTTACCGTTGTCACTCAGTTTTGTCATTTTACAAACACCTTCCTTCACACAATAAACACCATTAACGGTTTCTCCTTCTTCAAAAATAGGCTCACCCTTCTTAATGGTATAAGAAGTCTTACAATCTGCCATTTTTATTAATTCATCTTTAGTTAGGGCTTTTAATGAACTAAATTGTCTAACTATACATTGCTCACATTTACTCATAAATAATTACTATTTATTCTGATTTCAAAGATACTCAAAGTATGACAAATATCATATTTTTTTTTAAATGCTTTTGTAACCTTTGTTGCAGGTAAAAGAGCAAATTTATGGACACAAACAACTGTTTCCATTGTGGTAATGAAATTGTAAAAAAAGAGGAAGTCATTTTTGACGAAAAAAGTTTTTGTTGTAACGGTTGTAAAACGGTTTACGAAATTTTTAGTCAGAATGATTTATCTTGTTATTATGATTTTGAATATGCACCTGGTGCAACACCACAAGACATTAAAGGAAAATATGATTTTTTAGATGATGAAAAAATTATTGCAAAACTTCTCGAATTTCAAGAAGATACAACGGCTATTGTTTCACTTTATATTCCTCACATACACTGTAGTTCGTGTATTTGGATTTTGGAAAATTTACAGAAACTGCAAGACGGAATAAGTACTTCTCAAGTAAACTTTCCAGAAAAAAAAGTCAGAATTACATTCAATTCAACAAAAACTTCTTTAAAAGATATTGTTTATTTATTGAGTTCCATTGGGTATGAGCCATACATTAGTTTAGATAATTACGAAACAGGAAAGAATGAAATTGACCGAAGCTTAATCTATAAAGTGGGTGTTGCTTTTTTCTGTTTTGGAAATATTATGCTTTTATCATTTCCAGAATATTTTGAAGTAAATGAATTTTGGATTAATCAATATAGAGAATTTTTTAGATGGTTGATTTTTGCATTAGCTCTGCCATCTTTTATATATTCAGCTTCTGATTATTATGTTTCAGCTTATAAAAGTATACGATCAAAAATATTAAACATTGATATTCCAATAGCTTTAGGAATTTTAGTCATGTTTATTAGAAGTACAGTTGATATAGTCTTTGATTACGGACAAGGATTTTTCGACAGTCTTACAGGTTTGATATTCTTTATGTTGTTAGGAAAATTATTTCAACAAAAAACATACAGTTTTCTTTCTTTTGAACGCGATTATAAATCCTATTTTCCAATAGCAATTACTAAATTAAATTCAGATGGAACTGAAATTCCTGTTCAAGTTTATGATATTGAAAAAGGTGATAGATTATTAATCAGAAATCAAGAATTAATTCCAGTAGATGGTATTCTTATTTCTGAAAACTCATCTATTGATTACAGTTTTGTGACCGGTGAAGCTATTCCAATTGAAAAAAAATCAGGTGATAAACTTTTTGCTGGAGGAAGAATGATAGGAAGTGTCATTGAAATGGAAGTTTTATTTTCGGTTTCTCAAAGTTATTTAACCCAATTATGGAGCAACGATATATTTCAAAAGAAAATCGATCAAAAACACAAAACGATTACTGACAAAGTAAGTCAATATTTTACTCCTATTTTATTACTATTAGCAATTTTAGTCTTTGTTTTTTGGTTATTTATTGATGTTTCCACTGCCTTTAATGTTTTGACAGCAGTTTTAATTGTGGCTTGTCCATGTGCTTTGGCATTAACAGCTCCATTTACATTAGGAAACGTATTGCGAATTATGGGAAAACAAAAATTGTATCTCAAAAACGCAACTGTAATTGAACAATTAGCCAAAGTGGATACCATAGTTTTTGATAAAACAGGAACTATAACATCTAACAAAAAATCATCTATAGAATTTGAAGGCAATGAATTATCAATCGATGAATTAGCATTACTAAAAAATGTAATTCGTGGTTCAAATCATCCTTTAAGTAGAAAAATTTATGATTTTTTACCCAATTCCACTAAAATTGAAATTCAAGAATTTGAAGAAATCACAGGAAAAGGAATTGTAGCTAAAGCCAATAATTTAAAAGTAGTAATTGGTTCTGGTTCTTTGCTTGGAATATCAAATGAAGATGATTCTAAGCAGACAAAAGTATACCTACAAATAAATGATTCTTACAAAGGTTATTTTGTATTCGACAATCAATATAGAAAAGGAGTAGAGGAGTTGTTTGAAAGATTAAGTAAAAAATATGAATTAAAAATTCTTTCAGGAGATAATGAAGGAGAAAAAGATAACTTACTTTCCTTATTGCCAAAAGGAACAGAATTAATTTTCAATCAAAAACCAGAACAAAAACTTGAATACATAGAGCAACTTCAAAAGCAAGGCAAAAATGTAATGATGATTGGCGATGGATTAAATGATGCTGGAGCATTAGCTCAAAGTAACGTCGGAATTTCTATCTCTGAAAACGTTAATGTTTTTTCTCCAGCTTGCGATGGAATTATTGATGCTACACAATTCTCAAAAATCGGTTATTTCTTGAATTATTCCAAAAACGCTATGCGAACTATTTACATGAGTTTTGGCTTGTCTTTACTCTATAATATTGTTGGATTATCAATTGCTATTTCGGGTAATTTATCTCCTTTAGTTGCTGCAATTATAATGCCTTTAAGTTCCATAACCGTAGTTAGTTTTGTTACTGTTATGAGTAATTTTTATGCAAAGAGAAGGTATTAAATTAAAAATTCTAACAAATTTTTAAAGTATGACAAATATCATATTTTAAGCAAATAAGTCAAGGTAACTTTGTTTACACAAATTTAAGGTATGAGTGTCATTTATATATTAATTACAGTAAGTATAGTAGTAGCGGTTGTCTTCTTAATTGCTTTTATAAAAGCAGTCAAAAGTGGACAGTACGACGACGACTATACACCATCAGTCAGAATGCTTTTTGACGATGAATTGAAACCCAATAAAACAATTAAAACAGAAAAACAAAAATCAATTTAAATTATGGAAATGCAACAATTTTATTACGACAACAAAATTGTAAAGAAGTTTCTTTATGCAAGCATCTTGTTTGGTGTTGTAGGTATGTTAGTTGGACTAACAGTGGCTTTTATGTTTCTTTTTCCCAATATGACCGATGGAATTTCATGGTTAAGTTTTGGTAGATTGAGACCTTTACATACAAATGCAGTTATTTTTGCCTTTGTAGGTAATGCTATTTTCGCAGGAATTTATTATTCGTTGCAACGTTTGTTAAAAACTAGAATGTATAGCGATTTATTAAGTAACATTAACTTTTGGGGTTGGCAGTTGATAATTGTTGCAGCAGCTATAACATTACCATTAGGCTATACAACTTCTAAAGAATATGCCGAATTAGAATGGCCAATTGATATAGCCATCGCTTTAATTTGGGTAGTTTTTGGAATCAATATGATAATGACAATCTTGAGAAGAAGAGAGCGTCATTTGTATGTGGCTATTTGGTTTTACATTGCTACATTCGTTACCGTTGCAGTTTTACATATTTTTAATAGTTTAGAATTACCCGTTTCAGCTTTTAAAAGTTATTCGGTTTATGCTGGAGTTCAAGATGCTTTAGTGCAATGGTGGTATGGTCATAATGCAGTAGCGTTTTTCCTTACTACACCTTTCTTAGGATTGATGTACTATTTTGTGCCTAAAGCAGCCAATAGACCTGTTTATTCTTATAGATTATCTATTATTCACTTTTGGTCTTTAATCTTCATTTATATTTGGGCTGGACCACACCATTTATTATACACAGCTTTGCCAGATTGGGCTCAAAATTTAGGAGTTGTATTTTCAATTATGTTAATTGCTCCATCTTGGGGTGGAATGATTAATGGACTATTAACATTGAGAGGTGTTTGGGATAAAGTACGAACTGAGCCAGTTTTGAAATTCTTTGTTGTAGGTATTACTGGTTATGGTATGGCAACATTTGAAGGACCAATGCTTTCTCTTAAAAATGTAAATGCTATAGCTCACTTTACAGATTGGATTGTAGCTCACGTTCACGTTGGTGCATTAGCATGGAATGGTTTCATGACATTTGGTATGATTTATTGGTTAATTCCTCGAATGACTAAAACAAAATTATATTCTACAGCATTAGCAAACTTCCATTTCTGGATTGGTACTTTAGGTATTATTTTATATGCTTTACCAATGTATGTGGCTGGTTTTATGCAAGCCTCTATGTGGAAACAATTTAAACCAGACGGAAATTTACAATACGGAAACTTCCTTGAAACAGTAACTGAAATTATGCCAATGTATGCCATGAGAGCAATTGGTGGTACCTTATTCTTTGTTGGTTTATTGGTTTTAGTCTATAATATTGTAAGAACAGTTATGGCTGGTTCTGCAGTTGAAGATGAATTAGCTGAAGCACCAGCATTGGTTAAAATCACGTCAGGAAGATTAAAAGGTGAAAAATTCCATCCTTGGTTAGAAAGAAGACCTATTAAAATGACCTTATTGGCTACTGTTGCAATTTTAATTGGAGGTATCATTCAAATTGTACCAACCATCATGGTGAAATCAAATATACCAACTATTTCAAGTGTAAAACCTTACACACCTTTAGAATTAGAAGGTAGAGATTTATACATAAGAGAAGGTTGTAACAACTGTCACTCACAAATGATTAGACCTTTCCGTTCTGAAGTAGTTCGTTATGGTGAATATTCAAAAGCAGGAGAATTTGTTTATGATCATCCATTTTTATGGGGTTCAAAACGAACTGGACCTGATTTAGCGAGAGAAGGTGTTACTGGAAAACCAAATAATGGTGGTCGTTCCGATGACTGGCACTTTAATCACTTATGGGATCCACAAAGTACTTCTTCAGGTTCAATTATGCCAGGTTATAAATGGATAATTAGAAGCAAATTAGATACCTCTAAAACCCAAGATAAAATGGAAGCTATGGTGACTTTAGGAGTTCCTTACACGCAAGAAGAAATTGACAATGCATTAAAAACGTTAGATGTGCAAGCTTCAAAAATTAGTGATAATTTAATGAAAAACAATAACATTAAAAAATCATTTGAAGATCAAAAAACAGCAAATGGAAATGAATTTGTTCCAGTTAAAGAGAGAGAAATTGTAGCATTAATTGCTTACTTACAACGATTAGGTACAGATATTACTAAACTTGATAAAACCGAATAACAATGCTAAAATTCATAAAACATAATTTAGAAACTATATCGGGTGTTGAGATTTATCCAATCATTTCCTTACTGATATTTTTTACCTTCTTTGTTGGATTATTCTTTTGGGTTTTTACCTATAAAAAAGATAAAATCAAAGAATTGAGTGAATTACCCCTAAAAGACAATAATTAAAAATATTTAAAATGAGAAAAATAATTCCTTCATATGTAAGAGTTCCTGTATTGTTTGCAATTGTATTTGCAGCTATGGAATATTTTATAGACTCAGGTGATAAACCCGCTTTTTTAAAGTACCCAATGGTATCTTTATTTTTAGGTGTTTTTTTATTCTTATTAGTTGCAATTGAAATTGTAGTAAATGCAGTTGATAATGTAACTTATCATTTATTAACCGAAGAACAAAAAAAACAATTAAAAGAGGCTCAAGCTCTACCATTTACAGAAAGTAAATTTTATAAAGGTATACTCAAAAAGTTAACGCGTTCTAAGACAATTGAACAAGAAGCAGATGTAATGCTAGACCATGATTATGATGGTATTAAAGAATTAGATAATGTATTGCCTCCTTGGTGGGTCTATTTATTCTATGGATGTATAGTCTTTGCTTTTGTATATTTAATTAGATTCCACGTAGTAGGAGATTATACTCAAGAAGAAGAATACTTAGCAGAAGTTGCTCAAGCAGATAAGGATATTTCAGCCTATAATTTAATTAAACCAGATCCAGTTAATGTTGATAATGTTGTGCTACTAACCGATGCAGGAAACATTGCAGAAGGTAAAAATATCTTCGCTGCGAATAATTGTATTTCCTGTCACGGTGCAAATCTTGAAGGTGGAATCGGTCCAAATCTAACAGATAAAAACTGGATAAATGGTGGTGATGTTAAAAATCTTTTCACCATAATTTCTGAAGGAAGTTCTAATAATCCTGTAATGGCACCTTGGAAAGCTGTAATAAAACCTACTGAAATTCAGAAAGTGGCCAGTTATATTCTTTCTTTGCAAGGAACAAATCCTGCAAACGCAAAAGATCCTGAAGGAGAAATTTGGGAAGCAACAACTACAGAACAAGTAACTCAAACTAAAGATTCCATTACTACTAAAGAAGTAGATATTAAATAAATAACAAAAAGGTTTTGAGTGAATATTTAAGACCTTTTTTAGAAATTTAAACCATGTCAAAATTACCAGACGAAAGTTTTAGAGATACTATTTCTACCATCAATACTGAAGGAAAGAGAAATTTTATTTATCCCAAAAAACCTTCAGGAAGATTTTATGATAAAAGAAAAATACTAAGCTATTTTTTACTAATATTTCTTTTATCTGCACCATTTATAAAAATAAACGGCAATCAATTTTTATTATTCAATGTATTAGAACGCAAATTCTCCATATTTGGATTCCCTTTTTGGCCACAAGATTTTTACTTGTTTGTCATTTCAATGATAATTGGTGTAGTTGGATTGACATTATTTACAGTTGCTTTTGGTCGAATATTTTGCGGTTGGTTTTGTCCACAAACTATTTTTTTAGAAATGGTTTTCAGACGAATTGAATACTGGATTGATGGCGATAGAGGTGCTCAAATAAGATTAGCAAAACAAGAATGGAATGCCGAAAAAATAAGAAAACGTGTTACCAAATGGATTATCTTTTTTATTATTTCATTTCTAATTGCCAATGTCTTTTTAGCTTATTTAATTGGAAGTGATAAACTACTAGAATACATTCATGAAGGTCCTTTAGAAAATAAAAGTACCTTAATTGCTTTATTAATTTTCACGGGTGTTTTCTATTTTGTTTTTGCATGGTTTAGAGAACAAGTTTGTATTATAGCTTGTCCTTATGGAAGAATGCAAGGAGTTTTATTGGATAACAAATCTATCAATGTTGCCTATGATCACAAAAGAGGTGAAGGAGAAACAGGAAGAGCTAAATGGGATAAGCGTGAAAACAGAGCAGAAACAGGAAAAGGAGATTGTATCGATTGTAATCAATGTGTGGTAGTTTGTCCAACTGGAATTGATATTAGAAATGGAACGCAATTAGAATGCATCAATTGCACTGCTTGTATTGATGAATGTGACACCATAATGGATAAAGTTGGTTTACCAAAAGGGCTAATTCGTTATGCCAGTGAAGATGAAATTGTTAAGAAAGAAAAGTTCAAATTAACCTTAAGAATGAAAGGTTATATTGCTGTTTTAACCATTTTAATTGGAATGTTAGTCGGATTGTTATTCTTGAGAAATGATGTCGAAGCTGTAGTTTTAAGATTACCTGGTCAATTATACGAAGTAAAAGGAAACAACATCAGTAATATTTTTACCTATAAAATCATCAACAAAACAGTCAAAGATTTCGATAATGTTACCATAAAATTAGAAAAAACAGATGGTACAATTAAATTGGTAGGTAATCCAAATATTAAAGTAAAAAAAGAAGGCTTGTATCAAGGAACTTTATTTATTGAAATTAATAAAGCTTTGATTATTCAAGATAAAATGAAAATAAAAATCGGAATTTACAATGACGATAAACTCATTGAAACAGCTACAACAACCTTTTTAGGACCAAGAAGTTTCAATTAAAATAAGAAGTTATGAAAATAAATTGGGGAACAGGAATCGTGATTGCTTTTGGACTATTCATGACATTCATATTGTATTTTGTATTTAAAGTGCAATCGGATTCAACTTATGATAATGAATTGGTGACAGAAGATTATTACCAAAAAGAATTATTGGTACAAGGAAATATTGAAAAACAACAAAGTGCTAATCAATTAGAAAACAAACTTGTTTTTCAAAAAACTACTGAAGGAATTGTGGTAAAATTTCCAACAGATTTTGATTATAAAAACATAAAAGGAAAAGTGTCCTTATATAGACCGTCAAGCCAAAAGCTAGATTTTGAAATTCCGATTTCATTATCTTCTTCAAATTTGCTCATACCTAATAGTAACTTGGTTGGCGGTCTTTGGGACATTTCTGTAGATTGGACGTATGAAAATTCAAAGTATTTAAATAAAGAAACAATGTATTATTAATTTTCTGAATTTCAGGTTGGAATTTGGAATTTAAAATATTGAAATTTTAAAAAAAGGTGTGCTTTTAGGTAATTGGCGATTCTTAATTAGTTTATTGGTTATTAGTATTTTTTTTAAACCTTTTACCTAAAACGCACTTTTTTAATTTCAATAACAACTACAAACAATTAACTATTAACAACAAACATTTTTGATTTATTCAGCTATCATATTAGGTTTAATCAGTAGTTTTCACTGCATAGGAATGTGTGGTCCAATTGCTATGATGCTGCCTGTAGATAGAAATAATCCAGCTAAAAAAACTACGCAAATCTTAACTTACCAATTTGGAAGATTAACCGCTTATTCTAGTTTGGGTTTATTATTTGGACTTTTAGGAAAAGGATTATTTATTGCCGGTTTTCAACAACAACTTTCAATTATTGTTGGTTTATTAATGATTACAGTTGCTATTGTTCCTGAAAAAGTATTTGCTAAATACAATTTTTCTAAACCCGTTTATAAAGTCATTTCAAATGTAAAATCGAGTTTAGGAAAACAATTCAAAAATAAAAGCTATAAATCACTTTTCACCATTGGATTATTAAATGGTTATTTACCTTGCGGAATGGTTTACGTTGCTTTATTTGGAGCTATTGCGATGCAAAGTATACCACTAGGAGCATTTTATATGTTTTTATTTGGTATAGGAACAATTCCAATGATGAGTGCTGTAGTTTATATAGCCAATTTCATAACTCCAAAAACTAGAAATACCATTCAAAAAGCAATTCCAATCTTGACAATTGGCATTGGAATGTTATTTATTGTAAGAGGTTTAGGATTAGATATTCCATACCTTTCTCCAAGTAATATGAGTTTGTTTGTTCAAGCTGAAGCGAATTGCCATTAAGATGGATTTTCAGATTTTCAGATTTCAGATTTTCAGATTTTCAGATTTCAGATTGCGAACTTTGCGAAAAACTTTGCCTCTTTGCGTTAAAATTTAGAAACATATAAGTCAAGTAATTTTTTATTTTTCTCAAATTTCTTACCCGAGCCTGGAAGTGCGAACTGACGAAGTAAATCAGTGTTCCTAAATCCGAAAATCCGAAAATCCAATATCCGAATATCTATATCGTCATTGAAAATAATTGTGTCTGTGGAGCTTTTCGAATCAATCTCAAATCAAAAGCCATACAAATATTTCTAACAAATGGTTTTCCTTTTTCAGTCACTTTAATAGAATTTTCTTCAATAGTCAACAAACCATCTTCTTTCATTTCTTGAAGACTTTGCAAAACATCTTTTATTACATCAAATTTCATTAAGTCATTTTCCCATGAAGTAGTAAACTGACACATTAAATTCAAGATATGTTTTCTTATAATTAAATCTTCATTCGTTAATAAATGACCTCTAAAAACAGGTAATTCATTTTTATCTAAACGAGCATAATAATCTTCTAATGTCTTTTCATTTTGAGCAAAAGCATACCAACTATCACTAATAGAAGAAACTCCTAAACCAATCATCAACTGCGTTTTTGATGAGGTATATCCCATAAAATTGCGATGTAACTTTCCTTCTTCAAAAGATTTAGTCATGCTATCTTCTTTCAAGGCAAAATGGTCCATTCCAATTTCGATATAATTGTTTTTGGCTAATTGAATTTTACCTTTTTCGTACAATTCGCGTTTTTCATCACTTTTTGGTAAATCTTCATCTTTAAAACCACGTTGACCGTTTCCTTTAATCCAAGGCACATGTGCATAACTATAAAAAGCTAATCTATCAGGTTGTAATGATTTTGTTTTGTCAATGGTATCCAAAACATCATCTAAAGTCTGAAAAGGTAATCCAAAAATCAAATCATGTCCCACAGAAGTATAGCCAATTTCTTTGGCCCAAAACGTAACTTTTGCTACATTGTGAAACGGTTGAATTCTATGAATGGCTTCTTGCACTTTTTCGGAATAATCTTGAACTCCAAAACTCACTCTTCTAAATCCTAAGTCATATAAAGTTTGTAGATGTAATCTTGTTGTATTGTTTGGATGTCCTTCAAAACTAAATTCGTGTTGAGGGGCTTTTTCTGCTCTTTCAAAAATGCCGTTAATTAAATGCTCTAAATTTTTTGGAGAAAAGAATGTTGGAGTTCCACCACCTAAATGAATTTCTTTAATAATGGGTTTTTCTGAAAATAAATCACAATACAATTTCCATTCTTTTAAAACAGCATCAATGTACGGATGTTCTACTTCGTGACGTTTAGTAATTCGTTTGTTGCAACCACAAAACGTACATAAACTTTCACAAAAGGGCAAATGAATATAAAGACTAATGCCTTCCGAACGATTTGATTCATTAAACGATTTTACAAAAGAAGATTTCCATTGCTCAGTTGAAAACAAATCTTCTTCCCAATAAGGAACAGTAGGATAACTGGTATATCTTGGACCAGGAACATTATATTTTTGCACGAGTGTTTGCTGCATACCATCATAATTTGTTCAAATTTATGGGATACTGAACAATTATAAAATGATAATTATCATGTTTGATATTTGTAACATATATTACACAATTTACTTCTTTAACTTCGTAATTTTGTTATTAAATGTAAAGAAAATGAATGCAAAATTTAATGAGATAATCAATCAAAAACAATTAGTATTGGTAGATTTTTATGCAGATTGGTGTGGTCCATGTAAAATGATGTCACCCATTTTACAAGAAACTAAAACCGTTGTAAAAGACGATGTGAAAATTATTAAAATCAACGTGGATCAACATCAAGATTTGGCTTCAGAGTTTATGGTTAGAGGTGTTCCAACGTTAATGCTTTTTAAAAAAGGAAAAATGTTATGGAGACAATCTGGGGTTTTAAGTAAAAATCAATTAATAGAAATTATTAATCAACATAAGAATTAATTTTTTTTTCTTAATTTTATAAAAAAAACAATGAGAAAAATATATTTGAGTTTAGGACTTGTAATTTTACTTACTTTTTCATGCGCTAAAGAGCAAAAAGGTGTCAATTTAGTTGATTCTAACGGATTTGAAAAACAAATGGAAGAGACCACAAGCCAAATCGTAGATGTTAGAACTCCTAGAGAATTTTCTGAGGGACATATTGCAAATGCTGTAAATATGGATGTAACTTCTGACGATTTTGAATCTAAAATTGAAAATTTAGATAAAGAAAAACCCGTAATGGTTTATTGTAAAGCAGGAGGAAGAAGTGCAAAAGCTGCTGGAATTTTAAAAGATAAAGGTTTTAAGCAAGTGTATGATTTAGATGGTGGAATGATAGGCTGGAATGAAGCTAAAAAACCAATTGAAAACTAACTAATAAACCATAATTATGAAAAAAAATGTAGGTAATGGAGATCGATTTCTCCGAATTATAATTGGAATAATTGCATTACTATTGGTCATGGGAAATGTTGTTGAAGGTGTTTGGATGTGGGTTGCTTTAATTGTAGGGCTTTCTATGGTTATAACTTCATCTGTACAATTTTGTCCTGCTTACACTTTATTTGGAATAAACACCTGTAAAGTAAAAAATAAAAAATAAATTAATTAAAACCGGAATGAAAGTTTCGGTTTTTTTATTCCAAATATTATGTGTTTTTATTCCCAACAAAAAGACCCAATACCAATAGTCAAAAAACGTTTTAATGCAGAAGTAAATAAACCTGAATTATTTCTCCAAAGTGATTATATTAATGGATTTTCGCATCCAAACATACCTGTAATTTTAGATAAGAATCCAAATCATATAGAAACGGATTATCATTGGGGATTATTACCTAGTTGGACAAAGGAAATAGAATTTAGAAAAAATACACTTAATGCAAAGATTGAAACCATAACCGAAAAACCATCTTTTAAAAATTATTTAGATAATCGTTGTTTAATTATTGCAACTGCTTTTTATGAATGGCATTGGTTGGATGAAAAAGGAAAAGCCAAACAGAAATATCAAATCAATTCAAATACTGAAATTTTTACCTTTGCCGGAATATATAATCATTGGACTAATCCAGCAACGGGTGAAATTATAAAAACCTATGCTATGCTTACTACTAAAACCAATAAAACCATGCAATTTATACACAATCATAAAAAAAGAATGCCTATAATTCTTAATCAAAAAGATGAATTAGATTGGTTGAACCCAAAAAGTAATATCAATGATTTTGCATTTCCTTATGAAGCCAATTTGATTGGTTTTCCAGTTGATTAGTTTTTAGTTTTCAGTCACATTTTTCATTCGTATGTAATAGGTTGTAGGTAAAAGACAGTTATAATTAATCAAAAAAAAATCCGTGATAATCTGTGAAATCTGTGGCTAAAAAAAACAAAACATATAATAATCTCTGTAAAAACTACTACGATCTTGGTTTATCAATTCCTCTATCATAAAGCACAATACTTCCTGCCACCGAGACATTCAAACTTTTTTCTGATTTAAACTTCACTAAAAAATGGCATTTTTCAATAGCTTGTTTGGATAAGCCATTATCTTCTGCACCCAGTAAGTAAACGCACCTTCTTGGATGATGAAATGTCTCTAAATCTTCTGCCTTTTCGTCTAATTCAACACCTACTAATCTTGCTCCTTTAGGTAGATTTTTGAAAAAATCATCAAAATCATCATAATGAAAATAGGGCATGGATTTTACAGCATTATGCGTATCAGAAGCTTGTTTGGCATAACGATTTCCGATGGTAAATATATAACTTGCTCCTAAATTTTGAGCAGAACGCCACAAAACGCCTAAATTTTCGGGAGTTTTTCCATTTTGAATTCCTATTCCAAAAAATTCGTTTGTAAAATTATCATTCATAGTGCAAAAATAGAAACAATATTACTGAATAGCAATTTGTTCTTCTTTTGTAGCAATAATTTCGGGTTTACCATTAAACATCTTTATAATTCCCGTAATGCAAAGTGATTTTTCTTTCAAAAATACACCTGGATCGTAACTGAAATTAGCTAAATCTTTTTCAAAAATCACCACAACAAATTTTTGATTAGGGAAGGGTTTTCCAAAATTAATAAAAATAGTTTTCTTAGCTTTTTGAGAAATAAATACCCCTTCAACTTTAGCGCAAACGGTTACTTTTTGACCTTCATAATAGGCCAAACTATCCACTGAAACAGTTTGTGAAAACAAAAAATTTGTTGTTGATATAAAAAGTAAGGTTATGAATATATTTTTCATTTTCATTTAAATTATTTATAATTTGATCGTACTATTTTTGTTACCAATTGGCAAAAGAAAATCCAATTCCTAAGGTTGTTTGTTTGTGATTATAATCCAAAAGAGTTTCACCATAACCATGAAAAAATTGTGCTTGTCCACGAATATGTCCTTTAATTGGAAAGACATAATTTAATTGAATTCCACCATATTTTAAAGACGTTAACGGATGAGTTCCAATAGCATAAAATTCATGTTTCAAGTAATGATAACCCACATAAACTTCACAATTACCAATGTATTTTGTGATTTCAGGATTTTCATCATCTTCGTCTTTTAACCTAATCCACGGTTTAAAATTAACAATCCAATCATCACTTTCATAACCCATATTAAATATAATTCTGTTCCAACTTCTCGAATTAGGTAAATCTTTTCCATTGGATTGGTGATTCAATGCAAATCCTACATTTCTAATATTTCCTGTGAATAATTTAGTTTTTAATGGAAAATTAAAAATAATTTCAGGTTCATAATTAAGTTCTCTAAAAGCTCTTGAAAATTTTTTATTGTAGACTTGCCAATGTGCTTTTTGAGTATAGCCAACCCAAATATCACCTAAACCAAAAAAAGCAGATTGTACTATTTTTGTCTTAAAACTTATTTGAAATTTAGCTTCAAAGCTGTTGTAATCATCAATTTCTGTTGCAGAATAGTCAGGATTTTCGCTGTAAGGTTTAGAATTTGGACTACTTGTCCATCTTCCTGCGGTGACATAAATTGGTTTATAAGAAACTAATTTAAAAGTTCCTTTTTTGTCTATGCTATCTAATTCCCAATTTTGAGACAGCGTTTTTTTTATTATTAGATTATCAAAAATATCTTGTGCAATAATATTTTGAATGCTTCCTAAAAAAAGAAGTACTAAAAAATAAGTTTTATAATTAGTTATCATTATCAACTATTTTTTAATAAAAGTACTATTTTTTTTCTATTAGTTAATAAAAAAATATAACTACATATTTGTGAGGTAATTATGATTCTTAAAAGTAGAGTTGTAAAATATTAGGGAGTAATAGTTGCAGCGGTTTATAAAATCTGCTGCGTTTGTTTACTTTTTATCCGATAACCATGTAATAGTAAATAATTGTGTTTCCATTTGCAAAATTAATTTGAACCACATTAAGGGATTCGTGCGGGATCTTGGTACCACAACCTAGGCTTTGCTATACCGTTACTATTCCTTTGCTATACTGTTGCTATACATTAAGATTAAGATGACTTGTTTTGAAATGCTTTGTATTTCGTTCGTAATTGGTTCGTAATTGGTTTGCAAAAGCACCCGTTTTTGGCAAATGCATAGGAATTAGTTACCAAGTAAGGGTACCACAACTACGAACGAAATACGAACGAAATACGAAGGAAACACGAACGAAATACGAATAGTAAAAAACTACACTTCGATGGGATAAGGTATAAAGTAATTCTTTTATTTGTCCAAACAAGGAAAACCGTAATATAAATTAAAAAAGCTTGCTTAATTTTGTAGTTCTTGACTTCTATGCTACAAAAATAGGTCTTTTAACGGTTGTTAAATTCGTTAAAAATGGTTAGGTTTGAACGTTAATAATATCCTCTAAATGACAATACAACAATACATTGATAAAATAAATACCCTTTACAAAACAGGTAATGCTCGTGAACATTCCTATAGAGGTGATTTACAAAACCTTATCATGGCTATTTTGCCAGATGTTTTAGTTACCAATGAACCTGCAAGAGTAGCTTGTGGTGCTCCTGATTATGTATTGACAAAAAAAGATGTTCCTGTTGGTTATATTGAAGCCAAAGACATTGGTATTGACTTGAATAGTAAAACGCAAAAAGAACAATTTGACCGATACAAAGCAGGTTTATCCAATCTTATTTTTACGGATTATTTGGATTTTCATTTTTATAAAGAAGGAGATTTCGTTACAAAAATTGCCATAGCAAAAATAGAAAACGGAATCATAATGGCATTACCCGAAAACTTTGAGCAATTTGAAAGTCTAATAAAGAACTTTGCTCAAACTATTTCTCAGACTATCAAAAGCCCTACAAAATTGGCTCAAATGATGGCAGGAAAAGCCAAGTTGATGGCAAACATCATTGAAAAGTCTTTGAATTATGATGATGAAACAGCTACCAGAAGCCAATTAAAAAGTCAAATGTTATCGTTTCAACAAATGTTGATTCATGATATTGACAATAAGGCTTTTGCCGATATTTATGCGCAAACTATTGCTTACGGAATGTTTGCCGCTCGTTATCATGACCCTACATTGCCTACTTTTTCACGACAAGAAGCTGCTGAATTGATTCCGAAAAGTAATCCGTTTTTACGAAAACTGTTTCAAGATATTGCTGGATATGATTTGGACACGCGTTTGGTTTGGATTGTAGAAGAATTGGTTTCTATTTTCTTGGCTAGTGATGTGGCAACCATTATGAAAAACTTTGGTAAAAGCACCAAACAAGAAGACCCAGTAGTGCATTTTTATGAAACCTTTTTGGGTGAATATAACCCAGCGTTGCGAAAAGCCAGAGGCGTTTGGTACACCCCACAACCTGTTGTTAACTTTATTGTACGTGCTGTAGATGATATTTTAAAAACCGAATTTAATTTAAAAACAGGTTTAGCCGATACCAGCAAAATAAAAATTAAGCAAAAAGCCGTTACCCAAACCAAAGGTAAAGATGCTAAACTTAAAGAAGTGGAAACCGAAGTTGAAGTACATAAAGTACAAATACTTGACCCAGCCACAGGAACAGGAACTTTTTTAGCCGAAACGGTTAGACATATTTATAAAAAATTTGAAGGGCAACAAGGAATTTGGAGCAATTATGTAACCAACGATTTAATACCTCGTTTAAATGGTTTTGAATTGCTAATGGCAAGTTATGCTATGGCTCATTTAAAAATGGATATGTTGTTAACTGAAACAGGTTATAAACCAACCGACGACCAACGTTTTAGAATTTTCTTAACCAACAGTTTAGAAGAAGCCCACCCAGACACGCAAACTCTTTTTAGTTCTTGGTTGAGTGACGAAGCCGACCAAGCCAATGCCATAAAAAGAGATGCACCTGTTATGGTGGTTATGGGAAATCCTCCTTATAGTGTGAGTAGTTCTAATAAAAGCGAATGGATTGAAAGTTTAACAGCTGATTATAAAAAAGATTTGAATGAAAGAAACATACAACCACTTTCTGATGATTATATAAAATTTATACGTTTTGGTCAACATTTTATTGATAAAAATGGAAGTGGAGTTTTAGCTTATATTTCTAATAATAGTTTTATTGATGGAATTATACATAGGCAAATGCGAAAACATTTATTAGAAAGTTTTGACAAAATTTATATTCTTGATTTACATGGAAATGCCAAGAAAAAAGAAGTTTGCCCTGATGGTTCTGCTGATCAAAATGTATTTGATATTATGCAAGGTGTTTCTATTAATATTTTTGTCAAAACAGATAAAAAGAAACAAAATGAAATGGGTGAAATTTTTCATTATGATTTATACGGAAAAAGAGATTTTAAGTATGATATTTTGAATTCCAATTCATTTAAAAATATAAAATGGGATAGTTTAGAAATACGAAATTCAGATTATTATTTTGTGAATAAAAATTTTGAAGGAAAGTTGGACTATGACATGGGTTTTAAGCTTGACGAATTATTTAATATTTTCTCAATGGGAATTAAAACCGCTAGAGATAAATTGACAATAAATTTTGATAAATCAATATTATTTAATAAAGTGAAATTATTTGCTGAATTATCAGAATTAGATGCTAAGAATAAATTTGAATTACCAATAGATTCAAGAGATTGGAAGATCAATTTGGCGCAAAAAGATATAAATTCTGCAGGAATTGATATTAACAAAATTCAGCCAATTACTTACAGAGCTTTTGATGAAAGGTTTACATATTACACAGGTAAAACAAAAGGGTTTATTGAAAGTCCAAGATATGACGTTTTTAAACATATTGTTAATAAGGATAATTTATGTTTAATTACTAACAGACAAATTAAAATTGATAATATTTCTCATTTTTTTATAACAAAAAATTTAAGTGATTTACATGTAATTGAAACTGCGAATGCTAATCCTAATCACTTCCCTCTTTACCTTTATCCAGAAACTACAGGACAACAAGATGCTTTTGAGCAAAGTACAACACGAGTTCCAAATCTTAATATGGAAATTGTAAATACTATGGCAAAGCAATTGGGCTTAGCGTTTGTAACAGATGAGATGCTGAAACAAGTTCAGCATAACAAAGAGGAGTTTTCTCCAATAGACATTTTAGATTACATCTATGCTGTGTTGCATAGTCCAACGTATAGAGAAAAATACAAAGAGTTTTTAAAAATCGATTTTCCAAGAGTACCTTATCCAAAAGACCAAAAAACCTTTTTTGATTTGGTAGATTTAGGTAGCCAATTAAGACAAATACATTTATTAGAAAGCGATAAAACCGAAAACTACATTACTAAATATCCTATTGATGGAGATAATGTGGTAGGAAAACCAAAATACGATAACGGAAAAGTATATATCAACGATACCCAATACTTTGAAAACGTTCCAGAAGTAGCTTGGAATTTCTACATTGGTGGCTACCAACCTGCTCAAAAATGGCTAAAAGATAGAAAAGACAGAACCTTAAGCTTTGATGATATTTTTCATTATCAAAAGATTATTGTTGCTTTGACTGAGACGGATAGGATTATGAGGGAGATTGATAGAATTGAATTGTAGGAAGTATAATTTTAAAGAATAATTATTATAGATAAATTTGAATATAAAATATATAAAAATTAGTGAGCAGTTGAAGAGCTGAAGTGTGCGTTTTAAGGTATTAGCCATTAGGTGCTCAATTTGATAGTTAATGCAAGTTAAAAGTAAACGATTGAGGGTAAAGTATTTCAGAAATCCAAATTAGTGAGTTATTCATTTCAACTCCTAGTAAGGAAACTATGTTAACCAACAGTTTAATTACAGTTGGGGCAACCTTTACGATTGAATGTTTATTTAAGGTCATACTATTTGATTTTAGATACAAATATACAATTAATATTTAGCTACCCAGTTTGAGTCGGAGCGGCATTTAGGTGTCGAAAAAGCATGCATACTTCGGGAATTTGGCAACAGATTCTAAAAGCAAGCTTCGCATTGGGTCTTCTCTGCTCACTTTTTTAAAGAATAAAAATGGTTAACAAAAAAGAAAAAGATTGGTTCAAACTCAAAAGGTATCCACATATTGGTTTACCTTTAAATCCTAGTGATAGACTTAAATGGATTGAACCTTATGTAACTTCAATAGAAAAAGTTGCAAGACATGCTTTTTTGCCATTTATTCACAGAACTGCGAGAGTAAAAAAGTTCAGAAAAAAATACAACGCAACAAATGGTAAAATTGAATTTGTCTTAGTTAATGGTAAAAAAACAGTTAGAAATCCGAATGAAAAAAAACGAGAACTCTTTTATGCGAGTCATCTAGATTCATTAATATTCAGTTATTATGCATTTCAATTAAATGAAAAGTACGAAACTAAACTTTCCGATTTTGGTTTAAAAGATGTTGTAAATGCATATCGTTCTGTTCCAATAAATCCTGATAAAGAAGATAGTTCAAATAAATGTAATATCGATTTTGCTAATGATGTTTTTAAACATATTATAGAATATGATAAAAAAGAGTTTTCTGTAATTGCTTTTGATATTACTAGTTTTTTTGATAATCTACACCATGAATTGTTAAGAGATGTTTGGTGTGATGTTTTAAATGTTGTAAAGTTACCTGATGATCATTTTAATGTTTATAAAAACATAACTCGGTTTAGTCATGTAGATATTGTTGATATTTTTGAAGAGTTTAAGGATAAAATCCACACCCAAAAAATAAATAAATTGGGTGTTAAACTTAAAAGAAAAAGAAAAAAAATTGATAAAATTAAATTTTTAAGAGACCAAGATGCAATAGCATTTTGTACAGAAAAGGAATTTTTAAAAGTTAAAAATAAATTATTAAAACCATCAAAAACAAAAATTGTCAATAAGAAAGTTGTTTATAGAAATTTTGGTATTCCACAAGGTTCTCCAATAAGTTCTGTTTTGGCTAATATGTATTTATTGCATTTCGATAAATTAATAAATGATTTTGTTACAAATATTGGAGGAATTTATAGAAGATATTCTGATGATATGATAGTAGTATGTCCACTCAATCAAAAATCAAAATTAATCGACTTAGTATATTCAGAAATCAAAAAATATAAACTTGAAATACAACCATCAAAAACACAGATTTTTCGATTTGAATATAAAATTGATAAACTTCAATGTGGCGAAGAATATCAGAACGGTAAAACAATTAATTGGCATAAAAATTTTATTTATTTAGGGTTTGAATTTGATGGTCAAACTGTTCTATTAAAATCTGCAAGTCTTTCAGGATATTACAGAAAAATGAAGCGTGGAGTTAGAAGAGCTAAATATTATAGCAAAAAAACAAAAAAAGAAATTTTTAAAAGAAGGCTATTTAAAAGACATTCCTACATTGGTGCAAAAAGAACAAGAAAATATATTTGGAATGAAAAAGAAAAAAAGTTTTTAAAATCAGAATATTACAATTGGGGTAACTTTTTATCTTATGCTTTTAAAGCTGCTAACATTATGATTAATAATAAAATTAAGCAGCAAACTAAAAGACATTGGAAAATTTTAAATAGAGAATTAAAGAAATAATAATTTGAATATAATTAATTCAAAATATAATGAACAGGACAATGATTGGGCATTTGATATAAAAGAAAACCCGATTCATATTAACATTGCAGAAAGCGGTGCAAAAGGGTATTTTTGTATGGGCTGTACTAAAGAAATGCAGGCAGTAAAGTTTAAAAACCCTAAACATCAATCTTATTTTAGACATCATGTAAAAGATGTAGATAAAAGTAAGGTTGAGTGCGTATACAGTAGTAAAGAATATCGAGAAAAGTTAGCGTTCAATTATTTTTTAAGAACAAAAACTATCAAAGTCCCTGCGGTTTATAAATATCCTCCAAAGGACATTGAAGGTTATCCTTTTTTATTAGAAGATGCTAAAACTATAGTAGCTCATCGTGTTGATAGAGAGGTGACTTTTTGTGAAGATGAGGATGGTATTATTCATAGTGGCAGAAATATAAAAGTAGATGAACGTTATCTTTGGATTAGACCTGATGCGGTTTTCTATGATGAAAATGATAAACCCATATTGTTTTTAGAATTTGTAGTAACTCATAAACCTGATATAAATAAACTAAATAAACTGCAACGTTTAGGCATTAATACAGTACAAATAATTGTTCCTAAAAAACCTGAGGAAGAAATAGAAAAAGCTATTAGTAAAGTTTCAAATATAAAATGGACTTATAATGAAATCGAATCCAACACCGAATATATTTCAATTACCTCTGGAAATTCAGAGGGAATACCATCAATTGATGAAGAGCAAAGAAAGCTTTTCGAAGAATCTTACAAGTGTAGAGCAGCGCAAATTGGCAATCTTATACGGGCAATTAACCGATGCATGGAATCTCAATCGTACAGAAGAGTTGAAGAACTCTTTGAACGAGAAATACAGCGTATTGAGGAAGCTACAACAAGAGAACGAGCAAGACTGGACGAAATACAAAGCAACATTGAAAGCGAAATACATTCAGAACTTGGAGAAAGAAGAGAAAAACTTGATAGAGAAAAGCAAAAATTTCAAAAATATTCTACAAACTTGGAAGAAAGATATACTACAACGAGATGGGGAATTATTGAAAAGAGAAGAGATATTGACAGGGAAATTGAGTTTAGACAGCAAATTGGAAGAACTGAAGAAAACATTAGAGAAGAGTTTAGGAGAAGAGAAGAAGATATTAGAGGAGAATTTGAAAGAACTAAACGAGAACTTGTCAACAAAGGAAGAAATATTGAATCAGAGCAAGAAGGTATCACAAATCAAGAAGTTAGAATTACAAGAGATATTGAATCAAACACAACCTTTAAAAACAATTTTACAAGAGAAGAGAAATCAATTGAATCAGAATTTAAACGACTTGAAAAAGAAGAACTCGAAAATTTTGAAAGACTTAGAATTCAGTTGGAATCAAAAATCAATAATTATAGAAAACTCCAAGCCGAAGTTGAAGATGGAATACGAAGCGATTTTGAAAGGAAATACGATCAAATCGTTGAAAGAATTAACAGTAGAGACATACAAGCAGGAGATGAATTGTCCGAAAGAATTAAAAGAATACTTGAATTACGGAGATTTTTCGATAGTTATTCAGAAAATCAAACAACAATCGAAAACTTTGGAAAATATCAAGAAATCATTAGAAGCGGAACTTGGAAAGAATGGTAAAAGTTTAGATTGGTTTGAAAAGACTTTACTAGAGAAAGAAAAACAAACTAAGTTAGGATTTTGATAAACTAAAGTTTGTGAAAGCATTATCTATGTGGTAATGGCTTTTATTGGTATTTTAAAAGTAATTATTAACAGACTATTATCCCCAGCTGTCCGAAGTGTTCAATAAAAACGTGAGGCTCTGCGAATGTCTCCAGACTTCGCAGCAATAGAAGTCTGGAGACATTCGCAGAGCGAGCTGTATACTTCGCACAGCTGGTTTACGTTCCTTCAGAGAAGCAAATTCTAGCAGCATTTGAGACGGTTATTAAATTAATTAATAAATTAAAATCTGATGTAAAATAATTTTTAGTGAATAGAAACTCTGGCAACATTTTTGCAATATGTAAACAAATTTGTTTACATTTGTACTATGAATACCTATTTAGAAAAATACAAAGGCATACACCCTGGATTTATTTTGGAGCGAGAATTTAAAAAAAGAGCGCTCCATAAGAGACCGTTTGCCTTATCTATTGGGGAACATCCACAAACACTTAATGCAATTACAAAAGGGAAGCGCAAGTTGAATACAGCATTAGCGCTTAAGATTGAAGAAAGACTTGGTTTAGAAGAAGGTACACTAGCAATACTTCAAACATATTTCGATATTAATGAGGAAAAACAAAAAAGAGAAGATAACACTCCTAATTTAGCTTTAATTAGAAAATCATTATTTTGGGATACCGATATTTCCATGATTGATTGGGATAAGCATTATAAAGCTGTTATCAGAAGAATTTTTGAACGTGGAAATGAAACTGAAAAGCAAGAACTAATTCATTTTTATGGTGCTGAAAAAATAAACACAGCACTTTATACATCAGCAGGAAAACCATATACTATCTATAAAAATAAATAGCAATAATGCTTTACTACAAAACTGTAAACAATTTATTAAAAGAAGGATTGCTTCAATTGATGGCAGCTAAAGAGTTTGAAAACTTTAGATTAGTTGGTGGAACATCATTGAGTTTACAAATTGGACACAGGGAATCTATAGATATAGACCTTTTTAGCGATGCTGAATATGGTGAAATAGATTTTGATGCCATTCAGAATTATTTACAGACCAATTTTAAGTATATTGACCACCTTTCGAATATTATTCCAGGAATAGGAAAATCATACCTGATAGGGAAGGATATAGACAATGCTTTAAAGTTGGATATTTTTTATACCGACAAATTTATTCAACCCATTTATTTAGAAGATACCATTCGAATGGCTACAATAGAAGAAATCATTGCTATGAAATTAGATGTAGTCCAGAGAGGTGGTAGAAAAAAAGATTTTTGGGATTTACATGAATTATTTGAAAATTATAGTTTATCCCAAATGTTAGATTTACACGAACAAAGATATCCGTATACCCACGACAGAGATTTGATTATTCAAAATTTTACTGATTTTAGCATAGCAGATGATGAATTCAATCCTATTTGTTTCAAAGGCAAATATTGGGAATTCATAAAAGAGGATATTGAAGAAATTATTGTAAAATTCAAAAGCAATAATTAAGTTTTTAGCACTTAGATTATATCAAATGCGCTTAAAACAAAAAACACCCAACTTTACATAATTGGGTGTAAAATTGGGTGTAAAATTTGTAAAACATTGATAATCAATGTTTATTGTGGAGTCGCCGAGAATCGAACTCGGGTCCAAACAAGCAATCAAAAAGCTTTCTACGCGCTTAGTTTTTGATTAGATTTTCGACAAAAAGCTAGGTCAAAAACAACCACTCTTTGCTTAACTTTACCAGTTCAAAACGGATTTAAAGTATTACCGTTTCTAGGTTTACTTTTACGGTTCTCCTAAACTAAACGCCATAAACCAAGGCTTTTAAGGAGAATCCAGCTTTCCTACCTAGTAGGAACGTGGCACTATCTTACTATAATTCAGATTATGCAGCTAAAGCGTAATTATTTTCGCCGTGTATAGATTTGTACGTTTGGATTTACGAGCAAAACATACAATGCTCGACGTGCTTACTAGTTAATTCCACTCGCTGTCAAAACCAGTCGACCCCTTTTTTAAGTATTAAGTGCTCAGTTATTAGAAGGCAGTGAATACCTCTAATGGTAGTACTAAAACTGGGCCAAAATTACTACTAATTTTTCAATTAAAAAATCTTTTGTTACTAGTTATTCAAAAGCTATATTTGTAATCTTAAATTAATAAAAATAAACATCGAAAGATGTTGAACAAAATTCAGCACCAATGAAATTCGGAATCATAAAAGAACGCAAAAACCCACCAGATAGAAGAGTAGTATTTTCTCCTTATAGATTGGAAGTTTTAAAAAATGAATTTCCACAGGCAGAAATAAAAGTTGAGTCTTCTGATGTTAGAATATTTTCTGATGAACAATATAAAGAAAAAAGATTTGAAGTTACCTCAAACATGGATGATTGCGATGTTTTAATTGGTGTAAAAGAAGTTCCTTTGGATGCGTTAATCCCCAATAAAAAATATTTTTTCTTTTCTCATACTATAAAAAAACAACCTTATAACAGAAGTTTATTACTGGCTATTTTAGAAAAAAATATCGAGTTGTACGATCATGAAACAATTGTAAATCAAGATAATAATCGTTTAATTGGTTTTGGGCGTTATGCTGGAATTGTTGGTGCGTACAATGGAATTAGAGCTTTCGGAATGAAATATGAATTATTTAATTTAGCTAAAGCAGAAACTTTACCCGATCAAAAGGCTTTAATTGAAAGGTTACGAAGAAATCAATTACCAAATATAAAAATTGTTTTAACAGGAAGTGGAAAAGTAGCTTACGGTGCTAAAGAAATGTTAGATGCCATGAAAATGAAACAAGTATCAGTTACGGATTATCTGACTAAAAAATATGATGCACCCGTTTATACTTTTATTGATGTTTTAGATTATAATAAAAGAAAAGACGGACAAGTTTTAGATAAAAGTGACTTCTATAAAAACCCAAATGAATACGAGTCTGATTTTGAAAGATTTGCCAATGTTTCTGATATTTTTATGGCTGGACATTTTTATGGTAATGGCGCCCCAATTATCTTGAGTAAAGCAATGCTAAAATCTCCAAAGTGCAAATTAAAAGTGGTAGCAGATATTTCTTGTGATATTAATGGACCAATTGCTTGTACCATTAGAGCAAGTACAATTGCAGAGCCTTTATACGGTTATTTAGCTAGCGAAGAAAAGGAAGTACCGTTTTCGCATCCATCTGCTGTAGTGGTTATGGCTGTGGATAATTTGCCTTGCGAATTGCCCAAAGATGCCAGTGAAGGTTTTGGTGAAGTTTTCTTAGAAAGAGTAATTCCAGCTTTTTTTAATGAGGATAAAGATGGTGTTTTAGCAAGAGCTAAAGTAACAGAAAACGGAAAATTAACGGAACGTTTTGCTTATTTACAAGATTACGTTGACGGGAAATAAGTGTTCAGTGTTCAGTGTTCAGTGTTCAGTTTTTAGTTGGCAGTTTTTAGTTGGCAGTTTTAGAAAAGAAAAAAATAAATCAGATTTAAAATGAATAATATAGAAATAAAATTTCAAGAGCATTTTAAACTAAATATTTTATTTAAAGATAAAATTCTGTTTCAACATTTATTGATTGAAAACAATATTTCATATTACAATAATGATTTAACAAATGAATTTCTTTATTTTTTATTAGATAAAGACAGAGCAAAAATCAATGAATTGTTAATAAAAAATGAAATAATAGCTAGTACTGAAACGATTCCTTCATATGATTATAAAGAAAATAAAAAGGTCCAAAAGTTATATTTTACAATCTTATTAATCGTGATGGTTTTAACAACGGTTGCGATTATTTTAATGGATTTTTTTAAAAATTAAAACCACAAATTCAAAGAATAAAATTTATGAATTTGTGGTTTTTCCTTAAATTGTTATCTGACAACAGTCAACTAAAACTAACTATTCCAGTCAATCTTTTTAGAAAAGTACATTACAGCTCCTAAAATTGCGAATAATCCAATACTTCCAACTAATAAAGCATAATCTTCTAGCTGAATAATAACAAATATAAAACTATATAAGGCAGTTAATGAAACTCCAATAAACATTGGAAATTTTTTATTTTTTAAAATGGAAATTGAATAGAGTACAATCATCACAATTACAGCAATTGCTGCGATTAAATAAGCTAATGAAAATGTAGAATGTTCTGTAATCGAAATCAATAAGGTATAAAACATCACTAAAGCCAATCCAATCATCGTGTATTGAAAAATATGAATGTTGATTTTACTAATCGATTGGATCAAAAAGAACACTAAAAACGTTAATCCAATAACCAAAAACCCATATTTTGAAGCTCTTTCATTTTGTTGGTATTGGTCTACAGTTTCCAATAATCGCACTCCAAATAAATACTCATTTAAGTTAGGAACGCTTTCTTCATACTGTTGCGAAAATGGTCTGTTGATTTCTAATACTTTCCATTCTGCGTGAAAACCCGTGCTATCTACTTTTTTATTTTCTTCATTGGCAGCAAAAGTTCCCATTAAACTTGGTGATTTCCAATCGGAATCAATTTTTACATTGGTGGTTTTTCCAATAGGAATAAATTGTACACTTTCACTTCCATTAAACTTCATTTGAAATTTGAAGTTGATTTTATCTTGATTTTGTAATGTATTATAATCAAACTGATTTGACTCTAAAACACCATAATTTGATTGATTATTAGACTTTGATTCAAATGAGAAAAATTGATCATTCAAAGAAATTTTCAAATCACTTTTGATACTTTTCAAATTGGTTGTATTGACAATAACAGTTGCTTTTTCCCAAATGACAGATTCTGGATTGATATTTAATTTATCAAAATTTGGTTTTTCAAAATTTCCGTTAAAATCCATTGTTGAAGTAAAAACAACGTTTTCATATAATCCTCTTTTTAAAGGCTGACTTTTTTTAATATTCGAATAATTATTCAAAATTTCAGGAAAAAAATAAGCATTTTTTATCACTTTTTTCGTTTGTGTTGTACGTTGCGAATTGGCATCAACTACTTCAATAGTTTCAAAACTATAATAAGGAATACTCAATATTGGACCATAAAATTTAATGTCTGAACCCCAAAGTGTATTGACTTCTTGAGTCATTTCTTTTTTGCGTTGTGAACGTTCTGAAATTAATCCTTTGACCAATTCTAAAGGAATTAATAGGAATAGACATAATAAACCAACCATTATCATTTTGGCTGTGTTGGATTGAAAGAACGAAGGTTTTTGTTGCAGGTTTTGAGTTTGATTTTCCATGATGTTTTTTTAAATGGTTAAAAGGTTATGTGTTTAAATTTTTAAAAGTTTTTGTGGTTAATGTATTACGTTAAAAACTAAATACATATAAAAAATAGTTATTGGAATATTGCATAAAGTAATTCCTATTCTTGTAAATGTTTCTTTGTTATTTCTTTTTTTAATGAAGTGTAGTATTACTATCGCAATTAGATAACAACAATTAGTAATAACAGCTAAATAAACATAGAAAAGACCTATAATTGGAAATATATTAATTTTGGTTAATGCATATAAAAGCAATAAAACTGTACCAATTGTAAAGGATAAAATTGGGATATAATTTTTTTGATAAAATGGCTTTTTTAATATTTTTTCCATGATTTTTATTGATTTATTGTTAATAAATATTAAAAGTTGATTTAATGTTTGCCAATGGAACAGGAAGCATCTTCAAAAAATCCAAATGATAAAATTGATGGGCTTGTTTTCCTTTTTTATAAGATTCGATAAATGTTTTGAATCGAAAAGGGTAGAAGACCAAACCAGTTGCAATAACCATAAATACAAAAGGTGATTTTTTGCCATTTCCTAGTAAATAGAATTGCATGTTAATTTCGTCAGTAACCAAAACTCCAGTATTTGTTAAAACGTGATAGATGTCGTGTTCTTCCAATCTTGGTTGCGGTTCTAAATTGTATTTTAGTAGAAAGCAGCCTAAATGAAATCCCAAACTGTCATCGGGAAGATTTATAAAATCCGAAATATTAATTTCCCAAGGAGCAGCATTTTTGAATAAAAATTCATAAGGAACTTTTACAATTTTGTACAGTTTTTCGATGATTATTTCTTTCATATTTTAGTATTTAAAAGTACTTTGAAATTCAAAGTAAATGGATAAAAAAATGTTTATGATTTTGAGATTAATTTTTCAAGGGCGTTAATATGATTGTTAAAGGCTAATCTTCCTTCTCTTGTAGCAATGTAGCTGGTATTGGGTTTTTTGCCAATAAATTGTTTTTCCACAGTTATATAATTTTCATTTTCCAAAGCTTTAGCATGACTGGCCAAATTTCCATCAGTTACTCCTAATAATTCCTTTAAAGTAGAAAAATCAGCACTTTCATTCACCATCAATACAGACATTATCCCAAGACGAATTCGGTGATCAAAGGCTTTGTTTATGTTTTGTATGATATTTTTCATTTTTTTTTGTGTTAAAAGTTTAAAAGGTTATGAGGTTAAAAGGTATAATTACTAACTCATAACTAACGACTCATAACTCATTTTCTGTCATATTTTCGATACATAACATATCCATAACCGATGTGACATAATCCGAAACCAATTGCCCAAAAGAATAAGCCATAACCTACAAAAAAGGTTGAGATTAATCCCAATACAATCATCGTTAAGCCCAAATATTTTACATCACCTAAAGTGTATTTACTCGCATTCACACAAGCTAAGCCATAAAAAATCAAGGTAACAGGTGCAATTAAACCATAATAACCTTGATAGAGTAGAGCCAAAGCAAACAAACCACCACTTATTAACGGAATTGAAAATTGAACCACCAATCTTTTTGAAGAAACATCCCAAAGATTCTCACCTAATTTTTTGGCTTTTGTAGAACTCAAAACAATTCCGGTTATGATGGATAAAATTACAACAACTGCAGCAATAATAAACAATTGTTTTATTGCATTTTCTGTTGATTCTGAATTCATTTTGCCTCTAACAATAACATATCTCGAGTCATAAGTATACTTGATAATGTTATTGGCTAAAAAAGCTCCAATTAAAGCATAAAAACCAGCTAAAATGCCAGATAATCCACTTAATGATAAAAAACGCGACGATTTGTTCATCATGTTTTTTATTTCAGCAATGTCTTGAAGATATTTTTCGTTTTCCATTTTAAAGTACTTTGAAATGCAAAGTAAATAATTATTTTTGAATGTAGAACTATTTTTTTTGACTATTTTTGAAAAAAAAGTAATTATGAAGATTTTGGGATATTTTTTAAAAGGAATAAGTGTAGTATTACTTATAATATCTAGTATGTCAATAGTAACTGCAATAACGGGTATAATTAAAAACTCAAAAGAAGACTCTGCCTTTTTAGTAGGTTATATTATTGGTTCTATTATAGGTTTGAGTTTGTTTTTTTGGGGTTCAATAAGTCTACTTAAATATAGCAATAGATTAATTTCAAAATCAAAAAGTAAAAATGAAATAGCAACTATTGGAAAAGAATAATGAAACCAGCTGAAGAACATATTTTAAAACAATCGGAGCATTTTCAATCATTAATGTTACATATTTGTGCAGTTATTGAAAAAAATGTTCCTGAAGTTGAATTGTTATTCAAATGGAAATTACCTTTCTATTACTACAAGAAAAAACCATTTTGTTATCTTAATATCTTAAAAAAAGAAAAGGCAATTGATTTGTGCTTTATGAAAGGATATCTTTTAAAAAAGCACAGAAATCTCATGTTTGACAAAGACAGAAAGTTGGTTGCTTCTCTTCGTTTTGATGACTTAAGTAAGATTGATAATAAAGTCTTAACCGAAGTTTTAATTGAATTAAAGTCTTTATACCTTTAACTAAATATTAATACTCGTTATAATTTTCTTTAGTCATTTATTCTTAATTTTATGACTATGAATAAAGTGAATAAATCAGGATTTTATTTTAAGAATTACGAAGCACCTTACGAGTCACCTTTCGATAAGTTGTTTACGATTTTTAAGGAATTAATTACACACACTTCTGGAGATTTTGATGAAGCAATAGATTGGTTACGTCAACTAGATGTTGAATATAAATTAACCACACCAGAATATACTATTGATGATTTTATTGAAGATTTAAAGAAAAAAGGATACATCAAAGAAGAACTAAAACCTGATGGAACTGGTGGATTGGGCATCACTTCAAAAACAGAAAGAGCTATCAGACAAGCTGCTTTAGATCAAATTTTTGGAAATCTTAAAAAAGCTTCTTCAGGAAATCATAAATCAAAGCAAACAGGAAAAGGTGATGAGCAAACAGGTGATTTTCGTGAATTTCACTTTGGCGATTCAGTAGAGCAAATTTCATTAACAGAAAGTCTTAAAAATGCACAAGTAAACAATGGAGTAGGTGAGTTTATGCTTACTGAACGCGATTTAATTGTGGAAGAAAGTCATCACAAATCTCAAATGAGTACGGTTTTGATGATTGATATTTCACACAGCATGATCCTTTATGGTGAAGACCGAATTACACCAGCCAAAAAAGTTGCGATGGCTTTAGCTGAATTAATCACAACTCGTTATCCAAAAGATACTTTAGATATTTTAGTGTTTGGAAATGATGCTTGGACGATTCAAATCAAGGATTTACCTTATTTGCAAGTTGGACCATTTCATACCAATACTGTTGCAGGATTACAATTGGCCATGGATATTCTTCGCAGAAAAAGAAATACCAACAAACAAATTTTCATGATTACTGATGGAAAGCCAAGTTGTGTTCGTGAGAAAAATGGAGAATATTACATGAACAGCAATGGTTTAGATCAATATATTGTAGATAAATGCTATAACCAAGCCGCTCAAGCTCGAAAATTGCACATTCCAATCACTACGTTTATGATTGCTAAAGATCCTTATTTACAGCAATTTGTAAATCATTTTACAGAAGCCAATCAAGGAAAAGCATTTTACACAGGTCTGAAAGGTTTAGGAGAAATGATTTTTCAAGATTATGAAGCAAATAGAAAGAAAAAAATAAAATAGTGTTCAGTTTTCAGTTTGCATAAATCAAATTTTAAATAATAAAATATAATAAAAACTTTGTGACTTAGTGCCTTTGTGGCAAAAAAAAAATAATATGAAAGAAATAAAAACATTAGGCGAATTAAAAAAATCAGGATACAAATCCCAAAACATAAAAGACGAATTAAGAAACAATTTACGAAACAAAATAAAAGCAGGTGAAACTACTTTTGAAGGAGTTCATGGTTTTGAAAACACTGTAATTCCAGAATTGGAACGTGCTATTTTATCCAGACATAATATTAACTTATTAGGACTTCGTGGTCAAGCAAAAACACGTTTGGCTCGAAAAATGATTGAACTTTTGGACGAATATATTCCAGTAGTCGAAGGTTCAGAAATTAATGACGATCCTTTAAATCCGATTTCGAGATTTGCCAAAGATTTGATTGAAGAAAAAGGAGATAATACTCCAATTACTTGGTTGCACAGAAGTGAGCGTTTCTTTGAAAAACTAGCAACTCCAGATGTTACTGTTGCGGATTTAATTGGTGATGTTGATCCGATAAAAGCAGCCAATTTGAAACTAAATTATGCTGATGAACGAGTAATTCATTTTGGAATGATACCAAGAGCCAATCGTTGTATTTTTGTAATAAACGAATTACCCGATTTACAAGCTCGAATTCAAGTTGCGTTATTTAATATTTTGCAGGAAGGTGATATTCAAATTCGTGGTTTTAAATTGAGAATGCCTTTAGATTTGCAATTTATTTTTACTGCAAATCCTGAAGATTATACCAATAGAGGAAGTATTGTAACACCTTTGAAAGACAGAATTGGTTCACAAATCTTAACACATTATCCTGAAAGTATTGGAATTGCTAGAACTATTACACAACAAGAATCAAAATTAGATGCAAATCAATCAGAAACAGTTCATGTGCCAAGTTTAGCCAAAGATTTGTTAGAACAAATAGGTTTTGAAGCTAGAGATAGTGAGTTTATTGATGCTAAAAGTGGAGTTTCAGCTCGTATGAGTATTACAGCTTTTGAAAACTTAATTTCTACTGCTGAACGAAGAACTTTATTAGCTGGTGAAGAAAAAACAACTGTAAGATTATCTGATTTTATGGGAATAATTCCAGCCATTACAGGAAAAGTGGAGTTGGTTTATGAGGGTGAACAAGAAGGTGCAGCTACGGTTGCTCAATATTTAATTGGTGATGCTATTCATACTTTATTTCCCGGATATTTTCCTAAAATAGAAAAGTTGGAAAAAGAAAATGAAAAAAACGCTTACACGGATTTACTAGAATGGTTTTTCAACGAAAGTGGTTTTGAATTGTTAGATGATGAAAGTAATGCTGAATATCAAAAAATACTAGACGAAGTAAAACCTTTGGATGTTTTGGTTAAAAAGTATCAACCAGAAACCTCTAAAGAAGATGCTTATTTTATGAAAGAATTCATTCTTTGGGCTTTGGTTGAATATAAAAAACTATCGAAAAACCGAGTAGAATCAGGCTATCAATACAAAGATTTGTATAGTAATTTTATTAGTAAATTGTAAGTATAGAGTATTTTAATAAATAAACCCATAATTTATTTTTAATTTAAAAAATAGAATTATGGGTTTTAATTTTTATTTAAAGATTAAGTTTTAAAGCAGATAACTTTTTAAGATGAAAATTTTATCTCAAAGTAGCTCCAACTTCTCTTTCAAAATTGGCTTGAAGTTTTTGCATAACTTTTTCAATTTGTTTTTCATCTAAAGTTTTCTTTTCATCATTCATGATAAAACTTACTGCATACGATTTTTTATTTTCTGGCAAGTTGTTCCCTTCATAAACATCAAAAAGGCTAATTTCTTTGATTAGCGCTTTATCTGTTTGTTTAGCAATTTTATATATCGTTTCAAAAGTAATTTCTTTGTCAATTAATAAAGCCAAATCTCTTCTTACTTCTGGGAATTTTGAGATTTCAACTAATTTCAACTTATTTGAAACGTATTTTTGAATTGCCATCCAATTGATATCGGCATAAACTACTTCTTGTTTAATATCAAAAGCTTTTAAAATGGATTTTTTTACGATTCCAAATTCAGCAATAATTTCTTTACCAATAGCCAATGCTAATCCTTCAGAAAAAACATCATTTGTAACAGGTAATGAACCTACTTTTTGTTCTAATCCTAAACGAGTAAGTAATGCGGTTACATAACCTTTCATTAAAAAGAAATCTGTTTTTGAAACCGTTGTATTCCAACTTTCGGCTGTTTTATTTCCTGTTAGATATAAACACAAATGCTTTCTTTCATCGTACCCATTTTCTACTTTATGGTATGATTTTCCAAATTCGTACAAACGTAAATTAGTTTTTCTTCGATTAATGTTGAATGAAATTGCTTCTAAACCAGAAAACAATAACGATTGTCTCATCGCAGAAAGTTCATTACTTAGAGGATTAATTATAGTAACAGTTTCATTTTCAATCAACTGTTCCGATAGTTTTATATATTCTGGAGAAGTTAAAGAATTAGCCATCATTTCGTTAAATCCTTGAGAACACAATTGGTCAGAAATGATATTTTGGATTTTATATTCTTCAGTTCTTGGAGAATTTGCAATAGTAGCACTCACTTTGGTACTAAAACCTATGCTGTTGTAACCATACACACGAAGAATTTCTTCAATAACATCAATTTCTCTTTGTACATCAACTCTGTAAGAAGGAATGGTCAATCCTAAACCAGATTCAGTAATGTTATTGATTTTGATTTCTAATGAAGTTAAAATGGTTTTGATGGTTTCTTTTTTCAATTCTTCACCAATTACTCTGTTGATTTTATCAAAAGTTACGAAAACACTAAAATCTTCTATCTTCTTAGGATATATGTCTATAATATCTGAAGTAATTTCGCCACCGGCTACTTCCTGAATCAATAAAGCAGCACGTTTTAAAGCATATTCGGTAATACTTGGATCAATTCCTCTTTCAAAACGGAAAGAAGCGTCTGTATTTAAACCGTGTCTTTTAGCTGTTTTTCTTACAGAAACTGGATTGAAGTAGGCACTTTCTAAGAAAATAGTAGTAGTATTTTCAGAAACACCAGAATCTAAACCTCCAAAAACACCAGCAATACACATTGGTTTTTCAGCATTGCAAATCATTATATCTTCTTGGTCTAAAGTACGTTCAACACCATCAAGAGTAGTAAATTTTGTACCAGCTTCAACAGTTTTTACAAGAACTTTATTTCCTTTAATTTTACTGGCATCAAATGCATGTGTTGGTTGTCCTAATTCGTGTAAAACATAATTAGTTACGTCAACAATATTATTTTTTGGAGTTAATCCAATAGACTTCAAACGATTTTGCAACCAAGTTGGAGATGTTTTTACAGTAACATCTGAAATAGTCACACCACAATAACGCGGTACTAATTCTTTATTTTCAACTTCTATATCAATTTTTAAAGTTCTCTTATCCACTTTAAAACTACTTACAGAAGGTGTAATTAATTCAGGATTAATGTTGGTTTGGATTAAACCCGCTTTTAAATCACGAGCAACACCCCAATGACTCATTGCATCAGCTCTGTTAGGTGTTAATCCAATTTCAAAAACTTCATCCGTTTCTATGTTGAAAACATCTTTTCCTAAAGTTCCTGGTTTTAAATTTTCATCTAGAATTAAAATTCCGTCATGACTATCACCTAAACCTAATTCATCTTCGGCACAAATCATTCCGTGACTTTCTTGTCCACGAATTTTTCCTTTTTTGATTTCAAAAGCGTTTCCTTCTTTATCGTATAATTTTGTTCCAATTGTAGCAACAGGTACTTTTTGACCAGCGGCAACATTGGGAGCACCACAAACTATTTGTACAGGAGCATTTCCATCACCTAAATCTACAGTAGTGATCTTTAGTTTATCAGCATCAGGATGTTTTTCGCAAGTCAGTACATGACCAACAACAATACCTTCTAAACCACCTTTTAGGCTTTCAAATTTATCTACACCTTCTACTTCCAAACCTAAGTCAGTTAGTAAAGCTGCTGTTTCTTCCGACTTCCAGTCGATTTTGATAAATTGTTTTAACCAATTGTATGAAATACGCATTTTGTTTTATTTTTAAGGGTGCAAAGATACTTTTTAAATTTAGAATTTAGAAATATGAATTTAGAAATTTTGACCTATTTAAAACCAAAAATCTAAAAATATGAAAAACTATTTTAAATCAATTCTTCGACATGTTTTTTGATGTTGCTGGCTAATTTTCTTGTAGGTAAATCGTTAGCATCATCACCAAAAGGATCTTCAATTTCTTCGGCAATTAATTCTAAGCTCGCTAAAACATAAAATGTAAAAACTACAACTGGAATTACATAATAGCCTAAACTAAAAACATAGCCAAAAGGTAAACTCATAATGTAAAAAAATATAAATTTCTTGATAAAAGAGCTATAAGAGTAGGGAATAGGAGTGTTTTTGATTCGCTCACAAGCTCCACAAATATCTGTAAAAGATTGAATTTCATTATTAATAACGATTAGTTGATCTCCCGAAATTTTTCCACTTTCGTGTAAATCGTTTATTTTTTGAAACATCATTTTTGCAATTTGATTGGGTCTGTGTTTGTGATGATCGATATCCAAATCTAGGTCTTCAAAAAGCATTTTACCTGTTTCTTCATCATTCAAATGTTTTTGCAAAATAGAAGCATAACCTGGAATTACTTTTCTGAAGAAATGTTTGTCGTGTTCGTCTTTTAAAATTACAGATAGTTTTATAGCTAAATTTCGACTATTGTTTACTAAAGCACCCCAATGTTTACGTCCTTCCCACCAACGATCATAAGCGGTATTTGTTCTAAAAACTAAAAGTAAGGAAATTACAAAACCCAGCATACCATGCATAATAGTTATGTTTTTTACATGACTGTCTGCCGATAATTTCCAATATTCAATTTCTAAATAAGCTATAGCATAAGCATAAATTCCAATAGTTATCATCATGGGAATCAATTGACGAAAAGTATCTGATTTATGGAAACGAAAAATAAAGGTAATCCAATCTTTTGGGTTGTATTGAACCATGAAAATTTAGAATTTAGAAGTATGAATTTAGGGTAAATTTAGTAAATTAATTCAAACTTAATGTTCCAGCCAATTCTTTTAAACTAATTTCAGATAATTTGGTTTGAAATTTTGCATTGGAATAGCGAACTGATGCTTCAATAAAGTTTTGTTGAGCGGTTCTTACCTCAATTGGAATGATGGTTCCTATTCTGAATTTGGCTAAAGTAATGTCGAGATTTTGTTTAGCAATTTCTAGATTTTCTTTTTCTAATGCAATTAACTCTAAATTAGTTTGGTAACTTTGAAAAAGTGAAGCTATTTGAGATTCTAATGCTAATTTTTGTTGATTTAAAAGTAAATCAGCGTTTTCTACTTCGATTTTGGCTGCTTTTTCTCTGTTATTTTGAAGAAAACCATTAAAAATTGGAACACTTGCAGAAACTCCATAAACAAATCCTCTACCAGAAGATTGTGTAATAAATCCCAATGAAGCTTCGGAACGAGTAAAATTATAACCTGAAGTAACTCGCACAGTAGGGTAGCGATTTCCCTTGACTTGTTTAAAATTCAAATCGGCTATTTTTTTTGATAAAATTTGAGCTTGTAATTGAGGATTTTGTTTTTCAGCTAATGCTTTAAGTTCTTCGTAAACTAAATTAGCATCAAAATCAATTTCATCAACCACAGTAAAATCTAAAAGTAAATCTCTTGCTAATAGTTCGTTGAGTCTTATTTTTGTGTTTTTTAGCAGTTCTTTTTGACTCAAAAGTAAACTTTTATCAGTATTTAAGTCAACTTGTGCATTCAACACTTCTAGTTTTGATGCTTTACCAATAGAAAAACGATTTTGAGCAGTGGTCACTCTTTGGTTTGAAATGACCATTGCACTATCAATAGAAGTTATAATTTGTTGTTGTTGTACCAAATCGTAGTAAGTCAAATAAACATCACTAATTCGGTTTAAAATAGTAGCTTGAAGTTCAGATTTTCCTTGAGCTTCAAGTGTACTTAATTGTTCTTTTCTGGCAAACATTCGCATGCCATCAAATATGGTCCAATCTAATCCAACGCCATAACTTAAATTCATGTTTTTTGCACCGTCTAAAGTCCTTTGCGAACCATCAGCTTGGGTTTGGGTTGTATTTAATTGGCTGTTATTATTGGTTAAACTGGCATTAAAAGCAGGTAAAATTCCAGCATTAGCTAAATTATTATTAGTTGCATCAATTTTTAGATTATTGGAAGCTATTTTTATTTCATAATTATTTTCTAAAGCAATTTGTAGCGCATCCTCAATGGAAAGAAGTTCTTGAGCTTGTAAAGGAGTACAAGAAATGACAATAAAAAAAAGGGTAAATATTTTTGACATAATTATTTTTCTAAAGCTTCAATATTATCAAATTCTGGTCTATATTTTCTATTTCTTGACCATAATAAGTAAATGGTTGGAATTACAAAAAGAGTTAAAACTAAGGAAAATAATGTACCTCCTACAATTACAACTCCCATTCCCATTCTACTAGCAGATGCTGCTCCAAGCGACATTGCAATAGGTAAAGCACCCAAAGCAATAGCTAAACTGGTCATTAAAATTGGTCGCAAACGCGATTCGGAAGCTTCAATAATCGCATCGTATTTTGATTTTCCTTGTTCTCGCAATTGGTTGGCAAATTCAACGATTAAAATTCCGTTTTTGGTAACTAAACCGATTAACATAATGGTTCCAATTTGACTAAAGATATTCCAAGTTTGATCGAACAACCACAACGAAAACAAAGCTCCAGCAATTGCCATTGGAACAGTTAATATGATGATAAATGGATCAATAAAACTTTCAAACTGAGCTGCTAAAATCAAGAAAATCAACAATAAAGCCAAACCAAAAGCAAAAGATGTGTTAGAACTACTTTCTACAAAATCTCTAGATTCACCACCTAAATCTGTTGTAAAAGTATCGTCAAGTACTTTAGCTTTTATGGCATCCATAGCTTCAATTCCATCATTAATACTTTTTCCTGGTGCTAAACCTGCATTTACTGTGGCAGACATGTATCTGTTGTTATGGTATAATTGTGGTGGATTACTTTGTTCTTCCACATTTACCACATTGTCCATTTGAATTAATTGACCTTTATCATTTTTAATAAAAATCGAGGTTAAATCTAATGGAGTTGCTCTATCTTGTTGTAAAAACTGTCCTATGACTTGATATTGTTTTCCGTTTCTTGTAAAATAGCCAAAACGTTGACCACTTAATGATAATTGTAAAGTTTGAGCAATATCGATCACAGAAATTCCTAAACTTTTCGCTTTTTCTCTATCTATTGAAACATTAATTTCGGGCTTATTGAATTTTAGATTCACGTCAACCATTGAAAAAGTCTCGTCTTTTGAAGCTTCTTCCATGAATAGAGGAATTTTTTCTTGTAGTTTTTCAAAATTTTGAGCTTGAATAATATATTGAATAGGTAAACCACCTCTACGACTTACAGAAATAGTAGGTTGCTGAATTACAGAAGTTTTAGCATCAGGAAAGCGTTTGGTCCATTTGGATAAGTCATCTGCAATTTCCATTTGGGATTTTTCTCTTTCACTTGGATTTTTTAATGAAATACGTATAAAACCACTATTAACAGCACCGCCACCACCAAATCCGGGTGATGAAATTACTAAACTAACATTTTTTCCAGGAATAGAATCGTCAACTAATTGTGACATTTCTTGCATGAATCGGTCTGTGTATTCGTAAGTTGCTCCTTCTGGTGTTGACATTCGCATAACAAAACCGCTTCGATCATCTAGAGGAGCTGTTTCTTTTTGAAGAATACTAAAAAACAAATATATTAATCCGAAACAAGCAATAATAATGGCAAAACTAACCCATTTGTGTTTTACAAATCGTTCTAAATAGGAAGCATAACCTTTATTTAATTTCACAAAGTAGGGTTCAGTTAAATCATAAAATTTGGTTCTTTTTTGTTCGCCACCTTTCATTAAATAAGCATTTAACATGGGTGTTAAAGTTAAGGAAACGAATGCAGAAACCAATACTGCAGCTCCAATGACAACTCCAAATTCCCTAAATAATCTTCCCACAAATCCTTCTAAGAAAATTACAGGCAAAAATACAGCTGCCAAGGTTATTGAAATGGAAATTACTGCAAAAAATATTTCGTTAGAACCTTTTATTGCGGCTTCAATAGGCGACATGCCTTCTTCTACTTTTTTGAAAATGTTTTCGGTTACAACAATTCCGTCATCAACAACCAATCCAGTAGCTAAAACTATGGCCAATAGCGTTAAAACATTTATTGAAAAACCAAACAACCACATAATGAAAAACGTCGCAATTAGAGAAACAGGAATGTCAATTAAAGGTCTAAATGCAATAGCCCAATTTCTAAAGAACAAGTAAATGATTAAAACAACTAATAAAATCGAAATCATCAAAGTTTCCACTACTTCAGTTACAGAGCGTTTTACAAAAACAGTGGTGTCAATTGCGATGTTTAATTGGATGTCTTTTGGTAAATCCTTTTTTAGTTTATCATACTCCTTATAAAACTCATCTGAAATATCAATATAATTTGCTCCAGGAAGTGGTACAATTGCTACGGCAACCATTGGTTTTCCAGATTGTGTCAATTGAGTTTCTATATTTTCTGGTCCAAGAGTAGCAGAACCAATATCATTTAAGCGAATGATTTTATCTCCATCAGCTTTTATGATGATGTTGTTAAATTCGTCTGCAGTTGTTAAATTCCCTACAGTTTTTACAGTCAGTTCGGTATTATCACCTGTAATTTTCCCTGATGGTAACTCTACATTTTGATCGTTTAATGCTTGTCTAACATCAGCAACAGTTAATCCGTAAGAAGCTAATTTATAAGGATCAATCCACAAACGCATGGCATATCTTTTTTCACCCCAAATTTGTATGCCACTTACTCCTGGAATAGTTTCTAATCGTTGACCAATAACATTTTCAGCATAATCACTTAATTCTAATGCATTTCTAGTTTCACTTTGTACGGTCATCGAAATAATGGCTTCACTATCTGCATCAGCTTTAGAAACTATAGGTTGAGAATCAATATCTTCTGGTAAGCTTCTAATAGCTTGAGATACTTTATCACGAACATCATTAGCCGCTTCTTCCAAGTCCTTTTCTAAATTGAATTCGATGGTTATGGAACTTCTTCCTTGATTACTAGAAGATGTTATATTTCTAATTCCATCGATAGAATTAATTGCTTTTTCTAAAGGTTCTGTGATTTGGGATTCAATAATATCAGCATTTGCTCCTGTGTAATTGGTTCTAATCGAAATTTGTGCTGGATCAATAGAAGGATATTCTCTAACTCCTAGAAATTTATATCCAATTAAACCAAATAATATGATGGCAAGATTTAATACAATAGTAAGAACAGGTCTTTTAATACTTAGTGTAGATAAATTCATGCTTATTATTTAAGAGTTATTTTTACAGATGTATCAGGCTTCAGACTCATTATTCCACTTGTAATTAATGTGTCACCAGATTTTAATCCATTGGTTACTAAAATAGATTCTTCAGTTCGTGTGCCTGTTTCAATTTTTACTTCTTTTGCTTTTCCGCTTTCTGAAATAAAAACCTTTTTTCCATTTTGTACAGGAATTATTGCTTCCGTAGGAATTAAAATAGCCTTATCAATAACATTCAAAGGAACTTTTACGTTGGCATAAGTACCTGGTAGCAATTTTCCATCTTTATTTTCTGTTTTTGCACGAACTAAAAGAGTTCTTGTTGTCATATCCACACTAGGTTCAATGGCATATATTTTTGCATTAAAAATTTCAGAACTTCCAGAAACAGTAAAACTAATTTCATGATTTATCTTTACTTCACTGGCATATTTTTCAGGAATAGAAAATGTAATTTTTAGTTGATTTGAACTCACTAAATTGGTTACAATAGTTGTGGGAGTAAGGTAAGTACCTGGTGAAATGTTACGTAATCCAATCTTACCAGAAAAAGGCGCTTTACTATTTGTCTTCGCTATTTGTGCTTGAATTAATTGCATTTGTGATTGTAAACTTCTATATTCTGCACTTGCAATGTCATATTCTTCTTGACTTATGGCTTCTTTTTCTAGTAATAATTTAGCTCTTCTTTCATTTTCACTGGCTAAATTCTTTTTTGTAACAGCTTGTGCTAATTGTGCTCTTAGTTCGCTATCATTAACTTTGAATAAAGTTTGACCTTTAATCACATTAGTACCTTCATTGAAATAAATACTTTCTACAATTCCTGAAACTTCACTTCTTATTTCAACTTGTTCATTGGCATCAATTGATCCTGAAACAGAAATAATGTTAGAAAAACTTTCTTCAGAAATCACCAATCCATTTACTTTTACGTTAGGTTTACTATTTCCATTAGTTTTAGTATTTTTGGTATTGTTTTTATCTGAATTACTCTTTATGCGATAGCCAATAAAACCAATAAAAAATAATACAATTAAGGTTAGAATGATAGTTTTAATTTTCATAGAAATATATTAAAATAGGAAACAAAATTACTTGTTACAATGGTATAAAACCAACTACTTATACTTTATTTAACAATTGTATATACAAATATTAATTTACGTAACGATTCTATTTGTTTGGTTAACTTATATAATTCCAAATATTTTTCTTTTTGCTCATTTCAATAAAAACTTCTCTAAGCCTTTTGTGTTCGGGTTTTTCCATTGGAGCATCTGCTTTAAGAATCTTGATAGCTTCGTGACGTGCCAATTGAAGAATATCTTTATCTTTTACCAAATCAGCTATTTGTAAATTTAAAACACCGCTTTGTTGTTTGCCCATAATGTCTCCGGGTCCACGCAATTTTAAATCTACTTCAGCAATTTCAAAACCATCATTGGTTCTTACCATGGTTTCCATTCGTATCTTACTATCATCGCTAAGTTTGTGACTGGTCATTAAAATGCAGTAACTTTGTTCGGCTCCACGACCAACTCTTCCTCTTAATTGATGTAATTGCGAAAGTCCAAAACGTTCTGCACTTTCAATAATCATTACGGAAGCATTTGGAACATTTACACCAACTTCAATAACCGTTGTTGCCACCATAATATTTGTTTTTCCTTCGGAGAATCTTCGCATTTCTTCATCTTTATCAGCGGGTTTCATTTGACCGTGAAGAATTGAAATAGAATAGTTGGGCAAAGGAAAATCACGAGAAATGCTTTCGTAACCGTCCATTAAATCTTTATAATCCATTGTTTCAGATTCATTTATCAGTGGATAAACAATATAAATTTGTCTTCCTTTAGCAATTTCATCCTTAATAAATTTCCAAACTTTCAATCGATTACTATCAAAACGATGTACGGTTTGAATTGGTTTTCTTCCTGGTGGTAATTCATCGATGACAGAAATATCTAAATCTCCATATAAACTCATGGCTAATGTTCTGGGAATTGGAGTTGCTGTCATGACTAATATGTGTGGAGGAATTGTATTCTTCTTCCAAAGTTTGCTTCTTTGTTCTACACCAAATCGATGTTGTTCATCAATGATTGCTAATCCTAAATTTTGAAACTTTACTTTATCTTCAAGTAGGGCATGAGTTCCTATTAATATATCTAAGGTTCCATTTTCTAGTGCTTCATGAATCATTTTTCGCTCATTTGCCTTACTAGAACCTGTTAGAATTTGAATGTTGATGTCTAAATTTTTAGCTAATTCAGACAAACCATTGAAATGTTGATTGGCTAAAATTTCTGTTGGAGCCATCAAGCAACTTTGAAAACCATTATCTTTTGCCATCAACATACACATTAACGCCACAATTGTCTTTCCAGAACCCACATCTCCTTGAAGCAAACGATTCATTTGGGCATTACTTCCCATATCATTTCTAATCTCTTTTAAAACTCTTTTTTGGGCATTTGTTAGTTCAAAAGGCAAATGATTTTTATAAAAATTATTAAAATTGTCTCCCACTTTTTCGAAGGGCATTCCTTTAATTTTATGCTTTCGAATTAGGTTTTTGGTGATGAGTTGTAATTGAATGAAAAATAATTCTTCAAACTTCAATCGGAATTGAGCTTTGGCTAAAACCTCTTGATTTTTTGGAAAATGAATATAAAAAAGTGCTTCTTTTTTGGAAATTAATTTTAAATTTTCAATCAAATAAATGGGTAAGGTTTCTGCAAATAATGCACTAGTTTCTAAAAACAATTGTTGCATCATTTTATTCATTACTTTGTTTGTAATTCCACGTTTATTTAGCTTTTCGGTACTGGGATATACAGGTTGCATAGCTGATGCAATGTTGGCTTTATGTTCTTCCAATAAATCCATTTCTGGATGCGCCATATTGAACGTATTTCCAAATTGCGAAATTTTACCAAAAATGACATAAACTTCATTAATTTTTAAACTTTCTCTAACCCATTTTTGACCTTGAAACCAAACCAGCTCCATTTGGCCTGTATCGTCAATAAACGTAGCAACCAAACGCGACTTTCCTTTGCCTTGATCCACCGTTTTGATGTTGATGATTTTGCCAATAATTTGAAATTCAGAGTTGGTATTTTGAAGTTGATTGATTTTAAAATACTTGGTTTTGTCAATATAACGATTTGGAAATAAATGAATTAAATCTCCATATTTATGTATATTGAGTTCCTTGCGAAGCAAATCGCCTCGTTGTGGACCAACACCTTTTAGGAATTCAATAGGAGTTTCAAATAAATTCATTTTTGATTTTCTACAATTGGTTTTAATTTATTGTACAATTCTTCTGTGTTTATTTTGGGATTTTCAGAGGAAAAAGAGACGCTTCCAGAACTAATTTTTACAGTAATTGTTACAATTGCAACAACTTGATTTTCAAATATAAAACATACTTTTTCTCCCGAAAATTTATCTGTTTGTTCTTCCCAAATTTGTTTCCCTTCTTCGGTGAAATTAAGTTGAATTTGTTTAAATGGTCGCGTTTCAGAGGCTATAAGTTGTATACTTTCTACATGTTTGATTGTAATTAAATTATCTTCAATTGAATAGTCGTCTGTAATATCTAAATACTTTGAAGTGGCATCTTTAGCTTTTACTAAATACCAACCACTTTCTTTTTCAGACTCTTGACTAAAAATAGTTGTAGAAATCATCAATAAAAGCAAAAAAACACAATTCTTCATTAATATAATATTTATTATTAGCGAATATACTTCAAAATTAAATAATTTAGAAATGCAAAAGTTTTAAAAATGTTTATATTCGTAAAATAATCCAAAAACGTTTATGCGCTTACTTTTTTTTATATTATTTTCATTCTTTGCCGTTGGTCAACAAACAGAAAAAGTTGATTTCATTAGTTGCGATGCATTTTTAACTTTACATTCTTTAAATAAATCTATTTCAGGGAAAGTTCATTATGAATTTGATTTAAAAAAAAGCTATGATACCATAAAAATTGATGCCAAAAATATGAAAATTATGGAAGTTTTCATTAATGATAAAAAGGTCGATTTTAAAAACTCAGGAAAAACTTTAGATTTATTTGAAGGTTATAAAAAAGGTAAAAATCATTTAACTTTTAAATATGAAGCATCTCCAAAACAAGCGCTCTATTTTAATGGTGAAGATGACAACTTGCAAATTTGGACCCAAGGACAAGGCAAATATACCAGTCATTGGCTGCCCAGTTTTGATGATGTAAATGAGAAAGTAATTTTTAATATTTCTATTTCTTTTAATGATTTTTATGACTTTTTTTCGAATGGCAAACTTAAAAAATCGTTTCTGACTGAAACTTCTAAGATTAAGTATTTTGAAATGCAAAAACCAATGTCTTCTTATTTGGTTATGCTTGCAGTTGGCAATTTTGTGAAACAATCTACGACTTCAAAATCTGGAACACTCTTAGAATTTTATTTGGATAAAAAGGATTCTCTAAAATTTGAACCTACTTACCGCTATTCAAAACAACTATTTGATTTTTTAGAAGAAGAAATTGGAGTTAAATACCCTTGGGAAGTTTACCGTCAAGTTCCTGTTAGAGATTTTTTATATGCTGGAATGGAAAATACAACTTCTACCATTTTTTCTCAAGATTTTGTTGTAGATGATATTGGTTTCAACGATAGAAATTATTTAAACGTCAACGCTCATGAATTAGCGCATCAATGGTTTGGAAACTTAATTACTGCTAAAGAAAGCAAACACCATTGGTTGCAAGAAGGTTTTGCTACTTATTATGCTCTGTTAGCTGAAAAAGAATTGTTTGGAGAAGATTATTTTCATCATCAATTGTATTTGAATGCTTTAGAACTTAGAGAAAATGCTCAATATGACACTATTCCAATTTTAAATGAAAAAGCAAGTTCATTGACATTTTATAAAAAAGGTGCTTGGGCTTTACATGTTTTACGAACCACTATTGGAGAAGAAAAGTTTAAAAAAGCAGTTCAATCGTATTTAAAAAAATATGCCTATAAAAATGTAAATACAGATGACTTTTTAAATGAGATTAAGAAAGTCAGTAATTTTAATGTTGATAATTTTAAAGCAGAATGGTTGGAATCTTCTGATTTTAAATGGAGTCAAGTTAATGCTATTTTAAAAGAAAATAAGTCTATTTTTCAACTTGAAGAAATAAGAAAATTAGCTCAAGTTCCTTTTTTAGAAAAGAAAGAACAGTTTTTAAACGTAATGATTTCAGAGGCTTATTTTCCAATAAAACAAGAAATTTTATATCAAGTAAAAAATATTCCTTTTAAAGATAAAAAAGAACTTATTGGAGCTGCTTTAAATACAAATGATTTAAAAGTAAGGCAAACTTTGATTGAAACTACCGACTTTATTCCTTTTGAAAACCTAAGTTTTTTTGAAGATTTATTAAACGATAAATCTTATATCACTAGAGAAATTGCATTGTATAGGTTATTTAAAAACTTTCCTGAGGAACGAGAAAAGTATTTGGATTTAGCTAAAAATTGGGAAGGATTAAACTATAATTTAAAATTGGCACATTTAATCTTAAAATATGCTCAATATGTTTCAAATAAAGTGTCTAATGATGAAGTTATTAACGAATTAATAAACTATTCAAAAGAACCTTTTGAATCAATAACCAGACAAAGTGCTCTTGAACCTTTAATTCAGTTAGAAAAAATTCCAGATGAAGTTTTACTCTCATTGATAGATTTATCATTGCATCACAAATGGCAAGCAGTCAAATTTGCAAAAGATACCATTAGAGAATTGATAAAAAATTCAATTATCAAAAATCAGTTTCAAGATTTAAAAATAAAGGCAACAAATACTCAAATAAATCGTATTGATTATTTTTTAAACGAATAGTGTAATTTTATAATTCAAATTAAAATTAAATGAAGGCATTAGTAATTTCAGGTGGAGGAAGTAAAGGCGCATTTGCTGGTGGTGTGGCTCAATATTTAATTGAAGATCTTAAAAGAGAGTATGATTTGTATTATGGAACCTCTACGGGAAGTTTACTGGTTTCGCACCTAGCTTTACAAAAAGTTGAAAAGATTAAAGAAATTTACACTTCTGTTAATCAAAAAAGTATTTTCAGTAATTGTCCTTTTGTAATTAAAAAGAAGTATGGTGAAGATGTTATTGAAATCAGTCATGTTAATGTGATGAGAAATTTCATAAAGGGATCAAAAACCTTTGGTGAAAGTAAAAATTTGAGAAAATTGATAAGTAAAGTCTTTACGATTGAAGAATTTGAAGTTTTAAAAAGTTCTGCAAAAAACATTTATGTTACGGTTTCCAATTTGTCCTTAAATTCAGTAGAGTACAAAGCAATTAAAGAATACACTTACGATGATTTTTGCGATTGGATATGGATTTCGTGCAATTACATTCCATTTATGTCATTGGTAAAAAAAGAAGGATGTGAATATGCAGATGGAGGTTTTGCAAGCATGATTCCCATTGAGGAAGCCATTAAAAACGGTGCAACTCATGTAGATGCAATAATTCTTCACACAGAAACGCCATTGTATAACAGAATGCCAGCAAGAGGTGTTTTTAGTGCTTTAACCAATCTTTTTTCGTTTATGATGGACCGAATTGAATATCAAAACATTAAAATTGGTAAATATGAAGCTAAATTCAAAGGAGCCACTATCAATTTTTATTATACACCTTCTATTTTAACCACAAATTCATTGATTTTTAATAAAGAAAAAATGAAACAATGGTGGCAAATTGGCTATGAATATGCAAAATCTAAAGATGTAGATACTCAGGAAATTCCAGTAGAAGAATAAAAATAGAAGTAATTACAATATTAATTTCAATTCTTGTTTTAAAAAGGTAATTGCAATACTTGTGGGTGCTTCCATTTCAGTTAGTTCTCTTAAAATAGCTTCTCTCAATTCACTTGCATTGGCAATGGTGGTTTCAAGAGATGTTTTTCTAATCATTTGAACAGTTGTATTTTTAGATTTTGTAATCATTTCCCAACAGTCATCAGTTAGATAAATTTGTTGTGTCAAATTATGTTCAAATTCTGTTTGAATGGCATGAATTAAAAAAGTAGCATAATCATTTTTATCAGTAGTTGGTGGAGCAACTCTCAAAAGAAGTTGTGCAGGATGAATGCGTTCCAAAAATAAAACCATTCGCTCATAAGCTTGTAATCGCAAGGGTAAAGCTTCTTTTTGATTTAGTTTTACCAATTCGTAACGTCTTCTATTTTCTTCATTTTTAAAAAATGATTGAAATAAAAAGTAAGCAACACCACCAGTTACTATTGATGGTATAGTATAAGAGGCAATTTCTATGATTTTTGAAATATCCATTTTTTTTAATTTTAAATTGCAAAGTAAACATTAAATAAATCAATTTCAAAAATCAATTTTAAAAAACAATGGTATTGTTGCAACTCAAAATTAAATACCAAAAATAGAATTTCACTTTTTTTAACTGATATTCATTTTTTGCCATTGAAATTGATTTTTGAATTTGTATTTTTGTAGATTAGATAAAATAGTAAAATGCAAAGATATATAGATCAATTAAACGAAGCGCAACAAGCACCAGTTCTCCAAAAAGATGGACCAATGATTGTTATTGCTGGGGCCGGTTCAGGAAAAACAAGAGTTTTAACTGTTAGAATTGCCAATTTAATGAGTCAAGGTGTTGATGCTTTTAATATTTTATCGTTAACATTTACTAACAAAGCAGCACGTGAAATGAAAAAACGTATTGCAGATATTGTTGGTAATAATGAAGCCAAAAACCTTTGGATGGGTACTTTTCACTCTGTTTTTGCAAAAATTTTGAGAATTGAATCTGAAAAACTAGGATATCCTTCTAATTTTACTATTTATGACACGCAAGATAGTGTTCGATTAATTTCTGCCATCATAAAAGAAATGCAATTAGATAGAGATGTTTACAAACCCAAACAAGTTTTGAGTCGAATTTCATCGTACAAAAACTCTTTAATTACTGTAAAAGCTTATTTCAATAATCCTGAATTACAAGAATCGGATGCCATGAGCAAAAAACCACGTTTAGGTGATATTTATCAAAATTATGTGGATCGATGTTTTAAAAGTGGTGCAATGGATTTTGACGATTTGTTATTGAAAACCAATGAGTTATTAAATCGTTTTCCAGATGTTTTGGCAAAATATCAAGATCGTTTTCGTTACATTTTAGTGGATGAGTACCAAGATACCAATCACTCTCAATATTTGATTGTTAGAGCTTTATCGGATAGATTTCAAAACATTTGTGTAGTTGGTGATGATGCGCAAAGTATATATGCTTTTCGTGGTGCCAACATCAATAATATCCTGAATTTTCAGAAAGATTATGATAATGTACAAATGTATCGTTTGGAACAAAATTACAGATCTTCGAAAAATATAGTGGAAGCAGCCAACAGTATTATTGATAAAAATAAAACCAAGTTAGATAAAATAGTTTGGACTGCCAATGATGATGGACCACCAATTAAAGTGCACAGAAGTTTAACTGACGGTGAAGAAGGACGTTTTGTGGCAGGAGAAATTTTTGATATGAAAATGCAAAAACAATTGCATAACGGTCAATTTGCTATTTTGTACAGAACCAATGCGCAATCTCGTGCCATGGAAGACGCTTTGAGAAAAAGAGATATTCCTTATCGTATTTATGGCGGACTTTCCTTTTATCAACGAAAGGAAATTAAAGATGTATTGTCTTATTTAAGATTGGTTATTAATCCGAAAGATGAAGAAGCAATAGTTAGAGTTATCAATTATCCAGCACGTGGAATCGGAAATACAACTATCGAGAAATTAACCGTTGCGGCAAATCATTACAAGCGTTCTATTTTTGAAGTAATGGAACATATTGACAAAATTGATTTAAAACTAAATTCAGGAACCAAAACAAAGTTGCAAGACTTTGTTACCATGATAAAAAGTTTTCAAGTCATTAATGAAAATCAAGATGCTTTTTATTTAGCAGATCATGTAACCAAAAAAACAGGTTTAGTTCAAGAATTAAAAAAAGATGGTACTCCTGAAGGTATTGCTCGTATAGAAAATATTGAAGAGCTTTTAAACGGTATTAAAGATTTTACCGAAGGTCAAAAAGAAATTGACGGTGCTAGAGGTGCTTTGGCCGAATTTATGGAAGATGTAGCTTTAGCAACCGATTTAGATAAAGACACCGGTGATGACGATCGAGTAGCTTTGATGACGATTCACTTGGCTAAAGGACTTGAATTTCCTTATGTTTTTATTGTTGGTTTAGAAGAAGATTTGTTTCCAAGTGCAATGAGTTTAAATACACGAAGCGAATTGGAAGAAGAAAGAAGATTGTTCTATGTTGCATTAACTCGTGCCGAACATCAAGCGTATTTGACTTATGCACAATCCAGATATCGTTGGGGAAAATTGGTGGATAGTGAACCTTCACGTTTTATTGAAGAAATTGGAGATCAATTTTTAGAATACATGAATCCTCAAGATAACGGAAATTACAGATACAAACCCATGATGGATATTGATATTTTTGGTGATGTAGATAAATCAAAATTGCGTTTATCTAAACCGGCTACAGGAACACCACCAAAACATTTGAGTTATGATGAACCTTCAAGTACAATCAATATTCGAAAATTAAAACCCGTAGCTAGTAAATCATCAAGCAGTTCAAATGCAAATTTATTTGATTCTAATTTAACTGTTGGAAATATAGTAATGCATGAACGTTTTGGCAAAGGCGAAATTTTAAATCTTGAAGGAGTTGGAGCTGATAAAAAAGCCGAAATTCGTTTTGATGTTGGAGGAATTAAAAAACTTTTACTTCGATTTGCTAAATTACAAGTTTTGGGATAATGTTTTTTTTAGTAAAAAGTTTTAAATTAAATCCTAAATAAAATCCAAATGTCAGAATTCATCAAGATTTACGAAAATAAACCAAGCGAAGCTGCTATAAAAAAAGTAGTTGATGTACTTAAAAACGGCGGATTAATTATCTATCCAACCGATACAGTTTATGGTTTAGGTTGCGATATAACCAACTCTAAAGCTTTAGAAAAAATTGCAAAAATTAAAGGAATTAAGCTTGAAAAAGCCAATTTTTCATTTATTTGTAACGATTTAAGTCATATTTCTGATTATGTAAAACAAATTGATACAGCTACATTTAAAATTTTAAAACGGGCATTGCCTGGACCATATACTTTTATTTTACCAGGAAATAACGATTTACCAAAAGAATTTAGGAAGAAAAAAACAGTAGGAATTCGTGTTCCTGATAACAATATTGCTCTTAAAATTGTTGAAATGTTAGGAAATCCAATTGTTTCAACTTCAATATATGATGAAGATGATGTAATCGAATATTCAACGGATCCAGAATTAATTTTTGAAAAATGGCAACATAAAGTTGATTTAGTAATTGATGGTGGTTATGGTGATAATGTGGCTTCTACTATAATTGATTTATCTGTTTATGAACCAGAAGTTATTAGAGAAGGAAAAGGAAGTTTAGATGTTTTATAGTTTATTAAATTCATTACAAACTTTAATCCATAATTAGAAAAACACTATCGGAATTCTAACAAATAAATTTCACACATGAAAATCCTCAAGTTTATATTTTTAATTTTTATTTTTTTCTCAAATAATCAAATTATTGCTCAGCAAAATATTTATGGTGAAATTCTAGATGAAAATAATGAGCCTTTATTAGGAGCAACTGTGTATATTGATGGAACTTCCTTGGGAACTACTACTAACGAAAGAGGTTTGTTTCAAATTACTATTGCTTCTGAATTGAATGCCTCTTTAATTATTTCTTATGTTGGATATGAAAAATTTATAATTTCTCAACCTAAATTAGGGGTGAAATATAAAGTTTATTTGAAACCAAAAGTAGAAGAATTGAATGAAATTGTTCTTTCAGATGGTGGTTTTTCTAGAAAACAAATGATGCGTATTTTTAAAGAACAGTTTTTGGGTTTGACTAAAGCTGGAAAAAAATGCATTATAGAAAATGAGGATGAACTGTACTTTTATTTTGATAAAGACAAAAATAAATTTCATGCCTACAGTGATGTTGATTTGGTAATAAATAACCCTTATTTAGGATACAAAGTGTATTATGATTTAAATAGATTTGAAATTAATTTTAAGAAATATACATTGGATGCCGATTTTATTTATACCTCAATTTATTCAGGTGATTCAAGATTTGTAGAAGTCGATAGCACTCAAAAAATCAAAAAAAGACGATTGGAAGCCTTTGAAGGTTCCATAACTCATTTTATGCGTGAATTATCTAAAAGGAATTTTTCAGAAAAGGGTTTTCAACTTTTTTATAGAAGTTTTCCAACGCTTCCAAACATGCATTTTACAACCAAAGATACCTTAGGGATGCAAAGAATATCGGTACTCTCTAATGTGAATTCTTCAATTCCAAATAAAAAATTTCAGAAAGAATTGAGTGTTTTGTACGATAAAAAACAGCAATCAAAAGTCATATTTTACGAACCTACGTTTTTCATAGATAAGTTTGGATTGTTTTCCAATTATGAAAACATTATGTTTTCTGGAGTTTTTACTGGAAAAAGAGTAGGAGATTTATTACCCGCTAATTTTGGTTTTGAGTAATTATTTGATTAATGCTTCAATACAATAATTCAACATTTCCTTAATTTCACGAACATCACTTGGTTTCACATTTTTATTGGGAAAACTTGGAACTTTTTACATATTTATGGCTGAAATAGTTTTAAAAGTTTGTTCTTTTCCTAAAGATTCAATAACAACATTTTCATCAAAATACAGCATCTTTTGACTAATTGTGTAAGGACCACTTATCGATTGTTCAGAATAATATTCGCTTTTTAATAAAAATAGTTTGTTGTTTTTTAAATAAAAGCTTCCACTTTCTGTATCATGACCATAATCTGAAGTAAAGGTCAATTTAACCAAATGATTCTGATCATAATAGGCCGTGATGTCCATTTCATCAGGAACACTCATTTCCTTTTTTTTGTATGTATTTAATTTGGCATCAATTTCTTTAAAATTTTTTTCTATGATTGTTTTTTTAAGATTTAAAGAAGTTATACTTTCTTTTTTGTCTGATTTTTTTATACTTACAGTTGTTTCATCTTTTTTACACGATAGTAGTAAAAACGAACAAAAAACAACAAAAAATAATTTTAATAGATTCATATTGATTTTCCTAAATTTTGAGAGTTAAATTTAATTCATGTAAATATTACCAAAAAAATAAAAAAAAATCCAAAAGCCTATACTTTTGGATTTTTAATCACTTCGTACTTAAAACTTCGTACTTCGTATTTTAAACTATTCTTTACTCAAATTTTTCATTTCTTTTTCAATCATGTCATAAAACTGGTCAATTTTTGGCAGAATAATAATCTTAGTTCTTCTGTTTTTAGTTCTGTTTGCTGGAGAATCGTTAGTAGTTAGTGGCACATAAGAACTTCTTCCTGCAGGAATTAACTGTTTTGGATCAACTCCTAATTCGTTTTGTAAAACTCTAACTATTGAAGTAGAACGTTTTACCGACAAATCCCAATTATCTAAAAGAACACCGCTTCTGTAAGGAATATTGTCTGTATGACCTTCCACCATACATTCAAAATCAGGTTTGCTGTTAATTACTTTTGCCACTTTAGCTAAAACATTTTTGGCATTAGGACTAACTTCATAACTTCCCGATTTGAATAATAAATTGTCAGCAATTGAGATAAAAACAACTCCTTTTTCAACATTGACGTTAATATCAGGATCATTTAAACCAACTTCTTTTTTAAGACTTGTAACCAAAGCCAATGTTACGCTATCTTTTTTAGTCAATGCATCTTGTAAACGACTGATTTTTAAATCTTTTTCTTTTAAACTTTCTAAAGATTTTTCTAAATTAGTAGCACCTTTTGTGGTAAGAACGGTTAGTTCTTTGGAACTGTTGATTAAGTCTGTATTAGTTCTTTTTAGATATTCTAACTGACTTAATAAATCTTTTCTTTGTTTTTCTAATGCTTCACTTTCCGTCAAGCAAGTATTTAATTTTAAAGTTACCGTGTTTAATAAGTCTTGTGTTTCTTTTTGTTGGGCTTCTAAAGCTGTAAACTTCTTTTTAGAAACACATGAACTTAAGCTTAGAGATACAATTGTAACTAGTAATAAAACTTTTTTCATGGTAATTATTTTTTTCAAAATTAAATAGAAAATTAAGTTATAATAAATTTTATGCTATAAATTATTGTTAAAATATAGAAGTAAATTTTTTTAAACCTTTGATGAAATATTTATAGACTATCGAATTAGTTTTGAAATAGTTAGTCTTTTGTGAAGCGTTTCTTTTTTGATACATTTTAACTAAATTTTTGTAAAATGAAAAATGCGCTTTACCAACAGCTATAAAATGCTTTGGTTTTCCTGAAAATAAAAATTTATAAGCTGCTATTCCATCCAATATCATTCGAAAAAAAATAATGAAGAACAATTGTTTTGATGGTAAATTTTTTACTAACATGTAAAGTGAATTCCTAAAGTTTAAATATGTTTTTTTAGGATTTGCAACGTCCAAAGTAGCTCCACCAACATGATAAACTACCGATTTTGAAGTGTATTTTGTTTGGTATCCTAAATTAAAAGTCCTCCAACATAAATCTATTTCTTCTTGATGAGCAAAAAAATCTTCATCAAAACCTTTTAATGCTCTAAAAACTTTTTTTCTAATAAATAAACATGCACCTGTTGCCCAAAAAATTTCGGTGGTATCATTATACTGACCCTTATCTTGCTCTAAAGTTTCAAAAATACGCCCTCTACAAAAAGGAAAACCAAATTGATCAATAAATCCACCTGCTGCTCCTGCATATTCGAAATGAGATTTCTTTTTATAATCTAAAATTTTAGGTTGAATGATAGCGGTTGAAGGTTCCTTTTCAAATAATTCTACAATTGGATTTAACCAGTTTTCGGTTACTTCTATATCAGAATTCACTAAAGCATAATAAGGTTCTTCTACCCATTGAAGTGCTTCATTATATCCTTGTGCAAAACCAAAGTTTTTTGAGTTTTCAATTATTTTAATCGTTGGAAAATCACTTTTTAATACTGCTATAGAATCATCAGTGGAAGCATTATCTGCAACATAAATAGTTGCATTTTGAGAATATTTAATAATTGAAGGTAAAAACTGTTGCAACAACTTTGTTCCATTCCAATTTAATATGACTACTGCTATTTTCAAATTTAGGATTTAGGATTTAGAATTTTGAAATCGGGTAATTCTTTTAAAAAATGATAATGCTCTTTCTCAAAATCCATTTCACAAAAGTAATGATTTAGACCATTAGTAACCATTAAATAATTGGCATTTAACATCAAATTATAACGTGCTATTTGATCAAATGTTTTTTGATTAATACCAACTTCAGGAGCTTTGCATTCAATTAATAAAAAAATTGAACCGTCTTTGTTAAATACAACAATATCGTATCTTTTATTCATTCCGTTGATTTTCACAACTTTTTCAACATTAATATAGGATTTAGGATATTTTTTATCTTCAATTAAAAATCGAACAACATGCACACGAACCCATTCTTCTGGAGTTAAAAGAATGAATTTTTTTCTAATTTCATCAAAAATAGACACTTTATTTTCACTATTTTTGAATCGGAAAGAATAGGTTGGGAAATTGAGTTGCTGCAAAATTTATAGTTAATTGTTTATTGTTAATAGTTTATGGCAAAAATAGATAAATTTGAAGATTTAGAAATTTGGAATAAATCTAGAGAAATTTGTTCTGAAATTGAATATTTATTTGAAAATACAAATTTAGGAAAAAGATTCTCCATGAAAGATCAAATGGATAGAAGTTCTGGTTCAATTATGGATAATATAGCAGAAGGTTTTGAAAGAAACGGAAATAGAGAGTTTATTAATTTTTTAAGTTACTCAAAAGGTTCTTGTGGCGAATTAAAATCACAATTATATAGATCGTTAGATAAAAAACTAATTTCTCAAATTCAATTTGAAGAAGTTTCTATAAAAATTGAATTAGTCAAAAATAAAATAGGAGCTTTTATGAAATATTTGAATAATTCAGAAATTAAAGGTTTAAAGTTTGGTAATAACAAACAATAAACTAAAAACAATTAACAACAAACATGGACGAAGTCATTCGAATTACAAAAGATATAAAAACTGGAAATATAAAACCCATATATTTTTTCATGGGTGAAGAGCCTTATTATATTGATAAACTTACAGAATTTATTGAAAATAACGTGTTGCAAGAACATGAGCGTGATTTTAATCAAACTATTTTGTATGGAAGAGATGTAACTATGGAAGATGTTATTTCAAATGCAAAACGCTTTCCAATGATGGCAGAGCATCAGGTAGTAATCGTAAAAGAAGCTCAAGAATTAGCTAAGTCGATAGATAAATTAGAAAGTTATGCCGAAAACCCACAACCTTCCACTGTTTTGGTTTTTGCTTACAAATATAAAACTCTTGATAAACGAAAAAAAGTAACTAAAAATTTAGCAAAAACAGGATTAATTTTTGAAAGTAAAAAATTGTATGAAAATCAAGTAGGAGAATGGATTAAAAGAGTTCTTTCAGGTCAAGGTTATGCAATAGAACCTAAAGCAACGATCATGTTGGTTGAGTTTTTAGGAACTGATTTATCTAAAATAAGCAATGAATTGGATAAATTGAAAATCGTTTTACCTAAAGGGCATACTATTTCAGCCAAAGATGTTGAAGATAATATTGGAATTAGTAAAGATTATAATAATTTTGAATTAAGAAAAGCCATTGGAGAAAAAGACCAATTAAAAGCATATAAAATTATTGACTATTTTGCTCAAAACCCAAAAGATAATCCAATTGTGGTTACAACAAGTTTGGTTTTTAGTTTTTTTTCACAATTGTTACAATATCACGGCACTAAAGATAAAAATCCTAAAAATTTAGCAAACGTTTTAAAAGTAAATCCTTATTTTTTAAAAGATTATGATTTGGCTGCAAGAAATTATCCCATGAAAAAAGTAAGTGCCGTTATCGCAACATTAAGAGATATTGACATTAAAAGTAAAGGAGTTGGTGCCAATGCTTTGCCTCAAAGTGATTTACTTAAAGAAATGTTGATTCATATTTTCAAGTAGGTATTTGTAATTTAGTAACGAATATTTAGGTAGAAGTTTATCAAAATTGACTTTTGCAAATATCATTTAATTTTGAAGTTGATTTTTGCAATTGAAATTGAATTTTGATATTGAAAACCCTATCTTTGTTATCCTTAAAAAAAATAGTATAAAATGGGAATGAATAAAAACACTGTATTAGCATGGGCTACATTTATAATGATTGTAATGGGAATTATTATTATTGGACTTGGAATCTATAGATACGATGATGTAGCCGGTTGGGGATTTGCAGCTGTAGGAATCGGTTTTTTTGCAATTGCATGGGTTTTCAATGCACTAAAAGGAAGGGTATAATCCGTATTGCCTTTGGCTTCAGCCTCAGGATTTTATTAAAAAATTAACCATAAACATAATATATTTCGTTTAATTTTTTTAAAAGATATAAATAATTACGATTAATATTACTGTTAAAATAATAGAACCAACTAAAGATTGCTTCGAAGCTTCTTTTTTAGAATCACTTACTTTAATTTCACTCTTTGATAATGATCCTAAATCTTGTTTTTGTTTTGTAAATTGATTTGTTCCCTCTAATCTCCCTTTAGCACCAATATATAAAAACCATTTTACAAAGAAAAAAAACACAATTATTATAATAAGTTTCATCATTTTTTTAGATTAAAATTAATTAAATTTAAATACTCCAAAGTCATTACAAATAAAAGAAAATATTTTATCAAAAATTAATTTCTTTAGTTATTTATTTTTTTCCCAATAATAATTTGTTTTAAAATCTTTTATGGAAATTTCTCGTAAAAAAAATAAAAACGAAAAAGCTATTTCAGAGTTAGATGCAGCATAGAAAAGATAACTTGAATATAATCTTTTCATTAATTTTAAAAATATAATAGGAAAAAATAAAACACCTACAAGCCACCAAAAAGAATATATAAATGATAGTATAATTGAAATCACTGGACTTAAATACATCATTATAAGGTAAAAATAAAATCTAAAAATATTTGTTTTACTTGCAAAAATATTATTTACAACAAAAGAATCTAATCCAAAATTAAATTTTTGAATAACAACATTTCCTAAAGTTAATTCATCTTTAAATTCGTTAAATGTTTTGAAAGGAATATCATTATTAAATTCTTTAAACGATATGGGGATATAAAGAGATTTTTGTTTAACTAATTCTACTCTTTTTAATATATTATTTTCTATTTTTTCAATTTGAGTCATTTTTTTAGTAATTTATATAAGTTTATAGAAACAATTAAAGTCAATATTTCACCTGTTAAAGATTTGAAAAAGAGAAAGTAATAAATAATTTATAAATAAAACCAAATGTAATTGATATTAAAATGCTAATCGGTAAAATAAAATCCACCTCTACCATATTGGAAGTTTCTCATATTTTGATAATAATTCAAATAATCAATCTTCTGTCATCGTATTTTTTATATATCTTATTTATTACCTTTTAAGGCGAGTTTCAAAAATTGAAACTCAAACAAAATCTTAAATACTCGCCGCTTAAGTGTTTTTATCAAACTTAATTATTATTTACCATAAACCAAAACAAATAATTAACATTTTAGAGTAGAGGTTAAAATGGTAATAACAAAATCACCGAAAAACCCCATAAATTAAGGTTTTTCGGTTTTTTAGTACTAATTTTTAAAATGATAAACGCATAGTAATTATTAATTGTCTTTTGAATTGTTTTTAATTAAATCTATCTTTGTAGCCATAATTCTTTTAAAATTTATTGTGATAAAATAAATGTATAGTTATTATTTTAAAGTGGGAAGGTTAAGTGGGATTTTTTTCAATAAAAACAAAATAAAACAGATAAACAAAATTAGTAAAACATTAATAACTTAAATAAATTCAACAAATTAAACATGTCAGACGATAAGAAAGTAATATTTTCAATGTCTAAAGTAAATAAAATTTACTCTAGCACGAATAAACAAGTTTTAAAAGATATTTACCTAAGTTTCTTTTATGGAGCAAAAATTGGAATTTTAGGTTTAAACGGTTCAGGAAAATCATCCTTATTAAAAATTATTGCGGGTTTAGATAAAAATTTTCAAGGTGATTTAGTCTTTGCACCAGGTTATAAAGTGGGTTATTTAGAACAAGAACCACAATTAGACGAAACTAAAACCGTTATTGAAATTGTTCGAGAAGGTGCAGCTGAAATTTATGCTTTATTAGACGAATTCAATACTATTAACGATCAATTTGGTTTGCCAGAAGTCTATGAAGATGCAGATAAAATGCAAAAACTTATGGACAGACAAGCCGATTTGCAAGATAAAATCGATGCAGCTGGTGCTTGGGAAATTGATAACAAATTAGAAGTAGCAATGGATGCGCTTCGAACTCCAGAAAGTGATACACCTATAAATGTACTTTCAGGTGGTGAAAAAAGACGTGTTGCACTTTGTAGATTGCTTTTACAACAACCTGATGTATTATTGTTAGATGAGCCAACCAACCACTTAGATGCTGAATCAGTACTTTGGTTAGAGCAACACTTACAACAATATCCAGGAACTGTAATTGCAGTAACCCATGATAGATATTTCTTAGACAATGTAGCTGGTTGGATTTTAGAATTGGATAGAGGAGAAGGTATTCCTTGGAAAGGAAATTATTCTTCTTGGTTAGACCAAAAAACAAAACGTATGGAGCAAGAAGAAAAGTCAGCTTCAAAACGTAGAAAAACATTAGAACGTGAGTTGGATTGGGTTCGTCAAGGTGCAAAAGGAAGACAAACCAAACAAAAAGCTCGTTTACAGAATTACGATAAGTTATTAAACGAAGACCAAAAAGCCTTAGACGAAAAATTAGAAATTTATATTCCAAATGGTCCAAGATTAGGTACAAATGTTATTGAAGCTAAAAATGTGGCTAAAGCTTTTGGCGATAAATTACTTTATGACAATCTAAATTTTACGCTTCCTCAAGCCGGTATTGTTGGAATTATTGGACCAAATGGTGCTGGTAAATCAACTATTTTTAGAATGATAATGAAAGAACAAGAACCAGATTCGGGTTCTTTTGATATTGGTGACACAGTTAAAATTGCTTACGTAGATCAATCGCATTCAAACATTGATCCAGAAAAATCAATTTGGGAAAATTTTTGTGACGGACAAGAATTGGTCATGATGGGTGGAAAACAAGTGAATTCAAGAGCTTATCTTTCTCGTTTTAATTTTGGTGGAAGTGAACAAAATAAAAAAGTAGCTACCCTTTCTGGTGGTGAAAGAAACAGATTGCATTTGGCAATGACTTTAAAAGAAGAAGGAAACGTTTTACTTTTAGATGAGCCAACAAATGATTTGGATATTAATACGCTTCGTGCTTTGGAAGAAGGTTTAGAAAACTTTGCAGGTTGTGCCGTTATTATTTCACACGATAGATGGTTTTTAGATAGAGTTTGTACCCATATTTTAGCTTTTGAAGGTGATTCAGAAGTGTATTGTTTTGAAGGTAGTTTTTCTGAATACGAAGAAAATAAACGAAAACGTTTAGGTAAAGAGGTTACACCAACTCGAATCAAATACAAGAAATTAGTGAGGTAAATCAATTATTGCAGAATTATAAAAACATAGTTGATGATCAAAGTCAATTATGTTTTTTTATTTAAAATCCATTCAAATGAAAAAAATAGTACTTTTTATATTTTTAATTATGATTTGCTCTTCATGTGATGTTGAAGAAACGTATAAGTTGGTTAAAATTGATAATAAATTTTCTATCGAAGTTTTAGATAGTATGACTGAAACAAATCAATTAAATGCTGAAGCCACTTTGCAATATCAAAATTTATTTCAAGAACTTTACACGGTAATAATTGAGGAAAGCGAACAAGATCTAAAAGAATCTATAGAAAATAAAATTATTGACGACTTTAGTTTGGATATTTTTGGCTACACAAATTTAATAAAACAAAATTTTGAAAATTTGCCATCAATTACAAATATTTCACCAACTACTGATTTAATTATTAATGGAAATAAAGCAAAAACCTTTACTGTAGATGGAAAAATAAACGATATAGAAATTTTTTATTTAGTAACTATAGTAAAAGGTAGTAAAACGTTTTATCAAATTACTTCATGGACTTTATTGGACAAAAAAGAAAAAGTAAGTCCAAAATACGAAAAAATAGCAAAAACATTTAAGGAAATTAAAACTAAAACAATAGCTAAATAGTTTAAATTAAAGTCTATTTCATGGCAAAATAGACTTTAATTTAATTTTTTAATACCAGCGTTTTTTATTTTTTTTGGAAGCTTCCGATTTACGTGAATTACTTTCCTTGTTTTTATTTCTTAAGTCTGGTTTTTTATCTGGATTTTCGGCCGCTGCATTTTCATCTAAAACATAAGGATGATCCGAAACAACTTTAATTTTCATTCGAATTAATTTTTCGATATCCTTTAAATAAGGTTTTTCTGAAGCATCACAAAACGAAATCGCTAAACCACTATTACCAGCTCTTCCAGTTCTTCCAATTCTGTGAACATAAGTTTCTGATATATTAGGTAAATCAAAGTTGATTACATAGGGTAACTGATCAATATCAATACCACGAGCCGCAATATCTGTTGCAACTAAAACAGTAATTTCTTGATTTTTAAATCCTTCAAGAACTCTTTGTCTGTTGTTTTGTGATTTATTTCCGTGAATTGCAGCTGCTTCAACCCCATTTTTTGCCAAAGCTTTAACCACATTATCAGCTCCATGCTTCGTTCTTGTAAAAACTAAAATATTTTTTAAACCATCATTTCTAATCAAATGGTATAACAGTTTTCTTTTATCTCCTTTATCTACATAATATATTTTTTGAGCAACCTTTTCAGCTGTACTAGAAACTGGATCAACTGAAATATATTTAGGTTTGGTTAAAAATGTATCTGCTAATTCTCTAATTGCAACTGGCATGGTAGCTGAAAACAGTAAGGTTTGTCGATTATCAGGAGTTAGTTTTACAATTTTTTTTACATCATTGATAAATCCCATATCCAACATTTGATCGGCTTCATCCAAAACCAAATGATGCATGTGATTTAAATCAATATAGCCTTGTTTGTTCAAATCCAATAATCTTCCTGGTGTTGCAATTAATACATCAACTCCTTTTCTCAGTTGATCTACTTGTGCAACTTGACTGACACCACCAAAAATCACTAAACTTCTAATATTGGTATATTTTCCATAAGCATCAAAACTTTCTTGAATTTGAATAGCCAATTCTCTAGTTGGTGTTACAACAAGAGTTCGAATTTGTTTTGTTTTTTTATTAGAACCAACAATTCTGTGTATTAAATTGATAATTGGAATAGCAAAAGCACCTGTTTTTCCTGTTCCTGTCTGAGCACATGCTACTAAATCTAAACCTTCTAAAACAGCAGGAATTGCTTGCTCTTGGATTGGTGTAGGACTTTCATAACCTAATTCTTGAACTGCCTGTTGTATGTTGGGAATTAATTGTAATTCTTTAAATGTCATTTGTATTATTTTGTACAAAGGTAGTTAAAAAGATCTCAATAGATTTTTTTAAATGTTTTTGATAATTATAATGCGAAATCAGATTATAATCTAAAAATTCCGCCTAAAGCAATAGTTTTTTGAAAGAAGAAAAAATCTTGTTGTGCAGTATCTGTTGATTCAGCCGTTGTTCTAATATCATTCATATTGATATAACCTCCTTTGATATCATACATAATAAAGAAATGTTTGAAAAAAGTAAGGTTAATTCCCGCTTTAGCAGAAACGCCATATCCAGAAACATGGAAATCGTCGTGTCTCTCTTTTCCGAGTAATTTAGCATTGGTTTTTGGATATAAAATTCCGCCTCCAATTCCACCTTGTAAGTTTACTTGAAATTTATCAGTATTTTGAATTTTAAATAATTTTGAAATGTCTTCAAATCTAGAAATTTCAGTATTGATATAATTTAATCCATCCGTATGTTCAAAAGTCAAAAAGTTTTCATCCAAAGTTAATTCATCAGCAGTAGGATTTTCATCATAGGTTCCTTGATTAGGATAATAACCTGAATATTTTACTCTTCTATTTTGAGACATCACATATTTCATATGATCAACTCCTAACGAAATATTATATTTATCTGTAATGAAATATCCCATTCTAAAATTGGTCTGAGGAATTGTCATTTTACTTGGATTTATATAATCTACATGCCAACCTTTAGGCTTATCATGAGCTTCAACATTGTAAATTGTAAAATCATAATCGGCTCCTTTAAAACGAATGTCAGAATCGGAATAACTTTCACGATTTCCACCCCAATAAACAAAGAATTTTCCTTTATTCGATTCGGTAAATTTTAATGGATTTTCTTGTGAAAAAACATACTGAAATGTTGTTAATAGTGTAAAAACTATTAAATAATATTTATTTTTCATTTGTAATTTTAAAATTGATTGATGGTCGTTCTAATAGCTACTAATTTAGTCATTAAGGACTCAAAATAATCTAAATGTAACATATTAGCACCGTCACTTTTAGCATTTGCTGGATCAAAATGGGTCTCAATAAAAATTCCATCAACACCAACTGCTATACCAGCTTTTGCAATAGTTTCTATCATGTCAGGTCGTCCACCAGTCACACCAATAGTTTGATTAGGTTGTTGTAAAGAGTGTGTAACATCCAATACAGTAGTGGCCTGCTGTTGCATGGTTGGAATACCTCTAAAATCAACAATCATGTCTTGATATCCAAACATGGTGCCTCTATCCGTAACCATAACGTTTTCATTTTGACAATCTAAGACTTTTTGTACCGCATGTTTCATGCTCTCGGGACTCATGAATTGCCCTTTTTTCAAATTTACAGTCTTACCTGTTTTAGCAGCAGCAACTACTAAATCCGTTTGTCTTACCAAAAACGCAGGAATTTGAAGCACATCAACATAGGCAGCTGCCATTGCAGCATCTTCATTGGTATGAATATCAGTAACTGTTGGAACGCCAAATTCTTTTGAAACTTTTTCTAATATTTTTAGTGCTTTTTCATCACCAATTCCTGAAAAACTATCAATTCTTGAGCGATTGGCTTTTTTAAATGAGCCTTTAAAAACAAAAGGAATCTGTAATTTATCAGTAACAGTTACTAACTTTTCAGCAATTCTTAAAGCCATTTCTTCACCTTCAATGGCACATGGACCAGCTAATAAAAAGAAATTACCCGAATTTGTATGCTTTATTTGAGGAATATGATTTAAATTCATTTTTAATTTTTTTGATGGTGCAAAGATAAAAAGAAATTCCTTGAAAAACGAGGTTTAAAAGGTTACTTATGTTACACAAGTATATTAGTTTGTAATTTTTTTAATTTTAAATCCTTTAGGACAAGACATTTCTCCCTTTTCATAAGCATTAAAGTAGAATTTCATTTTTTGATCATTTCCTTTAAAATACACTTCATAAACAGAAAGCATACCAGCACCCATTTGCGAATTTTTTGATGGAAACGGACAACAGGTTTCTATTTTATTATACACTATTGCTTCACCATTTGGACCAGTTAATCCGTTGAAATAATACCCAACAGTAGTATCTTCATAATTTGGACTAATAATACCTACATTAACAGGATAGTCAGGATCAATACCGTATTTTGATTCTTTAGCATAAGTAGTTATTAAAAACATTCCGTTGCTAAAAAAGGGTTTCACAGCTGTGGTATCGATATTTTTTATAGTTGATTTTGTACTTATACAAGAGCTAAAAACGAATAGTGTTAAGATAGAAATATATGTTTTCATGGGTAGTTTATTTTTCATTGAGTTTATAACGGAACAATTTGTTTTTTGCACTTTTGCATTATTTTTGTTTGGTTCTCAATGCATATGCAATTATTGACGAAAGAACAATACCGTAAGATAATGCAGAAAAAACATTCATGTAAATATAGCTTTTTAGATTGAAATAATCTTTGGCAGCTTCTAACGTCATTGTTTTTTTTACTACTTTTAAATCAATCAGTTTCTGAAAATATTCAGGAGCAATAATCTCAAAACTAACATATACTAGTAATGGTGTAAATAGAGCAATTATTAACGCAAGAATTGAACCAGATAAAAATCCTTGCTTCCAATCCATTTCATTTTTAAAATAGTTTTTCTTTTTATCCAAAATAGCTAAAATAAATATCAAAATTGTAATTATTCCGTAAAGAGAACCTAATAAAGGCTGCTTTGCAATTAAGGCATCGTGCCATCCCATAGCATTTTCAAAATACATCCAAAATAAGTAGCAAAACACATAAATGATTGCCCATTTTATTTCGATATTGAATTTTTTCATGTTATTTTTTTTAAAATTTATGCAAATATAAACAATGTTTATGGCTATTTTTGCAAAAAAAAAGTAGTTATGATTTTCGGTACATGGCATTGGTCCATTTCTGGTTTTTTAATTGGAATGGTCATGCTGACATTGATTTATTTTGGTAAAAGTTTTGGGATGTCTTCTAATCTAAGAACTTTTTGTTCGATGACATTTGCAAAAAAGCATTCTGATTTTTTTGATATTGATTGGAAAGATTTTAAATGGAATTTAATTGTAGTGTTTGGCGCCATACTTGGAGGATTTTTTGCTCATTTTGTATTAAGCGATGGAAGTGGTGTTGCAATCAGTGAATCCACACAAGAAGCATTAATTCAAATGAATATGAATTCGCCAAGCGGTCAATTACTACCTAAAGAATTATTCGGAATTTCAGAATTGAATCTTACAAACGGCATTTATTTACTTTTAGGAGGTTTGTTGATAGGATTTGGTTCTCGATATGCTGGAGGTTGTACTTCTGGTCATGCTATTTCGGGCTTGAGTAACTTTCAAATGCCCTCTCTAATTGCAGTTATTGGATTTTTCATAGGTGGATTAATCATGACATTTTTTATTTTACCATTAATTTTAAAGTTTTAAATATGAAATTTTTCAAATTTTTATTTGTTGGTTTTGTTTTTGGCGTTGTTTTGACAAAGTCTGAAGCAATTTCGTGGTTTCGAATTTTTGAAATGTTTCGATTTGAATCTTTTCACATGTATGGTATAATCATGATTGCAATTTCAACTGGAATCATTGGCATTCAATTGATTAAAAAATATAAAATAAAGGATGTTAATAATAATCCGATTTTAATTCCTGATAAAGAAAAAGGATTTTATAATTATTTTATTGGAGGAATTATTTTTGGATTGGGTTGGGCAATGGTTGGTTGTTGTCCTGGACCGATTTTTATTTTGATAGGAACAGGAGCTTTCACAGTGGTTATAGTTTTACTTGGTGCAATTTTGGGAACTTATTTGTACGGAATTTTAAGAAAAAAACTTCCTCATTAATCAAAAATTGAATTAAATACCTTAATTGAAAGTCTGTTGTTTTAAATTCTATTTCGGAAATAAATTATTCTACCTCATTTAATTCAAATGGATAATCGCCAAAAAGAGCCGAAATACGCATAGTTTGATATACCTTTTTGGTATATTTATTGGATAAAGCAATCATAGTTACAGTATCCTTTTTTAATGTTATGTAAGAAGAAGTATTACCATGCCACCAGCCGTTGTGATAAAAGACTTTCTGGCCTGTTTCCCATTCACGCAAACGGATGCCTAAACCATAATTTTTGATTCCTTTTTTCTCATAACTATACCCTTTAAAAATTTCTGATTTTAGTTCCTTTGAAATGAATTTGTCGGAATAAGTTGCTAAGTCAAATTTTAATAAATCTTGTGGAGTTGAATAAATATTTTTGTCACCATAAATGGCATCTAATTGGTCGTATTTAATGATTTCTTTGGTGCTTTTATAAGATTGACTTACCGAATCTTTTTGTTTTTCAAGTTCAAAAACGAAGGTGTTTTTCATTTTTAACGGCTCAAAAACCAATTCTTTCATTGCAGTTGGGAATGATTTTCCAGTACTTTTTTCAATAATTAAAGCCAGAATTGCATAATTGGTATTGCAATAGGCAAATTTTGAATTTGGATTAAATTCTAATGCAATTTTGTGTTGAATCATAAGGTCCAAAATGTCTTGATTATGAAGTGTTTTAATTCTGCCCCAAACAGTATTAGGTTCAGTAAATATAGAGTACTTAGCCAAACCACTTCGATGATTTAACAACATTCTTAAAGTTATTTTTTCATAAGGAAAATTAGGTAAAATACTTTTTACAGTTTGATCTAAATTTAATTTTTCAGCATCAATAAGTCTAAAAATAGCACTAGCAGTCAATACTTTACTTACAGATGCTAAATGAATTGATGTATTTGCATTGATTTTTTCTCCTTTTGAAAAATCACTAAAACCTTGATATTTTTCAAAAATGATTTGTCCGTTTTTAGCCACTAAAAAACTACCATTAAAATCATTATTTTTATTGATTTTCTCATCAAAAAAAGAATTGATTAAGTATTTTTTCTGTTCAATATATTGTTTCGGTAATTTGTTAAACCCATTAGGAACAAAAGAATCTTTTTCAATATTATTTTTTGAAAAAGTAGTAGCAGCGATTGATTTAGAATTTTCTTTTTTGCAGGAAAATAAGGTTAGTAGTAGAATTAGGTAAAAGTAGAATCTCAAAGCATTTTTATTTATTTTACAAATATAAAAAAAGCTTTAGCATGTTTTTTTATTTTCTTAGTTTTGTGAATATTTTAACCCATCTAGATGAAAAAATCGGTTGTCCTATTAATGTTAATATTTAGTTCTTTAGGTCTGTCTCAAAATAAAAAAGATTCAATATCAAATAATGATTTGAAATTAGCAGCATTGCCATACTACAATTACGGTAAAGGATTGGGAATTACTTCTCCTGACAGTCTATTTCAATTGAATATTCGTTTTAGAATGCAAAACAGAGTTTCTTATATTCAAGCTGATGGTGAAGATAATAGATATGAAGCTCAAATCAGGCGTTTGCGATTACGATTTGATGGTTATGTAGGAAATCCCAACTTTTTATATGTGATTCAGCTTTCATTTGCACCTGGAGATGTTGGTGTTATTGAAGAAGGCGATAATATCAATATTATTAGAGATGCTGCAGTTATATACCGACCTAATAAGAACTGGAGTTTCATTTTTGGACAAACCAAATTACCCGGCAACAGGCAACGTGTTAATTCTTCAGGAGCTTTGCAATTGACTGATAGAACTATTAATAATGCCCGATTCAATATTGATAGAGATTTTGGATTTCAAGCTTATTATATCTATGAAAAAAAGAATCAATTTTCATATAACATCAAAACTGCAATCTCAACTGGAGAAGGAAGAAATTGGACAAAAACTTCTGATGATGGCGTAGCGTTAACAGGTAAATTGGAACTGTTTCCTTTTGGTTCTTTTAAAAATAATGGCTACTATTTTGAAGGAGATTTCGCAAGAGAAAAAACTCCTAAACTATTATTATCTGGAGCATTTCATCAAAACAATAGAGCAGTTAGAACGCAAGGTCAATTAGGTAACGAATTATTTGCACCAAAAACCATTCGTTCTATATTTTTTGATGGTTTGTTAAAATACAACGGATGGAGTTTTATGACTGCTTACATGCAAAGACATGCCAATAATTTAGTAGCTTATAACCCGTTAGATTTATCTGAGTTTAATTACGTTTACGGCGGTTATGGTTTGGATTATCAATTGAGTTATGTTTTTCCAACTAATTATGAATTGATTGGAAGATTTTCAACCCAAAACGTGGATCAACAAATTCAGACTTTGGCTCCTAACAGCAAACAATATAGTTTAGGAGTTACAAAATATATTTGGGAACACGCTTTTAAATTACAAACAGAATTGACTTACAATACTTTAGATTATTTTTCTAGTAATAATAAAAACAATTGGTATTTGCGTTTACAAATTGAAATGGGAATTTAAATGATTTCAATATTAGGATTAATTTCTAAAAGATGTTTAAGAAATTCTTCTTCATTTTCAGGTGAAATGTAAATGTCATCGTATTTGTTGTAAGTTATCACTAACCCAATATGACTTAAAGCTGGTTTCCAAACAGTTGGTATAATTATTCCTTTATGATGTTCTATTTTTCTTATGGTATTAATATCAAATTTTCCATGAAATAAACCTGATTTCCAATAAATAATAGTTGATTTTATTGTATATTTTGTATCATAAAAAATCCACAATAAAAAAGCAATGAGTACAAAATTAATTGAAGTTACTACAATAATTGCTTTAACATCTTCTTCAAAGAAAACCGGAAAATTAACTGCAAATAAGAAAAAAATGGTTCCAAATAAAAAATAGTTATTCCATTTACTTTTAGCAGATTTATATACTTTAACAGACATTTGCCAATATTTAAAAAAAGTTTAGTTCAAAATTATTAAAAAATGCTTTAATTTTACTGAATATTAGTAATAATAAAAAAGTCAGCCTAAAATGATGAATGAAATTAACTGGAAAACCGCAAAAGAATTTGAAGACATAACGTACAAAAAATGTAATGGTGTGGCTCGAATAGCCTTTAATAGACCTGATGTGCGAAATGCATTTCGACCAAAAACAACCCGTGAATTAATTGATGCATTTTATGATGCACAAGAAGATACATCAATTGGAGTAGTGCTACTTTCTGCTGAAGGACCAAGCTCTAAAGATGGAGTTTATTCTTTTTGTTCTGGTGGTGATCAAAAAGCTCGCGGGCATCAAGGTTATGTTGGTGATGATGGCTATCACAGGTTAAATATTTTGGAAGTACAACGTATGATTCGATTCATGCCAAAAGCGGTGATTTGTGTAGTTCCGGGTTGGGCTGTTGGTGGAGGACATTCACTACATGTAGTTTGTGATTTAACATTAGCAAGTAAAGAACATGCCATTTTTAAACAAACAGATGCAGATGTTACTAGTTTTGATGGTGGTTATGGTTCAGCTTATTTAGCCAAAATGGTTGGACAAAAAAAAGCCCGAGAAATTTTCTTTTTAGGACGAAATTATTCAGCTCAAGAAGCTTTTGAAATGGGAATGGTAAATGCAGTTATTCCTCACGCTGAATTAGAAAATACAGCTTATGAATGGGCTCAAGAAATATTAGAAAAATCGCCTACATCAATCAAAATGCTAAAATTCGCTATGAATTTAACAGATGACGGAATGGTTGGACAACAAGTTTTTGCTGGTGAAGCTACTCGTTTGGCCTACATGACTGACGAAGCCAAAGAAGGTAGAGATGCGTTTTTAGAAAAACGTAAACCAAATTTTGAAAAGAAATATTTGCCTTAATAATTTAGAAATTAGAATTTAGAAATTAGAAAAATATAAAAATGAGCGAATTCATAAATCCAACCATAGATATTTCAACGTTGCCAAAATTTGAAGAGACTAAACTAAAACCTTTACAAAAAGCTTTTTTTAATGTAATGCTTATTCAATTTGCTATATTTTATCTGATTTTATTAGCAGGTATGGTTGCGATGTATTTTATTGATAAACAGCACTTTTTTAGAGATAATTTTATTTATTTATTTTTAGTTTGGACTGTTTTATTGATTTTGAATTTTCTATATTTAAAAATAAGTTTTGCGAAAAAAGGATTTGCTTTACGCGAACACGATGTTATTTTCAAGACAGGTGTTGTTAGTGAAACAACTACTATAGTGACCAACAATAGAGTACAGCATGTAGCTTTGCATCAAGGAATGCTTTCAAGGTTTTTTGGATTGGCTTCCATTGAATTATTTACAGCTGGTGGAAGTGCTAGTGATCTAAAAATTAATGGTTTATTGTTAGAAGATGCCAAAAAAATCAAAGAAAGTGTTTCTTTAAAAATTAATGAAATCGTATCCGCAACTACAAGTAGTGAGTCAACTGATAAGGTAAGTACAGATGAGGAGCAACTAAACTTTAATAAGGATTCAGATGAAATCTAATTTCGATTTTTCATTGCCTCAAAGACAATCCTTGATTGGTGTTATGGTATTATTTGTTAATACATTACAAAAAACAGTCAGAGCTTTTTGGCCAATGCTTGTTGTTGTTTTGTTTAAAAAAGACAAATACGATATACTTTATCTTTATTTTGGAGTTTTTGGTATGATTCTTTTAGTAGGAATTATTGCTTTCTTAAGATACTGGTTTTTTAAATTTTATATTGATTATAAATTAGAAGAATTTGTAATTGAAAACGGAATTTTTAATAAAACCAAAACAACCATTCCTTTTCATAAAATTCAAAAAGTGACTATTGATCAAAGTCTAATTCAGCGTATCTTTAATGTGCATAAAGTGGAACTTGATACAGCAGGTAGTGATAAAAAGGAGGCTTCAATAAGTGCCATTTCTCAAATAATGGCTTCCGAATTAAAAAATCAATTACTCGCAAATACAGAAAAAAACAGTTTAGTTTCTGAAGAAATAATTCCAAACGAAGAACAATCCAAGTCATTCATAACAATAGGAATTCCAAGTTTATTAAAAATTGGGATTACAGCAAATTACATCAAAAGTTTTGCCTATATTTTTTTAGTTTTTACAACAGTTTATGATAATTTAAATCAAATTGGTCGGGAAGATTTAATCGAAGATAATATCAATCAACTAGAAAAAGTTCCAATAGTTAGTCTTTTATTGGGGTTTTTAGTCTTTATTTTTACTACAATTATTATAGTGAATTTATCATTGACTGTAATTAAGTATTTTAATTTTACCATCAAAAAAGATCATAAATCTTTTGTTTTAACTTATGGTTTATTGAACATAAAAAACACAATTATTAATCCCGAAAAAGTTCAAATTATTAAGCTAACACAGAATTTTTTCCAAAAAAAACTCAACGTAAATACCATAGAAATTTTTCAAGCTTCAAGTGATATGAAAAGAACTAGCGTGAAAGATAAGACTAAAATTCCTGGTTGCAATGCATTTGAAAAAGATCAAATTATTAAGTTATTAATTGGAAAATTACCTAAACATCAAACTATCTTAGTTCCTAATGTTAGAAAACTACTTTTAAACCTTTTTTTTCTGATTTTAGTGCCTGTTACAATTGGTTTTGTAGTAAATTATAATATTAATAAATTCAGCATTTATGAAATCACTTTTGTGACTACTATTTATGTTCTATTCATGCTAACCGTACTTTATTTTTCATACAAAAATTACAGATTATTCATATCTGATGAATTCATTGTGAAGCAAAGTGGTGCTTGGGATATTGATCATGAAATTGTACAACCTTATAAAATTCAAGCCATTGAAACCCAACAATTTTTTTGGCAAAAATACACCAATATCGGCTCTGTAGTTTTTTATACCGCTGGAGGCAGAATTTCGTTTTCCACAGGAAATTATTCCGAAATTAAAGAGCAAGTTAATAAATGGCTGTATCAGGTGGAGATTTCTAAGGAAAATTGGATGTAATTTTTTAGCTAGAAAGAAATTAAGCACCTAAGTTTTTAAGTTATTATTAATTTAATCTTTGTGAAACTTTGTAACTACTTTGAGCTATTTTGAGTAACAAAAACAACATTAATTAAAAATAAAGCATCGAAAGATGCTAAACTAATTTCAGCATAAATGAACAACTGGATACAAGCCGCAAGATTACGAACATTACCTTTATCACTTTCTGGAATAATTGTAGGAAGTGCTTATGCATATCATCAAGGGTTTTATGATTACAGAATTTTAGGTTTAGCACTTTTAACCACGTTAGGCCTTCAAATTTTGTCTAATTATGCTAATGATTATGGCGATGGAATAAAAGGAACTGATGCCAACAGAATTGGAGAAAAACGATTGGTTGCTGCAGGAGTTATTTCGGCTTCTCAAATGAAAAAAGCGGTTATTATCACAGCTATTTTTACTTTACTTTTAGCTTTAACCTTAATTTACATTTCTTTTGGAAAAGAAAACTTTGCTTTGAGTATGATTTTTATTCTCCTTGGAATTGCTGCAATAGGAGCGGCCATTAAATACACAGTAGGAAGTAATGCCTATGGTTATAATGGTTTTGGAGATGTGTTTGTATTTATCTTTTTTGGATTGGTTTCTGTTTTAGGATCTAATTTTCTCTTTACAAAGATGTTAGATTGGAAATTGGTTTTAGCAGCTGCAGCCATTGGTTTATTAAGTGTTGCTGTTTTGAATTTGAATAACATGAGGGATATAGAAAATGATAAAATTGCTAAAAAAAGAACCTTGGTAGTAAAAATGGGTTTAGAAAATGCTAAAAAATACCATATTTTTCTATTGATTACCGCTTTACTATTGTTTTTAGTCTTCTCCGTTTCTATAGAAGCTTCTATAATTCCAATTATAATTATAGGTATTCCAATATTTTTTCACATTCGAACAGTTTTAAACGCAACTTCATACGAAGATTTTGATCCAGAACTTAAAAAAATTGCTTTAAGTACTTTTGCTTTAAGTTTGTTTTTTACAATTGGTTTGATATTTTTCAACTACTAATCTCTATTTATTAATCACTAATTACTAAATTATGAAAATTACATTTTACGGTCACGCTTGTTTAGGAATACAAATTGAAGACATAAACATAATTGTGGACCCATTTATCACAGGAAATCCTAAGGCTTCTGGAATCGACATCAATTCACTTAAAGCGGATTATATTTTATTAACGCATGCTCATCAAGATCATGTTTTGGATGTGGAAGCTATTGCTAAACGAACAGATGCAGTGATAGTTTCTAATTATGAAATTGCAAATTATTACGGAAGCAAAGGGTTTCAGTTTCACCCAATGAATCACGGTGGAAGTTGGGATTTTGAATTTGGAGTAGTGAAATATGTCAACGCAATACACACTTCAGCTTTTGCAGACGGAACTTATGGTGGTCAACCAGGAGGATTTGTCATTGAAGGAGAACGAAAAAACATCTATATTGCTGGCGATACTGCTTTAACTATGGATATGAAGTTAATTCCATTAAGAACAAAACTTGATTTAGCTATTTTACCAATCGGAAGCAATTTTACAATGGACGTTGAAGATGCTATTTTTGCTTCAGATTTTGTGGAATGTGATAAGGTTTTAGGATATCATTATGATACTTTCGGTTATATCGAAATCAATCATGAAGAAGCAAAACGTAAATTCTTTGAAAAAGGAAAAGATTTAATGCTTTTAGAAATAGGAGAGTCTATTGAATTGTAGAGAATAGACTATAAAAATAAAACTTATAGATTTCTAAAATTTTTTCAATTAGTGTTCCAAAATAAAAGCTAATGATTGCCAAGTATAAAAAATACATTCTAAACTTCAAAAGACCAAGTGGAACTTCTCGTGGAATTTTAACCGAGAAAGAAACTTGGTTTATCATCTTGGAAGAAAACGGAAAAGTTGGAATAGGTGAGTGCGGAATTTTAAGAACCTTATCTGTTGATGATCGACCAGATTATGAAGCAAAATTGCAATGGGTTTGTGAGAACATTCATTTAGGAAAAGACAAACTTTGGGATGTGCTTTTAGAATTCCCTTCGATTCAATTTGGAGTGGAAATGGCATTCCTTTCTTTGACTTCTAAAACACCTTTTGAGTTGTTTGCATCTGACTTTACAAAAGGAGAAAAAAGCATGCTAATTAATGGTTTAGTTTGGATGGGTGAAGAAGCTTTTATGAAGCAACAAATTGAAGAAAAATTAACTCAGGGATTCACTTGTATTAAATTGAAAATTGGAGCTATTGATTTTGAAAAAGAACTAGGTTTACTGCAATTTATTCGAAAGCATTTTAATGAAGAAACCATTGAAATTCGTGTCGATGCAAATGGTGCATTTGATTTAAATGAAGCTTTAGTAAAACTTACACAATTAGCTGAATATAAATTGCATAGTATAGAACAGCCAATCCCAAAAGGAAACAGCAACAAAATGACTGAATTATGCAAATCTACTCCTTTGCCAATTGCTTTAGACGAAGAATTGATTGGTGTGTTTTTAACTTCAGAAAAAGAAACTTTATTAAAACAGATAAAGCCTCAATACATTATTTTAAAACCAAGTTTAGTTGGAGGTTTTAAAGGCACACTAGAGTGGATTTCGATAGCCGAAAAATTAGGCATTCAATGGTGGATTACTTCAGCTTTGGAAAGTAACATTGGTTTGAATGCTATTGCACAATTCACTTATACGTTACATAATTTATTACCACAAGGATTGGGAACAGGTGGTTTATATACCAACAATTTTGAATGTCCTTTAGAAGTCGAAAAAGGACACCTTTGGTATAAAAAGGAAAAGCATTGGGAAATAGATTTTAATCAGTTTTAAAAAATAAAACCGACAAAATTTGTCGGTTTTACTATTTTCTTTTTCAATTTTTTCTTTCTTATTTTTCAACTTTAACAGTTCCTGAACCGTCTTTTACTTCAACTTCTGTTTTGCTTTCTCCCTCTTTTGAAGAAAACTCTACACCGTCCTTGTTAATACTAATGGATGTTCCATCTTTTTCTTCTGTGGATGGCGCTACTTCTTTTTCAACAATTACAGTTTCTTTTTCAACTACAGTTGCCTCTTCATTATCTTTACAACTCACAGAAACTAATAGCGATAAACTTGCAATCAGTAAGGTTACTTTTTTCATAATTTTAGTTTTATTATTTATAGTTGCAAGGTAAGGGGAGTTAGTTGTAATTTTTTTACAGTATTTATTTAAATAGTTATAAAATTACCATTGCAGGTACAATTTTTAACTTTTAATGATGTTTAGCAAAAATTCATTAGTAAATCAAATATTTAAAATTAATTATTGCATTTTCGTAAATAATTATTACTTTTGCAAACCTTTTGGCAGATAGGAGTTTCCATTGGGTATCAATAATTTACAAAAATCACTTCTGTTGTTTTTATAATTGCATTAGAAACTCCATAAAACACAGAATACAAATTTATTATCAGCATGTCTGAAACAACAAAAACACAAGATCAGTTTTTAGCAGAATTCAACTGGCATAACTATGCAGAAGGTATAGATGCAGTAGACGAAAAAAACTTACAAGAATTTGAAGATTTAGTAACTAAAACATTCATCGACACTAAAGATGATGAAGTAGTTGAAGGTACTGTAGTAAGAATCACAGATAGAGATGCTATCGTTGATATCAACGCTAAGTCTGAAGGTGTTATTTCATTAAACGAATTTCGTTACAACCCAGGTTTAAAAGTTGGGGACAAAGTAGAGGTATTAATTGATATCCGTGAAGATAAAACAGGTCAATTAGTATTATCACACAGAAAAGCAAGAACAATTAAAGCATGGGATAGAGTTATCTCTGCTAACGAAACAGGAGAAATTGTTAACGGTTTTGTTAAGTGTAGAACTAAAGGTGGTATGATTGTAGATGTTTTCGGAATTGAAGCATTCTTACCAGGTTCTCAAATTGATGTTAAGCCAATCCGTGACTACGATCAATATGTAAACAAAACTATGGAATTTAAAGTTGTGAAAATTAATCACGAATTTAAAAACGTAGTAGTATCTCACAAAGCGCTTATCGAAGCAGATATTGAAGTACAGAAAAAAGAAATCATCGGTCAATTAGAAAAAGGACAAGTATTAGAAGGTGTTGTTAAAAACATTACTTCTTATGGTGTGTTTATTGACTTAGGTGGAGTAGATGGTTTAATTCACATTACTGACTTATCTTGGTCTAGAATCAATCACCCAAGTGAAGTATTAGAATTAGATCAAAAATTAAACGTTGTAATCCTTGATTTTGATGATGAGAAAACAAGAATTCAATTAGGTTTAAAACAATTAAACGCTCATCCTTGGGATGCTTTAGGTGCTGACTTAGCGGTTGGTGATAAAGTAAAAGGTAAAGTAGTTGTTATTGCTGATTACGGTGCATTTGTTGAAGTAGCTGAAGGAGTTGAAGGACTTATTCACGTTTCTGAAATGTCTTGGTCAACACATTTACGTTCAGCTCAAGATTTCATGAAAATCGGTGATGAAGTAGAAGCAGTTGTTTTAACTTTAGATAGAGATGACCGTAAAATGTCATTAGGTATCAAACAAATGTCGCAAGATCCTTGGACTGATATTACTTCTAAATATCCAGTAGGTTCTAAACATACAGGTATTGTTAGAAACTTCACAAACTTTGGTATTTTTGTTGAATTAGAAGAAGGTATTGACGGATTAATTTATATTTCTGACTTATCTTGGACTAAGAAAATCAAACACCCATCAGAATTTGTTAATGTTGGAGATACTTTAGATGTTGTAGTTTTAGAATTAGATGTTGATGGACGTAAATTATCTTTAGGTCATAAACAAACAACAGAAAATCCTTGGGATAAACATGAAGATGCTTATGCTGTAGGAACTGTTCATAACGGAACTATCGGAGAAATTGTTGACAAAGGTGCAACAGTTGATTTTGGTGATGATGTGGTTGCTTTTATTCCAACTCGTCATTTAGAAAAAGAAGATGGTAAAAAATTGAAAAAAGGTGATGTTGCTGACTTTAAAGTAATTGAATTCAATAAAGAATTCAAAAGAGTAGTAGCTTCTCATACTGCAATTTTCCGTGAGGAAGAAGAAAAAGCAGTTAAAGAGTCATCTTCTTCATCTTCAAATAATGTTGAAAAATCTACTTTAGGTGATTTAGATGCATTAATGGAATTAAAAGAAAAAATGGATAAAAAAGGAAAATAATCCTTAATCCAAATTTCATAAACAAAAGCTCTAATTTTTATTAGGGCTTTTGTGTTTTATAAACTATTTTTGTAAAAAAATATTACAATGTCATTACGTTATCGATTAGCTTTTTATTTATTAGGACTTTCTATAGGAATTATATTTGTTTATTACTTCTTAACAGCTAAGGCTGAAGCCAAAGGAGTTTCTTTTTGTTATTTGCCCAATTGTAGAGTTTTAAAAGAATTGCGATCCAAACCCTTAGAAGTTTCTGAAGAGGTAGAAGCAATATTTAAAGAAAAATGGGTGACTTTAGAAGATATTAGGACTAGTATGGAATATGGCGATGTAGATTTTTCTAAAAGTAATATAAAAGTCAACAACGGTAAAGTTTATATTATTGAAGGAAGAAACTCTAAAAATGAAGATATTTCCATAGAGATGATCAATTATTCTGAAAAGGTGGTGCTCAACAATATTGAAAAAATAAAGGAATAAAAAAAATCGCTTCAATTTTGAAGCGATTTTTGTTTATAGTGTCTTGTCCTGAAAAAAGTTGACTAAATATTAAATAATATGTCAACAAAAAAGAAAATTTCAAAAATTCCGAGTTCCCCACAAATTTATAGTGAAGCATTTAAACGTCAAGTTGTAAGCGAATTTGAAAGGGGTTTATTCACAAAAGCAGAGCTTCGAAGACGCTACAATATTTTAGGTAGTAGTTGTATACCAAGATGGTTAAAAAAATATGGTAAATTTACCTATGAAGATAAAATAACTATTGGTCGTCCTATGAAAGATCCTCAACAACAGCATATAAAAGAGCTTGAAGCTCAATTGGCAAAAAAAGAAGAAGAATTAAAAGTATTCAAACGATTTATAGAAATAGCTGAACGTGAACTTAAAATTGATATTGTAAAAAAGTCTGGTTCCAAGCAGTCGAAGAAATAAATGCAAGTAGTTTGTTGACTACTTATGAGTTATGCGAACTGTTTGGATATACAAAACAAGCATTTTATAAACGAAAGTCAAAGATTAAAGTTCCTAAATATAACTCTGAATTATTACGAAGTTTAATTGTAAATATTCGTAAACAATTACCA
>NZ_CBFHMV010000003.1:0-43129 GCF_965657075.1 Flavobacterium sp.
ATTCACAAAAACGTCAATAAACCGAACTGAATTATCAGCCGATATTTTATCTTCTAAACTACTCATTTGTAGCTGATTGCTTGATATTCCTTGGATATGTTGCATCTTTAAAAATACAAAAAATCTGATTTTCTTACATTTTTTACTATTTTTGTTTGAAAGATTGTGCGGTTTTTTAACAGTCTGACGTTGTAAGTAATTTGAAATGACCGAAATTTTAAAGAAATATTTAGTTACAAAATGGTGGATTCCGATATTACTTTTTGGAATTTCGATAATTCTATTCATTAGCGGAGCAATTCTACCAAATACTGATTTTGGGTTTTACTCTCTTGTATTTTCTGGAACTATACTGTTCATTTCATCGGTTTGGCAACTATTCAATGGAAAAATAGTAATTGGATTTTTTCAATTATCAATTTTGGCAGTACCGTTTATATTCTTGGGATTTATGGCTTTTCTGTTTACTGGAATTATGAACAAACTTGATGAAGAATTAGCTTTAGATAGAATTGAACCGTTAATTAAAGAAAAAACGGACTTGACTATCCCAACGGATTTTGAGGTTTTAGAAAATCTTATTGAACACACAGAAGGAGCTTTTGATTCTGATTATTCTATCGCATTGAAAATTGAATATAAAGAATCTGACGAAAAAAATATTGTAGAGCAAATTCTCAAAAGTGCGGAATTGAAATCGGATAAAGGTTCGTGGAAAAAATATGACAACGGATTTGATTTTGAACATAAATACAACGAAATAAATAGAGCGGAACCGTTTTATTTTAAAGTAGATACTTTAAACAATAAAATGGAATTGAATTTAAGTCACTTATGAATAAAAACTACTGGCAACAGCTAGAGTTTCGTTGGGCTCGAAGAGCCAACTTGAAATACTAAAAATAGTAGAAAATTGAAACATAAAATTTTTTTATGTATTTTTGAGTAAAATTAATAATAATATGAACTTAATAGAATATCATAATAAAGACATATTTAATTTATGCAAAACGCATAAAGTGAAATCTTTATATGCTTTTGGTTCTGTTTTAACTGACAAATTTAACAGCGAAAGTGATGTTGATTTGATTGTTGATTTTGAAAATTTGGATGTATTAGATTATGGAGATAATTATTACAACTTAAAGTTTTCACTTGAAAATATTTTAAAAAGAAGTATTGATTTATTAGAAGAAAAAGCTATTAAAAATCCATATTTTAGAAAGACTTTAAATCAAAATAAAGTATTGATTTATGGATGACAAAAATAAAACTTGGCTTTATGATATTTTAAGTTCAATAAATGAAATTGAAAGTTACTTTATTGAAACTCCTAAAATGTTTGAAATTTATCAAAATGATTTAAGAACCAAAAGAGCTGTTGAAAGAAATATCGAAATCATTGGAGAAGCAATGGGTCGAATTCTTAAAGAAAATAGTGCTATTGAAATTTCAAACTCAAGAAAAATTGTTGATGTAAGAAATAGAATAATTCACGGATATGATTCAGTTTCTGATGATGTAATTTGGGGAATAGTAATAAAAAATCTACCAGTTTTACAAAAAGAAGTGGAAATTCTGTTAAACGAATAAAAGCACCATCCACCAACAGGCTAGAGTTTCGCTGGACTAGGAAAGCCAACAATGAACCTATTCTTGAAAGGAACCTGTTACTAAACTTTCACTATGCAATTATCTTATCTTCTAAACTACTCATTTGTAGCTGATGGCGGGAAATTTCTTGTATATGTTGCATCTTTAAAAACACAAAATAGCTGCTTTTCTCACAAATTTTTTACTATATTTGTTAGGAAGATTGTGGGGTTTTTTCACAGTCAAACGTTGGCATTAATTGTATCTCAGACCGTGAAAAAATTAACGCTAAGAAAAATAATTGAAATGGAACAGAAAAAAATTTATGGGTATTTTATTGTTACTTTATTTGCCTTCTTTCTGTTTTATAAACCAATATTTTGCTTTTTAATTTTAGGAATACTTTTGATGTACTATTCTGTAGATAGCTTAATTTTTTTTGACTACATTAACAAAAAAGGAATAAAAACTAATGGCAAAATATTATCATACGAAAAAGACGAAGATGGTCATAAAACACCAATTATTGAATTCAAAACCTTAGAGGGAAACCTTATAGCAAAAAAACCACATTATTACGCTTCAACTGATTTAAGTATAGTAAAAACTAATCAAAATAACATAAACAAAAATATTGAAATATTGTATAGTCCAAAAAAGCCTGAAATGTTTATTATGGAAAAAGAAAAAAATTTTAATTATGGAAGTGTAATTTTTATGATTTTTGGTGGCTTAATTTTCTCTGGAATTGCAATTGGGCAAATATTTGGAATTATAAAAATTGATATGTGAAAATGATATTAAATAGAACAACTACTGCCAACAGTGGTTCCTTTCTAAAGCACCATAAAATTATAAATCACTTTAAATAAACCATGAAAAAAATATTATACTACTCTTTTACTTTACTAGTTTTAATTGGACTGACTTCATTTACAGACCAAACAAAACCTCATTTAATTGTTGGAAATTGGGAATTTCTAAATAATGAAATGAAGATAATAGAAATTAATAAAGAAGAATTTTTATTGAAAAGATTTTATTTTAGTAGTGATGAATTTACTTCAGGAATTTCAATACTAAAAGCAAACAAAAAAGACGAGCCAAAAAATGAAATGAATTTAGACTTGGCCTTCAAAATTTTTGAAAAAGAAGAAGATTTGGAATATCCTGTTTTGGTTTTAAAAAATCTTTGTGATAATAAAAGTCGCTATGCCTTTTCAATACTTGCATTAGACAAAAAGTCTTTGAAAATGCGTTTTGAAAAAAAATACTCTTCTGATAACCTTGATATGACCGAAGAAATTTTAAATTTTCATAAAACTGCTGGACCTACAGAAAATTGGGAATCAGATGAAGATGCTATAAAATTTGAGATTGAAATTGAAGAAAAATAAGAAAAATCTATTTCGAGTTTATTAAATTCTGGACAATCAAATAATATTCGTTAAAGTTTATAATTTTTGTTTTACTAAATTTAAGACTAAATTAAATTGTTCTTCTTTGGTTAAGGAAGAATTATCAATTTCAATAGCATCGGTTGCTTTTACTAGTGGAGAATCTTCTCTATGTGTGTCAATGTAATCGCGTTCTTGAACATTTTGAAGCACTTCTTCGTAAGTCACTTGTTGTCCTTTGTCTGAAAGTTCTTTAAACCTTCTTTCTGCGCGAGTTGTTGCACTTGAATTCATGAAGATTTTCAATTCAGCATTCGGAAAAACAACAGTACCAATATCTCTTCCATCCATAACAATGGCTTTATTTTTTCCCATTTCTTGTTGTTGTTCTACTAGTTTAGAACGCACCTCAGAAATTTCGGCCACTTGACTAACACATCTTGAAACTTCTAAATTTCTGATTTCATTTTCTACATTTGTACCGTTCAAATATACTTCTGCAAAACCTAATTCTTTATTGAAAGTAAAGTTTAATGTAACATTATTTAATTCATTAATCAACAACTCTTTATCCAAATGATTTTCTGAAACAAAACCCTTTTGCATTGCAAAAAATGTAACCGCTCTGTACATGGCACCAGTATCTACATAAACGTAGCCTAACTGTTTGGCTAATTGCTTGGCTAAAGTACTTTTTCCTGTGGACGAAAATCCGTCGATTGCTATTGTAATATCTTTCAAACTTTTATTGTTGTTAATGCTATTGTAAGTTAATCATCATTCCAAAAAAACTGGTGTTTCCTGCAATTGTATAACGAGAATAGGAATAATCGAATCTAATGTTGTTAAAACGAAGTCCAAAACCTGCTGAAATTCCAGAAAAGTTTCGTTGATCTACTATTTTTAATTCTTCACCTCTTCTGAAATTATAGCCCAATCGAATGCTGAATGATTTATCAGGAAACAATTCTGCACCAAAAATCATGTGACGTAATGCATTGTTAAAAAAAGATACTTTTTCTTCCGTAACTGTTCCGTCTAACGAAACTTCTGCTCTGTTTGGATTTGAAAAAGAAATGTTCCATTGTTGTAAATTTTCCATGGTAAAATGCCATCTGATAGGTACATATTCCATCAATTGAGAAATTCCAAAATCTATGGATAAAGGTAATTTTTCATTTGTAGTTTCATAAGGTTTCAATTGAACTCCTAAATTCCGTATAGATAATCCGTAGTTGATGTCATTTTGTTCTTCAATATACAAAAAGCCCAAATCAACCGCTGCACCGTATGAAGTGTAAGATTCTAATGAGGAAGAAATTATTTTAGCATTTGCTCCAACATAAATATCTGTCCAAGGAATATTTTGTGCATACCCTAAAGAAAGTGCAATTTCACTTCCAGAAAAAGTTCCTGTTTCATTTCCTAATTCGTCTCTACCCTCAAAATTGCCATAATTTACATAACTCACACCACCGTGAAATGTCAGTAAATGTCTGTCGTAAGTATAAGCATAAGCGGCTGTTCCATAGGAAACTTCCCCAAAATAATTTCCGTAATTGGCTGAAAGACGGTTGTGCATTTGATCGTTTATTGTGGCTGGATTGTAAAAAGCTTGATTTACATCATAATCTACAACAGTAACGGTTTTTCCACCTAATGCTGCTTGTCTTGGAGATTGAGCTAAATTTAGAAATTGATAAACGTACTTACCTCCTATTTGAGCCATAGAAATAAAGGGTAAAAATAGTAAGATAAAAAGCAGTCGTTTAAGATTCATAGCATTTGTTGTAACCTAAAGGATAACGCAATTGCGAAGATAAAATTATAAATTTCAATAAACAAAATTGTTTTAATTATTAAGTTTAATTTAAATTTTTAAAAAAGAAAACCATCGAATTTTATGGAAACTAAATGTGATTAATTTCAATAAAATTCAATGGTTAAATGGAGGCGATTTTTAGATTAATTTTTTAGGATTTTTCACCTTTTTATCTAAAATAGCAATATCTAGAACTTCTTTCATAGTATCTACAAAATGAAAGGTCAATCCTTTTAAGTAGTCTTGATTGATTTCATCAATATCTCTTTTATTTTCATTGCAAAGAATAATTTCTTTGATGTTGGCACGTTTTGCAGCAAGAATTTTTTCTTTGATTCCTCCAACAGGCAAAACTTTACCTCTTAAAGTGATTTCTCCAGTCATGGCTAAACTTTTCTTAACTCTATTTTGAGTGTAAGAAGAAACCATTGACGTTAACATGGCTATTCCGGCACTTGGTCCATCTTTTGGAGTTGCACCACTTGGCACGTGCATGTGAATGTTGTTTGAAGTAATTACTTCTGGATTTACACCAATGCGTTCTGCATTTGCTTTAATATATTCCAAAGCAATTGTAATAGATTCTTTCATGACTGTACCTAAACTTCCGGTCATGGTCATTACACCTTTTCCTTTAGAAATTAAAGATTCTATGAACAAAATATCACCACCAACAGAAGTCCAAGCTAAACCCGTTACTACTCCAGCAACATCGTTATTTTCGTACTTATCGCGTTCTAATCTAGGCGATTTTAAAATAGCAATTAAATCTGCTTCGGTAATTTTAACGTTATAAACTTCTTCTAAAGCTATTGATTTTGCTGCATATCTTACTACTTCAGCAATTTTCTTTTCTAAACCTCTAACACCAGATTCTCTTGTGTAGCCAACGACAATTTTTTCTAATTCTTTTTTACCTATTGAAATATCTTTGGCTTTTAAACCATGTTCCTTTATTTGTTTAGGAACTAGATGTTTGTGTGCAATTTCTACTTTTTCTTCAATAGTATAACCCGACATATTGATGATTTCCATTCTATCTCTCAAAGCTGGTTGAATGGTTGATAAACTGTTAGAAGTAGCGATGAACATCACTTTTGATAAATCATAACCCATTTCTAAGAAATTATCATAAAAATCGCTGTTTTGTTCTGGATCAAGTACTTCTAATAATGCAGAAGATGGATCACCGTTATGACTTGAGCTTAGTTTATCAATTTCATCTAAAACAAAAACGGGATTGGATGTTTTGGCTTTCTTAATGGATTGAATAATTCTTCCAGGCATTGCCCCAATATAGGTTTTTCGGTGTCCACGAATTTCTGCTTCGTCACGCAAACCGCCTAATGAAATTCTTACATATTCTCTTCCTAGAGCTTCGGCAATAGATTTTCCAATTGAAGTTTTACCAACCCCTGGAGGCCCATAAAGACATAATATTGGAGATTTCATGTCGTTTCGCAGTTTCAAAACAGCCAAATGCTCAATGATACGTTTTTTAACATCGTCCAAACCAAAATGATCTCTATTTAAGATTTTCTGAGCTCTTTTTAAGTCAAAGTTATCTTTAGTAAATTCGTCCCAAGGCAATTCCAAATACAATTCTAAATAATTGCGTTGAATTCCAAAATCTGGAGAATTTGGATTGGTTCGTTGCATTTTAGAAAGCTCTTTTTCAAAATGTTTGGCTACTTTTTCGTTCCATTTTTTGTCTTTAGCTTTCAATTTCATTTCTTCAATTTCTTGCTCATAGGAAACACCACCTAATTCTTCTTGGATGGTTTTCATTTGTTGTTGCAAGAAATATTCGCGTTGTTGCTGATCTAAATCGGAACGAACTTTAGATTGAATATCATTTTTTAATTCTAATTTTTGAAGCTCAATATTCATGAACTTTAAAGTTGCTAAAGCTCTTTCTTTTAAATTTCCAATTTGAAGCAAATCTTGTTTTTCTTGAACATTTAAGTTCATATTAGAAGATACAAAATTGATTAAAAATGGATTGCTATCGATATTTTTAATTGCGAAAGTAGCTTCTGAAGGAATATTTGGACTTTCATTAATAATTTGAATCGCTAACTCTTTGATTGACTCAACTATGCTGTTGAATTCGTTGTCATTTGCTTTCGGACGCTTTTCTACAACTTCCTTAATCGTAGCTTTTAAATACGGTTCTTCTTGAGTAAACTGATCAATTTCGAAACGTTTTTTTCCTTGAAGAATCACGGTTATATTTCCGTCAGGCATTTTTAGAACACGCATAATTTGTGCAACAGTTCCTACCCTATGCACATCATTTGTTGTTGGTTCTTCAATGTCTTCATCAATTTGAGAAACTACACCAATAACTTTCCCTTTTTTATTGGCATCATTAATTAATTTAATTGATTTGTCTCTACCAGCAGTAATTGGAATTACAACACCAGGAAAAAGTACGGTATTTCGTAAAGGAAGAATGGCTAAATCATCAGGCAACACCTCGTTGTTCATTTCTTCTTCGTCTTCTGGAGTCATTAATGGAATTAAATCAGCATCTGAGTCTAATTCTTGTAGTGACATATTGTCTATTGTAAATATTTTTTGATTTGACATAGTTGTATTTAAGTCATTTTGTCATTAAAATTCTTTTTCTTTTAAGCCTTTCTTATTTCATTTTAAAATGTAACCTAATGAAAATCAATACAAAATGAATTATATTGTTAGAAGCTTCTTAAATTATTTCAAGTTTTATGCCATAAAAAATCCGTCAAGTTAAATACTTAACGGATTTGAAATAAATCTATAAAAAAAGATTAATATTCTACATCAAAAGCACCTTCTGAAATGGTATAAGTAGTTGTACCGTCAACAACTGTAAAACTAAAAGTCCCTATTACTCTGTCCGCTGTAATACTCGTTACAGTTACTGTACCAGAATTGGATGCTAATGAAGTTGTTGCATTTAGTTTATATGTCGCTTGAACCATATCAGTAGCTATGTTTCCAGTTATTGGATAAGTTCCTGGTGTGATTGTTTCCTTTACACCAACAGATATGCTTTGATCGTTTGTATTTGCAGCACCAATTCCGATTACCTCATTTACAGTAACGGCTAAAATATCCGTTTCAACAAACTCTACTCCATTAACTTTAGCGAAAAACGTATCATTTGCAGGATCTACATAATCTTCATAAGGAACATTTTCAAATACTCCTTCGGTAATGTTTTTTGGTGCAATTGTATTTGGATATTCTGACCAGTAACCTTTAAAAGTGAATGTACCGGAAATAGTTTTTGCAACTGTATTAATGTTTGTAATAGTTATAGAACCTGTATTTTCTGTAGGATTATCAAAGTTGGATGACGTCCAACCAAAATCGGTACCCGCAGGTGAATAGGTTAGTAAGTTGTCATTAGCTGGATAAGTTCCTGTGGCAACTCCATCAATCAAGAAACTAAAACTTTCTCCATTATCACCACCAATAGTTGCATTAATAGCCATTAAATTTCCACCAATTAATGCTGCTGAAGATTCCGCAGTCCAAAGTACCCCATCAATTTTCGCTTTGAAAGAAGCTGTTGCAACTGGATCAGTTGGATTGTTTGGGTTATTTGGATTGTTAACTGGAATTTGTAAATCCGAATCTATTGGTTCAATATCGTCACATGAAACCATAAAAACAGTTGTTAAGAATAAAATCAATACTCTAAATTTCAATAAACTTTTCATAAATATTATAAATTTTTGTAAATATACTATTATTTTATTTTTTTGCAAGTTGGATTTGAACTCTAAGTAATAAAAACACACCAATAATAAAAAATAAGGCTAAAAACAATATTGCATTTCGCATAGAACCCGTCAATTGATTGAATGTGGCAAAAATTACCATACCAATAACAATTCCTATCTTTTCGGCTACATCATAAAAACTAAAAAAAGAGGTCGTATCATTAGTAACTGGTAAAAGTTTTGAATAAGTTGAACGCGAAAGCGATTGAATTCCGCCCATTACTAAACCTACAAAACCAGCTGTCACATAAAATTGTGAAGGACTTTTAACAAAATAAGCATAAACACAAATTACAATCCAAATGGAATTGATGATAATTAATGTTTTTATATTACCAATTTTTGAAGAAGTTTTTGATGTTATAACGGCGCCTAAAATGGCTATAATTTGAATTAATAGTATGCTAACTATTAATCCTTTTGTTTTTGCTTCATCATCACTCCAAGAAATTTCTTGTTCCCCAAAATATACTGCTACCAGCATAACCGTTTGAACAGCCATACTATAAACGAAAAAACTGCCCAAATATTTTTTAAGAACTAAATTTTCTGATAGTTGATGCCAAACTTTTTTTAATTCCTTAAATCCATTGAAAATAATGTTTGAAGTCAATTTGTTGTTATTTTTAGTAACTGGCATATAGTAAAACGTGTATTGACTAAAAACAATCCACCAAATACCTACCGATATGAAAGAATTTTGCATGGCTCGCATCGAAGCTTTTGAATCGCTAGCACCCATTATCATAAAAAGGTTGATTAACAACAAAATTACACTTCCAACATAACCCAATGAATATCCTTTGGCACTCAACTTATCTTGTTGTTCGGGAAAAGCAATATCTGGCAAATATGAATTATAAAACACCAAACTTCCCCAAAAACCAATTAATCCAAAAAAGAAACAAGTGATTCCAAAATAAATATTTTCGATACTAAAAAAAGACAAGCCAATACACGATGTTGCTCCTAAATAACAAAAAAACTGCATGAATTTTTTTTTGTTTCCAACATAATCTGCAATTCCAGAAAGTAAGGGCGAAATTAGAGCTACAATTAAAAATGCAAATGCTGTAACATAACTAATAAGTGCATTTTGTTCAAAATTGATTCCTAAAAAAGTCAATTGATCAATTCCTTTTATTTTAAAAAGTGCTCCATAATATATAGGAAAAATAGCAGACGAAATTACTAAGTTATATACTGAATTGGACCAATCATAAAAAGCCCAAGCGTTACCTAATTTGATGCTTCCTTTTTCTAAATTTTTCATGCTATAAAATTAAAAAGTCCTGCAAAATAACAGGACTTCGAATATACATTTATTTTTTTAATCTTATTTGAAAGTCACTCCAAATTTTGCAGCTTCTACTTTTGCTTGTGGTACTAAAGCTGTTAAGTTTTTAATTCTGGTTTCGTTACTTGGATGTGTACTTAAAATTTCTGGTGGTGCTTGACCGTTTGACATTGCCGACATTCTTTCCCAAACACCTACTGCATTTGATGGTTCATATCCTGCTATTGCCATTAAATAGATTCCAATCATATCTGCTTCACTTTCATGAGCACGACTAAAAGGTAACATTCCACCTAATTGAGAACCAATTCCGTAGGCTTGCATTATAGCATTTTGAGTTTGAGGATCTTTATCACCAACTGCAACCGCAACACCAACTTGACCGATTTGTTGCAACAAACCAGCACTCATTCTTTGTTGCCCGTGATTGGCCAAAGCGTGAGCCACTTCATGACCCATTACTGCAGCAATTCCTGCATCATCTTTACAAATAGGTAAAATTCCTGTGTAAAAAACAATTTTTCCGCCTGGCATACACCAAGCATTGACTGTTGGATCATCTACTAAATTGTATTCCCATTGATAATCTTTTAAGTAACCTGCATTACCATTTGCATTTAAATATCTTTCTGCAGCTACTTTAATTTTTTCTCCAATAGTTGCAATTCTTTTAGCATCAGCAGTTCCTGTAACCACCTTATTTTCTGATAAAAATTGATCATACTGTGTAAAAACCATAGGAAATAATGAACTATTTTCAGTACCAGGCAAAGCCAAAGTTCTTTTTCCTGTAAAAGGATTTTTAGCGCACGAAATAATAACAGCAAGTATTACCAGTAAACTAAATTTGATTTTATTATTCATTGTATTTTGTTTTGAGACTATAAAAATACAAAATTTAAACAAATGTTCTTTTATTTTTTTTAATCTCATTTAATACTCTTTAATATTTAGAAAACCTTGTTAAATATTATCTTGAAGTAATTTATAATAGTAAATTTGTATTTTAATTACATCATTTAAATGTCAAAAAAATCTAAGAAAAGTAAACAAGGGGTTGAAATTCCAAAATTTATATTATTTACAGCTAAATTTTTAGAAATTAGTTCTACAAAATTAGTCCTAAAATTTGTCGCAAAATTGTTTACCACTCCAATAAAATATAAATCTCCTAAAAGAGAATTTAATATGGAAAATAACAGCCAACAAGAGATGTTATTAATTCCTAAAATCAAAAAAAGGATAAATGTATATCACTATGGAACTGGTGATAAAAAGATTTTATTAGTTCACGGTTGGTCTGGTAGAGGAACTCAAATGTTTAAAATTGCAGATGCTTTTCTTGAAAAAAACTACGGAATAATTAGCTTTGATGCGCCAGCACATGGAAAAAGTGAAAGTAAGACTTCATTAATGCCTGAATTTATTGAAAGTATTCTTGAATTAGATTCAAAATTTGGTCCTTTTGAAATGGCAATTGGTCATTCTTTAGGAGGAATTTCTATATTGAACGCAACAAAGAAAGGTTTTAAAACTCAAAAAATTGTTACCATTGGAAGTGCTGATAAAACAGCAGACATTGTAAAAGATTTTATTGCTCAATTACAACTAAAAGCTAGCCTAGAATCAAAATTGATTGGGCATTTTGAAAATAAATTGAACGAAAAAATGTCGGATTATGATTCACATCATGTGATAAAAGATTTGAAAACCCCTCTTTTAATCATACACGATAATGATGATGTTGAAGTTCAACGATTTTGTGCCGATAACATTCATAAACATGCTTTAAATAGTGAATTATTTATCACTAATGAATTAGGTCACAGAAAAATAGTAGGAAGTGATGTAGTTGTGGATAAAATTATTGAGTTTTCAAACCGAATTTAATCTTCTTCTTTGGCTTCTCTTAATGCTTTACTTTCTGCATTTCTTTTTTCCCATGTTGTGAGTAATTTTTCTAAATCTATTGGAACTTGTGCTTCTTGTCGAGCTAAATATCCACTACTGAATGCAGTGATTAAAATACTTTCTATATTAAAATCTTCAAGAACATCATAGGGTTTGTATTCTGTTTTAAGATTGATGTTGAATAATTTAGCGGTGCTGTTGGCCCAAAAGGCTTTCCAACCACTTTTCAAATCTTTGATTAATTCAAAAGTATTTCTACCAGTTTGTCTATTAATTAATTTCACTAAAATTTGACCATCTTTCATGGATAGTTTTTTTAGTTTGGCTTCAAACTCATCGGTTAAATAATTTTCAACAATTTTAAAATATTTTTTCTTTTCTCTTTGAGTTTTAAGTTGACTCATGGTTTCATTCATGGCAGTTAGTTTTTCTGCAGCTGCTTTAGCATAAGGATATACTCTATACACTCTTCGTTTTAAAATTAATTTTTGCTTTTCAAGTTCAGACATCGTATAAACTCCTGAATCTGTGACAACAATTTCTTCTAACTCAAAAATAATTCTTGGCAATGAATCATTTTCAACTTTAGGAATACTGTCATTTTCTTGCGAAATAGCTGTTCCAAACCAAAAAATAAAAACGGTTATAATTAAATTTTTCATGCGATTCTTTTTCAAAAAATACTACAAATAGTGAACCAAATTTAGTGTTTTTTATTGTGATTAAATGTTTAGATATTCTTAAATTAGCAAAAAAATAATTTTATGAGTACAAAATCAATATTAAAAAAATCTTCATTAGAATTTCTTGAAAAATATTTAAATAATGCTTCACCAACAGGTTATGAATCTGAAGGACAAAAAATTTGGATGGATTATTTAAAACCTTATGTAGACACTTTTACAACTGACACTTATGGGACTGCGGTTGGAATTATTAATCCAGATGCAAAATACAAAGTTGTTATCGAAGGACATTCTGACGAAATTTCATGGTATGTAAATTATATTACTGATGACGGATTGATTTATGTGATTAGAAATGGTGGAAGTGACCACATGATTGCTCCTTCAAAACGTGTTCATATTCATACCAAAAAAGGCATTGTAAAAGGGGTTTTTGGTTGGCCAGCCATTCATACAAGAAATAGAGATAAAGAAGAACCTGCTAAAATTAGTAATATATTTATTGATTGTGGTTGCGAAACAAAAGAACAAGTAGAAGCTTTAGGTGTACATGTAGGTTGTGTTATTACTTATCCCGATGGATTTGAAATTTTAAATGAAAATAAATTCATTTGTCGTGCCATAGATAACCGAATGGGTGGATTTATGATTGCTGAAGTGGCTCGTTTACTTAAAGAAAATAATAAAACCTTACCTTTTGGATTGTATATTGTAAATTCAGTTCAAGAAGAAATTGGTCTTCGTGGTGCCGAAATGATTACACAAAGCATCAAACCCAATGTAGCCATCGTTACCGATGTTTGTCACGATACTACTACTCCAATGATTGATAAAAAAATTGAAGGAGATTTGAAAATGGGTAAAGGTCCAGTTATTGCCTATGCTCCAGCAACTCAAAACGTACTTAGAGAAATGATTGTGGATACAGCTGTTGAAAATGAAATTCCGTTTCAAAGACACGCTTCATCAAGAGTTACTGGAACTGATACCGATGCTTTTGCTTATAGTAACGGTGGAGTTGCTTCGGCATTGATTTCTTTGCCATTGCGTTACATGCACACCACTGTAGAAATGGTTCACAGAGATGATGTGGAAAATGTAATCAAATTGATTTATGAATCTTTGTTAAAAATAGAAAATAACGAAACGTTTTCTTATTTTAAATAATTGAGATTTTCGAATATTCAGATACCGGATATTTAGACAAAAAATTAAAGGGATTTTTGAAACTAGTTTTTAAAAGTCCCTTTTAAAATTATAACCTCATAACCTTTTAACCTCATAACCTTTTAACCTCACAATGAAAAACATCTATATAATGTTGGTTGTGTTTTTTGGAACACTAATTTGGTCTATTATAAATCCAAAAGAAGGTTTTACTTGTTTTTTGGAAATTATTCCAGCTGTAATTGGATTAGTAATTTTGGTATTCACTTTTAGAAAGTTCAGATTTACTGATTTTACTTATTTTTTCATCTTAATTCATTGTATAATTCTTTTCATTGGAGGACATTATACTTATGCAGAAGTTCCTTTATTTGATTGGATTAAAGAAGTATTGGATCAAAGTCGAAATAATTATGATAAAGTCGGACATTTTGCACAAGGTTTCGTTCCTGCTTTAATTATTCGTGAATTGTTTATTCGAAAAAATGTGATTGCTAACAAAAGTTTTTTCAACTTTATAATTGTTAGTATTTGTTTAGCTATAAGTGCTGCTTATGAATGGATTGAATGGGCAGTTTCCTTAATGACTGGCGAAGGTGGAGATGCTTTTTTGGGAACACAAGGGTATATTTGGGATACGCAATCCGATATGCTTTTTGCAACGATTGGTGCCATTTGTGCTTTAATGTTTTTTAGTAAAGTTCAGGATAAGAATTTAGATAAGTTAAACCATTAAGAAATTAAGTTTCATTAAGCTAAACTTAACTTTCTATATATCTTAATGGTTTAAATGTAAAAGTGTATCAACTTATTTCTTCAAATAAGCCAAAACATTTTTTTCAATACGATCATTGATGTTTGAAATATCGGCTTTTACGAATTTTTCTCCAATAATATTTTCGTACAACTCTATGTATCTTTCAGAGACCGTTGCAATGTATTCATCAGTCATTTCTGGAATTTGTTGTCCGTCTTTCCCTTGAAAACCATTAGCAATTAACCATTGACGAACAAATTCTTTAGATAATTGTTTTTGAGCTTCTCCTCTATCTTGTCGTTCTTGGTAACCTTCCGAATAAAAATAACGTGAAGAATCAGGCGTGTGAATTTCATCAATCAAAACGATTTTTCCTTCTTTAGTTTTTCCAAATTCGTATTTTGTATCAACTAAAATTAATCCACGAGATGCAGCAATTTCAGTTCCTCTTTGGTATAAAGCTCTTGTGTATTTTTCTAAAACCAAATAATCTTCTTCACTAACTATTCCTTTAGCTAAGATGTCTTCTCGAGAAATATCTTCATCATGAGCACCATTATCAGCTTTTGTGGAAGGTGTAATAATTGGTGTTGGAAACTTGTCATTTTCTTTCAATCCTTCTGGTAAAGTTACTCCACAAAGTTCTCTTTTTCCTAAAGCATATTCTCTAGCTGAATGTCCGGCCAAATAACCACGAATAACCATTTCAACTTTAAAAGGTTCGCATAAATGCCCGACTGCGACACTTGGATCAGGTGTTGCAATCAACCAATTAGGTACAATATCTGAAGTCAACTCCATGAATTTTGTAGCAATTTGGTTTAAGATTTGACCTTTATAAGGAATTCCTTTAGGCATAACTACATCAAAAGCTGAAAGTCTATCGGTTGCAACCATGACTAATAAGTCGTCATTGATGTTGTAAACTTCTCTAACTTTTCCGTGATAGACCGATTTTTGATTGGGAAAATTGAAATTGGTAGTAGTAATTGTGTTCATTTAGTAGTGTGTTGTTTCAATTGCAAATGTAATTTGTTTACCAATGCCAAACAATATCAAAATAAAAAAAGGAGAAATAAACTTTCTCCTTTTCAACCAAAACAAAACAAATTCGTTTATTTAAAACGAATATTATAAGTAACACCTACTCCAACATTTTGCAAATAAACATCATTTTCTGCAAAAGTATTTTGGTAAAAAGCATATATATTCCAATCTCTATTATGGTAACCAATTTGAGGATTTACATATAATCCACCGGAATTATTATCTACATTAGTTAAAAATCCGTATCCTAAATCTGCTCCTAAAAATAATCCACTAGGAGTAAAATAATAACGAGCAAAACCAGCTGCTGGAATAACTCCAAAATCGTCAAAACCATCTTTCCCAAAAAAATGACTGTAACCTGAAGCCAAACCAATAGCAAAATTTGGATTGAATAAATATTGAGCTCGAAGATCTAACCCTAAATTAAAGGACGAAATGTCATTGGCATCACCAATAGGAATTGAAGCTGTTAAACCTGCTTTTAACCAAGAGTTTTGTGGTGTAATATCAATGTCATTTTGTTGAGCAAAAATTGGACTTAATCCTAAAAATCCGATAATTAAAAATAATTTTTTCATAACTTTTTATTTAAATGTTTATGAAGCAAATTTCGTTTACAATGGAATAAAAAAAATTACATTATTTTAATTATAATTTACAGAATTAAAAGATAAATCAACACACAATTAACGTAATCAATTGATTTACAAACAAAAAAGTCAGTTCAATGAAAAACTAACTTTTAAAAAAATTTCTTAATAGGAATAATAAATTATAAAATCTTCTTTTTTATCACAAAATTGAACGCTTTATAACCTAAAAATCTTCTTAAATATTTCATGAATTTTGCATCAAAACCAATGGTGTATTTTCTAAAATTTTTATTTGGGTTTTCTGCTATATGGTATAATTTATCTAAAATAGTTTCAATTAAATCGTGATTTTTGCAAGTTTTTTTAGCCAAAATAGCATCTATTTTATGCATGATTTCTTTATAATTTTCAATTTTAGTTGTTTGACATTTTGTTACATTTTTTTGAAAATTAGTTGGTGCATTTCCAAATTGAACCGTGCAAACACTTATGTTAAAATCCATGAGTTCATAAGACATGCATTCTGAAAAGCTTTCTACTGCTTGTTTTGTGGAATGATAAAAGTTCCCTAATGGTAAATTAACTAATCCAGCAACCGAAGTTATATTGATGAATTGTCCAAATTTTTGATTTCTAAATATAGGAATAAAAGCTCTACATATTTTAACAACACCCAACCAATTTACATTTACTATGGATTCAATTTCCTTATCACAAGAAAGTTCTACAAAACTTCTGTACCCTTTTCCAGCATTGTTAATAATTACATCAATGACTTTAAAATCATTTAATATTGCTGTTTTTGCATTTTCTATGCTTTCAGTGGAAGTTACATCTAAAGGATAATGTTTTATATTGGGGTGTTGTTCTGCATCGGTAATTAAGTCCAAATGGTAAACTGTTGCAATTACTTGCCAACCTTTATTTGCAAAATACAATGCTGTTTGACTGCCTAATCCGCCTGAAGAACCTGTTATAAGTACAGTTTTCAATTGTTTTTATTTTTAAAAGTTTGCAAAATACAATAAAAAATTACTTTAAACATAAAAAAACCATTTCAATACAGAAATGGCTTAAAATAAATCAAAATTTTAATTAAAATTACTGTTTAATCATGATTTTCAATGCTTTTGTAAGCATCAATAACTTTTTTTACTAATTTGTGACGTACAATATCTTTATCATCTAAATAGATGATTCCAATGCCATCGATATCTTTAAGGACTAAAACCGCTTCTTTAAGACCTGAAATAGTTCTTCTAGGTAAATCTACTTGTCCAGGATCACCAGTAATTAAAAATTTGGCATTTTTACCCATTCGAGTCAAAAACATTTTCATTTGATTATGAGTAGTATTTTGAGCTTCATCTAAGATTACAAAAGCATTGTCTAGGGTTCTTCCTCGCATGAATGCTAAAGGTGCAATTTGAATTATTCCTTTAAAAATATAATCTTCAAGAGTTTGAGGTGGAATCATGTCGCGCAAAGCATCGTAAAGAGGTTGCATGTAAGGATCTAGTTTTTCTTTCATATCACCTGGAAGAAAACCTAAATTTTCTCCTGCTTCTACTGCTGGTCTTGTTAATATAATTCGCTTAACTTGTTTTTCTTTTAGGGCTTTAACAGCCATGGCTACTCCTGTATATGTTTTACCTGTTCCTGCTGGACCAATAGCAAAAACCATGTCGTTTTTAATGATATTATCGACCAATTTTTGCTGATTTGGAGTCATGGCTTTAATAAGTTTTCCACCTAAACCATGTACCAAAATTTTATCTTTGGCATCCATTACTTGGGTTTCTTGCGTATCACTTTCTAAAACTCTTAAAATTACATTATCATCAATTCTGTTGTATCGAGTAAAATGTTGCATTAATCGCCTAAACCTTTTTTCAAATTCTTCTAAAACTTCTTGTTCACCATAGGCTTTTAATAAAGTTCCTCTAGCTACTATTTTAAGTTTTGGGTAATATTTTTTAATGGCTTCCAAGTGTACATCATGCGTTCCCCAGAATTCTTTTGGAGCAATGTCTATTAATTCGATACTAATTTCGTTCAAAGGCTTTGTTTTATTGATTATTTTAAATACGCTAAAAATACATTAGCTTTGCATTCAAATTTAATAAAAATAATGTTTGAATTATTTTAAATTACAAACAAATTTATGCCAATTATTACCTTAACTTCTGATTATGGAAACAAAGACTACTTTGTAGGTGCTTTGAAAGGTAAAATATTGGGTAAAATGATTGGTTGCAACATTGTTGACATATCTCATAAAATTGCTCATTATAATGTATTTGAAGCCAGTTATATCATTGAATCCGCTTATAAAAATTTTCCTAAAAACACCGTTCATCTCATCTTAATTAATACGGAAATAAATAATTCAAGCCAGTTTTTAGTGGTACAATTGGAAGATCAATTTTTTATTTGTTCAGACAATGGTGTTATGAATATGCTTTTAAAGGATAAAAAAGCAACGCAAATTATAAAAATTTCCAATGATAATCCAATTATAAAAGGTTCTGATGCCGATGCCTTTGTTGCAATTGCGAACCATATAATAAATGGAAATTCCATCATTGCACTTGGAAGTAGGATTGAAAAAGAGGATTTAATTGATTTTAAAACGTTTGTTCCGACCTTATCCATGGATACTAAAGAACTCAAAGGAAATATTATTTACATTGATTCTTTTGGAAATTGTGTTAGTAATATTTCTAAAAAAATATTTAATGAATATGTTAATGGTAGATCTTTTGAAATAAAAGCAAAAAACAGAACTATTCATAAAATAAGTACGCATTATGCCGACTTTAAAGTGAGTGAAACAAAAAGTTTAAAAGATTTTGAAGGCGATGCATTGGCTTTATTTAATGAAGCAGGTTATTTAGAAATTGCTGTTTATTATGGAATTCCCAATGCAACTGGAACGGCAAACTCATTGCTAGGATTAAAAATTTGGGATTTTATTACCATCACATTCAAATAATTATTATCAGCTATAAATATGTTTGTACGAATTGTTAAAATGCGTTTTCATAAAGAAAACATTGAATTATTTTTAGAAAATTTCAATTCTGTGAAAGAAAATATACGAAATTTTGAAGGAAATCGTTTATTAGAATTGTACCAAGATAAGAATGATCCTCAAACCTTTTTTACTTACAGTTATTGGGAAACCGAAAATGATTTAGAAAATTATCGAAAATCGGAACTGTTTGGGAAAGTTTGGAAATTCACCAAATCACTTTTTAGCGATAAACCGGAAGCTTGGAGTGTAGATAAATTAGTAGTTTTGAGTTAATAGTTGGGAGTTATTTATAACTATTGTACATTTGAACCACAAAAAATTAACCGTTTAGAAAATTAATTACATAAACAGTTCAACAATAAAAGATTCTGAAACAAGTTTAGCACACATATGAAAGCATTACTTTTAAGAGAAATAAAATCCTTTTTTGGTTCACCTATTGGATATTTAGTCATAGCCATTTTTTTAGTACTAAACGGTTTATTTCTTTGGGTTTTTGAAGGGGATTTTAATATTTTGAATTCAGGTTTTGCCGATATGAGTCCTTTTTTCAAATTAGCACCATGGATTTTAATTTTTTTGATTCCAGCAGTAACAATGAAATGTTTTTCTGATGAAAAAAAGCAAGGCACCATTGAATTGCTTTTTACCAAACCCATGTCGATTTGGCAAATTGTGAATGGTAAATTTTTGGGTGCTTTTATTTTGATTATCATTGCTATTTTGCCTTCCATTATTTATGTTTTTGTAATTAGTGATTTAGGAAATCCTTCTGGAAATATAGATTTAGGAAGTACTTTGGGTTCGTATTTTGGGCTTTTATTTTTAATTGCTGCTTATTGTGCTATTGGAATATTTACTTCTACATTATCTGAAAATCAAATCGTTGCTTTTATCATTGCCGTTTTTGTTTGCTTTTTCTTTTATTTTGGTTTTGATGGTATTGCAACATTAATGGGCGATTTTAGAGATTTATTTGCTTCTTTAGGAATGGATTATCATTATAAAAGTATGAGTCGTGGTGTTTTAGATACCAGAGATATTTTATATTTTGTAAGTGTAACTATTTTCTTTTTAGCTGCAACGGTTTATCAACTTAAATCCTTAAAATGGTAATGGAATCAAATAAAAAAATAGCTTTAAAACAACTTGGATTACTTGCTGTTGTGTTACTGGCATTAAATTTTGTTGGAAATTATTTCTTCAAACGATTTGATCTAACGCAAGATAAAAGATACACTTTATCGGAAACTACTTTAAACATCATTAAAAATGTAACAGAACCTTTATACATTGATGTTTTTCTAGAAGGAAATTTTCCTCCAGAATTTAAAAGACTTCAAAACGAAACACGTCAACTTTTAGAAGAATTTTCAGCTTACAATTCCAATATAATATTTGAATTTGCCAATCCGATTGAAAAAGAAAGTGAGCGATATCAAATCATGCAACAGTTTTATCAAAATGGATTAACACCTTTAAATATTACTGTTGAAGACAAAGGAAAACAAACACAAGAAGTAGTTTTTCCTTGGGCTGTGGCCACTTATAAAGAAAAAGATAGCAAAATAGGATTGCTAAAAAACCTTATGGGTGCCTCAACAGAAGATAAAATAATCAGTTCTGTGCAACATTTAGAATACGCATTTGCAGATGGATTAAATAAAATTGTTAAAGAAAAACAAAAGAAAATTGCCATAATAAAAGGTAATGGTGAATTAGAAGATAAGTACATTGCTGATTTTTTAAGAAGCGTTAAGGAAAGTTATTTTATTGCTCCTTTTACTTTGGATTCGGTAACCAACAAACCTTTAGAAACATTAAAAGCATTAGAAAAATATGATTTGGCAATAATTGCTAAACCTACAGAAGTTTTTACAGAAGCCGAAAAGCAAGTTTTAGATCAATACATTGTTAATGGTGGCAATTCGATGTGGTTGATTGATGCTGTAAAAGCCGATATGGACAGTCTCTATAATGAAACTGGAAGTATTTTAGCTTATCCACAAGATTTAAATTTAACGGATCAATTTTTCAAATACGGAATTCGATTGAATAGTTTACTGATTAAAGATGAATTAGCAACTCCATTAATACTAGAATCGGGTCAAGAAGGGAGCAATGCGCAAAAAGAACAATTTCTTTGGAAATACGCACCATTTGTTTATCCAGCAAGTAATCATCCTATAGTAAAAAATATTGAAGGTGTTAAATTTGAGTTTACAAATCCAATTGAAATTCTGAAAAATAAAGACATCAAAAAAACAGTTTTGTTATCAAGTTCTGAACAATCTAGACCTATTGGAACTCCCGTTGAAGTTTCATTAAAAATGGTTTTAGATGAAGTTAATGAAACAGATTATCAAGGGAAAGGTTTTATACCCGTTTCGGTCTTATTGGAAGGTAAGTTTAGATCTGCATACGAAAATAGAATATTACCTTTTCAGGATTCTAATTTTAAAAGCAGTAACAAATCTTCAAAGATGATAGTAATTTCTGATGGTGATATTATTAAAAACCAATTAGATAAAAATGGAACACCAATTGAATTAGGTTTTGATAAATTCACACAAAATTTATTTGGAAACAAAGAATTTTTAATGAATTGTACTAATTATTTATTAGACGATATTGGATTAATGAATATTAGATCAAAAGATGTCAATTTACCTTTGTTAGATAAAGAGAAAGTGCATAACAACTACACACAAGCACAAATGATTACCATTGGATTGCCTTTGGTTGTTTTGGCTCTTTTTGGAATTATATTTACCTATTTAAGAAAAAGAAAATACAGTATTTTGAAAAGTTAGAAATTTAAATTTATTCTAACCTATTCTAAGTCCATTAGGTACTTTTTTATCTGATGTGAGCAAAACAACTGATTTATCATCACCTAATGAACCCAATACTAAACATTCACTCATAAAAGGGCCAATTTGTTTTTTAGGGAAATTTATTACGGCAACTATTTGTTTACCTATTAAATCTTCTTTGAAATATTCTTTTGTAATTTGAGCAGAAGATTTTTTATAACCAATTTCATTTCCGAAATCAATAGTTAATTTATAGGAAGAATTTCTCGCTTCAGGAAAATCATGCACTTCAATGATGGTTCCTATTCGCATTTCCACTTTTTCAAAATCTGTCCAAGATATTTCGTTTTGCATATATTAATTCAAATAAGTTCAAAAGTAATACTTTTATGTAACCTTTTATATATTTCAGCGTATAACTATCAAATATATAACAACCTCAATAAAACATGTCATTAACTCCATCCAATATGCTTCCTTTAGGAACAATAGCACCAGACTTTTTATTACCAGCTTCTAACTTTAATACTAATTTTAATTTTGAAGATTGTAAAGGTAAATTAGGAACTTTAGTTGTTTTTATGTGCAATCATTGTCCCTATGTTTTGCATGTGATAGATGAAATTGTAATGATAGCTAATGATTACAGAGTTCAAGGTATTGGAATAGTTGCAATTTCCAGTAATGATATTGTAAAATATCCGCAAGATGCACCAGATAAAATGGCTGATTTTACCTTAAAACATAAAGTTGATTTTCCTTATTTATATGATGAATCTCAACAAGTAGCCAAAAAGTATGATGCGGCATGCACACCAGATTTTTACTTATTTAATCCACAAAACAAATTAGTTTATAGAGGTCAATTAGACGATTCTAGACCCGAAAACGGAATTCCTGTAAGTGGAAGTGATTTGAGAAATGCTATTGATAGTGTTATTTATAACCGACATTTAAACGATGTTCAAAAACCAAGTATGGGTTGTGGTATTAAGTGGAAATGATTTCAATTAGCTTTTTTTGATTTAAAAAATAAAAAAACTGATATCAAAAATAAGAAACCTGTAATTTTTGTCATCATTGAAAATTTGAATTTATAACTTAACCATTGCAGGGTGTCTGTAGTTTCATTTTGAAAATTACTTCCAAAATAATTGAACAAAAAAAATAAAACCAATACAACTAATCTAAGTTATTTTTGACTAAGCATGTTTGTATAAATTCAATTTTAATTTTAATAAAGCTACTCTTCCATTACAACTTCAATTGGACTATTACTTCTAGGTCCAAATTTTCGAGATTGTTTTTCATTTTCGGTAGAACATAAAATGTAAAGATTAAAACTTTGTAAGGCTATGATTTGAGTTTTAAATTTACCCGACAAATCCTCAATTTTAATGCTGTATTTTTCAGCTGGAAAGGTATTTGTAACGGAAAGTAAATAATTATCTTTAGCGTATGGAAAAAACCAGCGTTCTTTTTCTCCTTCTTTATTTATTAAATGATTCTTTGTAAAAATCATTGGTTTATTTCCATTATTCCAACTTAGTGAATTATTGGTGTTGATGACTTCGTTTTGAAGACTATCAATTAAAACTACTTTAATATTATCTAAATTAGTTTGTTTTCCATTTTCATGAACATCTACCACTAAATAAGACGTAAAATCAAATCCACAATGCTGTTGAGCATTTGAAAATAGAGCCAATAATAAAAAGGTGGTTACAATTAGGTTTCTCATTTTTGATTTCATTTTAAAACTAATTACAAATTACATACCACTTGTAATGTAATCATAAATTTGTGCTCTTTGTGCATCATTAATTTTAGCTTTTGGTTGCATTCGTTTAAGAATTTTTATCCACTTTTCGTTAGAAAAATCTGTTGTAGCATATAATTTATGACAATTAGCACATTTAACTTCATAAAGTTGTTTCCCTTGAATTTGATTTTCAGTTAAAACTGTATTAGAAAAATTAAAAGAGGTTTCTTTTTCTTCAGTTACAATAATTTCATTTACAACCTTTTTTTTTGGTTGTGGAGCCGTTTTTGTTGCACAAGAGTAAACAAACGCAATGCTTAATAGCAATAGAAAAGATTTAAGTTTCATTTTTATCCAATATTTAACCAAATATAACAAAAAATCCCGAAAAATTATATCTTTCGGGATTTCTATAAAATAATTGTCAATTAACGATTCTACTGAATACTAATGACTGAACACTGAACTCTATTTAACCTGCATCAACTCCACATCAAAAATCAGGGTTGCATCTGGTGGAATAACGCCTCCTGCTCCTTGTGAACCATATCCTAAATGAGAAGGAATTACAAAACGAGCCTTATCTCCTACTTTTAATAAAGCAATACCTTCATCCCATCCCGAAATTACTTGCCCAACTCCTAATTTGAATTCAATAGGTTGTTTTCTTTTGAAAGACGAATCAAAAACTTGTCCGTTTTCTAAAGAACCTTCATAATGTACCGAAACTGTTTTTCCTTTCTCAGCTTGTGTTCCATTTCCATTTTGAATCATTTGGTAACGCAATCCACTTTCAGTTTTATTAAATCCCGCAGCTAATTTTTCCATAGCTTCTTCAGCCCTTCTTTTTTGTTCCGCTATTCTTTTTTCACGAGAACCTTCAAATGTTCTAAACGCTTCAATAGCATTCCATTTTTGAGCTTCGTCTCCTACTCTAATAATTTCTAAAGTTTCAATTACATCTCCTTGAGCAACAGCATCAACAACATCTTGACCTTCCACAACATGACCAAATACAGTATGTTTATTATCCAACCAATTTGTTGGAATGTGTGTAATGAAAAATTGAGAGCCATTAGTGCCTGGACCAGCATTTGCCATTGACAAAACTCCTGGTGCATCGTGCTTTAATTCTGGATGAAATTCATCATCAAATTTGTAACCTGCATCACCAGTTCCAGTTCCTAATGGACAACCTGCTTGAATCATGAAATCAGGAATAACTCTGTGAAATTTAATACCGTTATAGTAAGGTTCGCCCATTTTTTTAACGTTATTTTCCAATTGACCTTCAGCCAAACCCACAAAGTTTCCAACAGTTCCTGGAGTTTTATCGTGTGTTAATTTAACAACAATGCTTCCTTTTGAAGTATTAAATTTTGCGTAGATTCCGTCTTGCATTTTTTTATGTTTTTTTATTGTTGTGCAAAATTACTACTTTTTTTACTATTTTTGAAAACAATGTCATACCAAAAGCAAATGAAATCAGAAAACTACCTTCAAATCAACAAGGAAACATGGAATAAACAAGTTCCAGTTCATTTAAATTCTGATTTTTACAATGTTTCCGGTTTTTTAAATGGTAAAAATTCTATTCCTGAAATTGACTTAAATCTTTTAGGAGATATTCAAGGCAAAAGTATTTTGCATTTACAATGTCATTTTGGAGTAGATACTTTATCATTAGCAAGACTTGGAGCTAATTGTACTGGAATTGATTTGTCAGATATAGCTATAGAAAAAGCCCAAGAATTAAATAAACAATTGGGTTTAGAAACTAGATTTATTTGTTGCGACGTGTATGATACTCCAGACCATTTAGACAAAAAATTTGATATTGTTTACACAAGTTACGGAACAATTGGTTGGTTGCCTGATTTGGATATGTGGGCAAAAGTGATTTCTCATTTTTTAAAACCTAACGGAAAATTAGTTTTTATAGAGTTTCATCCTGTAGTTTGGATGTTTGATGATGATTTTACTAAAATCAAATACCATTACCACAACGAAAAACCAATTGTAGAAGAATATTCTGGAACATATGCTGAAAAAGATGCTGATTTAAAAACAGATTATATCGGTTGGAATCATTCTTTGTCTGAAGTTTTTCAAGCTTTGATGAATAATGGTTTGCAATTAGAACATTTTGAGGAATACGATTATTCTAATTACAATTGTTTTAATGAAATGATTGAATTTGAACCAAATAAATTCAGAATTAAACATTTAGAAAATAAAATTCCAATGATGTACAGCTTGAAAGCCAAAAAAATATAAATTTACATTACAATTTATTAATAATGAAAAGCATTTTTAACGCTACTGATAACAACGAGTTGATTGACAGAATTAACCATTTAACTCCAAACTCGAAGCCTTTATGGGGAAAAATGACTGTGGAACAAATGTTGATGCATTGCCAAGGACCAATGGATGTGGCCTTTGGAACCTTAGAACTTAAAATGAATTTTGTAATGAGTTTAATGGGAAAACTATTTAAAAATTCAATTATAAAAAGTAACGAGTTTAAAAAGAATAGTCCAACTGTCAAAGAATTTATTTCCGAAGAAACTGTTTCTTTTGATTTGGCAAGACGAGAATTAATTCAAAAAATAAATACCTTCTCGCTTCAAAAAGAAACGGCTATTAAAAATTTCAAACATCCTTTTTTTGGTAAATTAACTTATTCTGAATGGAGTCGGCTGCAAACCATGCATTTAGATCATCATTTAAAACAATTTGGGGTTTAATGCAAATCGTCTAACGCTAATAAAAGCATTTGGGCAGTAGCTTCATTGGTAGCTAAAGGTACATTGTGAACATCACAAATACGAATTAACATTGAAATATCGGGTTCGTGTGGGTGACTTGAATTTGGATCTTTAAAAAACAAGACCATTTTTGTTTTGCCTTCTGCAACTCTTGCCGCAATTTGAGCATCTCCTCCTAAAGGTCCAGAAAGCATTTTTTTTACTTTTAAGCCAACCGATTCCACTTTTCTACCTGTTGTTCCAGTGGCAATTAGTTTGATGTTTTCACGAATTAAAATGTCTTTATTTTTATTGATGAATTGAACCATATCGGCTTTTTTTCCATCATGAGCAATAATTGCTATTTCCATCATTGTTTTTTAGTAGTTCAAATGTAAAAAAAAATCCTGACAAAAATATCAGGATTCATTTTCAAAGGTATTAATTGGAATGGAAAGCAATTAAACCATCGGCTGGTCTTCTAAGTGCATTGCCCATTTTGTAACCGTATTTTTCTAAAACTACTTTTAATTCATCTTTTAAATAAAAAGCTATAGAACCCACAAAATTTACAGGAACATCTTTGTGTTCTTCAAATTGCATTACATAGTTTTTTACGAAAGATTTCAGTTCTTTTTTAATTATTTTTTTGCAAAACTCGTTGTCTTTATTTTTGATTAAAAACTTGGCAAAAGTTGCTAAATATGCATTTGGATTGGGCTCTTTGTATAACTTATTCTTTATGAAATCGGCATCAAGATTAAATTCAGTTTCAAATTCTTTAGCCAAAGCAGCTGGCATTTTATTAAAATAATAACCTCTTAACAAATGACGACCAAAACGATTTCCTGAACCATCATCCATGGCGATATAACCTAACGATTGTACTTTTTGATGTAAAACTTCTCCATCGTAATAACTACAATTAGAACCTGTTCCTAAAATGCAAACTATTGCTTTTTCATTTTTTGGTGTTGTTGCATAAACTGCTGCGTAAGTATCTTCTTCTACAGTAATACTAGCATTCGAAAAATAGTCTTTAAAAATTTCTTTTAAAAAGATTTTCATTCTATCTGTACCACAACCTGCTCCGTAAAAATATAAATGCGTAGCGTTTTTTTTGTTTTGATAAATATCAAATTTATCATCTAAACGCTGAATAATTTCTTCTTTTGTTAGCACTTCTGGGTTTAAACCCAATGATTGTGTAGTAAACAAAACTTTACCGTTTTCATCAATTGCCATCCAATCGGCTTTAGTGGAACCACTATCTACAAGTAATTTCATTTTTTTTAGATTTTTAGATTTTTAGAAACTGGATTTTCAGATTTTAAAGATTAATTATAATCCATTACCTGAAAATCCAATATCCAAAATCCAAATTATACTTTAGAAATATGTACAGCTAAATCAATTAATTTACTTGAATAACCATATTCATTATCATACCAAGACATGATTTTGAAGAACGTACTGTTCAATCCAATTCCAGCTTTAGCATCAATGATTGAAGTTCTAGAATCCGAAACAAAATCTTGAGAAACTACATCATCTTCAGTATAACCTAAAATTCCTTTTAATTCATTTTCAGAAGCTTTCTTTAAAACTGCCATAATTTCTTCGTAAGAAGTTTCTTTAGCAACTTTAACTGTTAAATCAACCGCAGAAACGTCAGCCGTTGGAACACGCATTGACATTCCAGTTAATTTTCCATTTAATTCTGGAATAACTTTTCCTACAGCCTTAGCAGCACCCGTTGAAGAAGGAATCATGTTTAATAATGCTGAACGACCACCACGGAAATCTTTACGAGAAGGACCATCAACTGTTAATTGAGTAGCAGTTGTTGCGTGAATAGTTGTCATTAAACCTTCTACAATTCCAAAATTATCATTGATTACTTTTGCTAAAGGAGCTAAACAATTTGTAGTACATGAAGCGTTAGAAACAATGGTATCAGCAGCAGTAACTTTATCGTGATTTACACCCATAACAAACATGGGAGCATCTGCAGATGGAGCAGAAATTACCACTTTTTTAGCACCACCATCAATGTGAGCTTGAGCGGTTTCTAAAGTTGTAAAAATACCAGTACATTCAGCAACGATATCTACATCAACTTCTTTATCATCCCATTGAATTAATTTTGGATCGCGCTCAGCAGTTACACGAATAAATTTATCGTTAACGAATAATTTACCTTCTTTAACTTCTACTTTACCATCAAAACGACCGTGAACTGAATCATATTTTAATAAATAAGCCAAATGATCTACATCTAATAAATCATTAATTGCTACAACTTCTACATTATCTCTGTTGAAAGATTCTCTAAATACGATTCTACCAATTCTACCAAAACCGTTTATTCCTAATTTTACTTTTGACATTTTCTTTATGTTAATTGTTTATAGTTTATGTTTAAGGTTAGTTACTTTTTGATAATAGAATAAACCATTACCCATTTATTACCAACCCATTTTTATTTTAAGTTGACATTATATCGGAAACTCTAACTAATTCTAAATCAATTTCTGATTCTCCTTTAATGGCTTGTTCTAGAGGTGTTAATTCTATTTTATCATTTAAAATTCCAACCATAAAGTTAGATTTTCCTTCCAATAAAGATTCAACGGCTTTAACTCCTAATCTGGAAGCCAAAACCCTATCAAAACATGACGGTGATCCTCCTCTTTGCATGTGACCTAAAACAGATACACGAACATCATACTCTGGCATATGCTCTTCTACATAATCTTTTAATTCGAATACGCTTTTACCTATTTTATCGCCTTCAGAAACCACAACAATACTTGAAGATTTTCCTGAAGCTTTACTTTTTTGAAGTGATTCTAACAAACGCTCTAAACCTAAATCTTCTTCAGGAATAAGTATTTCCTCTGCTCCTGCTCCAATTCCGGCATTTAAAGCTATATGACCAGCATCTCTTCCCATTACTTCAACAAAAAATAATCGGTTGTGCGAACTTGCCGTATCACGAATTTTATCAATAACTTCAACTACAGTATTTAAAGCAGTATCATATCCAAGAGTATGGCTTGTTCCAAAAATATCGTTATCAATTGTTCCAGGAATTCCCATTACAGGAAAATGATATTCCGCATTAAAAATTTCAGCTCCAGTAAAAGTTCCATCTCCACCAATAACCACTAAAGCATCGATTTCGGCTTCTTTTAATTTATCAAAAGCTTTTTTTCTTCCTTCAGGAGTTCTAAATTCTGCAGAACGGGCCGATTTTAAAATGGTACCCCCTTTATTAACTATATTGTTTACAGAACGAGGTCCCATTTCTTTAAAATCACCTTCTATCATTCCTTGATATCCTCTGTAAATACCAATACATTCGATTTTATGAAAAGCACAAGTTCTAACCACTGATCGTATTGCAGCATTCATTCCTGGAGAATCACCACCTGAAGTTAGCACTCCTATCTTTACAATGTTTTTTGACATATTATGATTATTTAAATGTAAAATTATATTATTTGTTAGTTTATATCCGTTTTTTTGATAAAAAATTATTGAATATTTAATTTTTCAAACGTTTTCGTTGATAAATAATAGTAAAAGTGGACATTAATTGCTATTCTATCAAAAAAAAGGTTGAATAAAATTTATTCAACCTCTGGAACTTCAATTGGTTTTTTACTTTCCGTTTTTTTGGATTCTTCTTTCTTTTTTCTATCATTCGAATTTAGATAAATATACTCAGGATTTAGTTCAGAATCTGGTGGTATATTTTCTTTATAAGGATCGTTATTTTTGTCTTTTTCAATCTGATTTGGTGTGAATATTTTTCTCCACAATTCATTAAAATTATCAAAATCTACATTGTAAGACAATCCAATTCCTTGAGTGTATCCCGTTCCAATACCTATATAACTAATTTCATTTTCTTTATTAAAAGCTCTAGCTCTCAATGAATTATCTTTATTTAACTGATATTGAAGTTCTACATTACCAACAATACCCGATTGACTTAAACCTCCAACAGGAACTCCAACTTTACCATTTATAGATAACTTTTCATTGATTTGAGAGCTAATATTAAAACCCAATTGATCTGATATTTCATTGGCTCTTGAACCCGAATTATATGATAAATTAAATTTAACCTTATCATCTTCACTTGAAATGATTCCGTCTAATAAACTTTGTGCTGTTTCAGATAAAGTTGTAGCATAGTAATCACTTGCTGCTCCACCTGCTGCAATGTAACTACCGGTTGCTAAAACAGATAATGCTTGACGTTGTTTGGTATCTCTATCTGATAATTTATACTGAATTTCTGACTTATAAACTGATCCAACATTAGGATAATCTAATGAAAATTCTGTGTTTGGATTTTCTAAATCTCCTGTAATGTCAATTATAACCTGTGTTTCTACTTTTCTGTTGGAAATAGAAGAGCTTTCAAGTAAAACTGAAGGATTAGTTTGTGCTGTATAAATCGCTCTTAAATCTAATTCTGCTTTCAAAGGATCGCCTCTCCAAACAATAGTTCCTAATTTTTCAACATTGAATTTTTTTGATATAATGCCTCCATATTTAAAATTGTACTCTCCTTCATAAATGGTATAATCTCCAAACATTTGAAAAGTTCCGTTGGTATTTATATCCATAAACAAAATTCCTTCTCCTTTACCTTTCATGGCATGACCTGTTTCCTTATTGAGGATTACTTCAATTTCGGCATTTTGTTTTATATCAAAATCTAAAGCTAATTTAATTCCGTTAGTTGTAACATCTTGCTGAACTTCATTTATAGGAGCATTTTCATCAATTAAATTAATGTAAGAAACGGCACCATAATCGTCTGTTTCTTTTACAGGAATTTTAATCACTGTTCCATTTTTTGATTCTCCTTTAACATTGATGGACAAAGCTTCAACTGGTCCTTTGATTGTAGCATATCCATCCATAAAAGCAGTGCCATAATAATAAGAATCCTCTGATGGTGGTGTATCTAATCCTAAAATATTATCTGATTCTATTTTAACATCTAAAACCCATTTATCAAGATTTTTGTGTTTAATGGTTCCAGAAACTATTCCTTTTGTTTTGTATTTTGTGTCTTCAATTTGAAAATTTCTAAAGAAAAACTGATTTTCAGTAAGATCAATTCTAGCTCTATCTTCTAAATCATAATCCACATTTAAATAAGGAACTTTCATTCCTGCATCTTCAAGATAAATGACACCATCAATTTCTGGATTTGAGGCGTTACCAACAATATTAGCTCTACCGGTTGCATTTCCTCTCATGTCAGAAAAAACAGAACTTAACAAAGGGCCAAGTGCCTGAATATCGAAATTTTCAAATTTGGTATCTAAAGATAAAATAGGTTTTTTGTTTACAAATTCAATAATTCCCTTGGTATAAAAATTTTCAACACCATCTTTAACTATATTGGTATTGACATTGAATTTTCTAAAAAATTCATCACTAGAAACTTTTACATTTAAATCGCCAAGCGCAAACTTATTTATTTTTAAATCAGCTACTTTTAAATCGGAAATGGGTTTGTAAATTTCGCCGTCTTGCTTGTAATCAATAAGTCCGTTAATTTTACCATCAAAAGTCAAATTATTTAAAGCTGGTGTGACTTTATTCAAATCTAAATCATTAAAATTTAGCTGTAAATCTTTGTAATTATCTCCTTTAATTTGTCCTTTAAAAGCAAAAGACTCGTCATTATTTGAAAATGACAATTCTTCAATATCAAAGTTTTTTAAGAATTTATCAAAAACTACTTTATTCTTGAAATTTTCATTTTCATTAATAAACCATAAATTATCTTTAAAAAAGACTTCTGATTTTTTAAATCCAACTACCGAATTTTTATCTTCATTGATGGTATGAAAAAGGTTTAAATCATATTTATCTTCTTGTTTTTTTCCACCTTTAAATTCTGTTCTAAAAAATAAGGTGTCATTTTGTGTAACATTAATTAAATTAAATTCAGAAACATTGTAAAACTTTGTAGAGATGCTATCCAATTCAATATAAGTGTTATAAAGAGGATTTTTATTATCTATATCAAGTGTAATGCCACTGATTTTATTTGCATTAATTTTTAAAAAAGGTGATTTTACATCTAAAGTAAATAATTCTTCATCAGCAATTATTTTACCTTTAACTCTTGTGTTTTCAGCAATTTCAATGTCAGGTAAAAGAGCACTCACAACTTTATTGTAAATGTTAAAATCAAAATTCATGTATTGATTGGGTTGCAGTTTATTTGGAGCATAATTGGCATACAAACTTCCAACGGCATTTTCTACTAACTTTATGACTTGATTAAAGCGGTATTTTCCAACAACTTTACCATCAATAATGTCGGTAGAATTAACTTTAATGGTTCTTTCTTTATTGATATCAAAGGAAGATTGCAGATTAAAATCTTCAAAGAAATACTCTTTTTTATGATTTTGATAATACAAATTTTTCAATGTTAAATCACCATAAATTTCATCAAAAGAATTTCCAATAGCATCAATTTTAATGTTACCTTTTACAATTGAAATACTGTCATTAATAAATAACTTTAAAGCTTTTAAATTGGCATAATCAATAGTTGCGCTAAAATCATATTTTCTTGATTTAGAACTCAAATCAACTAAACCATCAAAATCCATTTTAAGATTTTTATCATTACTGTTGAAATATCCTTTGAAGAAAGGCATTTTAACCTCACCATCAACATCAATATCATGATAAACATACTCATTAAAATAAAATTCGCTAATTGTTCCATCAATATTGGTGTCTAAATACTTTTTACTAAAACCTTTTCCGTTAACATCTAAATTTAAAGTTGCCGTTCCAAAGGAAGCATCACCAATTAATGTACCCAAATCAAATTGATCTAATTGAATATTACCATTATAGGAAGCTTTATCAATGTCATACAATTTATTGATGTACAAATCGGATTTAACATAACCTAATTTTGAAATCAAAGTCACATCGACAGTGATTTCTTCATAAGTCAAATCCATTGATCCATTTAAATCAAAAGTTCCTAAAACAGCTAATTTATTGGGTAATCTATCTCCTAAAACTCTTGGCATCATGTTTTTTAAACTTTGATAATTAGAGTTAATTCGATCAAAATCTCCTAGTATTTGATACGAATTGGGTGTTTTAGAAAATAAATTTTTATACGAAGCAGTTCCAATGACTTCTGTTCCAAACTTATCCGTGAAAGTTAAATTTTTAGTAGTAAAATTATTTAAAGTTCCTTTGAGATAGGTATCAACATAAAACATATTATTTTTTCCAAACTCATTATAAAAATAATTCATGTCGTTAGAAGAAATACTTGCTTTATCAAACTGAACTTCAAAAACAACTTTGTTATTAAAATCTTTAAAATCTTCAATTTTATAACGTAAAGCTACATTTCCATTCACTTGAGAATTTTCAGTTTTAAGTTTTAAGTTATCTAATAAAATATTCTTTTTTGTGTACGTAAAATCAGAAGCAAACTCGTTAACTTTAATACCTCTGTGATCTGTAAAAGTTAAAGACTGTATTTTTGTTGTAACATCACTTCCTTTGATGGCAAAATTAGAAACCTTACCGTTTAGCGATGTAAATTCAACTATTTTTGGATTTTCTAAATTATAATCATGGTAAGAAAACTTACTGTTTTTAAGTTCCATTGATTTTATTACCATTCTGAATTTTCCTGAACCTGGAGTTCCATCATCAAAAGCATCAATAAAAGCATCCAAATTGGTTGAAGTTTCTCCTTTTTCTTGAATCATATTAAGATGTAAACCATCAATAGTTAAATCACCTAAATAAGGATGACCTTCATTGTATAATTTATTGAAATCTAAAATTGAAGTTTGTAAACGCTTGATTTCAAATATATTTTTATAATTTTTATCTTTTGCAGTTACATTTTTTAATTTTATACTCCCAAAAACAGTAATAGCAACTTTTTCAATTGAAATATTAGTACCAAAATCTTTATTAATTGTAGCTGTTAAATAATGAGCAATTTTTGTTTGTACCGATGGCATGGATAACAAGATACCTGAAACTAGCAAAAGTAAAACCAATGCCAATAACGCTCGAAGTACTATTTTTTTAAATCTTTTGATACGAAAAAATGTTATAAATTTGCTAAATCAATTACAAATGATAAATTTCAAAAACAAAAATAACTATTTTTGAAAGATATTCTTTACATTAAATCAAAATTCGTGCCTCTTTTATGATAAATAAACCTATTTTTACATTAGCTATTGAAAGTTCCTGTGATGACACGTCTGCAGCTGTTTTAAAAAACGATAAAGTTTTATCAAATATTGTAGCGCGTCAAGCTATTCATGAAGAATATGGTGGAGTGGTTCCTGAATTAGCTTCAAGAGCACACCAACAAAATATTGTTCCAGTGGTTGATGTAGCTTTAAAAAAAGCTGGAATCTCTAAAAACGAACTAAATTGCATAGCATTTACGCAAGGTCCTGGATTAATGGGTTCACTCTTAGTTGGAGGTTCTTTTGCTAAATCAATGAGTAGTGCTTTGAACATTCCTTTGATTGCTGTAAATCACATGAAAGCGCATATCTTGGCTCATTTTATTGAGGAAGAGGGTTTTGATAAGCCTACTTTTCCTTTTTTAGCAATGACTATTAGTGGCGGACACACACAAATCATTAAAGTAAATAGCTTTTTTGATTTAGAAGTGATTGGCGAAACTACAGATGATGCTGTTGGAGAAGCTTATGACAAAAGTGCCAAAATATTAGGCTTTCCTTATCCAGGTGGACCATTGATTGATAAATTTGCTCAAGAAGGAAATCCTAAAGCTTTTCCTTTTACAAAACCAAAAGTGGACGGTTTAAACTTTAGTTTCAGCGGTTTGAAAACTCAAATTTTATATTTTATTCAAAAAAATGTTGCTTTAAATCCTAATTTTATTGAAGAAAATAAAGCTGATATTTGCGCTTCCATTCAATATACTATTATCAACATCTTGATGGAAAAAATAAAGATGGCTGTCCATCAAACTGGAATTAATCAAATTGCAATTGGTGGTGGAGTTTCGGCAAATTCTGGCATACGAAAAACATTAAAAGAAGCAGAACAAAAATACGGTTGGAAGACTTATATTCCAAAATTTGAATATACTACGGATAACGCTGCAATGATTGGTATTGTTGGCTATTACAACTTTTTAGAACAAAATTTTAGCGATGCTTCTATTGTTTCTAAAGCACGAATTGAATTTTAAAACACTAACATGCAATTATTCTATAATTCAGAAATAACGACTTCTTTAACTTCTTTTCAATTTGATAAAGAAGAAAGCAAACACATGATTAAAGTCTTGCGAAAAAAAGAAGGTGATACCATTTTTATAACCAACGGAAAAGGCGATTTATTTGAAGCAACAATACAAGTAGAATCCGACAGAAAATGCGAAATAGCCATCACAAAAACCACCAAATTTGAAGCTAAAAAGTATCATCTACATATTGCGATAGCTCCAACAAAACTCAACGATCGGTTTGAATGGTTTTTAGAAAAAGCTACCGAAATAGGAATCAATGAAATTACTCCAATAATTTGCGAACATTCAGAAAGAAAAGTTTATAAAATTGATCGAGCCGAAAAAATTATGCAATCGGCTATGAAACAATCCAATCAGTATTTTTTACCTAAGATAAATGAGCCTATTTCGTATAACGAGTTTTTAAAAAAAGAACATACTACCGAAAAGTTTATTGCTCATTGTGAAGAAAATCAGAAAGATTTATTGAAAAAAAGTATAAAAGCCAATCAAAACATTCTACTTTTGATTGGTCCAGAAGGTGATTTTTCTGTGAAAGAAATTCAATTAGCCTTGAAAAATAATTTTATTCCTGTATCTTTGGGAAGCAATAGATTACGAACAGAAACTGCGGGCATTGTAGGCTGTCATACTGTTGCACTTATAAACGAATAGTATGAAAAAGATTGTAATTTTTAGTGTTTTTTTACTTTGTACTTTAGGGTTTTCACAAGAGATTGCTTTGGCTAAATATTCTGGTGGAGGCGATTGGTATGCAAATCCAACTTCTCTACCTAATTTGGTGAAATATTGTAACCAAACTATTGGTACAAAGCTAAACACAAAAATTCCTACTGTTGAAGTTGGAAGTGCTGAAATATTCTCTTACCCATTTGTTCACATGACTGGACATGGAAATGTTGTTTTTAGTCCAAACGATGTTGAAAATTTGAACAGTTACTTAACTTCTGGAGGATTTCTTCATGTTGATGATAATTTTGGAATGGATGAATATGTTAGAAAAGAAATCAAAAAAATTTTCCCTAATGAGGATTTAATTGAAATTCCTGCTAATCATGACATATTTAAAGGACCATTTAATTTTCCAAACGGATTACCTAAAATTCATGAACATGAAAATAAAAAACCACAAGCTTTTGGAATTTTCATTGAAAATAAACTAGTTTTACTTTACACTTTTGAATGTGATTTGGGTGACGGTTGGGAAGATAAAGAAGTACATAATGATCCCGATTCTGTTAGGGAAAATGCCTTAAAAATGGGAGCAAATATTATAAATTTTGTATTCAAAAATTAATAAATGACTCCAAAACAACTCTCTAACGGCATATTAAGAACTTTAGCTATTTTAGCTTCAATTGCTATTGGATTATTCATTATATTTAAAATTTCAACGGTTATTGTTTATTTAATAGTTGCTATCCTTTTTACTTTAATAGCTTCTCCATTAGTTCGTTTTTTGAAAGAAAAATTCAAATTCAAAAACACGCTTGCGGTTTCCACTACTCTATTTGTTTTTTTATTATTTATAACTGGTTTTGTATTGTTGTTTGTTCCATTAATAATCAATCAAGTGGATAAATTATCCTTATTAGATATTGATTCACTCAGACAAAATTATGCTGCTGTAATCGAGCAATTATCCACTTATTTAAGTAACTATAATGTCAATTTATCCAGCCTTTTAGACAGTTCAAGCTTAATCAAAAGTATAGATTTTAATTTCATTCCTAGTTTTGTAAATGGCTTGATAAATATTTTAGGAAACATCAGTGTTGGATTAATTTCTGTTCTGTTTATATCCTTCTTTTTACTGAAAGATAAAACGTATTATTTTGAAAGTTTCAAAAGTATTTTACCTAAATCTAAAAAAACAAAAATCATTTCTTCTGTTAAAGAAAGTAAAGAATTATTATCAAAATATTTTATTGGTTTAATTCTTCAATTATTGATTGTTTTTATTTTGTATTACATCGTTTTATTGATTTTTGGAGTTGACAATGCTTTCATTATTGCCTTGTTATGTGCTGTTTTAAACATCATTCCTTATATTGGACCACTTATCGGAATTCTTTTCGCGGCGATTTTAACCATGATTAGTAATTTAAATGGCGATTTTTCTACAGAAATAATTCCTACAACTATTTACGTAATTATAGGATTTATTATTGTACAATTTATTGACAACATGATCAGTCAACCCCTAATTTTTTCAAAAAGTACCAATTCACATCCTTTAGAAATTTTTCTTATCATTCTAATTATTGGATCGTTATTTGGAATCATTGGAATGATAATCGCAGTGCCTACTTACACGATATTAAAAGTGATGGCAAAACAATTTTTTCCTAACAATACATTTGTAAAATTACTAACCAAAACAACGTAATTTTGGATTTTAAAGCCTTATTGAATCCTGAAGTTCAGCAATTTATTCAAGAAAACTTGGATGTTAATACCACACAATTAGCTTTAAAGAAAAACCCTTTCCCTAGCATTGATTATCCTTTTTTGATGAATCAAGTTGTGGCTAAAAAAAAGTCTAAAGAAAAATTACCTACTTGGTTTGAAACAAAAAACATCATTTTTCCGGCTAAAATTTCAATTGAACAAACTTCTTCTGAAACAACAGCAGCCTATAAAGCTTCTTTAATTGATGGTGAATCGTTGATTGATTTAACAGGTGGTTTTGGAATTGATACTTTCTATTTTGCAAAGCATTTCAAACAAGTTTTTCATTGTGAAATGAATGCCGAATTATCCGAAATAGTAGCACACAATTTCAATGTATTGCAACAAGATAATATTACTTGTTTGCAAGGAGATAGCTTGGTCATTTTAAAACAATTAAATAAAAAAATAGATTGGATTTTTATTGATCCTTCCAGAAGAAGTGAAACCAAAGGGAAAGTTTTTTTATTAAAAGATTGTATTCCAAATGTACCGGATTTATTGGAAGATTATTTTAAATTCAGCCACAAAATCTTGATTAAAACAGCTCCTATTTTAGACATAACTTCAGGTCTTAATGAATTAAAATTTGTGAAAAAAATTCACATTGTAGCCGTTAAAAATGAGATTAAAGAATTGCTTTGGGAAATTGAAAAAGGACATCTTGAAACTATTGAAATATCATCTGTAAATATTGAAAATGAAAAGGTTACTCATTTCGAAACCAAATACAGAGAAGAATATCTAAGCACTTTCGCAGCACCAAAAAAGTATTTGTACGAACCCAATAGTTCGATTATGAAATCAGGAAATATGGATGCTTTGTCAAAGGCATTTAATTTGGATAAATTGCACCAACATTCGCATTTATTTACATCTGACAAACTTATTGATTTTCCAGGAAGACGATTTGCAATCGATGAAATTATTCCTTTTCAAAAAGAAGCTTTAAAAAAAATAGCCAAACAAAAAATGAATTGTAGCACTCGAAATTTTCCTTTAACGGTTGATGAAATTAAGAAAAAATATAAAATTAATGATGGTGGAATAGTTTTTGCATTTTTCACAACACAATTAAATAATGAAAAAATAGTTTTACTTTGCACCAAAATTTAAAAATCATGATTAAAAAAATCGTCGTACTTCTAGTTTTTAGTTTAAACCTAGTTTCTTTGGCTCAAAACAAAGATTGTTCTATAGATTTTGAAGAAAAAACAGATTCAACGTACATAAAAAAAACAACTGATTTTATGTTGCACGAAAAAGTTTTTGGAAATGCTACTGAACTGGTCATGGCTTCCATTTTAAACAATAATGGAACCGTACTATTAAGTCTTCAAATGATTCAAAAAAGTCCTGAATTTATTCCTGCGTTTTGTTTTGATAAAAGCTCTAAAATTTACTTTCAATTAAATAACGGTAAAATCATTACTTTACTTAACGTTAGCGAAGATACTTGTGCTTCAAATTCATTCGATACTGAAACTAAAAACAATATTAAAGTCATCACCAATTATTTTGTTTTTGTTTCCGAAAATTATCAAGATTTAAAAACATCACCAATTTCATTAATGCGAATAAAATATGTAGGTGAAACTAAAGATTATGCCGTTAGAACTGAATTAAAATCAGAAATTTTAAACAAAACGGTAAATCCAAGTCTGTTTTTTATAGACAATCTTAACTGTATCGATAACTAACATAAATATTAAATTTGAAATTAAAATTATGAAAAAGTGTCTTTTTTTATTAGTTATGGTTTGCTCATCAAGCTTTTATGGCCAAGAGCATGCCTTTAAAATTAATCCTGTTGGATTTGCTTTAAAAGGTTTTGAGGCAAGTTATGAAACTGCGGTTGAAAATAACAATAGTTTTGAAATTGTATTTGCCTACAGTCAATTTGATGTTAATGATAATAAAGATGATTTTAAATCGATGGGTTTAGAAATTAAATATAAATTTTTCTTTAAAAAAGACCGGACAACTTTTGAAGGGTATTATATTGCTCCTGTGGGTACTTATGCAACGGCAGATAGAAAATCAACAAGCGAAAGGGTAAATCTTGTAGGTTTTGGGGCAATTACAGGCTATCAATGGATTTTTCAAAACAAAAAAAACAAAGGGTTTTTATTGGATTTAAACTTGGGATTAAGCAATTATTTTGTAAATGCACCCAGAACTTTAAACACTGATGATGTGGAAGGAATAAAACCACGTGTAGGAATTTCACTTGGTTACGCATTTTAGTTGTAAAAAAATTAAAAATTCTTACTTTTGCAACGATTAAAAAAATAAGAAATGGGAAGAGCATTCGAATTTAGAAAAGCTAGAAAAATGAAACGTTGGTCAGCAATGGCAAAAACGTTTACTAGAATTGGGAAAGATATTGTAATGGCCGTGAAAGAAGGTGGACCAAATCCAGAAACCAATTCACGATTAAGAGCAGTTATTCAAAATGCAAAGTCGGCCAACATGCCTAAAGATAATGTTGAAAGAGCCATAAAAAAAGCATCTGATAAAGACACTGCCAACTTTAAAGAAGTACTTTTTGAAGGGTATGCACCTCACGGAATTGCAGTTTTAATTGAAACAGCAACCGACAATAACAACAGAACTGTAGCCAACATAAGAAGTTATTTCAACAAATGCAATGGAACATTTGGAACGCAAGGTTCCGTTGAATTTATGTTTGATCACACTTGTAATTTTAGAATTCCAGCAGAAGGAATTGATGTAGAAGAATTAGAATTAGAAATGATAGATTTTGGTGTAGAAGAAATATTTGAAGATGAAGACGGCATTTTAATGTATGCCCCATTTGAAAGTTTTGGAGCAATTCAAAAAGAACTTGAAGGCCGAAATATGGAAATATTATCTTCAGGTTTTGAAAGAATTCCCCAAGTAACCAAAGAATTAACACCTGATCAAGTAGCTGATGTTGAAAAATTATTAGAAAAAATTGAAGAAGATGATGACGTTATGAACGTATATCACAGCATGCAAGAATAATCTAATTAAATTATAGTAAAGACAAAAATTTCAAAATTTAGATATATATTTGTAGTCCAATCAATTTTGAATAAAAAAACAACGAAATGAATTTTATAGTATCAAGTTCCTATTTATTAAAGCAATTACAAGTATTAGGAAGTGTAATTAACAACAGCAATACCTTACCAATATTAGATAATTTTTTATTTGAATTAGATAATAATGCGCTTAAAGTTTCTGCTTCAGATTTAGAAACTACAATGACTGCTACTTTAGATATTGAATCAAAAAGTGTGGGTAGTGTTGCTATTCCAGCGAAATTATTATTAGAAATATTAAAAACATTTCCAGAGCAGCCTCTAACATTTACTGTTGAAGATAACAATACTGTAGAAATAAGTTCTAATTCAGGTAAATATGCCTTGGCTTTTGCACCAGGTGAAGAATTCCCAAAATCTATTGCATTAGAAGATCCTTCGGTTACTCTTGTTCCTGCAGAAGTATTATCAACTGCTATTAACAAAACTATTTTTGCTGCTGGAAATGACGATTTAAGACCTGTAATGAGTGGTGTTTTCTTCCAATTTTCACCACAAAGCTTAATTTTCGTGGCAACCGATGCACACAAATTAGTAAAATATACAAGAACTGATGTAGTAGCTTCTGAAGTTGCTGAATTCATAATGCCTAAAAAACCTTTAAATATTTTAAAAGGTATTTTAGGAACATCTGATAACGAAGTTAAAATTGAATATAACGATTCTAATGCTACATTTTCCATTGAAAACTATGTGTTAATGTGTCGTTTAATCGATGGAAAATATCCAAATTACGAAGCTGTTATTCCAAAAGAGAATCCAAATAAACTAATGATCAACAGAACTCAATTTTTAAATTCTGTGCGACGTGTAGCTATTTTTGCGAACAAAACAACGCATCAAATTCGATTAAAAATTGCAGGTACTGAATTAAATATTTCTGCCGAAGATATTGATTATTCTAATAAAGCAGATGAACGTTTGACTTGTGATTATCAAGGAGATGATCTACAAATTGGTTTTAATTCTAGATTTTTATCAGAAATGTTAACCAACTTAACATCAGATGAAATTCAATTAGAAATGTCAATGCCAAACAGAGCTGGAATCCTAACTCCTATTGATGGATTAGATGAAGGTGAAACGGTTACAATGCTAGTCATGCCAGTAATGTTGAATAGTTAATTATAAGCAACTAAAATATAATAAAGCCATGAGTCATTTGATTTGTGGCTTTTTTTTCTTGATTATTGTCATCTGAACTTGATTCAGCATCTATTTTTTTAACGCAAAGCCCACAAAGTTTTTCGCACAGTATAAAGAAGATTTTAAAGATTTCTCTAATTTATTTAATCTGTGTTCCAAAAAGGACAATAAACCTAAAAGCACTGTGAAACTTAGTGTTTAACTTTGAGAAACATTGTGCTCCCATTAAATTATAACCCAAAAAACTTATTATCTTTGCAAACTAAATAGTCAATTCATTATAAATGATTCCACAAGAAACCATTGTCGCCTTAGCTACACCATCAGGATCTGGTGCCATTGCCATTATTCGATTATCTGGAAACGAGGCCATAACCATTGCTTCTTCCGTTTTTGAATCCGTTTCTGGAAAAAATATTGCTACTCAAAAAACACATACCATTCATTTGGGACATATTGTTGATGCTGGTAAAATATACGATCAAGTCTTACTTTCCATCTTTAAAAATCCAAATTCTTACACCGGAGAAGATGTGGTTGAGATTTCTTGTCATGGATCAATCTTTATTCAACAACAAATCATTCAATTATTGCTTCGTAAAGGAGCTAAAATGGCTCAAGCAGGTGAATTTACCTTAAGAGCTTTTTTAAACGGTAAATTAGATTTATCACAGGCAGAAGCTGTAGCGGATTTAATTTCT
>NZ_CBFHMV010000003.1:43139-208120 GCF_965657075.1 Flavobacterium sp.
ATGAAGCTTCTCACCAAATTGCCATGCAACAAATGCGTGGAGGATTCAGTAACGAAATTGCCAAATTACGAGAAGAATTACTAAACTTCGCCTCATTAATAGAATTAGAATTAGATTTTGCTGAAGAAGATGTAGAATTTGCCGATAGAACCCAATTTGCCGAATTGCTAAACCGTATTGAATTCGTATTAAAACGATTAATTGATTCATTTGCTGTTGGTAATGTGATTAAAAACGGTATTCCAGTAGCCATTGTGGGTGAACCAAATGTAGGTAAATCAACCTTATTAAACGCTTTACTAAACGAAGAACGTGCCATAGTTTCAGACATTGCTGGTACAACACGTGACACAATCGAAGACGAATTAGTCATTGAAGGTATTGGCTTTAGATTTATCGACACAGCTGGAATTAGAGAAACAAAAGACGTTGTTGAAAGCATCGGTATTCAGAAAACTTTTGAGAAGATAGAACAAGCTCAGGTAGTATTATTTTTAGTGGATGGTTTTCAGTTAATGGTTGATGGATTTGAAAAATTAAATTTTGAAATTAAAAAAATAAATAATCAATTTCCATTAAAAACATTAATTACTCTAATAAATAAATCGGATATGTTATCCAATAGTCAACTATCAACTATAAACCAACAACCATCTACAATATTAATTTCCGCCAAACAAAAAACAGGTATTGAAGAACTTAAAAACACCCTACTCTCTTTTGTAAACACGGGTGCTTTGAGAAATAATGAAACGATTGTAACCAATACACGTCATTATGATTCGTTGTTGAAAGCTTTGGAAGAAATTACCAAAGTTCGCTTTGGTTTAGACCAAAATTTATCCTCCGATTTAATGGCGATTGATATTCGTCAAGCCCTATTTCATTTTGGAGAAATCACAGGGCAAGTGTCAAACGATGAATTACTTGGTAATATTTTCGCAAATTTCTGTATCGGAAAATAGAAAGAATCTTACTTTTTCTGTCTCCCAAAATTAATCTATACTTTTTAAAATCTGAAAACATTTATTGTATTATACAAACAAATTTGTTTATATTCTTATTATGAGTTTTCAATTAGAAAAATATAAAGGCATTCATCCAGGAATCATTTTAGAGCGTTTATTAGCTAAAAAAAAGATTTGTCAGCGTTATTTTGACCTTTATACAGGAGAACATACACAAACTATTAATACATCACAAAAGGCAGAAGAAGTCTTAATACTACATTAGCTTAAAAATAGAAGCTGCTCTAGGTTTTAAATAAGGTTTTTGGGTATTACTTCAAACCTATTACGAAATTGCTCAAGAAAAAAGAAAGTACTTCATACTACTAACCTATCTAATTTACGAAAATCGCTTTTTGGGATATTGATATTTCTAAAATTAATTAGGACAAACAATATAGAGCTATTATTCAACTTTTTTACGAAAGAGGCAATGAAGCTGAGAAAAATGAGTTAGAAGCCTTTTATGAAAACGATAAAATTAAGACAGCTCTTTGTAATATCAGAAAAAAAATTTACACTATTTATAAAAACAAAAAAAAGCATTATTTCTATTATAATACCGTAAATGATTTACTAAAAATTAGTACAACAACTTTAATGTTCATGGAGTAATACTTTACAGTCATTTAAAAAAAACATTCTCACATAATAATAGATACACAAAATAAATTGGAGTATGATTTTGTAAGAACTAAAAAATTAACATTTTTAAAATATTTTATTTTTTAATTTGTCAAATTCATAAAAAAAATCGGGACAAAAACTTCTGTCCCGATTTATCATTTTAATGTATTAATAAACAAACTATTTATTATAATAACACAATAAATTAGATTACTTTAAATCAAAACGATCTAAATTCATAACTTTTGTCCATGCTGCTATAAAATCAGTAATAAATTTTTCTTGATTATCTTTTTGAGCATAAACTTCAGCGATAGCTCTAAGCTCTGAATTTGAACCAAAGATTAAATCAACACGTGTAGCGTTCCATTTCAGCTCATTAGTTTTCATATCAATTCCTTCAAAAATTTCGTTATCAGCATTTACAGGCTTCCAAGTAGTTCCCATAGCCAATAAATTTACAAAGAAATCGGTATTTAATTGATCTTTTTTGGATGAAAATATCCCATAATTTGAACCATTATAGTTAGCATTTAATGATCGCATACCTCCAACTAATACCGTCATTTCTGGAGCTGTTAATGTTAAAAGTTGTGCTTTATCTACTAATAACTGTTCAGTACTAACTGTAAATTTAGTTTTTAAATAATTACGAAATCCATCAGCTTGGGGTTCTAAAACTGTAAAAGAATTTACATCAGTTTGTTCTTGTAAGGCATCCATTCTTCCCGCACTAAATGGAACTTTTACAGTATACCCTGAATTTTTAGCAGCTTGTTCTACACCTGTATTTCCTGCTAAAACTATCAAATCTGCAAGTGACACTTTCTTGTCTTTATTTTTAGAATTAAAATCAGCTTGTATTTTTTCTAAAATAGGCAAAACACGATTTAACTGCATCGGATTATTAACTTCCCAGTTTCTTTGTGGTTCTAATCTAATTCTTGCACCATTTGCACCACCTCTTCTATCTGAACCTCTATAAGTTGATGCTGAAGCCCAAGCAACTGTTACCATATCTTGAATTGATAAGCCTGAAGTTAAAATTTGTGTTTTTAATGATGCAATATCCTTATCGTTTATAAGTTTGTGATTTACTGCCGGAATTGGGTCTTGCCAAATTAAATCTTCTTTTGGAGCTTCTGGACCAAGGTATGTAGTTTTTGGCCCCATATCGCGATGGGTTAATTTAAACCAAGCTTTTGCAAATGCTTCTTCAAATTCTTTTGGATTATCATAAAAACGCTTAGAAATTTTCGCATATTCAGGATCAAAACGGAAAGACAAATCAGTAGTTAACATTGTAGGCAAGTGTTTCTTATTAGCATCAAAAGCATCAGGAATGATTTCTTCTCCATTTTTTGCAACCCATTGATGAGCACCAGCTGGACTTTTTGTTAACTCCCATTCATTATCAAATAAAATATTAAAAAAACCATAATTCCATTGAGTAGGTTTTGCTGTCCATGTCACTTCTAAACCAGAAGTTATTGCATCGGTTCCTTTTCCTGATTTATAATTACTTTTCCAACCTAAACCTTGTTCTTCAATTCCTGCAGCCTCTGGATCTGGACCCACATTATTTGCCGGACCTGCTCCATGTGTTTTCCCAAAAGTATGTCCACCCGCATTTAATGCTGTAGTTTCTTCATCATTCATTCCCATTCTTCCAAATGTTTCTCGAATATCTTTTGCAGCTAGTAAAGGATCTGGATTTCCAGCAGGTCCTTCAGGATTTACATAAATCAATCCCATTTGAGTTGCAGCCAATGGATTTTCTAATTTTCCTTCTACACTTCTTGAATGATCTAACCACTTGTTTTCAGACCCCCAATATACATTTGATTCTGGTTCCCAAACATCTTCTCTACCTCCTGCAAAACCATAGGTCTTAAAACCCATAGTTTCTAAAGCAACATTTCCAGTTAAAATCATTAAATCTGCCCAAGAAATCTTATTTCCATATTTTTGTTTTATAGGCCAAAGCAATCTTCTCGCTTTATCTAAATTAGCGTTGTCTGGCCAACTGTTTAAAGGTGCAAAACGTTGTTGCCCTGCTCTAGAACCTCCTCTTCCATCTCCTGTTCTATAAGTACCAGCACTGTGCCAAGCCATTCTAATAAATAATGGACCATAATTTCCAAAATCTGCTGGCCACCACTCTTGAGATTGTGTCATAAGTGTTGCTATATCTTTCTTTAATTCAAAATAATCTAATGACTCAAATGCTTTGGCGTAATCAAAGTCTGACCCAAGAGGATTGCTTAATTCAGAATTTTGACGCAATACATCTAAGTTCAATTGATTGGGCCACCATTCTTTATTTTTGTCTTTACTTGTAGTTCCAGTTTGTGTTGCTACTGGAGTTGTTTTTTCAACAGAACCATTTTCAACGAAATATTCAATGGAACCTGTATTGGGTCCACTTTGGCTACTTTCTCCTACATTATATGTTTTTCCAGTAACAGGACAAGTCACAGTTTCTTGCGAAAATGAAAATACCGCAAAAAGTAAGCATGTTAATAATAGTTTTTTCCTCATTTTAAATTGATTTTTTATGTTATTATTATTCAAAATTCAGCATTATACCGCAATAATAATATTTTATTTAAATGATAAATCTTATCTCGTTATAATTTTTATTTATAAATAAATAACTTTATCATAAGTAAAATCATTAGTAATAACTGATAAAAAACTCAAAACCATAGATTTAACAAATTGTAAAATTTAAAAATACTTAGTATAAAAAAAACCGAAAAAATTCTCGGTTTTAAACTAAAAAAAAAACTATTCGAAACTATTGAGCATTAACACAATCTTTTTTTTGACTATAGGGGATTTGTCCATGAATAATACCTCCAAATTCTGAACTACCCTAACCACTTCATGTGTATTGTTATATAATTAGAAAACCTTGCAACATACAATCTTTGTTTTATTCTTTTCTGTAAAAAAACCTTTTATCCATCGATATAAAATAAGTCCAATGTATTTGTTGTTTGTTTCTTACTTTTTTAATTTCTATAATTTTCAGATAAGGCATCAAAACTTAAATAACAAGCCTGTAAACCTAATACAAAATCAATCATTCAAAATATATGGTTTTTAACAAAACGCTCATGCGCTTATAAAACCGAATTTCCAAAACAATTAATTGGAAGATTTTATTTAATAGGATTTTTAAATAAATGTGCCAAAAACAAGCGCCCTTTACAATTCTAATTAAATCTGAGAAATCACAAAACAAGTTTATAATTCAAAAAAAAATATCTAATTGCTACTATTTAGGTCCACATAATGCAGGTCTTTTTCCAATTGAAAAATTTCATATTCGATAGTTGAAATCGTTTCTTGAATACTAAGAATTTGAGCCTCTTTTTCTTTTTTGGAACGAAATAGTTTGAATTTTGTAGCATCCATCAACGCCTTTTTAGCACGTTCCATTTTTTTATAACGAGATGTCAATTGGTTTTCAATAGCTTCTCTTTTTGACTTTAAGGTTTCTTGTTTTAAAGCTTTCAAACGTACCTCATCCAAACTATCTTTAAGTTGTTCTTGTTGTAACGTTTTTTCACGCTCTTTTTGTCTGCTTTTTGATGTCTCATTGTCTATGGCAGTCTTTTGATTTTCTTCTTGAAGAGCCGCTTGTCTTTCATTTTGAATCAACTTCAAAACAATAAAAATCAAAAACAAAAAAACACTTAAACCAACAATTAAATACTTCCCATTCAAACCTTTAAGCCTTACTTTTGAAAGTGTTGTTCTATCTTGTTTTACTGTGCTTTTTGGGGGTATCGGAACTTTAATTAAAAGAGACTGTAATTCTTCAACTTGAGCAGCAGTAGTCCATTCCTCCAAACCTTCATACCAAATTGGAGTTAAGTTTGTAATCGCATGTTTTTTTAATTCTTCTAAACTAAAGGGACCACTATTTTCCGTTCCATTATGTATAAAATACTTTTTCATTGACTCGCACTTTTTATTTAAAAACGAATATAAAGTAGGTTTATTTCAAAAACAGAAAAATATTCTAGCTACATACTTATTAAAATTCGTTAATTTTTGTCATGCTGAACTCGTTCATGCGTCTCATCTCTATTCTTGTCCTACTGAACTCGTTGAAGCATCTCCTCCCTTCTCTTGTCGTGCTGAATTCATTTCTGCATCTCATCTCTATTCTTGTCCTACTGAACTCGTTTCAGCATCTCTTCCCTACTCTTATCCTGTCCTAGTAAACCCAATTCAGCACTTCAAATTTGCATCTAAAAACAAGCAATAAAACACAAATCGATTAACGCTCAATCAAATAAAATTACAAACCAATAGCAGCTATTAATCCCAGAGCCGCTTCTTCCCCAGAATGCATTGCAGCATTGAGTGAACCGTTCAACTGTGTATCACCTGCTAAAAAAATAGTAGTACCGTGTCTTGTTTCGTTCGCACTCCTACTATAACGCAGATTGTCCATCTTAGGTAAAGCTTTCGGAATTGTATACTGTTTGATGAACTTTAAAGTAGAGATGCCGCAAAAAGTGTTTAATTCCTTTTCCACCTGTTTTTGGAGTGCTGCTGGGGTTAATTGGTGTTCTTTTACTACGGTAACCGAAAGTAATTTTTTCGCACCCAAAGTTTTGGTGGGTAAACTTGTATGAAAAAACAAGTTATTAATTAAGGCAGCCTCCTCTGAAATTAGTCCTATCAATGGCTTTTTTATTGTATCTAAAGGGGTTTCAAAATAAAGTGTTTGGCACGATTTCCATGCCATGGTTTCAGTGTGCAGAGCTGGCAGTAAATGACTGGCTTCTGTGGCAATAATGGTGTAATGACTCTTCAATATTGTTCCGTTAGAAAGATGAATTTTATGTTCTTCCACGGTTTTTACACTGGTATTGTACAGAAAAGTCGTGTTTTTTAACGACTCTTTCAATTGCAACGGAATGGCTTCAATACCTGCTTTGGGCAATGTTGCTAGTCCTTCTCCAAACATTTTATATACAAACTCAAACATTCGGCTTGAAGTTTCTAATTCGGATTCTAAAAAAATACCACTAAAAAAAGGTTTAAAGAAATGGCAAATCATGTCTTCCGAAAATCCAAAATGCACCAAATAATCGTAGGTAGTTTGCTCTGGCTTTTCAAAAATAGCAGTCAAGCTTGTTTTTTTTAACAAGGCATTTAATTTTAGTATTTTAAACTTGTCTGCCATCGAACCTATGCCAGAAAAAAGAGTTGGAACCAATAAAGAAAACGCTCGCAAAGGATCTCCAATGACTTTTTGTTTGCCTTGTTTAAAAATAGCCGCTCCTGGTAAAAAAGGTTGCAAAGCTAAAGCTTCATAATTCAAATACTTTTGAGCCGAAGGATAAGCCGTTAACAAAACCTGAAAACCATGATCCAATTGATAGCCCTCTACCACATCGGTTTTTACTCTGCCGCCCACACGATCGGTTGCTTCTATAATAACAGGACAATAACCATTTGCTTCTAACACTTGAGCAGCAACTAAACCGCTAACTCCTGCGCCAATAATATGTATTTTGTAGGCCTCTTTTTCCATGGATTTTGCTATAATGATTTTAATTTACACAAAGATAGCAGACTCTTAGATGTTTCCCAAATGATATAGTTTTTTTTATATTTGTTAGGGTTTATTGCTTGAGAGTTTTGGCTGATTTTGAATGGGAAAGAGTAACGCTGTCCTAAAAATAAATGCTTTTTTTTATCAGAATTAAAAATAGAATCCCAAACAAACCCTAATCTTGTCATCCTGACTAAGTAAGGAACACTCACAAACCTAATCAATAACCATAAAAAACTTAGTGAAACTCAGTGCCAAACTTAGCGCAACTCCTTGCTACGAATAACATAAAACCAACCACACAATCATCCTAAAGCAAAGTAAAAAAGCTTTTCGTAAAGTTAATAAGAAACACCAACCCCAATCTTGTCATGCTGAACTCGTTTCAGCATCTTAATACAACATTGCTTAACCAATTATAGCACACGAAAAAAATCGCATACGAACAATAGTTAAAATAAATTTCATCACTTACTTTATAAATAAACTCTTTAATTAAAAAAATATAGAATTGAAATAATATCATAAATGTAAGATAGATGACATATTATAAAGTAAGAGTGAAATAAATTTGTGATAAAAATACGCTATTCAATTAATTAAGAACAAGATAAATCAAAGTACCTTCAATTAAAAAGAAGATTTTATCACTTTAACCCACTAAAAATTACACTATGAAAAAGAATTTAATTTTATGCTACTTCACAGTCTTAACCCTATTAAGCAGTTGCACAAAAACTGAAAGTGATTTTGAGGAAATAACTAATCCACAAACAACCATTACCTTAGCAGCAAGTCAAAGTAATGTGCTTACAGGTACTACCGTTATATTTACACTCACAACCAGTTCAGGCAATAATGTCAACAATCTCAGTGTCTTTTTTGTAAATGGAACAGCCATTAGTGGCAACATACATACTTTTACAACTAGTGGAACCTATACTGTTAAAGCAGAATACCAATCCATTACCAGTAATGAACTTCAAGTAATAGTTACAAATCCACCAACCACAACACAGTTTGTAAATCGAGTACTTGTTGAAGAATATTCTGGAACTTGGTGCGGAAATTGCCCTAGAATATTATATGCAACAGAATTATTAAAACAACAAACCGATAAAGAAGTTTCTGTACAGATACATCTTTTTGGAAACGATCCTTTCATAACCACTCAAGGAAATCAATTGGCATCCAGTTTAGGAATCAATGGTGTGCCAGCAGGAAGAATAAACCGAACCATCAATTGGACAGGTCCACAATACCAAAACGTAAATCAAGTACTTGCAGAAATTAAACCCTCATCAGACGCAGGACTAGCTATAAATTCAACAGTGGTTAACGGAACCAAAATGCAACAATTACCATGGGCTTTGCCAATACAACTACCTCAACTAAACTAATGGTTTATTTAGTAGAAGATAATTTGTTTCACACCCAAAGCAATTACTCCTCAAACCTATATGGCGGTTTAAGTTCTATTCCCAATTTTAAATATGATGGCGTATTAAGAGCAATCATCTCACCCATTAATGGTGACACCATTACTCCAACAGCTTTAACTTCAGAAAAAAGTTACTCCTTAGCAATTCCAAATAATGTAGCCGCATTAAACCGAGTTAAACTAGTCGCTTTTTTGATTGATACCACTACTAATGCCGTTATTAATGTAAGAGAAGCCAGTATAAATACAAATCAAAACCTAGAAATACTATAAAAGCTCCTTAAAAAAGAAATACCAGTTGCAGATGGTTACAACCAACCGTTTCATAATACAATATTCACAAAACAAACATTTAAACTAACCACAGATCCATAATAACACATAAAAAAATCCCTAAATCTCTGCATTCTCAAACCTGACAGGTTTTTAAAACCTGTCAGGTTTAAAATAAACACCCATTACAAAAAAACTCTGCGAAACTTAGTGAAAAACTTAGTGAAACTCCGTGCTACAACCAACCATCAACCATCAACCATCACCAACAACCTACAAACTTGTCATGCTGAACTCGTTTCAGCATCTTAACGCAACATTTTATGTCTAGTTACCGAACGCGAAAGGATTCGCGCATGCATTGTCTACTATTTTCTTTTCTGCTTCTGTCATAATTTTAATTCCTAAGCCCTCCATTCACTAAATTGCCCTTCGGCTTGTTCCATAATCTCTTGAAGAATACCGTTTAATTCTGCTATGCTTACTTTTCCTCTTAGTTCTTTTTTAACGGCTAAACGAATAGCAGCTTTCGCATCTTCCTTATTCATCCAGTCTATTTGTAAGTTGCTTTTAACCGCTTTTACTACTGCATGAACTATATTCTGAATTGGTCCCGATTCGTTAATGATTTCTTTCTTAGCCGAAATAATATCATAAAAAGCCAATTCCTCATCCGACAAACCTAATTCTGATTTACGTTTGTCTTCGTCTTGCATTTCTTGGGCTCTGTGAACCAATTCTGCTATAGCTGTGTACGAATCAATTGCATTCAAATGATAGCGGTCAATTACTTTTTCAATCTCTTCTTTTAAAGAAGTATATTTTCTAATGTTCTTTGGCATTCGGAGTTTTATTTCATCTTTTAAAATGTTTTTTAATAACTCTATTTTGATTGCCATACTGTCTTTATCTTGTTTTGCACCCAACAAAAAGTTCTCGTCTAAAATAGAAATATCAGCTCGTTCAATGCCTGCCATTGCAAAAACATCAATTATGTCATCCGATTCAATACTACGACTAATTAATTCTTTTACTTCATTGGCTGTATTTCGACCACCACCTTTTACTGATTTAGCATTTCTAATGGCTTTAGATAAATGCTGTGCAAACAAAACATCAATTGCAAACTCTTGAATCTCTGGTTGTGATTTTACGATAGACAACAAGCCGGTCAGTTTCTTTTCTTCCAACATATATTGATTAGCAACTTCATCAAATTTTATAATGTGATTCAAAGCACTACGAACCAATAACATTTTGTCATTATCTCGTAATCCTTTCCAATTGCTATAATCTACATCACCTTCTAATAACGATTTACAAATTTCTACTTGATTATAAAATAGTTCTAAAGCTTGACGCATATCTATAGTAGGTTCACCTTTTCCACCACTACCAGTATATTTGCTAGTGGCTTTTTTCAGTTGGTCTCCAATTCCAATATAATCGACAATAACTCCTGAAGGTTTATCTTTAAAAACGCGATTAGTTCTAGTAATAGCTTGCATTAAACTGTGTCCTTTCATCACCTTATCTACATACATAGTATGCACACAAGGAGCATCAAAACCTGTCAGCCACATATCTCTAACAATGACTATTTCTAAAGCATCCTTAGGATTTCTAAAACGCTTTTTTAAAGCTTCTGTAGCATCTTGTGTTCTAATATGAGGATTCCATGCAATGGGATCTTTAGATATGTTACCAGTCATTACAACCGCAACTTCTGGGCAACCTTCTAATGCGGTTAAAGCATCATACATTTTAACACTGTTTCTTCTACTCATACAAACCACCATGGCTTTTCCTGGCAAGGTATCCGTTCGGTTTTTAAAGTGATTTAATATATCGGCTGCGATTTTTGCTACACGTTCTTCTGAACCTGCTGCATCTTCAATAGCTGCCCATTTTAAATTAGAAGCATCTTCTTGTTCCCATAAAATCTCATCTGCATCATCATCTATATTTTCATTGCCTAAATGCAACTTAGCCAAACGAGGTTCATAATAAATAGGTACGGTTGCTTTGTCTTCAACAGCTTGTTTTATATCGTAAACATGAATGGTTTCTCCAAAAACTTCTTGGGTGTCTGCATCTTTACTGTCAACAGGTGTTCCTGTAAAGCCTATAAAAGATGCATTAGGCAACGCTTTTCGCAAGTTAGAAGCAAATCCATCTAACAAACCATATTGGGTTCTGTGGGCTTCATCAGCCATTACAATAATGTTTTCTCGTTCCGATAGAATAGGATGTTCTATTTCTCCTAATTTTTCATCGGTTCCCATTTTTAAACGGAACTTTTCAATCGTAGTAAAAATAACACCACCACTTCCTGTAGAAAGTAAGCGTCTTAAATCATTGGTAGAATCAGCATGTTGTACATCGCCTACTAAATCCTTTGCCAAGACAAAGTTTTCATACAACTGAAAATCCAAATCACTTCTATCCACTTGTACTACAATGGTTGGGTTTTTTAATTCGGGTAAACTGCGTAATATTCCTGCATACATAGCCATAGAAATACTTTTTCCACTGCCTTGTGTGTGCCAGATTACTCCAATTCGTCCATCTCCATAAGGTTTTATGGCTTTTTTAGCAGCTTCAACTGCAAAATTGACTCCAAAAAACTGATGGTATTTGGCTCCTTTTTTTATTAAAGTGCCGTTATGGTCTTCAAAAAAGATAAAGTTCTTGATGTAATTGAGCAATCGCTCTTTGGGAAACAAACCAAACAGCAAAGTATGCATTTGAAAATCATCTTCTACTAAAGTAGTGCCGTCCATGCTTTTCCAAGCGGCATACCATTCACTTTTGGCATTAAACATACCGTGTTGGGCTTCGTTACCATCACTGATAACGGTTAGCATATTGTATTCAAACAATTGCGGAATATCTTTGGTATAATGCCCTATTTGGTTTAAAGCTTCAGCAATATTGGTATTTTCATCAAACCAGTTTTTCAATTCAAAAACCACTAAAGGCAAACCGTTTATGTATATAATAATATCAGGACGACGTTTGTTTTTACCTACAATACTAAACTGATTCACACACCAAAACGTATTGTTTTCTGGGTTTTGAAAGTCGATAGGATAAATATGAACGGCTTTGTCTTGTTTGTGGGCATCTTTGTATTCAAAATCCAAGCCTTTGGTTAGCTTTAAATGAAAATCCCTGTTTCGATACAACAAATCAGCTCCTTTGGTATTGGCAAATTCAGCAACAGCTACATCTTGCAACTCACTAGGCAATTGCGGATATTGATTTTGTATAAAAGCCAATAATTGGTCTTTTAAAACCACTTCATTAGCATTTTGAGGCAAAGTACCACCGTTTACATGGGTATACCCTAAATCGGTTAACCAATCGATTGTGGCTTGTTCTATTCTAGCTTCTGTTGTCATATTTTCTTCTTATTGTCATTCCGACGTTACTCTTTGTCATTCCGACGAAGGAGGAATCACATCATCCTTGCTTTACACAATTTTTTATCAGCTTTATGTAATTTCTCTCGATGGTCGAAATGACAAACTAAACGTTACTTTTTGTCATTCCGACGAAGGAGGAATCACATCTTCCTTGCTTTACGCAATTTTTTTATCAGCTTTATGTGATTTCTCCCGATGGTCGAAATGACAAAATACACTTTACTCTTTGTCATTCCGACGAAGGAGGAATCACATCATCCTTGTTTTACACAATTTTTTATCAGCTTTATGTGATTTCTCCCGATGGTCGAAATGACAAACTACACTTTACTCTTTGTCATTCCGACGAAGGAGGAATCACATCATCTTTAACAAATCGTTCATTTAAAAATTCAAAATTCTCATTAAATGAACGAATTAAATTTAACTTTTTTTCTCTTCTCCAACCTTTTATTTCTTTTTCTCTTGCAATTGCTTGTTGCACCCAAGTAAATTTTTCATAAAATACCAGAAACTCTAAATTATATTTTGAAGCAAAGGTTTTAATCCCTTTTTCAATATTTTCTTTATGCTCAGATAATCTTCTTGGTAAATCATTTGTCATACCTACATAAAAAGTAGAACGATATTTATTAGTAATGATATAAACATAGTAAGACTGATAGCCCTTTGTATGTTCAAACATGATATTATTTACTTTCATTTTCGTTCTCTTCTATCAATTTATTTTGCCATGCTGACGCGAGGAAACATCATATACTCTTTGTTCTACACTATCTTTTTTTTAGCTTTATGTGTTTTCTCCCTTTGGTCGAAATGACAAACGTTGCATGTGTTTTTTAATATTCTTTGTCATGTTGACGCTAGGAAACATCACATTATCATAGTTTATATTATTCATTTCTCTCTCAGTATTATGTGATTTCTCGTTGCCTCGAAATGACAAAACTACTCTCTAAACTCTTTTAATCTTACCTCACCACTAATTAACTTAGGTAATAAAGTATCTCGTAATTGGGTTAGGGTTTGGTTTTCTTTTATGTTTATCAAAATTTGTTCATAATATTCATTTGCTAAATGATTATAATCTGTTAATATTTGTTCATTTGGAACTAAAATATCAATATTTCTTAATGTTTTTAATGTAACGTATTGTTGCGTTGAGCCAGTCATTTGTGCTTTTATATATTCTTGTCCTATTTTTGATTTAAAGAAAGAAAACAGGTATATTTTTATTAATGGAGTTTTGGATGTTTTAAACAAACCTAAATTTTTAATTACATAGTTTGGCTCTTCATTTACAAAGTAAAAGTTACCTACAGTTCCAATCATTGTCATTAAAATATCTCCTTTTTCAACTAAACTTCTTTTATTAATTTTAATAAAATCATCATTACTAATCTTATAGGCTGAAGAAAAATCTATTGTATTAGTTCCTATATGCTTAGAAGTAATTAAATAAAAACCATCTTCAACTCTTTTTGGCGAATCATGGGTTCCATCTTTTACTTCTATTAAATCAGTTATTTTTTTCACTTCCCAACCTTTAGGAATGCTCCCTAATTCACTCTCTACAAATTCACCGTTTTGAAAAGGACCAAAATCTACAAACCAGTGTTTGTATAATGCCATTGCCATTTCTTCTAAGGTTTTGTTTATGGCTAGGTTGTTTTCTATTTTGTCGTCTATGGTGGATAGGATTTGGGCTATGGATTTTTGTTCTTGGAGTGGTGGAAGTTTAAAATCTAAATTTCCAATATCTGTTAAATTGATATTTGGCTGAGCAGATTGTCCAGAACTTGCATTAACATAATTTATTAGAGATGGATTTCTCAGAATAAAACTAACAAATTTTGGTAACGCTTTATTTGGATTTACTCTAATAATACCATTTGCTTGATTTGTATTTGCTGGAAGATGATTTTTATATACAATACCTGTTTTACCTAGATATGCACCAGCCATTGAAAAAAGAATATCATTTTCTTTTAATTGAGAACGTTTTAGTTTTTCATGAGCTTCTTTCGAAACTTTTACAAATGATGTTTCATCAAGTCTACCATCGTAATTTGTACTTTCTGATTTAATAAAATTAATACCATCATCTGTAAATCCAAAACCATAAGTAGAAGGTGTTGTCCCTTTTGTAATTACATCTGTTAATTCAGAGAGTTTATATGTTTTCCAGTTGTTTGGCATTTATTTTTTTGGTTTTTAAGCAAGAAATTCGCTTTTAATTCGCATTTGTTTTTATTAAAAAACCCATAAAACCTTTATAATCAAGGGTTTTTAGGTTTTGTTTTTGTGTTTTATTTATAGTTTATTTTTTTTTTAACCATCAGTTAAATTCCATTTCTGTTTTAACTCTTCACAAGCGGCTAGTGGTAATCCTAGTCTTGGATTTATTTCGGTTTGTAAACGATGTAATAACGCTGTAACTTCCACCCCATTCATAATAGTATGGTTAAAAAGCATATCTAATACCCATAAATGACCTCTTATAGTTACCGCTTTACTTCTAGCAAAATTGCGTAAGTTTTTATCAGAAGTAATTAAGTCAGCATCTAATTTTTGAGCACAAAATAAGGCAGAGCAATCTTCCATAGAAAGCTGGTTTTTTTCTTCTTTTAATGTAGCAATTGCTATTAATTCTTCACCAGTAAAACCCTCTACTACCAATTGTTCATTTGCTATAAAAGGCAAGAGTTCTTGTTGTTGTGCTTCATCTAATTCATCAAAAACAATATCTGTCGTATGAAAACTAAAGGGTAACTGAAAAAAGTGAAGCAGGATATCCAACTTCACTAAGTCAATTAAAATATTAGCATCATTAACAATTATTTTCATAACAACACAAATTCTTTTCTAAAATCGGCTACTTTCATGTTGGCTAAACTTGCAGCTTTGTTTAAGGATACTAAATCTTCTGCAGCAGCTCTGTACAACAATTGTTTAAAACGAGAAGAACTTTCTCTTCCTTGAAAACTCCCCAAATTGATTTCTTTTTTACGATTTTGATCTTGGTTTACCCAACGTCTGAAATTAATGAAACGTTCTTCTGAAATTACATTTAAATCTTTAGCTCTTGCCATAATGGCTTGTATAGAAATACCGTAAGTTTCTTTAATAGCTACTAACTCTGAAAGACTAATTTTACTTCTTTGTTTTCCCAATTCGTGCAAAAAAGTTTCTTGTGGCATAAGCATAGCACCTGCAAAACGATGGCACATACGCTCTATTTCTTTTTCCGATAAAGTATCGTTAAAATTCAATAATAAATGACCCAATTCATGCAAAGCAGTAAAACGTTTACGTTCTACAGGAAATTGAGCATTAATAACGATTACGGGAATATTTCCAGTAGCCCAACCCGAAAAACCATCAAAATCAGCATCAGCATCAATTTCAATAACTTTAATTTCTTTATCTTCTAATAATTCAATTACATTAGGAAGTGCATTGATACCAATATTCCAGTCTTTTATCAATTGATTTACCGCTTTCTCAACAGCATCACCATCAGCAATTGCTATGTTTTTAATAGGGTTCTTAAAATTAGATTCTAAATTTAAAAACTGCTCTACTTCAATGTAGCGAGTAATACTATCGATTACTTCTTCTTTAATACTGGTTACTTTTTTAACTCCTAGTTTACTTTTTTTTCTAAACTCAATATTTTCAATAGAAATAGTAAAAGGACGAAAAAAATAATCTAATTTCACATTTAATACTTTTGCCATTTGTAAAATTACTTTACTATCGGGCATCATTTCAGCTTTTTCATACTTTGAAATCGCATTATAGCTGACTAAACCATCTAATTTTTCAGACAGTTCACGCAATGATAAACCCGCTAATCCTCTAGCTGATTTGATTCTTTTAGCTACAATTTCTTTCATAACATATTTGTTTAGTTGTTGACAAAATTATAAAAAATATTTTATTTGTCAACCAAAACTACCATAATTTTAACATTTAAAGCTTATTAAAGTTATCTAAAATTCTTTGTTGCAAATCATTCCCTTTAGTAAACTGCTCTTGCAAAGTAGTTTGTAAAGCAGCCATTTTATCTTCAAACAAAATTCCATCGTCTTCCACTTCCTCAGTACCTACATAAATACCTGGTGTTAGTTTGTAATCTTGTTTTTGTACTTCTTCTATGGTGGCAGCGTAGCAATAACCGTCCACGTTTTCGTAACACACCCCGCCTTCGGCACCCCTCTCAAGAGGGGAAATATTTCTCCAAGAATGGTAAGTAGCTGCTACTTTGTCAATATCATCATCTGTAAAAATACGCAACTTACGGCTTTCCATAGTTCCCATTTTACTGGTGTCTATAAATAAGATTTCGTTGGTACGTTCTCTGTGTTTGCCGTCTTTTCCATCACGGTTTTTACTCAATATAAAAATACAAGCCGGTATGCCTGTGGTTAAAAACAACTTATCGGGTAAACGTACAATACAGTCAATCATGCTGTTGTTTACCATAAACTCCCGTACGTTTTTTTCTCCTTTGTTGTTGGAAGTCATCGCTCCATTTGCCATTACAACAGAAGCAGTTCCTACTTTACTCAAATGACTCCAAAAGGTTTGCATCCACATAAAATTGGCATTTCCATCCGTAGTAAATTCTTCTTTGGGTCCAAATAGTCTTGGGTCGTTCTCAGGTAAGTCTTCTGGGTGCCATTGGCTCACGTTAAAAGGAGGATTTACAATGATAAAATCAGCTTTTAAATCAGGAAACTTATCTTGCAATAAAGAATCTCCCAAACGCACATCAAAAGACAAATCGCGTAAAGCCAAGTTCATTTTACACAAACGCAAGGTACCATCGTAACGCTCTTGTCCGTATATAGCAATGTTCTTTTTATCACCACCATGGCTTTCTAAGAACTTCAAGGATTGTACAAACATACCACCAGAACCACAAGCGGAATCAAAGATTTTACCTTCATAAGGTTCAATCATTTCAACCATCAAACGAACTATACTTCCGGGAGTAAAGAATTGTCCAGCACCAGAACCTTCGGCAATAGCAAACTTGCCAATATAATATTCATACACACGACCTAAGACATCGCTTTCTGGGTTTTCTTTCTGCGATAATTTAGGATTAGAAAGTAAGTTAATCAAACCACCTACCTGCCGAGCCGTCAATTGACTTTTTACAAAAATACGAGGTAAAATCCCTTTCAAATCAGGTCGACTTACTGCTAAAGTAGCATCTAAAGTATCAAAAGCATCATCTACAATTACTTTTATGTTGTCTTGTTCGGCATTGGCTTTTAAATATTCCCAAGTAGCTTCTTTAGGAATGATATAAATATTTTTAGACAAATACTCATCGGCATCTTCTAAAACATAATTTATTTCGGCATCATCTGTAGTAAAATACGAAGAGGTTTTATCGTGTAATAAAGTGTTTAATTCTTCTCTTCGTATTTCATAGCGTTCACTCATGTGCTTTAAGAAAATCATTGGCAACACATAGTCTTTGTATTGATTTTCAGCTACGGCACCACGCAGTTCGTTAGCCGCTTTCCAAAGTTCTTGTTCAAAATTAATATCGGCTTTTACGGTATTTGTACTCATGTTTTGTTTTATAACTTGTATTTTCCAAACCTAACAATTTTCAACGAATTTAACAACCGTTAAAAGACCTATTTTTGTAGGAAATAAATTAGGAACCCCAAAACTAAACAACCTTATTTAATTTTCCTTACGGTTTACCTTATTGGATAAAAAAAATCAACCGTTTAGTAAACCAAGCTTATTTAAGAGTTGTTTATTATTATTCGTGTTTCGTACGTGTTTCGTTCGTATTTCGTTCGTAGTTGTGGTACCCCTACTTTGTAAGGAAGTTGTATGTATATGCCAAAAATAGTCGTTTTTGCGAACCAATTACGAACCAAATACGAACCAAATACGAACCCAAATCAAAGTAAGTCCATGTAATAAATCGCTTAACTTATAAAAACAGTTAAAAATAAACAAAATAGCAAAAACTTCACCCTATCTCCCCTTTCTCCCAATCTTCCTAATCCCTTCAACCAACCCTAAACCATCAACCAAAAAAAAACTACCTTTGCCAAAAACACAAAAAATGCAAGAAAACACATTCAAACCCAACAACACCAACCTATTATCCAAAATAAAGACCTTTCAAACCAATCAAAACCAAGAAACCTTTATGGCGGTTTTAGAAGAATTACAAGGCGATAAAGCTTTTTTATTGGTACCCACATCAAGTCCAGTAACAGGTGAAAATCCAGAAAAAGGGTGGACTACCCTAGAAAAAGGAGCACAAATAGCCTTCACTTCGGTTTTTGAAAGAGACAATAAATTAGTCATGGGCGTTTTCACCTCACAAGCCACCCTAATGAATTGGGCCACAGAAACAAAACCTTTTGTAACATTACCTGCCAAAGAAGTCCTTGAAATAGCTGTAGAACACAAAATCAGTCAAATAATTATTGACAGTAATCAAGAAAGCATGTTTGTTTTGGGAAGAACCGTTTAGTGCAAATGCATCAAGCAATTGGTTAAAATAAATGCTAAGTAATTCAAAGAGAGTTTCATAGAATAAATTGAAACTGTTAATAAAATCAAAATATTTTATTATATTTGACTACCCATAAACTTTAACTTAAACAGATCAACTTATTTATGAAAACACTCTTTACTTCCCTTTTGTTTTTATGTGCTGCCTCATTCTTTGCTCAAGAAAAATACAGAATCCAGTACGATTACAAAACGGATAATTTTGAATACTTCAAATTAGACAAATCCAATAAAATAATTGATACACTTAATAATCCTAAGTTCAAGAGAAACAGCTATGTGCAAATCAAATTACTCAATGTAAATCCCTTTGCCATTAATATTAAAACAGATGTTAAAGAAGAAACCATACACACCTCAGGCGGTAACGGATTTAATTTTTCTAACTTATTAGGAGGCATAAGTTCCGTTTCAGGAAGCGATTTAAATTTAAATGTAACCGAACTGCCATCAAACAATGGTTTTTTAAAAGGTGCAAATGCTTCAAGAGGAGAAAACATTTCCAATAAATTTTCCGAATTAAATGCTCTTTCTACTAATGTAGATGCCATGAAAAAAACACTATTAGCCAACCTAACCAATCCAAATCTAGATAAAGAAACCATTCTAAAAAACCTTTTACAGGTAGCTTCCATGCAAGAAGACTTTAGAATAACTGATCCAAAGCAAAACTTTCATGTTTACCTTGCCAGCGTAAAGAAAATTTTAAATGAAGATGCCAGTTCCATTGCTTCAAACATAAACGATATTAAAGACGAATTAGAAGCCAAAACAGCTGATAACACCACATTATCTCGTGGCGAATTGAAAGCACAAAACACCAATTTCAGCAACTTAGAAAGTTTATTAAATCAGTTGAATGCCTCTTCCAATTGGACTTCTGACAACTTAAATAAAATAGAATCTTTATACACCTCTTTAGAAGCTTCTTCCTTTGAACAAACCTATGATTACGAAATTTCAGCAGATAAAGTAAATCTAGAACTGCAATTTTTACAAAGTGAGTTTGCCAATAAACTAGACGATGATGATAATTTAACTGCAGTAAAAACACGTCATTTAAAACTATTGTCCAAAGGAGGTTTTAAAATTAATACCAGTGTGGCGCTTACACTAAATAATTTTAAATCAAAATCTAATGATTTTTATATTGATGATAATGGGGTTATTGGAGCAGAAAGCAATAACTATTTCACCCCTAATTTAAGTACCATGATTAATTTTTATCCCGTAATTGGAGAAAATTTTAATTTAGGAGGAAGTTTTGGTATTTCTATTCCAATTGCCGATGCGGTAAATGGCGTTAATTATTTATTTGGCCCTTCTATAATTCTTGGTAGCGAAAGCCGTTTGGCATTATCAGGTGGTGTAGCTTACGGTCCAGTAAAACGATTAATCAATGGATTTAAAGTAGGTGATACTACAACACTTAATGATGTAGACAGTTTCACTAAAAACGTATACGATTTCGGATTTTATTTCGGAATCTCATTTAGTATTTTTAATGTTAATTAAACACAATGATTAAAAAAACCGCTTTACTTATTTTTCTGTTTTTAACCTTAAATGCAACCGCTGAAAAGTACGGATTAATTATAGCTATTGGTGATTATCCTACAAAAACAGGTTGGTCTTCTATAAGTTCCGTTAATGATGTTCCCTTAATAAAAGAAGCCCTACTGAACCAAGGTTTTGCAGAAAAAAACATCAATTTACTAATCAATGAACAAGCTACAAAAGCAGGAATCATCAAAGCCATTGAAGAGTTAAAATCAAAACTGAAACCAGGTGATATTGTAGTCATTCATTATTCAGGTCATGGACAACAAATATTTGATGATAATGGCGACGAAATTGACGGTAAAGACGAAGCTTTAGTCCCTTTTGATGCTTGGGTAAAATATACCTTCAATTATAAAGGCGAAAATCATTTACGTGATGATGAATTAGGAAATATCATTGCCAATTTTAGAAACACTTTAGGCAGCAAAGGACAATTGTTATTCATCTTAGACAGCTGCCATTCAGGGTCAACAACGCGTGGTGGAAAAACGCGTGGTGGAAAAGCCACCTTTGCACCAGATGATTGGAACCCCTTAGAAAACGATAAAACCAAAGGCAGTGCAATGGTAGAACGCACTACAGTAAATCCTGATGCTGCACCATTCATACTAATCTCAGGAGCATCGGCAGATGAATTAAATTACGAATACAACGGATTTGGTTCATTAAGTTATGCTTTTTCCAAAGCCATGACCGAATTGGGAAGCGATTTCACCTACCGTCAATTGTTTTCAAAAATTGCAACCAACATGAATGTCATTTCACCAAAACAAACCCCAACCATTGAAGGTGATGTAGATTATAAATTGTTTAATGGCGACTATGTAAAACAACAACCTTACTTTGAAATTGCCAAAATTCCAAACGTAAACATGATACACATCAATGCAGGAAAAATTCAAGGCCTTTTTGAAGGAACAACAGTAATAATAGTGCCTTCCGGTACAACCAAAGCTACAGATAAAAATATAATAAGTACGGGAACCATTACCAAATCTAATTTTAATTTAGCTTACATAAAATTAGATAAAAGTTTGAGCAGTACCAATACTAAAGAATTTTGGGTAATCATTGACAAACAATCCTATGGAGATATTGCCATTAAGGTGTATTTTGATGAAAATGTAAAAGATAACAACATAAAAACAGGAGTTTCAAACTATCTAAAAGACAACAAATTGGGTTCGGTTGTCACAAATGTACAAGAGTCAGATGTTATTCTTGAAAGCCAAAATAACACCATCGAATTAAAAACACCAAACGGTACAAAAGACCTAGATGCTGACGAAAATACAAGAGGAGCTGTTACCCTTGAAGACATAAACCAAAAGTTATTTAATTTTGCACAAGGCCAATACCTTAAAAATTTAAGTCTTAAAAACTTAGCTTACGAAATCGAGTTTAAATTACTGCCTGTAAACTATTCCGATGCAACAGGAAAAGTAGGCGATTTAATTGAAGAAACAAAAAACATTAATGAAGCAGGTATTTTTGAAGTAGTTCCAGAAAAAGACCATGTGGTTTTACAAGTGACCAACAAAAGTAAAAAAACACTCTACATCAGTATAATAGAAATTAATAGTAAAGGAGAAATTGCACCGTTTATGCCTAACGACAATTGCGCACTAACCAACGAGGAACGAAAATTAGCACCTGGACAAACCATGATTTTTAAAGATTGTGTGTACTCTTTTGGTCCTCCATATGAAAGATTAATTTTAAAAGGCTTTGCAACCACTACTTCTATCAATTTTCAACCCACAGTTGCAACTCGCGGTGAAGGCAGTAGAAATGCCAATCCTTTAGAAAATTTCATCCAACAAAGTTACAGTCAATCCAGAGGTTCTACAGGAAATACAACCAGTGGCGATGTAGACGGTTTTAGTACGGAGTTTGTTTATGAGATTGTGGAGAAATAATTTCCTGTGAATATTACTGCTTTTATATCATTAAAACTATGAAATCTATTCTTCTCTTTTTTTTAGGTCTATTTTGTTTTAAAACCCTTGCACAAGAAGATACAAGAGGCTCTAAAAGCACTAAAATTGAAACCACAAAAGAAGGAACTAAACGTGCCTTAGTTATTGGTATTTCAGATTACATATCCGAAAATCTTAAACTTAATTATGCTGACAATGATGCCTTTATGTTTAAAGATTATTTAAGTCAAATTGAAAAGGTTTCAGAAGAAAACTTGTGCTTTTTAGCGAATGAAGATGCCACAGGAATGCGAATTTCGCAAGAACTAAAAAACATTTATTCCAAAGCCGTTTCAGGTGATGTTGTATACATTTATTTTGCAGGTCATGGAGATGTTATTGACGATTTTGGTGATAAAGTAGGTTATTTATTAGCTGCTGATGCCAACGCTAATCAAGAGTATAATGGTGTTGGTGGTGTTTTACCTCTTGCTTATTTAAATGAGAAAGTAATTCCAAAATTAACCGAAAAAGGAGTCAAGGTATTTTTGGTTTTAGATGCTTGTCGCTCTGGGTTTATTTACAAAGAAGGTACTCAAAAAAACATGGGTGCCATTCAATCCATGTTTGAAAATTCTATAAAATTTTTGAGTTGTGGACCTAATGAACTTTCCTATGAGAGTAGCGAACTAAAACACGGTTATTTTACTTATTACTTAGTCAAAGCATTAGCTGGAAATGCCGATAATAATACCGATAACAACCTGCAATACAACGAAATTGATGATTATTTATACAATAACGTCAATAATTTGGTTTCAAAAAAACACAATCAAAATCAAATTCCTATCATTCGTACTGAAAATAGTAGAGCCATTTATAAAGCGGTTGGCCAAGAAGATAAGAATATTGTTTTTAAAGATGTTTCTAAAGAAAAAATCAATAATGAAGTGAAGTCTAGAGGTGCTTTAAATACAAAATCAGAAAGTAAAGAAGCAATAAAACTTACAAATGATTTTACCGAAGCTTTAAAACGAAAAGACTATTATGGAAAACCATTTAGTGCATTAGAATTATATGAATCAGCAAAAGCAAACAACACTATTTCAAAAGACTTGCTGGAAAAAATGCAGGCTAAATTAATTGACAAACTGGCAACAAATGCTCAAAATTTAATAAATGATTACATCAATGGCTCTTCCGATTTACCGTCAGCAAGTGAATTTTTAAAACAGGCTAAGAATTTAGAAATTTGTTTGCAATTAATGAATAAAGAAGATTATTTATATTCACGAATAAATGCCAGTAAACTCTTATTAGAAGCCTATTCGGTAATAAAGAGTAAAAATTATGTGGGTTACAAAAAAGCAAAGATAAAACTTAATGAAGCATTAAAAATAGAGCCAAAAGCAGCATACATTCACAATGCCATGGGTTTAATTTACAATTTAGAACAAAAATCGGATAGTGCTTATTATCATTTTAGTGCTGCTCGCAACTTAATTAAAACTTGGGCTGCTCCTACTACAAATTTAAGTTCAAATCTAATGCTGCAAAACCGTTTTGATGAAGCCAAAGAAATGCTAAATACTTCATTAGGTACAAACGGATCAGATGTTAATTCATATACCAAATTAGGTGAAATTTATGAGAATGAAGGCAAGTATCATTTAGCCGAAGAAAACTATAAAAAAGCAATTGCTTTAAATCCAAAAAACACTTTTGTTTTACAAAAAATCAGTAATTTATATAAAACAAAAGGGAATGTCATTGAATCACAAAAATGGTTTGATAAAGCCATACAATCTGATTCTATAAACACGCTTTTAAATTATGGTTTTTTAAAGTTCATCAACGAACAGAAAATAGATAAAAAAAGAGCCGAAAATATATTTATAAGTGCTATTGAAAATAATCCACATAGTTCTGAATTGTATTCGCAATATGCCGATTTTTTATCAACAAATACCTTTACATCCAATAGAAATATACTTGCAGATTCACTTTACACCAAAGCCATTTCAAAAAATCCGCATAATATTTCTGCTTATGCAGGTAAAGGTTGGCTGTATTTCAAGATAAGAAAAAAAGCAGAAGCAAAAACATCTTTTGAAACTGGAATTCAATTCAATACAAACAATCCAGAAGCGTATTACAACTATGCTAATTATCTGAACGAAGCTTTAAAAGACTATACAACAGCAAAAGAATATTATATAAAAGCCATTGACAAACATCGACTTTACATTCCTGCTTATACAAAATTGTTAGAATTGTATAACAAACAAAATCAATCGGATAATGCTATAAATTTAGTAACCGAAATTCTTAAAACCAATAAGGATGTTCCTGATTTATGGAATTTATTAGGAGATAGTTATTTTTCTAAACAAAACTATACAGAAGCTATTAATGCTTACAAACAAGCTATAAATAGTGATAATTCCTATGCCAAAAGTTATTCCAAATTAGGACAAAGCGAATTAGAAACCAATGAGTTTGAAGCTTCAAAAAAAAACTATTTATTAGCCAATGCTTATGATCCATATCAAAATAAAAAAAGTGATATTGCCACTTATATTTTATCCTTAGCTAGAAATAAACAAAATTTTGGAACAGCAGCAAAAACGAAAGAATTATTCAAATTAGCTTATGAAATTGATTCTTCTGTAGAAAACGGCTTGGTTTATAGTGACTATTTATATCTAAATCAAGAACCAGAAACGGCTAACCAACTTTGCATTGAATTGCTAAAAAAAGAAGTTTCAAAGAAAGAAAAAATCAATCTTTACGAATTGATTGTTAAGTCGGCAATAGATTTAAACAATAAAGATATTTGTGATAAATACATGAAATTATTAGCAGTAGAAGCACAAGAAAAGACTGATGTTTTATTAACCGCAGTTTATTGTAAATTCATAGGAAATTTAGATTGTTTTAATGGAGCAATAGCTAAAGTCAATCAAAAGCTTATAAATTCGGTACAGTTAAAAGAATTATTCAGTGAAAATTCTATCAAGAATTATATCACAGGAAATTAAATTTTATTCCAATAAAAAGAAGGCAGCCCATTTTAAAGGTTCATCTCTGTATTTTTTACTCATTTCTAATTGTGTTTTGCTAAAAGCTTCTTTCAGTGTAATTCCTTTAAACCAGTTGGAATAAAGCAATTCCATAAACTCTGCTGTTTCTTTATCAGGCACTTCCCACAGACTCATAATCATTTTTGATACACCTGCTTTTTTAAAAGCACGTTGCAATCCATAAACGCCTTCATTGCCTTCTACATAGCCTAAACCTGTTTCACAAGCCGATAAAACTACTAAATCTGTACCGTGTAAATCTAAATTTGAAATTTCAAGAGCTGTTAATATACCATCTTCCTTTTCATAGGGATTGCTTCCGTTTAACCAAGCATAATTTGCTCCTGAAAAGAGTAATCCCGAACGCAATAAAGGATCATCAGCCAACTGAAATACATTATCATTATTTAAAGAACTGGCTTTACTTTTTGTGTTATTTTCAAAGAAAAATCCATGAGTAGCAATGTGAATTACTGACGGACTTTTTTTATCTAAAGCTTTTATTTTATCTTCAGTAGCCAGAGAATCTGTAAGCAATTGATAAGTGGTGTTGTGCTCTTGAAACAAGGCTTCAATGGCATTAATTTCCGCTAAAGTTGCAGGTAAATAATCCCATTTTTTTACTTCAGCTTGCTTACTTAATTTAGATATTTCTAATGTACTTTTATTTTCAATTTTTGAAGCCTTTTTATCGTAATAATCGTATTGAATTCCACCAACAAATAGAGCGTTGCTTAATTTAGGTTCATTTGATTTTTTGGTAAGATCAAAAGTGCTATTTAGTTGTACTAATGGATGTTTTTCAAGTAGCATTTCATTAGCTTCATTAGTTAACAAAGCCATAGGTATTTGGTGTAAAATTCCATCTAAAGCAAAATAAACCGTGTTTTGAAGATTGATGTAAGGCTCAAAAGGTTTCCAAATCAATTTATACAACTCCTTTGCTCCCACTTTTGCTCCTATTCTTTTAGCAGATGATCCTCTAGTTTTAAAAGTTTGATTCGGATTTAATTCAGATCCTTTAATTATCATTTTTAATTCTTTCTCATTAGCCAACACAACTAACTTTGGAAATTTAGATTGTTTACTAATTAAATAGGCCACATAAATATAATCAGGGTTTTCATCGTCATATTTCGATACATCTATTTTAGAAAATTCAATGGCTATTTCGTTTGTTTCTAGTTTGTTTTGAACATCTTGAAACGACTTTTTGAATTGATTATTATAATCTGTTTTAAAATGAGTATTATACAAGTCGGTTAATTCATTTTCTAAATTAATAATTTCCATATTTAACCCTTTTTCATCGATTTTCTGAAGGGTATTATTTTTAACAAATTCATTCTTTTTTTGAAGAAAAGTATTTATGAGGTTATTAATCTCTAAGTCATTTAATTCAGATAATTTTGTAATTAAATCTTTTGAAGTGTTTAATAACAGTCCTTTAAGCAAAAGTTGATTTTCATAATTTATCAATGCTAACTTTTCGTCATTTTTCAATATATAACCCACATTTTGAAAGAAATTAAATTTATCTTCGAGAGTTCGTAAATAAGTATATTTGGGTTTTTCTGAAGCAAATTTGAAAAAATCTTTTACTTGATTAACTAAAATGGGGTTACATTCCTGAATCAATGGTGTCAGATTTGCATATTTTTCTTGATAAAACAAGGCTTCCATATATTGTACTAAAACATTGGCATAATTGGGTGAGTTTTTTCCATATATTTTTGCAATACCATTAGCAGTTTCGTTAAATAATATTTCTGCATCTTGATATTTTTTAACCAATAGATAAAGATCACCTAAAAGTATCTTGTTTTCCAAATAAACCCTTGAAGATTTATCAGTTTTAAGAATGTTTTTTTGAGCAATTGTTATGGCATCGTCAATTTTATTGTCTCTCACAAGAATAGGAATTAATTGAACCAAACATTCTTGATATTGCGGACTATTTATATCTATTTTTTCAGCAATTTCAACAGCTTGATTAACTAGTTTTTTAGCTGATTCTTCATCAAAATACCATTCTAATTGAGCATAATTGGCTAGTTTTACTGCGTATTCTAAAGAGTTTTCACCATACACTTCTTTACTTTTATTTTTGGCTTTTTCTAATAATTTCTTTGCGAAAGAAGTATTTCCCATTTCAAAATACAAATTACTCAAAATATCGTAATAAGTAACATCATATTCCTTAGCATTAGCCTCTAAAGATTCATTAATTTCGATGGCTAAATTGGAATAATAAATGGCTAATTCATATTTATAATTTTGAGTATAAAAAACCGCTAAGCCCATGTAAGCATTAGCTATAGAAGCATTATATGAATCATCAGTAGCAGAAGAAAGTATTTCAATAGAATTTAAAAATGATTTTTCAGCCTTTTGTAAAAGTCCAATTTTTAGTTGAACCATTCCAATACTTTGCAAAATGTGAGCATAATTAACCGTATTACTTCCATACTGTTTTTTAATATAATTTAAGGATTCTTCATAAATGGTTAACGCTTCATCATAACGACCTAATCCTTCATAAATAAAAGGTAAATTATTGTATCTTAAATTATCATAATAAACTTTTGGAAATTCACTTTGCTTTTTTAAGATGTTTAAACCTTCATTTACATATTCTAAAGCTGTATTAAAATCAGCAACTTTAAGAAAAGCTGCAGCTGTATTAGTACATGAAACGCCGTAATTAATACTGTTTTCACCATAAATATCTTTAGCTAATGATTGAGATTTAATGTAGGTTTCTTTTGCTTTTTGAAAGTCTTTTAAGTCGAGATAAACACTTCCTAACATACTAAGTAACATAGTATTTTCTTGACTTTCCTCACCATATTCTTTTTTAAAAACGACTTGCGCTTTGAGTATATTTTCTAATGCTTTTTGCGGATTTATTTCGGTGTAAGCGGCTGCCAAATAGTAACACACTTGAGCCATTTCTAAAGACGATTTTCCATATAAATCAATACTATAGGTATAAGCGGTTTCTAAATTTTTAATGGCATCATCACTATCTTGATTTTCTAAACTTTGAACACCAGCATTAAAAACTTTAACAAATTTTTCTTGAGTAGTATTTTGAGCTAAAGAAATGAAACTCCAAAAAAAGATAATAATACTAATTTTTTTTATCATGATATAACTGTTTAAATTAAAAACTTAAATCAATAAAATTCCTTACAAAAATTGTATCATTTACAATGAAAAATCAAATTCAACTGTGTTTCCTCTATTGGTTGGTTTTTGTTTAGAATTAGTCAATTTTATAACACTTTTTGAAACTTCATCGTTTAATTTACTGATAGAAATAGATTTATTTTTTTCTAAAATATTTAATAGTGAATAGGTAAAAACTCCATTTTTCCATTTTTCAGATTCTAGTGCATAACTATTTCCAGCTGCTGCCGAAATCACTTTAATACCACTTTTTTCTGACACATCATTAAACAATTGACGCATGAGTTCAAAACTATTTTCAGTAGTTGTTTTTGTTGAAGTTCCAACAGAACCTTTTGAACCACTGTAAGAAACCACAACAGCATCACTTGAAATGGCATTTGAATACTCTTCTTTATCTAGTTCACCACTATGACATGCGTCAATCATTAAAAGTTTATTTCTTGCTGGACTTGCCAGTAAAATACTTTCCAAGGTATTATTTGTTATTCCAAACTCATTTGGTTTTGAAAAGTCCATATTTGGCGTGGCAAATCTAAAATTATAATCAGCGTCTAAAACGCCATGACCAGAAACAAAAACTATAATTTTATCATTTACATTTGCATTTTTAACACTATTTTTCAATTGATTAATTATTACATCATCTGCATTTTTATTAATCAAAGTACTAACAATTAAATCATTGCCATATCTCTTTTTTAGATTGGTTACTAAATCATTAGCATCTTTAACGGAATATTTTAAATTAAAATCTGGATTGTTGTATGTATCAGCTGCAATAATTATAAGATAAACTTTTGGGTTACTTTCCTCATAATCAGCATAAATGGTATATGTTTCTGTATTTGAAATGTATCCTTCATTATCGATACAATTCATTTGAATTAAGTTTTTTCCTTGTGATAATTCAATATTTTGAGATACCTTATTTTCATTATTAAGAAATTCATTATGAATCACTTGAACTCCATTTACAGAAAAGGAATAAGATTTTATAAATCTATTTTCAAAGGGTGTAAAAACTACATCAAAGGTCTGAAAATTATTAGTTGTAAAGGCTCTAATTTCATTATTATTAGTAATCTCTAGTAAAGGAGCATTTTTAAAAATATCATTTAAACTACTTTTATTTAGGCTTTTGGTTCGTTTTAAAACAGCTTTTTCAATAAGTTTTTGATACGTTTCATTGGTGGAACCCGATTCTTTTATGACAATATCAGGTCTGTTAAAATATTGGTCATAATCAGAAGGCAAATATCCTTTTCCATTAATAACAAAACCAAAATTATTAATAGCTCCTTTATCCGCTTTATAAAACAATTCTTCATTACTTTCTAAAGATTTATTACCTTCATAAGTAGTAAAATATATCGATTTAAAATTTTTATCTACTGATATAAAACTTTGTTCTGAATTAAAACCAAAACCGTTTGGTAAAGATTGAATATTTAATGAATAAGATGATTTAAAAGCATCAATTGAAGACCACAAGATGGATTTATTGGATAATTGAATTAAATATAATGGTCCAAAATTTCCGAATGCAATTATATCATTTGTTCGATCTGGTAAAAAATTATCTATTAAATTATATTTTGAAAATTCTTTTTTGGGTTGATTATTTAAAGTTTCTAAATCTAAACTAAAAATATCTACATACATATTTTCATCAAACTCACTAAACCAAAAAGTATCAGTTGTTTGATCAAAAGTATAATGAGATAAATTGTTGTTCTTATATTTTTTTAAAAAAACTACTTTATTATTTTTCCAATCCCAAACCTCAAGAATTGAAGTCGAATTTTTCTCGCCATTTATTGCAAAATAATTACCTGAAGTTGAAATTTTTACACCTTCATTTGATTCGTAATTTAAATAGTTTTGGAGTTCAAACAGTATTTTCCCTTTGGAATTAATTACTAGGTAAGAATAAGCTGTTTTATCTTTAACGTATTGGTTTCCAGCAATAAAATAACTATCATCACCTACTTTTTGACATAATTTTATATTGTATGGCAAACCTATTGAGTCTAAATTTTTTATATCAATAATAGGTTTAAAAATTTCAAGGTGTAACGAATCTTTATTTTCTTCGGTATTCCAAGTATTTCTTTTAAATGTAAAATTATAATTGCTCTTTGACAAATTACTTAATTGTAAAGTACCATAAACCAGACGGTTATAATCTTTTAAAAACAAACTATTGTCTTTGTAGTTATATAAAATATTTGTTCCGTTGAGTGTAAAAGGCTCTTTAGAATTACTACTATAAACAGTAAATTCATCCTCATTTAATTTTTTAGCAATGTAATAGTAATTAGAATTATAAAACACTTTATTAATTCTTCCATATTTAGTTTGAGAATTAATGGTTCTAAATACATCAATAAATTTTTCAGATTGTAAATCGTATAAATATAATTTTCCAGAATTTCCAAAGGGACTTCTATTATTAGATACCGAAACAATAATTTGAGAATTGTCAAAGTTAAGCGCATAAAAAGATGCTGACCTTTCGGAAACTGATAAATCAGAAAAGGTTGCGTTTAGCAAGTTGACTTTTGACAAACCATTAAAACCATAATTTAAAAAAACAAAAATATCTTTCTCAGGATTTAAAACATTTAAAACATGATTGTTAGGTGAACCTTCAATATTACCTACTTTATTATTATCCTCTTTAAGTAATTTTTCTTTATGAACAGGAAGTGTAATTTTTTTTGTGAAATTATATGATTTATCAAAAAAATATAAATCTCCTTCACCTGAATCAAAAATTAAATTTTTGCCACGATGTGGAATTACCAGAAATATATTTTTCTTGTTTACTATTGAAAAAACAGGTCTATCAAATGCTTTAAAAAGAACTTCGTAGCGCAAGTCTTCCTTAATTTTTATGATATTTCCGTCAAAAGTACCTGCTAAAACTTCATTGGATTCGTTTGTTACCAAGGTTGTTACAGAAAATGGAAAATCTAAACTATCTGTTACTTCTTTTTCAATTAAATCATATATTCGTATTTTACAATTCTTTATGTCTTCATAAAAAACTTGTCCTTTTTTTTCATTTACTAGCTGAATTACTCCATTTTTATCCATTGGAAAAACTTTAGAAGTAATTAAAATTTTATTAGGATTGTTTGGTAAAACAATAAAACTTTCAATGATTTCAGGAAATTCAATCTTAGTTTCTAAAGTATCAACTTTTTTATTTAATAAATCAACTAAAAGTAACTCTCTTGCTGTATTAACAATAAATCTAGAGTCATCATAAAATAGAAAACTACCTTGACCAATAGAGCCATTGTTACTAAAATCAACTTCCATTGAAGCCACTTGAATTTTTGATTTTTGGTCAATTAAGGTAAAGGTTGATAATTCACTTGCTAAAAGGTAAGTTCCTTTAGGACTTTGAAGTACTTTAGAAACAGATTCAAGATTTTTTTGCAATTGAAGCTTTTGTCCCAAAAAAGAAAAAGGAATTAAAAAAAATAGTATACAAATGAATTTTTGGCCAAACCTCATAATCACAAATTTAATGAATCACTTTTTCAATTACAGAAGCACCATCGTTTACAATTTTACTTTTATTATCTTTTAAAATAGAAGGCAATTTATTAATGTATTTGCTTTTACCGCCTTCAAATTCTTCCACTTGAACTGTGACATTTAAAACACCATATTTTCCATTGTTATCTATGGCTGTTGTAATTGGAATGTCATAATACCATGGCGATAGTATAGGTTCTTTAATTTGGTTGTCATACCCATATTTTAAGTTTTTAAATTCATAAGCTTGTTCAATCAACATTTTTTTCATGGGTGAACCGTCAGTGCTTCTCCATTGACCTTCTATAGCTACTGAAACTTTCGCATTCAAATTTTCATCGGTGTAAACTCTTGTTTTTGAAAACAAAATGCGAAGTTCATTAAAACTTAAACGAGTTACACTTGGATTTTCAGGATCACTTACCAACTCAATTACTGCATGAAAGTTTAATAAATCATTTTTTTCTTCTCTAATAACATCAGTCAACATTAAACTTGCACTTGCTCCTCTTGTTTTAGGAAGTGCTTGATATTCCGTTTTCATGGTGGAACTTAGTTCTCCTTTTTTTTCTGCATCAGACGGTTTTGAGTATTTTTTGATATGAATTTGATGGTATGTTTTTTCAATTTCACCAGAATCTGTATTGTAGTAATCGTTGATAGAAATTGATTTGTTGTAGGAATTTGATAAAGATTTTGAAGTCTTTTCTGCAAAGTAATTGGCACCTAAAAATATCCCTTGCAAAGCAATATCAATTGCTCCTCCTCTTGTTGCTGGCTTTTTTAATTCAACAATAAACTCTTCATCAGCTTTGATATTTGATTTTTTGTGTGTTGAACAAGAATACATTAGTATAAGTGCTGCTGCTAGAATTACTTTTTTCATATGGTTAAAATTTTGTTTTTAGTGTTTTGTTAAAATCAACTTTTACAATTATTAATGTCTAGAAAGTTGATTTAGATGCGGATTTAAATTTAAGAATTATGAAACCTATACAAATATAAAAAATCAATTTACATGAAAAATTTAATTCACTAAAAAAAATGGAAACATCTTATAAAACAATATATTATAAAAGAATTGTTTTATAAAATACTACTCCATTTCTCCTAAAAAAAGCGTCCAAACTTCTTTTGTTTTTGAACCAAATACCTTTTGAACAGGTTTGAAAATCACTTTACTAAAAACTTCTAAATTACATATTTCTTCACCTTCAATGACTTGTAAATAGTACTTAGTGGTCCAAAAATCTTGTGCTGCAATAGAATGTTCTATATGAGTCATTTTGAACTTGAAATTTTTATCAGCAACTTTTTCTAAGAGTTTATCAATCTGAATGCAGTATTTTTCAAAAGTGGTAACATCAATAACTTCTATATTTTTATTTTCAAATAAATTATGAATGGCTTTTTTAGTTTGTAATTTTAATGAATCAGATGTTTTTGAATTGGAGTAAATTTCCAAATAATTGTAGTAATCCTTAATTTTAAAAACAGCACTTTCCTGGTAAGCTTTAACCGATTGCATGCTAAAACTCGTTTTAATAGTCTTTTTAACTGAAACGGTTGTAGTAGCATTTTGGCCCAACAAGGCAAAAGTGAAAAACAAAAAAAATAAAGTAATAAATTTAATTCGCATTTTATTGTTGTATAATTCTTATAAAATTAATTTGTTGTTTATGGTTATTCTGAATATCAATAATTTTCATTTTTTGTAAGGATTGACTCGGAATTATTAATTTTTCTGAAAACTCTTGCTTATTAAAATATTCAGCTCCCAAATCGTTTTTTAGCATTACAATAACTTCTAAATCGTCTGCCAAAATTTTATTCAATTGCTTTTTTCTTGTTTGCCAATCTTTGATGTCTGATTTCATAAATGCTTTTAACATCATGGCAAAATCATCGGGTTTCAAAACAATATCTTGATGCCTTTTTTCATTTCGAACTACAATCACTTGATCTTCATAAAATGGACTTTTTATCACTACTTTTGTACTGTCTTTTGTATTGATTTGTAATTTTGAATCTATAATTTCAACTGGAATTTCGGTACTATCTTTAATAATTACAGCTTTAAAATCATCGTTATTAATCTTACTATTTGAAAAAGAATCTTTGACTTCAATGCTGTGAGAATTTGAATTTTTATAAAATTCCAGATATATAATCACCGAACTAATCAATAAAATTCCAACTAGTGAAACACTCCATAATAATGTTTTATTCTTCTTATTTTTTGATTTATTGATGGGTAGAACAATTTCTTTTTTGTGTTTAAAAACATATTCATCCCAACCCGAAAAACCAACCAATTGCGACAAAATATCCAACATATCTTTTCTGGGTAATTTGTGGTTGGTTTCTGGTTTTAAATGCGTATAAATCCATTTTTCACTAACCGATTGCTTGACTGTGTTTTCAATTAATTCAATTAAATTTTGAATATCTTGAGCACTAAAACTTTTCCATGTACCAGTAAAATAAGGATAACGCTCCTTATAAACTAAAAGCACCTCTTTTTTAAGATTTTGAAATAAGTCTGTTGGATTCATTTATGATTTGAAATCAAATGTATTAATGGATTGGCTTACATTACTGTAAATCTACTGTAAAAGTACTGAAAAAACTTTACAGTTGTTTGAAAGTTCTTTTACTAAACTAAATTTTGAGGTCAGTTGTACTATTGCATCATTATTAATTATAAAACTAAAAAAAATGAAAACTTCACACATTAAATTTTTACACTTAGTGCTTCTACTAACAACTGTTTATCAAACTCATGCTCAAATTAGTGGCAACCAAGTTTACGGAAACAATCATACCAATTACAATCATTCAAGCAACAAGACAATTACTGTGAATAATAATGTGCTTTCGGTAAGCATATCTATTTTAATGAATTCAAAAGCCGATGGATTTGTAATGACTTTAGGTTTGAATGAAGAAGATACAACTGTGAAACTCTGCAATGCTAAAATCAACACACGAATTGACGGTTTTTTGTCAAAAATAAAATCTTTAGGCATCAATAAAGAGGAAAGTTATGTCGATTTTATTTCACAAACTAAAGTCTATGATTTTACTATTGAAGGAACCTCTGCAAATCAATACGAAAAAGGATTTGAAATCAAAAAAAACATCATTATAACTACAAAAAACATTGCTCATTTAGAAAAAATCATCACTATGGCTTCAGAATTTGAAATTCATGATGTCATTAAAGTCGAATATTTTAATGAAAATTCAGATGAAATTCACACCAATTTATTTGACGAAGCGCTAAAAATGGTTGAAATAAAAAAAGAACGTTATTTAAAATCATTTAAAAAGAAAACCATTGGAACACCAGATGCCTCAGAAAACTTTGAAGTGTATTATCCAAAAAATCAATACAAAACCTATCAAGCTTTTGAAAGTTCCGAAATTCAAACCTATAACAACACTAGAAATTCTAATTACATGAAAAAAATAGCTAGAAAAAACAAGAGTTTTTATTATGATGGAGTATCAACTGCAGGTTTTGATAAGGTTATAAATGCCAATCAAACAGAAGTTGGGATTCAATACACATTAACTTTAACGGTTTCTTATAAAATTGACACTTCTATTTAAAAATTGATTCAAGTTTTTTGGGTTTCAGGTTGTTTCATAATTTTAAGAATAGCAATCTGAAACCTTTTACAATGAATCAAAGAAAATGCCATCAACATAATACCATAAATGATCTTCTTTTTTAAAAGTTGATTGTTCATGATGTACCTTGGCTTCTAGCTTTTCATCTAAATAATAAGCTTTAAATTCAACTCGATTTTCAAGAGCATTTAAAACCTCTAATTTTAACCAAGTATTACTTTTCGACCATTTTAAAATTTCAGATTTAGAGTAATATTTTCGTTGAGAAACATGCGTTGTTGCCATTAAATAATCCGCATTTTGTAACACGTAAGCGGAATACCTTGAACGCATCAATTGTTCTGGAACTACCGGAAAGGACTGTTTTTTTAGAAAGACTTCACAACAACTTTCAAAAGACTTTCCTGAATGGCAATAACAATTTTTCATTTAATAAAAATAGTTTCTTTTTATAGCAACAAATGAATTATTGGTATAAATTAGTGCGTTAATAATTTCTGTTCTTAAATCTTCTAAAGAATTAAAATTCAAATGTTTTGACCATTCTTCATGAAGCAAAACTTCTTTACAAATTTTAATACGTTTTGCCGTTTCAGAAGCATTTCTACAAATAGATTTTCCATCAAAAAAAGGATTTAATTTATGATGAAAATCAACTTTTTTTGCTTGAAAATCAACTGCAATATAAAATAAATTTTCGTGGTCATTATTTGGATAAAAGTCGGTCCATTGGGCATAACCTATTTTAATCTGAACTTGTTTCAGATTCTTATCAACTAAACCAATATTTGATATTATAATTGAACTTGTTTCCAACTTCCAACGACAATTAGCCGCTCTTCCCCAATGATTGGAAACTCGGTATAAACCTTCCTCAGTAAAATAATAACTGCTGCCCGATTTACTTTTGTAATTGGCTTGCAAACTTTCAATGTCTTTATCCATAACTTCACTAAAAATACAGAAAGTGTGTTTATGAAAATTGTATTTATGATACTTTTTATCCAAAATATTAAAATTCTTATTTATTGACTTAATAAAATATCAATAGTAAAAAAAAACAGCTTTTAATTTGTTAAATAATTAACCAAATTACTTCATATGTAACAAAAGTTACATTCTAATTATTTGCATTAGTTACTTTTACAATATTAAACTAATAACCAAATATCATGAAAAACAACTATCAAATTGTAATTGTTGGTGCAGGAACTGGTGGAATAATGACTGCTGCCCAATTGCTTCGCAAAGATAAAAATTTAGAAATAGCAATTATAGATCCTTCCGAAAAACATGTATATCAACCGGCTTGGACATTGGTTGGTGGTGGAGCTTTCAATTACAACAAAACAATTCGACCAACATCCTCTGTAATTCCAAAAGGAGTGACTTGGATAAAAGATAAAGTTGTTGCGTTAAATCCTGATAATAATAGTCTAACTACTGAAAATGGCGGTGTAATTTCTTATCAATATTTAGTTTTAGCACCTGGTTTAGTTTATGATTTAGATGGTATTGAAGGTTTAAGAGAAAATCTAGACAAAAATGGTGTTTGTAGTAATTATACTGATCCAAATTATACTTGGGAATTAATCAAAAACTTTAAAGGTGGAAATGCAGTATTTACTCAACCCACAACTCCAATAAAATGTGGTGGTGCGCCACAAAAAATTGCCTATTTAGCTGCAGATTATTTCAGAAAAAATAAAGTTAAAAACACCGAAGTTGTTTTTGCTACTCCAGGGTCTGTAATTTTTGGAGTTAAAGAATTTGCTAAAACATTAATGCAAGTTATTTTTAAATACGGAATTCATTTTAAACCACATTATGCGCCTGTCAAAATCGATGGAGAAAAGAAATTGGTTTATTTTAAAAGTGTAGCTCCAGAAGAAAATCAATGTGTTATCAATGAAGGAAACGTTTTAAATGAAGAATTTCACGGTGAATCAGAAATAGTAATGCCTTACGATATACTTCATTTAGCTCCTCCACAAATGGCACCCGATTTTATTAGAAATTCTACATTGGTAAATGCACAAAAATGGTTGGATGTTGACATTTTATCATTACAGCATTTAAAATATAAAAACGTATTTGGTTTAGGAGATGTTGCTGCATTACCAACAGCAAAAACTGGAGCTGCAATTAGAAAACAAGCACCAGTAGTTGTAGATAATTTATTATCAATGATTAAAGATAATAAATTAGGGCATGCAACTTATGAAGGCTATTCGTCTTGCCCACTTGTAACAGGTTATGGGAAAATGGTATTAGCAGAATTCAAATACGATAATGTGAGAGATTCTGACCCGTTTTTATCAAAATTTGTAGATACTACAAAAGAAAATTGGAGCATGTGGATTCTTAAAAAATATGGATTGCCTTACTTGTATTGGAATAAAATGATGAAGGGAAAAATGTAACAATTGTAACAAATCTAAGAAGCATTTTTTTTACCTTTACAGAAATAAACATCAAATGAGAGAAGAACTATTCCAATCCTATAATTATATTTTTGAAGAAGAATTATTAGAGGAAATCGATAAAATTGGTACTTACAGAGAATTCAAAGCAGATGATTATTTAATCGAAATCGGAGATTACATCAAATCAATGCCTTTACTACTAACTGGAGCAATTAAAATACTTCGAGAAGATGATAAAGGCGATGAATTATTGCTTTATTTTCTGGAACGTGGAGATACTTGTGCCATGACTTTAACTTGTTGCTTAGGAAATGCCAAAAGTAAAATAAGAGCTGTAGCAGAAACAAACGGTGCGTTAATAATGATTCCTGTCGAAAAAATGGAAGATTGGTTGACCAAATACAAGACTTGGAGAAACTTCGTCTTTGATAGTTATAATGTTCGTTTAAAGGAAATGCTTGAAGCTATTGATACTTTGGCTTTTATGAATTTAGATGAGCGTTTATACAAATATTTGACCGATAAAGCCAAAGTGATTGGAAAAACCGAAATTCATAACACACATCAAGAAATTGCTTATGAAATGCATACTTCAAGAGTAGTTATATCAAGATTGTTAAAGGCTTTAGAATTGAAAGGTAAAATAAAACTGAACAGAAATAACATTGAAATTTTAGAGTTTTGATTGAAATATTAGGTTATATAGGTGCTTTATTAATTGGACTCATACTAGGTTTAACTGGTGGTGGTGGTTCTATATTGACTGTCCCTATTTTAGTGTATGTATTAACCATAAATCCAGTAACAGCAGCAGCATATTCTTTATTCATTGTCGGAACAACTTCGGCATTTGGTGCTACACAAAATTATTTCAAAGGTTTAGTTGATGTTAAAACCGGATTTTTATTTGCAATCCCATCGTTTACAGCAGTTTATTTAACCAGAAATAATATTGTACCGATGCTTCCAAATATTATTTTTGAAAATGATTTGGTTTTGCTTACAAAAGCTAAATTTTTAATGGCATTTTTTGCATTAATTATGCTATTTGCAGCATTTTCAATGTTAAAAAAGAAAAAAGAAATTACTATTGAGGAAAAGAAAAGTAGTATAATTAACTTAATCAATCAAAATTTTATAATTGGAATTATTATTGGTTTAGTTGGCGCTGGTGGTGGCTTTTTGATAATACCCTCTTTAGTTTTATTTGCAAAGCTACCCATGAAAAAAGCAGTTGGTACTTCCTTATTTATCATAACAATGAATTCATTGATAGGTTTTATAGGTGATGTGCAAAATTTAAAAATTGATTGGTTATTTTTGATGAAATTTACAGGTCTTTCAATTATTGGTATTTTTATCGGAATTTACCTTAATAAATTCATAAATGAATCGCAATTAAAAAAAGGTTTTGGTTACTTTGTGTTAGCAATGGCTTGTTTTATTTTACTTAAAGAATTCTACTTTATGTAACCAATGTTACTTATATATTACTCAAAAAGAACTAATTTTACATTATAATAAAATAGATTATGAAATTGCCTTTAATATCAAGTTTGTTGCAAACAAACACTATTGAAAAATAAAGCGATACCATATGATCTTTAAAAAACAATAAATATTTACATATGAAAATAGAACAAATTTATACAGGATGCATTGCACATGCAGCCTATTACATTGAAAACAATGGTGAAGCTGCCATTTTTGATCCTTTAAGAGAAGTTCAACCCTATATGGACAGAGCAATAAAAGACAATGCTAAGATAAAATACATTTTTGAAACACATTTTCATGCAGATTTTGTTTCAGGACATATTGATTTAGCAAAAAAAACGGGTGCAGAAATTATTTTTGGACCAACTGCAAAATGTGGCTACGAATGTACTACAGCTGAAGATAATCAAGAATTTAAAGTAGGTAATTATACCATAAAAGTACTTCATACGCCCGGTCATACTTTAGAAAGCACCTGTTATTTAGTTTCTGATGAGAATGGAAAAGCTCATGGAATTATTACTGGTGATACTTTATTTATTGGCGATGTTGGTCGTCCAGATTTAGCTCAGGAATTAGTTGAAGATTTAACACAGGATAAATTAGCAGGATATTTATTTGATTCTTTACGCAATAAAATTATGCCTTTAAGTGATGATTTAATTGTTTATCCAAATCACGGTGCAGGAAGTGCTTGTGGTAAAAATATGAGTAAAGAAACTACGGATACATTAGGCAATCAAAAGAAAACAAATTATGCCTTGCGTGCAGATATGACAATTGAAGAATTTAAAGCTGAATTATTGGACGGATTAACACCTCCACCTGCCTATTTCCCTCAAAATGTTATGATGAACATCAATGGTTACGAAAGTTTAGATTCTATCATTACTAAAGCAGATAAGCCTTTAAGTCCTAAAGAATTTGAAGCAGTTGCTAATCAATCTGAAGCTTTACTATTAGATGTGCGTCACGAGAATGATTATGTTGAAGAGCATATTCCAAATTCTATATTTATAGGTCTTCATGGTGGGTTTGCCCCTTGGGTTGGAGCTTTAATTAAAGACGTAAAACAACCAATTTTATTAATCACACCTGAAGGTAAAGAAGAAGAAACTATTACAAGATTATCAAGAGTTGGATTTGACAAAACTCTAGGGTATTTAAATGGTGGTTTAAAAGCTTGGAAAGAAGCTGGTTTTGAAACAGATTCGTTGCATTCGGTTTCTCCAGAAGAATTTGCTTCTAAATTTATAGAAAGTATCGTTATTGATGCTAGAAAACCATCAGAATTTAGTGCTGAGCATGTTGAAAACGCAAAAAATATTCCTTTAGATTACATCAACGATTACTTATCAGAAGTTCCTAAAGAAGAACCTTTTTATGTACATTGTGCTGGTGGGTATCGTTCAGTAATTTGGTCTTCCATTTTAAAAGCACGTGGCTATCATAATATGATCAATGTTGAAAAAGGAATGTCAGGTATTAGGAGCACCGAAGTTCCATTAACAGATTATGTTTGTCCTTCAACTTTAAAGTAAATAAAAAAATCAGGTTAAAACCTGATTTTTTTATTAAAAGAAAACTTAAAGTTTATAACGAATAGTCTTAATTTTAATACATTTGCAAAAAATATAAAATAATGAAAAAAATTGTATTAGTACTACTAACCACATTGTTAGTAATATCATGTAAAAAAGAAGGTTACGAAATAAACGGAATCATTAAAGGAGTCAAAAATGGAGAAAAAATTTACATTGAGACTTTAGATAAAAATAATCCCGTAAGAATAGATACTGCGGTAATTGAAAATAACAAGTTTCATTTTGAAGGCAAATTAATTAATGGACTAGAATTAGCTATTCTAAGACTTGAAGAGCCTTACAAAATGATGGCTGTCATTTTAGAGAATGGAATAATAAATGTAACCATGGATGTAGATACTTTAAAAAACTCTAAAATTGGTGGAACAACTGAAAATGATATCTTTCAAAAATTTAATGATGAAATAAAAACAAAATACGATTTAATCGATAAATTTAAAAATGACAACAAAGAGAAAATGGATATTGCTCAAAAGAACAACGATTCAATCTCAATAAAAAACTTACTAAATGAATTGAAAAAACTAGATACGGACTTGAAAAACATGCCCGTAAATTTTATAAATGAAAAACCTAATGCCTTTGTTTCTGTTCTATTTTTAGAAAATCTATTCAAAAACTCATTACTAACACCAAATGAGTTAACAGAATTGTATAACAAAATAGATAAGAAATTTTTGGAAACTAAATCAGGTAAAGAATTAAAACTGCTTTTTGAAAATCTTAACTCTACCGAAATTGGAAGTATTGCTCCTGATTTTTCTGGAAAAAATCCTGAAGGTAAAGAAATATCTCTTAAAGAATCTTTAGGAAAAGTTACAATAATCGATTTTTGGGCTTCATGGTGCGGACCATGTAGAGTTGAAAATCCAAACGTTGTGGCTATGTATAAAGAATTACATGAAAAAGGATTAAATATTATTGGTGTATCACTTGATAATCCAAATGGAGCACAAGCTTGGAAAGATGCAATTGCAAAAGATGGTTTAATATGGAATCATGTATCTAACTTAAAAGGTTGGAAAGATCCAATTGCTGTTCAATATAAAGTCCAATCTATACCTGCTACATTCATATTAAATAAAGATGGTGCTATTGTGGCAAAAAATTTAAGAGGTGAAGAGTTGAAAGCTAAAGTAAAAGAACTTTTAGGTGTTGAATAACACTTTTTAAACTTAAAATACAAATTCTCATTGTTTTCATAAGCAATGGGAATTTTTTATTTATTTCATTTTCAAAAGGTTAAAAAATAAGTTTAAAGTTGTTTGAATATTTATTTGTTTACTAAAAAAAGTATCCTATATTTGCAGCCGTTAAAGCAATAATGCTTGGGATTGGGGAGATACTCAAGCGGCCAACGAGGGCAGACTGTAAATCTGCTGTGAAAACTTCGCAGGTTCGAATCCTGCTCTCCCCACAAAAAACCACTCAATTGAGTGGTTTTTTTTTATGAATTGTTTTTTTTCTAAATAATTAATCTAATGTAAAAGTTACTGAAACTGTTGAAATAATCTCAATTTCACCAATGGCTAGTGTTTCTCTAACCACTGAATCGCTTTCCATTGCCATGGTTTTCATCATTCCTTTAAATTGTGGCTGCGGATAATAGGTTTGTGAATTATCTGTAATTAGTAATGCTTTGCCTATTTTTTGATCATTTAATACAGAAACATAATGTTCTGCTTTGTTTTTAGCATCTAAAATTGCTTCTTTACGTGCTTGCTTTTCAAGTTCTTTGATTTTTGAAGATTTAAATTCAACTCCTTGAATTCCATTTATACCTGTTTCTACTAAATCCATCATAAAAGCATCGTATTTTGACAAATCTTTTAAATGAATAACAAGCGTTTGATGGGCAACATAATCTTTCTTTTTGGTATTATAATCGTAGTTTTGGTACAAACTCGTTCGTTGCGTTTGATAATCTGTAGCAGCTATGTTTTGTTTCTTAAGAAGCTTTAAAACTTGATCTACAATAACATCATTTTCGGATTTAGCAACCTTGGCTTCTTTATTTGTGCTTTCGATTGAAACTGTAATTATAGCTTCGTCAGGAATTACTTTTATTTTTCCTTCACCAGTAACATTGATTTGAGGAACTTGTTTGATGTCTTGAGCAAATATTGAAGTTGAGACCATAAATAATAATAAGATTACTTTTTTCATATGTATATTTTTTTGTGATATTATATTAAGTTCAAAACGTATGCCAAAATTAATTGGTAAGAACCCTTATCTAATAACCCTGATGGAAATGGCATCCTTTTGTTGTTTTCAATAAACCACAAAAGATATAATGGACAGCAGGAATAGGAAATGTAAAAATGCCTAAAGTTGGGTTACTAAAGCTTATTATTTTTGTGAAGATAGAATAAAATTAGAATTGGAATTGCTAAAAGTACTACCATTTGAGTGTTTTCAAAAATGAGTTCTCTTTTTATGGCTAAAGTAATGAGATAGCCACCAATAGCTCCACCAAAATGGGCTGTATGTCCAATATTATCCGATTTTGCTTTCATACCATAAATGGAATATAAAAGATAACCAATGCCAAAAATATATCCCGGAATTGGAATGGCAAAAAACAACAATAATTCCATATCAGGATACAACAAAATTGCACTATAAATAATACCTGTAACAGCACCTGAAGCACCAACGGCACGATAATAATATTCGTCTTTATGAAAATAATAAGTTAGTAAACTACCACTAATTAGACTTCCAAAATAAATGTATAGAAACATTAAATCATTGAAATTATTGGCAATTATGGGTGCAAAAATATAAAAAGTAAACATATTGAAAGCCAAATGTGGTATATCAACATGAAGAAAACCTGAAGTAAGCATTCGAATTTGTTCTCCAGCTCTTACACTTCCTATATGAAATTCGTATTTTCTAAAAAAAGAGGAATCACCAAAGCCTTTAAAACTGACTATGACGTTAATAGCAATAATTGCAATTATTATACTATTCATTTTTTGTATTGTTTTTGTAAAAGTAGAAAAAAGGAACTTTCTAAATGTTATTTTATAAGTATATTTGTAAAAAAATTGTAATGCAATTAATAGTTTTTATTTTTGTTTATCCTATTTTGTGGCTGATTTCTATTTTGCCCTTTCGATTATTGTACTTGTTTTCTGATTTTGTTTTCTTTCTTGTTTATAGAATAATAAAATACAGAAAAAAAACAGTCCGACAAAATCTTGCGCTTGCTTTACCTCATTTATCAAGAGAAGAAAGAAATGAAATAGAAAAAAAATTCTATCATCACATGTGCGATATGTTTTTAGAAATGATAAAAACACTTAGTATATCTAAAAAAGAGATTGAAAAACGCTATGTTTTTACCAATTTAGAAGTTTACAAAGATTTAGAAAAAAAGAATAAAAGTATTGCTTTACTTTGTGCGCATTATGCAAGTTATGAATGGGTTGTATCAATGAATCGTTATATTTCATTTAAAGGATATGGAATTTATAAAAAAATTGCTAATAAATATTTTGATAAATTAGTTCATGAAATTCGTTCAAAATTTAAAGCCAATCTGATAACTACAAAAGAGACTGCTAGTAGGATTGAAAAAAATTATAAAGAAGGTGTTTTGAGCTTATACGGTTTTGCAAGTGATCAATCTCCAAGAGAAGACAAAATCATTTGTTGGGAACATTTTATGGGTGTTGAAACTCCAATTCATACTGGTGCAGAAATGCTTGCTAAAAGATACGACATGAACGTAATATTTTTAAAAACCAAAAAAATAAAACGCGGTTATTATGAAGGCACATTTGAATTAATGGCCGAAAATCCTAAAGAAACTGACCGTTTTGAAATTTCTAAAGATTTTATTAAGCGAGTTGAGAAACAAATTTATGAAGCTCCTGAATATTATTTATGGACTCATAAACGCTGGAAGCACACAAGATAAGTTAAAAATTAAATAACTCTTCTACTCTATTTTCATCAACTGATTTTGCATCAATAAATTCAAATTCGTTTGATTTTGGATTGTACTGATAATCTTTTGCCCATTGCGAATGATTTTTAGCCAATTCTTTGATACTATCACAAACATATTCAATTTCTTTTGTGGTAGTTGTAGGATGAACTGACATGCGAATCCAACCTGGTTTCTGAATCAAATCACCCGATGTGATTTGACAAACTAAATTATTAGAAGTTTCTTGATCAACATGCAACAGATAATGACCATAAGTTCCTGCGCAACTGCATCCGCCTCGAGTTTGAATACCAAATCTGTCATTTAATATTTTGACACCTAAATTGAAATGTAAGTCATTTATATAAAAAGATATTACTCCCAACCTGTCTTTATGTTCTTTGGCTAAAATGTTAATATTTTCAACATTGCCTAGACTTTCAAAAATAAAGTCTACAATTTCATGTTCCCGTTTTAAGATATTTTGAACACCCATTTGTTCTTTCAGCTGAATGGCTAATGCTGTTTTAATCACTTGTAAAAAGCCAGGAGTTCCACCGTCTTCTCTATCTTCAATATTATCAATATACTTGTGTTCGCCCCAAGGATTGGTCCATGAAACAGTACCTCCACCAGGACAATCAGGAATGTTATTTTTATGTAAATTTTTATTAAAAGCCATTACACCCGAAGTACCTGGTCCGCCTAAAAACTTATGAGGTGAAAAGAAAATTGCGTCTAAATAAGCTTCTTCATCTTCTGGATGCATGTTGATTTCGACATAAGGACCAGAACAAGCAAAATCCACAAAGCAAACTCCATTATTTTGGTGCATCATTTTAGCCACTTCATAATAAGGAGTTTTGATACCTGTTACATTAGAACAAGAAGTAATTGAAGCAATTTTAAAACTTCTGTCTTTATATTTATCTAATACTTGTTTAAATTCGTTTAAGCAAAATAATCCTTCGTTATTGGCAGGAATAATCACAACATCGGCAATAGTCTCAATCCAAGAAGTTTGGTTAGAATGGTGCTCCATGTGCGAAACAAAAACAACCGGTTTTATTGCTTTTGGAATATTTGTAAACTCTTTTAAATTTTCAGGTATTCTTAAACCTAAAATACGCTGCAATTTATTTACAACACCTGTCATTCCGGTTCCACAGTTAATTAAAATATCATTATCATTAGCGTTGATGTGATGTTTAATTATTTTTTTTGCTTTATGATAAGCCATTGTCATGGTTTTACCGGTAACAGAAGTTTCTGTATGGGTATTGGCTACAAAAGGTCCAAAATCATTCGCTAGTTTGTCTTCAATTGGTCTGTAAAGTCTGCCACTTGCGGTCCAATCGGTATAAATAATTTTTTTTGACCCAAATGGGGTTTCAAATTGTTGATTGATTCCAATAATATTAGCTCTGTATTTTTGAAAATAAACTTCTAATGCTGTTGTTTCTGACACTGAATTCATAACCATAATGATTTGATACAAAAATAATATTAAATTCAATAAAACTGAATATAAAATAAAAAAACCTCCAAAATTTGAAGGTTTCTTATAATTATATTATTGATTCTTATTTTATGAATTCAATTTTCTGAGCTTCTTCAATGTTAATACTGTCAAAAAAACCTTGTTCATTCATCCAATCATCGCTGAATACTTTACTCATGTAACGTGAACCATGATCTGGGAAAATCACTACAACATTACTGTTTTCGTCAAATTCTCCTTCTTGTGAAAATTGTTTAACGGCTTGAAGAGCTGCACCTGAAGTATATCCTACGAATAAACCTTCTGTTTTAGCTAAATCTCTAGCACAATGAGCACTTTCCTCATCAGATACTTTCATGAATTTATCAATAATATCAAAATCTGTAGCGGTTGGAATTAAGTTTTTTCCTAAACCTTCGATTCTATAAGGATAAATTTCATCATTATCAAATTCTTTTGTTTCGTGGTATTTTTTTAATACTGAACCAAAAGCATCGACACCTAAAATTTTAATATTTGGATTTTTTTCTTTTAAGTATTTTGCGGTTCCTGAGATGGTTCCACCAGTTCCACTACAAGCTACTAAATGGGTTATTTGACCTCTAGTTTGTTCCCAAATTTCTGGACCAGTACTTTTGTAATGAGCATCAATATTTAATTGATTAAAATATTGATTGATGTAAACAGAACCTTTAGTTTCATCATGTAATCTTTTGGCAACACTGTAATAAGATCTTTCATCATCTGCGGAAACATTAGCAGGACAAACATATACTTTTGCACCCATCGTGCGAAGCATATCAATTTTGTCTTTTGATGATTTTGAACTTACTGCTAAAATACAATTATAACCTTTTATGATACTAACCATAGCCAAGCTAAAACCGGTATTTCCTGAAGTTGTTTCGATTATTGTATCACCTGGTGATAAAATACCTTGCTTTTCAGCTTCTTCAATAATGTATAGAGCAATTCTGTCTTTAGTTGAATGACCTGGATTAAAAGCTTCTACTTTAGCGTAAAAATTTCCTTCTAGTTCATTTGTGATTTTACTAAGCTTAATTAATGGAGTGTTTCCAATTAGTTCTAAAACGTTGTTATAAGCTTTTATTTGTTCTTTCATAAATAACGTATTATTCCAAAGTGTTTTTTCTTGATTTTTTTAACCACAAAACCCTGCAAATTTACAAAAAAAATTTAATTATTTCTCAATTCCTTCTAAATCTAGTAAAAAACTAAATTCTCTGGCTACTTCTTTGAGACTTTCAAACCTTCCTGAAGCACCACCATGCCCCGCATCCATGTCTGTTCGGAACAATAAAATATTTTTATCTGTTTTTTTTGTTCTTATTTTGGCTACCCATTTTGCTGGTTCCCAATATTGGACTTGAGAATCATGTAAACCTGTAGTTACTAACACATTAGGGTAATTTTGAGTTTTTACATTATCGTAAGGAGAATAAGACTTCATATAATCGTAATATACTTTCTCATTTGGATTTCCCCATTCGTCATATTCACCAGTTGTTAACGGAATTGTTTCGTCAAGCATTGTAGTTACAACGTCAACAAATGCTACTTGTGCAATTACTCCGTTATATAATTCTGGAGCAATATTTACAACAACTCCCATTAGTAATCCACCAGCTGAGCCACCTTCTGCATATAAATGGTCTTTAGAAGTATATTTTTCTTGAATTAGGAATTTAGAACAATCTACAAAATCTGTAAACGTATTCATTTTTTTTAATAATTTTCCGTTTTCATACCATTCTCTTCCTAAATCTTCGCCACCTCTTACGTGAGCAATTGCATAAATAAAACCTCTATCCAATAAACTTAAATTTATTGATGAAAAGTAAGGATCCATTGATGAACCATAAGAACCATAAGCATATTGCAATAACGGATTTGATCCATCTTTCTTGATACCTTTTCTGTAAACCATCGATATTGGAATTTTAGTTCCATCCGTTGCGGTTGCCCAAACTCGTTCCTCTGTATAATTATCTTTATCAAATTTGCCTCCTAAAACTTGCTGTTCCTTAAGAACAGTTTTTTCTTGAGTTCTCATGTTAAAATCAATAACTGAAGAAGGTGTTTTCATGGATTGATAAGCAAAACGAAGTATTTCAGTATCAAAATCAACATTAGTTGTTGTGTATGCAGTATAAGTTTCACTTTCAAAAGGTAGATAATAAGCACCTACTCCATTCCATGGTCTAATTTGAATTTTATTTAAACCATTGGTACGTTCTTCGACAACCAAATAATCTTTAAAAATATCTACACCTTCAAGAAGAGTTTCTTTTCGATGAGGAATAACATCAGTCCAATTTTCATAACCCGTAGCATTTTCAGGAGTTTTCATTAATTTGAAATTGAAAGCCTTGTCTTTGTTAGTCACCACATAAAAACTATCTCCAAAGTGCGAAATACTGAATTCTAAGCCTCTTATTCTCTTTTGAAACATTCTGAAATTTCCTTTTGGATTATCTGTTTCTAAAATCTGAAATTCATTTGATAAAGTACTATTGGAACCAATTACAATATATTTTTTTGATTTTTCTTTATAAACATAAGTAGTAAATGTTTCATCTTTTTCATGAAAAACCATTACATCATCAGCAACTGGTGTATTTAGTTCATGTCTGTAAATTTTACTTGATCGTAAAGTTACAGGATCTTTTAGCGTGTAAAAAAAAGTTTTATTATCCGCAGCCCAAGTTGCACCACCAGTTGTGTTTTCTATTTTATCAGGAAGAATTTCATTAGTTTCTAGGTTTTTTATTTGAATTTCATATTGTCTTCTTGAAACTTTATCCACACCAAAAGCAGCCCATTTATTATCATCACTAACACTCAAACCACTCAAACTAAAATACGCATGTCCTTTGGCCATTTCGTTACAATCAAAAAGAATTTCTTCTTTAGCAGACATACTTCCTTTTTTTCGAGCATAAATAGGATAATCTTTACCTTTTTCGTATTTCACTATGTAATAATAACCATTGTACAAATAAGGAACCGATTCGTCATCCTCTTTGATTCTAGATTTCATTTCATCAAATAAAGTCTTTTGCAAATCATTGGTATGAGCGGTCATTTTATTGTAATATTCATTCTCTTCGTTAAGATAGGCTATTACTTCTGGATTTTCTCTATCGTTTAACCAATAGTAAGGATCTAATCGTTGGTCACCATGCTTTTCTAAAATAGTATCTTTTACTTTAGCAATGGGTGTCTTAATATTTTCAGGCATTTTTGATTTTTTACTTTTATTACAAGAGCTTACAAAAATAAGACATAGTAAGAAAATTGAGGTTTTAAATTTCATCTTTTTTTGATTAATTTTAATGCAATTTAGTAAATTTGCCTTCTTAACCACAAATAAATTATTAACAATGTTTGGAGACATGATGAATATGATGGGTAAATTAAAAGAAACCCAACAAAGAGTAGAAGAAACAAAGAAACGTTTAGACCATGTTTTGGTTGATGAGCAGAGTACTGATGGTTTATTAAAAGTTACCATGACAGCAAATAGAGTTGTTAAAAACATTTCTGTAGATGATAGACTTTTGGAAGATAAAGAGATGTTGGAAGATTATTTAATTACGACTTTAAATAAAGTGATTGCCAAAGCAACAAATGTTAACGAAACCGAATTGGCTGCTGTTGCAAAAGAAGGAATGCCATCAATACCAGGAATGGATTTGTTTAAATAATTAAGTACTTTTTAAGCCTTCGATAAGCATATCAATATCCTCTTTGGTGTTAGTGTGACAAAAGGAAACTCGCAAATTAGGTTTTTTTAAGTTTTCATCTGATAAAATTTCAGATAAAACGTGAGAAGGCTTTACACTTCCACTTTGGCAAGCACTACCTCTAGAAACCGCAATCCCTTTGATGTCTAAATTAAAAAGCATCATAGCAGTTTTGGCTTCCGAAAAAGGTAAAATAAAATTAATGATGTTATAGAATGTGTTTTCTCCCACTATTCTAATGTCAGGAAAATTGGCTAGTAATTGTTCAATACAATAGTTTTTTAAATCTGAAATATAGGCCATGTCTTTTTCAAGATTTTCGTGACCTAAATCAAATGCTTTAGCCATTCCTGCAATTTGATGAACAGCTTCAGTGCCTGCACGCAATCCTTTTTCTTGTGCACCACCATAAGTCATAGGCTGCATAACAATTCCTTTTCGAACATAAGCAAAACCAATGCCTTTTGGACCATGAAATTTATGAGCACTTGCAACTAAAAAATCAACTGGTAAAAGTTCTAAGTCTATTTTAGATTTCCCAATAGATTGAACAGTATCACAATGAAATAAGGCTTTGTGTTCTTTACACAACTTTCCAACTTTACTAACATCTAATTGAGTACCTATTTCGTTATTGACATGCATTAATGAAACCAATGTTGGAATTTCTTGATTTAATAGTTCCGATAAATGATTGTAATCAATTGAACCAGTTGGTAATATATTTACAAAATCAAGTTGGATATTGTATTCTTTTTGCAAAGCTAAAACAGTATATAAAGTAGCATGATGCTCTATTTTAGAAGAAATTATTCTCTTGATTCCGTTATGCTTTACGGCATTATTTAATATCCAATTCGTAGCTTCTGTACCACTACTTGTAAAGATTAATTCTGATGAAGAACAATTCAAATGTTTAGCAATGGATTTTCTTGAAGATTCTACTAATGTTTTTGAACTTCTTCCAAAACTATGTGTTGATGAAGGATTTCCATAATCATTTTGTAAAACCTGAACCATTTCATCTATTACTTCAGGCAATAAACAAGTTGTTGCTGCACTATCTAAATAAACTTTTTTTGACATTTGTTGTGTTTTATGCAAAGATACGAATAAGAAATTGCTAAAAAAGAAATTCCAAATTCCAAAATTAAATAAACTTTGGGATTTGGAATTCTGTTTTTAAGATTAAAAGATATTAATGACTCGCAGCTACTTCAACAGCGTCAACATCAATATTTTGCTTCTTCAACAAGGCTTTTACCAGAATTGCAAATAATGTTAAATATGCAAAACAAACAACAGCTACTATATAAGACTGATGAATCCCAATAATATCTGATAATTTTCCTTGAATTGGAGGAATGATTCCACCACCTAAAATCATCATCACTAAGAAAGCAGAACCTTGAGAAGTATATTTTCCTAAACCAATAATAGACAAACTAAAAATAGATGGCCACATGATCGAACAAGCCAATCCACCGGCTAAAAATGCATATATAGCAACAGTTCCTGTACTAAACAAGCCTACCAACATAGCTAAAATTCCTAAACTACCAAAAATAGTTAAAGTTCTAGCAGGCTTATCTTTACTCAAAAAGAAAGCTCCAATTTGAATAAACACACAAAACACATAATAATATAATGGTTTCATGTCTTTTCCTGACAAAATATTTACTCCTAAAATTATTGCGAAAGCTACCAAAGGCACTATGATTAAAGCAATTGTTTTTTTCATACCTTTTAATTCAAAAACACTAACTGCTCCTGCCCAACGACCAATCATTAAACTTCCCCAATACATTGAAATGTAAGGAGCAATTTCCGATGACATTAAACCTCCAAAATCTTTTAGTTTTAATAATTCTCCCAAATTACTTCCAATAGCTACCTCTACTCCTACATAAGTAAAAATTGCCAACATTCCCAAAACTAATTGTGGATATTGCATAGCTCCCCAACCTTCTGATTTCTTTTTGGCCGAAGTATACGAAAATAAAATTCCACCCAAAATAACAGCTAAAGCACCAAAAAGCCAATACATTCTGTATTTTTCTAATGGCATTTTTATGGTATCTATTTCATCGGTTTGTGGTTTAATTTCACTTTTCAATACGTCAATTGAAGCCTCAATGTTAGTTACTTTTATTGATTTTTCAGCTTCAGATAGAGATTTGTCATGTTTGTTTAAAACTAAATCATCAATAAGTTTATTGATTTTTTTTGTTGTAGGTTCAATATTTTTTTCAATTTGAACAATTTGTTTTGCTTCATCAGAATTATAGCTAGCAAAAACTGGACTAAACATTACAATTAGTAAACCTGTAATAACAATTAGCGTGTATAAAGCTTTGTTAGCTTTTTCAATGGGCTCATCTGAAATTCCTGAAGGTACTTTTTTAGAAAAATAAAATAATGCTGCAGCAGCTACAAAAAGTAAACCAACACAAACGTATAAAATCACAACTTTATTTAATTCTAATAATTTAATTTGTTCGTCAGAAATGGAAGCTGCAGTTCCAAAAAGTGCTAATGCAACTACAATTGGACCAATAGTTGTTCCAAACGAATTGATACCGCCACCAAGATTAACACGACTAGCGCCTGTTTTTGGATCACCTAATAAAATGGCAAACGGATTAGCTGCTGTTTGTTGTAAAGAAAAGCCCAAAGCAACAATAAACAATCCAACTAACATTCCTGCATACAAATTAGCCTCAACTGCAACAATCATAGCTCCTGCTCCCAATGCTGAAAATAATAAGCCATATACAATACTTCCTTTATAACCCCATTTTCCAACAATATCTTTCCCCGTATTATTTCCAAAAGCGAACAATAATAAAGCCCCAACGTAATAGGCTGTATAAAAGGCAAAATCTACCAATTGAGATTGAAATTGATCTAACGAAAAATAACTTTTACAGAAGGGAATAAAAATACTATTTCCAGCTGCAATAAATCCCCAAAAGAAAAATACTGTAATAAGTGTATACAATGCTGGATAGTTGGTTTGAATCTTGTTTGAACTCATAATTGATGCTGTTTAATTTTCAATTTTATAAAATATTAGTAACAAACAACTTAAATTAAATAAATGATAATTTAAAGCTGAAAAATTTGTTAAATATACATTTATAAGGTAATATTCTATATTATTATAAAAATTAGTTATTAACGAAATCGTTTTCTTTATGAATTAAAAAAAAAATGAATTGTCCATTATTATTGAACCAAAAACCTACATATTTCTTAAGATAAGCTCTAAATTCATAGCATTTAGACGATTAAAATAAGACAACTGTTTGTTATCATTAAAAAACTAAGTTAAAAGTTATCGAGTTTTCATTTTTAAAATTACTTTTGCTAAAAATAGTTAACAATGAAAAAAATCATAGCAATCTTAGTTTTGTCATTACTTTTTAATTCCTGTGATGATGGTGACTTAACTTTAGAATCATTTAATTTTTCCAATCAAGCCATTCAAAAATGTTCTGATCCAAACAAGACTTTTTTATACAAAATAAACGGCGAAGAACTTTTGGTTTTAAATACAGATGCAACTATTTATACCTTAGATCCTAACGAAACTAATTTTCCTTATACCAAAACTTATCAAGTTGGTAGTGCTTATGGGATTTTTTATAGAATTTATGATACTACTGCTTCAACTACTACAATTTGCAGTACAATTGCACCAGCAACCCCAATAGTTGTTAATGAATGGAATGCAACTGGTGGAACGATTGAAGTTACAACCTCAAAACGTTTTGCTACTGATGGCATAACATTATTAGGATACACTTACACCATAAAGTTTTTAAATGTTAATTTCGCTAATTCTAATAACTCATTCAGTTTTGAAGAATATTTACTAGGCGATTATCAACCCTAAAAAAAACTTAAACCTTTTTCTGTAAGAAATAAACTTCGGTTGCTCCTTGACCATATTTTTGATAATTGGCTTCTTGGGTGCTTATGTTTTCGTATCGTTTTAAAAGAAATTCTAACTCTGTTTTTAAAACTCCTTCACCAACTCCGTGAATTAAAACCAACTTTGGAATTCGGTTTCTAATGGCAAATTCCATTTGTCTTTTTGCTGTATCCAATTGAATGGTTAAGATGTCATAATTATTCAAACCTTTCTTTGAAGGAACTAATTTTTCAATATGCAAATCCACTTCTAAAGTAAAAACATCTCTTGAAGATTTCTTTTCTTTTGTAAAACTTCTCTTTTTTTCTTCTTGTTTTTCAGCTTTTACTTGACTTATAGTATCACGAGAAATAAAACCTTTTAAATCATTGGAAATGTTGTTTTTAACCAATTCATTGACAAAATATGTCATCGGAAATCCATCCTCAGTTTCTATGGTTATTTGATTTGAATTCACTGCAATAACAATACCGTCAATAGCATCATCTAAAACCGAAACCTTATCTCCTATTTGAAAATTTGACATGCCTTTTTTATTAAAATTAAACCTTACCAAAAGTAAAAAAGATTAAAGGAATTAACTACAAATACATTTTTTATTTGTAAAATTGTAAACAAATAATTTTTTATTTTATGGAAGATTACATGTTACCCTGCATGAATAAAACTATTTTTGGAGTAGACTGTATGGGTTGCGGAACACAAAGAGCATTTCACCTTTTATTGCAAGGTGAATTTGTAGAAGCGTTTAAAATGTTTCCAGCTATCTACACATTAATACTATTTACTGTAGTTCTATTTTTACATTTTATTGATAAAAAAAGAAACTATTTAAAATTAATAAGTCTTTTAGCAATAGTAAATGGAATTCTAATGATTATTAATTATTTTTATAAAATCAATTTCAATTAAATACCAACTAAAACTAAATTAAATTATGGAAAAACAAAAATTACCTAACGAACAAGTAGTAATGATTTTAGGCATCTTATCCTATATTGGATGTTGCTGTACGAGTGGAATTGGAGGATTAATTCTTTCGGGAATTGGATTGTATTTAGCTAAAAAAGCACACGATACTTACAACGAAAACCCTGAACTTTACAACATTAAATCATTAGATACATGGAAAATTGTAAATATGGTTGCGTTTGTTTTAAGTGCTCTTGTCTTTGTATACTGGATTTACATGAAAGCAACAGGAAAAGATATTGAACAACAAAAACAACTTGAAGAACTTCTAGAACAACTAAGTAAAGGAAGATAATTTTTTTAAAAAACCGATTAAAATTTTAATCGGTTTTTTTTTATTTCTTACTTTTCAAATTCTTTTAAAGTCTTGGTGATAATTGACACACAATCTAATAATTGTTCTTCAGTCATTACTAAAGGTGGTGCAAAACGAATGATATTTCCGTGGGTTGGTTTTGCCAATAAACCATTTTCAGATAATTTCATACAAATGTTCCAAGCAGTTTCGCTTTCTTCTGAATCGTTGATTACAATGGCGTTTAATAATCCTTTTCCTCTTACTAATGAAACAATATTTGAAGTTTCAATATATTTATTTAATTCACTTCTGAATAAATTCCCTAACGTTCTTGCATTCTGAACTAATTTCTCATCTTTAACTACATCAAGAGCTGCAATAGCAACCGCTGCTGCTACAGGATTCCCACCAAAAGTAGAACCGTGTTGCCCTGGTTTAATGACATCCATAATTTCATTGTTAGCTAAAACTGCAGAAACAGGATAAACACCACCAGAAAGTGCTTTTCCCAAAATTAACATATCTGGTTGAACGTAAGTTGCTTGTTTTTCACAACTGTTCTCACAAGTACAATTTCCACAAACAGCTAAAATGGAACCTGTACGTGCAATTCCTGTTTGAACTTCGTCTGCTATAAATAATACCTCATTGTCTTTACAAAGTTTTTGAGCTTTAGCTAAATAATCTGTACTTGGAACATAAACTCCAGCTTCACCTTGAATAGGTTCAACCAAGAAACCAGCAATGTTTTTAGACGATTTAATGGCTTTTTCCAAAGCTTCGATATCGTCATAAGGAATTTTGATAAAACCTGCAGTATATGGTCCGAAATTCTTTCTAGCATTTTCGTCGTTTGAAAACGAAATGATTGTTGTAGTTCTTCCATGGAAATTATTCTCACAAACTATGATTTGTGCATCATTTTCTGAAATTCCTTTTTTCTCGTAAGCCCATTTTCTACAAATTTTGATAGCTGTTTCAACTGCTTCAGCACCTGTATTCATTGGTAAAACCTTATCAAAACCGAAATATTTTGTAATGTATTCTTCGTAAACTCCCAACTTATCGTTGTAAAAAGCACGAGAAGTTAACGTTAAGGTTTTGGCTTGTTCAATCATTGCTCCAATAATTGCAGGATGACAATGTCCTTGATTCACTGCAGAATAAGCCGAAAGAAAATCGTAATATTTTTTTTCGTCAACATCCCAAACATAAACGCCATCTCCTTTTGCTAAAACTACAGGAAGTGGGTGATAATTGTGTGCCCCAAATTGATCTTCTAAAGCAATTGCTTGATTAGATGCATTTTTTTCTAAAACTGACATAAATGAATTTTTTTAATCTGAACTCGTTACAGATTCTTAATAAAATCAACCTGTTTTTTAACAGGCAAGATTCCTTCTTTTGGAGAGAAATCATCCATATGTTACAAATGTAATAAAAAGAAATACCAAAAAGAAAAATCCAAATTCCAATTTTTTGAAATCTAAAAAATATTTATTTACTTCATAAAATTAGAAAAAAAATCCTCTATAAAATAAAGGATTTTTATTGATTTATAGATTATTACCAACTTATACTAAAGTAGCACTTGAAGTAATTTTTGTGTCTAATAATTTTGATATTAGGCAATTTTCTTCTGCTTTAGTAACTAATTCTTGAAATTTATCTTCTGAAATTCCGTCGATTTTTGCTTCTACAATTAAATGTGAACCAATGATTGAACCTTCTACCAAGTTAATTTCGCACTTAGTTTGTATGCTTTCAATTTTGTGACCTAACTCTCCAATGAAAGCTGATAATTGCATGGAAAAACAACCAGCGTGCGCTGCTGCTACTAATTCTTCTGGATTGGTTCCTACTCCGTCTTCAAAACGTGTTTTGAATGAATATTGAGCATTATTTAGAGTGGTACTTTGTGTTGATATTTTTCCTGTTCCTGTTTTTACGTCTCCGTTCCAAACAGCTGTTGCATTTCTTTTCATGTTTCTTTTTTTATTAGTTATTGAAACAAATTTAATGAAACTATTTTGGAATCACATTCATAATTTATTGATATAACCAATTCATAAATAAGAAATAACTATCTGATAAACTTAAAGATGCTTTTCATCAAACATTTCTAATAATTTATTTACGGTGTTCCAGTTTCTAGAAGTTGCTGTTACATTTAGCTTTTTTTCAATGTATTTTTGAGTCAATTTTGTTTTAGCAGCTCCAGTTTCGAGTTTCATGTAAATTCTGTTACCATCAATAAAAGCTTCATCAGGTTTGAATTGACTTATTTTTAAATCATTCAATGCATTATTATTGAGTTCTTTTGAAATAAAAGCAACGTATAGTTTTTTGGTATCGACATTTTTCTCTTTGAAAAAAGGATTATTGGTCAAACATTTTTCTAAGTCAGATTTACTGATTACAATTACTGGAACATCAAAACCCAGTTGTTTGAAGATTTCTTGTTTGATGGCAAAACCTATGCTATTAGGGTTCTCTTCTGTAGTTTCTAAGAACACATTTCCAGATTGAATATAGGTTTCAACGTTTTGAAATTGAATGTCTTCAAGCAGCTTTTTTAAAGCATCCATTTTAATCATATTGTGACCTGATACGTTTATGCCTCGAAGTAGTGCTAAGTGTTTCATTTTCTAAAGGTATTAAAAATCCCAACTTCATAAAAATTGGGATTCATAATTTATAATTGCTAATTCGTGATTAACTATACATTTTAGCTCTTTGTTCCTTGATTTTTGGATCATCTAAATATTCATCAAAAGACATGTACCTGTCAATAACTCCTTTTGGTGTAATTTCGAAAATTCGGTTTCCAACGGTTTGAGCGAATTCGTGGTCATGCGTTGTTAATAAAACAGAGCCTTTAAAGTTTTTTAGAGAATTATTAAAAGCAGTAATAGATTCCAAATCCAAGTGATTGGTTGGTTCGTCCAACATTAAAACATTAGCACGCATCATCATCATTCTTGATAGCATACAACGCACTTTTTCTCCTCCTGAAAGTACATTACATTTTTTTAAAGCTTCTTCTCCAGAAAAAATCATTTTTCCAAGGAAACCTCTAATATATACTTCATCTCTTTCTTCTTCTGTTTTTGCGTACTGACGTAACCAATCTACTAAATTCAAATCTTTGCTTTCAAAAAACTCGTGATTATCAGCTGGCAAATACGATTGCGTTGTGGTGATTCCCCAATCAAATTCTCCAGAATCTGGTTTTTGATTTCCGTTTAAAATTTCATAAAAAGCAGTTGTTGCTCTAGAATCTTTAGAAAAAACGACTACTTTATCGCCTTTTGCCATGTTTAAATGCACATCTTTGAATAAGACTTCTCCGTCAATTGATGCACTTAAATTCTGAACATTTAAGATTTGATCACCAGCTTCACGATCTGTATCAAAAATAATGGCTGGATATCTTCTGCTTGAAGGTTTGATTTCATCCAAGTTTAATTTATCAATCATCTTTTTACGTGAAGTTGCTTGTTTTGATTTGGCAACATTGGCACTAAAACGACGGATAAATTCTTCTAATTCAGCTTTCTTTTCTTCGGCTTTCTTGTTTTGTTGGGCCTTTTGTTTGGCTGCTAATTGACTACTTTCATACCAAAATGTATAGTTTCCAGAATAGTTATTAATCTTACCAAAATCAATATCAGAAATATGCGTACAAACTGAATCTAAAAAGTGTCTATCGTGCGAAACTACTAAAACCGTATTTTCATAATTGGCTAAGAAATTTTCTAACCAACCAATGGTTTCAAAATCCAAATCATTGGTAGGCTCATCCATAATCAATACATCTGGGTTACCAAAAAGAGCTTGTGCTAATAAAACACGAACTTTAAGTTTTCCTTCTAAATCTGCCATTAAAGTATAATGATAATCCGCAGAAATTCCTAAGTTAGACAACATCGAACCAGCATCTGATTCGGCATTCCAACCATTCATTTCATCAAATTGCATTTGCAACTCTCCTATTCTATTGGCATTTTCTTCATTGTAATCTAAATATAAAGCGTCCATTTCGGCTTTAATTTTATGAAGTACTTTGTTTCCCATCAAAACGGTTTCTAAAACGGTATGCTCATCAAACATGTTGTGATTTTGGTTTAAAACTGACATACGTTTGCCTGGTTCAAGAATCACTCTTCCAGAAGTTGGATCCATATCTCCTGCAATTATCTTCATGAATGTTGACTTACCTGCACCATTAGCACCAATAATTCCGTAGCAATTGCCTTGTGTGAATGTGGTATTTACTTCATCAAATAATACTCGTTTACCAAATTGAACTGATAAATTAGAAACTGTTAACATGCTAAATATTTTTTTTTTGCAAAAGTAGTAAATTACGTTTAGTTTTGTTGTTTAAACACTTAATTTTTACAATATTATTTATAACATTTATAGGTTTAATTTAACGATGCTTTAACAATGCAGTAATTTTCTATACTATAAATTTGTTTTCGAAATAAAAGATACATGTCCAAGCAATTACATTTTTTAACACACATAGCTTCCATAATAGGATTAAGTCTTTTAGTGTCGTGTGATACCAAACACAGCAAAGAAGATTTTTCAGCTTATTTTGGAGGAGAAATAATTAATCCGAAAAGTAAATTTGTTCTATTTTTAAAAGATAACGAAGTTTTAGATACTATATACTTAGATAAAGACAATCGTTTTCTTCATAAATTTGATTCTTTAGCTCCTGGTTTATATACATTTAAGCATTATCCTGAATATCAATACATATATTATGGTAAAAACGACAGTTTGATGTTAATTATTAACACCAATGACTTTGATAATTCGATCGTTTTTTGTGGAAGAGGTCATGAAAAAAACAACTATTTAATGGAGATGTTTTTGGCTAATGAAGTAGACAAAAGCAATGTGTATGATTTGTATTTTAGAGATTCGAAAGACTACATTAAAAGCATCGATTCAAGTTACATAGTAAAGAAAAAAATATACGATAAATTCAAATCAAAAGTTGACTGGGATTTGAGTTTTGACACTATTGCCTTAGCCAGTTTGAATTTACCTTATTACCTTAAGAAAGAAGTTTATCCTTACGCACACAAATTCATAACGGGAAAAAATGTCATTAACGAACTTCCAAAAGACTATTATAAGCATAGAGATGTTGTTGATTTAGACAATGCCAATTTATCTAATTTTTATCTTTATCAAAAGTACACAACCGCGCTACTTAACAATGTTGTTTTTACAGAAAAAAAAGGAAATATAAGTGAATTTGATTTGGAAAATAACTTCGATAAATTAGAAATAGTTAATAATTTTATCAAGAATAAGAAAAACAAAAACAGTGTTCTTCACAGAATGACTTATTTTTATTTAATGGAAAACAAAAATTTGGACAAAACTAAAGATTTTGTTGACAAATATTTGAAATACTCTTCTGACAAAGAAATGCAAAATGAAATTAAAGAAATTTACAGCTCATTTGAAAAATTAAAAGTTGGAAATAAATTGCCTAAAGAAGAGTTTTTACACAAAAACAACCAACCTGTAAATTTTGAAGAATTAATTAAAAGACAAACCGTTTTGTTTTTTATAACAACAAAGGCTGAATCTAATTTTGAAGCTGCTCACAAAAAAGTAAATGATTTAAAACTAAAATATCCTAAAACAGATTTTATTGCAGTTGATTTAGATGATTCCATAGAAAAATGGCATAATAAAATTGATGAAATGTCTGAAAATAACATCACAGAAATTTTTGCTGTAAATTATGAAAACACTAAAAAGAAATTTGTAATTCACAAACTAGGAAGAACCATAATTTTAAATGCAGATGGAACTATTAAAAATGCTTTTGTAGATTTATTTGACGTAAATTTTGAAGATAATTTGAAATAGGTAGTCTTTCAATTCATTTATAATTTAGAACAAAAAAAAAGCGATTTTCAAATGAGAATCGCTTTTTTTTATTACTTTTTAGTTTGTACTTCAAACTTTGAACTTCTATTTATTTCCTTTTTCAAAATCAGCAATAAATTGTGCTAAACCAATATCTGTTAAAGGGTGTTTTAATAAACCTAATATGGACGATAATGGACCTGTCATTACATCTGCACCAATTTTCGCACAATTCACTACATGCATTGTATGACGAACAGAAGCTGCTAAAATTTGAGTTTCAAAACCATAATTATCATAAATTTGACGAATTTCATCAATTAAATTTAAACCATCTGTTGAAACATCATCTAATCTTCCTAAAAACGGAGAACAATAAGTAGCACCTGCTTTTGCTGCTAATAATGCTTGTCCAGCAGAAAAAATTAGAGTTACATTCGTTTTTATACCTTTATCAGAAAAGTATTTACAGGCCTTTATTCCTTCTTTTGTCATTGGTAATTTTACAACAATTTGTTCGTGTAAATCTGCTAATTCTTCTCCTTCTTTGATCATACCATCATAATCAATAGCATTTACTTCTGCACTTACATCACCATCAACAAGATTGCAAATAGCTACATAATGTTTTAAAATGTTGTTTTTACCCGTAATTCCTTCTTTTGCCATTAATGACGGATTGGTTGTAACGCCATCCAAAACGCCTAATTCTTGTGCTTCTTTAATTTGAGCTAAATTAGCTGTGTCAATAAAAAATTTCATATTCTAGTTGTTTGTTGTTTGTTGTTTATCTTGCAAAAGTAAAAAATCAAAAATTAAATCTTTTCTCTTTCTTCTTTTTTCTTTTCTCTATTTTATATTCTACAATTTATAATGATTCATTAACATTTTTTCATAGACTTTATCTGGTAGAATTCTCTTTAAAACAATCGAAAACTTTTGCATAAAAGCTCCCACTTTATAATGTATTTTTGGGTTAGATGTATTTATGATTTTATAAATTGCTTCAGCCATTTCATTAGGGTTGCTTCCGCTATCAACATGAGTGTTCATTTCATTCAAAGTAGCACCATAAGTGACTTCATATGCAGAACCTTTTAAAACTGGAGCATGATAACGACCTGCAGCAATATTTGTGGCAAAATCTCCAGGAGCAACATTGGTTATATGAATACCAAAAGATTTAACTTCCATGCGAAGTGCTTCCGTTATTAATTCTAAAGCTCCTTTACTTGAAGAATAAACACTTCGGTAAGGCAATCCCATATAACCTGCAATGGAAGTGATATTTATGATTAATCCACTTTTTTGAGTTCTCATTTGAGGCAAAACCTTTTTCATAACTTCAATTGGACCAAAGAGATTGGTTTCAAAGTTATTTCGAATTTCTTCTGAAGGAATTTCTTCTAAAGGACCTGTAATTCCAACACCAGCATTATTAATTAAAACATCAATTCTTCCTGCTTTTTCAATAACTTCAGCTGCAGCAGATGCGATAGAATTAGAATCTCTAACATCCAATTGAACCAATGGAAATAACGAATTTTCGACTTTTGAAGGATTCCGACTTGTTCCAAAAACAATAAAATTTTTATGATGTAGATATTCACCAATGGCTTTTCCAATTCCAGAGGAAGCTCCTGTTATAAAAACAACTTTTTGCATTTATTTATTTTTTTGAGAGGCTAAGTTACGCAACTTTTAGGTATAAAAAAATCCTCCATTTGGAAGATCACTACAATTTATAAAGGAATCTGAAGCAAGTTCAGATTTAAAAAAAAATGGCAAGCGACCTACATCGCACCGCTACAACCACATACCTTTGCTGCGTTCCCACCCTGGAGGATTCTGCAGGAGCTGGTCGTGTAGGACTTGCCGTTGCAAATATACAATCTTTTTATATTTTTACAAGGCAATTGTAAGTTTAAAAAAACGTTGTATATTCGAATATTAAAATTATTGGTCATGTTTAAATATAAGTTATTCTCTTTCATAATATTAACTGTTGCAACTTTTTCATGTGGAGAAGAAAAAGAAAATGAAAAAATGCTATTTTCCATTGATACATCGGTGTTAAAACAAGCTTATAACCCAAATGAAAGCATCGAATTAAAGGTGAAAAATGATGAAAACAAAAAAAATGATTCCATCGTTTTTAGTTTAAACGACAAAAAAATTGGTTCTGTTAAAGGTTTTGATTCATTTAATTATGCACTAACTTCAGAAAAATTAGGCTACAAAAAAGTAAAAGCTACCATTTATCATGAAGAAAAAGAAACTACAAATGAGTCACAATTTATTATTTATGCCGCTTCTGAACCTAAATTATTGAACTATAAAATTGTAAATACTTACAATCACGATCCAAATTCTTACACTCAAGGATATGAATTCTATAAAGGTTTTTTAATTGAAGGAAGTGGTCAATACGGAAAATCATCTTTAAGAAAAACCAACTACTTAACTGGAACTGTTGAAGAAAAAATTGATTTAGAAAAGAACTATTTTGGAGAAGGTGTCACAGTTTTAAATGATAAAATATACCAATTAACTTGGCAAGAAAAAACAGTTTTTGTTTACGATGCTACCACTTTTAAGCTAGAAAAAAGCTTTCCTTATTTTAAAGAGATGGATGGTTGGGGTTTAACAAATGATGGAACTAATTTATACATGAGTGATGGTACCGAGAAAATTTACATTGTAAATCCAGAAACTTTTGAAATGATAGACTATATAAGTGTTTACACTAATTCAAATAAAATAGAAGCCATTAATGAATTAGAGTGGATTGATGGTAAAATTTGGGCGAATCTTTACGAAAGAGATACCGTGATTAAAATTGACCCAAAAACAGGTGCTATTGAAAATATTTTAAACTTAAGTGACTTAAAATCTAAAGTTACTAAGCCTTTACAAAGCGGAGAAGTTTTAAATGGAATTGCTCATAATCCAAAAAATAACACTATTTTAGTGACAGGAAAAAACTGGGACAAAGCTTTTGAGATTGTAATAGAATAACAAATGAGTACAAAAATACAAATATCCATTCCGAAACCTTGTCATGAAAATTGGGAAGAAATGACTACCGTTGAAAAAGGAAGGTTTTGTAGCAGTTGTCAAAAAAAAGTCTATAATTTTTTAAATGCTAGTGATTCAGAGATTATTGACACTTTAAGTTCAGATAAAAATATTTGCGGTCGTTTTAATTTTCAACAGCTGAATAGAAATTTAATAAAACCTACCAATTCCCGAACTCAGTGGATAGCTTTGGCAACTTTGACTGGATTTTTTACATTGACATCACAAAAAGTTATTGCTCAAACTAAACCTATAATTGTGCAAACGAATACAAAAAGTGATTCGATAAACACTGCCAAAGATTCAATCAAAAAACCTAAAATAATTAAAGGTTCAGTTTCTAATGATTATGGAGGGATTTTAGGTGCTCAAGTAGTTAATAAAATTTCTTTAAAAGGAATAACAACCGATTTAGACGGGAATTTTGAAATTGAAGCCCAACTTGGCGATAAAATTGAAATTTCTTATGTTGGAACTTCCACTAGTTTCATTGTTGGGACTAACAACGATTATGACATTACTTTAATGACAGATGAGTTACAAGGCGATGTCATAGTAATAGGTATGGTTAAAAAACGCACCTTCATTGGCAGGATATTTTATAAAATTGGAAATCTATTTCGTTAAACTACTTTTTTTTCTTTTCTCTTTGTAATATTTTTTATTGCTTATGTAAATTGTTTTGTTCAATTCTGTATAAATAATTTCTTTTTTTTCGTCGGTAATGTTTAATTGTTTCACATAATCCAATTCATTTTGTGAGGCCACTTTTTGCTTTATTTCTTGAATTTCTTCTTTAGAAAATTCAAAATTCACAAATGCATCCTTGTAAACGGGTCTTTTAAATTTAATTTCTGTGGCTTTGTCCCAAACTACATAATCATTCCCTAAAATCAGCATTAATTGAATCATATAAATAGGGTCTGTAGCCGAAAATAAACTTCCACCAAACATTGAACCTACGTAATTTTTGTTTTTGTAAGACAACGCAATTTTAATTTTAACCAAATGCAAATCCTCTGATACAAAAGTAATTTTACCACAACTTCTCTTGTACATCGGTGAACTATTGAACATTACTTTAAACAAGGTAGATTCTTTAAAAAATCTGTTCAAAAAAGTATATATTTTATCGTACATGAAAAACTAAACCGTTAAATGATTAACCACTTCTTGCACAGACAAAATGGCTTTTGAATGCTCAATACTAGGACCAGCAACCCAAACGGTTTTATAAGTTGCTTGTTTAGCTGCTTTTTCTGTAGCCCGCATTCCAATTGAAAAACGTATCATTTTGACCCATTTTTTGAGACTTTTATTTTTATTTAATAGGTTTTCAATCCAAGTTTGTTTTGTTCCAATTTTTTGAACATAAGGTGTATTAATTACAGTACAAGGAGTTCCAGAAATTTTTTCGGTCATTACAATATCTTTTTCTCCATAATCCACGCAAGCTTGTTTGTATTCGTTAGAAACACCAGCTTCAAAAGTTGCAATAAAAGGACTTCCTACAGAAACTCCTATGGCGCCGTAAGAAAGCATTTCTTCCATTTCTTGCTTACAACCTACTCCACCAGCTGAAATTACTGGTAAATTGGTTCCTTCATTTAATTGGTGAATCAAATCTTTTGGTGCAATTTTTCCTCTGTGTCCACCAGCTGCATTATTTACAGCAATTAAGGCATCACCACCCAAACTTTCCACTTTTTGAGCAAAAGCCAAATCGGTGACATCACAAAAAACCTTAATTCCTACTTTATGTGCTTCTTTGATAATTTCTTCAGGACTTCCCAATGAAGTAATTATAAAATCTACACCTTCTTCACAAATAACTTGCAATTGCTCTTTATATTTTAAATTTGATTTATTTACTATTAAATTATAGCCAAAGGAACCACCATCAACTTTTGCAGCTTTTAATTCGTTTATAGAATTTCTTAATTCTTCTAAAGTTCTGTAGTTTAAAGCTGGAATACATCCTGCAACACCACTTTTCATTCCTTCAATTACCATTTTTGTATTGGAAACTAAAAACATCGGAGCCATAATTAAAGGTTTTCTGATGTTTAATAAAGACGTTAAAGATTGTTTTTGCATGATTTTGTTTTTTTGATTTATCAAATATATAAAATAAATATCAATTTACTATGCATGCATACTATTTTGACTTGAAATTATGTTAAAAAAAACCAATAATTTTCTTAACAAAATAGATATTAGGAATAAAAAAAATAAATTTGATTTATAAACTATAATAACATAAATATGATAAAGAAACTCTTCTTGATTTCGACCTGTTTTTTATTGCTATTTTCTGTTGACACATTTGCACAGAAAAAGAAAAAAGACAAAAAAGGTGCTCCATCAGTACCTGCAATGAACATGGATGCAAAAAAACCAGATCCAAAAAAACCCAAGCCTTACAACAAAGTAATTGACTCGTCTGCAGTTACACAAAAAGGTTTGATTGATGTCCATAAAGTGGGTGACAAATTTCTATTTGAAGTTTCTGAAGCTTTGTTAGGAAAAGAAATTATGACAATTACAAGATATTCTAAAACTCCTGCTGGTGGTGGAATTTTTGGCGGTGAGGAAGTTAATCGTCAGGTAATCAAATTTGAAAAGGGTTTGAATGATAACATCCTTTTGAGATCAGTTACTTACGTGATTGCAACTCCTAATGAAGATTCACCCATAACAAAAGCTGTAAAAAATTCAAGTGCTGATCCAATTATTGGCAACTTTGATGTTATGGCTTACAATAAAGATGGAAAAGAAATAAAAGGATATGTTTTTGATGTAACTTCATTGTTTGATGCTGATTTACAAACATTTTCTATTGATCCAATCAGAAAACAGTTGCTAAACATACAAGGATTTCAAAAAGATAAATCGTTTATCGAAGGAATAAAATCTTTCCCAATAAATACTGAAATTCGTTCTGTAAAAACTTTTAGTACCAAAGCTCCACAAATTTCAATGTCACCTGCACCACGAATTGGAACAAATTTCCCTGCTGCTTTGGATGCTGGTGTTGTTACTTTAGAGTTAAATACTTCTATGATTTTATTGCCTGAAAAACCAATGCGTAAAAGAGCTTTTGATAAACGTGTAGGTTATTTTGCTAACGGTTACGATGTTTTTGAAGAAAATTCATTGAAATCAGATACTGATATTTTTGCAGTTAGATGGCGTTTAGAACCTAAAAATGAAGAAGATGCTGAAAAACAAAAAAGAGGAGAATTAATTGAACCTAAAAAACCTTTAGTATATTACATTGATCCTGCAACTCCAGATAAATGGAAAAAATACATTAAAGCAGGAATTGATGATTGGCAAGAGGCTTTTGAATTTGCTGGATGGAAAAATGCAATTCGTGGTGAATATTGGCCAGAGAATGATCCTACAATGAGTTTAGAAGATGCAAGATATTCAGTGGTACGCTATTTTGCTGCTGATATTCAAAATGCTTACGGACCAAATGTTCATGATCCAAGAACCGGAGAAATTATGGAAAGTCATATTGGTTGGTACCATAACATCATGAGTTTATTACGTGATTGGTATTTAATTCAAACTGCTGCTGTTGATCCTGCTGCTAGAAATATGAAATTTAATGATGAATTAATGGGCGAATTAATTCGTTTTGTATCGTCTCACGAAGTTGGACATACTTTAGGATTACGTCATAATATGGGTGCTAGTAATGCAACTCCTGTTGAAATGCTAAGAAATCCTGACTATCAAAAGAAAAACGGTCACACATCTTCTATCATGGATTATGCACGATTTAATTATGTAGCACAACCAGAAGATGGAGTTAAAGATTTGTTTCCAAGAATTGGAGATTATGACAAATGGGCTATTAAATGGGGTTATACTTACTTTGCAGATGCTAAATCTGAAAAAGAAGAAAAAGCTTTGTTAAATAATATGGTTAAAGATGCTTACAAAAACAGACGTTTATGGTTTGGTACTGAAACTAGTCCGTATGATCCAAGATATCAAACAGAAGATTTAGGTGACAATGCCATGAAAGCTTCTGAATATGGAATCAGAAATTTAAAAAGAATATTACCTCAGTTAATTACTTGGAGTAAAGAAGACGGTGAAGATTATGAAGAATTAGAGGGTTTATACAATTCATTAACCGGACAATTCAGAAGATACATGGGACATGTTACTAAAAATGTTGGTGGAATTTACGAAACTCCAAAAACCGCTGATATGGAAGGTAATATGTATGAAGTTGTTCCTTCAAGCATTCAAAATGAAGCTGTTAAATTCTTAAACGATCAATTGTTTAAAACACCAACTTGGTTATTAGACCAAAACATAATTAGTAAAATAAATCCTGATAGTGGCGTTGAAGCTATGAAATCATTGCAAGGAGGAACGCTTAACAGTTTATTTTCGGGTGATAGATTAATTCGTTTGATAGAAACTTCTGCCTTAGATAAGAAAAATTATTCTGTTGATGAGCTAATGTCTGATGTTAGAAAAGGAATTTTTTCTGAATTAACAACCAATGCACCAATTGATGTCTATCGTAGAAATTTACAAAAATTATTTGTCAATAATTTAATTAACGCTCTTGATAATGATGGCAAGAAAACAGCATCTGGTTTAAACAGAAGACCTGTAAAATATAGTGAAACGGATATTCCTTCAATTGCAAGAGGACAATTGTTAGAATTAAAAAATCAGTTAAAATTAGGTGCTGCTAATTCTACTGATCGATTAAGTAAATTTCATTTATCAGATTTAGTTTCTAAAATTGATAATGGATTAAATCCTAAATAGCATTTAAAATAGTTATAAAACTAAAAACCGTTTCAATTTACATTGAAACGGTTTTTTTTCTAGCAATTTTTAAAACAATAATTAATCTTTTTGAGATTTTACTGCTAAAGTATAAATTACTAAGCCAAATCCAATTTTGTTAATAGCATCTGCAATGTTGTAAGCCACATCAATATTACCTGCTGGAATGATTCCATTATACCAACCAGTTGTTCCCATCATGTATCCTAAAGGATAAATAGCCCAACCCACTAATACAAACCAACATAAAATTTTGTGTGCTTTTAAAACTTCTCCACCAGCAGCTTTTGCTAATTTTGATGCTTCACCCAACCAAATTTCATAAACTATTGCAAAATATGCAACTCCTGAGATGAATCCCCATAATGCAGCACTATCGGTAAATACAACTTCACCAAAATAACCTGTTACCAACATTATTACAGAATAAACTACCATTTTCCATAACAATGATTGTTTTGCTCCAGCTACTTTTAAAATTAAATAAAACTCTAAGCACATTAATGGCACAGTTAAAACCCAATCTACATATCTAAAAAATGTAGGTGATTCTCCAAAACTTGCCCAATAATCTCTCATGTAAAAATAATGAACAGCAGCAATAAATGTAATTAAACCAGAAACAAGAACCGAAGTTCTCCATTTTTTATCGAATTGATTTAACGATAAAAAGAAAAAAGCTGATGCAGCCATCATGGCCATACATCCTACAAAAAAAGTAAAACCTACATAATCCGTTGGACTTAATTTTCCAACACTTGCGAATAAAGCAATTGAACTCATCATAATTTGTTAATTTAATAATTAATATACTTTTGTTTTATCAAATCTACAAAACGTTAAACAAATAAACAAGCTTTGTTTAGTTTTTTTTTAATATCTTTAAACAAAAAAATTATAACATATGTCTAAGCTTGATAAAATATCATTATTTATAAGTTTTATAGGTTTATGGATGAACTCTTATTTAAACGATAAGTGGCAATTAATCATTGGATTTATTTTCATTTTTCTAATTGGAATACTGCATGGATCAAATGATATATTGTTGATTAATAAAACAGTATTAAAAAAATCATTAACAAATACGAAAATTATAGCCTATTATGTAGCAGTTGTGTTATTAGGTACATTATTGTTTTGTTATGTTCCTGTGATTGGGTTATTGCTATTTATTATAGTGAGTTCCTATCATTTTGGAGAACAACATTGGCAATTTTTAAAAAATAAAAGATTTTTGATACCTATAGTTATTTTTCAGTTCATTTATGGTTTTAATATTCTTGTCATTTTATTTCAATCGCATGAAGTAAAAGTAAAAACCATTATTTCTTCTATTACAAATTACTCTATTTCTAACTTAAACTTTAATTACATACTTTTTGCAACCATGGGTTTATTATTACTTTTTGGTTTTCTATTGTATAAAAATTTAGAAATTTTTAGAGAAAAACTTATAATCAATATATTTTACTTAATTGTTTTTACAGTAATTTTTAAAACTGCTAATTTAATTTGGGCATTTGCAATATACTTTGTTATTTGGCACAGTTTACCTTCTATAAGAGATCAAATTAATTTTATGCACGGTTCCATTAATATTGAAAACATTAAAAAATATATTATTACGGCATTTCCTTTTTGGATAATTTCGCTTTTCGGAATTTTAATTCTTTATGTAATTTTAAAAGATGAGATAATATTTGAATCTATCTTTTTTTCATTTTTGGCTGCAATTACCTTTCCCCATGTATACATCATTATTAAGATGTTTATAAAACAAAAAACCGAGTAATTACTTACTCGGTTTCAAATTATAAACTAAATTTAAATTTTAGTTATTCTTTTACTTCTTCAAATTCTACATCTTGAGTTTGGTCTCCAGTTGCATCAGCTTGAGGTTGTGCGTCTTGAGCAGCACCTTGATCACCTTGAGCATACATTGCTTCTGTAGCTGTTTTCCATGCAGCGTTAATGTTTTCCAAACCTTTATCAATGGCAGCTAAATCTTGCGATTGGTGCGCCATTCTTAATTCAGTTAAAGCAAATTCGATAGCTGTTTTATGTTCATCAGATAATTTATCACCTAATTCTTTCAATTGGCTTTCCGTTTGAAAAATCATAGCATCAGCCTGATTCAATTTTTCAACTCTTTCTTTTGCTTGTTTATCTGCATCTGCATTTGCTTCAGCATCTTTTTTCATTCTTTCAATTTCTTCAGCTGTTAATCCAGAAGAAGCTTCAATTCTAATATCGTGAGATTTTCCAGTTCCTTTATCTGTAGCAGAAACTTTAATAATTCCGTTTGCATCAATATCGAAAGTTACTTCAATTTGAGGAACTCCTCTTGGTGCTGGTGGAATACCATCTAAGTTAAAACGACCAATTGTTTTATTGTCTGCAGCCATTGCTCTTGCTCCTTGTAAAACGTGTAATTCTACTGTTGGTTGATTATCGGCAGCTGTTGAAAATATCTGTGATTTTTTGGTTGGGATTGTTGTGTTTGATTCAATTAATGTAGTCATAACACCACCCATAGTTTCGATACCTAAAGACAAAGGTGTAACATCTAACAACAATACATCTTTTACATCTCCAGATAATACACCACCTTGAATAGCAGCTCCAATAGCTACAACTTCGTCAGGGTTTACACCTTTTGAGGCTTTTTTACCAAAGAATTTTTCAACTTGTTCTTGAATAACTGGTATTCTTGTAGAACCACCTACTAAAATTACTTCGTCAATATCAGATGTTGATAAACCTGCATCTTTTAAAGCTTTAGCCACTGGTTCCATAGAACGTTTTACTAAAGTATCTGCTAATTGTTCAAATTTAGCTCTTGTTAAAGTTTGTACCAAGTGTTTTGGACCTGATGCAGTTGCAGTAACGTATGGTAAGTTGATTTCTGTTTGAGCAGAACCAGATAATTCAATTTTTGCTTTTTCAGCAGCTTCTTTTAAACGCTGTAATGCCATTGGATCTTTTCTTAAATCGATTCCTTCTGCAGTGTTGAATTCAGTAGCTAACCAGTCAATAATAACTTGGTCAAAATCATCTCCACCTAAATGAGTATCGCCATTAGTAGATAAAACTTCAAATACACCATCACCTAATTCAAGGATAGAAATATCAAAAGTACCACCACCTAAATCGTAAACTGCAATTTTTTGATCTTTACCTTGTTTATCTAATCCATAAGCTAATGCCGCAGCAGTTGGCTCGTTAATAATACGCATTACTTCTAAACCTGCAATTTGTCCAGCTTCTTTAGTCGCCTGACGTTGTGCATCGTTAAAATAAGCAGGTACAGTAATAACCGCTTGTGTAACTGTTTGTCCTAAATAATCTTCAGCTGTTTTCTTCATTTTCTGAAGAGTCATTGCTGATAATTCTTGCGGAGTATATAATCTGCCATCAATATCTACTCTTGGAGTATCATTGTCTCCTTTAACTACTTTGTAAGCTACTGTTGAAGCTTCTTTAGTACTTTCAGAATATTTGTTTCCCATAAAACGTTTTACCGAAGCAATTGTTTTTGTAGGATTGGTAACAGCCTGACGTTTTGCAGCATCACCAACTTTAATTTCTCCACCTTCTACAAATGCAATTACAGACGGTGTTGTTCTTTTTCCTTCAGCATTAGGAATTACTACTGGTTCGCTACCTTCCATTACAGAAACGCAAGAGTTAGTTGTTCCTAAGTCGATTCCAATAATTTTACTCATATTGTTTAATTTCTAATTTATTTAATTTTTAAACTCACTATCAATATGACAAGGACTATGCCAACTCAAAAACTTTTTATTAATTGTCAGTTTTAGTAATAAAATATGACAATATGACATTTTTTTTGGTTTTTTTATATTTAAGATTGAAGTTGAAATACTCCTTTAAAACTTTTAAACCTCTAAACTTCTAAACTCTTAAACTTTCGATTATCTTTGCAACTATAACGATTTAGCTATGGAATGTATTTCAGTTTTTGATATGTTGAAAATTGGTGTTGGACCTTCAAGTTCTCACACACTTGGGCCTTGGCGTGCCGCAGAACGCTTTTTAAAAGAATTAAAAGAAAATAATCTTATTGACCACATCAATCGTGTTAAAGTTGATTTATATGGTTCATTGTCATTAACTGGTAAAGGTCATGCTACAGATTTGGCAATAATGTTAGGTTTAAGTGGTGCTGATCCCGAATATATTCCTGTTGAAAGTATTGATGTAATTATTACTGCCATAAAAAACAAGAAAGAAATTTTTCTTGGAAATGAAATTATTATTCCTTTTCATTTTGATAGTGATATTATTTTTAATCGCGAGTTTTTACCTTTTCATTCCAATGGCTTAAAATTTACTGCTTATACTAATGAAACAGAATATGAAACTACCTACTACTCTATTGGCGGTGGTTTTGTGGTAGTGGAAGAACTAGTAAATTCCTCAAAAAATGAAGAAATAAAATGTTCCTTCCCTTTTAGAACTGACAATGCAAATGATTTATTGAATTTTTGCAATCAAGAAAAAAAACAAATTTGGGAAATTGTATATGAAAACGAAAAATCCATGCGTTCGGAAGATGCTATTCACAATGAATTAATGCGTATTTGGGATACCATGTTAGAATGTATGTACATTGGTTGTCATTCGGAAGGCACTTTACCTGGTGGTTTAAATGTAAGAAGAAGAGCTTATGACATGCATAAAAACTTGATTGGAGTTTTACCTTATGAAGATCCTTATTCTTGGATGCAAGTAATAAGACAAACAGAAGTTAAATTTAGACAAATTTTAAAATGGGTAAGCTGTTTTGCTTTATCAGTTAACGAAGTAAATGCTTCTTTGGGAAGAGTTGTAACTGCACCAACCAATGGAAGTGCTGGCGTAATTCCTGCTGTTTTAATGTATTATTTAGTCATAGAAAATCACCATGCAGGTGCAGAAGATATCAAACGTTTTTTAATGACAGCTGGTGAAATTGGTAGTATTTTCAAAAAAGGAGCCACAATTAGTGCTGCAATGGGTGGTTGTCAGGCTGAAATTGGAGTTTCAAGTGCTATGGCTGCTGCTGCTTTGTGTGAAGCAATGGGTGGAACTCCAGAACAAGTAACGGTTGCTGCAGAAATCGCAATGGAACATCATTTGGGCATGACTTGTGATCCAATAGGCGGTTTGGTGCAAGTGCCTTGTATTGAAAGAAATACTATGGGTGCTATAAAAGCTATTAACGCTGCTGAATTAGCTCTAGAAACTGACGCAAAAAATGTAAAAGTACCCTTAGATAAAGTTGTAAATACCATGTGGGAAACAGCTAAAGATATGAATACCAAATATAAAGAAACTTCTGAAGGTGGTTTAGCTATCGGGGTTAATTTAGCGGATTGTTAATTTTAATTTGAAAAGCAATACCTTCAAATATTTCCTGACTTTATTATTTGTAATGATAATTGGAATACTTTCAAGAAAAGTAAATCTAATACCTATATATATAGGTGATTTGCTTTATTCTGTGTTAATCTATTTCATATTTTGTTTTTTATTTCCAACAAAAAATAGAATTCATATTTTAATGTTTAGTATTCTGTTTTGTTTTACTATTGAAACTTCTCAATTGATTCAGTGGGATTGGTTGGTTTTAATTCGAAAAACAACTTTAGGTCATTACGTGCTTGGAGAAGGTTTTCTTTGGTTGGATATGTTTTGTTATTTCATAGGAAGTGCTACAGCTTATTTAATAGATTCTAAATTCATTAAAAACTAATCTCTTCTTCGTGTATCAATAATATGAATTATTTGCCAAGAATCATCTTGTTTAATTAATGTAAAAGAATTGGCACCATTGTGACTTAATTCTCCATTAACATAAAATTCATAAGGCGTCCAAACATGTGCTAAATTATCATCAATTTGAATTTCATAACTCAATAATTTCTCGTTAATTATTACATTTTTCGGAATATCTGCAATTGATTTTAAAAAATCATTGTAATCATCTGTTTGTAATTTTTTGGATTGATTTTCTACTACTATAGATTGTAATATGATTTCTTTATGACAAGTCTTTTTAATGGTTAAAGTATCTTTAGAATTTAAGCCAACAAAAAAAGCATCAATGGTTTTCTGAACTTCTATTTCTTGTGAATAAAACACACTTGTACTGATTAAAAACAAATATAAAATAATTCTTTGCATGATAAAATTTTAAATAATTAGTAAACAAATGATGAATAACGTTACAATAAATTAGGTTTTTATAAATTTTTGAGTTTTTTTATTCATACATAATTTGAAAGATATTTGGTTTTACTACATTTGCTTAAATTATATACAAATACTATGTCAGTCGCTAAAAAAGATTATAAAAGAATCACTACAAAATCATTAATTGAGATGAAGCAAAATGGAGAAAAAATCTCTATGTTAACAGCTTATGATTTTACAATGGCTAAAATTGTTGATTCTGCTGGTGTTGATGTTATTTTAGTTGGAGATTCAGCAAGTAATGTTATGGCTGGGCACGAAACTACTTTACCTATTACATTAGATCAAATGATATATCATGCTTCTGGTGTAGTAAGAGCAATTGAACGTGCTTTGGTTGTGGTAGATTTACCTTTCGGAAGCTATCAATCGGATCCAAAAGAAGCATTACGTTCTGCCATTCGAATCATGAAAGAAAGTGGTGGTCATGCGGTAAAACTTGAAGGCGGAAGCGAAATCAAAGACAGTATAAAACGCATATTGAATGCTGGAATTCCTGTAATGGGACATTTAGGACTTACTCCACAATCTATATATAAATTTGGGACTTACACTGTTAGAGCTAAAGAAGATGAAGAAGCTGATAAACTTATTGAAGATGCCAAAATGCTTGAAAGAATTGGTTGTTTTGCTTTAGTTTTAGAAAAAATCCCTGCTGCATTAGCCAAAAAAGTTGCTGAAAGTATATCGATTCCAGTAATTGGAATTGGTGCTGGAAGTGGTGTTGATGGTCAAGTATTAGTAATTCATGACATGTTAGGAATGAACAATGAATTTAACCCAAGATTTCTAAGACGTTATTTAGATTTATTTGATCAAATGACAAAAGCTATTGGACAATATGTTTCTGATGTAAAAGCTGTTGATTTTCCTAATGAAAATGAACAATACTAATTAGAAATTTTAGACATTTTAGACATTTTAGATATATTAGATTTTTTAGAAAAATAGTATTATGCATCAATTTAAAGAGTTAATAATTTGGCAAAAAAGCAGACTATTTTGTTCTGAAATATATTTGTCAACATCAAATTTCCCATCTGAAGAAAAATTTGGATTAACAAATCAATTGAGGAGAGCATCGGTATCAATACCTTCAAATATAGCTGAAGGTTCTTCTAGAAATTCAAATAAAGAATTTTCAAGATTTCTTGAAATTGCAATTGGCTCAGCTTATGAAATAGAAACTCAAATTTTAATTGCTACCGATTTAAATTTTATTACAATTGAAGAATCTGATAAATTATGTCTTCAATTAATTGAAATAGTAAAAATGATTTCTAAGTTTCGTTCAAGTCTAAAAATCCAAAATGTCTAAGATAATCTCTACGAGAGTCAACCTTCAAATTCTTCATGAAGACAACCATATTATTGTGATTAACAAACGTGTTGGTGATATTGTACAAGGTGATAAAACGGGTGACAAACCTTTATCGAAAGTAGTTAAAGAATATATCAAAGACAAATACAAAAAACCTGGCGAAGTGTACTTAGGTGTAATTCATCGTTTGGATAGACCAACCACCGGAATAGTTGTTTTTGCCAAAACATCAAAAGCTTTATCGCGTTTAAACGATGCTTTTAAAAACAGAGAAACCCAAAAAACATATTGGGCTGTTGTTAAAAATAGTCCTCCAAAAGAAAATGATACTTTAATTCATTATCTCAAACGAAATCCCAAGAACAACACTTCAAAAGCTCACACTAAAGAAGTTCCAGAAAGTAAAAAAGCTAGTCTAGATTACAAAATCATCAAAAAATTAGATAATTATTTTGGTCTAGAAATCAATCTTCATACGGGAAGACATCATCAAATTAGAGCTCAATTAGCAGCAATCGGTTGTCCAATAAAAGGCGATTTAAAATATGGTTTTGATCGAAGTAATCCTGATGGTGGAATTCATCTTCATGCTAGAAAATTAAGTTTTACACATCCTGTTACCAAAGAAGAACTTACAATTATTGCTCCTGTTCCCAACGATAGTATTTGGAAAGCTTTATGATTTAGGTTAAATAACCCTTTTTTTTATGAATAAAATTGATATTTTTGTATGTCGCAAAAAAAATAAATTTTACATACATGAGAAAAATAATTTTATTAACCGCAATCATTTCATTGCAGTTCGGATTTTCACAAGAACATTTTTCTGGAATCAATACTGCAAGAAGAGTCGGAATTTTAAATGCTAATTTCAATCCAGCTGAATTATCAAATCTTTCTAACAGTTTCGAAATCAATATTTTTACAACAAGTTTAAACATTTCAAACAATAAAATTAGTTTTCAAGATATCGTAAATTCAAATGATATTGAAGATTTAATTTTTAACGGTAATGAGCCTGTAAACATGCGTTTAGATTTACTTGTAAATGGACCAGGTTTTGCCTTTACTTCAAATAAATGGGCTTTTGGTGTTTATTCGAATGCTGTTGCAAAAGCAAATATTATTGATGTAGATGTTAACTTAGGAGATGCTCTAGTAAATTCAAACGCATTACTTTCAAGCACTTCAATTGGAAGTAAATTCAATCAAAAAATTAACGCGGCAAGTTGGGGCGAACTAGGATTTACTATAGCAAGAAATCTTTTTGAAGATGAAAAATATAAGTTTAATTTAGGTACAAATATTCGCTTACTGTTTCCAAGTTCTTATGCCAATTTAGGAGCTGATAAATTTTTTGGAACTATTCAAAATGTGGGCACACAAGTTAATTTAATAAATGCAAGCGCCAACGTTAACATTGCTTATTCGGGTCCAATTGCAAACGGTTTCACAGATGCTAACAACTTTAATGAATTTTTTAGTACTGGAATTAACGGCTATGCAGCTGATTTTGGTTTGAATTTTAAAATTAAAGATACTGATAAAAAGAATGACTATGTTTTTAATTCAGGTATTGCCATCAGAAATATAGGTTCTATGACTTTTAAAGCTGCTAATAATGTTTCTACGGATTATAACTTAAGTATTCAAGGCTCTCAAGCATTAGATTTGAATCAATTTCAGGATATTGATGATTTACAACAAATTGAAAACATTTTAATTGCTGAAAATGCTGCTGGTAACATTGATTTTATAAAAAATAATGAAAGTAAGGATTTCAAAATCAATCTTCCAACACTTTTTTCTGCTTACGCTGATCTAAGATTAGGAGGAAAATTCAGAATTAGTGCTTACACACAACAAAAAATTTCTGAAGACAGCGATAACGATTATACTACAACTCAAAACAGTATTACAATTACACCAAGATTTTCAAGTGAAGACTATGAATTTTATGTACCATTATCAAATAACGAAATTTCTGGATTTACTGGTGGTTTTGGAGTTCGATTAGGTGGATTCTTTATAGGTTCAGGCTCTATTTTAACAGCAGCATTAGACGATACAAAACAAGCAGATTTATATTTAGGTTTCAGAATAGGATTTTAATAAAATTATGGAAAACAAAACAAACGATTTAGATACTTTAGTCAACAAAGGTTATTTTTTAGATATTGGTAAAATATTAGATGTTAGCTTTTTAACATTTAAAAAATCCTTTTTATATTCCACTGTAGGTTTTGTCCTATTATGTATTATTTCTTTATTTATTTTTGGAGGAATATTTGGTTTGGCTTATGGTTTTACCAACTTTACTGAAACAATGTTACAGTTTGAAACCTTGTCAACTGAACCTGTATTTATGTTGGTTAATCTAATATTATCTAGCGTAATAAGTGCACTTTCAGCACCTATAGTTGCAGGATTCATACACATAAATCATTTAGCAAAAACTAATCAAGATTTAGGAATTAGTGTGTTTTTCGACTTTTACAAACCACCCTATTTTAAAAATTTATTTTTGAGTTATTTATTAATTGGATTCTTAAAATCAATAATAAATATAGTTTTAGTATCAACTGACTTAGCTATATTTGATATTGTTTTTCAAATAGTTATTGGCTTATTTTCAGTATTTACAATTCCTTTAATCATTTATAAAAACTTAAATTATATTGATGCTATTCGTATCGGAATTCAACTATTTTTAAAACAACCTTTTCACATATTGGTTGCCATGTTACTTGGAGTAATTTTTGCTATATTGGGACTATTAGGTTTATGTATTGGAATATTTTTTACTTTTTCATACATCTATTCCATAAACTATGCTATTTACCATGAAGCTGTTGGATTTGAAGAAAAATCAATTATAGACGAAATTGGAATTGAATAATTAATTTAAGCAATTAAAGTATGAAATGGGAAAGAAAAAAAAGTGACTCCTTTGAAGACCGAAGAACAATGTCTGGTGGTGGTAAAGCATTAGTAGGTGGTGGAATGATTGGTATTGTTATTTTATTACTTAATATTTTTGGCGGAGAAACTGGACAAACTATTGGTACTATTTTAGAACAAACTCAAGGTGCTCAAACAAAATCGCAAGCAACTTCAACAAGAGAACTTACATCAGCTGAAAAAGAATTAGGTGAATTCTCCGAAGCTGTATTTGTATATAATAATGAAACTTGGTCTAAAATATTTAAAGAAAGTAACATTGGAACCTACCAAGAGCCAGGAATGGTATTATTTTCAGATACTGTGGAAACTGCTTGTGGAGGAGCAACCGCTGCTTCAGGCCCTTTTTATTGTCCAGCTGATAGAAAAGTGTATATGGATTTAACATTTTTTGAAGAACTTCGCACAAGATTTGGAGCTAAAGGTGGTGATTTTGCCATTGCTTATGTAATTGCTCATGAAATAGGACACCACGTTCAAACTCTTTTAGGAACTTCACAAAAAGTCAGACAAGCACAACAAGGAAAAAGTCAAGCAGCAGCTAATAAGTACTCTGTTGCCTTAGAATTACAAGCTGATTTTTACGCTGGTCTTTGGGCTCATTACAATAAAAACCTATTAGAAGCTGGTGATATTGAAGAAGCTTTGAGTGCAGCTCATGCTGTTGGTGATGATGCCATTCAATCTAAAATGCAAGGTCATGTAAATCAAGAAACATTTACACATGGTTCTTCTGAACAACGAATGAAATGGTTTATGAAAGGTTATAATTCTGGTGATATAAATCAACATGATACCTTTAAAGAAATTCTTCAATAAAAACTAAAAAGAGTTACTAATTAAGTAGCTCTTTTTTTTATAATATTCTGAATAAAACAAGTATAAAATTCTCACATTCGTAAAACTTAAACCTTAAATTAAATTTTATAATTTGTTTGATTTCAATTTTAAAATCAATCCTTAATTTTGATTTCAATTTTTAAAAATTTGATTATGAAAGTCGGAATAGAAGCCCTACAATTTGATGTTCCCAAGATATATTTACCCATAGAAGTTTTAGCTCAAAATAGAAACATTGAACCTGAAAAACTAACCAAAGGTTTAGGACTTCAAAAAATGAGTTTCTTAGATGTTAATCAAGATATTATAACTTTAGGTTCTAATGCTTTTTATAAATTAATACAACAAGAAAATTTAAATCCTTCAGAAATTTCTCGAATTTATGTTGGAACAGAAAGTAGTGTTGATAATTCAAAACCTGTTGCATCCTATATTTTACAAGTAGTTGAACAAAAAGTTGGAGCAAATTCTTTCCAAAATTGTGATGTGGTTGATTTTACTTTCGCATGTATTGGAGCAGTTGATGCGTTACAAAATTGTGTGGATTATGTACGTTTAAATCCAACAAAAAAAGCTATTGTAATTTCAACAGACAATGCTAAATATGATTTAAATTCGACTGGTGAATATACACAAGGAGCTGGAGCAATTGCTATGTTGATAACTTCAAATCCAAGTATTATATCTTTTTCGTCTGAAACCGGAGTTTCAACAAGCGGTGTTTTTGATTTCTTTAAACCAAAAGTTACTATTGAGAAAACTGAAATTAACAACAACTCAAATAACGAAAATTGGTTCGGAATTTTAGAAACCGAAATTACAATTACCAAAGAACAGCCTGTTTTTGATGGACAATACTCAAATACTTGTTACATCAACAGGATTTCTGACGCTTACAAAAATTACAAAAAAGAAAGCGATCAAAAAGAAATAGTTTTTAATAATTGGGATTTAATTTTCATGCATCTACCCTACTGTTTTCAAGGAAGAAGAACTTTTATTGAAATTTTTGCTAATGAAAATTCTAGTCTATTAGAAGCACAAGAAGGAGAAAATATAAAAGATAAAATGCGTTCTTTAAGCAAATCGGAAGAGTATCTAAAACTCGTAAATCAAAAAATAAAACCAACTGAAATAGCATCAGGTGATGTTGGAAATATTTACACAGGTTCCATCTTTTTAGGATTTTTATCAGCTCTTTACTATAATTCAAAAGAAAATATTGCTCTAACCAATAAGAAAACTGGATTTATAGCATATGGAAGTGGTTCAAAATCAAAAGTTTTTGAAGGAATTGTGGAAGAAAACTGGCAGTCAAAAATTGAAAAAACCAAATTATTTGAAGTTTTAGAACAAAGAACAGCCATCGATTTCGAAACTTATGAAAAACTTCATAAAAAAGAATTAAAAACTGCTGTTTTAAATCCGACAAATGAATTCGTATTAGATTATATCGAAAAAGAAAATCCAGTTTTAAAAGGAGCTAGATATTATAAATTTGTAGAATAGGCTAGATTTGTTTAGGTTTACTTATATTTGTTATTCATTCAAAAATAAAAACCCTGAATAATTCATCATTAAAAATAGAGGCATTAGAATCCGATTATTTATTTATCAAAAAATCGAAATTACCCAATGCTGGTAAAGGTTTGTTTACTGGTATAGATATTTATAAACACGAAATTATTGCGGTTTTTGAAGGTGAAATCTTAACTGAAATGGAAGCCAAAAATCGTGTTGCGAACGGAAATGACAAATATTTTATCAATATGATTGATGGAACTATAATGGATTCAATGCTTGTTGAATGTTTTGCAAAATATGCCAATGATGCGGAAGCTTTTGAAATTTCAGAATTCAAAAATAATGCAAAAATTTCTTTAGATGATGAACATAATGTTTGTATTATAGCTACAAAAAACATTAAAACTCAAAATGAAATTTTTTGTGGTTATGGAAAAAGGTATTGGAAAAAGCATCTTTAGCCCCAAACTGTTTTTTATTCCATTTTTTTTTGTAATTTTGTTTAACTTTTTTAATTAAAAATCAAACAAATGACCGTTGTTTCTAAAAAAGACTTTACAGAAATTGAAATTGATAGAATTATAGAAATGGCTTGGGAAGACAGAACTCCTTTTGATGCCATAAAATTTCAGTTTGGTTTAAATGAAGCTGATGTTAAAGTTATAATGAAAAGAGAACTTAAATTCAGCAGTTACAAATTATGGCGAAAAAGAGTTGAAAACTGTAAAACTAAACATTTAGCTAAACGTGTAGAAGGCATTGATAGATTCAAATGCAAACTACAAAGAGCTATAACCAACAATAAAATTTCTAAACGATAAAATGAAAAATAAAATTCCTGATAACGTAGTATTTTCAGAAGAAGATGGATACAATGCGCATTCTCTATCGTATTCAACTAGTGTAGGTGCACCTGCAATTAAAATCGATAATATTGTTGATTGGAAAAATAAAGGAGTTAGAAATGTTAATAAAGAATTTGAAACCAAGTTCAATGAATTGAAGGTTCAATATGAAAAATTAATGCAGGAATATGAATGGAATGAAATTGTTTACAATGCCAAATTTTCATTTGAACCAGTAATTGGTGAAACATATCATTTATATTTAGGAAAAGATGGTTCTAACTTTCTATCTTTAATTCATCCAAATAATTGGAATAAAGAACATATTGGTTCCTTCATTTTAAACAGCAACAAAAAATGGATTCATCTTGACTCAAAACAAGAGGAATTTTTTGAATAATTTATATTTGCCTCTAGTTTATACTAGAGGCCTTTTTTTATCCCAACCACCCATCTCTATCCAAACTTCTATATTGAATGGCTTCTGCAATATGATTGGAATTCACATTTTCTGATGCTTCTAAATCTGCAATGGTTCTAGCAACTTTTAAAATTCTATCATAAGCTCTAGCGGATAAATTTAATCGTTCCATAGCTGTTTTTAGCATTTGTAATGATGATTCATTTAATTCACAATATTGTCTTATTTGTTTACTGCTCATTTGCGCATTATAATGTAAGTTTTCAAAATTTTCAAATCGCAATGATTGAATTTCTCTAGCTTTTGTAACTCGTTTTCGAATTTCAACACTAGATTCAGCTTTTCTAGTTTCTGTTAGTTTTTCAAATGGAACTGGTGTAACTTCAATGTGAATATCTATTCTATCCAATAAAGGTCCAGAAATCTTACTCAAATAACGTTGCATTTCCATTGGGGATGAAGTAACAGGTGCATCAGGATCATTAAAATAACCCCCTGGACTTGGATTCATACTTGCTACCAACATAAAAGAAGAAGGATAAGTAATCGTAAATTTGGCTCTAGAAATTGTAACTTCTCTATCTTCTAGAGGTTGTCGCATTACTTCTAAAACTTCTCGTTTAAATTCAGGTAATTCATCTAAAAATAAAACTCCATTGTGAGCTAAAGAAATCTCTCCTGGTTGAGGATAACTTCCACCACCTACAAGGGAAACACTCGATGCTGTGTGATGTGGACTTCTAAAAGGTCTTTGTGCCATTAAACCAACTTCCTTTGTTTTTCCAGCAACCGAATGAATTTTTGTGGTTTCCAAAGCTTCTTTCATAGTCATTGGTGGCAAAATACTTGGCAAACGTTTGGCTAACATAGTTTTTCCTGAACCAGGTGGTCCAATTAAAATAATATTATGTCCACCAGCAGCGGCAATTTCCATGCAACGTTTAATGGATTCTTGTCCCTTTACATCAGAAAAATCAAATTCTGGAAATTCTAATGTTTTGGAAAATTCTTCTTTAGTATCAATTATTGTAGGTTCAATAGTTCCTCTTCCTTCAAAAAAATCTATAATTTGCAACACATTTTCAATTCCATAAACATCCAAACCTTCCACAATTGCTGCTTCTTTTACATTCTGAATCGGTAAAAACAAACCTTTAAAACCCTCTTCTTTCGCTTTAATAGCAATGGATAAAGCCCCTTTTATAGGTTGCAATCCACCATCAAGAGATAATTCTCCCATAATGACATATTCCGATAAGCTTTCAGCTTTAATTTGGTAAGATGCAACTAAAATTCCAACAGCTAAGGTTAAATCATAAGCAGAACCTTCTTTACGCAAATCGGCTGGAGCCATATTTATCGTAATCTTTTTTCCGGGAAGTTCGTAGTTATTATTTTTGAGTGCAGCAGCAATTCGATAACTGCTTTCTTTAATCGCAGAATCTGGTAATCCTACTAAATGGTATCCAATTCCTTTGTCAATGTTTACCTCTACGGTAATGGTTGTGGCTTCAACGCCAAAGACGGCGCTTCCAAAGACTTTTACTAACATGGCTTATACTTTTAATTTTAAATGGCTTATACAGATGCAAATATCTAAAAAATAAATTAAAATATCCAAATTTTTTTTGACTCTATTTAATATAAGAAAAAGCATTTGGTTAAATTTCCTTACCTTTGTAAAATTAATATTTGAAATAAGATTGGATTTAATTCTATTCTAAACTTCAATTCTGAAGTTGTACTTATTTCTTCTTTTGCAACATTTTGCATCTTAAACCACTTTGGAAAATCCATATCGGTTAACATCATTAAAACTTATTAAATTCAAATGGAATTTAAAATCATAACTCCAGAAACTGGAGAAAATAAAACATATTCACATTCAACAATTGCAAATTTTCTATTTACACATTTAGAACAATATGGTGACAAAACAGAAGACATATTAAAATGTATTGATTATGCTATGAATCCTGAAAAAGGTGGAACAATAATTGTTGGTTTAGACGAAGAAAAAATTTTTGGAGTTGTCATTTTAAACAATACTGGAATGAGTGGATTTATTCCTGAAAATATCTTGGTATATATTGCAGTAGATAACAGCCAACGTGGAAAAGGGTTTGGTAAAAAATTAATGCAAAAAGCCATTGATACTGCTAATGGTAGTATAGCATTACATGTTGAACCTGATAATCCTGCAAAAATATTATATGAAAAATTAGGGTTTACCAATAAATATTTAGAAATGCGTTTAACGAAATAAAAAATGGCAATTATAAAGTTATATCGCGAAAAATTAAAAGAAAATTACACTTTTCTGGATACGCTATTTAAAGAAAGAAATATCGAATGGGGTATTGTAACCAAATTGCTTTGCGGAAATACAATTTACATAAAAGAACTCATCAATCTAGGTGTTAAAGAAATGCATGATTCGAGAATTAGTAATTTGAAGAAAATCAAAAAACTAAATTCTGAAATCCAAACGGTCTACATCAAACCACCTTCCAAATTGAATATTGAAAAAATTGTAAAATATGCTGATGTAAGTTTTAATACCGAAATTTATACCATTAAACTTTTATCTGAAGAAGCTAAAAAGCAAAACAAAACTCATAAAATAATCATCATGATTGAAATGGGTGATTTGCGTGAAGGTGTTTTGGGAGAAGAACTAATGTCATTTTATGAAAAAGTATTCAGTTTACCCAATATTGAAATTAGAGGAATTGGTACTAATTTAAACTGTTTAAGTGGTGTAATGCCAACCCAAGATAAATTAATCCAATTGAGTTTATACAAACAGTTAATTGAAGCTAAATTCAACGTAAAAATTCCATGGGTTTCTGGTGGAACTTCAGTGGCTGTTCCGCTAATGTTGAAAAATGCTCGACCAATGGCTGTGAATCATTTTCGTGTGGGTGAAGCTATTTTCTTTGGAAAAGATTTATTTACTGGAGAAACTATGACAGGAATGCATAATGATGTATTTAAATTATATGCAGAAATCATTGAAATTACTGAAAAACCAAATAATCCAATTGGAGAATTAGGAGAAAATGTAGCTGGAAATACTTATGAATTAGATGAAAACACAGATTTAAGTGAAACTTCATTACGTGCCATTTTAGATTTTGGTTTACTAGACATGCAACCTCAATACTTAGCACCTACTGACGCTTCTATAACTATAATTGATTCAAGTTCAGATATGACTGTAATTGATATTAGCAACTCTAAAAACAAGTATAAAGTGGGCGATTTGGTTTCGTTTAATCTTCAATATATGGGTGCTTTGTATCTTTTAAATTCTGATTATATTGAAAAAAGAGTGGAATAAAAAATCCCAATCAAACTAATGACTGGGATTTTTTAGATTCTGAATTACCGAAATAAATTCAACACAAGCAAATTCAGAATGACAATAAATAATTACTTTTTAAAAGCTTTCAAACCTTTATCCAACCAAGCTTGATATTCTTCTACATCTGGAGTATATCCTACGGGTTTGTTTAAATCTTTACCATTATCATCTAAAATGATATAATAAGGTTGTGCATTATTTTTGTATCTAGTTATCTGATAATCACTCCATTTATTTCCTACAGAAACTATTTCTTTTCCAGTTTCTTTAGAAACATATTGCTCTTCTTTGGGTAATTCTTCTTTAGCATCAACATACAATGAAATCAACACAAAATCATCTTTTAATATTGGTAAGATTTGTGGTTTAGACCAAACGAAGTCTTCCATTTTTCTACAATTTACACAAGCATAACCCGTAAAATCTAATAGAATTGGTTTTCCAACCTCTTTTGCGTAAGCTAAACCTTTTTCGTAATCATGAAAAGCTACAATTCCATGAGGACCTTTATGTGCATGTTCTGGTAAAGCTACCATTGTTCCTAAATTGCCATCATTTTTATAACCAACTCCATTTGGACTTTCACTATACGTCATTGGTGGTGGAAAACCTGAAATTAATTTTAAAGGTGCTCCCCAAAGTCCTGGAATTAAATATAAAGTAAACATAGAAACTAAAATTGCCATGTATAATCTTCCAACGGATAAGTAGGAAATTGGACTATCGTGTGGCAACATTAATTTTCCAAACAAATACATTGCCCAAGCTCCAAAAATCACAATCCATATGATTAAGAATAATTCTCTTTCTAACCAATGTCCTTGTACTACTAAGTCTGCATTAGATAAGAATTTGAAAGCCAAAGCTAATTCTAAAAATCCTAATGAAACTTTGACCGTATTTAACCAACCACCAGATTTTGGCAAAGAATTCATCCAACCTGGAAACATGGCAAATAACATAAAAGGTAACGCTAAAGCTAAAGAAAAACCAACCATTCCAACAATTGGAGCTAATCCACCTTTTGAAGCTGCTTCTACTAATAAAGTTCCAACAATTGGACCTGTACAAGAAAAGGAAACTATTGCTAAAGCTAAAGCCATGAATAAGATTCCGATAAATCCACCTCTATCAGCTTGTTTGTCAACTTTATTTGCCCATGAATTTGGTAATAAAATTTCAAAAGCTCCTAAGAATGATGTTGCGAAGAAAACCAATAACAAAAAGAAAATCACATTAAACCAAACGTTTGTAGATAAAGCATTTAAAGCATCAGCACCAAAAATTCCAGTAACTAATGAGCCTAATAAAACATAGATTAAAATGATTGAAATTCCATACAAAATAGCGTTTCTTTTTCCTTCAGCTTTAGTTTTACTTTGTTTAGTAAAAAAACTCACTGTCATTGGAATCATTGGAAATACACAAGGCGTTAATAGTGCTGCAAATCCTCCTAAAAATGCTAGTATAAAAATACCCCAAAGACTCTTTTCTTCTTCAACTGGTTCGTCTGCAATTATAGTTTTTGTAGAAGAATCTTCGTTAGAAATTGAAGCGTTTTCAATTGAATTTGTTGGTGAATCTATATTATTTGAAACTGTTTCTGTTGAAACAATTGCTTCTTTTGGTGTTTCTTCAACAACTTCTTCTACTTTAGTTGCAACTTTAATCTCAGGAAGTTTAAAAGTAAAATTATCGTCTTCTTGAACACATTTACCTTCAATACAAGCTTGACCTTCTACCGCTACTTTAATTTCCTTAAGATTTGGATTTGTTACTTTAATTAACTGAACAAATTGTGCTTTTTTAGAGAAAAAATACTCATCAATTTCGAAGGTTTCGTTGTATTCTTTTTTATATGCTCCTTCCTTTGTTTTTCCAACTAATTTGTATTTTTTGCCACTTTCTTTAAAAGTAAAAACCAATGGTTGAGCTCCTCCATCAGGTGTAAACTGCGAATATAAATGCCAATTATCTTCAATCGTTGCATCCATGATCAACTCAAATTCAGTGTCTGATTTTTGTACTAATTTTGATTTCCATTTTACTGGATCAGATAGCTGTGCATTTCCTGTAAAAGTAACCAATAGTACTAAACTTAAAAGTATTTTCTTCATGCTTTTGTTTCGAATTTTATAATTTTTTTTGTTGTTTGTTTTGCTATAAATCGTTGGTCTGCTCTATGATTAATGATCCATACAATTTCGTTATTAGAACACAATAACCATTGGTTTTTTTTATCAATTAATGAGAATTTTTCATCTTTAAAATACTTACTCACTTTCTTTTTTCCATTCATTCCAGAAGGATAAAAAACATCACCTTCGCGCCATTTTCGTATCTCCAATGGAAATGAAATTTTTTCTTCGTCAACAAATATAACAGTATTTAAAACATTTGAAATGTTATCTACCCTACTTATTTTAAAATTTAAGGGAATCTTAACTTCTAAAGTTTCTCTTTCAATTGCATACGAATTACAGTTAGAAGCATCATTTTGTTGTGTCACTATCAAAAATTGTCTGTCTTTCAATAGACTATAATTTTCTGAAAATATTTGTTTCCCTGATTGTGCATTAACTAATTTATAAATGTCATCCCAAGCAGAAAATCCTAAAGGTTTTAACCATTGAAAAAGATATGCTTTATAATTATTGAGTTGTTTTAATGCAGAAATATTAATTTTCTTTTGATGCTCTTCTTCTTGAACTGCTTTTCTGTAAACAATTCGAGATGCATCATCTACCAAAGTTTGGCTTTGCTTTAAATTATTCAACGTATTTTGAAAGGAATGCATAAAACTCGGATTCAATTCTTTTAAAATTGGAACCACATCATGACGCAATTTGTTTCGTAAATATTTATTAGAAGCATTGCTCGAATCTTCATGCCATTGAATATTATTTTCTTTGGCAAAAATCTCAATTTCTTCTCTTGAAAATTTCAATAATGGTCGAATTACATTTTCATTCTTCTCTGGAATTCCCGTCAAACCTTCTAAACCTGTTCCTCTAGTTAAATTAATTAAAAACGTTTCAATTTCGTCATCCAAATGATGAGCTGTTAAAACATAATCTAATTTTTGTTCCGATAAAAGTTCAGAAAACCAATTATAACGCAACTTTCGAGCCGCTAATTGAATGGAAAGTTTATAATCGGCAGCGAATTGCTTGGTATCAAATTTCTGAATGTAATTCGGAATTTTTAATGCTTCACAAGTAGTTCTAACAAAATCTTCATCTGCATCACTTTCAGCATCACGCAAACTAAAATTACAATGAGCAACAGTTATATCAAACTCAAGTATATGAAACAAATGCAACAAAACCATACTATCAATGCCACCACTAATGGCTAAAAGAAGTTTTTTGTCTTTTAGGTAGGGAAAGTGATTTTGAATGTGAAATTGCAGTATTGAAAGCATTATTTAGTTTTTAGTTATCAGGGATAAGGGATAAGGGATTAGGGATTAGGGATTAGTTTTTGGATAATTTATTAATTAGCGAATTTAACATTTTTTCAACTTCTATGGACAATTCATTTATTTCTTTACAATTATCTATAGAAATAAAACTTAAATTAACTGCAATCTCAATTTGAGTTTGACATTCAAATAAAGAACCTCTAGCCATTTGTAAAAATCTACTGTAATCCTTTCTGTAATTTCTTCCATAACCCTCTACAATGTTTGAGGGAATAGAAATTGCACTTCTTTTAATTTGTGATGTCAGTCCAAACTTTTCATTTTCTGGAAATTCAGAAGTTAAAGAATAAACCAAAGTAACTAAATTCATTGATTTCTGCCAAACTATTAAATCTCTGTAACTTTTCATATTATAATTTATTACTTTTTACTTATCCCTTTTCCCTATTGTCTTATTACTTTCTCTCCTTTCCCTTATACTTCTTAACTTCCCCCCTTTTACTTAAATTACTTGTTCAAAACTTCAAACATAGCTTTTGCTTTTAGTAAACATTCTTCATATTCATTTTCTGGAATGGATTGTGATGTTATAGCACTTCCGACAGAAAAAGATAAATATTGATTGGTTGAATTGTATAAAATACTTCTGATTACAACGTTAAAATCAAAATCTCCATTTGGAGTGAAATAACCAACTGCTCCACTATATAAGCCACGTTTGGTTTCTTCCAATTCTTCAATTATTTTCATAGCAGAAATTTTTGGTGCTCCTGTCATGCTTCCCATTGGAAAAGTCGATTTTATAATTTGAATGGGTGAAGTTGTATTTTCTACTTCAGAAACAACCGTAGAAATCATTTGATGCACTTGTTTAAATGTGTAAATTTGACATAATTCTTCCACTTGAATGCTTCCTTTAGTTGCTGTGTGCGATAAATCATTACGAACCAAATCAACTATCATTATATTTTCTGATCGCTCTTTAGCATCTTTTGATAGGTTCAATTTAAGTTCTTCATCTAATTCCAAATCAAAACTACGTTTTGCGGTTCCTTTGATGGGTTGAGAGATGATTTTTGTATCGATTTTCTTTAAATACCTTTCTGGTGAAGCTGAAATTAAAAAATTATCCTTGTTCTTAAAATAAACTGCAAAAGGTGGCTCGGAAATCGCATTTAAGCTTTCATAAATTTGTGAAGGGTTAATTTGTGCATCTTTAGCATAAAATTCCATACAAAAATTAGCTTCATAAATATCTCCACGATGAATGTGTTCTAACATTTTAGAGACTTTTTCTAAATATTTTTCTTTAGAAATTCGTTGGTTGATTTCAGGTAATTCGTAATCCGTAATTTCTGATTCGTAATTTGTAATTTCATCAAAATCATCTTCAACTTCATCATCACACATATTGAGATATTGAATTTCTAATGTGTTATCTTTAATTAAAAACAGTTTCTTGGGTTGAAAAAAGTATAAATCTGGAAATTGCAATCCATCAAAATTTTGGGATTTTAAATCTTCAATATCGTTTTTTAAATCATAAGACAAATAGCCAAAAAGCCAATCTTTTGTGTGTGATTGGTATTGATATAAATCTTCAAAAGCTTTCGCAAAATCGGTTTTTATAGCTGTAAAAGCTTCAACTGCCACTACCAAGTCATAACTAGAATATTTTGAATTTGAATTATAAGCAACATTAGAATCTAAAAAAATAACTTCTCTAAACTGTTGTGTCCAGTTCAAAATATTCTTTTTGAAGGTTGAAATATCCTCAATTTGTTTAATAATAGATGTTCTCAAGTGATTTTATTTGAAGTCCAAAAATACGATTTTCAAAACAAATATTTAATATCTTTGAATTATTAACCAATAAAACAAACTAATTATGAAAATTGCAATTTTAATTGTGCGCATTTTACTTGGAGCATTGATGGTCTTTGCTTCTGTAGCCTATTTCTTTGATTTAGTAGAAGCAGAAGCTCCAACAGGAGACATGTTAACCTTCATGACAGGAATTATGGCTTCTAAATATTTATTGCCTTTAGCAAAAACTATTGAGCTAATAGCAGGTTTAAGTTTACTAAGTGGTAAGTTTATGAAAGTAACTTTACTTGCTTTATTACCAATATCTGTAAATATTTTCTTAATTCATACAGTAACTCAGGTTTCTGAAGTTCCAGTAGCTATTTTTGTTCTTGGAGCTAATTTATTTTTAATTTATGCTCATTGGGATTCTTACAAAGATTTATTTAAAGCAAATTAATATGCAATAGAAAATCCCAAATTCCTAACTTAATATTTTGGAATTTGGGATTTTTAATATTAAAATTTTATGCTAAACGTGTAATGCTCTATTATCTGTCACTGCTAATGCTGCTTCTTTTATAGCTTCTGCAAACGTTGGGTGTGCGTGACTCATACGAGAAATGTCTTCTGCACTTGCTCTAAATTCCATTGCTGTTACTGCTTCTGCAATTAAATCTGCACAACGAGCTCCAATCATGTGAACTCCTAATACTTCATCTGTTTTAGCATCTGCTAAGATTTTTACAAATCCATCAATATCTCCACCAGCTCTAGCTCTACCTAATGCTTTGAAAGGAAAACTTCCTGCTTTGTAGGCAACACCAGCTTCTTTTAATTGTTCTTCTGTTTTTCCAACAGCAGCAACTTCTGGCCATGTGTAAACAACACCTGGAATTAAATTATAGTCAATATGTGGTTTTTGTCCAGCTAAGATTTCCGCAACCATAGTTCCTTCTTCTTCCGCTTTGTGTGCCAACATTGCTCCACGAACTACGTCACCAATAGCATAAATATTAGAAACATTTGTTTGTAAATGATCGTTTACTTCAACCATTCCTCTGTCTGAAATTTTAACTCCAGCTTTATCTGCTTCTAATCCTGCAGTATATGGTCGACGACCAACAGAAACTAAAGCATAATCACCTTCCAAAGAAATAATTTCTCCTTTAGCATTTTCTGCTTTTACTGTGACTTCATTTTCTTTTCTTTCAACCGATTGAACTTTATGAGAAACGTAGAATTTCATTCCTTGTTTCTTTAATACTTTGGTTAATTCTTTTGATAAAGAACTATCCATTCCTGGAATAATTCTATCCATATATTCTACCACAGAAACCTGTGCTCCTAATCTTAAATACACTTGACCTAATTCAATTCCGATAACTCCACCACCAATAATAACAAGGTGTTTAGGAACTTCTGGTAATTTCAAAGCTTCTGTCGAAGTAATAATTCTCTCTTTATCTAAAGTAATAAATGGTAAATTAGATGGTTTTGAACCTGTTGCAATAATGATATTTTTACCTTCAATAATTTCAGATGAACCATCATTTTTAGTAACTTTTACATGAGTAGCATCTTCAAAAGAACCCAATCCTTCAAAAACAGTAATTTTATTTTTATCCATCAAGAATTTAACTCCCCCTGATGTTTGATCTACCACAGCTTGTTTTCTGTCAATCATTTTTTGAAGATTCACTTTTACTTCACCTGAAACTTCAATTCCGTGATCTGCAAAGTGTTTCATTTCATCATAATGGTGAGAAGAAGCTAACATGGCTTTTGAAGGAATACATCCTACATTTAAACATGTACCTCCTAAGGTTGAATATTTCTCAATGATTGCGGTTTTTAATCCCAATTGTGCACAACGAATGGCTGAAACATATCCACCAGGACCAGAACCTATAATTACTACATCAAACTGACTCATATTTTTATAATTTGTGTGTTATTTAATTTGTTAGGCAAAATTAAGATTTTTGTAGGGAATATTATAAATTTTATTAAATAATTATAGTTTTAAGAATTACATAGTAAAAACTGTAGTGTTCTTAACTTCACCAATCATAAAAACACTGTGGGTGCTTCCAATATGTTGAAGGGTTGTTAGTTTGGTCAACATAAATTCTCGATAAGCTTCCATATCTTTTACATAAATTTTTATGAAATAATCATAATCACCACTCACATGATAACATTCAAGAACTTCTTCTAACTTGACAACTTCTTTCTCAAAAGTAGTAACACTATCCACATTGTGTTGCACCAACTTAATTTGACAAATGACCATAAAACCTTTATCGATTTTCTTTTTGTCAAGTAATGTAACATATTTTGAAATTACACCTTCTCTTTCCAATTTTTTGATTCTTTCATAAACAGCCGTTACTGAAAGATTTAATTTTGAAGATAATTCTTTGGTTGTTTTTTTGGCGTCTTGTTGAAGAAATTCAAGTAACTTTTTATCTATTGCATCCATTTTTTTGAGCTTAGCTTAATAAGTTTCAAAAATACTATAAAATTTATAATATTGCAATTTATACTGTTTTAAAATCTACTTAAAACAAAAATAACAGTATAAAAATCTAAATATTTAAACATCTATTGATTTTTTAATTATAATTCATGAATTTTGAACATTATCAAATCATAAACAACAAACAATAAACTTTATAAAAAATGAGCAAATTTAATCCAGCTGACAATATTCAAGATTTACAATATTTTGGTGAATTTGGTGGAGTAAATCCATCTATATCTGATTCTTCAACTTATACATTCCTATCAGCAAAAACCATGTTTGACACTTTTGAAGGAAATGCTGAAGGTTGTTATTTGTATTCTCGACATTCCTCACCCAGCAATTTATATCTTGACAAAGCTTTAGCAGCAATGGAAGGAACAGAATCTGCCAATGTAGCAGCTTCTGGAATGGGTGCTATAACTCCTACTCTATTGCAATTATGTGGAAACGGTGATCATGTAGTTTCAAGTCGAACAATTTATGGTGGAACTTATGCGTTTTTGAAAAATTTTGCTCCAAGAATGGGCGTTCAAACATCTTTCGTAGATATTACAAAATTAGATGTTGTGGAAGCTGCTATTACACCAAACACAAAAGTTTTATATTGTGAAACTGTAAGTAATCCTTTATTGGAAGTTGCAGATTTAGCTAGTCTTTCAAAAATAGCTAAAAAACATAATCTTAAATTGGTTGTAGATAATACATTTTCTCCTCTTTCGGTTTCACCAATTAAATTAGGAGCTGATATTGTAATCCACTCTTTAACAAAATACATCAACGGAAGTAGTGATACAGTTGGTGGTGTAGTTTGTGCTTCTCAAGAATTTATTAATGATTTAAAGAATGTAAATTCAGGTGCTAGTATGCTTTTAGGCCCAACAATGGATAGTATGCGTTCGGCTTCAGTAATGAAAAACCTAAGAACATTACACTTAAGAATAAAACAACATAGTTATAATGCCACATTTTTAGCTGATAAATTTGAAAAAGACGGTTTAAAAACAGTTTATCCAGGATTAAAAAGTCACCCAAGTCATGAAGTTTATAAAAACATGATTAATCCAGAATATGGTTTTGGAGGGATGATGACTATTGATGTAGGTTCGTTAGACAAAGCCAATGCTTTAATGGAATTGATGCAAGAAAGAAATTTAGGATATTTAGCTGTAAGTTTAGGATTTTATAAAACTTTATTTAGTGCTCCCGGAACATCAACTTCATCAGAAATTCCATTAGAAGAACAAGCTGAAATGGGCTTAACAGATGGCTTAATTCGTTTTTCAATTGGTTTAGACAACAACATTGAAAGAACTTATGAAATGATGAAATCTTGTATGAAAGAACTTGAAATCTTATAAAATAAATTATGAAAAATTTAATATCCGTTTATTTCATTGAAAAATGAATTAAGCGGATTTTTTTTATCTTTGAAAAAAAAGAAAATGAAAAAGTTGTTATTTTTTGTTCTAATTGTATCACAAAATCTTTTTTCTCAAACAGATTCAAGAGTTTATGAAATAATTAATAATGTATCCTCAGAAAGAATTAAATCTGACATAATCACTTTAGCTAATTTTGGCACAAGAAACACTTTTAGCGATACTCTATCTGATACTAGGGGAATTGGTGCTGCCAGAAGATGGATAAAATCTGAATTCGAAAAAATTTCTAAAGAATGTAAAAGTTGTTTGGAAGTTACTTACCAAAAAGATTACGTTACTACAAATGATGGAGAACGAGTGCCAAAAGACACATGGATTGTAAATGTAGTTGCTATTCAAAAAGGAACAAAATATCCCAACCGATACATTATAATGACAGGTGATATTGATAGTAGAAACTCTGATACGATGGATTTTACAACGGATGCTCCTGGCGCAAATGATAACGCATCAGGAATGGCAGGAACTATCGAAGCGGCTAGGGTTTTATCAAAATATAAATTTGAAAATAGCATTATTTATTTAGGTCTTTCTGGAGAAGAACAAGGCTTATTTGGAGGAAAAGGTTTTGCTAATTATGCCAAAAATAAGGGCTGGGAAATTATTGGCGTTTTAAATAACGATATGATTGGAAATATAGAAGGTGTAGATGGTGTCATTGACAACAGAACTTTTAGAATTTTTTCTGAACCAACTCCTGCAAATGAATCCGAAAGAACAAGAAATCTCAGACGTTTTTATGGTGGTGAAGTCGATGGAAATTCTAGACAATTGGCAAGATTTATTGAAAAAACAACCAAAACATATATGCCTGAAATGAATCCAATGTTGGTTTACCGATTGGATAGATTTGGTCGTGGTGGACATCACAGACCTTTCAATGATTTAGGCTTTGCAGGTGTTCGAATTATGGAAGCTCATGAAAACTATAACAGACAACATCAAAACATTAGAGAAGAAAATGGTATAAAATATGGAGATGTTGTTGAAGGTGTTAATTTTGAATACACTAAAAAACTTACTAGTGTGAATGCCATTACTTTAGCTAGTTTGGCATGGGCTCCTCCTGCTCCAACAAATGTTGAAATTGGCGGAATTGTTGAACCAAGTGTAAAATTAAAATGGGATGTAGTTGCTGATGAAAAAATAGCTGGATACAAAATATATTGGCGTTTAACAACTTCTCCTCAGTGGGAATCAAGCAAGTTTGTTGGAAAAGTAAACGAATATACATTGGAAGGAATTGTTATTGATAATTACTATTTCGGTGTAGCTTCAGTTGATAAAGAAGGTCATGAAAGCACAGTAGTTTTTCCTTCAGATGTGATTAAAACTACTTTCAAAAGAAAATAAATAAATACAGACAAACAATACGTCTATAAATCAAATCATTAAATACTAAAGTCCGTTGGAGCATTCCTTAAGCGGATTTTTTTTTATATATTGCGTCTTAAAAATTAAAATATGGATAACAAAATCAACAATAATAAGGAGTTAAATATAGGAGAAGCTTTAGTACCTGTAATTTTTTTAATGTTTTTATTGGCTTACAATATATTTTATGCTGATGGCGCTATGTTAGGCGATTATTCTAATCAAATCATTTTATTGTTGTCAGGTGGTGTTGCACTTATTATGGGCCTTTTTAATAAAGTTTCAATAAAAACAATGATTCAAGAAATTTGGATTAATATTAAAAGTGTATTTATTCCAATCATGATTCTGCTGCTTGTTGGTGCTTTAGCTGGTACTTGGCTAGTAAGCGGAATTATTCCAGCAATGGTTTATTACGGTTTACAAGTTCTTAGTCCTTCAATTTTTTTACCAGCGTCAGTAATTATTGCATCAATAATATCCATTGCAACTGGTAGCTCATGGACAACTTCGGCAACTGTTGGTATCGCTTTAGTAGGTATTGGAACCGCCTTAGGAATTCCAGCAGGAATGATTGCTGGAGCTGTAATTTCTGGTGCTTATTTTGGAGATAAAATGTCTCCTTTAAGTGATACCACAAATTTGGCACCTGCAATGGCTGGAACCGATTTGTTCACACATATTAAATACATGACATTTACAACAGTACCAACGTATTTGATAACTTTAACTGTATTTACAATTTTAAGTTTAACTATTGATACAACAGGTACTACTGATATAAATGGCATTTTAGAAACCATTAAAAACACCTTCAATATCAATATCTATTTATTTATTGTGCCATTATTAGTTGTTGCACTAATTCTACTTAAAACAAAACCTCTAATTGCATTATCAACTGGAGTAGTTATTGCGGCACTTTTTGCTATTTATTTCCAACCTCAAATCCTTGAAACCATTGGAAATTCAACCGTTACATCATTATCTAATTCTATTTTTACTGAAACATCTATAGTTACTGATAATACACAATTAAATGATTTATTTAGTTCTAAAGGAATGATTGGTATGCTTTGGACAATATTATTAATCCTATCAGCAATGGTTTTTGGTGGTATCATGGATGCTATTGGCGCTTTAGCGAGAATAACAGCTGTTTTATTATCTTTTGCATCTTCAGTTTTTGGATTATTCGCAAGTACAGTAATCAGTTGCTTAGGATTAAACATCATTGCATCTGATCAATATTTAGCATTAGTAATTCCAGGTAAAATGTTTAAAAAAGCTTACGAAGAAAAAGGATTAGCACCTGAAAACTTAAGTAGAACCTTAGAAGATTCTGGAACAGTTACCTCAGTTTTAATTCCATGGAACACTTGTGGTGCTTATCAAAGTGGTGTTTTAGGTGTTGGGGTTGGTGACTATTTCATTTATGCCATTTTTAACTGGTTAAGTCCAATCATGACATTAATTTTTGCAGCGTTTAATATTAAGATAAGACAATTAGCTTCAACTATCAAAAAATAGGTTTTCCATAACAAAAATCTATATTAAAATAAAAAATAACCATTACTTAATTCAAGTAGTGGTTTTTTTATTTGTATTTTTGATAACATCTTAAACTAATTAATAGAGTATTAATAATAAAAACATATAATAACTAACAAATATTAAAATTATGGAGCATTCTAACAGCATTGGCAAATGTCCTTTTCATCAAATTGAAGATAATGTGAAGCCAAAAACCACAAACGAATTTTGGTGGCCAGAAAACTTAAATTTAGACATACTTCACCAACATGACTCAAAAACTAATCCTTTAGGTGAAAATTTTAATTATGCAGAAGAATTCAAAAAATTAGATTTAGATGCCTTAAAAAATGATTTAAAAAATTTAATGACGGATAGTCAAGATTGGTGGCCTGCAGATTGGGGGCATTATGGAGGATTAATGATAAGATTAGCTTGGCATGCTGCAGGAACTTACAGAGTTTCTGATGGTCGTGGTGGAAGTAACACAGGAAATCAAAGATTTGCTCCATTAAACAGTTGGCCTGATAATGGAAATTTAGATAAAGGTAGAAGATTACTTTGGCCAATCAAGAAAAAATACGGTAATAAAATTTCTTGGGCTGATTTAATGATTTTAGCAGGAAATATGGCTTATGAATCTATGGGTTTCAAAACCTTTGGATTTGCTGGTGGTCGTCAAGATATTTGGCATCCAGAAAAAGACATTTATTGGGGTTCTGAAAAAGAATGGTTAGCTCCTACAAAAAACAGGTATTCAGATGTTGAAAATAGAGAAACCCTAGACATGCCTCTTGCAGCCGTACATATGGGATTAATTTATGTAAATCCTGAAGGTGTTGATGGAAATCCTGATCCCTTGAAAACGGCAATGGATGTTCGTACAACATTTAAGCGTATGGCTATGAATGATGAGGAAACAGTTGCCTTAACTGCTGGTGGACATACTGTAGGTAAAGCTCATGGAAATGGTGATGCCTCAAAATTAGGAAGAGAACCTGAAGCTGGCGAAATTGAAAACCAAGGTTTTGGTTGGATGAATCCAAAAGGAAATGGAAATGCTGCAGATACTGTTACTAGTGGTTTAGAAGGTGCATGGACTACAGAACCTACACGATGGGATAACGGTTACTTTCATCTTCTAATGAAATATGATTGGGAATTAAAGAAAAGTCCAGCAGGGGCTTGGCAATGGGAACCAATAAATATTGAAGAAGAAGATAAGCCAATAGATGCTTTTGATCCTACAAAAAGAAACAATCCAATCATGACAGATGCGGATATGGCTATGAAAATGGATCCAGAATACCGTAAAATATCAGAACGTTTTCACAAAGATCAAGCTTATTTTGAAGATGTATTCGCAAGAGCCTGGTTCAAATTAACGCATCGTGATTTAGGTCCAAAAGAAAGATATATTGGTGCCGACGTTCCAAAAGAAGACCTAATATGGCAAGACCCAATTCCAAAAGTAGACTATACTTTATCGGATGCGGAAGTTGAAGAACTAAAAGCTAAATTGTTAAATAGTGGTTTGTCAAGTGCTGAATTAATTAACACCGCTTGGGATAGTGCAAGAACTTTTAGAGGTTCTGATTATAGAGGTGGGGCAAATGGTGCGAGAATTAGATTAGCTCCTCAAAAAGATTGGATAGGTAATGAACCTGAAAGACTACAAAAAGTTTTGAATAAGCTTACTGAAATTCAATCTGGTTTTACTAAAAAAGTTAGTATTGCCGATTTGATTGTTTTGGGTGGAACTGCAGCAGTTGAAAAGGCAGCTCATAATGCAGGTGTAAATGTAAAAGCTCCTTTTCTTGCCGGAAGAGGTGATGCTACAGCAGAAATGACAGATGCTGAATCTTTTTCAGATTTAGAGCCAACAAATGATGCTTTTAGAAACTTCATGAAAAAAGAATATGCTGTGAAACCAGAAGAGTTAATGCTTGATAAAGCACAACTTTTAGGATTAACTGCTCCAGAAATGACCGTTTTATTAGGTGGAATGCGTGTTTTAGGAACAAATTATGGAGGAACAAATCATGGCGTTTTTACTGATAAAGTCGGAACACTAACAAATGATTTCTTTGTAAACCTAACTGATATGAACAACAGTTGGATTCCTACAGGTCAAAATTCATATAACATTAACGATAGAAAAACCGGCCAAACAAAATGGACTGCTACTCGTGTGGATTTAGTTTTTGGATCAAATTCAATTCTTAGATCTTATGCAGAGGTTTATGCTCAAGACGATTCTAAAGAAAAATTTGTTCATGATTTTATAAAGGTATGGACTAAAATTATGAATGCTGATAGATTTTAAGTTAATCATTCATAAATATATTTTACAAAAAATTAAACCATCTGAAAAGGTGGTTTTTTTATTATATCTATAATTTAAATTCTATAAAATTACCATATACATAATTAAATTGCTAATTTTTTGTAGGAATTATATGTATAATTATTATCTATATCATAATAAGAAGAAATCATTATTACGCTATTGATTCGTGGCTTTAAGTTGTAATTTTGTGATAGAAATTTAAATACAAATCATAAAATTAAAAGCAATGGCATTAGTCGGAAAAAAATTCCCTAACATTACAGTAGACGCTATCTCTCACATGGGTGATAACTTAAGAATTAACGTTTTAGATGAAGCAGTAAACAACAAAAAGAAAGTACTTTTATTTTGGTACCCAAAAGATTTTACTTTCGTTTGTCCAACTGAACTTCACGCTTTTCAAACTGCATTAGGAGAATTTGAAAAAAGAAACACAATGGTAATCGGTGCTTCATGCGATACTAACGAAGTACATTTTGCATGGTTAAACACTGCAAAAGACAATGGTGGAATCGAAGGTGTAACTTACCCACTTATCGCTGATACAACTCGTAACTTAGCTGCTAACTTAGACATTTTAGATGCTGAATGGGTATTTGACGAAGAATTAAATGACGAAATCTTAGAAGGTTCAAACGTTACTTTCCGTGCAACTTATTTAATTGACGAAGAAGGAAAAATATTCCACGAAAGTGTAAACGATATGCCATTAGGTAGAAATGTAAACGAATATCTACGTTTAGTTGACGCTTACACTCACGTTCAAACGAAAGGTGAAGTTTGTCCAGCTAACTGGGAAGAAGGAAAAGAAGCAATGAATGCTGACAGATTAAGTACAGCAGCTTATTTAAGCCAAAACTAATAAACAAACACCCAAATATTTAAATTCCAAATTCCAATAAAATAGCTTTAGAATTTGGTTTTTTTAATTGAAATTTTCAAAATTATGTTTATAGAAATAGAACAAGATAATTTAGCAGAGGTTGTAGCTTCAAATGATACAGTTGTAGTTCAGTATTCTGCAACTTGGTGTGGAAATTGCCGCATTATGAAACCAAAATTTAAAATGCTGGCAACTCATAACGAAAGTATACCATTCTTAATGGTTGATGCTGAAAAATTCCCTGATTCAAGAAAACTAGCAACTGTAGATAATTTACCAACATTTGCAACTTTCAAAAACGGAAAATTGGTGAATCAAACACAGACTAACAAGTTAGAAGTATTAACAGAATTGGTTAATGAAGTAATCTAAAAAAGTTTAAAAGGTTATGAGGTTAAAAGTTACTCAAGCCTTTAAACCTTTTAAACACAAAAACTTCAGTATTGATGAAATACTGAAATAAACTCAGCATAAAATGAAATTACCAGTTATCAAACACTTAACTCAATTTATTGAGGATAATGATCAAGATTATTTAGTGGAAACCATTGAAGTTTTAGAAGCTTTAACTGAAGTTCCGTCTTTAAAAGATGAAGAATTAGATGTCATTGGAGAATTAATTTCCAACATGTATGGAGCTCTTGAAGTTCATAAAATGGTGAAAGAAGGAAAAGACAAAAAAACTGCGTTAAATGATTTCATGAAACGTGTTTTAGGATCTATTGATAAATAAAAGAAACTTTGTTAACTATTTAAACCATTAAGATAGTAAGAAAATTTAGAAAACCTTAATGAAACTTACTGTCTTAATGGTTAAATTTTTTTGAATATTATTTATAATATTTTTTCTTCAGCCAAAAGGCCACATTTACTAAAATTATCAAAGCTGGAACTTCAACCAAAGGACCAATAACTCCAGCAAAAGCTTGACCACTATTGATTCCGAAAACTCCAATTGAAACCGCTATAGCTAATTCAAAATTATTACCAGAAGCTGTAAATGATAAAGCTACAGCATCGCGATAATTTGCTCCGATTTTCTTTGCCACAAAAAACATCAAGAAAAACATTATTGAAAAGAAAATCACTAATGGAACTGCTATTCGAAGGACATCTAAAGGCAAATCAACAATCATTTCTCCTTTTAAACTAAACATTACAACAATTGTAAAAAGTAAGGCAATTAAGGTAATAGGAGAAACAAAAGGGATAAATTTCTGATTGAACCATTTATCACCCATATATTTTTTTATTAAAAAGCGACTCATCACAGCCAAAGCAAAGGGAATTCCTAAATAAATGCCGACGGTTTTTGCAATTTCAGAAATGGTAATATTCAATTCCAAACCTTTAATTCCAAACAAAGGCAACATAACTTCTAAATAAAAATAAGCGTATAAACTGAAGAAGAAAACCTGTAAAAGACTATTAATTCCGATTAAACCTGCTGTTAATTCTCGGTTTCCTTCTGCTAATTCATTCCAAACAATCACCATTGCAATACATGGAGCAATTCCTATTATGATTAATCCTGTCATATATTCGGGATAATCTTTTAGGAAAAATGTCGCTAATAAAAACATTAAAAAAGGACCAATAATCCAAGTGATTAATAAAGAAATTCCCAACAATTTTGGTTTTTCAAACATTAAAGGCACTTTCGAAAAATCAATTTTTGTCAAAGGTGGATACATCATTAAAATCAAACCTATTGCTAAAGGAATATTCGTAGTTCCAGAAGAAAAGGAATTAATAACATTTGCTGAATTTGGAATAAAATAACCAATTCCAACACCAATTAACATGGCTAAAAATATCCAAAGGGTAAGATATTTGTCTAAAAATCCTAATCTTTTTCGCATTTAGTTTTTTTTTATTTGAGAAAATACATAATACATTTCCGATGCAATTTCTAAACTTCGTTCAGCATATTTTTCATTCATCAATTCCGTTCCATCAAATGCTTTTGGATCATTGTATCGAATTGGTAATCTAACTTCCGCACCAGCAATAAAAGGACAACCTTCATCTGCTGACGAACAAGTCATGATGGCTGCAAAATTGGATTTTGGATTAAATCCATCATCAAAAGTCTTTGAAAAACAAATGATTGGATGTGAATTGTCATCATATTTCACTGCATAAACAGGATTCTCAGTTTTACTTAATTGCTGAATTTGAAATCCTTGATTTACTAATGTTTCACCAACTTTTGGAAACATAGCAGTAGCTTCTGTTCCACCAGAATAACAAAAAACATTTTGAATCTTAAAATGAAAAGCCATACTTTGAGCCCAAATTTGCGACAAATGACTTCTGCGAGAATTGTGAGTACAAATAAAGTTTAAACGAATTTCTTGATCAGAATTTACTTTATTCTGAATGTAATCTACTAAAGGTTGTAATACTTCTTTTCGTTCGTTTGGAACTGCAATTTTTGAAATTTCTACTAGGGTTTTGGTAAGATTTTCTAACATTTTAGTGAATAATGATTAGTTTTTTTTGTCAATTTTAAGGATTATTAAATATTTCTTTGTAAGACTTCATGAAAAACTTCAAGAGACTTTGTGCTGTGTTTAACAACAACCCGAACCTGGTGTACAATTATTTTCTTTAGCTTTCCACTCTCCTATTTTGACTTTTAATTTTTCTGGTGGAATACCACATTTATCTTTAGCCAAACAATCTGTTAATTTTGAAACTAATAGGAAATTTGTACCATCAAATTCTAGGTTAAATTTACCAATGGTTTCTTTCATTTGGTATTCTACTTCAATTTCTAAATCAGGAATTTTTAATTTATTTTCAGATAGCTCTATGATATTTAATAGCTTTTCAGGATGCAATCTGTGGTCAAAATCATTCGCTTCCCACAATTGGAAATTCACAACTTCTTCATTTCTAACGGTTCCTCCACAATCAATAAAATGCTTGGTCACTTTTCCAACTTCTGTAACATGAAAATGGCTTGGAACCAATTCACCATTTGGCAATTCAAAAGCAATTGTTTCAAGTACTTTAAGACTGTTTTTAATTTCTGATAATTTCATTTTATACTGAATTTAGTTCAACATCTCTTCAATGCTGAAAGTTAAATTATTTTAGTTTTGTTTTTAACAACATTTGTTTTTTAATTCTTTAGAGATTCCTCCAAAATGGTTTTCAATTTTAGCAATCGTTTCTGGATTAACACAATAACAAATGGCTGTACCTTCTATACTTCCTTTTATAATATTTGCGTTTTTAAGTTCCTTTAAATGCTGAGAAACTGTAGGCTGAGCCAACGGCAAAACATCAACTATATCACCACAAATGCAAGAATCCACAGACAATAAATAGTCAACAATCGCAATTCGTGCAGGATGAGATAATGCCCTAAACAAATTTGCCAATTCATTATGTTCAACAGAAAACGACTCTGATTTTGATGCTCCCATATTTTTATATTATTATTATATTGCAATATTACGATATAATAATTAAACTTACTAATATTATTTCCCTTTTTTTAAATAAACATGCCTTTCCCTATTCCAAATTTATTTATTACTTTTGTTGTTTAAAAATATAAGAAAATGGCATCAATAACTTTAGGAGGAAATCCAATATTAACATCGGGTGAATTACCAGTAGTAGGAATGAAAGCACCGAGTTTTAAATTAATTAAAGAAGATTTATCAACGGCATCTTTAGAAGATTTTAGAGGCACAAAATTGGTACTTAACATTTTTCCAAGTATTGATACGGGAACTTGTGCAACTTCTGTAAGAGAATTCAATAGCGAAGCTAGTAATTTAAAAAACGCAAAAGTATTATGTATTTCTAGAGATTTACCTTTTGCTCAAAAACGTTTTTGTGGTGCGGAAGGATTAGAAAATGTGATTAACTTATCTGATTTTAAAGACGGAAGTTTTGGTAAAGATTATGGATTAGAAATTATTGACGGTCCATTAGCAGGTTTGCATTCAAGAGTAGTAATCGTTTTAGATGAAAACGGCACTGTTTTGCATTCGCAACAAGTTAATGAAATTGCAGACGAACCTAATTATGAATCTGCTATCGCTTCCTTATAACAATTTATGAAATTCGAAAAAGACGAAACGCTTTTTACTGGAAGAATTAAAAGCATGGGATTTGCCTTTAAAGGTGCAATAAAACTAATCACTACCGAACACAGTGTAATGGTTCAAAGTTGTTTGGCTGTACTAATGATAATTGCCGGATTTTATTTTGATATTTCTCATGAAGAATGGTTGATTCAAACGTTAGCCATTGGTTTAATTTTAGGAATAGAAGGATTAAATACCGCTGTTGAAAAAATAGCCGATTTTATTCATCCAGATTATCATGAGAGAATTGGTTTTATCAAAGATATTGCTGCTGGAGCAGTATTTTTTGCTGCCTTAACTGCTATTGCAATTGGTTGTATCATTTACATTCCTCATTTTTCATAATACGTAGACATTTACCTTAATCAAGGAGCATAAATATGGCAAAAAAAACAAATACAGTTAAAAAAGAAGCAACAGTAAATAACAAAGAACGAAATAGACAATACAAGTTTATAATTGGCTCTTTTTTAGTACTTATTGCTATAGCTTTATTAGTTTCTTTTGTATCCTACTTTTTTAGTGGAAATGAAGATCAAAGCCAGTTGGATGCATTAACAAATCGCTCGGTAAAAGCAAAAAATTTATTGGGTAAATTTGGCGCTGAGTTATCTAACTTTTTCATTTACAATGGATTTGGTGTAGCTTCTTTTCTTTTTGTTAAAATGATTGCCATGATTGGTATCTATTTCATTTTAGATTTGAGTATTTTTAAATTAAGAAGAACGTTCTTTTGGGATTTATATACTATCATTACAATAGCATTAATTTTTGGCTTTTTTTGGAATCAATTTCCAAACCTTTCAGGAATTGTTGGTTATGAAATGAATCAGTTTATTCAACTTTATATTGGTAAAATTGGTGCTTTTCTTGTAATTCTGTTTATTGTGATTGCATTTCTAATTTTTAAATTAAAAATGTCTCCTGATAAAATAAAAGACAAAGTTGAAAAAGTTAAAAGTAAAATCAATCAACCAATTGAAGATGATGAAACTCAAAACAACGAAAATTCAAATACAATAAACAATGAAAGTGCTTTTGAAATTCCGATAAATGAATCCAAATACAATAAAGACTTTATTTTAGAAGAAGACGAAGAAGCCATTTCAAAAATTGAATTGAAAGCTAATTCTACTTTTGAAATTAATAAAGAAAATCTAAAACCTACTATTTCTCATTCTTCAGAATTGTCATTAGACCCAAAAATTAAAAAAGAAGAACTCTTTAAATCAGATGATAATCACTCGGAAAACTTTTCTATTGAAGAAAAAAATCCAATGAAAGTTATTGAAACTAGTGATGAATCTTTTGTAATCGAAACTGCCGAAGAAGAAGAAACTGTTGAAAGTAATTTGGCAGCAAAAATTGTCGCGGATTTTGGAGAATTTGATCCAACTTTGGAATTATCAAATTACAAAATGCCAAGTATTGAACTTCTAAAAGAGTATTCATCTGGTGGAATTACAATTAATCAATCTGAACTAGAAGCCAACAAAAATAAAATTCTTGAAACCTTAAAAAATTATGGAATCGGAATTTCACAAATAAAAGCTACTGTTGGTCCAACAGTTACCTTGTATGAGATTGTTCCGGATGCTGGTGTGAGAATTTCAAAAATTAAGAATTTAGAAGATGATATTGCACTTTCTTTAGCCGCTTTAGGAATTCGTATCATTGCTCCTATTCCTGGAAAAGGTACTATTGGTATTGAAGTTCCTAATGCAAATCCGACTTTGGTTTCAATGAAAAGTGTTATCGCTTCCGCTAAATTTCAACAATCTGAAATGGAATTACCTATTGCTTTGGGTAAAAATATTTCTAACGAAACTTTTGTTTTTGATTTAGCTAAAATGCCTCACTTATTAATGGCTGGTGCGACAGGTCAAGGAAAATCGGTTGGTTTAAATGCTGTATTAACTTCGCTTTTATATAAAAAACATCCTGCTGAAGTCAAGTTTGTTTTAGTCGATCCAAAAAAAGTAGAACTGACACTTTTTAATAAAATTGAACGACACTATTTAGCCAAACTTCCTGATACTGAAGATGCCATTATTACCGATAATGCTAAAGTAATCAACACATTAAATTCACTATGTATTGAAATGGACAACCGTTATTCTTTGTTAAAAGATGCAATGGTAAGGAACATCAAAGAATACAATGAAAAATTCAAATTAAGAAAACTAAATCCTGAAAACGGACATCGTTTTTTACCTTATATTGTCTTGGTAGTGGATGAGTTTGCGGATTTAATTATGACAGCAGGTAAAGAGGTAGAAACACCTATTGCTCGTTTAGCGCAATTAGCTCGTGCTATTGGAATTCACTTAATTATTGCAACACAAAGACCTTCTGTAAATGTAATTACTGGTATGATCAAAGCCAATTTCCCCGCTAGAATTGCTTTTAGAGTAACCTCAAAAATCGATTCAAGAACTATTTTAGATTCAGGTGGAGCAGATCAATTAATTGGTCGTGGAGACTTACTTTTTACACAAGGAAATGAAATTGTTCGTGTGCAATGTGCCTTTGTAGACACTCCAGAAGTTGAAAAAATTACAGATTATATAGGATCACAAAAAGCATATCCTGAAGCTTATCAACTTCCTGAGTATGTTGGTGAGGAAAGTGGCACAAAACTTGATATCGATATTTCTGATAGAGATACACTTTTCAGAGAAGCTGCCGAAGTGATTGTAACTGCTCAACAAGGAAGTGCCTCATTAATTCAAAGAAAATTAAAATTAGGATACAACAGAGCTGGAAGAATTATTGATCAATTGGAAGCAGCTGGAATTGTTGGACCATTTGAAGGAAGTAAAGCCCGTTCTGTATTAATTCCCGATTTAACTTCATTAGAACATTTTTTAAATAATGAACAAAATAACTAATACAATGAAAACCTTTTTAAAAATCACACTACTTTTACTGGTAAGCCTTAATATGCAAGCACAAGATGCAAAAAAAGCAAAAAAACTTTTAGATGATGTAGCTGCAAAAGCAAAAACTTATACCAACATCGTGATTGATTTTAACTATTCTTTAAAAAATACCAAAGAAAAAATCAACCAAGAAAGTAAAGGAAACGTTGCTATTAATGGTAATAAGTATGTTTTAAATTTTATGGGTGTTACCAAAATCTATGATGGAAAAAAAACATATACCATTGTTCCCGAAGATGAAGAAATCACTATTTCTAACGGAAAAGACAATGATAAAGAAATTACTCCAGATAAAATGTTGACTTTCTTTCAATCCGGTTACACTTATTCTTGGGGAATTTTACAAAATATCAAAGGAAGAAAAATCCAATATGTAGTATTAAAACCTACCAACACAAAAGATGATGTTAAAGAAGTTCAAATCGGAATAGATACTGCTACTAATCATATTTATAGCATGATTGAAACTGATAAAAAAGGAACAGTTACTACTTTAATTGTTAATTCTTTTAAAACAAACCAACCTTTATCAAAAAATCATTTTACTTTTACCGAATCAAAATATCCAGATTATTATATTAATAGAATAGATTAATAACCCTTCGGTGAAAATATTAGATAAATATATTTTAAAGTCTTATTTAATTACTTTTACTTCTGTATTTGTAATTTTATTCTTCATTTTCGTACTTCAAGGTATTTGGCTTTTCATTTCTGAATTAGCTGGTAAAGACCTTGATTTTATTGTAATTCTAAAGTTTTTGGCGTTTTATGCTCCAACAATAGTTCCTTTAGTGTTGCCATTATCTGTTTTACTTGCTGCCATTATGACTTTCGGAACCTTTTCTGAAAATTATGAATTCGCAGCCATGAAATCATCAGGAATTTCGTTAAACAGAGCTATGAAATTCTTAACCGTATTCATTTGTGGTCTTGCATTAGTGGCGTTTTTCTTTTCAAACAATGTGATTCCAAGAGCGCAATACAAATTTTTAAACCTAAGAAAAGATATTGTTCAGCAAAAACCTGCAATGGCTATTGTTGAAGGTCAATTCAACCAAATTGGAACTACAAATATCAAAGTAGATAAAAAAACAGGTGATAAAGGTCAATTTTTAGAAGGCATCACTTTACACAAAAAAAACATAAAAACTCAAAACGGTGCATCAGTAATCATCAATGCAAAAAATGGCTTATTGAGAAGTGATGAAGAAGAAAATCTTTTGATTTTAGAACTTTATGATGGAAATTATTATGAAGATTTGTATCCTAAAAAATTTGAAGATCAAAATAAAAATCCTTTTGCAAAAAGTTCTTTTAAAAAATATATTTTAACCATTGATATTGGAAAATTAGACACAAGTAATGATACTGGTGAAATTACAAATACCAACAATATGCTGAATGTTAATGAATTAAATATTACTATTGATTCATTACAAAAAAAATACAATGAAGATATATTTTCGTTTTCTGAAAATATTACGCAAAGAAATGCCTTTGTACTCCAAAAAAGTCAAAAGTTACCTTCTAACAACATCACAAAAAAAGACAGTCTATTTAAAAATATCTTAGATTTATACATTCCTGTTGACCAAAAAAAGATATTGGATATTGCTATAAACAATACCACAAGTATGGATTTTACTATCAAAAGTAGTAGAGAAGACTTGATGTTTAAAAAGAAAAACATTAACCAACATTGGATCGCTATTCATGAAAAATTTATGCTAGCTTTTTCATGCTTACTCATGTTTTTTATTGGTGCTCCGCTTGGTGCAATCATTAGAAAAGGTGGTTTGGGCTTACCCATGGTTTTTGCAACAATGATTTTTATTACTTTTTATTTCATAAATACATTTGGAAAAAAATTAGCTCAAGAAGACAGTCTTCCTACTTTCTTAGGAACTTGGTTGGGTTCTATTATACTCTTACCATTAGCCATTTTACTTACATACAGAGCTACTAACGATATAGGAATAATGATCAGTTTTGACTGGATTACAGATCCAATTAAAAAATTGTTTACAAAATATAGAAAACCAGAGAAAAATGTCAACTAAAATACAACTCAACACAATTGAAGAAGCCATTGAAGATATTCGCTTAGGAAAAATAATAATTGTAGTTGATGATGAAGATAGAGAAAATGAAGGCGATTTTTTAGCTGCTGCTGAAAAGGTTACTCCAGAAATGATTAACTTCATGGCAACACATGGTCGTGGACTAATTTGTGCTCCATTAACCGAAAGCAGATGTAAAGAACTTGATTTACATACTATGGTTACCAATAATACAGATCCTATGGAAACAGCATTTACAGTTTCTATAGATTTAAAAGGCAATGGTGTTACTACTGGAATATCTGCTGCTGATAGAGCTAAAACCATTTTATCATTAGTCAATACTGAAACTAAACCCTATGATTTAGCAAGGCCTGGTCATATTTTTCCTCTAATTGCAAAGCAAGGTGGGGTATTAAGAAGAACTGGTCATACTGAAGCTGCTATTGATTTTGCTAGATTAGCTGGCTTTACTCCTGCTGGTGTTATTGTTGAAATAATGAATGAAGATGGAACAATGGCAAGATTGCCTCAGTTGGTTGAAGTGGCTAAAAAATTCGATTTGAAACTTGTTTCAATTGAAGATTTAGTGGCTTATAGAATGCAACACGACAGCTTGATTCAAAAGAAAGAAGACTTTGAAATTACAACACGTTTTGGTGATTTTAGATTAAAAGCTTATTTACAAACTACCAACAAACAAGTGCATATTGCCTTAACAAAAGGCAGTTGGAACAAAGGTGATGAAGTTTTAACACGAATAAATTCATCACAAATAAATAACGACATTTTAGGAACCTTAACTTCTAATCCAGATAACAAGTTAGAGGCTATGTTCAAAAAAATAAATGAAGAAGGAAAAGGTGCTGTTTTGTTTATCAATCAAGAAAAACAATCCCTTGAAATGCTAAATAGAATTATTGAACTTAAAAACTTACAAGAACAAAATATTTTAAAAGCGCCACAAATAAAAATGGATGCTAAAGATTTTGGTATTGGAGCTCAAATTCTTCATGATTTAAACATTAGTAAAATAAAATTACTATCAAATTCTGAACAAACCAAACGTGTAGGAATGATTGGTTACGGATTAGAAATTACTGAATACGTGAATTATTAATGCAAAAAATCAAATAAAAATTTGAAATAACTGAAATTTAATTTCTTAAGTAGTTTTTATTTTCTAATTTAGGAGCTTATAAACACAAAAAACAAAACAAAATGTCAGGAATTTTAGATTTAATCCATAGTGATTTAGGAAAACAAATCATTGGAAACATTACCGAAAAAACAGGTGTTAATGCAGCACAAGCAACTGCAGTTGTTACCAACGGTTTACCCGAAATTTTAGGTAAAATGCAACAAAATGCTGCAACTGGTGATTCTGGTTTAATGGGTGCTTTACTTGGTGGAAAACACGATGGAAGTATTTTAGATAATATAGGTGGCTTTTTAAATGGTGGTGATTTTTCTGACGGAAAAAAGATACTTGGTCATGTTTTAGGTGGTGATCAAGACAATATGATTCAAGGATTAAGTTCTAAAACTGGTGTTGATTCTAGTATTATTTCTAAAATACTACCAATGTTAGCTCCGATTGTTATGGGATATTTAGGAAAACAAGTTCAAAATAAAGGAGTTCAAAGCTCTGGTGGTTTAGGAGATTTATTAGGCGGATTACTAGGTGGTGCAAATCAAGCTGGTGGCTCTTCAGTATTGACATCTGTTTTAGATCAAAATGGTGATGGAAAATTAGATATTTCAGATGCCATGTCAGCTTTAAGCGGAAATAAAAAGAAAAGTGGTGGCTTATTAGGCGGATTACTTGGAGGTTTATTTGGTAAAAAATAGGCTATACAACCATATTACTACTAGAAAAGCTTCAATTAATGAAGCTTTTTTTTTATCTTTATACCAACTATAAATCATTTGCTATGAAATATTATATAGGAACTTTTTTGCTGCTTTTCATATTGCTTTTTAGTTGTAATTCTACAAAAACAATAGATCAAAAAACAACTTCTGGTACCATTTCTGATACTGTTAGAATCGCTAATGAGGAGCTAGAATATGAAGTCATTATTATTGACGCTCAATACAGCTCATGGCTTTACACAAATGCAAGACCTAGAAACTACTATTCTCAAAGTTTTTTAGAATCAAGAAATAGAGTTTGGCTTTTAGAGTGGAACAGACGAACAATGAATCCTAGTCAATACAATCCAAATTTATATGAAATGACTGTAAATTACGATCCTAATGTTGACTATGGTTATGAAGTCAATTATTTAATATACAACTATTTAGTGTTTTTTCAAAATCGTTACAATCAACCTTTAGGAACTTTTTCAGCCCGAATTTAATATGCTTAACAAACTTAAAAAACGTTGGAACGTAGATTCTAACTTAACATTAGCCACAATTTTTATAGTATTTGCCATTACAGGTTACAGTTCTTTACAAATTGCAAAACCTTTTTTATCACTTATCGGAATAACAGAAACATCTGTACCCTATTGGTTATATCGTGTTCTTAGATTATTTTTAATATTTCCAATATATCAAATCCTTTTGGTTTTTGTTGGAACACTTTTTGGACAATTTGCATTCTTTTGGGAATTTGAAAAGAAAATGCTAAATCGAATTAAATTAGGCTTTATTGCCAATTACGTAGATAGTAAAATTAAAAAAGGAGCTCAAAAATAGAACTCCTTTTTTAGTAACAAACAAACTAAAAACTATCTTTAATTTTCTTTACTGATTACATATTTATAAATCCATGTTAGGGTAAACGTTGGAATAAAATCAAGTATTAATGGAAAAGCTTCCTCAATAAATCCAATAATACCAGCTACTTTTCCGGTTGTACCTTTATACATAGCAACTAACAATAACCCAGAAACTGGTGCCCAAACTACATCTATAGTTTCACCTAAAACTGGAATAACATAAGATAACATTCCTATTAAGTCAAAAATTATACTTAATACTAATTTAAAACGCTTATCTGAAGTTGTTTTGTTTTTTAAAATTTCAATCTCATGTGACATTTATTATTTATTATTTAATAGGTTACCCATAAATATACAAATAGAATGCCAAAAACTATTTTTGATTTTTATTAATCATGTTGTATAAATCATCACGAAACTCTTTTTGATGGTACACGCCACCATATTGTAAAGTAGAAGTATAACTGCTTTCGTCTTTAATTCCTCTACTAGAAACACATAAATGCTCAGCTTCCATTACTACCATTACATCATCAGTTTCTAAAACCGTTTTTAATTCTGTAAAAATTTGCATGATTAAACGCTCCTGAACTTGAGGTCTTCTAGCGTAATAATCAACAATTCTGTTCAATTTTGATAAACCAATTACCTTTCCTGAAGAAACATAGCCTATATGAGCCTTTCCAACAATGGGTAAAAAGTGGTGTTCGCAAGTAGAATTAAAACTAATATTAGCTTCTACTAACATTTTGTCATAATTATAAGAATTATCAAAGACGGATATTTTAGGCTTATTTGCAGGATTTAATCCCGAAAAAATTTCTTGAACAAACATTTTCGCAACTCTATGTGGTGTTCCACTCAAGCTATCGTCTGTTAAGTCTAATCCTAACTCTTTCATAATTACTTCAAAATGCTTTTCAATAACTTGCATTTTATCTGCATCAGATTTGTCAAAAGCATCTGCTCTTAAAGGTGTGTCTACAGATGTCATTTGGTGATTGTCTCCAATGATATCAAATATTTCTTTTTCAATAAGTGTGTTCATAGCAAATTTTCCCTTACTTTAATTTTGATGAATAATATTTTCTTAACTTCTCAAGTTTTGGAGCAATCACCATTTGACAATAGCCTTGCGTTTTGTTTTGATTGTAATAATTTTGATGATAAGCCTCAGCTTCATAAAAAACAACTGCACTTGAAACAGCCGTTACAATTGGGTCTTCGTATAACTTTTCTTTTTCAATCAAAGCAATGTAAGCTTCAGCTTGAGTTTTTTGCTCTTCAGAATGATAAAAAATTTCACTTCTATATTGTGTTCCAACATCAGCACCTTGTCTATTCAAGGTTGTTGGGTTATGAGTAGCAAAAAACACTTCTAATAGGTCTTGAAAAGCAATTTTTTTCGGATCAAAAGTGATTTGAATCGCTTCAGCATGACCCGTTTCTCCTGTACAAATTTCTCTGTAGCTCGGATTCTTAATGGTTCCACCTGTATATCCAGAAACCACTTTTTCAACTCCATCTAATTCTAAAAAAACGGCTTCTGTGCACCAAAAACATCCGCCTGCAATAGTAGCAACTTCTTTTCCTTCTTCAGTATTCATAACCACTGGTTTTTTAAATTCTATATTTTCAACAACAGTTTCTTTAGGTTTACAAAAACCCAACGACAAGAAACTAAGACACAATAAAAATTTCATGATAACTATTTTTTTTGTTTAACAAATATACAAAAAAATTAAACACTTTTGAGTTTTTAACTTTTCTTTATAGGTTTATTTACGTTTAAACAAAGGTTTTGGTTTAAAATCACAACAATTAAAAGCTTTATGTACTACTAATGGAAATAGTATAAATAAAGTAAAAAATGATGTAAGTAACTTATACTTAGTGTGCTTTAAATTTGTAAAGTACATCATTAAAGAATTAAATCTTTGTTGAATACAAAACAAAAAATAGTAATTAAAAAATTATTTATCATGTTAAAATGGACTGTTATTTTCGTTGTTCTAGCAATAGTTGCTGGAGTTTTAGGTTTTGGAGGAATTGCAGCTGGTGCTTCAAATATTGCAAGAGTCTTATTTTTTATCTTTATTGTTCTTTTTATTTTATCCATAATTAGAGGTAAAAAAGTATAAATATAAATACATGTAAGATTTGAGATGAATTTCTTTAAGTATTCAACCTATATGTTGTTGCTAATTTTTCTAAAAAAAGAAATCAATAGATTTAACAAAACAAAAAAATCTTTGTTTCTTTGTAAAAATAGCTAACAATGATTCAAGTTAAAGAACTTCATAAATATTATGGAAACCTTCATGTATTAAAAGGAGTAGATTTAGAAATTAAAAAAGGTGAAATCGTTTCTATAGTAGGTACTTCTGGTGCTGGTAAAACTACTTTATTGCAAATATTAGGAACTTTAGACCAACCTAGTAGCGATAATAAAACCGTTTTAACCATCAATAATGAAAGTATTTTGAGTCTTTCTGATAAAGAATTATCAAAATTTAGAAACAAAAATTTAGGGTTTATTTTTCAATTTCATCAATTATTGCCTGAATTTACAGCTTTAGAAAACGTCTGTATTCCAGCATACATTGCTAATCGTTCCAAAGCAGATGCTGAATCGGAAGCATTGCGACTTTTAACTTATTTAGGCTTAGAAAAACGTATTCATCACAAACCTAGTGAACTTTCTGGTGGTGAACAACAACGTGTTGCAGTAGCAAGAGCTTTAATTAACAATCCTGCTGTGATTTTTGCAGATGAACCTTCAGGAAATTTGGATACGCAATCGGCTGAAATGTTACACCAACTGTTTTTTAAACTTCGTGAAGAATTCAATCAAACCTTTGTAATTGTTACTCATAATGAAGATTTAGCCAATATGGCAGACCGAAAATTAGTCATGAAAGATGGTTTAATAATTGAGTAATGATAACAATATTAATCAGTTGGTTGCTTATTTTTTATATGATTTCTGTTTCAGGAATTGCAATTAAAAACAGGCTAAAACTTACTGATGAAAAAGCATTTATTCCACTTTACGGAATTGTATTTCAAACGCTCTTTATAGGTATTGCAGCCTTTTTTTATAAGATTGAAATGGCCTTTTTTATAGTAAACTCGCTTTTAATTGTTGTATTAAGTACTGTTTTTCGGAATGAAGTAAAATCATTTTTTGCCGCTTTTTTCAAATCATTAAATCCAAAACATAAAACTTTTTTTGGAATCATCATACTATTAACCGCTTTTAAATCAGCACAAGTTCCTACAATTTTTGATAACGAAAGCTATTACATTCAAACCATAAAATGGCTCAACGAATATGGTTATGTAAAAGGAATTGCCAATGTGCATCCCTTTTTGGCTCAATGTTCCTTTTGGCATGTGTTTCAAAGTGGTTTCAATTTTTCTTTTATCGGATTTCTATTTAATGATGTAAATGGTTTATTGGTACTTATTGGTGTCTATTATTTTTTAAATGAATTTGCTCAAAAATCAAATGTATATCTCGTTATATATAGCCTATTGTTGGTTTTTTACTTTCAATTTATTGATGCACCTTCACCAGATTTACCCATTTTAGTATTTTGTAGTATTTTATTTTACGAATTCATTTTCAAAACTTTAGATGCTAAGAAAAGTAAGACCTTACTCTTATTTATATTGTTCATTTGTTTCATAAAACTTACAGTTGCTCCTTTATTACTACTGACACTCTTCCTGCTAAAAAAACAGCCATCAAACAGTGCTTTTTTTATAAGTACTAGTTTAGTTTTGGGTACAGTTTGGATATTAAAAAATAGCATAATTACAGGCTTACCGCTTTTCCCATTAAATAATATAGATTTAAATTTGGATTGGAAAATGGCTCTCAATTTATTTGAAATGGTTACTCAAGGCACTATAGATGCTGGTTATGCCGAAAATTTAGTCTATACCAAAAACCTAAATATCATTGAAAAACTCAATTTATGGATTCATCTTAAAGGCTTGAATGCCGTTTTCAATATAGGAGTGATTTTACTTTTCATTTTAGTACCTTTTTCTTCTTTTTTTAAGAAGTTTAAATTCAGAGTGCTCTATTTGTGTTTATGGATTCATTTTCTATTTCTATTAATAACTTCTCCACAATACCGCTTTTTTCTACCTATTTTTATATTGTTTTTAGGAATCATTCTATATGATATTTCAAACAAAATAAAGTTCATTAAAAATACAATTGCAATTCTTTCGGTGAGTTTTATAGCCTTAATTGTAAGTGTTTTAGTCGATTTAAAATCATTAAATATCAATAACATTCATTTTCAACAAATACTAGTTCCCGAATCTAATTCAAAATATAAAAATGTTGAATTAGATAAAATTTCAACTTCTAATTTTGAATATTATGATGCTCAATTTCATTCTCTATTTGAAACTTCTAACGGAGCATTACCTTGTGTAAGCAAAAGATTATTAGATTATTACAGAGTTTCTCCACAACAAAGAACTTCAAATATTAAAGACGGATTTTATGCCAAAGAAATCAAAAATGAATAAACAAGAACTCAAAGATTTTTTAGACGAAAAAGTCATTTTATACAACAACACCCAATTTATTGATAGTGATCCCATTCAAATTCCGCATTTATATACATTAAATGAAGATATTGAAATTGCAGGTTTTTTAACAGCCACTATTTCATGGGGAAATCGAAAAATGATCATCAAAAATGCCCAACGATTAATGGAAATGCTTGGTAATTCACCATACGATTTTGTCATGAATCACACCGAAAATCAGTTGGAACACCTTGCTCCTTTTGTACATCGAACTTTTAACAGTGATGATGCCATTACATTTATAAAAGCACTTCAAAATATTTATAAAAATCATGAAGGTTTAGAAACACTTTTTAGTAAACACCAAGAAAAAAAATCCCTTCAAAAAAGCATTCATGAATTTAAAAAAGTGTTTTTTGAAATTGATCATTTGACCAGAACTCAAAAACATGTTTCTGATCCATTAAATAATTCAGCAGCAAAAAGAATCAATATATAAATACGGGTAATTAGAGTGGTAGGATTTTTGTATATAGAATAATATCTTTGCAAAGAATAATTGTAGATACTAATGGGATTAACCATAGAAGAGCTTAAAGAATTTTTAGATGCAAAGGTAAATGAATTTAATACTGTTAACTTCATTGAACCAGACCCTATTAGTGTCCCTCACAGATATTCACGCAAAGAAGATATTGAGATAGCAAGTTTCCTTGCATCATCTATTGCTTGGGGTAATCGTAAAATGATTACCAAGAACGGTCACCGCATGATGGATTTGTTGGGAGACTCACCATACGATTTTGTAATGTCTCACCAAGAACATCAACTTGAGCGACTTGAAACATTTGTGCATCGCACCTTCAATGGTGAAGACTTTAAGTATTTTATTAAAGCTCTAAAACATGTTTATTCAGTTCATGGTGGTTTAGAATCTATATTCACTAAGTACCAAACTGAAAATTCATTACAACCAGCAATTCATGAGTTAAATAGAATTTTCTTTGAGATTGAACACCCACAAAGAACAAGAAAACATGTTGCAGACCCTATTAAAGGAAGTGTTGCGAAGAGAATTAACATGAGTCTTAGGTGGTTATGTCGCAAAGATAACAAAGGTGTAGATTTTGGTATTTGGGATATTAGTTCAGCTAAACTATCTTGTCCTTTAGATGTACATTCTGGTAATGTCGCTAGAAAATTAGGATTGATTAATCGTAAAAACAACGATATAAAAGCACTTGAAGAGCTTGATAAATCACTAAGAGAACTTGACCCAAACGACCCCGTAAAATACGATTTTGCTTTGTTTGGTTTAGGTATTTTTGAAGGTTTTTAAAATTGAATTGGTGAACTATTCCTTTAAATCTAGATACGCAATATTAGTAAGTTGATTAAAAAAAGATGAATCTGATATTGTTATTAAAAGCTTATAATAATCCGATTCCTTACTAAAGAATAATTCTCTCAAGGGGTTAAGGAATTCATCAATACTCCCAGTTATTATTTCTCTATTCATTTTCCAGAAGTCAAAGCTATTTCCTTCGTATCTGTGAGTTTTATTGTCTTTCGAATCATAATATTTAAGAAAACCGACCTTTTTATTATGAATAGAAAAAACTCTTGCATGTACCATTGTATTTCTCAGATGGCTAATTAACAATTGTGAATCTTTATTAATTTTTGAGATATTTGTTGATATGACTTCAATTAAATGTTCAAAATCAATCAATAATTCCAAACAGTTTATTAGGTTTCTACTATTACATTCATTCTTTAATATCTCTAGTTGGTCTTCCTTTTCAACAATAATATCTATTAATCCAGTAAACCAAATACAAAAAATTCTATTTTTTAATTCGGGTGGTAAGTTTAATTCTTTGCCATAAATAAATTCACCCCAGTTTTTAACAAACATTAAATGGTCTGAATGAAGTGTAATTATAATATTTATTATTTCTTTATCTGTAAATTCGTTTGGTTTTGAAATTTTCATAATTAGTAGATATACTCATTAGTAATTTGAACATAGCTAAGAAAGGAAAATAAAATATAATTACCCAGTAATATCTCAAAGAATTACTTATTTTTTATAAAGTCTACCATTGATTAATAACATTTCAACATTCATTTTAGCCATAATTCGTTCCTTTTCTATTTGGGTTAATCGATTTGGGTCTTGCACCAAAAATACATGTTTGGTTTTTTCTAACTGATGCGTTATTGTAATTTTCGATTTTTTATACTCGTTATTAATTAAGGCTGAACTCAAAACCAAAGTCTAGTGGTTTCTTCTTATTTGTTCTGAAAAGTATACATATCATAATTCTGCCATCTTCTACATAAACAACAAAATCATCTACAAATCTGATGTGACGTTTTAAAAAAAGTCTAAGTCTAGAAATATCTACAGGAACTTGTTCGTCATAATAAAACTCAATTATTGTTTCGCTAGGTTTAGAATGAGATTGGTCCAAAACACTTGACACACCAAATGATGTTGCATGATAATGAGTTAACATTTCTGAGTATATTCTACTCAAATTCACATAATTCATACTTCTATAATTTTATTTTTTATCAAAATTGATTTAACTTTTTGAACCGTAGCAAGACTGGTTCCACATAATTTTGCAATTTTTCTAAGGCTTATTTTTCCAATTTTTAGCTCCTTGACCACACTCGAATACTTTTTCAAGATTTCATCATCGCTAACTTTTGGTTTGTTACGTTTTCGGGTAATACCTTGTGCTCTTAGTAGAGCATTTTTTGCCTTGTAGATGGCTAAACCTTGTGTCTGGCGTTCTCTTATACCTTCCAACTCGATGCTCGCTACATTAGCCAAAACATCGCATATCATCTTGAATATTGGGTTTGGTTTTTTATCAATAAGACTTTCAAGATTCCCCAAGTTCTCTACACGAACTGTAACTCCTTTTTCTGTCAACCAATTAAGTGTGGATTGGGTTTCAAAGCATGTACGACCTAATCTATCAACAGAAATTACGCTCAAGTAGTTTACTTCACCGTTCTCAACTGCCTCAATTAGTAATTTACCTTGTAGTCTTTCTTTGAATGGAACAGTTCCACTGATTACATCTATAAAGAGTTTTTCATCTGGATGTAACTTTGCCAACTGTCTAGCTGGATTCCCACCACCTGTAATTGCAGAATTTCTAACGTATCTAGCTTTCTTAAATGTTTTCATATCCTTTATGTTTTTTTTGGGGTTTGAAGATTGATATTGTATTGTTCATAAAGTACACTTTGTATGCAGTACAATTCAGATTTGATAAGTACTAATTTCACTAGCTAAAAAGTGTACTAAACAATACCACTTTATTTTCATACATTTTTGAAGCTAATTTTACACAGATGAGCATTATTTTCCTTCGATGTAATCTAGAACATCTACCAAAGTGTCGCAGTAAACATCTTCGACTTCTTTAACAGCGACACCGTTATTATTTACAAATGTTATTGTATATGTATCAATCCACTTTAGCTGTACCATTACAGTTCCTTTGTGTTTCAAACCATTCACTTTGAATTTAACACCACCTTGAAAGTCTTTAGTTTCTTGTAATGCTATATAATTTGTTGCACCATAAGCCATCAAAGCCCATTTATCACCATATTTGATTTGTTCTAATATTGTTCTAGCTATTTCCATAATGTAAAGTAATACTTGATTAATACACTACAAAGTAAAGTATTATTTCACTATAAAACAAGTAATGTTTGATATATTTTTAAATATATTAAGTGTTACTTGATTATTTTTGTATCTTTGTAAAAAATAAAACGTTATGGCTATTTTAAGATTAAAAGAGATAATGGCTCTTAAAGGAATCTCACGTGATGATTTGGCTAATAAAGTCGAAGTATCACCCACAACAATATCTAATATATCGAGTGAAAAGAATCTTCCAACAATACAACTGCTTATAAAGATTGCTGATGTATTAGATGTTGATGTTAGGGAATTATTTATTCCAACTAAAGGCACTGCTGTTACTCAGCAAGAAGTTGAGGAAGCAAAAGTACTACTGAGTAAAAGCCTTAAAATTTTGGGTGGTATTGATTAGTTTTCCTAATTGATAGATATTTATCATTAAAGAACACTATGAAAAAAGACATTATAAAATTAGAGTGCGGTCACGAAGTTGAAGTTATCGCAATTGATATAAGTAGAACTTATGGTGAGTTCTTAGTTGGCGAACCTAGATTTGAGGATAACATTTATGTATATGAAAACTTGAAAGCACCAAATCATTGGGGGATTCGAAAAACGGTTAAGAATACTGAAAGTTTTGATTTGGATTTAAAACACTTCAAAAAATACACAATTTACCTATGGCTTGCATCAAACAAAAGCGTGAAAGACCCCAAGAAACAATTTGATGGAAGTGAATTGGTTATAGTTTGGGCAATCGATGATTTGTTTTCGTTTTCGATTAATTCTATAATTGAAGAAGGTATCCAAAAATTTGATTGGGAATCTTATGCTGTCAATACAAGTATTTAGTATTATTGATTCATATTTCCTATAAGAACAACGTCACCCAACTTTACCGCCCATCGTTCGTCATCAAAATTAACACTAAATCCAGAGCTGTAAGTTACATGTACGTTTTTAACCATTTCTAAACCTTCATATTTACAATAAAAAAAAGGGTTTTTAGAACCGTAGGCATGTATGAACTTAACATAGTCAAAATGTTTCTGCGTTCCATCCTTGTTAAAAAATCTACTTCTCCAATGTTGGGTATTATCTCGATACTCTAATTTTTTTTCTCCAGTAACCATTACGTCAAACGGTTCTTGTTTAAGATTAAAAGTTAAAACTTTGTACTCTTTTATTTCTGATTCTTCCTTGAACATAATACTATTAATTAATTTACAAACGTCACCTCACAAGCCTTGCACAATCTTTTCTCTTGTATGTACTCATTGACATCATACCATCCACCTGTCTTTTGCCAAATATCTAATCCTCGACCTAAAACAATCTTCCAACCATTATCCATATTGATTGAACGGTCATGAATGTTTTCATCGAATTCATAAGTAAAAATAATTCCAATCGATTCTAATGAATAGGTCATTTGTTCAAATGCGTCTTTTGCACCTTCTATGTAATCTTCATTGTTGCTTGTAACAAGATGCAATTTAACTTCCGTTTCTGGGTCTTTTTTCTCAGAGATTAATTTTGCAAGTTCCATAAAGTTTCTGAGTTGATATGGAAGTCTTACATAAGGGTCAATTACTTTAAAGTCTGTTGCTCCAAATAAATATGCTCCAAAAAGTAAATCATAAGAAATACCTGTTTGGTTATCTCTAATTATTTTTTGACCACCACTAAGTGAAATTACACTAGACGCAATTGTGTCCTTTGTTTCTTCAGTTTTTGTAGCTGGTTCAATTACTTGCTTTTCAAAAATAGGTTTTAGATGCTCCAACACCTCAAGTGTATCAACTTCAACTTTATTGCCAGAACTTTTTATGGTATAACTAAAATCGACTTCTTCAAAAGTTTCATCCATATTCTGTAATTGAAGCTTAACTCGCTTTCTACATTCTATAGCAAAATCTAAAAGCTCTTTCATATCTACTTCAGACAATTCACCATGTGGATAAAGTATCTTCGCTAAACCAGCAAATGTTTTAATTATTGCTGTTTTATCTCTAGTTGTTATGGTGTCAGATAATTCAAAGTATTTAGAATACTCGTTGGTTCTGTCTTCTTTACGAAGTTCTTTAAGTATTTCTGCTAGGTAATCAACTATGAATCCATAGTCTGATGTAAACATATCGTTTCTTAGTTTTTGAACTTCCCACCCTGGCAAATAAGCGTGGATTCTGTCCAAGAAAGCCGTATCATAGTAATCTTTGGGTAACGCATCAAAAAGGTTGCTGTGCTTTAGCATATAAGGAACACTATGGTCTGTATTACCGACAAACACCATTGAAGCTGAAGCACCATAGACTTGAGTTCCTCTTGAAAAGGATTTATTTGCCATATAATTCTTCATTATGTCAACCAATCCACGGTCTGTATTTTTTGTTTTTCCAGCAAACTCATCATAAGCAACCACATCCCAATAACCAACTAATCCGATTTCTCCAGAACTATTATTTACAAATAGTTTAGCCTTAGAAACTTCTCCACCAGAAATCAACATTCCATGTGGTGATAGTTCAGAAAATATGTGTGATTTACCTGTTCCTTTTGGTCCAAGTTCAATTAAATTATAGTTGTTTTCTACAAAAGGAACAAGTCTTGTCAATTGAAGCAACTTGGACCTAAATGTAAACTCATCTGGATTTAATCCCATAGTTTGAAGAAGAACATCCATCCATTCTTCTTTGCTAAATGATTTTCTTCCTTCTTTAAACTCATCAAGATTGCTAATTGAAATCTGAATTGGTTTAATTGTTTCAATCACCCATGGTATAGCTCCTTTTTCATCAGTAGAAACATAACCTAAAGTTAGAATACACCAAACACCACTGGATAATAGTTTTTGATGTTCTCGTATAACTGCATCGGCAATTGGAATACCTTTAAGTCCTAAATTTGCGAAATAAGCTTCGTATTGGTCTTCTCTATCATTTAGCTTAACCGATATTTTATCGATAATTCTATGTGACCCTTTTTCTCTTACAGTTGACTTGATTATTTGTGCCTCATCCCTATGAACAAAGTGCTTTGAAATAATATTTTTAACTGTTTCAACACCTTCAAGTATTGTTTCTTCATCACTTGTAGCACAGTACTGACCAAGAAGATATTCAAGAACATATATTGGAACAATAGCGTTTCCTTTGACCAATTTTGTAAGGTCTTTTCGAACCACTTTACCCCCAAAATGCTCGTTTAATTTTGTGTCTAATGCTTTCATATGTTAAAAATCATCAAAGTCGTTAGTAAATGATATATTCAAGGTGTAATAGTATTCTTGGTATTGCTTCCATTTTGAAGTTCCCTCAACAGGTTCTTCCAATACTAATTGTACTCTTTGGTTTTTGTATTTTCCGCTAGCCTTAGAACTCAACTGGAATCGGTGTTTCACTTCTCTTTGTCTCTCACTTCCTTCTTCAATATCAAAGTTGTACTTGAATTGGTCGCTTAATTCTTCACCATCCTCAGCACGAATAACAGCACGAATACTTCTAGGCAATACTTGTTCACTCACTGTATCTTTCTGAATAAATGAAACTGCTAGAATATTTGTTGTAATTCTATCTGTAGATTTAATAATGTCGATGTCAACTTGAGTTGTAGTATCCTGTCTTGTTTTAGTGATTTTAACCAACGGAATTACTATTTCCTGTAATGATGCTCCACCGTGAATAAAACGTGAACCAGCACCCTTTATTCTTAGTCTATTAATCGATTTAGGTATCAATACATCAACACCAGATTTGATTTCTAATTGTTCACTTTTAAATGCTTTTGTAGCTGAATCGTTTGATAGGTTTTTACCTAAGATAAATCTTCTGTTCTCCTTCCAGATTTCTCCAGTGTGAGTTGATTCACTAAAATCGCTATCTGCTAATTCATTATGCTGATAAATAAATCCATGGTCTGAAGTGATTATCATGTTGTAACCATTCATGTTGTTTATCTTCTTCAACATATCCATCAAGAAAACGAACTCTTCTTCAACAGCTTCAAATACTTTTTCTTCTGTAGTTTTATCATCACCTGTCTTATCTATTCGATTGTGGTAGATGTATATCAAATCATATTGTTTAACAAAATCACGACCTTCTTTTGCTGAATTCATCTTCATAAAGTCCTCTGCTTTGATAGCTGTTGCTCTTGCGTCAGAGTTGGTTTCAAGAATTTTTGAACGTCCTTGAATACCACTTGTTGACATTCCATCAATAAGCACCAAATCACTACCTTCTTGAATACTTAGTTCTTTGTGTGGTAACAATGATGCCATTCCCAATTGAGTATATGAAGGTAAACTTGACACCATATGACTAATTGAAGCTTCGTATCGGTTTTCAGATTGTAATTTCTTTGTTAATTCAGCACCACATTCGTATCTAAACGCATCGGATATAATCACAAACAATCGTTGTTTTTTATCGACTACAGGCTTTACATGTGTATTATAAAAATGTTTTTGGCTGGTTGCAGAATCATTTGACCATGAAGAAAGGTTGTCAATTACACCTTGCCAGTTATTATTGTATATCAAAAGCCAATCATTAGAATATACCTTTTCAACTTTGATAGCTAAGTCAGCAAGTATTTTATTCTGGTTAGACTTTCTATAACTCCAAATGAATTTACGGTACAACAAATCTATTTCATACAGATTTGATGCGTAATCTTTTGTTCCATCATTAAATGAATTGTATTTGGTGTCACCATGTTTTCTTACCAGTGCTATCATTTGAGACGCAAAAACGATACTTTGATAAAATGATTCGAACTCACCATACCAGTATTTATTTTCACGTTGCTTTACATACTGTAGAACTTTATCATTCGAAATTCCATCAGTAATTATAAGGTTAACAAATTCATGGATTACCTTCTTATCAATTAGTTTGAACAGGTCATCACTCACAAGTGAATCGATATTAGATTGATTCAACTTATTTTCTACATCAATGTCTATTGCAATTTTATCCGAGACCTTACCGAAGAACTCTCTAAATTGAATGGTGTCTTTCCATAGCGACAACAACAATCGAGATTCTTTTGCAATGCCATTTTTGACTCCAAATATAAAGTTTGAATTGAATACTTCCAGAAGGAAATCGTAAATAGAAGGTATATCACTGGTATAATTATACTTTCGTTTAATCTCGCTCCAGTAGTATTTAGTTAAATTATACCTTTCTAGGTCTTTGTCAAACTTTTCGTTGCCGTCAGAAAAAGAAGAAGCATGTGCATGGATGTATGTTACTAAACTTATGTTTTCAGTTCCAAATGCAACAGCCAACATCTTGTATCGGATTTCTTGATAATCATCACCATCTCCAAGAAATTCTTTAAGCTTCAGTCTTCGTTCCTTTGCTCTAAAGAATTCCATGTGTTCTGTAACCAACTCTTTCAAATGGTAACCCAATCCCATTTCTTGAAGCCACATCACTTCTTGGTCTGTATGAAAAACTTGATGTGCCAGTTCCATATCCAACAACCAATTGTCTTCACTAGCTGGTTTGTCGCCAGTAAAGTACAGTAGAAACTTTCCAGTCGGGTTTTGTTTATTAATAATGTGTTTAACAGCAAATTCGTTTCCTTGAACGTGAATTTTAGTCACATCATCTAGCGAAACTTCTTTATACTGTTCTGTAAGTTCTTCCTTCTCATCGTACCAAAAAATGACACGGTGTTTACTGAATAACTTAATTAATGCCTCAGTTATTTTATTCATTTTATTTTTAAAAATTTTGAGTACTCATCAATTGCTTCATTAATTTTTGCATCACCAAAACCTTTGGTTTCTTTTGCTTTCACTATTAATTTTTCTATAAATAAATCTAGTTTAGCGTTTGAAGAATCAAACAACTCCCCCGAGCGAATTTCTTTATCTACTAATTTAAAACAATCATTAATTATTTTTATCCATTCATCATTACCTCTTAATTTTTTATTCGAAATAATAATCTCTAAGAATTCATCTTTTTTATCCAATTTATCACTTAAAGGCTCCTTAACAATACTTATTTCTGATTTAATTGTATATGTATTAAAAATTGTGTTTCTTTCTAATTCTGAAACAAATTTATAAAGTGTATTTTCGTAAATAGGCTGAGATGTGGCAATATTATTTGAAAGTTGAATTGCCTCAATCAATATGTCATTATTTCTAAATAATGGAGCAAGAACAAGCTTGGATGTGTTTGAAAAACCATATGCCGCTCCCCAAATACCCATTACGAAACTGTTTTTCGACACATTGTTTTTCATCATATAATCAGTCAATTTTTCAAAATCAGAATACCTATTTAAAAAACAAGCTAATGATTGAAGAGCAACACTCTCTGTATCGTTTATTTTAAAACCAATGCCAATTGTTTTTAAACTATCGTATAATTTTCTGAGGTATTTTATATCTTCTGAATCTTTTTCAAATACTTTTGATTCCGTACTTAATTTACCAATAGTTGCTAAAATATTCAATCTACGTTGTCCAATTTCATCAGCAGTTGATAATTCTTCAAGGCTTAAAAATTCTTTTAATATTAAGTTGTATAAAAATAATTCATTTTGCTCAAGTTCTTTGGATTTTAAATTAATAGTCATTTTTTTAACATCATATTCAAAAGGCAATTCATTTATTTTTTCACAATTAGAATTCGCTAATTCTATTTCATTAAATTTTTGATAAATGATACCTCTAACCAAATTAAATTTTGCTTCTAATGAATTATAATTTATAATGGAAGTGTTTTGAGAAAATCGTTTTGATTGAGATATTAAATAATTCAATAATTCTTCAATAGAAAGTGATTCTAAATTACTGTCTTTAAATAAATCTAAAAGAATTTGATATAAAGACTTTTTTAGTTTTTTAGAGTTATATTTTTTAAAATCTTTTAAAGTATCTATGTCAAAATTAAAATCTTCAACAACATTATTTTCAATACTACTTGCATCATAGATGTCCAGTAAAAGCGAGATATTATCAATTAATTCTTGTAATTTATCATAATAACCCTCAATCTCTTTATTTTTACCTTTTTGATAATAATTGTTTTTTTGATTTACAGTGGTAGATAACTCATTTGACAAAAGTGAATATGTGTTTATAAACTCTTGATAGAATAGTTTTGCTTTTAAAATTTCTTTAGGCAATTCGTTTAGATGACCACTTAAATAACCATAAACAAAACCTTTAATTTTATTTACTTTTCTGTCAAATACTATTTGGTCGTGATTATAATTTTTAAAATCACTTATTTTTTCCAATAAATCATAATTGAAATTATCCTTTTCGAATTTATATTCTTCTAATGATTTTAAGTTTTTCTCATAATTGTCAACGTTTTTAACCTCTATACTTCTGTTCGTTGATGCAATTAATTTTAATGATTCATTTTTTGTTCTTGTAATAAAAAAACACTCTACAGAATTTATGTATAAAGTATAATCTAATTGAAAAATTTCGAAATTATTTAAATTATGCTTTTGCGTTTCTTTTTTAATTAAATTGCTTGGTACAGCTAAATAAAATATAAATTCTTCACGGTCACTTTTGATATCATGAGTAATTGGTATTTTATTGTAAACAAGAATAGAATTTGTAAACGAATTAATATTACTTTTCTCAAATCTTTTAAATCCATATCCTCTTTTTTCATAAAATATTTGTGGAGAGATACTCTCTGAAGAAAGAATATTATTAAAATTCAAACTGTTAACGGGTATGTACAAATAGTTTTCCATAATAGTTTAGAAAGGTAAATCTGTATTACTATTGTTTAAATCAACCACTTCGAAAAGTGAAATAGGTATTTTTCCAAATTCATCTCCATTTTTGATTATAAATAAATCTTGATAAGTTCTTGTTAATGCAACATAAAGTGGATTCTCAGTTTCTCCAGTAAGAGCTTTTACTTCAATTGTAGGAATAAATACTGCTTCAAATTGCAATCCTTTTGAACTATGATAAGTCATTATTTTCGGGTTATCACTATGAAAATTTAAATTAAACTTTACATTATCTGGATAGTTAATATCATATTTTGATTCTACACCAAAACCAATTGATTTAAAATATTCATCCGCTTTTTTTACATCTGTATTTTGTGGAAATAAGATTCCAACATCTGTATAACCTCTTTCTTCAATAGTATCTTTGATGAAGTCTAATTGTTCTTTCCAACTAGAAGTTTTTACTAAAAATGGTTTATTCGCTCCTTCTTTAGTGCATCTTCCTTCAATTGAATCACCCGTTGAGTTCAAATATTCTGCAACTCTACCGATTTTTTTAGGCAAACGATGATTTAAAACTAGTGATTCCATTGCTAATTGAGTATGAAAAGCTATTTGTTCCATAGTCATTAAGTTTGGTTTTAGTCCTTTGTAAATTTGCTGTGCAGTATCTCCAAAAAGAATAAATGCTTTTCCAGCAGATTTTTGCAATAAATCTAGTTCCTCTTTAGTGAAATCTTGTACCTCATCAATTATTACAAAATCAGCTTGTGGCATATTCAATCTATTCTTCCATTGATTAAAATGAACAACTCTAGATTGAGATAAACCTATCTCATTAATTCCATCATTAATAAATTGCCTTAATGCCTTTGTATAAACAATAACATAATAACTACCTAAATTAGCATCGTTAATTTCTCGTGCTTTCCACAAAGCTAATACTGTTTTCCCAGAACCAGCACAACCCTTAACCACGAAAGAGCTATTCATTTTTTTTTGAATAATTGGAACTTGATAATCGTCAAGTTCAGATTCATTTATATACCATGCTTCTTTTGCCATGTTGCTTTATTTTATAGTTGTTTTATCAATCCAATCAAATTCTTTCACTTTCTTCTTTGTTTTAGCATCATTCAATCCTTTTACCTCTTTGATTGCTTTTCCAAACTTATTATAGTTCACCAAAACACCTTCATCTAGGTCTATATTGATGCGTTCTATAGCTAAAGGTCTTAAGGTTTCTCTTTCGTATTCTTGAAGCTCTATAAGCACTAATTTTAGCTTGTCTTTTTCTTTTTGAGCTTTGGTTTGTTCGGTGGAAGAACCAGACACAATTAAATGGTCCAAGTGTTCCATGCGAGTGTTTAGCTTTTCACGGTACTCAATTAGATAGCCATTCAAAATTTTATTAAGAGTATCTGGCGTATAGCGGTGCATGTAAATCAACACATTGAATGAACCTTTGGGTGAAGAAAACATCCAGTAAATAGGTCTTTTCTTGTAGCGTTTGATGTGGTCATTGTAAAAATCTTTTACAAAGTATTTGCGTACATCTTTACCCAAACACTCTTCTACGAAAGCTAAGTTTTTATCGAAGTTACCAGTACCGAAACTTACTTTTAAAAACGCATAAAAACGACCTGTAATATCATCTTCAAACCATTCGTCATCTAAAACAGGAATAATATTGTCATCATCTGGAGTGAAACTAAGTTGGTCTTTGGTCTTTTCTAATTTGGCTAAATAGTCTTCAAGAGTTTCACCTTGATTAGCAAGGATTAAACCCTCTTTATCCAAAGAATAACGTCCAAACATACAACCTACAGCATAGCTCATGAACTGAGCAAAAATCTCTGTTTCTTTGAAAACCAATCGACCATTCTCGATGACAGTTTCTTCCTTTAGAATTGTTACCTCTTCAAATGGAACCTCTGGCGTTAACTCTTCTTGCAAACCATAAATTTCTATAAACTTACGATTGAGTTCTTCTTCGTTTTTATGGAGTTGAAAAAATTTGTTTATCCAAAACTGTTGGTAGAGGTCATAAGTCTCTTCAAGGTCTTGAGATTTGTGTTTGATAAGTTCGTTTTGCGTGAAATTCCATGAAGTTTCTCTTGAATACCATTCCAAATTTGAAACTTTAATATTTTCTTCTACGATAATTTCAATCTGGTCTGCATCTAAAATTTTTAATGGGACTTGTATAATATCACCAACTTTATAATCTAATGTAGGAGCTAATACATCTAAAAATATTTGAGCTACTTTGGTATTTAAAACAGCTAGAATTAATTTGCCATTTTCATTTATTGCAAATCCTTTAGCACCTTTAGAATCAAATAAGTAACCGTAGTTTGTCCATCTTGCGGAAAAATTACCACTTGATAATGCACTCCAAGTAATTCCTTCTTTAAACGCAAAATCACCATTATAATTATGTGACCGAATACGGCCTGTTTTTGCATCCTTTATGTTTCTAATTTCTTCACCATTATTATTCCAGTTAACAACAAAATAATCATTTCCAGACCATCTTCTGAAAGTTCCCCCCTTATTATAACCAAACCACTTTTTTTGAACAGTAAAATTTAGGACTGATGACTTCTCTATCTCAACTTCTGACCACAATCTCATAAAACGGTCATTATTTGCAGTAGCCATTCCCTCTCTTGTTAATAATTCAGTACCTATATTAACTTGTTCAAAAGAGTTTATTAATTTCTCGCTCAACCAATAACCAATTGGACTTCCAGGAATTTTTTTAAAGTCTTTTTGGTTTGTGGTGTAAAACCATCCACATTTTGAATTCTGTAAAGCTTCATAGGTATTGTCTCTTTTTAAATAAGTAGTGTTAAAGTCTACCAGTCTTAGATAAATACCATTTTTTTCTATTGTATTGTTCCAGAAAGTAAAAGAAGCATTTTGAACTACTTCACCACCAATCTCGGGGAATGTTCTTGCTCCTAAATGCAAATTTGTATCAAAGAAAACAGAATCAATTAATTTATCACGCAACCTTTCATAACTAGTCAAGAACATCCAAGAATGTTGGTTAATCATTCCCAGAAATCCTTTTGAGTGCAACATATTTATTCCAGCTTCCATAAAGCAAGCCATCAAATCTGCTTTGCTATCTGGGTAGTTTACTTTTACATAATCACCTAAAATTTTGTTCATATTTCCACCACCCATGTAAGGTGGGTTATCTACAATACAATGGTATTTTTTACCTAAAAGAATCAACTGTTCAATAGATACTTTCAATTGCTCAAGTTGGTACTTTAGGAATGCATCACCAGTGTTTTCTTTGTCAATTATTCCAGATAATATCTTTTCTAATTCTTGAGGTGAAGAATGTGGGGCAATCAATGAACCATAATTAGTTGCTTGTTGCATTTGGGTTAAATCATAATTTACCTCATCAGATAAATCTAATCCAATCTGCTTAAATGCTTCAGTATATTCCTCTTTGGTTAAAGCCAAATCTTTGTAACAAAGGATTATTGGTTCAACCTCTTTTCTGAAGAATCTTCGGTTGTAACTTCTGGCTTTCATCATCAATGCCATTCCAGCTAATTGTGATGCACGTTCATCTATTTCAAATCCATAAAGATTGTTCTTGATAATGAGTTCTGGTATCTCGTTGGTATTGTAGCCTTCTTCTTCGTAAATTTTATATAACAAATCGAATCCATAAACCAGTATGTGTCCACTTCCGCAAGCTTGGTCCAGCAATGTTAATTCTTCAATTGAGTTCAGCTTTAGATAATCTTCATTAGTAACCGAAGGAGATTCAATAAAGTAAGGCATATGTTCCCTTAACTGGGAATTTGGCTTGTTTTGTAACCATAACTTTCCAACAGTATTTTGAACCATGTATTCTACAATCCAACGTGGCGTAAATAACTGAGTTGCTGCTGGAATATCTTCTTTTTTCACAGCCGACTTAGAAGCAAACACTTCGTCTTTTTTCTCTGAAATATAAAATTGATACAACCATCCAATAACTTCCACTTCGGCACAATCTTCAACACTCATTCCATCTCGAATATCCTGTATTATGGATAATTCTGATGTAAGGTCATCTGGTAGAAGTAACTCAGTGTAATCGTTGATTCTTTCAAATAAGAATGGTAATACTTTGTTCAAATGGTTGCAAGCACCAATCAACAAGTCTTTATAAGTTTCATTTTGGGCGTTGGAACTTGGTATTTTACCATCCAATAAATCATAGATTCGTTGGTTCTTAACCGAAAGTTCTTCTGGAATATGTCCTTGTTTCGCTTCATCTAATAATTCTGGAAGCGTATAACCATCTTTGGGTGTCAACACACGAATACCAATAGGTTGGTAATCGTTGGCATCCATGAAACGTAACGCCATAAAACGGTTAAACCAAGTGTATGTTACTTTGTCTATTATTTGTTCCTTAGAAGTGTCCTGAATGGCTTTTTTTAGCTTTTGAACTTGGTCTGCTTTCTCACGAAGTTCTGGAGTATCCGTATGCAAAACATATTCCAATTTAGCTCCCACTTGTTCTAGGAGTTTCCTTCTGGCTTCTTGAGCGAATTTTTTTAGAGCGTTTGTATTCATTATAATGAAATTCTTCTAGTTTCTTTTATTTGTTCTAACAAAGCTTTTTTAAGTGCGTCAACATAGTCATTTACATCAGCTTCAGTTCTTAATTCTGTCTTGTCAAAATCAACCTTGATTGAAGCTCTTCTAATGTAATGTGGTGTTGGTTCTTGTACTTCACCAGAGCCACTTTCTACTGGAGTACTCAAGCGAATCATTTCGTTTAATTGCTTCGGAAATAAATGTTCCAGTGTTTTTGATTTGGCATCCCGAATCAAAGCGATATAACGTTGCGTTTGCAGTTTATCGATTACTTCTTGAAAAGGAAGAATAATCTTGTTTTGATTCGCTGAATCTAACTTGATAAATTCTTCTTTGGACTTGATGTCTTCAATTGTACTTTGAATGGCTGAAATAGCTTTAGTTTTCTCTTCACTGATACGTTCCAAAACTTTCTTAGTTAATTCATCTTGAGCTGTCTTAGCTTCTTTGATTGAATTACCACTATATGGTTTTGGGTTATCCAATAACTCTTTTAAAATATTGAATTCATTACCTTCAACGTAATCAAAGTTGGAAACATCACTCTTTACTATTGTTCTTATGCCTTCATAAATTTTTAATTGGTCACCATTGATAAATCGTTTGATTGGGTCCAGTAGATTTTCCTTGGTATCTAGTAACTCATCTTCGAAATCTTTAAGGTTTGTAAGGTAATAACTGTATTCTTTGTTGGCTAATTTAGCTATCAACTCTTTAAACTCAGTTAAACTTGACATAAACGGAAGCTCGCTTTGTCTAGCCATCAATTGAGCTAAATCACCATTCATTTCTTTGAGTTTTTCTTTGAAGGCGTTTGCTACATCTTTAGCGTCATTTAATGAGCAATTTTCGTCAAATGCTTCTGCATATACTACCTTCAAATCTTTAACCAATTTTGGGTCTATTACAGCTTGTGGTTCAATTATAGTATTTTGATAGCTTGCAGAATTCAATAAAGCTTGAATAACATCCATATCATCCAATACGTTTGAATCTTTCTTGATTTCTATCTTACCACGCTTGTATAGCTTAGCCACAATGGTCCAAACTGCATTTTGATACCATCCGTATGGTTTTTTAGCAAAAATGGTTTTAAGGTCGTTTAAAGTTGTTCTGTCAGATTGAGCTTTTCTTCGATTGATAATGGTTAAGATTTCTGACTCAGCTTCGCTCATGGTTTCATCATCCGATTTAAATAAATCGTCTGCTTTTCCTCCAATTACTTGTTTGAAGGTGTCTTCAGAAAACTGAATTGTACCTAACATTCGTAGGTTTACATAAACCGTTTTAATTAAATTTTGGAAAGCATTTATAACAAGTGTTTTCCCATCAGAAAATTGTCCTATCTGAATCTTTTCACCATTCAAAAATACATCAGCTGAAGCCAAGGCTTTGTTTGCCATTAAAACTAGGTTCCTTCTTCGTTCTGCATTCTGCATCCCTTTGTCTTGAAGAATACGTTTCACCTCACTTTTGTTGGCTGTAGATTGATTTTGTTTGTTGTATTTATCAGTCTTTAAATACATCTTTAAATCCTTCATGAATGTTGCATCGGAAGGAAGTAAAATCTTCATTCCAGAACTAGCTATCGTTTGTGATTGAATAAAGGTGATATTAGTAAAATCAGAATAATTCTCAGTAAGAATTTCTATCTCTAGTTCTTTTTCACGCCCCAATACAACTCCGTCAATCTTGCTGGTGAATTCATAGTCCTGTTTATTGTCATTGTATTTAATCTTGTTGTCTCGAATGATTTCGTCAAACAATATCTCTTTTAATAAGTTAGTAATTGCTTGGTCATCGATGTCGGTGTTTTTGATTTCTTCTTCAATGTCTTTTTCGTCATCAGTTAAGAATTCATATACATCACCGTTGCGTTGAACATAACTTTGGTTCTCTAACAAATTTAAAGCCTCATCAATTTTTTGTTCGTGCATTTTCAAATCAACTCCAATAGAATCAATCATCAAAACAGAAATATTTCTTTTTGTTGTTTTGAAATTACCAAAGTATTTAACTAAAAATAAAGCCTTCAACACTTTAACAGCAAACAAATTGTCTAGGTTTCTTTCAGCTAGCTGGATTGAAGATTGTATTTGACCTTTCAGTTCATTTCGAATACCATCGAACATCAAATCAAAACTAACCAACGCATCGTTACCACGTTCTTCAATGTTTTGAATAACTTGTTGGAATACACCCAACATACTTCTTTCACCTACAGAAGCATGTTTACCTTGAAAAGCATTATGAGTTGAAAGTGCTATTCTACATTGTTGAAATAAATCAAACTGATAGGATACGAAAGGCATTTTATTTGCAAAGTCAACATCACTTTTAAAGCCTTTAAACTGAACACCCGAATCAGAAAAACTCAATAGAGTGTCCAATAAAGCACTTTCTTTTTTAAAGGTGTTGGTCAAACTCGTATGTGCATCTTTGTTTTTCTTTAAAAGTCTTTTTTCGATTACTTCGTCAACGTTTGCTGAAGTCAGAGGAACTTTTATTTTGAATCGTGCTTGGATACGTGAAAAGTCATTTTGTTGACTTTTACTCATGTCACCAACAACTTTTTCCATATCTTCTTGTGAAGTAACAAGTATCCATGAATTACCTTTGGTGGTTGTAGCTAGTGTTTCAGCAATAGTCTGAAGATTAAGCATCAATTTGGTATTGTCACTAATATATTGACCAACCTCGTCAACAAAAAAGTTCAATCTAAAACCTTTTGGTTTCATTTTGATGTATTCGTTTACTCTTTGGCAGAAATCTTCAATGGATTGCTTGTGTTTGTCCTCAATAGAATCTAAGATTGTTTCGTACTTAGAAGAATCAGTTCCAAATATTTCACCTAATGCTTCAGCAATACTTGAAGTAACCAATGGGTCAAAATAATCGATTCGAGCTGTTTCCCATTCAGAATTATGCTTCGACTTGAACAAAGGTTTAAAAGCTTCATACTTATCCTGTTTATCTAGCCACATTTCAAATTCCGCAACGTGAGGTTGAAATCCATAATACCCAAGGTGGTCATAGAACACTTTATAGAACACAGATAGGATTGCATTTGCATCAGCCTTGCTAGTGATTTGAGCCTGTTGGTCAATGTTGAACAATATAGATTCAGAAGGAATTCTGGTTGCAGAAAGCACATCAGCTTTAAGCATCTCATCATCTTCAATTTTTTCAGCAAACAATTCACCACTTTTATAACCATTGAATTCTTTGTTTTCTAAAACGTAAGATACAATCTTCAGCAAATGAGATTTACCACTACCAAAGAACCCAGAAATCCAAACACCATTTGCTCCACTATAATCATTATAGCTCTGGAACAAGTCTCTAATTTTCTTGCCAATCTCTTTAGTTATAACATACTCTGCAACTTCAGTTGAGATGTTATCTCGGTCATCTGCTTTGATTACCGTTTCAATATTTCTATTGATGTCTTTTTCGAAAAAATCCTTTACTATCATTATTTAGGTTCTAAGATGTCTATATTAAATGCTCTGTAGTAGTTGTCGTCTTTAAGCAAACCAAAAAGGTTCAATGTGTGACCATTATAATCACCAGGGAAAAATGTCACCGTTGGTGAATCTTTGGCAACATTCTGAAGGTTATTCAAAATATTGTGGGAACGTATATAAGGAAAAACCATCCCAATACCAGTCAAAAAGTAAACCTTGGCTGGGTAATCCTCAATCATTTTTTTTATTCTAGGCATAAGGATTTGATGAATGTTAAGTGTTGATTGCAAAGCACTCAGAAACTTATCCTTATCCTTAGATAACTCAATCTTGAACATGCGTTCCATACCACCTTTTTCTTCAAGTATATCACAAACTATATCATATAAATTAAGTTCCAATACCGATACACCAGATGTCTCCAGCTTGTTCTTTAATAGTTTTATGGAATCACATACTTCAATTTCTTGTCTTGCATCATAAGCGGTAATAAAAAATGGTATTTCACCGCCCAACGCTTCTTTGTTCAAGAAACGCTTCGATGAAATCACATTGAATAAGTGTGAAAATTTTGCCGTTATATCTACCATGTTAATCTTTTGCTCTTTGAATGTCCATATCTGAAACCAATAGTACTTTCAACCAGTTTGGATTGTCTTGGACCAGTGCTTTTATAAGTTTATAATCTATGATTTGGGGTTGAATAATTCTGTTTTTAATGTCATTAATCAATCCAGCTTGTTCAAGTATCTTAAAAGTTACTTGTTTTATTTTTTTCTCCGTTAGTTCCGTTAGCGAATCCATTTCTTCATGCAAATCAAATTTTCTTCTGTAAAAAGAAATGTAATCACCATCTGTAATTTGATAGTCATAAACCAAGACCTTTTCACGAACAACCTCTACGATAAACTCTCTAATAAAAGAATACGATTTACATACTGATACCAATGTCAATTGTTTTTGGGTCACCAAATCACTATTTAACAACACTTCAACCTGTGCTGGTGTTAAGTGTGATATTCTTTTCTTGAATTCAGATAACATTCGTTTACCAGTTGATGATTTGCCACCACCTAAGTCATTGGTATAATCAACTTCAACATCATCATGATAAGCACGAGCAACCAATAGCATCTCGTTTAATCGTAACGATGACGCAGTAAATGAAAAGTCATATTTATTGGTTTTTATCATATTAGTTAATCAGTTCCTTAACAGGAATGTTTAGAATTTCACTTAATTTTTCAAGGTGTTTTTGAGAAGGAATACTTTTTTCCTTTACCCAATTACTAACAGTCACTTCGCTAACACCAAGTCTCGATGCAAGCCAATTTTGCTTAACCCCCTTCGTTTTCAATAGTTCTTTTAACAGCATGTCTTTAAAAAAAATTAAAGTTTTCCTTCGTGTAAACTTAAGAAAAAAAAGCTTGTTTTTGAGAAAAAATCCGACATAATCAATAAAAGTGATTGAACACCTTGATACTAAAAGGTTTTTGATAATATCTTCACACGTATATGCTATGTAAATTGCATAGCGTTTACGTGAGCATAAGCGGACAAAACGGAGCTTTAAATGAATGATTAATGATATTATTTGACCTAAAAATTACCCGAAAAATTTTAAAAATATTTTTTCAAAAAAAGGTCACTACCTAAAATCATCTTATTTTTTTCTGTAAAAAAAATTTAAACACACCATCATTGTGTTGATATTACCAACACAGGAGGGGTCTAAAGGAGTGGGGTAACAACAACCAACGGAGGAAGGACCACCCACAGGAAGGATTTATTTCAGAAATTCACTTGACTTTTGATTCAACAGTGCTTACATTGGTATAAATTCATCTTCATGATGAGTTTGCTGGATTCCAGACGGGTTGCTCCATCTGGTTTTCGCTCCAGCCTAAACTAGCGAGACAATAACATAAAGCGAAAATAAAATTCAAATGAAGAAAGCTAAAAGCAAAACGTACACCAAGTACAGAACATTAAACCTACCAAAAGAAATGGTAGACTTATTATTAATTACATCACACACCACAACATTAGATTCACATCCAAACTCAATTGAGATAGGCTTGTCTATCATCAATGATATTTTATCAAAGTCAAACATTTATAAGAAAAATGATAATTATCCAAATCATGTGATACCAATGTATTCAAAATACCTTCAACTTAAATATGGTAATGATTATTCATTTTATATTAATTGGATAGTTAATAACGGAGTTATTTGGAATGATATTCCTTATGAAGGATATGCAAGTCATTATTATTTACATTCAATTGAAAGTTGTAATAATTTAATATTTTCTAAATTAAAATTGTCAGATAGAAAGATAGATGAGATAGTACATACCTATTGTTTACAAAGTAATATACAAATAACACCTGTAACCTATGCTATTAAAGGGATTAGTAACATTCAAAAAAATAGGATATATACTAATTGGTATAATATTAAGATACCTATTACTAGTAAGAATAAACGATACTTAACTAAGGACTATGAGAAAGATTCTGTCTTTATAAACAATGCACCAAAGCATATCAAAATAATGGGTGGTCACTACAGAAAACAATTAGATATTGATGATGTAGGAGCGATTGAGCACACAAATAATAGGTATGCTGACGAATTATTGTTAGCAACCAATATTGATGAGGAGAACAAAGCATTTAAACGTTATTCATCTCGGATAGCATCAATCAACGCTATAAAAAATGGAAGATTAAACAAGACGCTTAGATTCAACAGGAACGATACCAATAAGAGACTTGATAACAACTTAACCAACATGGCAAGTGATTTAAGACCATTCATCATTGGTTATGAAAGCATGGCTTATCTGGACCTTTCCAACTCGCAACCAGTCTTGTTTAATAAGATTCTTCAAACCTATCGTAAGAACGCATCCCAAGCAGTTTTGAAAGAATTAGATAGATTTTTGGAAGTCACCACTTCTGGTAAGTGGTATGAAGAATTGATTAGAGTTTATGATGTAAAGTATGGTCCAGATGAAAAATTAAATTTTGAACAAGCAAGAAACTTGTGCAAAAGTGCATGGATGCTATTAGCGTATTCTAAAAACAATCAAGTACCGAATTTAAAAAAAGTTTTTGCTCTAAAGTATCCTTTTATAAGCTCCATCATAAAATTAATTAAAAAAAGTAATTATGAGCAATTTGCAATATCGTTACAGTTGATTGAGAGCGAAGTTTTTATTGATAAGATTTGTAAACAACTAGTTAACGAAGGCATAATTCCTTATACCATGCACGATGGTCTTCTAGTTCCAAAGGAAGCAATGGAACGAACCAAAGAAATTATGTTAGAAAACCTTAAGGATATTATTGGTGTCTATCCAAAAATTAAAGTAGAGTGATTTCAACCACTCTAATTGACCGTTTAATGTTATTAATAAGTATATTTGTAAAAAAAATTTATGCTAGCTGTATATTGCCGAATTAGTGGTAAAAAGGGTGAAGACAAGGATACTTCAATATCAACACAAAAAGAAGAAGGTGCTAAATTAGCTTCAAGTCTTGGGTTTCAGCCTGTTTTTTTTGTTGACGAAGGAATTAGCGGTACGAAGGATGACACTTATAGACCTGGTTTCGCTAGCATGTTAAAAGAACTAAAATCAAAGAAGTATTTTGGTGTATACGTCCTAAATCAAGATAGAATCGAGAGAAGTTCTTTAATCTGGGAAACATTTGTTGGGGTAATGTTGAATAATGATTGTAAATATTATCCAAATGGAGTTTTTTTTGATTTAGATAATCCATCCAATAGATTTATTGCAAGTGTTCATAGTGCTAGTAATGCCTTATATGCTAGTTTAACATCTCAAAGAGTTAAACTATCAATTAAAAAAAGAGCAGATGACGGTAGATTTAGGGGTCAATTACCTTATGGTTATAAATATGACGACAAAAACCATATATTAATTAATGAAGAAGAAGCAAAATACGTTAGAATGATGTATGACTGGTCATTGAGTGGCATAGGAACATATACTATTGCTAATATGCTTAATGAAATGAAAACAGCAACTAGATTTAATAAATTTGAAGGAGATATAAAACGAATTGACCCATACACTAAAGAAGTTTTTCTCCACAACAAGAGTAACGTAAAATGGAGAGGAAATGTGGTCCATGATATTTTAAAAAATCCAATAAATAAAGGGAAGAAAAAACTTGGAGAAGAATACTATGATGTTCCAGAATTAGTTCCAGAGGAATATTGGGAAAGAGCTATATTAAATCTGAAAGAGAACAAGAAGAAAGTAGGTAAAAAAGTGCACTACAACTATTTGTTAAATGGTATAATATTCTGTTCCCATTGTGGTAAGCAAATGGTTGGAAAAAAAAGGATTGCTTCTGGAGATAATTCTTATAAATGTAAGGGTAAAATCTACCCTAATAATCTTTGCACAGAATCAAGAGCAATAAATATTTACAAATTAGAAACTTTTATAATTAAACATCTTTTTGAATCAAAAGAACTAGAAAAACATCTTTTAGAACTACCCGAAAAAGAAAATAATTATTCGGTTTTATTATCTGAGCTTAAAGAACAAAAAGGAAAATTACTATCTCTAGAAAGAGTCTATAAGCATCAAGTATCATTGTTGACAAATCCAGAATATGCAGAAGATACTAATGTTCAAAAAATATATAAAGATTCCAAAAAATCATTTGAAACACAAAAAACACTTATCGATGATTTAGAAGAAAGGGTTGTCTTGATGAAGAATTATAGTGCAAAAGAAAATGTAAAGAAAGTAATTGGCGACTATGTAAACACTTTAGAGTTTAACGATATTAAAAGACTAGTACATTCACTTGTAGATTGGGTTAAAATAGGTCAAGTTAAGGACGAAGGTAAAATGGGTACTTTTATAATTAACATTAAATATAGTGGTTATGAAGAAATTTCAACTTTTATTACTAATTGGTTTGCAGTAACTTGGATTTGGAAATCAAAGTATAGAAAGCAAGCATATACACAGGAACAAATTGAAGAAGATAGAGAAATTGCAATAGCTATGCTAGAGTATAAAAACATAGTAATTGATGAAAAATTTATAAACGAATTAAAACAAAATGGTATGTCAGACGAAGAGATTGATAGACAAAATCCATGGAGTAAAAGTTTTATAGGTTTGGAATCCAACTCTTCTGAACACACGATTATTGAATTAAAAGAGGAAGAAATTATAAATTTTAATTAACCACTCTAATTACCCGTATCTACATGTTTCTGCGTTGGATGGTTAGAAATGATGCTAACGGTGTTGATTTTGGTATTTGGAAATCCATTCCAAGTGCTTGTTTGTCTTGTCCTTTAGACGTTCATAGTGGCAATGTAGCAAGAAAATTAGGTCTTTTAAACAGAAAACAGAATGATGGTAAAGCTTTATTAGAATTAGACACTAATTTAAGAAAATTAGATGCAAATGATCCCGTAAAATACGACTTTGCCTTATTTGGTTTAGGTGTTTTTGAAGGGTTTTAACTTCTTGATTTATTTTAGTTGCTGTTTTAAAAAATGCTTATTTAAAAAATAAGTCCTATTTACAAAAGTGAATAGGACTTAAAAGTTAGTTTGGTTGGTTGTTTATTTAAAAAGCTGATTGTTTATTAAAATGTACCGTCAATAAGTAGTACACAACAGCTCTATATTTACTTTTGTTTGAACGACCATATTGTTCCATAACAGCATCAATTCCTTTGTCTAAATCAGCACTATCTTTCAATCCTAATTTTTTAATTAAGAAATTGTTTTTTACTGTAGCCAATTCTTTTTCATCAGAACCTGCAACAGTTGCAGCATCTGCATTATAAATAGATGGACCACAACCAATAGTTACTTTAGTCAATAAATCCATGTCTGGAGTTACACCACACTTATCTTTCAAATCTGCAGCGTATTTTGTTATAAGTTCGTCTCTTTTACTCATTTTGTTTTGTTTTTTTGAATTAATACTTATCAAATTTAACAAAATAATATCAAATAAAATAGTTTTTCAATATTTTATCATTAATTTTTTCTGGTGTAAAAATTTCTAACAGAGCAGGTTGCTCATTATTGGAAAGAAATTCATTAAATACAGTATTCAAGCCCAAATCATCTGAGGCATGGTAATACTTCAACTGAAACATTTTAGCCAAATTAGAAGCGTCTAAGTGATGTGTGGTTTCAAAAAAAGTATTAAAAACTTCATTTTCTTCATGACCAGGCAAAATTCTAAAAATGCCTCCACCACTATTGTTGATTAAAATAATTTTAAAATCATTGGGAATATAATTGTTCCACAAAGCATTGCTATCATAAAAGAAACTAATATCACCCGTTATAAAAACGGTAGGTTTGTTATTTTTTAAAGCTGCTCCAATGGCTGTGGAAGTTGAACCATCAATACCACTTGTACCTCTATTGCAATAAACTTCAATAGAAGGATCGATAGTCACTAACTGCAAATATCGAATGGTAGAACTATTACTAAGTTGTAAATGAATATTATTAGGCAAGTGATGACTTAAATAATCAAAAACTTTAAAATCCGAAAAAGGAATGTGTTGGCAATAATGAAGATGCTTTTCTTTTCTTAGAGCATTTACAGAAGCTATCGAATTTTTATAAGAACTTGACACGATTACAGACTTTTGAAAAAGTAAATTAAAAAAATGATTCGGCTCGGTTTCAAAATGTTTTGATAAACAATCATAAGTATCATAAGCTCTTAACGTATCGATATGCCAATGTGCACTAGGTTGGTATTTTCTCAAAAAAGCTTTAATTCTTTTTGAAACAACCATTCCTCCAAAAGTAATTAAAATTTCTGGTCTAAAAGCTTCAAATTCAGTGCTTGAAAAGGGTGTGATTAAAGTATCAATCGTATCCACAAAAGTTTCATGATGCAGATTCGATGTTTTCTCAGTCAAAACAACAACTGAAGGATCTTTTCCCAACAAATTAATAACTTCATCATCTAAAGTATTGGGTTTTAATTCTCCAACTAAAACTAATTTTTTTGCGGCTTGATTCCATTTTTGAATAAAGGTTTCAGGTAAAGTAAATTCGCGCTTAGAAAGTTCAAAATTCAATATTTTTGGAGCAACCGAAAGCTCAGAAACCAACTCATACAAAGGTTCTTCAAAAGGAACATTAATATGCGAAGGCCCTTTTTTAATCATTGCATAATGAATTGCACTGTTAATTTTTACATCATTTTCATGGGAAGCATATTCGGTCAAATTAGCATTATAAACACTGTGATTTTCAAACACATTTTCTTGTCGAATAGTTTGTCCGTCACCTATGTCAATTTTGCTATGAGGTCTATCGGCACTTACGACAAGCAAAGGAATTTGACTGTAAAAAGCTTCTGCAACAGCTGGATAATAATTCAATAACGCAGAACCAGAAGTGCATACAACTGCTACAGGCTCATTGGTTTGCTGGGCAATACCTAAAGCAAAAAAAGCAGCACAACGTTCATCTGCAATACTGTAACATTCAAAAAAATCTTGCTGATGGGTAAACCCGATGGTTAAAGGTGCATTTCTAGAACCTGGAGAAATTACAATATGTTGTATTCCTTTGGCTTTAAAGATTTCGATAATACTTTGCGCTAAAGGTATTTTTGGGTAGATCATTTTATGATTTAATCTTAATGCAGTTTATTTTTTGTTTATACAAAGATACAAAGTTGTTCAGGTTTTTACTTTTATTAAAGAAACTTTTTACCTTTGACAAATATTAAAGTTTTATGAATTTTACAGTAAGAGCAGCGAAAGTTAACGATTTAGAAGGTATTTTAGAAATTGTAAATTATAACATTCTAAATACTACTTCCATTTACGATTACGAACCTAGAACTTTAGCACAACAAATCGCGATTTTTGAAGAAAAAACAACTAATAATTTCCCTTTATTAGTCATTGAAATCGACCAAAAAATTGCTGGTTTTGGTACTTATGGAACCTTCCGTTTTAAAGAAGGATATAAATTTACTGTGGAACATTCGGTTTATGTTTCGGTAAAACATCAAGGTAAAGGTTTGGGAAAATTGCTTCTTAGCCAATTAATTGAAACAGCAAAAAAACAAAAACGTCACACTATGATTGCGGTTATCGATGCCGAAAATCAAAATAGTGTAACGTTTCATGAACAGTTTGGATTTGAAACTGTTGGTCTTATGAAAGAATCAGCCTTTAAATTTAACAAATGGCTAGATACTGTATTTATGCAGTTGATTTTAAAATAATTATCCTTCAATCCATTCTGAAATTTCTTTATCAGAAGGTAAGGTCTGCGGATCAATTACTTTTTCTAAAACACCGTTTTCATTGATTAAATATTTCTGAAAATTCCATTTCACAGTGCTGTCTTGCAATCCGTTTTTACTTTTTTCAGTTAAAAATTGATATACTTCATGCATATCATCGCCTTTAACAGAAACTTTTGACATCATTGGAAAAGTAACCCCATAATTTTGTTCGCAAAAAGTAGCGATTTCTTTATCGGTTCCAGGTTCTTGTGAAGCAAAATTATTAGCAGGAAATCCTACAATTACAAAATCTTTATCACCGTATTGTTCGTACAATGCTTGTAATTCTTTATATTGAGGAGTTAATCCACATTTTGAAGCCGTATTAACAATCATTATTTTTTTCCCTTTTAAATCAGAAAAACGAAACAAATTACCTTCTAAATCTTTTACTTCATAATCATAAATACTTGCTAGTTTCATAGGAGTTTCTTTGGAGTTGGATTGAGTTTGTTGAGCATTATTCTGACAGCTAAACATTAGTAATGCTAGAGAGAATAAGTGTACTAATTTTTTCATGGTTACAAATTTTTATCAAATATAACAAATCAGCTGATTTACAACTTCTAAAAAAATCATAAATTAATTGTCCGAAATTTAAAAATCATAGACCAAATGACTCCTTGTTTTTATAACTTTGCAAAAAAAATAAACATGTCAAATAATTATATTGGATATCATTTCAACATTGAACCAAGAGATTTAGGAAGTGAAATTTTAATGGCAGAATTAGAAGAAACTGCTTTTGAAAGTTTTATGGAAACGGAAAACGGAATAGATGCTTTTGTTCAAAAAGAATTGTGGAGTGAAACCATTTTGAATAATATTACGATTTTATCCAACAATGAATTCACAATCTCTTACACTTTTGAAGAAATTGAACAAGTCAATTGGAATGAAGAATGGGAAAAAAACTTTGAAGCGATTGATGTAGATGGAACATGTCATGTAAGAGCTCCTTTTCACAGCAAAACGGATGCCCAATTTGATATTGTAATTGAACCCAAAATGAGTTTTGGAACGGGTCATCACGAAACCACTCACATGATGATTCAGCATTTATTAGACATGGAAATTGCTGGTATGAAAACTTTAGACATGGGTTGCGGAACAGCTATTTTAGCGATTTTAGCAGAAATGAAAGGAGCAAAACCTATTGATGCTATTGACATTGACAATTGGTGTTATTTGAATTCTATTGAAAATGCAGAACGCAATAATTGCTCACAAATAACAGTGTATGAAGGTGATGCTGCACTTTTAAAAGACCAAAAATACGATTTAATTATTGCCAATATTAACAGAAACATTTTGTTGAACGATATGCAAGCCTATGTTGCCTGTTTAAACCCAAAAGGCACAATACTCTTTAGCGGATTTTATAACGAAGACATTCCGTTTATTGACGCATCTTGTACTAAAAATGGACTAACATTTGTTAAAAAATTAGAAAGAAATAATTGGGTATCTTTAAAATATGTAAATTAGCAGTAGTTTTTAACCTATCACCCATTAGCTAAACCTATTACCAAATAAGAAATGAGTACTAGAGAAAAAATACAAGAAGAAGTTGCCGTTTTAGAGGAAATTTCTGAAAACAACGAAATTGTTTTATACAACGATGATGTCAATACTTTTGATCATGTAATTGACACTTTAATTCGTGTTTGTGAACATACCAACGAACAAGCCGAGCAATGTGCTATCTTAGTACATTACAAAGGACAATGCACTGTTAAAACAGGAAGTTACGAAGAACTTAAACCACAATGCACCTCCTTATTAGAAGCAGGTTTAAGTGCCGAAATACAATAAAAAAATCCCTTTCCAATTATTTAAGACAAGCTTAGACTGAAATCTTAATGTTGATTTAAATAGCAATCAAAATAAATCATATTATTTTTTTAACTCATAAACAATTAATTACAACTATTGTCACTGAGCCATAGAAGTATTTTTTTAATGAAGAAAGCTAAAAGTTAAAACTAATTTTTAGCTTTTTTTTTGTTTTGTGCGAAAAACCGTATTAATTGTATTTTTTGTTTTTATATATTTACGAATAATTACAAACGTTTATAAATATTTGTAAGTGTTTGTATTTGGAACATTCGTATATTTAGAAGTTAGCAATAATTATAAGGAACATCCGAAAATAATGAAACAAACAATTTTAATAGCAATTTTTCTAACCATCATAGGTTGTAAAGAAGTAACAAATTCAGCGCAAGAAAATTTAAAAATTCAAACGGAACTACAGAAAAAACTCAATAAAACCGATTTGCCGATTGAAGTAATACAGGCTGATGTATCTTATTTACCTAATCCAATAATGGCGAACAACACTGTCCAGTTAAGATATGAGTTAAATATTTCAAACAATTACCGAATACCTTTTACTTTAAAAAAAGTCGAAATATACGATTTGCAAAAAGATGATGTTCCAATAGCAGAATTTAATTCCGAGTATATTGACCAAAATTTTGACAGACCTGGGAATAACGATTTAGATGATTTAAAACAACTTTCGGGAAACGAGTTTGGTGTTTTAAACCTCAATCTTATTTTCAAGAAAGAACAATCAATTCCTGAAAAGATATTTCACAAACTCTATTTTGAGAGAAAGAAAGGTAATGGAGAAACAGCAACACATCCAATGGAAGTTGCAGTTGTAAAAATTCCAGAAACAAATAAATTCACATTAGGTTTACCTTTCAAGAAAAAAGGAAAATGGCTTTATGAGGCAAAAAGTCACCAAGGCGCTCGATTTTTAACAGAAGGTCGAGTTAACTATCCGCAAAGGTTTGCAATAGATTGGACACTTATTGATGATAATGGAAATTTTGCCAAAAACGACACTAAAAATAATGAGAATTGGAAAACCTATGGCATTGAATTAATTGCAGTAGCCGATGGAAAAGTTGTTGGAATAAATGATGGAATAATAGAAAACGAACCACTATCTGAAAAGATGGCGGTGCAAATAACTCGTGAAACTATTGGAGGTAATTATGTTATTTTAGATATAGGGAATGACATTTATGCTTTTTATGGTCATTTAATTCCAAATAGTCTCAAAGTAAAAATTGGAGATGCAGTTAAAAAGGGACAAGTAATTGGTTTATTAGGCAATAGTGGGAATTCAGACGCACCACATTTACATTTTCATTTAGAAACTAAAAGTAATACATATTTTGGCGGAGAAGGAATTCCATATCACATCGATAAATTCGCACAACTAAAAAAATATTCCGAACAAGAAGTAACAGAATTATTTAATGGTAATAGCGTTTCATTAGAAAGTCTAAATCCAATTAATAGAACTAACGAATTGCCAATTGGATATGGACTAATCGAGGTAAAATAACTATTGCCAACATTGTATAAGAGCAATAGCGGTGGCAATGGTAAAATCAAGGTCTGTGCCTTTAATAAAATTTTGTGGTGGCGGACAGGTAATCGTCTTGAAATCCGCTACTGCTCTTATACTTGACCGATAACCCTCCTCAAAAACAATAACCTTATCCAAAAACACAACCTTCTCAAACCCAAGATTCTTTTGTATCCAATGCAAAGTTGGTTCTTGGTAAATAAAAATATGTGTTAAGTCATTTTTGTAATACCAATTTTCAAAAGGCGTTTGGTTTTTGTAGATTTCGGTTTTGCAAATTAGTTTACCTTTTGGTTTTAGCATTTTTTGCAATTGTTGAAACTCTTTCAACGGTTCTTTAAAATGTTCCATTACTTCGCAACAGGTTATGTAGTCGTATTTTTGTTGCAATAATTCGGGTTTATTTTCAAAATACAAATCGTAATTTTCTACTTGATAGTTTTGTTCACGCAACAATTTAGCAATCACTGGTCCAGTTCCAGAACCAAAATCTAAGCCTTTATCAACAGCAGAAAAGTTATCCAAAACAACTTTCACCACAGGAAAAACAAACTTTTGATAACCAATATCATTCACATCGTTGTTATGTTGCTCGTAATGTGCTTTTTCAGCAGTTGCATCTAAATGAGTATGTTTTGGTCTAAAAATACCTTCACAAGTGTCGCATTTGTAGAATAAATGGTTGGGCTTTTCGCAAAAAACCTTAGCATTTCCATCACATAAAGGACAATTATCCATAACTAAACAAACAACTTGAAACTATTAAAACAACCTGAAACAATTTGAAACAATTTGAAACAATTTGAAACAAAACCTATTCTTCTTCCTCTCTCTTCACAACCTTTCTCGCTACTTCAATCTTATACTTCTTCCCTTTCATCTTCTCATCGCGAATGTTCTTCAAAAAATCATTCACTTTTCCGTATTTCACAGCAGCAAACGAAATAAAATCTTTCACTTCTATTAAACCCAAATCTCCTTTTTCCAATTTTCCTTTTTGCGAAAAGAAACCCACAATGTCAAATTTATTCAACTTGTTTTTCTTTCCACCACTGATATAAATCGTCTGAAATTGCGGTGGTCTTGGCAATCTTGTGGTTTCAGTAACTACTAATTTTTCTAAATTATAATCGAAATAATCCAATTGCTTTTCACTTTCGTGAATCAACGCATAAGCCGTTCCAGAAGCTTGCATACGAGCGGTACGACCATTTCTGTGTGTAAATTCATCTTCCTTTAAAGGCAAATGATAATGAATCACATGCTTCATTTCTGGAATGTCCAAACCACGAGCCGCTAAATCTGTCGTAATCAAATAACTCATGCTACCATTTCTAAATTGAATCAAAGCACGTTCTCGTTCGTCTTGATCCATTCCACCATGATAAAACGTTGCGTAAATTCCCTTTTCGTTCAACATATCACTAATACGTTCCACAGCATCACGATGGTTGCAAAACACAATCGCACTTTCTCCTTTTAAAGTACAAATCAACTGAAAAAGGGTATTTATCTTATCTTTTTCTTTCGAAATGACCAATTTTATGTCCAAATTCGAGTTTTCTTCTTCTTCCACAATAAAATCCAAAACCGTTGGATTGATAACTCGTGTGTATTTCGGAATTTCAATGCCAGCAGTTGCAGAAACTAAAACACGTTTATTCAATTTCGGCAAACGACCAATGATAAAAGACATTTCTTCATGAAAACCCAGTTGCAACGACTTATCAAATTCGTCCAAAACTAAAGTCGTGATGTTTTCCACCTCAAACGATTTGCGTTCCAAATGATCTTTAATTCTTCCTGGAGTTCCAATCAAAATGGCTGGTGGATTGCTTAAATTCTTAATTTCTGTATCCAATGAATGACCACCATAACAAATATTGACTTTATAATTCGTTCCCATTTTCTTCCAAACTTGCTCAATTTGCAATCCCAATTCACGCGAAGGAACTAAAATTAAACACTGAACCGTATGGATGTTTTCTTCCAAAAGTTGGAAAATAGGCATCAAAAAAGCCAAGGTTTTTCCTGAACCTGTTGGAGAAAGTAATAAAACGTTATTGTCATTAAGAATCGTAGTTTGCGCTACTTCTTGCATTTCATTTAGGCTATCAATTCCTAAATTGACCAATAAATTTGTCGAATGGTGATTTGTATTCATTTGACAAAGATAGGGTTTGAATTATAAATTATGAATTATAAATTATGAATTATGAATTACGAATTATGATTCATTCCGTCACTTCTAGTGGTTTTTAAAAAGAAAACGCTAATTTAGATTTTGAAAATTGTATCAAGAAATCGAGAATTAAATTTATTTTCCAGTCAGTTTCAACCACTCTTCATTGCCGTTGGTTTCAACCAACGGAACATGTATAACAATCAAAATAAAATTCCTATTTTTGAAATTCAAATCAAACATTATGCGTTTCATCACAACATTATTTCTTTTATCATCAATTATTTCTTTTTCCCAAGAAAAATATTTGACACCTTTTGAAAACGGAAATGGCAATCAATCCACAACTTATGAAGAATGTATTGCTTATTATCAAAAATTAGATAGCGCTTTTGAAACGGTTTATCTAAAAGAAATGGGCAAAACAGATAGCGGAGAACCTTTACATATAGTAATTTTTAATCCAGAAAAGCAATTTAGTTTTACACAAATTAATAAAGATAAAGCTGTAATTTTAGTCAACAACGGCATTCATCCAGGTGAACCAGACGGAATTGACGCAACCATGATGTTGATGCGTGATTTAGCGACCAAAAAAGTTTCCGTTCCAAAAAATACGGTTTTAGTAGCGATTCCAGTTTATAATATTGGTGGAAGTTTGAATCGAAATTCAAATTCCAGAGCCAATCAAAATGGTCCAGAAGAATATGGTTTTAGAGGAAATTCGAGAAACTATGACTTGAACCGTGATTTCATCAAAACAGATTCTAAAAATTCGAAGAGTTTTCAAGAGATTTTTCATTTGGTAAATCCAGATATGTTTATCGATAATCATGTGAGCAATGGAGCTGATTATCAATATACTTTTACGTGTATTGCTACGCAACATCAACGTTTGGGTGGAAAATTAGGGGAATTTTACAAAACTGAAATGCATACTGCAATTGTAAAAGATTTGAAGCAAAAAGACATTGAAAGTGTGCCTTACGTAAACATTCACGGTGACAAACCAGATGAAGGATTTGCACAATTTATGGATACTCCAAGATATGCAACAGGTTACACTACTCTATTCAACGCAATTGGTTCTGTGCCTGAAACACACATGCTGAAAGATTTTGCCAGTCGTGTAAAAGTGACTTATGAATATATGGTTTCAAGTTTGAATTATGTGGATAAAAATTACAAGAAAATCAAAGCTTTAAAAGCTGAAAATTTAGAAAACTACAAAGTTGGAAATCTTTATCCTTTGCAATGGGAAATTGATTCTTCAAAAGTTTCTACTATTGCTTTTCGAGGTTACGAAGGAGATTATAAACCAAGTGAAGTTTCTGGAAAACCAAGATTATTTTATGACAGAGCGAAACCTTTTACCAAAAACATTCCGTTTTATAATGATTACAAATCCACTAAAGATGTTGTGATTCCGACTTATTATGTAGTTCCAAAATCACAATGGCCGATTTTAGAATTACTAAAAGTCAACCAAATTGAAATGACTGAAATCAAAAACGATACTGTAATTGAGGTAGAAAGTTATAAAATTGCAGATTACAAAACTTCTAAAAATCCGTATGAAGGACATTATGGCCATTACAATACTGTTGTGACATCAAGTAAAGAAAAAATAGGTTTTAGAAAAGGAGATTTCTTAATCAAAACCCAACAAAAAGGGGTGAAATATCTTTTGGAAACTCTAGAACCAGAAGCGGTTGACAGTTACTTTAATTGGAATTATTTTGATCCTATTTTACAACAAAAAGAGTATTTTTCGGCTTATGTTTTTGAAGATTTAGCGAAAGAAATTTTAGATAAAAACCCGACTTTGAAAGCTGAATTTGAAGCTAAAAAGAAATCAGATGCTGCATTTGAAAAAAGTGGTGAAACACAATTGGATTGGATTTACAAGCATTCGCCTTATTACGAAAAAGCACATTTGCAGTATCCTGTTTATAGAATTAGGTAGTATTAAGATTGGAGTATTAAGTATTAAGACTGAATAGATTCTGAATATTTTTTTAATGAATTGATATAATCAGTATCAAACTCAATTACTCTAATTTTTTTGGACTTAAATGAAATTTCTCCATCAAAAACACCTTTAGTATTAAGAAATTCTATAAAAAATCGTCCTGATTAAATTCAGTAAGTTTTCCTAAATAAACTGCGCTACTCTTTTTTGTAGCCAATTGAAAAACTCCAAACTTTTTAGTCAAAAAGGATAAAATTACTTCTAAATTAATAAGAGGTATTAGTGTATAATTTGTGAGTTTTATCTCTTTCAAACGAATAACTTTTTCATTAAATTGAGTATCATCATCACTAATTATAGCTTCTAAATTTTTGTTTCTTAAGATAACAAAACCATCAATAACAAAATCCACTGGATTATTTCTTAGTAATATCCAATCATCATTAAAATCCAATAAAAATCCTGAAAAAGAGTCCTTTATATCCGAGAATTCTATTGTAACAAGTTGGTTTAAATAGTGCTTCGTTATCATTTATTAACTAATTAAACCTTCTTCTTTAAAGATTTTTAAGGCTTTTTCTGTTTCACTCTTGCCGTTAGAAAATGAACCTGGAAGCATAATTAATCTCTTCTTGGTAGTGCTATTTTCATCAGTAAAATAAACTTCAAAATAAGCTCTGGTCAAGTAAGGTTTCGCTTTAACAAAAACAACTTCTTTTATTGAATTTCTATAAATGAGTGAAGTTGTAGAGCTATTTCTACTTGTTAAAATACCGTAAACAAAATACAATCCTAAAGAAATGAAAAACACAAAAAAAACATAGTCTTGCGCTATAAATACAGCATAAGATTTGTAAAATAAAAAGATTGAAATCAGTCCATAAATGATTAAAACTCTTTTAATGTTATTACTTGCAACAACTCTACTAATATTATTTTTATTTATATCTCTAGAAAACACTATCTTATCGGTAAAAACATGACAAAATTCTGTTTTAGTTTCAAAAGATTTATACATTTCTTCAATCATGATTAAGCATATCTTAAAAATAACAAATTTCACCAATTAATTTGTGCTAATTAGTGAAATTCGTGTAAAAATTCATTCCAATATTAATGATTGTGTCCTTCATGATCGCTGTGATCATGGCCCTCGTGATCATGACCTTCATGTGCATCCGCATCCAAAGAGGCTAAATCCATTTCACAAACAGGACATTTCCCAGCCACTTCATACGTTTTTCCGTTTTCGCAATCCATTGGACATACAAAACCTGACATTGCTGTTTCTTCACCTGATGTGGTAGCAGCTGGTTCTGAGGTTTCTGTGGCGTTATCTTTACAAGAAACAAAAGTTAAAGAAGCAAAAGCCAACACTAAAAATAATTTTTTCATATTATCGATTTTTATTTAAGCAACTAATTTATACAAAATTAATCAAAAAACCATAATTTAATGGATAAAGCGGTTACCGTTACAATTAAAAAAAGTTTAATGACTTTATCATCTTTTTTTACAGACCAACGACTTCCAAACCATGCCCCAGAGACATTACCAACCGATAAAACAGCAGCCAATCCGTAGTCAATTTTGTCATTAATGGCAAAAACTACTACTGCTCCCAAAGTATAAACAAATACTACAAAAACTTTAGTAGCGTTGGAACGTAAAAGACTCATTCCATTGACATAAGGCAAAACCAAAAGCATTAAAAAACCGATGCCCGCATTGATAATTCCGCCATAAATACCCAAAAAAAAGAAAACAATAATGGAGATAATCAAAGGCATTCCTGTTAGCTTTTCCGTTAAATTAGTTTTGTTTTTATTGGGATTGAAAACCGTTAAAACCAAAACCATAAGCATCACTACAGCCAACATTCTGTTAAAAGGTTTTCCCTCAAAATCTAAGGCCAAATAAGCCCCAATTGTGGCACCAAACAAAGATGAAATTCCCACATACAAACTAAAAGGATAAGTAGAAACTCCTTTGCTTTTAAATCCTCTAACAGCCGTAAATGTTTGCAATAAAATAGCTACTCGATTGGTTCCTTGTGCCAAAGGTGCTGGCAATCCCATAAAAATTAAAATAGGCAAAGTCAATAAGGTGCCACCACCAGCAATTGTATTTAAAAATCCTGCTGTAAATCCAAGAGCAATTAATAACAAATAAGGTACATATTCTTGCATAATAAATGGAGTCAAAGAGGTTGATTACGATTACATTGTAAAAATAGTTACAATTTAACTTCTGTTGGATTTTCTCAGAGATATTTTTTCAATTTTCGATTATTAATAATACAACGACGTGATGCAATACCAAATCTACAGATTAATAAAAAAGGGTTAATGAACCTTATCATTAAAGGTCTATTAAACATAACCAATTATGAATTAAATATTTAGGTTTGCAACAGTCCATTACACAAAATATCCTTTAGTTTTTCAAACCGCACATTCAATTCAATAAAAGTGCTTTCTAAAAAATAACACACCATGAAAAAATTACTTTTACTAATCGTTTTTATTCCTTTTACTTGGGTTCATGCTCAAATCATAAAAGTAGATCTTGAAACCAAATTTTTAAATTCAGAACTTATTGTACAGGGACAAATAATTAAAAAAGAAGCTTACAAAACCAACAATTCAATATACACCAACTATACCTTAAAAGTTAGTAATGTATAAATGGATATGCAAATAAAAATTACAGTTTAAGTTAAGCGACATTTTTGTAAATGTTGTTTTGATTATTAAATTCTTCGATTGTTTTGTAATTCAATGCACCGTGTCGTCTTTTTTTGTTGTACCAGATTTCTATGTATTCAAAGATTTCTAGTTCCATTTGTTGTTTTGTTATGAGTTTGTTTCCATAAATTAATTCGGTCTTTAATGATTTAAAGAAGCTCTCTGCTACTGCATTATCCCAGCAGTTTCCTTTTCTACTCATACTTCTAATCACTTCAAAAGATTCAATTGTATTAGTAAATTTTTTGTTTGCATATTGAACTCCTCTATCAGAATGAAAAATCAATCCTTTTTGAAAGGTTCTGTTTCTTATGGCCATTTTCCAAGCGGCAAGAGTTTTCCCTTTTGCAATCTGCTTCCTTTCTTTAATAACTTAGTGCTACAAAACCCTTGCGAACTTTGCGAAAAACTTAGGGCCTTTGCGTTAAAAAAAAAAATCTGAAACAAGTTCAGAATGACAAAATCAAAGACAACGATAAAATAAACCCTGACGAACTTTACTTTTAAAAACTTCATGAAACTTAGTGCCATAAAACTTTACGAACTTTGCGTTAAAAAAATAATTTATACTTTAACACAAAGTCACACAAAGGAGAGCTCAAAGTTTCACAGAATTTATTTGTTAAGTATTGAGTAGAAAATCGTAAAATAAACTAATCCCTTCTCCTTTTCATTAAAAACTTAGTGAAACTTAGAGCCAAACTAAGAGCAACTTAGTGCTACAAAACCCTTGCCTCATTGCGTTAAAAAAATAATTTATACTGTAACACAAAGTCACACAAAAGAGAGCTCAAAGTTGCACAGAGTTTATGAATTAGTTATCAAGTGTTATGAGGAAAAAACATACTATAAAACTACTACCATTCCATTCTGCCTTCTGCCTTCTCATTAATCCCTTCTCACCCATCAACCAACACCCAAAATAAACCGCTCAATAACTTCTGCTACTCCATCCTCATTATTAGAAGCTACAACAACATCTGCATGATGTCTTAATTCAGGACTCACATTAGCAACCCAAACCCCCAGACCCGCAAATTGGATCATGCTTAAATCGTTTCCTGCATTCCCTACCGCAATAATTTCACTTGGATGAATGTTCAGTTCATGCGCAACCCATCGAACACTTGCAGCTTTATCAATGCCTTGTTGTGCTACCTCCAGGAAAAACGGTTTCGACATCGTAACACTCAAATGCGGTTTGGCGACTTTCAATGCTTGTTCCACCTGCTTTAAATAACTTGGTTCTTCCAACAAAATGCACTTCACAGCATCGGTTGTAACGGCATCTTTAAAACTAGCGACTTTACGGTGAGGCATTCCAGTAATGTGCTTTTCAATTTCAATGTATTCCGAATCCGTTTCACTCACAATAGCATCATTCAAATAAGTAATGATATCCGTTTTACTGTTCACACTAAAATCATACAAAGCATGAATTTGATCTTTAGATAAGGTTTGTTTGAAAAGGATAGTACCATCACTAACCCTGCTCACTACTGCACCGTTAAAAGATATCATATACGAATTGTAGTCGTCCATTTTAAGCTCTTTAGCAAAAGCAGTCATGGCCGTTGTGGGTCTTCCCGAAGCTAAGATCACATGAACTCCCCGTTCTTGAACTTTCAAAATCAGTTCTTTATTCTTTGCAGATAGTGTATGGTTGTCTGTCAATAAGGTATCGTCCATATCCAGAACCAGCATTTTATAAGGCATTTTTTTATTGTTTTAAAAAGAAGTCCATTAACCGTTTTAATTAGGTTCATTGCACCGCTCCATTATTTTGCAAATAAACAAAAAAAAAGCCTCTACATAAAGTAGAGGCTTTCATTATTTAAGGCGAATGAATTATCTTCCAATTATTAATTTATGATTTTCTGAGAAGTTTTGACCACTCAATTGGATTACATAAACCCCAACAGCTAAATTGTCTAAAGCTATTTGGCTTTCTGAACCATTCATTTTAAATTGTTTTACTAATTTTCCTGAACCTACTTCAATGATACTTCCCGTAATTTCAGAAATAAAGTTTTCTGACAATTGAATTGTAACATAGCCATCATTAGCAGGATTTGGATAAATAGAAGCAATTCTAGTAGCAAAAATTGAATTAGATAATAATACCGTTTGTGCTTCAAATGCCCCAATATCTCTAGTTCCGTCAAATACAGCGTTGCCCAATTGATCCACAAAAGTATCAGCAACATCACCAGCATTGTAAGCAACACTTCCCGGTAATAATGCATGAGTGAATAATAAGCCACCATTGTCTTGTAAAGGTCCAACATTTGGGTTAATTGGAGCAGCCGTTGTACCTACTAAATCCCCTGTAGCAGCTACGAAAGAAGCCGCAGTTGCTGTACCAATTAAGTTGTATCCGTTAGAAGTAAAAGCTCCTGTTGATGAAGACACATCTGCATCTAAATTACTAGTATTTAAAGCTACAATAGTATTTTTTAAGATTGGGAATGTACCACTATCATTAGAAATACCTCCACCACTTACAGTAGCAATGTTATCTGCTATTGTTGAAGCGTTAATATTCAAGCCAGCGTTTGAGTATACTCCACCACCTTTATTTACCGATGAGTTTCCTGATATTGTAGAAGTAGTCACTGTTGCAGATCCCGTTTTCACGTGAATTCCTCCACCGTTTCCAGCAGCACCATCAGAAAAGTTATTAGAAATTGTAGACGAATTTACAATCACATTTCCACCATTTACGAAAATACCACCACCACCAAAGGCAGCACCATTTCCACTTGCCGTATTTCCAGCAATTTGAACGTTGTTAACCGTCATTGTACTTCCTGTTTGATTCCATAATCCTCCTCCTTCACGAGCAGCATCATTAGAATTGATGGTACCACCTGTAATAGTTGTATTAGTTGCACCTGAAATGTGAATTGCTCCACCGTTTCCAGGGTTAGCAGTACCAGCATCACCATCTACATCATTTCCATTAAGAAAAGATTCGGTGATATTTAAAGTACCATTAACCACTTCAATAGCACCACCTGCACGATTAGCCGAATTAGATTGTAAAAAAGAATTTGTAATAGAAATAGTACCTACCAAACTTAAGATACCTCCACCAGAACCCGAAGTTCCTGTTGCCTTATTATTCAATAAAGTTGCAGTATCTAAGGTTAAAGTACCAGCATTGTTAAAAATACCTGCACCACCGTCATCAGCACCTGGACCACTTGCTACGTTACCGTTTAAAATAGTATTTGTAACACTCATGATTCCTGAACCGTTCCATAAACCACCACCTTCAAGAGAAGCTGTATTGTTGTTCACTGTTCCACCAGTAATTGTTACATTTCCTCCCCCTGTGATATGCAATCCACCACCGTTTCCTGGAGGTCCGGTTACCGAATTTGAATTTAAATTCACGTTAGTTAAAAGAATCATACTAGTTCCTGAATTATCTTCAATACCACCACCTGCTCTAACAGCAGTATTTCCTGTAATAGAAGAGTTAGAAACCGATAATTGAGAACCTACATCATTTAAAATTCCACCTCCAGAACCAGCAGTTCCGTTAGCAATATTATTTGATATTGTTGCATTTTGAATGTTTACACTACCTGCATTTAGGTTGTAAATACCACCACCTCCATTAGTAGCGTCATTACCAGAAGCTGTATTTCCATTGATAGTTGTTCCATCAATAGTCATTGTTCCAGTTCCGTTCCATAAACCACCACCTTCAGCAGCAGCTACGTTTGTATTTACAGTACCTCCTGTTATTATTACGTTTCCATTTCCAGAAACATGAAGACCACCACCATTTCCAGGAGCAGCCACTGCAGGTGCAACACCTACATTGTTTCCTGTTAAAGTAGCATTATTTAAAGTAGTTGTAGTACCCGATTGTACTTCAATACCACCCCCTGCTCTGTTAGCTCTGTTACCCGTAACTGATGAATTAGTAATCGTTACTGTAGCTCCAACATCGGATAAAATTCCTCCTCCAGAACCTAAAGTCCCATCAGCAATGTTGTTACTTACAACAGTATTGTTTTGTAGTATTAATGTACCTCCATTGTTTACATAAATACCCCCTCCACCGTTGTCAAGTGCAGCACCAGAAGCTGTATTACCGTCAATAGTTGTACCGTCAACAGTCATTGTTCCAGAACCGTTCCATAATCCACCACCTTCTGAACCAGCTACATTGTTGTTTACTGTTCCTCCGATAATAGAAATGGTACCAGGACCTGTCATGTGTAATCCACCTCCATTCCCTGGAGCAGAAAATACAGTATTGGAGTTTAATGTTACTCCAGTCAAATTGATGAAAGAAGTACCTCCTGTTGCATTACCTTCAATTCCACCACCTGCTCTGTTAGCTGTGTTTCCAGTAATAATTGTATTTGTGATATTAGCTGTTGATCCTACATCATTTAAAATTCCACCTCCAGAACCAGCAGCTCCGTTAGCTACGTTATTTGATATTGTTGCTGCAGAAACATTTAATGTTCCTCCATTCAAATTATAAATACCTCCACCACCGTTATCTGCGGTAGGTCCTGAAGCTATATTAGCATTAATTGTAGCTCCGTCAATAGTCATTGTTCCGGTACCATTCCATAATCCTCCACCTTCAGCACCTGCAAAATTATTGTTTACAGTACCACCGGTTACAGTAGCATTACCAGAACCAGTAATGTGTAATCCACCACCATTTCCTGGAGCACCTGGAGCACCACCATTTGTGTTGTTGTTGTTAAGAGTAACTCCCGTTAAATTTGTTGTTGAACCTGCAGCCGCTTCAATTCCTCCTCCTGCTCTAATAGAAACATTTTGAGTAATTGCAGTATTTGTTGCAGAGAACGTTCCAGCAAAATTAAATACTCCTCCTCCTGAACCAGCTCCTGTAGACGCTTGGTTAGAAGCAATAGAACCGCCTGTCATGTTTACAGTACCAGCACTAATATAAATACCTCCACCACCATCTGTTGGAGCAGCTGCACCTAAAGCGATGTTAGAAGTAATTGATGAGTTATTGTTGATTGTAACCGTTCCGTTTGTATTGGCAAATCCACCTCCTCTAAGGTTAGCAGTATTACCATTAACTGAAGTATTGCTTAAGTTTACAGCAGCACCATCATTTAAGATACCACCTCCAAGACCTAATGTACCATTAGCCATGTTATTTGTAACCATAGCATCTGTAAGATTTAATGTCCCTACTTGGTTGTAAAGACCTCCACCTCCATTATCAGCATTAACTCCTGAAGCCATGTTTCCGTCAATAGTTGTTCCAGTAACACTCATGGTTCCTGAACCGTTCCATAAACCTCCACCTTCAGCACCTGCAAAATTATTGTTTACAGTACCACCGGTTACAGTAGCATTACCAGAACCAGTAATGTGTAATCCACCACCATTTCCTGGAGCAGCAACAGCAGGAGCAAGTCCTGTATTGTTATTGATTAAAGTAACATTATTTAATGTTGTTGTAGTTCCAGCAACAGCTTCAATTCCTCCACCGGCTCTGTTAGATATATTTCCTGAAATAGTTGCATTGGTAACTGTAACTGTAGCACCTACATCAGCTAATATTCCTCCTCCAGAACCTGCAGTTCCGTTAGCAACATTATTGGTAATCATGGTATTGTTTTGAACAATTAATGTTCCGCCATTATTTACGTAAATACCACCACCACCGTTATCAGCAGCAGCTCCTGAAGCTGTATTTCCGTTGATGGTAGTTCCATCAATTGTCATAGTTCCAGAACCGTTCCATAATCCACCACCTTCAGAACCAGCAGTATTGTTATTTACTGTTCCACCTGAGATAGAAATAGTTCCAGGACCTGTCATGTGTAATCCACCACCATTCCCTGGAGCAGAAAACACTGTATTGGAATTTAATGTAACGTTAGTTAAATTGATGAAAGAAGTTCCTGCTGTTGCATTTCCTTCTATTCCTCCACCCGCTCTGTTAGCCGTATTTCCTGTTATTAAAGTATTTGTGATGTTAGCAGTTGCTCCAACATCATTTAAAATTCCACCTCCAGAACCTGCAGTTCCATTAGCAAAATTGTTTGTAATAATACTTCCTGTTATGTTAAGGGTTCCGTTATTTAAGTTGTAAATACCTCCACCACCATTATCAGCAGCAGCTCCTGAAGCTGTATTGGTATAAATAAAAGAACTTGTAATAGTCATTGTTCCAGTTCCGTTCCATAAACCTCCACCTTCGGCAGCAGCAATATTGTTGTAAACATAACTGTTTGCGATAGTAACTGTTCCTGCACCTGTAACGTGTAATGCACCACCATTTCCTGGTGCTGCAGTTGCAGGACTAACTCCCGTTTTGTTTCCATACAAATTAACTGTACTTAAAGATACTGTTGTACCCGATACAGCTTCAATAGCTCCACCAGCTCTGTTTGAAATGTTATCAAAAAAATCTGAATTAGAAGCAGTTAAAGTTGCTCCTGTACCTACCAAAATAGCACCACCACTACCCGAAGCACCGTTGGCTCTACTGTTGGATATTTTAGTACCTGCTAAACTTAAATTTGCACTTACGACTTGAATGGCTCCTCCATTGTCTGCTAAACCATTGGTAAGTGCTAAGTTGTTGACAGCAAAATTTCCTGTTGTAACATCAAAAATTCTACCATTGGCGTTACCATTAATTGTTGTTACAGCAGCACCATTACCAACTAATGTCAGTGATTTGTCCACAGTAATTTGTCCCATTGTAAGTGTAATTGTAGTGACACTTGCGTCAATAGTAATCGTAGCTCCTGATGCTGCCGCTGCAATCTGACTTCGTAAAGTGCCTGGCGATCCATCATCTGCATTACTAGTAACTGTTTGTCCAAAAGCGCCAAAAACTCCTATAAATAGAAGCATTGATGAGACAAACATTTTGAAAGTAATTCTTTGTTTCATAGATTGTTATTTAAATGGTTAATATGCATTTATATAACAACATACGTGAGAATTACCTTATCGGTTTTTAATTGGGGTGTTTTTTCTAGATTAATTTATTTTTTTAGAAAAGTATTAATAAAATTCATAAAGTTTTTTTATGTTTTGCACTAATAATTAAACTAAGAAACTAATTCTATCCTAGCTCTTGTACCTTCATTTAAAACAGAATCAAAAATTAATCTTCCTTGGTGCAGCTCCATTAATTCTTTACTGTAGAACAATCCAAAACCTCCTTGACGATTTTTTTCAAATTTGAAAATATTGAGGTTCTTAGCACTATTTTGATTGTTAAGTGAGACTAAATCCTTCTCATTGATGCCTTTTCCTCTGTCTAACACTTCAATATTTAATTGATGGTCTATTAGAGAAAAATTTACATCAATGAATGCATCTCTATTACTGAATTTTATGGCATTGGCTAGTAAATTATGAATGACTTTAGAAATAATATCCTTATCCAATTCAAACGAAATAAATTGGTCGCAATTATTAATGATAGTAATGTTTTTTTGAAGTAGTAAAGCATATAAATTATCAATGATATCATTAAGCATCTGATTAACATTTATAGTTGTCTTAATTAAATTAAAGCCGTTTTGTTGTTTTAATGACCAACTTAACAATTGCTGAGTGAGTTGGTAATTTTTGTTGGCCGATTTGTGTATGGAAACAATATGCTTTTTTAATTCTTCATGATTTATATCTTTAAAATTATCCAAAACATAGGAACTGTAACCCTAATAAAGCGTTGAATGGATCAACAAGATCATGCGATATGATTGTAAATAGCTTAATTTTTAAATTATAAAGTTCTTCATAATTAATAGCAATTTCTAAAGGGTTTGTATTTGTGGTTATTACTTTATCGTTAATTGCATTGCTTTTTAAATAATCAATTAGTTTAAATTTGGTAATTACACTGAGTTGTCCTAAAAAAGGTTGACTCGTTAATAATTCAAATATAGTTAAATCGTAACAGAATTAATTCTGTTACGAT
>NZ_CBFHMV010000004.1:0-199621 GCF_965657075.1 Flavobacterium sp.
GTAACAGAATTAATTCTGTTACGATTTAACTATATTTGAATTATTAACGAGTCAACCTTTTTTAGGACAACTCAGTGGTTATTGTATCATAAAGTTTTACGGATTTTTTTTGGTTGTTGATGGTTGATGGTTTTTACACCCCGGTCTTTGACCACCCCTCTGGGAGAGGGGATTTTTTTGGTTGGTGGTTTTTGTATCATAGAGTTTTACTGAGTTTTATGGTTGTTGATGGTTGATGGTTTTTTGGTTTATGGGTTTTTACACCATGGTCTTTGGGCACGCCTTTGGGAGTGGGGATTTTTGTTGATGGTTGGTGGTTGGTGGGAGATGGGGAGATGTTTATTTTGTTTAGGAACACCCCGCCCTTTGGGCACCCCTCTTGGGAAGAGGGGAGTTTGTTGGTGGTTGGTTGTTGATGGTTTACATTTTATAGTTAACATTTGATTATTTTTTATTTTTATTTAAAAAGTTAACAAAATTGATTTATTAGAGCATCTAAAAAAGCATTATATTTGCAAAATTCAAAACGTAATACAATAAAATGAATCCAGACAAAATATGGTTATCTTCTCCACACATGGGAGGTAATGAGCAAAACTATGTAAAGGAGGCTTTTGATACCAATTGGGTAGCTCCTTTAGGACCTAATGTTTCGGGTTTGGAACTTGATCTAGAAGCTTATTTGAATGAAGAGGTTCATGTTGCTGCCTTAAGTTCGGGAACTGCTGCTTTGCATTTGGCTTTGATTTTGCTTGGCGTTGGTTTGGGCGATGAGGTTCTATGTCAAAGTATGACTTTTTCAGCTTCTGCGAATCCTATTTTATATCAAGGAGCTGTTCCTGTTTTTATAGATAGTGAAAAAGATACTTGGAATTTATGTCCCCTTGCTTTAGAAGAAGCTATTTTGGATCGTATTGCAAAAGGTAAAAAACCGAAAGCTATTATTGGGGTTCATTTGTATGGAATGCCTTTTAAAGTGGATGAAATTTTAGCTGTTTCTCAAAAATATGATATTCCTTTAATTGAAGATAGTGCTGAAGCCTTGGGAAGTACTTATAAGGGTCAGAAGTGTGGTACTTTTGGTGCTTTTGGTGTTTTGTCTTTTAACGGTAATAAAATAATTACTACCTCTGGTGGTGGAGCCTTGGTTTGTAAAACTAAAGCGCATAAGGATAAAGCTATCTTTTTTGCTACTCAATCAAGAGACCAGGCGCCTCATTATCAGCATTCGGAAGTGGGATATAATTACCGAATGAGTAATATTTGTGCTGGCATTGGACGAGGGCAAATGGAAGTAATAGATTTGAGGGTTTCTCAAAGGAGAGCCATGCAAGATTTTTATAGTACATTTTTTGAATCTTCTGAAGAAGTTGCTGTTTTAACAGAATCTCATCAGGATTATTTTTCCAATCATTGGTTGAGTGCTATTGTTTTGGAATCTTATGAGAAAAGAGAAGCGTTACGATTGTTTTTGGAACAAAACACTATCGAATCGAGACCTTTATGGAAGCCTATGCATATGCAACCCGTTTTTGCAGCTTATCCTTATTATGGTACCAATGTTGCTGAGACTTTGTTTGAGAAAGGCTTATGCTTGCCTTCAGGCTCTAATTTGACTGATTTGAACAGGGATTTTATTTCTCAAAATTTACAAGCTTTTTTTAGTACATTTGTTTAGAACAAAACGATAACACCAAATCCATTGAGAGAAAAATACTTAGATAAGCTTTTGAAGCTTTTATTTCATAATCGATTTGATAATTTTGGTTATTTGCCAAGATGGTTGATTTTTTTTATTGATATTGTCATTATAGTAGTTGCTAATGCGCTTACTTATATGATGTTGAAGAATCTTACCCAGCATTTTTATCCAACTTTTACTTTTTTAGAAAGGTATTCTATAGTTGTTTTTGTAAATGTTTTGTTTTTTGTCCTTTTTAGGACTTATGCAGGTATTGTGAGGCATAGTAGTTTTGTTGATGCTGTGCGTCTTTTGGCTTCGACTTTCTTTTCTTTTCTAACCCTAATAGGACTCAATTTTCTTTTTGAAGTTTTTTTTGACAAAAAGGTATATTTGATTTCTGGATTGGTATTGAGTTTTATTTTGTCCTTTGCCTTTTTATTTTTCTTTAGAATTTTTGTTAAATATATATTTGAAAATTTTATCAACGCAGATCATTCTAAAAATCTAATACCTACGATAGTCTATGGTGCAGATGCCAATGCGATTGCTATTGCCAATGCTATTAAATCTGAAATTCCATCTCGATTTAAAGTAGTTGCCTTTATGGGTAATTCCAAATCGAATCGTTCCAAAAGTATTTTAGGATTACCTATTTTGTACAGTTCTAAAAAGACCTCAGTAATCCTGAGAAGTTTTAGTGCTAAAGCGCTTATTATTGCTGAAAAATCACTTACCAAAGAAGAAAAATTAGCTATTATTGATGATTGCTTAAATTACAATATTAAAGTTTATACCGTTCCAACCATAACCAATTGGGAAAATGAAAATGAGATTTCGAAACAAATTAAAAGTTTTGAGATTGAAGATTTATTAGAAAGAAAACCTATAGTATTGGACAATAAGTTGATTTCTAGTCAAATCACAGGTAAAACTATTTTTATCACAGGAGCTGCGGGTTCAATAGGTAGTGAAATAGTTTGGCAATTGTTGGACTTTAAGCCTAAGCGCTTACTACTAATTGACCAAGCGGAAACTCCTTTGCATCATTTGTTTATTGAAATTAACAAAACTATAATTGATAAGTCTATTGAGGTTCTACCTGCACTTATCGATATCAGAGATCAAAGTTGTTTGGAAGGTTTGTTTTCTACTTATACACCCGATTTAGTATATCATGCTGCTGCCTACAAACATGTTCCTTTGATGGAAGAAAATCCATTTCAAGCAGTAAATACCAATGTAAAGGGCACCAAAAACATGGTTGATCTTTCGTTAAAACATAAGGTTAAAAAGTTTGTTATGGTTTCCACTGATAAGGCTGTAAATCCTAGTAATGTTATGGGAGCTAGTAAACGAATTGCTGAAAAATATGTCATTTCTATGCAAAGTAAGCATGGTGATGAAGATACTAAATTTATTACGACTAGGTTTGGCAATGTTTTGGGTTCCAATGGTTCTGTAGTGCCTTTATTTAAACAGCAAATTGAAAAAGGTGGCCCTATCACTATAACGCATCCTGATATTATCCGGTATTTTATGACCATTCCAGAGGCTTGTCAGTTGGTTTTAGAAGCAGGTGCGATGGGTAAGGGTGGTGAAATTTATATTTTTGATATGGGTAAACCTGTTAAGATTATTGATTTGGCTCGAAAAATGATACAATTGGCTGGTTATGAGCCTGATAAAGAAATTCAAATTAAGATTGTAGGGCTTCGTCCTGGAGAGAAATTGTACGAAGAATTATTAAATGATACTTCCAAAACATTGCCTACGCATCATGAGAAAATTATGATTGCTCAAGATCTTTTTGAAGATTATGAGGCTAATATAGGCCATATTAATCAATTAATTGACTTGTCTCAAAATAAACAACCTATTGAAATCGTTACTAAAATGAAAGTGATTGTTCCAGAATTCCTAAGTATGAACTCTACTTATCAAAGTTTGGATTAATTTTTAGATTCCTTTTTCAAACTTTTTATTTAATGTATCTTTGCTTTTTTTAAAAAACACCTTATGAATAGAATTTTTCCTGTATTTTTTGTTTTAACTCTTATTATTATGTTAGGCTCTTGTGCTTCGGCCGAAAAATTTACCTTGTTAAGAGATGTTCAAAATAATGAAGAAAAAACTGCTGATTTTCAGGCTGTACTTCAACCGGATGATTTGTTGATGATTGTTATCTCTACGGATAACCCTATTATTTCTCAGCCTTATAATTTGTCAAACGTAGCTGTTTCAAATAACGATACTTCAGGTCGTGGAATTCAACAACTCTTGTCTTATCAAATCGATCAAGAAGGAATTATTCAAATGCCAAATCTTGGAAATGTAAAAGCAGCTGGTAAAACAAGAAATGAATTGGCTAAAGATATTACAACACTTTTAGAGGGAAAGTTAAAAGACCCTGTGGTTACGATTCGAATTTTAAATTATAAAGTTTCTGTTCAAGGTGAGGTTGCAAAACCGGGTATTTTTCCCATTTCTACCGAACGAGTTACTTTGTTGGAAGCATTGAGTATGGCAGGAGATTTAACTATATATGGAAGAAGGGATAATATCCTCATCATTCGTGAAGAAAATGGTGTTAAAAGTTTTAATAAGGTTGATATCACCAAAGGAGATTTTATCAATTCCCCTTATTATTACTTGTCTCAAAATGATGTAATTTTTGTTGAGCCTAATAAAACCAAAGTTAACTCTTCCGTAATTGGACCCAATGTAACTGTCGGGATTTCTGCTTTATCTCTGATTATCACTATAATAGCCTTAACTACAAAATAATATGCAACAAGAAATAAAAAACTCTAGTAAAGAGAAAGAAACCAATATAAATCTAAGAGAAGAGTTTGAAAAATATTTGTTTTATTGGCATTGGTTTTTGTTGAGTTTAGTTGTTTTTGTTTCTTTAGCGTTTTTCTATTTGCGTTATTCTACCCCAATTTATAAAGCTACAACAACGTTATTGGTTAAAGATGATCGAAAAGGGGGTGTGGCTAATGAGTTGGCTGCTTTTTCTGAATTAGGAATGTTATCTGGTGCTAAAAATAATGTAGATAATGAAATAGAGATTATTAAATCAAGAACTTTAATTGAAAAAACGATTCTAGAACTTAATCTAAACATTCAATATTTTAATCGAGGAAGGGTTAAAGATGGAGAATTGTATGATGGGTTGCCTGTTAAAGTTTTCTTTTCTAATTATGATGAAAGCTTTAACAATCAAAATCAATCTTATGTAATTACCAGGCTGAGTAACGATAAATATAGTTTGTACGACTCTACTGATAAAAAGCTTGGCGACTTTAATTTTGGACAAAAAATTAGGCTTAAAAATGCTGACTTACTGGTTATTAATCAAAATTCGAAAAACACTAATTTTTCAATTATGGTTCAGTTGGCCCCTGTTAAAAGTTTGGTGCAAAGTTTTACAAGTCGCTTGAATGTTTCTGCATTAAGTAAAAACACTAGTGTTATTGAGCTTTCTATAACAGATCCTAACAGAAAAAGAGCAGAAGAGTTTTTAAATACTTTGGTAAAAAGTTATAATGAAGATGCTATTTCTGATAAAAATTACATTTCCGAAAGCACTCAGAATTTTATTGATCAGCGTTTGGTACTAATTTCAAAAGAGTTGAAAGATGTTGAAACTGACGAAGAGTCTTTTAAAAAAAATAACAAAATTACAGACATCCCTTCTGAAGCTGGTTTATTTTTGGATAATGCTTCGGAATATGAAAAAAAAGTGGTTGAAAACGAAATGCAGCTTAAGGTCACTAATTTAGTTTCAGAGTTTATTTCTAACAATAAAAACGAATTAATTCCTGCCTCTGTTATCAGTACAGAAAGTGGCGCCAATGAATCGATTGACCAATATAATCAATTAATCATTACAAGAAAAAACTTTATTGAAAGTGGTGCAGGTCCTGATAACCCTCAAATCATTGCCCTTGATCGACAAATTGCAGATTTAAAGTCGAACGTAAAAGGAAGTATAGCGAGTTTAAAGCAAACGCTAGAGATAAAGAAACGTGATTTGAATAGACAAGGTGCTATTTTGGATGGTAAAATTTCACAAATACCTACGCAAGAAAAAGAGTTTAGAGGTTTGTCTAGACAACAAAATATCAAGCAATCTTTGTATTTGTATTTGTTAGAAAAAAGAGAAGAAGCTGCCATTTCTTTAGCAATTACCTCTGCTAATGCTAAAGTTATAGATGCTGCTCTAGCTTCAAATTCTCCTGTTTCGCCTAATAATCGTATGATTTATTTGGGTGCTTTTTTAATTGGTTTGTTAGTTCCTTTTATTATTATTTATTTGATTTATTTATTGGATACTAAGGTGAAATCAAGAGTTGATATTGAAAAAAATACTAACATTCCTTTCTTGGGAGATGTGCCAAGTTCCGATGATTCTTCCACCATTATTGAGGCTAATAGTCGAACTAGTTCGGCAGAAGCCATGCGAATTATCAGAACCAACTTAGAATTCTTATTGAATGGTAAAAAAGATACTAGAGCAAAGACTATTTTTGTTACTTCCACGTTCCCTAAAGAAGGTAAGACTTTTATTTCTGTAAATCTTGCGGGTACTCTTGCTTTATCTGGTAAAAAAGTACTTCTTGTTGGAATGGATATTAGAAACCCAAAATTGGATGAATACCTAACTATACCACAAAGAGGATTGACCAATTATTTGACTTCTGAGGATAGTTCTATAGCTTCTTACATAGTTAAATTGGATAATTATGCTAATTTTTACGTACTACCTGCTGGAATTATTCCACCAAATCCTGCTGAATTATTGATGGGAGAACGTGTTGAGTTGTTGTTTGAACAATTAAAACAAGACTACGATTATATTGTGGTTGATACTGCTCCTGTTGGATTGGTAACGGATACCTTTATCATTAATAAATTATCGGATTGTTTCTTGTATGTAGTAAGAGCAAATTATTTGGATAAACGAATGTTGGTTGTGCCTAATGATTTGTACAAAGAGAAAAAATTGAATAATATGGCTGTTGTATTGAATGATACTAATGTCAATAAAGGTTACGGGTACGGCTACGGGTACGGCTACGGGTACGGGTATGGCGTTGAAGTTGTTGAGGAATCGTGGTTTAAAAAAATTGTAGGTTTTTTTAAGAAATAAAGTTTTTGAGCCACTAAGTCGCAAAGTTGCAAAGTTTCTGAGCTGAAAAGTTGTTGAGTTGTTCAGCCACTAAGTCGCAAAGTCGAGAAGTTTCTGAGCTGTAAAGTTACTAAGCTGCTAAGTAATGCACTATCTAAAAAATAATTAAAATGAGCAGTTATTTATAGCTGCTTTTTTTATGGCTTCTATTTCCTTTATGATGATTGGACTGGAAAATGCTGCAATGTGTTGTTTGTGGTGGAAATCTGAACCTACAAAATCAATCATGTTGTTTTTTAAAAGTCTGTTTGCGGTTTCAGCCACTGGTTTTCCATAATATCCTACTGATGAAAGTAAGTTCATTTGAAAATAACAGCCTGCTTTTTTTAATTTGTTATAGACCTCAAAATTGTTGTGGTAAAAATTATATCGTTCTGGATGGGCTAAAATAGGGGTGTATCCCGCTACTTGTAATTCAAAAATAATATCAAAAAGTTGTATGGGTGGGTTTATATAGGACATTTCTACTAAAACCATTTTGTCTTTCAAGGTTAGTAGTTCTCCTTCTTTGAATAAACTTACGAAGTGGTCGTCCATTAAATATTCTGAAGCGGCTTTTAATTGTACTTTGTTGCTTAAGTCAGATAAGTCTTCTCTTGTTGTATTAAAAGCATTGTTTATGGTTTCGGAAGTATTTTCCCAAACGTATTTTATGGTGTGCGGTGTAGTAATGACTTTTTTAAATCCAAAATTAATCATGCTTTCTAACAAGAATTCGGAGTCTTCTTTTGTCTTTGCTCCATCATCTATTCCATGTAAGACATGGGAATGTATGTCTACATAATCGTTTGGAATTAGATCTCTTAAAAATGATTTGGGTTTGAAAATAGAGAACATTTTTTGATTTTTATTTTGTTTGATGCAAATTTAGTTTTTTTAGTTGGTGTTTTTTTTTTCATATTGTTTCATTGAGTTTTTTTGTTTAAAGTTGGTGTTTTCATAATAATTCAAATTTAATAATTTTTGAAAACACTCTCTTAGTTTTTGACTAAATCAGTACACTTTTTGCTGACGATTTACAGAAATTCCAATATTCCAAATTCCAAAAATTAAATTCGAAATTATTTGAATTTGAGAATTTTGTTTGTTCTGTAAAGTAAAATTGCGTTAGCCATAATGATTGGTGCTACTGAAGTTAAATGCGCTTTGTTAATCATGTATAAAGCATAGATTAGTAAAGTAAATGCTAAAAATGATTTTACTTGATTGATTTTTTTAGTATTTTTTTTCCACATGAAAACTACTAGAAGTAAATAAAAAGGATTTATAAGTAGGGCATTATAATTCCATAAAACTTCTTCGTGAAGCGAATAAAATCCTACCAAACAAAATAAAATTCCTAACAAACCTAGAATGATGAAGTAGATTAAATCTAATGTTTTGTTGTTGCTCATTATTAAAATTAGCATTACAGCTATAAGCGAATAAATGCTGTCCCAATACGAAAAATCCTCTACTTTTTGGGCTTCAAATACAGTAGTTTCTTTTATTACAAGAGGTTTTTCATTGTATTTGATTTTTTGGAGTTCTTTTTTTAAATCTAAGGGTAAAAATAATTTTGATGCTTCTTGATCTACTTTTGTTCCAAATATTAAATTGATGCCTAATTGCTGATAAAAATGATTGTTTGTATATGGAAACAATACTTCTCTGTAAGTAACTTTTTGTTTTTCTTGAAATTTAATGACTTTTGTACCCATGATTTCATTGATTTTATCAATGACCATCGTGGTGCAATTTCTATCGATAAACTTATACGTATAAAAACGTTCTTCAGAATATAAGGTTTTGTTTATGAGTTCAAAAAGTTGTTTTTTTTCTTCGAGATTTAAAGCTAATTCTTGTTCGTATATGGAACGGTTTTCCATTTTGTAGGCATATTCAAAATCAGCATATCTTTGAGCAGCCACAAAGTATTGTAAATCTCCTTTTACAAATTTTAGTAAGAAATTCTCGGTATTGAAGTCAAAATACCCAAAATTAAACACCATATCCACAGCTTGTGAATTGTCGGTAAAACGAAGACCTGTGTGGCCATAAAAGGTATGAGATTCATTGGCAACACCAATAGTAATTACACTAACTTTTGTTTCCTGACTCCATTGAAATCCTAGTGAAAAACCAAAACTAACATTTAGTAATACTAAAAAGAAAAGTATTTTTTTTATCATAAAAAGTGTTTGTGTCAATTAGAATTAAATTCTAAAAGATAAATTCCAATATTTAAACTTTCTTCCAATTATCTTCTAAATAAATCTAAATCTACTTTTAGTGAAAATATGTTGGAATATAAAGCGGCACTTTGGTCGCCTAAATCGGTTAATGCATAGTCAATTTGAATGCCTTTGTATTTGAATCCCAAACCAATATTAGGTTGAAATCCTACTTTTTTGGTATTGTCAATTTGAGTGATTTGTTGAAAATTTCCGACACCAGCTCTTAGAAAAACTAAGTCAGTATAGCCCAATTCAAAGCCCAGCGCTGGATCAATACTTACCACATCTGTAGCAAAAATATCGTTGGTTTTAGCAAATTGCATGTTTAGGTTTGTTGCTGCTAACAGACTCATTTCGTTATGAAATTCAAATTTTTTAGAAACTCCTAGTTGTGCTTTGGGTAAGGTGATTTCTGAAGTTTCAGGTAGTTCTTGGTTTTCACCAGGAATGGCATCTCTTATGGTGTTGAATTCCTCTTCATTAATGGTCCAGGTGTTATAAGTTGTTGTTATGTCTCTAAACATTAAACCCACTTTCCAGTCGTTTTGGCTTTCATACTGAATTCCTAAATCAAAACCAAAACCCCAAGAATTCGCAAAATCACCAATAACACGTCTTATCACCTTAGCGTTAATTCCGTAATTAAAACCTTCTAAAGGCAATGCCCTTGCATAGGAAACAGTTAAGCCATAATCGGCTGTTGAAAAAAGAGAAATTCTATTGTAGTCGATATTTCCTTGACTGTCAATTAATTGTGTGGTATTTAAAATATCATCGACACCAAAGCGTATTAAAGAAATTCCTAAAGCACTTCTGTTGTCAATAGGCATTCCAAAGGCAATGTAATCGTATTGGGCAATATTAGCAAAATAATTGGCATGCATTAGTGCTACTTGCTGACTTTCTAATTGCAGTAAACCTGCAGGATTCCAATAACCCGCATTGACATCGTTGGCGTGAGAAACTACAGCGTTGCTCATTCCTAAAGCAGCGGCATCTACACCAATACTCATGAATTCATTAGAGTATTTTCGTGTAGTTTGACTCCATGAGATTACAGAAACCATTAAGAAAAGAAAAGCAACTTTTTTCAATACATTTATTTTTTACAAATATCTAACAAAATTCTTAATTATTAAACTCTAAAATTCTTAACTTATTGTATTACATTTGCCTTAAATAAGCATAATTAGTATGGAAATTAAAAAACACATTCCCAATTTTATCACCTTGTTGAATTTGTCCAGCGGTTTGTTGGCTGTAATTGCTATTTTTAAAGGCTATTATGATGAGGCGTTTTTATTTGTTTGTTTAGGAATTTTCTTTGATTTTTGGGATGGCTTTTTTGCTAGAAAGTTCAATGTTTCTGGGGAATTAGGATTGCAATTAGATTCTCTGGCTGACATGGTCACAAGTGGTGTAGTGCCTGGTTTGATGATGTTTAGTTTGATTGAAACCATACAAAATACTCAAGAACAATTTTATGTTACTGAGGATACTTTTTACATGGGGGTTGTGCCTTATTTTGGTTTTCTAATCACTATTGCTTCTTGTTATAGATTGGCTAAATTTAACATTGACAAACGACAAATTGATTCTTTTATTGGATTACCCACACCAGCCAACGCTTTGTTGATTATGAGTATTCCTATGATTCAATTTGAAAATTCGTATGAAAGTATCACGGAATTATTGAGTAATCCATATGTTTTAATGGGAATTACGTTTTTAAGTGCTTATTTTTTAAATGCCAACATTCCTTTATTTTCTTTAAAATTAAAATCTTTAGCTTGGGAAAAAGCAAAAGTGCAATATTTATTTATTCTGTTTTCGATAATTTTATTCTTGTTGCTTGATTTTATTGCTTTGCCTTTGATTATATTGTCTTACGTTTTAGTTTCTGTTTTTTTAAATAAAAGGGCTGCTAAAGTTTAATATTCTTATGTCTTTTGAAAAAAAAACGCATTGTAAGAACTCCCTCTAAACGAAAAACTTCAAGTTCTTTGGGAATGAAGTTGGTTAAAGGTGCCTTTTTTTCTTTTCTATTGGTAGTCTTGAGTGTGGCTTTGTATCAAAATCGCAATCGGTTTTTGTATTATTTAGGATTTAAATCTAATAATCCGGTACTGCTGAATGCAAAAGATAGAGCGGTTCATGATGTTCATATCAATTCTATTTTAAAGCATTACAGTAATAAAACAATTGGTATCGATGTGTCGGAATATCAAGGGCATATTGATTGGAATGTCCCTAAGAAATTACAGGAGTCTTATGAAATTGATTTTGTAATCAGTAGGGCTACTGCAGGAAAAAACAAGGTGGATACTCAGTTTAAGCACAATTGGAACACTACCAAAGGGAAATATATTCGTGGTGCTTATCACTATTATCGCCCTAACGAAAACTCTATTGCTCAAGCTGAAAACTTCATTAAAACGGTTCGTTTGACTAAAGGAGATTTGCCTCCAATTTTAGATATAGAAAAATTGCCTAAAACGCAATCTCTTGACAGTTTGAAAGTAGGGTTGAGACGATGGTTGGTAAAGGTGGAACAGCATTATAAGGTCAAGCCGATTATTTATTCTGGAGAAAGTTATTATTCTGATTTTTTGAAAGAAGAATTTTCAGAGTATCCTTTTTGGATTGCGAATTACAATTTTTGGAAGAAAGAGGTTCATCGGGATTGGTGGATTTGGCAATTCACCGAAAAGGCGCAAGTAAGTGGTATAAAAGGTTTAGTTGATGTTAATGTTTATGATGGTTTGAAGGTGGAGTTGTTGGAGAAGTGTGTTCGTTAGAAATTTAGAATTTAGAAAGATGGATTTTTGAGTTGTTGGTTGTAGCACAAAGGTTTTCACAAAGTTTCACGAAGAGTTTTTTGCTAAGTTTTTGTGGGATGTAACACAGAGTCTCACAAAGAGTTTTAATGCAAAGTTTTTTAAGTTTTTCGCAAGGTTCGAAGTGTTTTTTAAAAAAAAACGGGATGTATATTAAAAATAAAGTGTGACAATATTTGACTTTCACAAACCAATAACTGTAAACTGTAAACTACAAACCGAAACTAAAACTCCAACTTCTTCTTACGCAATTCGAAATTTTGACCTAGGTAGACTCTTCTAACCATTTCATCTTCTACTAACTCTTCTGGTTTTCCGGCTTTTAGAATACCACCTTCAAACATTAGATAGGTTTTATCGGTGATGGCTAGCGTTTCTTGAACGTTATGATCGGTGATTAGAATTCCGATATTTTTATTTTTTAATTGTGCTACAATTCTTTGAATATCTTCTACTGCTACTGGGTCAACTCCTGCAAAAGGTTCGTCCAATAAAATGAATTTTGGATCAGTAGCTAAAGCTCTAGCGATTTCGGTTCTACGACGTTCTCCTCCAGAAAGTAGGTCGCCCCGATTGGTTCTAATGTGTTCTAAAGAAAATTCAGCAATCAATTCTTCCATTTTTGCTACTTGTTCTTCTTTAGTTTTATTGGTCAGTTGTAAAACGCTTAAAATATTATCTTCAATACTTAATTTTCTAAAAACAGAAGCTTCTTGAGCCAAATAACCAATTCCGTTTTGAGCACGTTTGTACATTGGGAAATTAGTAATGTCCATATCATCCAAAAATATGTTTCCGCTGTTGGGTTTTACTAATCCCACAATCATGTAGAATGAGGTCGTTTTTCCAGCTCCATTTGGTCCTAAAAGTCCCACAATTTCCCCTTGATTCACTTCCACAGAAATCCCTTTTACGACACTTCTTTTTTTGTATGTTTTTACTAAATTTTCTGCTCTAAGCTTCATAGTATGGTTATAAGTTTAAAAGGTTATGAGTTTAAAAGGCATGAAGTTACAAATAAACAAATAAACGAATAAACAGTTCAACGATTTAACAATAATTTATTTTCTGCTTACTGAACACTTTCTTCCAGGGCTTCCCAAAACTCATAAGCTCTTCTTAGGTGTGGAATTACGATAGTACCTCCAACTAGGGTTGCTATTCCCATAGCTTCCATCATTTCTTCTCTTGAAATCCCATTTTTATAGGCAGTTTCTAAGTGGTATTTGATGCAGTCGTCGCATCTTAAGACGGCAGAGGCTACCAATCCTAAAAGTTCTTTAGTTTTAACATCTAAAGCACCTTCAGCATAAGCATTGGTATCTAAGTTGAAAATACGTTTTACAATTTTATTGTTGTCGGCTAATAACTTTTCATTCATTTTAGAACGATAGTCGTTGAATTCTTGAACTACATTTGACATTTTATGTGTTTTTTATTTTTTTTTTCATGTTCTTATAAACTACGGCACTAATTACTATACTAATTTCATATAAAATCATGATTGGAATGGCCACTATGACTTGACTAATCACGTCTGGTGGTGTTATGATTGCAGATAAAATTAACACAATTACCAGCGTGTATTTTCGGTAATTTCTTAAAGATTCTGGGCTAACTAAACCTAGTTTTGACAGAAAATAAATGATGATGGGTAATTCAAAAATTAATCCACAGGCAAGTACGGATGTTTTTATCATTCCAACATAGGAATCCAAATTGAATTCGTTTACAATTTCAGGACTGGCAGAGAATGAGCCAAAGAAATAAACGGATAAAGGTGTTATTATAAAATAACCAAACAGAACTCCTAAAAAGAATAATAATGATGCAACAACTATAAATAAAACAGCATATTTTTTTTCTTTATCGTAAAGTGCTGGACTTATAAATTTCCATAATTCCCATAAAATGAAAGGAAATCCAACTATAAATCCGACCGTAATACAAGTCCAAATCATGAAAGAAACTTGTCCTCCCATGTCTGTATTTTGAATGATGAAAGGCATTTCGGCATTGCAAATTCCAGTATCTTGTACCTCGAATTTTTGAAGAATTTTACAAAAAAACTGGTACGTGACAAATTTTGGATTTTTTGGACCAAATAAAATTTCACTGTAAATGTAATCGATAAAAAAGTAGGAAGCACCCGCCAAGGATAGCACCGCAATTGTACTTCTAATTAATAACCATCTTAATTCCTCAAGATGATCCAAAAATGACATTTCTCCTATATGCTTTTTTGTCATTATACTATTCCCTCTTTAAGAATATCGTGTAAATGAATAATTCCTTTGTATTCGTTATCGTCCATTACTACAAGTTGCGTAATGGCGTTGTTTTCTAAAACATTTAAAGCTTCGCTAACTAAAATAGAAGCGTTGATGTTTTTTGGGTTTTTGGTCATTATGTCTTTCGCTGTTAAATCAGAAAATGTATCTCTATCATTTAACATTCTTCTAATGTCACCATCTGTAATAATTCCAATTACAAGCTCGTTTTCAACAACAGCTGTTACCCCTAATCTTTTTTCAGAAATTTCCATGATGACTTTTTTAATACTGGCGTCAGGAGTCACTTGAGGTTTGTGTGTGGTGTCTAACATGTCTTTTACACGCAATAAAAGTTTTTTTCCTAAAGCACCACCGGGATGATACAGCGCAAAATCTTCACTTTTAAAATTTCTCATTTCCATTAAACAAACTGCTAAAGCATCACCAAGTACCAGTTGTGCAGTAGTTGAATTTGTTGGTGCTAAATTGTTTGGACAAGCTTCCGCATCTACATGAGCATGTAAAATATGATGCGATTCTTTTCCTAAAAATGAATTTAAGTCAGCTGTCATTCCAATTAAAGTATTTCCAAAACGTTTTAATAAAGGTACTAAAACTTTAATTTCTGGACTATTTCCGCTTTTAGAGATGCAGATTACAATGTCTTCTTTTAACAACATCCCTAAATCACCATGCACTGCTTCAGAGGCATGAAGAAACATTGAAGGTGTTCCGGTAGAGTTTAAGGTAGCCACTATTTTTTGAGCTATGATTGCACTTTTTCCGATTCCTGTTAGTACCACACGACCTTTACAAGCGTATATCTTTTCTACACTTTGTGAAAAATCAGGAGTTAAATAATCTACAAGTTTAGCAATACTCTCACTTTCATTTAAGATCGTTTTCTTAGCATTGAAAAGAATAGTTTCAGTAGTATTCAAAATTTATTGTTATTTTTTTTGGTTTTTTAAAGAAAGTTGTATATTTATAGTTGCAAATTTAGGTAAAATCATATTAATACATAATATATTCTTTAGGATAATTATAAAGTAGTTAAAATGAATTTACTTCAACAAAATAAATGCACACAAAAGAATGAAATCAAGCGAAATCGATTTGCATAAAGAATTAAAAAAATATTTTGGATTTAATCAATTCAAAGGATTACAAGAAGGTGTTGTAAAAAGTATAATTACAGGGAATAATACCTTTGTAATCATGCCAACTGGTGGTGGAAAATCACTTTGTTATCAATTACCAGCTTTAGTTTTAGAAGGAACTGCTATTGTAGTTTCTCCTTTAATAGCCTTGATGAAAAATCAGGTAGATGCGATGCGTAGTATTAGTTCGGAATACGGAATTGCACATGTTTTGAATTCTTCTTTAAATAAAACGGAAGTCAACCAAGTAAAATCGGATATACGTGCTGGAATTACTAAGTTGCTTTATGTGGCACCAGAGTCACTAGCCAAAGAAGATTATATTCAGTTTTTTAATGAAGTTCCTGTATCCTTTGTTGCGATTGACGAAGCCCATTGTATTTCTGAATGGGGTCACGATTTTAGACCAGAATATAGAAACTTAAGAAATATAATTAAGTTATTAGGTGATGTTCCTATAATTGGTTTAACAGCAACGGCTACTCCAAAAGTACAAGAAGATATTTTGAAAAATTTAGAAATGTCGAATGCTAATACTTTTAAAGCTTCTTTTAATAGACCTAATTTATTTTATGAAGTACGGACCAAAACCAAAAATATTGAATCTGATATCATTCGATTCATCAAACAACATAAAGGTAAATCAGGTGTAATTTATTGTTTAAGTCGTAAAAAGGTAGAAGAAATTGCACAAGTTTTACAAGTAAACGGAATCTCAGCAGTACCTTATCATGCAGGTTTGGATGCCAAAACCAGAGCGAAACACCAAGACATGTTCCTAATGGAAGATGTGGAAGTTGTTGTGGCAACCATAGCTTTCGGTATGGGAATTGACAAGCCCGACGTGCGTTTTGTAATTCATCACGATATTCCAAAATCATTAGAGAGTTATTATCAAGAAACAGGACGTGCAGGACGAGATGGAGGAGAAGGACATTGTTTAGCTTACTATTCTTATAAAGACATTGAAAAGTTAGAAAAATTCATGTCAGGTAAACCCGTTGCCGAACAAGAAGTGGGGTTTGCTTTGTTGCAAGAAGTTGTGGCTTATGCAGAAACCTCTATGAGTCGTAGAAAGTTTTTACTTCATTATTTTGGGGAAGAATTTGACGATGTCAATGGAGAAGGAGCTGATATGGATGATAATGTTCGCAACCCAAAAAATAAGGCTGAGGCTCAAGATCAAGTGGTTGTTTTGTTGCATATGGTTAAAGATACCAAACAAATTTTTAAGTCTAAAGAATTGATTTTTGCTTTGGTAGGTAAAGTAAATGCCATCATAAAAGCACAGAAAATTGATGCTCAACCTTATTTTGGAAAAGGAAAAAACTTTGATGAAAAATATTGGATGGCATTAATCCGTCAAGTCTTGGTTGCAGGATTATTGAATAAAGATATAGAGAGTTATGGGGTTTTGAAATTGTCTTCTAAAGGAGAGGCCTATCTCAAAAATCCAGTTTCATTTATGATGTCTTGCGATCATGAATATAATGAGGTGGAAGATGATGCTATTGTTACTGCTGCAAAATCTTCTGGTACTGCAGATGAGGCTTTGATGACGATGTTGAAAGATTTGCGTAAAAAAGAAGCCAAAAAATTAGGCGTTCCACCGTTTGTTATTTTTCAAGATCCATCCTTAGAGGATATGGCTTTGAAATATCCGATTTCTATAGAAGAATTGAGTAATATTCATGGAGTAGGTGAAGGGAAAGCTAAAAAATACGGTAAACCATTTATTGAATTAATCAATCGTTATGTAGATGATAATGATATTATTCGTCCTGATGATTTAGTAGTTAAATCTACAGGAGCTAATTCTGGATTAAAACTGTATATCATTCAAAATGTGGATAGAAAATTAGCTTTGGATGATATTGCTAAGGCCAAAGGATTAACAATGGATGATTTGTTGAAAGAAATGGAACAAATTGTTTATTCAGGCACCAAGCTAAATATTAAATATTGGGTAGACGACATTTTGGATGACGACCAACAGGAAGAAATTCACGAGTACTTTATGGAGTCAGAATCTGATAAAATCGATGCAGCCTTAAAAGAATTTGATGGTGATTACGATACCGAAGAATTACGTTTAATGCGTATTAAATTTATCAGTGAGGTGGCAAATTAGAAGTTGAAATTCCAATATTTAAAATTCCAAATTCCAAAGATTTATAATTGGAATTTGGAATTTATTTTTTGGAATTTTCCTCAAAAACTTCTCCACGATGAGGTTTTAATGCATCACGAACAGCAATCATGTCTTTTTCTTCCACTACCATAAAAGCGATGGCATACATGTCGTTTAGAATTTCAAAACCTGTTAGGTTTACTTCTAATTTTTCAACTTCAATAAATTCTTTTAAATGAATTTCGTGATGTTCTGCTGTTTTAGCAGCAACTTCTCCTCTAAAATCCCAAATCAGTTTTATTTTTCGCATTATCTATTTTTAAAATTCAAAGTTACAAAGTCAATTTTCAAATCACTATTTTTGTATAATTAATTTTCTGAAATTCTGAATATCAATAAACATGAAAACTAAAATACTATTATTATTCTTATTGTTTCAAACGGCTTTTTCACAAGAATTGACTTTGGAACAAGCCAATCATTTAGCCACTTTACCTATCAAATGCTTGCAACAAGAATATCCCAATAAACTAAATCAAATGTTGCTTGATAGCACCGAAATTCAATCTCCAAAAGAATTACATCCTACTTTTTATGGATGTTTTGATTGGCATTCATCGGTTCATGGACATTGGAGTTTGGTTTATTTGTTGAATAATTTTAAAGATTTAGATCATAAGGAAGAAATAATTCAAAAGTTAAAAGCCAATCTCTCCAAAGAAAACATTACGCAAGAAATAGCCTATTTTAATAAACCTCATGAAAAGTCTTATGAACGAACTTATGGTTGGAATTGGCTATTAAAATTGCAACATGAACTAGAGGTTTCAAAAGAAAATTTTGCTATTGAATTAGTACAAAATTTAAAACCTTTAACTGATTTAATCATAGAACGATATATTGAATTTTTACCTAAATTAAGATATCCTATTCGTGTAGGAACACACTCCAATACAGCTTTTGGATTATCAAACGCTTGGGATTATGCTGTTTTTTCTGAAAATCTTACCTTGCAACAGAGTATAAAAGAAAATGCTAAACGATTGTTCTTAAACGATAAGGATTGTCCTTTTACTTGGGAACCTAGTGGAACAGATTTCTTGTCACCATGCATGGAAGAATTAGGTTTGATGAGTAAAATTTTAGATAAAAAGGAATTTCTGCCTTGGGCAAAAAAGTTTGCTCCGAAATTATTTGATAAAAAATTCACTTGGGAAGTCGCACAAGTTTCCGATAGAACAGACGGTCATTTAGTGCATTTAGATGGTTTAAATTTTAGTCGAGCTTGGAATATGTACTCCCTAATGAATAAATATCCAAAAGAGTTTTCACATTTAAAAACTTTAGCAGACAAACACTTGCAATTTTCTATGCCTTCAGTAGTAGATGGAAATTACGAAGGAGAACATTGGTTAGCTTCTTTTGCCTTGAGAGCTTTTGAAGAAAAAAACAAAATCAAATAAGTATCTTTGCCAATTATCAAAACATTTATAATCCGAATTTCGAATATCTATAAAATATGCCAAAAGAATTTCAATTTCAAGTTGCACCAGAAGTAGCGTCTAACAAAAATTTGTTGCAACAAGCCGTTGCTAAACAATTGCAAATTGCTGCTAAAGATATTCAGAAAGTAATGGTTCAAAAACGTTCTATTGATGCGCGTCAAAAAGCCATTAAATTCAATGTAAAAGGACTGGTTTTTTTGCAAAATGAAAATTTTGTAGCAACAGAAATACAATTGCCCAATTATCCAAACGTTGCCAACAAACAAGAAGTTGTGGTGGTTGGTGCTGGTCCAGCCGGATTATTTGCAGCGTTACAATTGATTGAATTAGGGTTAAAACCTGTCGTGATTGAAAGAGGAAAAGATGTTCGAGGCAGAAGAAGAGATTTAAAAGCCATCAATGTGGACGGTATTGTGAATGAAGATTCCAATTATTGTTTTGGTGAAGGTGGAGCAGGAACTTATTCGGATGGAAAACTTTATACAAGAAGTAAAAAACGCGGTGATGTGGATAGAATTTTACAACTTTTAGTCGCATTTGGAGCAACACCCGAAATATTAGTAGAAGCTCATCCACATATTGGGACCAATAAATTACCACAAATCATTCAAGATATTCGTGAAAAAATTATTGCTTGTGGTGGACAAGTTTTGTTTGAAAAAAGAGTCATAGACTTCACACTTAAAAGTAATGAGATTCAAGGTGTTGTTTTGCACGATGGTACTGTAATTGAATCGAATAAAGTTATTCTTGCAACGGGACATTCAGCTAGAGATATTTTCGAATTATTACATCAAAAAGATATTTTTATTGAAGCCAAACCTTTTGCTTTGGGCGTAAGAGCAGAACATCCTCAGGAATTGATAGATAAAATCCAATATTCCTGCGATTTTAGAGGCGAATTTTTGCCACCAGCACCATATTCTATTGTAAAACAAGTGGCAGGTCGTGGTATGTATTCGTTTTGCATGTGTCCAGGTGGAGTAATTGCACCTTGTGCTACAGGTCCTGGTGAAGTTGTTACTAATGGTTGGTCGCCTTCCAAAAGAGATCAAGCTACTGCTAATTCTGGAATTGTAGTCGAATTAAAATTAGAAGATTTTCATCCTTATAAAAAATTTGGTCCTTTAGCAGGAATGGAGTTTCAAAAAGCCATAGAACAAAAAGCATGGCAATTGGCAGGTTCAACTCAAAAAGTTCCAGCCCAACGCTTGATAGATTTTACTCAAAGTAAAGTTTCAGCATCTATCCCAAAAACTTCTTATGTTCCTGGGACGACTTCAGTTGAATTGGGAGAAGTTTTTCCAAATTTCTTAACACAAACAATGCGTGAGGGTTTTGTGCAGTTTGGAAAATCCATGAAAGGTTATTTTACTAATGAAGCTATTCTGCATGCACCAGAAAGTAGAACATCGTCACCAGTTAGAATTCCAAGAGATAATGTTACACTAGAACATGTTCAAATTAAAGGATTGTATCCTTGTGGAGAAGGAGCAGGATATGCTGGTGGAATTATTTCTGCAGCCATTGATGGAGAAAAATGTGCCTTAAAAATTGCGGAAATAATTAATAAATAAACCTTTTTTTATTAAAAATAAATTATTTTAACTAATCTATAACGATATAGTTAATTTCTTTTCCAAAAAAGGGATTGTTCTTGTTTTATATATTGTATTTTTATGGAAATTTAACTTTTTAATTATGAGTACAATACCATCACAATTTCAGATTTCAAAACCTCTTTGTCAAGATACTTATTTAGTCAATGGTGAATTAAAAAAATGGAACGGAACCTTTACGGATGTTTACTCTACTATATCTTCTACTGAGATTTATCAACCGACGCTTTTAGGAAGTATTCCGGCCATGGGAGCAACTGAAGCTGATGAAGCTACTGATGCTGCTTTTAAAGCATACGATAACGGACAAGGTTTGTGGCCTACGATGAAGGTGATGGACAGAATTAAGTGCATGCAAGATTTTGTAACACAAATGAAGGCTACTCGTGAAGAAGTAGTTAAATTTTTAATGTGGGAAATTGGAAAATCACTTCCAGATTCTGAAAAAGAATTTGATAGAACCGTCGATTATATTTACGATACTATTGAAGATTATAAACAATTAGATCGAGATAACGCTCGTTTTACTAAAAGTCAGGGCGTAAATGCTATGGTACGACGTGGACCGCTTGGTGTGGTTTTGTGTTTAGGACCTTATAATTATCCTTTGAACGAAACATTTTCTTTGTTGATTCCAGCCATCATCATGGGAAATACGGTTATTTTTAAACCTGCTAAACACGGAGTATTATTAATTTCACCTTTATTAAAAGCATTTCAAAGTAGTTTTCCAAAAGGCGTAATCAATATAGTTTATGGTAGAGGTAGAAATGTCGCTTCTCCCATTATGAAATCAGGAAAAGTTGCTGTTTTAGCTCTAATTGGAAATAGTAAATCAGCTATTGCACTACAAGACCAACATCCCAATAAAAACAGATTGCGTTTGATTTTAGGATTAGAAGCTAAAAACCCAGCGATTGTTTTACCAGATGCTGATTTAGATTTGGCAATTCAAGAATGTGTAACAGGCTCTTTGTCTTTTAATGGTCAAAGATGTACTGCTTTAAAAATCATCTATGTTCATGAGTCCATTGCTGCTGAATTCAACAAACGATTTGCAGAGAAAGTTGATGCATTACCTTATGGAAATCCTTGGGAAAATGGAGTTTTATTGACCCCTTTACCTGAAAAAGAAAAACCTGCTTATATTCAAGAATTAATTGACGATGCAATTGGTAAAGGAGCATCAATCCTAAATAAAAAAGGAGGACAACATTCCGAAAATTATATCTTTCCAGCAGTTTTATTTCCAATAAATAAGGAAATGCGTGTTTACCACGAAGAACAATTTGGACCAGTAGTTCCTGTTTTAACATTCAAAGACATTCAAGAACCTTTAAATGATATGGCTGAATCAAATTATGGACAACAAGTGAGTTTGTTTGGAAAAGATATTAAAACTATTGCGCCGCTTATTGATACTTTGGTGAATTTGGTTTGTAGGGTAAATTTAAACAGTTCTTGTCAACGTGGACCAGATGTTTATCCTTTTACAGGTAGAAAAGACTCAGCTGTTGGAACTCTGAGTATTCATGATGCCTTGCGTTCTTTTTCTATCAGAACTTTCGTTGCATCCAAAGACAATGATTACAATAATGCCATTTTACAAGAACTGTTAAATAGTAAAGCTTCTAATTTTATCAATACAGATTATATTTTATAGCTTTCTTAAAATGATTTCAGATAATTGAACAGCCGTTAAACTTTTGCTAAAAATATTTTTCAGCTTATAGATGCTACTTTTTTCGTATTTTTGATGGGAATAAAAAAAATATGATTGAAGAGAAAGTAATATTAGTGGATATCAATGATGAACCTTTGGGTTTGATGGATAAAATGGCGGCTCATGAGCAAGCTTTGTTGCATCGTGCCTTTTCCGTTTTTGTATTAAATGATCAAAATGAAGTCATGTTGCAACAGCGGGCTTCTCATAAATACCATTCTCCGTTGTTATGGACCAACACTTGTTGTAGTCATCAACGCGCTGGTGAATCTAACATTCAAGCAGGAAAAAGACGCTTGGAAGAAGAAATGGGTTTTAAAACAGAACTGAAAGAACTTTTTCATTTCATCTACAAAGCTCCTTTTGATAACGGCTTAACAGAACACGAACTGGATCACGTGATGATTGGTTATTCTAATGAAGCTCCTAAAATCAATAAAGAGGAAGTCGAAAGTTGGAAATGGATGAAAATTGAAGACATCAAAAACGATATGCAAATTCATCCTGAAATTTACACCGTTTGGTTCAAAATCATTTTCGATAAATTTTATCACTATTTAGAAAGTCATACCCTTTAACCTATTACCTAAAACCTACCATCTGTAATGAGAGTAACCGTTTCAAGAAAAGCACATTTCAATTCAGCACACCGATTATATCGTAAAGATTGGACTATGGAACAAAACGACGCTGTTTTCGGAAAGTGCAACAATCCTAATTTTCACGGACACAATTACGAATTAATAGTAAGCGTAACTGGAGCAATAGATCAAGAAACTGGATTTGTAGTTGATGTAAAAATACTTTCTGATTTAATCAAAGAACATATTGAAAATGCCTTTGACCATAAAAATTTAAATTTGGATGTTCCAGATTTTAAAGACCTAAATCCTACTGCCGAAAATATTGCTGTTGTAATTTGGAATAAATTGCGACCACATATTGACGCTAAAAATGATTTAGAAGTCGTTTTATACGAAACACCTCGAAATTTTGTAACTTATAAAGGCAACTAAAATGGCAATCACAAAAGGAGCTGTTGTTCCCAATTTTAAAGCAAAAACACAATCAGGCGATTCTTTTGAACTTTCTAATTACTTAGGAAAACCCTTAGTGATTTACTTTTACCCAAAAGATAACACTCCAGGCTGTACCACTCAAGCTTGCAGTTTCAGAGATCAATACCAAGATTTTCAGGATTTAGGGGCAGAAGTAATTGGTATTAGTGGCGATAGTGAGGCTTCTCACGATAAATTTGCACAAAAACACAAATTACCTTTTATATTGTTATCTGATAGTTCAAAAAAAATCAGAACCCTTTTTGGAGTTCCTACTCATTTTTTTGGACTTATGCCTGGTAGAGTTACTTACATCATCGATAAACAAGGAAAAGTAGTGTCTGTTTTTGATAGTATGAAAGCCAATGTACATATAGAACATGCTTTAAAAATGATTAAAAAAATGTAGTTGATTTGGAGCAATAGGGCTTGGGCTTATTTAGTCATGTAGTTCCTTTCTTCCATTCTATCTTTTTTTTTCAAAAAAAGGATGCCATTCCAGCAAGGGCTATTGATAAACTTTTTGCATCTTTGTAATGTTTAAAAACAAGTAAAATGAAATCCTTATATCCCTTCACCTTTGAACCCATTGTAAAAGAACGTATTTGGGGTGGAACAAAGCTAAAAACGTATTTAAATAAGTCAATTTCATCCGATACTATTGGAGAAAGCTGGGAATTGTCAACAGTACCTAATGATGTTAGTGTTGTAAATAATGGCGTTTTAAAAGGGAAAAACGTTAATGAATTAATAACATTATATCCTAAAGAATTTTTAGGTTCAGAAGTTTTAGAACGATTTGGAACCGAATTCCCTTTGCTTTTTAAGTTTATTGATGCCAAACAAGATTTATCCATTCAGGTGCATCCTAATGATGCATTGGCCAAAAAGCGTCACAATTCCTTTGGAAAAACCGAAATGTGGTATGTAATGCAAGCCGATGAAAATGCTCGGTTAATTGTCGGTTTTAAACAAAATTCTACTCCAGATGAATATAAAAAAGCCTTAGAACGTAACGAGTTAATTTCCATTTTAAATGAAGTTGAGGTAAAAGTTGGAGATGTTTTCTTTTTAGAAACGGGTACCATTCATGCCATTGGAGCAGGAATTGTCATTGCGGAAATACAACAAACTAGCGATATTACTTACAGGGTTTACGATTTTGACAGAGTAGATGCTTTGGGTAATAAACGAGAATTACACACTGAGATGGCTTTAGAAGCCTTAAATTACAACACAACTGAAGCATATATAGATTATCAATCAAAAGTGAACACAAGAAATGAATTGGTGCATTGCGACTATTTTAAAACCAATATCATTCCTTTACAGGAAATGTATCACTGGAAAAAGACTAAAGAAGCTTTTACGGTATTAATGTGCACAGAAGGAACTTTTGATTTGCAATTTAACAATGAAGTAAGCCATTTTAAAATGGGTGACACCGTTTTGTTACCGGCTGTTTTAGATGAAGTCTATTTAAATGGAACTGCTACTTTATTAGAAATTTCAATTTAATTTGCTGTTTGACAAATATATTGTGTAATTTTGCATCAAATTTTAAAATAAGAAAAAATGGCAAGCGTTAAAAACTTGAAAAAAGAAATCAACTACGTTTTAGGAGATATTGTAAACATCGTTTACGTTTGGGAAATGACTAACGGAGGAAAACCAACAGAAGCTTCTGACAAATTAGTAGATGAAATTTACGAAACCTTTGACGGATTAATGTCAAAAGCAAACGTAAAAGACATAGAAAATAAAAAAGCGCATTTCAAACAAATTCGTTCAGAATACGAAGCGGCTGCTAATCAGTTTGTTGCAAAAGTAAATGAATTAAATTAAAAAAATCAATAAAAAAAGTGTCAATTTTGTTTGGAAATTAAAAATACAAACCTATATTTGCACTCGAAATTTGAGTTGCCAGCGTAGCTCAGCTGGCTAGAGCAGCTGATTTGTAATCAGCAGGTCGTGGGTTCGAGTCCCTCCGCCGGCTCAAATGTAAAGAGGAAAGTGAAAGCTTTCCTCTTTTTTGTTTCTACTAATTTTGATTATTGTTTTTCGGTTAATAAATAAAAAAGAGGAACTTCATTAAGAAATTCCCCTTTTTTTATTAAAATTATATTTTTGAAACTAAATAATTTATTTTTTCTCCATTTTCTTTCTCTCAGCTACAAATTCTTGTAGTATTTTTCCATATTTGGATTTAGACACTTCTGGAGTTATTTTGGCATTTATGGAATCTAAAAATCTCATGTTAATGTCTGCAATTTCTGTAAGCACTAAATAAGGAGCAATTTCTTTATCTCCATGAGAAGAAGCAAAATTGGCTACAAATAAGTATTTTTTCTTTAATAATTTATCGTAAGCGATTTTGATGCTGTCTTTAGTTTTTAAACTATTTATTTCTCTGTTTTCTAATTCTTTCTGGATTAATTCCATGCTTTTATCGGTGAATTGGCTTCTAATTTTAGCATATTCCACATACAAATCATGATTTTTACTTCCGGTAATTTTAGCATCTGCAAAAAATGCTTTTAGAGTTGTGTTGATATCCATTTTACCTGGTTCTGCAAAAAAAGGTAAGTTGTTGTCAATAGAATTGGTTTGCCCTCTATCTAAAAACAGGTACAACATTTCTGGTTCTTCAATGGGTAAAAAAGTTTCAAATTTAGAAGCACCTTTCATGATTATGCTGTCCAAAATCACCAAGGAAGAATCTTTGATTTTTTGAATGTAAAGTTTTCCTTGTCCTAGTCCTTCAATATTTCCTGTAAGATGTAAATTTTTGCCTTCATTTTCTTTTTTATCACATGCAATACTACTCACAAGTATTAAGGCTAATAGAATGATTTTTTTTGTCATTGTTGTTTTTGATTTATTTTTCAAAAGTAATTTATTTTTTTGATTTTCGAATTTTCAACTATTGGATTTTTCGAGATTTTGAAACAGATAGTAGATATCTTCATACCTTTTAACCTTATGCTTTAAATTTCTTACAATATCGCTCTTTTATTTAGGAGCAGCAATTTCCATTAAAAGAGCACAGGCTAAAGCACCATAAGTTCCTATTACGTATCCAAAAATGGCTAATAAAACACCAACACTTGCTAAAGAAGGATGAAATGCAGTCGCTACAACAGGAGCTGATGCAGCACCACCAACATTTGCTTGACTTCCAACGGCTATGAAAAAATAAGGAGCTCTAATTAGTTTGGCAACACCAAAGATGATTATGAAATGAATTAGCATCCAAATTATTCCTACAAAAATTAATCCAGGATTATCCATCACTGAACCTAAATCCATTTTCATACCAATTGAAGCGACTAAAATATAAATGAATATACTTCCGATTTTTCCTGCACCAGCACCATCATAAGATTTTAAAGGTGTGAATGATAATGAGATTCCTACAATAGTTGCAATGGTTATCATCCAAAAGAATTCACCTCCAAAAGTAGAAGCAAAACTTGTAACGTCATTTACACTTTCAAAATTATTTTTAAAGAAGGTACTCAAAGTTCCCGAACCATAATGAGATAGCGCAACAGCTCCAAATGCAATGGCTAAAATAATCATGTAATCGTTTAAGGAAGGATTTCTTTTGACACTTTCTTGGTAGTTTGAAACTTTATCTTGTAATTCTTGCACTGAAGAATTATCTGCTTTTAACCATTTGTTTATGGCTTCTTTTTTACCAATACCATATAACAAAAATGCCATTCCAAGATTAGCCACAACAATATCAACTAAAACCATTGCACCATATTTATTGGAATTGTATTTAAAAATTTCCAGCATAGCTGCTTGATTCGCTCCACCACCAATCCAACTTCCTGCAATGGTTGAAAGTCCTCTCCAAACAGCATCAAATTCGGCTCCTCCAACGGTTTCTGGAGAAACTAGTGAGATTAGCAAAATAGCAATTGGTCCACCCAAAATGATGCCCACGGTTCCTGCTAAAAAAATGATTAATGCTTTTGGACCTAAATTCAGCAAAGCTTTTAAATCGATACTTAAAGTCATTAATACTAGCGCAGCGGGCAATAAATAACGACTTGCAATAAAATATATATTTGACTCCTTTTCTACTTCTACACCAGCTTCATTGATGGTTATCCATTCTGGAGAAATGATGTTAAGCGAATTTAAAACAGCTGGTAATAAATAACACATTAAAAGTGCTGGAACAATACCGTAGAATTTTTTCCAAAAGCCTTCTTCTTTATTGGAAGTGTAAAATACAAAACCTAAAAGAAACATTAATATTCCAAAAACTATGGTATCATCGGTAAAAAAAGGTGCGTTTCTCATTTGATTTATTTAAGTGACGAAAATAAACAAAAAATCCTCAAAATACTATGTAAATTGAGGATTTTCAATTTCAAAAATTAATTTCAAAAGTTAAAATAATTATGAAATCATAGTTTATTTAGGTCCTGAATTAAATTCAGAATGACAAAAATTGAGAATTAACCTTTTAACCAAGCTTCACGAACTACTTTTTTACTTTCGTCTGTTGCTTTATAACCTTCTTGCACTTCTTTTGGCATTACTGTTTTTCCTTCGATGTTTATTTCTTTGCCATCTCGTTTTATTTTCATGGCAATGGCATCACCGTCTTTCCATCCAAAAGAGCCACCCACAATTTGATTGATGTTTTCAATAGAGCATTTTACTCCATTTACTTCCAAAATTACGTCCTCATTTTTTATGCCTAATTCTTTCATGAAAGCATTTGGTTCAATACCTGGTAAGAAGAAAAACTCTTTGGAATCTTGTTTGTAAGAAATAATAGGTTGATTTCCTCCAATTAAAAAAGGATTTCCTGTAACTTCAACTTCAGCTTCTGTTATACCCATTTTTGCAAAATATTCAGAGTATGGAATTGGCGTTTCACCCGCTACATATTTGTTTAAAAAAGCACCTACTTCAGGATAAGTTAATTCGGTAATTTTTGCAAATAATTCGTTATCCTTAAACGCTTTTTTAGTACCATATTCGTTAGATAAATCTTGCATTAGTTGTAAAATTCCTTTTTGACCATTGCTTTTCTCTCTAATTTCAATATCCAAACACATGGCAATTAAAGCTCCTTTTTGATACACATTGATGTATTGGTCTTTGTAAGGTGCTTCTAAAACGTTTTTACTCATTTTTGTAAAACTCATTTTATCATTCATGCTTGCAGCTTGTGCAATTTTATCAGACATTCTTTCATAGAATTCATCTTCTTCAATTAAGCCTTGATTGACTTGAAATAAATTAGCAAAATATTCGGTAACTCCTTCATACATCCATAAATGTTCCGACATTTGAGGTTTGTTGAAGTCAAAATACTGAATTTCGTTAGAGTGAACCGTTAATGGTGTAACAATATGGAAGAATTCGTGAGAAACTACATCTTTCAATTGCTCTTGTAAAGCTTCTAATTCCATAGTTTCAGGCATTACAACCGTTGTAGAAGTTGGATGCTCCAATGCACCAAAACCTTTAGCATCTGTTGGAGTCATGCTTGAAAGATATAATAAAATCGCATATTTTTTTGTTGCATCAAATTTTCCTAAGAATTTCTTTTGAGCACGCATCATGTTTTCCATGTATGGAGTGATTTCTTTGGCCGTATATTTTCCATTTGGAGAATAAACTGAAATGATGATTTCCATGTCATCTACCATGAATGAAGTAAAATCTGGTTTTGAATACATGATTGGCATTTCAACCAAAGTAGCGTATTTTGAAGCCATAAAAACATCAGCAGTTTCGCTTTTGTCTAAATCATTCATTGCCGAAATTCCTACCAAAGTTGCAGGATGATTTACCGTTAATTTGTATGGAGTTTCTTCTTTTGTTGTAAAGTAACCTACGAATCCGTGTGTGTTTAGCATGAAGTTTTTTCCGGCATCAATATTTGTTCCTGCAGGAGAAAATACATCGGTATTATTGCCAAATCCACCTCCTTTTTCGATATCAAAAGTATCATTAACTAAATAAGTTATTTTTGAAAGTTTAGTTGCATCGCTAATCGAATAAGAATTTACGTCTAATTTCGTAATTCTTAACGGATTTCCTTTTGCATCAAAGGCTTTTACCTCTTCAATGTATTTTCCATAATCATCATCTGAATAAGTTCCAGGAACAATTTTAGGAATATTAAAAGTGGCTGTTTCTGTGGTGAAAGTTGGAGTTGCAATGCTAACCATTACTTTGTCCTCTTTTACATTTACTAAATCAATTGTAACCTCTACATCTGATTTTAAAGTTGCATTTGTACCTGTTTTACAACTGATAAAAAAACTTGCTAGTGCAAGCGTTAGAATTATTTTTTTCATTTATTGCTTTGTTTTTTAGTTTTTTACTGCTAAAATTAATTGTGCTTATATGTCCATTTTTTGAGAAAAATGTTACAATTTTAAAATAGTATTTGTTTTACTTTTAAAAGTGTTTTTTTGTTATTTTCATTTAAGCGAAAAAAAAACGCTTGTAGTACAAGCGTTAAAATTTAATCGAATTTATTTTTTATGTAATATTTTGCATCCAAATCGTCATCTTCAATAGTGTTAAATTTCATTGGTTTTGGTTTTGGTTTACTTGCAATAGCTTTCTTTTTCCATAACTCAAAATTATCTTTATTGAGTTTTTTTCTCATAATTTCATTGACATCATTTTCTACAATACCAAATTCTTCTTTTATGACTTCGTAAGGTTTTTTTTCTTCTTGAGCCATGGCAACAATTCTCTCTAAAGTTTCATTGTCTAATTCTGAAATTTTTCTTTTTTTCATTTTAATGAAAATTAATTCACGTTGATTTTAAGGTTAATACTTACAATATTAGCAAAAAATGTGCAAGTTTTTATCGAGATGTTTATTTTTAACAATTTGATAAAATTGATATGCAAAATGTGTATTTTTTTATAATATTTTTAAAGAATTGCTCTGAAAGTTAAATTTATTCTAGGTTTTTTGCTTGATGTAGCTTTTGGAATTTGATGTTTATAATGCACTTGACTGCCTTCTTTCATCAAAATTAAACTGCCGTGTTTTAATACTATATTTTGTTTTGCATCTTTTATTGTGTTGTGTTTCAGTTGAAAAGTACGTTCTTCACCCAAACTTACAGAAGCTATAATTGGATTTCTACCTAATTCTTTTTCATTATCTGCATGCCAACCGTTGCTGTCTCTTTCGTTTCTATATAAATTGAGTAAAACTGTGGTAAAAGAATGATTTGCTTTTTCTTCAACCAAATCCTTCATATACATTAATGTTGAATTCCAAGGATGCGGATTCATAATGATGTTTGAATATTTATAAGGTTTACCTTCATTACCATACAAAGCTGTTAGTCTAGGTTGTAAATAATTTTTTCCAAAAACAGTTATGTTATCTTGCTGCCAAGGTGTTTTTTCGTATAATAATTTATAGAGTTCCTCTGCTTTATCATTAGAAAAGAAATTGGGATAATACTCAAAAACAGCATCAGGTAATTCTAAAATTATTTTTTCTTGTGGAAATAAGTTAAGCATGATTTTATAGATATTGATAAGCCCAATAAATTAATACAAACTGCAAAGGCAAGCGAAGTATTAAAACCCATTTTGGCATTCTTAAACTAGCTTTTTCATTTTGTAGCATGTAAAAATGCGTAGCAAAAAAACCAATAAGAAGCACAATTATTCCAACTGCACCAACAGGAGCTGCCGAATTAAATAACAACATTACTCCAAATACAATTTCTAAAATACCACTAACTTTATTGATTAATGAAGGATTTGGAAAGTAAGGAGGAATTATTTTAATATAAAGTTTTGGACTTCGAAAATGATTTAAGCCAGCAATAATATAAATTAAAGCCATTAGGTATTGATGCCAAGGTAAATTCATAATTAGTTTTTTACGAATTTAATCAAAAACGCTTAATTATTTCATTTTTTAAATTTAATATTCATAATTACAATAGCAAAAATGATAAGTAAAACACCAAACCATTGTGATAAAATAACACTTTCATTTAAAATGAAATAAGCCATCATAACAGAAACTGGTAGTTCTAACGATGAAACAATACTTCCTAAACCTAAACCTGTATGAGGAAAACCAGAGTTCATTAACATTGGGGGGATAATTGTTCCAAAAAGTGCCAAAACAATTCCCCATTTCATAAAAATTTCAAAGTTGAATAGAGTAGTTTGCGTGAATAAAGCAAATCCAGCTACGATTATTGCTCCACCTAAAAGCATGTACAAACTTCTTTGTGCTGACGAGATTTCTAAAGCTATTTTATTGGCTGTAAACATGGTTGTGGTAAATGAAGCAGCTGCTAACATTCCAAATAAAATTCCTTTCCAATCAATTGCAACTTCTGAATTTAGTAGGTTTGTGGCCAATAAAGTTCCAATTAAAACTACAAAAACCGAGATGACTTTTTGCTTTGAAGGCGCTTTTTTATCTATAAACCATTCCAATAAAACACCCATCCAAACGGTTTGCATTAAAAGAACAATGGCAATAGAAACATCAATATATTTCACACACAAATAGTAAAAAACACTTGTCATTCCTAAAGATGTTCCTGCTAACATTAATTGAAAAATGTTCTTTTTTGAAGCTTTTATAACTTCAGTTTTAGTTTGTTGTTTTTGAAATAAATTGATGATTAAAATTCCAATGATTCCATATATAAATTGCGCAGAAGTTACTTCTGCAGTGGTGAAATTTTCTTGGTAGGCAAGCTTAACGAAAGTCGCTAACATACCATAACTAGTGGCACCTAATCCTACTAAAAAAACTCCTTTTACGATATTGTTATTCGACATTTTCTAAATTTTAAAAAGCCTGCAAAGATAGGTTTTTAATATTTAGTTTTTAGAACAAACCAGTTAAGGAAATGTTTTTTATTCCGATATTTTTAGGATCAAAACTTAATTTATTTTCTAATAACGAACTGTAGACACTTCTAAAATCAATTTCGTATTTTAAGTCGCCATTGTCTAAATCTTCTAAATTAGGATTGTTTCCAATTATAGTTCCTTTGTTGTTTCCACCAATAATGAACATTGGTGCTGCTGTTCCATGATCAGTTCCGTTTCCGTTGTCTTTGACTCTTCTTCCAAATTCGGAAAAAACTACAATGGTAATGTTTTGCAATAAATTAGCTTCTTTCAAATCGTTATAGAAACTAAAAATAGCATCATTTAATTCGCCTAAAACTCTAGCATGTGAATTGATTTGATTATCATGAGTGTCAAATCCGTTTAAGGAAGTGTAATACACTTTTGAGTTTAAATTTCCTTTAATCAAGCGAGCCATCCATTCTAAATTTTTGGATAAACCCGATTTTGGATAAGTAATTTCAGATTTAGAATTCGCCAATGCTTTCTGAATTTCATCGGAACCTTCAGTAACAGAATTGGCAATTTTTCGAACAAAATCCAATTGAGGATTGTCGGAAAGCGTTTGTTTTTCATCAGAATCTTTTCGAACTTTAAAGCGATTTGGATCTTTAACTGTAATAGAATTGGGTTGTTTTCCTTTCAACGATAAATTGTCTATTGCATCCAAATTAATTCCAGCTGTAGGTTGATGTTCGTGACAATGAATGTCTAAATATCTACCTAACCAGCCTTCACTTAAATATTCATTTATATTTGAAGCAGTTTGCCAAATTTCCTGACTTCTAAAATGCGAACGATTTGGTTCTGGATAACCTACATTTTGAATTACAGATAAATGTCCGTTTTGTTGTATAGTTGCAAAATCTTTCAACGCTGGATTAAAGCCCATTCCTTTGGTTTTTCCAATGATATCGTCTTTTGCAATTCCAATATTTGGACGCAAATCATAATACAAAGGATTATCAAACGGAATAAAGGTGTTTAAACCATCATTTCCACCATTTAATTGGATAAAAACCACCGATTGTTCTCCAGTAATGATTTGATTTGAGTTGCCAAAAGCATTTAAGAAATTTGGAAGTAATAAAGTTCCACCGGTAAAAGTTCCTGTCAGAGTTAAAAAGTTTCTTCTGTTCATAGTGCTTTGATTTAGGAATTATATTAATTGGTATTCAGGAGTTTTTACTATGTAATTGAAAAGACGCAAAACGGCATTTTCAGCACCTTCACTTTTTGGGTCAAAATCATATTTTAAGATGGTTTCCATTTCTGATTGCATTTCGTCACTTACTTGAAAAAGTAATCTGTTTGATAATTCTGAAATTACGGTTTTGTTCGTTCCATTTTTTTTCCAATCCAATTTTATGTTTAACTTTTCGGTATCTATTCTGGCATTTTCATTTCCCATTTGATTGAATGCTTTTCGACTTAAATTCAAACCATTGCACCACAAGTCCGATAAATTATTTCGTTGTAAATAAATTTGAGAACTCAACCAAGAATTTCCGCCATCCCAACCTTTTACATTGGATTGATTCATCAAATCCATTCCTTGTTGCGTTAGAAAAAATGAGAGTAGTGTCTTGTTTTCTTGTTCAAGATGCAATTCGTGCATCAATTGAAAAATGTATGTCAATGGATCTTTTATTTTGGAACCAGCATTTTCTTTAGGATATTCTTCAGTAAATATTTTAGTTAATAAAGGTTGGATTTCGAAGTTGACTTTTTTGAAATAATTTCCGTAATAAGTTACTAATTCTTGTGAAGGATTATCATAAATAAACCATTTTAGAATTTTTCGAGTGATCAAAAAAGGAATGTTTGGTTGTTCAAAAATGATATCAATTAAATCATCAACTTTAAAATTTCCTGTTTTTCCTAAATAAGTAATTGCTTCATTGTCTTGTTGAAATTTTCTATAAACAGCTCCGTTTTCTCCTAAATTTAAACCTGCTAATGCTTTTGCTCCATTTTTGATGTCATCTTCTGTGTAATTTCCAATTCCCAACGTAAAAAGTTCTAGTAATTCACGACTTAAATTTTCATTTAGTTTTCCTTTTTTGTTATCCACATTATCCAAATAACGAACCATTGCATTGGTTTTAATGATTTCTTTTGTAAGTGTTTTGAAATTTCCGAAAGCGTTTTTTCGCAATACCATATTGTGTTGGTAAATCCAATAATTGACTTTTACTTTTTTGGTGGTGGAAACAAAATGATTGTGCCAAAAACAAACCATTTTTTCACGCAAAGGAAACTCTTCATGTTGCATTTTATCAATCCACCAGTTTTTTAATTCTATCGATTTTTTGACTTGCGATTTTACAATTTCAGTTTGTTCTTCTTTAGAAGCATTTTTGATTTTATCTCTAGTTGCTTTTAAATCTTCTATTGTTTTGGGTTCGTCTTCTAAAAATTCAGGTAATTTAGAATCGTATGGAGTTTCAAAAGATTTCGATAAAAAATTTTCTAGACCTAATTTTTCAATTTCTGAAGCTTGTTGGTTGGAAAACCCCAATCGCAATGACCAAAGAGATGCTTTTTTCATAAAACTATTTTTTAGAATAACGAAAAGTTATAGCAATTAGATATAATTTTTTGAAAAAGGTTTAATGCAAAAAAATCCATCACAATTAAGTAATGGATTTTGAGAATTTATATGTTGAATTTCTTAAGAATAGGTTTTTAAAACCCATTCACAATCGCCAAGAAATCATCAGCTTTTAGCGCAGCACCACCAATTAGTCCGCCATCAACATCAGGTTTTGAGAAAATTTCTTTAGCATTATCGGGTTTAACACTTCCTCCATAAAGTATTGAAACATTATCAGCTACCTCATGGCCATACACTTTGTCAATTAAGTTACGAATGAATTTGTGCATTTCTTGAGCTTGTTCTGGAGAAGCTGTTTCACCTGTTCCAATAGCCCAAACTGGTTCGTAGGCTAAAACAATGTTGGACCAATCGCTTTTTTCTAAATGAAATAAAGCATCACGTAATTGATATTCTACCACATTGAAATGATTGTCAATTTGTCTGTCTTTTAGTTCTTCTCCAAAGCAGAAAATTACCCGGATATTGTGTTTTAGAGCTATATCAACTTTATTGGCCAATAAAGCATCAGTTTCATGGAAATAAGCACGTCTTTCACTATGTCCAAGAATTACAGTTTTAACATCAATTGAAGTTAGCATATCCGCTGAAATTTCACCTGTAAAAGCACCACCTTCTGCTTGATGCATGTTTTGAGCCGCAACAGTAATTCCTTTTCCTTTAGTGTTTTGAACTGCGGTTAAAAGATTTACAAAAGTTGGAGCGACAACAATTTCTGTATTATTCGCTTCTTTTTTGGCTATAATTTCTTCAAGAAGAGCTGTAGTTTCTTGATTGTTTTTGTGCATTTTCCAATTTCCTGCAACGATGTGTTTTCTCATTTTTTAGAATGGTTAAAAGTTTATAAGTTTATAAGGTTAAAAGGGTTGATTGTTAAAAGTTGTCAGTTTTTTATTATGTAAAAATCTGAATATCCGAAAATCTATTTTAGCTTTTCTAATGTTTTAATCAACCTATCATCATCCGCTTCAATTACTTTGAAAAGAGCTATTTTTCCAGTTTTATCTACAACCATGTATCTTGGAATCCAATCCAGTTTGATTGATTTTCCGAAAACACCTTTCATGCCATCAGAAGTTAGGTAATGTTCTCCTTGAACGTCATATTTTTCGATACCTTTTGTCCAAGCTTCATAATTTTTATCCATAGAAATAAACAGATAAGTAACGTCTGAATATTTTTCTTGAAGTTCTTTTACTTTAGGCATTCCTTTGATGCAATCAGGACACCAAGAAGCCCATACGTCAATTACAATAGTTTTTCCTTCGTATTTTTTTAGAATCTCTTGAAAAGTAATGTCTGTGTTTTCAGCCGTTTTCATTGTATTGGTAAGTGCTTCTTCTTTAAATTCAGTTTGTTGTGCTTGTGAGCATGAAAAAGTGCTTAGAGCTACAATTAATAAGGAAAGTATTTTTTTCATAATTATTTTTTTTAGAAGCTGAATCAAGTTCAGCTTGACAAAAGTTTGTTTTATTTAATTTTTGAGTAGGGTTGTTTTACCATTTTTTCTAATGTATTTCCGTCAAATTGATTGGCATCAATTCCGTCAAATATTTTTATTTTGTTTCCATTCCATAGATACATCACACCTGGTGTGTTTCTTTCGTTACCCAATTCATTCCAAAATGGAATAATTTCAATGATTTTATATGGATAAGTGGCTTGTGCTATTTCAAAAAATTCAGGAATTTTATAAGCTTCTTCATTCATAAAAATAATTTTTACATCTGGAAAATTCTTGTCTTTTTTTCGCATTGCAGTTAATTCTTTGGCTGTGTCTTGACAATGATCGCAACCAGGTGCAAAGAAGCAAAGTATTTTTTTTCCATTATCAATATCTGGGTAGAATTTGGCAAAACCTGATTTTGATGCTTTAGGTTCGTCAATAACTTCTTTAATTACTTCTTTTGTTTCATCAGATTTTGGTTCTGTTTCTTTAGTATTTAAAACATCTTCTTTGTCAATATCAATTTTAGTATTTGCATTAAACAAAGTATCATTTGTTTCTATATTGAGTAGATTTATTTCTACATTGTCATTGCTATTTATTGGAATTTCTATGGGTCTAATAGGAGCTAACATGAATAAACCTAAAATTGAAGCTAAAGTTATGGTTGATAAAAACCAAATTTTAGTTTTATCAGTTTCCATGATTTTTAATTTTAATAACCCAACTAATAATCCGATAGCAACAATATTTTTAATGATAGCTTCAATTGGTGTCATAGGTAATAAACTTCCAAAACAACCACAATTTCCTGCATTTCCTCCTGTTTTAAAGGTTTCATATGAAAGATGAATGGTAAAAACAGCTAATAACAAAATAGAAACTGGTGTAATTACTTTTCTGATTTTTACAGGTAACAAAAATAAGATTCCCAAGGCGAATTCAATTCCGATTAAAAATCTTGAAAAATAAGGTGCAATATGTTCTGAAAAGCCTAATGGATATAATTGTTTTACTTCAAAAGTAGATATAGCAAAATAAGGTGATGGATATAATTTAGCAACAGCCGAAACTATAAAAAGGGCAGCGATTACGATTCTAATGATCCAAGAAAGAGCGTATTTGTTCATAAAAAATTAAATTCCAATTATTAAAAATTCCAAATTCCAACTGTAAAAATAATGGATTTAAAATTAAATTTTGTTAATACTTTGTTATTGAGATGTTATTCTGAGTCTTTTCCCATTAAAATTAAAGCGAAAACCGAATAGTTAATCATGTCTTGATAATTGGCATCAATTCCTTCAGAAACTAATGTTTTTCCTTTGTTATCTTCAATTTGCTTAACGCGAAGTAACTTTTGAAGAATCAAATCGGTCAAACTACTTACTCGCATTTCTCTCCATGCTTCACCATAATCGTGGTTTTTGTTTTCCATTAATTCTTTCGTTAGAGCGACTTTTTCGTTGTATAATTTTATACCTTCTTCAAAACCTAAATCGGGTTGATCGGCAATTCCTTTGTCGATTTGGATTAAAGCCATGATACAATAGTTGATGATTCCTATAAATTCTGAGGTTTCATCTTCATCTACTTTTCTAACTCCATTTTCTTGTAAACTTCTAATTCTTTGGGCTTTTATAAAAATTTGATCGGTTAGTGATGGCAAACGCAAAATTCTCCACGCACTACCATAATCTTTCATTTTTTTGGAATATAATTCTTTGCAAATGGCAATAATTGCATCATATTGTTGTGATGTATTCTTCATTAGAATTGTATCTTTGTATATAATTTTCAAAAATAGATAATTTAGTATTAAGATTGAAGTATTAAGTACAAAGATTTTGGATTTTAGATAACAGATTTTTAGACGAAAGATGACAAACCAACAACCAACAATAAATTGCAAGGGAAACTTGATTGATTTATCGCACCCCAAAGTAATGGGAATTTTAAATTTGACACCAAACTCATTTTATGATGGTGGAAAGTATAAAGATGAATTGCAAATTGTAAATCAAGTTGAAAAAATGTTGCATGATGGTGCTGCATTTATTGATGTTGGAGCTTATTCTAGCAAGCCTAATGCTGAGTTTGTTTCAGAAGAAGAAGAATTAAATCGACTGTTGCCAATTATTGATTTGTTATTAATGAAATTTCCAAGTATTTTACTTTCTGTAGATACTTTTAGAAGTCAAGTTGCCAAAAAAGCAGTTGAAAATGGAGTCGCTATTGTAAATGATATTTCCGCTGGAATGTTAGATGAAAAAATGATTGAAATGGTTGCTAAATTGCAAGTTCCATACATCATGATGCACATGAAAGGAAATCCTCAAACCATGCAGAGTTTGGCTAATTATGAAGATGTTGTTAAGGAAATGATTTTTTATTTTTCAGAAAGAATTCAAGTTGCGAGAAGTTTTGGAATGAATGATATCATTATTGATCCAGGATTTGGATTTGCAAAAACATTAGAACAAAATTATGAAGTTTTACAAAAATTAGAGTTGTTTTCGATGTTAGAATTGCCTTTGTTAGCTGGAGTTTCTAGGAAGTCAATGATTTATAAAACACTAGAAAATTCTCCAGAAGAAGCACTTAACGGCACCACAGTTTTAAATACAATTGCTTTGCAAAAAGGAGCTAAAATACTTAGAGTTCATGATGTTAAGGAAGCTGTGGAATGTGTTACGTTACTCAATAAATTAATTTAGATTCTGAACCAAGTTCAGAATGACAAAAAAAACATGAAAAAACTACTTTTTATAATTGTTGTGTTGCTATTTATTTCTTGTAAAAAAGAAGATATTCAATTACCAAAATCCAATAAAACTATTTTAAAAGATATTCAGGATCATTCACCTGTTTATATGTTTTTTAGAACTAAAGATAATGATACAATAATTGAGGTTAATCGTCAAAACACTATTGGAACAACGAATTGGATTTATTCTATTGACAAACGATTGCCTTTGAAATTAGTTGTTCCAGAAATTATTAAGTTGCAAGAGAAAAAGAAAAATTCATCTCACAAAAAAGAAGGTGCTATTGAAGTTTTTTCTTACGCTGATTCTATTGGAAAGAATTTAGCTTTTGTTCCGTTTACAGAAATTGACTTTAAAACCCAAAAGCCAAAGTCTGGAATTGAAATTTATATTTCAAAAAATAATCAGGTTATTGTCGATGGTAAAAAAGTACCAAATAATGATTTAGAACGATATTTAGAAGAAGAATTAACAGTGTTAGAACTTTCTAAAACGGTTATATCGATAGATAAAGATGCAAATTATGAATTGTTTTTAAATGTTATTATTAATATTCAAATGACTGAAATTAAAAGAAACTATCCTACAATTTACATCTACTAAATGACTTTTAAAATCAAGTTTTTACTTTTACTGATGGTGATAAGGTTCATTTTTTAAAATAGTGAAGCCTCTATAAATTTGTTCAATGACAAATAAACGAACCATTTGATGTGAAAATGTCATTTCTGACAAAGCAACTTTTCCGTTGGCTTTTTGGTAAACCGTTTCACTAAAACCATAAGGACCACCAATTACAAAAACTAAAGTTTTAATTCCAGCATTCATTTTTTTCTGTAAAAATTCAGAAAAACCAACACTTGAAAATGTTTTTCCGTTTTCATCTAAAAGAATTAAATTATCTGTTGGAACTATTTTCGATAAAATCAATTCACCTTCTTTTTCTTTTTGTTGAGCTTCCGAAAGATTTTTTACATTTTTTATGTCAGGAATAATTTCCAAATCAAACTTTATGTAAAACGATAAACGTTTAGTATATTCTTCAATTAAGGTTTGAAGATTTTTGTTATCTGTTTTGCCAATTGCAATTAGTTTGATGTTCATTTTCTGATTTTTTACAAAAATACAAATCTTTGCTTATTGATAATCTTCATACCAATTAAACTTACTTTCAATTATAGCTTGTTTGTTTTCTTTAATAAATTTTAAGAATTCTTTAGCAATTGGTGAAAGTGATTTTTGCGATTGCCAAATTAAATTCCATTCGGTTTTAGTTGGTAATCCTTTTACAGGAATGATTTTTAGATCACCTTTTTGTAATTCATTTTTAATTCCGATTAAAGGCATTATGGAAAGTCCTAAACCTGCAATTACTGCTTGTTTTACAGCTTCGTTTGAGGTTAGTTCAAGTTTGTTTTTTATTTTTAATTGATTGTTTTCAAAAAACCGCTTCATTTTAAAACGAGTACCAGAACCACTTTCTCTATAGATAATTGGAAATTCAGTAATTTTTTTTGGTGAAATAATATTTTTTGGAGTTTCAAAATCTCTATTAGCTACTAAGAAAAGTTTGTTTTGCATCAATTCTTCATTAAAAACGCTTATATTTTCTGGTAAAATAGAAACTAATGCTAAATCAACTTCATTTTTTTCGATACTTGCAATAACTTTTGACTTATTCGTTACATCTAATTGCAGTTCAATGCCTTCATGTTGTTTTAGAAAGTCGGATAAAAAATAAGGAATTATATATTTAGCTGTTGAAACCACAGATATTTTTAACGTGCCTGTCAAATGGCCTTTGTAAGCTAAAGTTTTAAACTGAATTTCCTGAACTTCATTATTAATTCTACTGACAATCTCAGCAATTTCATTCCCAAATTCTGTAACATATAATTGTCTTCCCACAATTTCAGTAATTGGAATTTCAAATTGATCCTGAAAATTTTTTAGTTGTATAGAAACAGCTGGCTGAGTTAAATTTAGTTCTTCTGCAGCCTTTGTAATACTTCTAGTTTCAACTATTTTTAAAAAAACTTGTAATTGGTGCAATGTGTAATTCATAAATATATTTTATGGAATGAATTACAAATATAAATAAAAATATATAAATAAGTTTATAGAAATTTGCATCATAAAATATATACGTATGAAATCGCCATTAACAAAAAGTTTGTTGCAAACAAACACCAATGAAAATAAAGCGATACCATATGACCTTTGAAAAACAATAAATATTTACATATGAAAACTAGATTAATTTTCGCCACAGTTATTTATATTTTATTGTTGCTTATGGCTATAGCAAAACAAAAGTCATCTATAATAAAGGACAGTTTAATTTTAGGATCAACGCTCTTTTATGTCTTGTATGCAATTTCAATAATTACCAATAAGCAAAATATAACTAAAAAAAATTAACATGGAAAATCACAATGAATTTAAATTAGTAAAAGGAATTTTTTCACCAGAAGATGCTAAAGAAGTTTTATTTAAGTTGGTAAACAGTAAAATCAAGTTTCATCAACTAGAAAAATTTAGTATAACGGAACGAAACATGGGTGATATTGATTATTCTGAAGAAAGAATTCATGAATTAGAAGCTGCAAAAATTCAAATTGAAGAACAAATAGCATTGGCTCAAAAAGAAAACAGAGCCATCAAAATTGACGGTACAATTGTATTAGAATTAATGGAGAAATATAATGTTTCAAGGTAGAAAATTACTAATAGCTACAAAACATAAAAAAGAAGAAGTAATGGTACCATTATTTCAAAAACATCTAGATGTAGATTGTTTTGTTGCTAAAGAATTTGATACCGATTTATTAGGAACTTTTTCTGCAGAAATTGAACGAAAATTAGACGTTATCGAAACTTTAAGGCAAAAATGTTTATTGTCTATACAAAGCACTGATTTTGATATGGTTGTGGCTAGTGAAGGCTCTTTTGGAGCTCATCCAACCTTTTTTTTTGCTCATGCAGATGATGAATTGGTGATGTTTAAGGATATCAAAAATAATTTAGAAATTGTAGCAAGGCATCTTTCTGTTGAAACCAATTTTGATGGAATGGTAATAAATACTATACAAGAATTAGAAGATTTTGTTCAAAAAGTCAAATTTCCTTCTCACGGAATCATTCTAAAATCATCCGAAAAAAATTCTGAAATAATTCTGAAAGATATTGAGACTTATTCTGAGTTACTAGAAAATTTCAACAAATTAAGAGAAAATTATTCCTTAGTTTTTGCTGAAACTGATATGCGAGCCTTTAGAAATCCATCAAGAATGTTAGTAATCAAAGATGCAACTGAAAAATTGATAGAGAAAATAAACACACTTTGTCCTTCCTGTCAAACTCCTGGTTTTGAGGTTAAAAATGTAAATTCAGGTTTGCCATGCGAATTGTGTGGTTTCAAAACCAAATCAACTTTGAGTCATACTTATGGTTGTTCCAAATGTGATTTTAAGGAAGAAAAGTTTTTTCCTTTCGACAAAAAATTCGAAGATCCAATGCACTGTGATTATTGTAACCCCTAATTTATGAAGATAAGTAACGATATTAACGAAGCTGTTTTTTGGTTGTCACAGAATAAAGTCGTAGCAATTCCAACCGAAACCGTTTACGGATTAGCAGCAAATATTTATAATGAAGAAGCCGTAAATTCCATTTATAAAATTAAGAACAGACCTTCCAACAATCCTTTAATTGTTCATATAAAATCGGAAAGGGAATTGTATAAATATGTAGACCATGTTCCTGTAAAAGCTAATCTGTTAGCTAAGACTTTTTGGCCTGGACCGTTGACTTTGGTTTTGAAAAAAGCAGCTCACATTCCTAATTATATTACTTCCAACAAAGATACAGTTGCTATTCGAGTTCCTGCACATAAAACTACTTTAAATCTTTTAGAAAATTTACTATTTCCTTTGGCAGCTCCAAGTGCCAATCCTTCTAATAATGTGAGTTCAACTACTGCTCAACATGTTTTAGATTATTTTGGAGACAAATTGCCTTTTGTTTTAGACGGTGGTTCTTGTGCTAAGGGTTTAGAATCTACGATTATTGGTTTTGAAAAAGGTGAGCCTATTATATATAGATTAGGAGCTTTGTCAGTGGAACATATAGAAAGAGTAGTAGGAAAAGTTCAAATAAGAAACAATGCCACTCAAAATCCAGATGCTCCTGGTATGTTTTCAAAACATTATGCACCAAAAACACCATTATATATTGTAAAGAATTTAGAAGATTTTTTGAGCAAAGCAAATGATACTAATTGTGCTTATTTAGGATTTGATAAACCATTCATCCATTCAAAAATCAATAAAAATTATCTTCTCTCAGAAAATAAAAATTTTGATGAAGCAGCTTCCAATTTATATAAAACTTTAATTGAAATTGATACCCAACAATTTGATTTAATAGTAACTCAATATTTACCAGAAATAGATTTAGGTAAATCCATTAACGATAGGCTTTCAAGAGCTGCATTTCAAATAAACTAAACACCAATTATGAATTTAGATTTACTAATCGACAACTTAAAAAATCCAGCTTTATTATTTTTTATTTTAGGAATTATTGCTGTAAGATTGAAAAGTGATTTGGCTATTCCTGAGAATTCTTCCAAATTTATTTCTTTGTATCTTTTGTTTGCTATTGGCTTTAAAGGTGGACAAGAATTAGCTCATAGTGAATTTTCAATGGAGATTATTTACTGTATTATTTTTGGACTTTCAACTGCAATATTAATTCCAATACTTACTTTTTTCATTCTTAAAAGAAAACTTTCAATTTCCAATTCTGGTGCAATTGCTGCAGCATATGGTTCTGTAAGTGCAGTGACATTTGTTACGGCTATTTCATTTTTAGAATTACAAAACATTTCATTTAATGGACATATGGTTGCTGTTATGGCTTTGATGGAAGCACCTGCCATTATTGTTGGTGTGGTTTTAATTCGAATGTTTTCAAAAAGCAAAAAAACAGATACTCAACAATCTTTAGGGCAAATAGTTAAGCATTCCTTTACTAATGGTAGTGTTTTATTAATTTTAGGAAGTTTGGTAATTGGTTTTTTGGCAAGTGATCAACAAGCTTTAGGAATAAAACCTTTTACTAATGATTTGTTTAAAGGATTTTTAGCTATTTTTCTTTTAGATATGGGAATTGTTTGTGGAAAAAAATTAAAAGATTTTCTAAAGAATGGAGCTTTTACAACCATTTTTGCCATCATTATACCTTTGATCAATGGAGTAATATTTGCATGTTTAAGTGGTTTTGCGACACAAAATGTTGGTGATAGATTCATGCTAGCAGTGTTAGCGGCAAGTGCATCTTATATTGCTGTTCCAGCAGCTATGAAAATTGCTGTACCCAAAGCAAATCCTGGTATTTTTATTCCAATGGCTTTAGCAATAACTTTTCCTGTAAACATTACAATTGGAATGCCTATTTATATGTTTGTGATAATGAATTGCTAAAAAAAAATATACTATTTCAGATGTTTTAATGTTATAAAATAAAACATCATCCAATGAGAAACATATTTTTAGCTTTTTTTATAATTCTTTTTAGTTGTAAAGAAGTTACCTCGGAAAAATTATTTTCTGAAGTAGTAAGTTCTGATGAAGTTGCAAAGGATTATTCTAATTCAAACCAAGAGGCTTTAAAATTTTGCAAAGAAAAAGATTTTAATCAAGAATACTATTTTTTGATTGACATGAGTATTCATTCAGGTAAAAATAGATTTTTTATTCATGATTTTAAGAAAGATTCTATTGTAGCAAGCAAACTAGTTACTCATGGAAGTTGCGATAAATTTGAAGACAATGAAACCAAGTGGGAAAAGGCAAAATTTAGTAATAAGCCAGAGAGTCATTGTTCATCCAAAGGAAAATATAAAATTGGTAAACGAGACTATAGCAGTTGGGGAATAAAAGTAAAATATTGGTTGCACGGCTTATAACAAACCAATAATAATGCAGTTGATAGAGTAGTAGTGCTTCATTCTTGGAATACAGTGAAAGATGAGGAAGTTTATCCAAAATATACTCCTCTAAGTTGGGGTTGTCCAGCAGTTTCCAATGAATTTATGAAAGTCTTAGATGAAAAATTAAAACAAACCAAAAAACCTGTACTGCTTTGGATTATGGACTAATTTTGATATGAAACTGCTTTTCTTTTTAAATTTTTATTAAAAATATAACATTCAACTTTTCCTTTAGTCAACCAAGAAATTCCAAAAGCAATTAAAGCTATAGTTTCTAGTGTGAAAATAGGTTTTAATCTTCTTAACCATTCTATTTTTAAATGTTCAAAAAAGATGCCGTAAATCACTATAAATACTAAACAAACCAACATTGTTATTCCACTGATTTTATAAATTTTATGTTCTTTTTGTTTTCCATAGACATTTATTTCGTGGGTTCTTCTAAAATTAATAATTGACATAAAAGCTAAAGTAATAAAAAATAAAAACGCAAAAATTAAATGAATACCTGCAACAATTGGGCTGCTTAAAAAGATAAGTACATTGTCTTTAAATTCATTAGCAGAAGTAGGAAAAATGACTAATCCAACAGCACAAATAGCTGCAAAATTGGTCATGAAATTATCTGAAAATCCAAATTCATTTTTTCTTTTTTCATATCCTTTATAAGCAAATAAAAACAAGGCAACGGCAAACATGGCTCCAATAAAAAGTGGCCCAACTGATGTGTAATAATAATGACTTATTGAGGCTTTAAGAGAACTACTTGGTACATAAACTTGACTTCCATCAGAAACTAGGTATTTATTGTTTAAGAGGTTCAATTTATTAAAAAATAGATTTCCAAGAATTAATATAAAAGGTAATAAAATGCCCAACCATCCAATTGTTTTGCTCATGGTTAAATAGGAAATTACTTTTTGTTGTTCTGTTTGAATTTGTATTGTCTTCATAATTTGTTTTATTTATGAGTAGATACATTGTAATTCAAAATTGTTACCTATATTTTTTAATTTTTTTCGACAATATCACTTAAGTGAACTCGAAGTGCAGTTACTGAAATACTAATTTCCCAAAATGATAATGCTAATGAAATTAATAAGCACAATAAACTTGCTCCAAAAAAATAAATGCCAACCATTTCTTGTTCTAAAAAAAGTAAAAGCATTGCAAACACCGATAAAAATAAGCACATTACGCCAAAAAGCTGCATGTATCTTATCAATGTTATTCGAAGATTTAAGTTTTTTATCTGAATTAGAATACTTTTGGTGTGTTCTTGGTCGTATGTTTTTTTTAAACCTCTAACAATTTGTGCAATGGTTAAAAATCTATTGGTATAAGCCAATAAAATTAATGAAGTTGCCGAAAAAAGCAGTGCTGGAGTTTCTATAGGTAGGTTCATATTGTGTTATTCATTTTCAAAATTAATGATTATTTCAGGAGAATTTAGTCTGACTTTTAACCATTCTTTTACTTTTTTACGCTCTTCCGGATTTATTTTTTCTACAGATTTAATATTGGAAATCCACACATTTTGATTTATCGAATCATTAATTAAAACTGTAGGCTGAAGAGCAAATGTTGCTATGGATGGATATTGCGCTTTCAATTCTTTATAAACTTGTAAACTTACTTCTTTTTGTTTTTGAATGCTGTCCATTTTTAAATTTAAAGTTTCAATTTGATTGGCATTATTTTTTAAATTTGTTGTTAATAAATTATCTTGAACTGTTTTAGAAGTATTTTCGTTTAAATAGGAAAAACCTTGTTGGATGGTAAGATTGCATTCGGGTAAATAATATTTCTTAAGTTTAGATTTTAAGGCATTTATTGCGCTGTCTTTTATTAACAATCCACCATAAGTTAATGTGATTTCTTGAGTGCTTGGACTAATGTTTTTTTTTAATAAATAATTATTTGGAAATTTAGCTTCATTATCAACAAAGGCACTTGCTTTCTTTTGAAATTTATTTTGTTGAACAATATCATAACCAAAGTAAATACTTGGAATAAGAGTGATAATAACTATGGCCCAAACAATTCGATTTGATTTTTTTTCAATAGATTTATCAGGATGTACTTTGTAGGGAAATTTCAATAAACGAACGGTGATTAGTGTTGCCAATGCAATAAAAACAGTATTAATTAGAAAAAGGTAAGAAGCTCCTAAAAAGTAGTCTAATTGCCATGTGGCTATTCCGTAACCTGCAGTACATAATGGTGGCATTAATGCTGTTGCAATTGCTACACCCGGAATTACGTTTCCTTTTAACTTACTTGATGTGGCTAAAATTCCAGCTAAACCACCAAAAAAAGCAATTAATACATCGTAAATATTGGGTGAAGTTCTAGCTAAAATTTCTGAATGTGCATCATTAATGGGCGAAATTGCAAAATAGATAGCAGATGTAACCAAACCAACACCAGCAGCAAAAAGATAATTATAACCCGCTTTTTTTAATAAAGTTAAATCGTTAATTGCCATACCTAAGCCCAATCCCATAATTGGACCCATCAATGGAGAAATAAGCATGGCTCCAATTACAACAGCTGGAGAATTTACATTTAAACCTAAAGAAGCAATAAAAATAGCAAAAACCAAAATCCAAAGGTTTGTTCCTTTAAATACAACGCCATTATAAATTGACTCAACTATATCTTTAAAGTTCTCGGTTTCTCTGTGAAGTTTAAAATTGTCTAAAATATTCATTGGCTTTATTTCTTGTATGTAAAAATACATATTTTCTAATCAAGAAATGTCAAAAAAAAAATCCGATTTATAAAAATCGGATTTTTTAAGTTTAATTTTTGAGATGTTTTTCTAAAAATTGATCTTGTTCCCAAAGCAAGTGAAATATGTTTTCTTTAGCAACATAACTGTGACTTTCTTTCGGTAAAAGTACCATTCTTGCTGGAGCACCCATTCCTTTTAGAGCTTGAAAATAACGCTCTGTTTGTAAAGTAAATGTTCCCGGATTATTGTCAGCTTCACCATGAACTAATAATAAAGGGGTTTTCATTTTATGCGCATTCATAAAAGGCGACATGGTGTTGTAAACTTCTGGTGCATCCCAATAATTTCTTTGTTCACTTTGAAATCCAAAAGGCGTTAAGGTTCTATTGTAAGCACCACTTCTTGCAATTCCACAAGCAAATAAGTTTGAATGTGTCAATAAATTTGCAGTCATAAAAGCACCATACGAATGGCCGCCAATGGCTACTTTTTCACGATTAATATATCCCAAATCATCTAATGCATTGATTGCGGCTTCTGAGTTCATAATTAATTGGTCAATAAAAGTGTCGTTAGGTTCTGATGTTCCTTCACCCACAATAGGAAAGGAAGCATCGTCTAAAACAGCATAACCTCTAGTTACCCAATAAACAAAAGACCCATAATAAGGATAAGTAAATTCATTTTCATTTAAAGCACTTTGTCCAGCACTATTTTTATCTTTATATTCTTCAGGATAAGCCCAAATCAATAAAGGTAATTTCTCTTTCTTATTCCTTTCATATCCTACAGGTAAATATAAAGTGCCGCTCAATTCAACACCATCTTTTCTTTTGTATTTTATAACTTCTTTGTAAACATCTTTTATGCTTTCAAAAGGATTTTGGAAGGTAGTAATTGGGGTAATTTTAGATGATTTTAAGTTTCTAAAATAATAATTTGGAAATTCGTTTTTAGATTGTAAGTTGATGATTACATTGCCTTTATTAATATCTTCAATTGATAACAATCGTTCTATTTTATCGGTATATTTTGAAGTGTAAAGGCGTTTTGATTTTAATGTTTTAATGTTGAATTCATCAATGAAAGGAAATTGACCTTCTTTGGTATGTCCTTCTCCAATTAAATATAAATTTCCATTGTTCATCAATAAAACTTCTTTATTAAATTCATTTTTTTTAGTTTCAAAATTTCCGGGATCACTGTAAATATCTTGCGAATTTCTATCAGAAATAATACTTGGTTTTACCGAGCTATCTGAAGGATTAAATAAATATGTTCTTGTGTTTCTGGTATCGTACCATGAGTCATAAGCTACTGCTAAATCATTTGTTCCCCAAACAATTCCAGCATATCTGTCTTTAGTTTTTAAAACAGAAACAGGTTCGTTATTAAAAGGTGCATCCCACGAAAAAACTTCGTCTCTAAAAGCAACATCAACTGCAGGATCACCACCATCTAAAGGTAAAACATAAGATAAACTTGCCGGCTTATCACTTCTCCATCCCATACTTCTTTTAGAAGCTCTAGTTGCCATAAAACCTTTGGGTCTGATTTCGTCTAAAGGAACTTCATTTACTACTTTGATTAAATTCCCATCAACATCGTAAACTATCGAGTTTAAAGGAAATCTACTAACGGTAACAATGTATGAAAATGGTTTTTGAACCGTATTTATCATGATGTATTTTCCGTCAGGAGAAAAATTTTCACCAACATACATATCTGCTTTTTTGAACAAAGTTGACGAACCATTGGTGTTGATTTTATATAATTCTGAGGTAATTAAGGATTCAAAATTAGCTTCATCAGTTTTGTTTTTCAACAAATCTTGATACGTTCTGTTTTGAGATTTTGAGCCATCACTTGATGAAACAGATGGTCCGGTCGGAATTGCTTTTTCTTTGTTAATTAAGCTAGGTTTGTTGTTTGGTAAAACTCGAACTAATAAGTTTTGACTGTCATTAAACCAACTGAAAGGGCTACCCACATTTCCATTTAAATTAGCTTCTGTAAGTTTTCTAGCTTTTGCACTAACAACATCTATTAACCATAATTCAACACCACTGTTGGTGGAATTTGTAAATGCAATTGTTTTATAATCAGGAGACCATGCAGTGTTAGCAATTTTTGCATTTTCAGGTAAGCCAGCCACTTGTGTTTCAACTTTATCTTTAAGTTTTCTTATTTTTAAATTTTTTAAGTACAAAGTAGAACTTCCAATGTTAACGTCTGGATTTATTCTTAAACCACCCAATTTCATTTCGCTTTGATTTAAATCATCTAATGTTTTGTAGGTGTTTCTGTAACTTAAAAGCATGTAGTTTCTGTCTTTGTCCATTGAAATAGAAGGAGTTATTTCATAATCAGCCAATGCCAAAATTTCTTTTGGAGGAGTTTGATATGTCAGATTTTCTTGTGCTAATGAGAAAAATCCAAAGCATAAAAATAAAATTGAAATTACTTTTTTCATCGATGTATGTTTTTTGTTTTTGATTGCTAAATGTACAAATAATATTTTTTTAAACTAAAAATTTTAACAGATGAAAAGGCAAATTATTATTAAATTGACAAAAAAATATAAAATTTTATTTACTCCATTTATTATATTGTTAACTTTGTATATTAAAATTCAATACTAGCTAAATATGTATCACTCAAAAATAAAAGGATTAGGTTTTTATGTTCCAGATAATGTAGTTACCAATGAAGATTTGTCTAAAGTTATGGAAACCAACGATGAATGGATTCAAGAACGAACTGGAATTAAAGAAAGAAGACATGTCGTTCGTGGTGAAGATACCACAACTTCAATGGGTGTAAAAGCTGCTGAAAAAGCTATTGAAAGAGCAAAAATAGATAAAGATGATATAGATTTTATAATTTTTGCAACCCTTAGTCCAGATTATTATTTTCCTGGACCAGGAGTTTTGGTTCAAAGAGATTTAGGTTTAAAAACTGTTGGTGCTTTGGATATTCGTAACCAATGTTCAGGATTTGTATATGCTATTTCAATTGCTGATCAATATATCAAAACTGGAATGTATAAAAATATTTTAGTTATTGGTTCTGAGTTGCATTCTACTGGTTTAGACATGACAACACGTGGAAGAGGTGTTTCTGTAATTTTTGGAGATGGAGCAGGAGCAGCCATTCTATCAAGAGAAGAGGATTTGTCTAAAGGAATTCTATCAACACACTTACATTCAGAAGGACAACATGCAGAAGAATTAGCTCTAATTGCACCCGGAATGGGAAAACGTTGGGTAACCGATATCATTGCAGATAATGACCCTAATGACGAAAGCTATTTTCCTTACATGAACGGACAATTTGTATTTAAAAACGCTGTAGTTCGTTTTAGTGAAGTCATAAATGAAGGGTTACAAGCTAATGATTTGCAAGTTTCTGACATTAACATGTTGATTCCTCATCAAGCTAATTTGAGAATTTCACAATTCATTCAAAATAAATTTAAACTGACAGATGACCAGGTTTACAATAACATCCAAAAATACGGAAACACTACAGCTGCTTCTATTCCAATTGCATTAACCGAAGCTTGGGAGCAAGGAAAAATTAAAGAAGGCGATTTGGTAGTTTTGGCTGCTTTTGGTTCTGGTTTTACTTGGGGAAGTGTTATCATTCGTTGGTAATTTTTGAGAGAAAATAGAACAAAGAGAAAAGAAATAGATTCACATAACCTCAAAAAATGCAATTCATTAGAGTTGCTTTTTTTTGTTTAAAAAACTGATCACTAAGTACTAATTACTAATTACTAATTATTACATTTGCACCTTCAAAAAACACATTAAATGACTTTACATCAAATTCTTACCGAACAAATTCAAGACGCTATTCAACAACTTTTCGATTTAACTATTGAAACAATTGAATTTCAAGCGACTAGGAAAGATTTTGAAGGCGATGTAACCATGGTTGTTTTTCCATTGGTAAAGATTTTAAAAGGAAATCCTGTTGAAATTGGAACAAAAATCGGAACTTTTTTGGTAGATAAAAATGACTTTGTCAGTCGTTTTAATGTTGTGGGTGGTTTTTTAAATTTAGTGATTTCGGATGGTTTTTATATAAAATTCTTCAATTCTATCAAAAATAAAGAAGATTTTGGATTTGTAAAACCAGAGGACAATGCTAAAGCTATAATGGTGGAATATTCTTCTCCAAATACCAACAAGCCTTTACATTTAGGTCATATTCGTAATATTTTGTTAGGCTATTCTGTTTCTGAAATCATCAAAGCTTCAGGAAAAAAATCCTATAAAACCCAAATCATTAACGATAGAGGTATTCATATTTGCAAATCCATGTTGGCTTGGCAGAAATATGGAAATGGTCAAACTCCAGAAGCTACAGGATTAAAAGGGGATAAATTGGTTGGAAATTTTTATGTAGAATTCGATAAAAATTACAAAAAGGAAATTGCTGTTTTGATGGCTGATGGGAAAACGGAAGATGAAGCCAAAAAACTAGCACCTTCTATTGTTGAAGCCCAACAAATGCTATTGAAATGGGAAGCTGGTGATGAAGAAGTGGTAGCACTTTGGAAAAAAATGAACCAATGGGTTTATGATGGTTTTGAAGCAACTTACGAAAGTCTAGGCGTTAATTTTGACAGCTACTATTACGAAAGTAATACCTATTTATTAGGAAAAGAAGTAGTTCAATTTGGGTTAGAAAAAGGTATTTTTGAAAAAGATCCTGACGGTTCAGTTTGGATTGATTTAACGGAAGATGGTTTAGATAGAAAAATAGTACTTCGTTCTGACGGAACAGCGGTTTATATGACACAAGATATTGGAACAGCTATCCAACGTGTGAAAGATAATCCTGATGTTGGAGGAATGGTTTATACGGTTGGAAATGAACAAGATTATCACTTCAAAGTATTGTTTTTAATCCTAAAAAAATTAGGTTTTGAATGGGCTGAAAGTTTATATCATTTGTCTTATGGAATGGTCGAATTACCTTCAGGTAAAATGAAATCTCGTGAAGGAACAGTAGTTGATGCTGATGATTTAATTGCAGAGATGACAGCAACTGCTCAAAGAATTTCAGAGGAATTAGGAAAACTTGACGGTTTTCAAGAAGCTGAAAAAGCTCGTTTATTTGAAACTATTGGTCTTGGTGCTTTGAAATATTATATGTTAAAAGTAGATCCAAAAAAACAAATGCTTTTTAATCCAGAAGAATCTGTTGATTTTGCAGGAAATACTGGACCTTTTATCCAATATACTTATGCTCGAATTCAATCTATTTTGCGTAAAGCAGCCTTTGATTATTCAAAAGATGTGGTCATTGAATTACACCAAAAAGAGAAAGAATTAATCAAACAAATACAACAGTATCCCGATGTAATTCAAAATGCTGCTGCCAATTATAGTCCAGCCTTAATTGCTAATTACACTTACGAATTGGTTAAAGAATTCAATTCTTTTTATCAAAATGTTTCTATCTTAGGGGAAACGGATGAAGCTAAAAAAATATTCAGAGTACAATTGTCACTGACTGTTGGAAGCATTATAAAATCTGCTTTCAAATTATTAGGAATCCAAGTTCCAAGTCGAATGTAATTTTTTCGTTATCAAGTGAAAACATCTCAAAATTATTTTTTGCAAACTATTTTATTACTTGTAATTGCTACAAGTTCATTTATTGCATTTAAAACTTTTTTACCTAAAAAAGCTCTGGAACAAAAAGAAGTTGCCTCAGAAAATGTAGTTATAGACAGTTTGCTCTTAAAGGCTATTGACGATGAAAAAAACAACGAACTTGTGGATGAAAAGGATTCGTTAATTAAAAAAATTATAACATTTACACCTAATAAAGATAATGGTGTTAAATACGTTTCTGAGTATTTTGATGATTATAAAGGATATCAACATATTGTTCCATTTTATGAAAAGTTACAAATGCTTGAAACTACAAAAAACGGAAACATAAGAATAGCCTATTTTGGTGATTCTATGAATGATGGCGATATGATTGTTCAAGATGTGCGCAAGCTTTTTCAAGAACAATTTGCGGGTCAAGGTGTTGGTTTTGTAAATATTACTTCTGAATCAGCAGCTTCAAGAGCTACAGTCTCGCATGAATTTTCTAACAATTGGAAAACTCAGACTTATTTAAAAACAAAAAAGCCTATACGAGAATTTGGGGTTAATGGTCATGTGTTTTTTGCCAATGACACAGTGCATCCAACTTGGGTGAAGTTTAGAGCCAATAACTATAAATTTGCTACACAATTAAATAATCCTACTTTGTATTATGGAAGTTCTAGCAATAAAAACGCTATGATTTCTTATGTAATTGGTAAAGATACAATTTACAAAAAGCTTAATACAGATAAAAAATTAAACACCTTAAAATTAGCCGATAACGTTAAAAACTTAAAAGTTAATTTTATAAATGCTAAAGATATTCCGTTTTATGGCTTCAATTTTGATGATGGAAAAGGAGTTCATATAGATAATTTTTCCAACAGAGGAAATTCAGGTTTGCCTATCGCTACTTTTGATTTAAGTTTGATGAATGAATTTAATAAAGTCATGGATTATGATTTAATTATTTTGCATTACGGAACTAATGTATTGAATTATGGTTCGTATGATTACAGTTGGTATGAAAAACGAATGACTAAAGTGGTAAATCATGTCAAAAAGTGTTTTCCAAATGCAACGGTATTGGTTGTTTCCACTGCAGATAAATCCACCAAATATGATTTGGAAATGAAAACAGATTCAGCTGTCTTACCTTTGGTTGTTGCGCAAAAAAAATACGCAGTAAAATCGGAAGCAGCTTTTGTAAATTTATACGAATTAATGGGTGGAAATGGCTCAATGGTTGAATGGGTAGAAAGTCAACCAGCCAAAGCCAATAAAGATTATACGCATTTTAATTATACCGGTTCAAAAGAAGTTGCTCAACTGATTTTCAATCAAATAAATGAAGGTTTTTTAACGTTTAAAAAAATGAACACTAAGTTTATTTTGCCTAAACGAAAAAAAGACAGTGTGATTATAAAAAAAGACAGTACAAATGATTAAAATAATTTCGACTTTTTTTTTACTAATGGTCAATTTGTTTTACGCTCAAGAAGCAGATTCTTTGAGTGTAGAAGTGGACACATTGGAAGTTGAACATTATGGAAATGTACTTATTAACGACAAAATGCTTTCCAATACCTTTGAAAAGTTACATGATATTGAAGTAAATAAATCTAGTAAACTAAGAATTGTTCATATTGGTGATTCTCACATTCAAGCCGATTTAGTTACTGATCATTTACGTCAACATTTTCAAAATAAGTTTGGTAATGCTGGTTTGGGATATGCTTTTCCTTACAAAATGGCAGGAACTAATGGTTCTTTTTGGACAAAGTTTTCTTCCAACATAAATTTTGATAATTACAAGATCATAAAAACACCAGATACGAAGCCAGTTGGATTAAGTGGAATAGCTTTGTATACAAATCAAATCGATTTTAATATAGAATTAAAAGTAAAAGAGAAATACAAATTCAATACCGTTAGAGTCATTACACCTAATAATGTGAATTCTTTTTTTGTAGCCAATGATTTTACAACTTCAAAAGAATTTGTTGAAGAAAAAGTGGTAAAGAAAAAAGCTTCATCACATAAAATTAAGCAAGGAGAAGTTTTATCTAAAATTGCTCATAAATATAAAGTTTCAGTTACGGATTTAAAAAGAGCTAATAACTTAAAATCGGATCGAATTAACGCAGGGAAAACCTTGATTATTCCAGGTCAAAAGGAAGTTTATGAAACGGTTAAAAAAGAAATCATCAAAAAAGATTTTGTGCCTTTGCAACAATTTCAATTTCCCTATTCTTACGATCATTATTCACAAGAATTAATTGAATCAATTCATTTGATACCCAACAAACAATTTTCTGAATTTGCCTTAAATGGTGTGATTTTAGAAAATGAACAACCAGGAATTACTTACAGTAACATTGGAATAAATGGTGCAAAATGTTCGGATTTTAATAAATACAATTTGTTTTATGAACAATTGCCAGCTCTTCAAGCCGATTTGTTTATTATTTCTTTAGGAACCAACGAAAGTTTTGATAAATTATCAGCAGAAGAATATAAAAAGCAATTGAATCAAATGATTGAAAATATAAGAACGTTCAATTATACGGCTGAAATTATTGTTACAACGCCACCACCATCTCAGTTTAAAAGAAAATATAAAAACACTTACGAAATAGACTATACCAATTTAATTATCGAACAAGCCGAAGAAAAAAACTATTCCGTTTGGGATTTGTATCATGTTCTTGGAGGTTCTAAAAAAGTAAATGAAAATTATAAATCGGGACTAATTTCGAGTGATAAAGTACACTATACCAGAAAAGGCTATGAAAAGCAAGCAGATGCATTTTTTGAAGCCATTATGCAATCTTATGAATCATTTAAATCAATCAAATAATTAGTGGAAACGCTAAAAACTATCAACCGATGGATTGTCCAAAATATTGGTGCAATCTCTTCAGAATCTTTTCAAGATTGGTTTACTTATAATCCAGAAAGGCCTTTATTGTTTAACAGTGCTTTGTTCTTGGGGTTATTTTTGATTTTTTACAGTATTTACATAGCTACAAAAAAGTTACATTATTTTAGAATAACTTATGTAGTCTTATTCTCTTTGTTTTTTTATTATAAATGTAGTGGGTTTTTCTTTGGACTAATCCTTTTTTCTTCTGTTGTAGATTATGTAATTTCCAATTTGATATATGAAGAGAAAAGTGCTTTCTATCGTAAGTTTTATTTAATTGTCAGTCTTGTTGTTAATTTAGGATTACTTGGATATTTTAAATATACCAATTTTTTTATTGAAAATTTTAATTGGGCTTTTGATAGAAATTTCAAATTGGAAAACATTATTCTTCCTGTTGGAATTTCATTTTATACTTTTCAAACACTAAGTTACACCATTGATATTTATAGAAAAGACTTAAAACCTGCAAAAACATTTATTGACTTTTTATTTTTTGTGTCTTTTTTCCCTCAATTAGTGGCTGGACCAATTGTTAGAGCTAGCGATTTTATTCCTCAAATCTATCAAAAGTTAAAACTTACTAAAGAAGAGTTTAACAATGCTTTATTTTTAATTATTGGTGGATTGTTAAAAAAAGCGGTTATTTCCGATTATATTTCCATCAATTTTGTAGATCGTGTTTTTGATGCACCAAACAGTTACAGTGCTTTTGAAAACTTGATGGCTTCTTATGGTTATGCGATTCAAATTTATTGTGATTTTTCTGGATATTCTGATATTGCTATAGGTTTGGCTTTGTTAATGGGTTTTTGGTTGCCGCCAAATTTTAGAACTCCTTATCAATCGGCTTCCATTACTGAATTTTGGAAACGTTGGCATATTTCATTATCGTCATGGTTACGAGATTATTTATACATTGCCTTAGGCGGAAATAGAAATGGAAATTTCAGAACTTATGTTAATTTATTTTTAACCATGTTGTTAGGAGGATTATGGCATGGAGCCAATTGGAAGTTTGTTTTTTGGGGAATTTTACATGGATTGGCACTAGCTTTTGAAAGATTTTTTGGTCAATTTATAAAATTACCAAAAAATTACTTTGTTCGAATTACTCAAATAATGTTAACATTTCACTTTGTGGCATTTTGTTGGTTGTTTTTTAGAGCTAAAGATTTTTCAACAGCTTTTCAAGTCGTAAATAATATTGGAAAATTAACCTTAGATTTTAATCAATGGCAAACCATTATGATGGGTTATAAAAATGTTTTTATACTTATTTTAATCGGATTTGTTTGGCATTTTTTACCTAATAAAGTAATTGCTGGTATGAGAAATTTATTCAATGCAACTCCTTTGCCACTTAAAGCAGTTTTGTTTGGATTGATATTTTGGATTATTTATGCTACTGCTTCCGCTGGGCCACAACCTTTTATATATTTTCAATTTTAAAATAAAAAAAAGGACAAATTTTTAATTTTGTCCTTTTTAAATTGTAATGTTTTACTGCTTGTTTAAAACTGTATTTAGGACTAAATCCTTATCTAATTTTTTAGTACAAAAGAACCAATCTTTACAATCTAAGTTTTCAGTATCTTCCATTCGGTCTTGCGCTACTCCACAAGAACCTGCTGTTGGAACAATTACATCATCACCTGGTTGCCAATCTGCAGGACAAGCTACTTGAAATGCATCTGCAGTTTGCAAAGCAATTAATGCTCTATATATTTCCTGAAAGTTTCTTCCAATACTTAATGGATAATATAAAATAGTTCTAATTATTCCTTTTGGGTCAACAAAGAATACTGCTCTAACAGCTTGTGTACTGCTTTCACCAGGTTGAATCATACCATATTTATTAGATACTTTCATAGAAATATCTTCAATTAAAGGAAATTTTACTTCAATATTTTTCATTCCTTTATATTCAATTTTTTCTTTGATGGTTCTTAACCATGCAATGTGACTATATAACCCATCTATTGATAAACCTAATAACTCACAATTTGCCTCATTAAATTGTTTTTCCATATTTGCAAATGTCATAAATTCTGATGTACAAACAGGAGTGAAATCAGCTGGATGACTGAAAAAAATTACCCATTTTCCTTCGTAATCTTTAGGAAAATTAATTGTTCCTTGTGTACTTACAGCTGTAAATTCTGGAGCTTTGTCTCCAATTCTTGGCATTACATTTATTACTTGTTCTTCCATAATTATAAATTTTAATTGTTATTATTTTTTGTTGGTACAAATTTCAGGCATATTTTTTTTTGAATATGTAACACAAGTTCTTTGAAATTGATTAAATTTATCGTATATGTTTTTACGATAACCTAAATTGATAGCTACATAAGCTAAAATTATTTAGTTATAAACATTTAAGAACTTAAATAGGTTAATAAATATCCAATCCAGAAAAGTAATATTTAAAAAAAAATAATACATTTGAACATTAAACCAATTAATTATGAGTACAAATAAGAAAATCACAAGTGTTGGTGGTTCAGATAAACCGAGCAATACAAATTCAAATTATACTTTTGTTCCTACAGAAGAAAATAAGGGAAAAGCTACACAATTTAGAATGTTTGCCGTGTTATTATGGCTTGGAGCAATTGTAGCTCAAGTTTTTGCTATTAGAATGTTTTTAAGTGCTGTGAATTCAGAAGAATCTCCAATTAATGCTTGGGTGATTGGTCTTATAGTTTTAGACTTAATTTTAGTTTTTGTAGGTTCACTTTTATGGAAAAAATCCAACAGATTAGATCCACCATCAGAAAAGAATCAATTTTTATTTTACGTTCAAAATCAATTAGGAGTAATTATGGCTTTTGTAGCTTTCTTACCCTTAATTATTTTTATTTTAACGAATAAAAAAGTCGATGGAAAAAGCAAAGCCATTCTAGGAAGTATAGCTGGAATTGCCTTATTGATTGCAGGAATTGGTGGTTTTGAATCTAATATGGCTTCAGTTGAGCAATATACTGAGCAAACACGTCAGGTTGAAGACTTAAATGGCGGAAATAATTTTGTTTATTGGACAAAGTCAGGAAAAAGTTATCATTTATATAGCGATTGTGGTTATATTAACAGCAATAGAACTAACGAAATTTTTGAAGGTACTGTTGCACAAGCTCATGAAATGAAAAACATTACAGATTTATGCGATAGATGTGAAAACAGAGCTAAAAAAGCAAATGAAGTAGCAGCACCAATTCTTAGCGAAGAAAATACTGAAACAACCCAGAAAGATACTTTAAAATAAGCTATATAAAAATATGAAAAGGGATAATTTTTAAGTTATCCCTTTTTTTTATAAACTGTAATTCAAATTTATACTCCAACGGTAATTGGATTTTACATTGCCATCAGTTAAGTTTTGGTTTATTGGAAGCATTGCGTTGGCTCCAAATGAAAATTTGTCTTTTCCAATCTCAAAGCCTAATTTTCCCATAAAAATATCGCCAGCAGTACCTCTAACTTTTTGGTTAAGTTGATAATTGTCTTCATAAACTTCGCCGGCAACTCCAATTTGTGGGACTAGTGAAAACGCTTCTTTTTCAATTAAATAAAACAAAGTAGTAGCGTAATTAAACTGATTTCCAAAACGATAGTTTTTATCATTCTCTGTCTTGATTACATAATTTAGCATCGAATTTAAACCCAATTGTTTTCTTTTAATTACATATTCTGATGCCAAAAGATAATCCCAACTTCCTGTTCCTACTTGATAACTCGGATTAACACTTCCATTATTAGCGGCATCAAATTTCCCTAAAGGGATTTTTATACCAGCACCAAGTTGCAAGGCATGATATAAATTAGCGCTATCTTTTTTGGTTTGATATATGGTATACATACCCAAAACGGTTGCATCACCAATTCCAGAAATATCTTGCTTACCAGTAGCACTTTCTCTGTTGTGAAAATGATAAGGAAGTAAAGCCGAAATTTGAATGTTTTTTGCAACAGGAATTCGAGTCCAAATCTGAATTGTATTGAAATTTTCATTATACCAAGGGGAATTGCTGTACAAACCATCATTGCTTTTGTAGGATTGATTGAAGTATCGAACTCCAATAAAGTTTGAATTTAGCATAGAGGCAAATCCCATGCTTCCACCACTTGCAGAACATCCACAAGCATCACAATCATCATCAAAAAGGTTTGCTTTTACGTCTGAATTTTTAAAATACTTTACGTAATTTAAACTGTCTTTTTCTATTGCGAATCCATTTTGTAATCCGAATAAAAGTAATAATATATATATGTTTTTTTTCATTTTAAAATTCTGCAAATTTTGGATTGGTTATGAATTCATTATCGGTTAATGTTTTTAGGAAGGCAATTAATTGTTGCTTTTCTGTTGCATTAAGAGGTATTCCTAAAGTGCCATTGTTGTTTAATAAAGGATCGAGATTTTGAGTGTTTGTTACACCAGAAGCGTAGTGATTTAACACACCTTCAAGCGTAAAAAATCTACCATCATGCATATATGGAGCAGTTAATTCAATGTTTCTTAAACTCGGAACTTTGAATTTTAGTTTATCAGATTCAATTTCAGTAACCTTATATCTACCCAAATCATTAATCATTGGGTTGATAGATAAACCATTATTTCTAAATGAATTATCTGTAAAAATATCGGTGGCATGACAACTAGCACATTTTTGATTGAAAAGTGCATAACCAGCAAGTTCTTCTTGATTTAATGTACCACCTGATTCATTTCTACGAAATTTATCAAATTTAGAATTAGAAGATGTAAGCATTGTCATAAATTGAGCTAATGCTTTTAACATATTTTCAGGGTTAATTTCTTTATTTGGAAAGGCTTGCTGAAACAATTTCTGATAAGATGCATCGTTTTTCATCATGTTCATGATGGCAATAATATCTCCATCCATTTCAATTTCAGATGCGATGGGAATCATGGATAAAAGTTCAATATGGTTTGCAGCACCATCCCACATAAATTGGGTTTGGAAAGCCATATTTTGAATAGGTGGAGCATTTCGTGTACCAACTCCTTCACCAACTCCATGACTAAAAGTATGACCGTGATGTGTAAAAGCATTTTCTTGAATATGACAAAAACCGCAAGAAACTACACCATCAGATGCTAATCGACCGTCATAAAAGATTTTTTTTCCTAATTCAAAGCCTTTTTCTGTTAAAGGATTTGTAGCCATATTATAGGCTATTGGTGGAAAGTTTGAAGGCACTTGGTAGTCAATTGGAATATTTTGATAGTCTTCTGAATCTTCGGATGAACAACTGATTAAAAGACTGAATAGTATTAGCCAAATATATTTTGTTTGCATAACTGTTTTTTTAGCCCAGATGGCAATGGAAAGCCCGTAAAGGAAAAACAAAATGATTTTGTTGTGAAAAAATTGCGACTTAAGAAGCACATTTTTTTGCTTACAAAATTTTTGTTTTTCCTGCGGACTTGTAATGCACAGCTGGATTAGCTTCTAATTGAATTAATCGTTGTGTACATGATGTACTTCAAACATATTAGGAACATTATTAGCCATTATATTTTGAACTTTAACGCCACCCATTACATCTAATGCTTCGGAAAAATTAATTTTTGTAGTTCCGTCAACAATAGTTTTTAAATCTGCCATGATGTGTACTAATGGTGTTATAGAAGTTCTAACTAATGCTTGATCAGGAAAATCTAAATTTATTTCTGAATAGTTATATACATCTCCTGTTTTTCCTGTGTGCACTCTATAGTTAGCATCCGTTTGAGTGTTTGTAGTTACTGTGCCTTCAAACTTTACAAACTTGTAACCTGCAGCCCAAGTCCAAGTCATTCCCAATGCTTGAGCATCCGACCACATAGTTCCTTGTCCATCCACACCAGAATTAAATTGTTCTTGGTCTACACCAATACCAAATTTTATTTTAGTGTAATTTCCGGCTGGAATATTGGGTAAATTGATGATTGTACTTGCTGCATTAGCTTCATTTACAAAAAAGTAGCTTTCGTTTTTTGGCACACTGTAAGTTGAACCGTCTTCTTTAGTTAGAACAATATTACTCACAATATAAATGGCATTATTTGCTTTAATTTTTTCACCATTAGAATTGGTATATTCAGTGTTAAATGCAAAATCGGCATCTCCATAAACATTATCAAATTCTAGTTTTAAGTTTCCATTACCAGAAACGTTATTTGCAATAGTGTCATCGTTTGAACATGAAGTAAAAGCAAGTGTTGCAACCACAGCGATTGCTATATTTTTTAATTGAAATTTCATTTTTTTAGTATTAATTTTTAAACATGTATTTATAATTTGAATTTTTTTTTCAAATTATAAGAGGTAAAAGACTTGTTGAATTAAAAATTCTTTTGTTTTAAGAATAATTAATTCAATCTAAAGTTAATAAATTAGCACTTAGTTGTTGGAGGATGAAAAATAGATGTTGTAACTTCAGAATGATATAAATTTTGATAAAATGAATTAGGCTCATTTGCCTCAAAATTTAAAAAAGCAGTTGCATTATAATTTGAAATAGATTCGCAAAAAAGAACTTCAATTTCAAATTTAAAGGTTTGTTTTTTATCTGAATTTAATGGTTTTTCATTTTCATAAGCTTGCGCTAATTCTTTAGCTAAATGACATTTACCATTACACTTTAATTGAGGTTTTTCAATATTTTCGCATAATTGAGTAGAAATATATTCATAATTAATCACATAATCCAAAACCGGTAAAACAGGTTTGATTAGCATAAAAGTGATTATAATGAATAGTATTTTTTTCAATTTTTTATTTTATTTTTTGCAAAATTAGGAATTAAATTTTTTAATAAGCATTAATTTTATTTTTTTTCATGTAACAATGGTTACAATAAAATCATTTGGTTTAGACTTACTTTGTTGGAATTAAATTTTGTATTAATGAATAAATTATTATTAATTTCAATGGCTTTGCTCTTTCTTTCTTGCAATAAAAAAAATGAAAGTTATACAGATGTTGAAAACGAAAACAAACCACTAGACACTATTAATCACAACGGAAAAAAATTGATGGAAACCCATTGCTACGTTTGTCATAGTCCTACAGCAAAAGAAAATGAAGGTAGAATTGCTCCTCCAATGATAGCAGTAAAGTCTAGATATTTAATGGAATATGATTTGAAAGAAGATTTTGTTAATGCAATTGTAGCCTTTGCAGAAAACCCGAATAAGGATGACGCCATGATGCATGGAGCTTTGAAGAAATTTGGTGTAATGCCTAAACAAGTTTTTCCTGAAAATATTGTAGCTCAAATTGCTGATTTTATGTATGATTATCAAATTGAAGAACCAACGTGGTTCAAAGAACATTGGGAAGGACACGGAAATGACAATTGGACACAACCAGGCAAAAAAGTTGTTGTAGTGGAAAAACAAAAAACCTATGAAGAAATAGGTTTGGAATATGCGCTTTCTACCAAAAAATTATTAGGTCAAAATTTAATGGGAACCATTCAAAAGAAAGGAACATTAGAGGCTTTAGCTTTTTGTAATATTCAAGCGATGCCTTTGACTGATAGTATGTCTTTAAAATACAGCGCAACGATTAAGCGAGTTTCAGATAAAAACCGAAATTCAAATAACAAGGCAAATGCAGAAGAATTAGTTTATTTATCACAATTCAAAAAAGATATTACAGATAAGAAAGAATCTAAACCTGTAGTAGTGGATAACGGTGATAAAGTGCAATTTTATTACCCTATTCCAACCAATACGATGTGTTTGCAATGTCACGGAAAAACAGAAAATATCAAGCCAGAAGTTCTAAAAAAAATTAAAGCTTTATATCCAGCAGACTTAGCCATTGGTTATGGAGAAAATGAAGTTAGAGGAATTTGGAGTATTACATTCAATAAATAAAATGACTAAAAAAGGATACATCATCACTGGAATCGGAATAGTAATAGGATTAATTTCAGGTTATACTTATTATCATTTTGTTGGTTGTGCTTCAGGAACTTGTGCAATCACTTCTAAGCCTTTAAATAGCTCACTTTATGGTGGTTTGTTAGGAGGTTTATTATTTAATATGTTTGTAAAAGAAAAAAAATAGTATATTTGAAACAATATTACAACCAAAAATAAGTTATAAATTTAAATACATATATCATGAAAAAAACCTTATCAATCTTAGCATTCGCTTTATTGTTTTCAGTAGGAGTTAACGCTCAAGAACCAAAGAAAGCTAAAAAAGAAAAAGCAAAAACAGAAAAAGCATCTTGTTCCAAAGAAGAAAAAAAATCTTGTGGATCAGAAGCAAAAGGGTCTTGTTGTTCTTCTAAAAAAGCGGATACTAAAAAAGCAGAAGCAAAAAAAGAAGATTAATTTCTATTTAAAATACTACTAAGCCACTGAATTAAAGTGGCTTTTTTTATGAACACAAGTTAAAAAAGAATATGTAACGCTTGTTACTTAGTAAGAACCAAAAATTAGATAATTTTGTTTCAATAAAAAAAAGAAGTCATGGATGTTGAAATATTAGCAAGAATTCAGTTTGCGTTTACTATTGCCTTTCATTATATCTATCCACCTCTAAGTATTGGAATAGGTTTAATTATGGTTATTATGGAAGGTTTGTATTTAAAAACTGGAAATAAAGAATACGAAGTTCTAACTCGTTTTTGGTTGAAAATTTTCGCAATAACTTTTGGAATAGGTGTTGCAACAGGAATTATCATGGAGTTTGAATTCGGAACCAATTGGGCAGTTTATTCAAAATATGTGGGTGATATTTTTGGAAGTGCTTTGGCAGCAGAAGGGTTATTCGCTTTCGGATTAGAAAGTACTTTTCTAGGAATTCTAATTTTTGGATGGAATAGAGTTTCTCCAAAAGTCCACTTTATATCTACAATTGGAGTTTTTTTAGGCTCCATGTTTTCTGCCGTTTGGATTGTGGTTGCGAATAGTTGGCAACAAACACCAGCAGGTTATCATATTGTCGGAGAAGGTTTCAATGCTCGTGCAGAAGTGACCGATTTTTGGGCTATGGTTTTTAATCCATCTAGTGTCGATAGAATTATTCATGTTTGGCAAGGTGCCTTTTTAGCAGGTGCTTTCATGGTTTTGAGTGTTCATGCTTATTATATCAGAAAGGGTAGATATGTTGAATTATCGAAAAGAGCTTTCAAAATCGCATTGGTTGTGGCAACTGTAGTTTCTTTTTCTCAATTGCTTTCTGGACATAGTTCTGCTGACGGTGTAGCTAAAAATCAACCTGCAAAATTAGCAGCTATGGAGGGACATTATGAAAAATCAGCTCCAGCAGATTTATATCTTTTAGGTTGGGTAGATAATGAAAATCAAAAGGTAACAGGTTTAGGATTGCCTGGTGGATTATCTTTTTTAGTACACCAAGATTTTAAAGCTCCAATAACAGGTTTGAATGCTTTTCCTGAAGAAGATAGACCAAGTCAGGTGAATGCAGTTTTTCAATTTTATCACATCATGATATCTATTGGAATGTTTTTAATCGCCTTAACGTTTTATGCTAGTTTCTTATGGTGGAAAGGCAAATTGTTTGAAACCAAATGGATCATGTGGATTTTTTCTTTTTCAGTAATTTTACCTCAAATTGCTAATCAAGTCGGTTGGTTTGCTGCTGAAATGGGAAGGCAACCGTGGATTGTTTACGGACATTTGAGAACAAGTGAAGGTTTTTCGCAAGAAGTTTCAGCCAATCAAATTGTATTTTCATTAGTATTGTTTACAGTAGTTTATACACTATTGTTGCTTTTATTTTTATATTCCTTAAATAAAAAAATAAAACATGGCCCTTATGATGAAGCTAAAAATGCCTTAGAAATTATTTAAATCAAGAAACATGGAAACATTTTTAGGTATAGATTATCCAACGCTTTGGTATCTAGTTGTAGGATTATTATTTTCAGGTTATGCTATTTTAGAAGGCTTTGATTATGGTGCAGGTGCATGGCATTTATTTTTTAAAAAAGATTTAAGTAGAAGAATTGCCATCAATGCCATTGGACCACTTTGGGATGCCAATCAAGTTTGGTTGATTATTGGAGGAGGAGCTTTATTTGCAGGATTTCCAGTTATGTATGCAACCATGTTATCGGCAATGTATATTCCATTTATGTTGTTTTTGATGCTATTGGTTTTGCGTTCATCAGCTATAAAATTTAGAAGTGCCGAAGAAATGCTTTGGTGGCGAAAAACTTGGGATATCATTTACTTTATATCCAATGTGCTAATTGCATTTTTATTGGGAGTAGTTTTAGGCAATGTATTACAAGGCTTTGAATTAGCGGAAAATCATAGTTATCAAGGAGGAATCTTCTTCGCTTTTTTGAGTCCTTATGCTATAATGACTGGATTTACAACCTTATCCATATTCATGACACAAGGAGCCATTTTTTTACTACTAAAAACAGAAGGAAGATTGCATGCTAGACTAACATTCTTATTAAAAAAAGGAATGATTTTCTTTATTGTTAGTTTTTCTATCACCTCATTATACACTTTAATTTATATTCCAGGTGTGACCGATAATTTTAAAAATAATCCAATATTTTTTATTTTACCTATATTATCATTTTTAGCGGTTGCCAATATTCCTAGATTGGTATCTAAAAAGAAGTATTTTCAGGCATTGATTTTTTCTTCTTTAACGATGGCTTTTTTACTTATGTTAGTTGCTTTTCAACTTTATCCCGTATTATTACCATCAACCATTCATCCAGATTATAGTGTAACGATTTACAATGCTGCTTCTTCTCAAAAATCATTAGGTATCATGTTAACGATAGTTTTAATTGGAAGTCCATTGCTAGCTGGTTATTTTATTTTTCTTTATAAAACATTTTATGGAAAAGTCAAGCTGGATGATACCAGTTATTAAAATTCAAAAGTGTCTTTTTTAAGGCACTTTTTTTATGTAACAAATGTTGCTGTGGTACAGGAAGATAACTACTAAATTTGACTTATTAAACTAATTAAGATGTCAAAAATAGTAATATTAGGTGCTGGAATTTCAGGTCATACTGCAGCTGCACATTTAAGAAGAAAATTAGGAAAGGAACATGAAGTTCTTGTAGTTTCTCCTAATCGAAATTACCAATGGGTTCCTTCCAATATTTGGGTTGGAATTGGTAGAATGAAGGCTAAACAATTAATTTTTCCCTTAGAACCTTTATACAAAAGAAAAGGAATCAGTTACAAACAAGCTAAAGTAGTTTCTTTTCATCCAGAAGGAAATAAAACAGAAGAAAAACCATTTGTAGCAGTAGAATATGTGTTTGGAGAAAAAAAAGGCACACAAGAAAATGTTACTTATGATTATTTAATCAATGCAACCGGACCAAAATTAGCTTTCGATATGACAGAAGGTTTAAATCCTGGACATAACAAAGCTTATTCCGTTTGTACTTATGATCATGCAGAACATGCTTGGCACGGATTAAAAGAACTAATTGATCAACTAAAAACTTCCGATAAAAAAGCAAAAATTCTTATTGGAACGGGTCATGCTAAAGCAACTTGTCAAGGAGCCGCTTTTGAATATATTTTAAATGTTGAAAAAGAGTTGGTCAGACATGGTGTTAGAAACAAAGTAGAAATGACATGGATTTCCAACGAAAAGGACTTAGGAGATTTCGGAATGGACGGCATGTTGATGGATTACAATGGTTTTAACATGAAATCCAAAGACATGATTGAAATGATTTTTGAAGACAGAGGCATTAAATGGATTTTAGGTGCTGGTGTCAACAAAATAGAAGATGGAATAGCACATTATGAAAATCTAGAAGGTGAATTCAAATCTGAAGAATTTGATTTTGCCATGTTAATTCCAGCTTTTTCAGGTCACGGATTCAAAGCATACGATAAAAATGATGCAGATATTACCGATAAATTATTCAAAGGATTTATGATTGTAGATGCAGATTATTCTCCAAAGCCTTACGAAGAATGGACGGTTCAAGATTGGCCAGAAACGTATCAAAATCCATCCTATAAAAATATTTTTGCTCCTGGAATTGCCTTTGCACCACCACATTCTATTTCAAAACCAAGAAAAAGTAAAAACGGAACCGATATTTTTCCATCACCACCAAGAACAGGAATGCCTTCTGGAATTACAGCAAAATTAGTAGCTGATAATATCATTGATTCTATAAAAGAAGGAAAAGAATCCTTACATCATAAAGGTTCATTAGGAAATATGGGAGCAGCCTGTATCGCTTCTGCTGGTTTTGGAATGACAAAAGGAAGTGGTGTAAGCATAACAACATACCCAATTGTTCCTGATTATAAAAAATATCCAGAAACTGGTGGAAGAGACATTAACAAAACATTCGGAGACATAGGTTTAGCTGGACATTGGGTAAAATTGGCTTTACATTATGCCTTCATTTACAAAGCAAAAATGAAACCTTTTTGGTGGTTAATTCCTGAATAATTTTAGAGAAAATAGAAAATAGAAAAGATGAAATTAATCTATTTTCAACCATCAACCATCAACTCAAAACCTAAAAAAAATGACACAAAGAATATCAAAATCACAACATGCAAAAATGCAAAATCCTATAATACAGTTTTTTAAATTTTTCTATTTAAATTTTAGAATCTTAAAAATTGTAGCTGGTGGACATGGAGGAACCAGATAACATATCATCTCCATAATGATGATAGTTTAGTTTTATTGGTTAGTATTGAGGCTGTTTAATTTGAAGTAAGCAGCCTCTTTCTTTTTCTAAGTAACTCTTGTTACATTTAAGTGTAACTCTTGTTACCAAACGCTCTTTTTTCTCAAAGTACATTTGCTACAAATAAAAATACAACTATGAACAATAAATCAATAGTAACTTTCTTTGGAATCTTTGTCCTAGCTTTTTCAGCTTCAGCACAAGATACCATTGCTATTTCTAAGAAAGAAATTTTAGAAAAAGTAAACGATGCTAATTTACAAATCAAAATTGCGAAAGAAAATGCGGCTTCAGCAAAAGCAGATTACAATCAATCCAATTCCTTGTTTTTGCCAAGTATTTCTGCTTCTCACACTGCCATTTCTACAACCAATCCTTTGATGGCTTTTGGTTCTAAATTGAATCAAGAAATTTTAACAGCTTCCGATTTTAATCCAGCTTTGTTGAATGATCCAGCAAAAACTAAAAATTTTGCCACTAAAATTGAAGTACTACAACCCTTAATTAATGCTGATGGTTTTTACGGGAGGCAAGCTGCCAAGTCTAAAATGGAAGCTTTTCAATTACAAACTGAAAGAACCAAAGAATATTTGCAATTAGAAGTTGATAAATCTTTTATGCAATTGCAACTGGCTTACAAAGCAGTTGAAGTTTTAGAAAAAGCCAATAGTACAGCTCAAGCTAACTTGAAATTAGTTGAAAATTATGCTAAACAAGGAATGTTACAAAAAACAGATTTACTTTCTGTGCAAGTTCGTGTAAATGAAGTTGCCAATCAGTTACAATATGCTAAATCGAATGTGCAAAATGCATCTGATTACTTAGCTTTTTTATTGAACGAAGATAATACAAACAAAGTTTTCAAACCTATTGAAGATATTGAAAATGTAATTGAAATTTCAGCTTTCGAAACTAAATTAATTTCCAATAGAAAAGACATTTTAGCAATGGACAAATCTGTGGAAGCTTATGGAAAAATGACACAAATGAATAAAATGAGTTTCTTACCAAGGTTAAATGCATTTGGAAGTTATGAATTATATGATACGCAAATTTTTCAAACAGGAGCAAAAGGATATACCATTGGAGCTCAATTGTCTTGGAGTGTTTTTGATGGCTACAAAACTATTGGTAAATACCAAAAAGCAAAAGCAGATTATGACAAAGCACAAACGGAAAGCCAACAATACAAAGCGCAAAGTCAGTTGGAATTAAACAAAACCAATCGACAATTGTTAGATGCAGAAAATAAAGTAAATCTTTCAAAATTAGCTTTAGAACAATCTCAAGAAGCTTATCGTATTCGTTCAAATCGTTTCAAAGAAGGTTTAGAAAAAACAACCGATTTATTAAATTCAGAAACGCTACAATTTCAAAAAGAACTAGAATATCTACAAGCCGTTTTTGAATATAATTTTACCAAGAAGTATTTAGAATTTTTAACCCAATAAGAAGAAAGAAACAAGAAAAAAGAAACAAGAAGAAAGAAAAAAGAAAAATTGTAAGATTTCTCAAATTTCTCAAATCTGTGTTCCCAAAAAATAAAATTATCAAAATGAAAAAAATAGCAATCCTAACACTTTCAACTCTTTTCCTAATCTCATGTGGTGGTGAAAAGAAAAACGAAATCGCAACGGAAACTCCAATTACCGTAAAAGTAAGCGGAACAACCGAAAATGATAACAGTCCATTCGTAACAGCCAGTGGAAAAATTGAATCACAAAATAGTGCCAATGTAAGCACAAGAATGATGGGTTATGTTACCAAAGTCCATGTAAAAATGGGACAAAAAGTAAGTCAAGGTCAATTACTAGTTAGCATCAATAACACCGATTTGCAAGCCAAGAAAGCACAAGTTGATGCTTCGATTTTACAAGCAACTGCTGGTTATAATAATGCCAAAAAAGATTATGAAAGATTCCAAGCTTTATTTGCACAACAAAGTGCTTCACAAAAAGAATTGGACGATATGACTTCGCGTTATGAAATGGCAAAAGCAGGTTTAGAAGGAGCCAAACAAATGCGTAACGAAGTTATGGCTCAATTTTCTTATGCTAATATTACAGCACCATTTTCTGGAGATGTTACTAATACGTTTGTAAAAGAAGGTGATATGGCCAACCCAGGAATGCCTTTAGTAAGCGTGGAAGGAAACGGAATAATGCAAGTGATGGCAATGGTTTCTGAGGGAGATATAACTTCCATTAAAAACGGAATGCCTGTTACGGTTTTAGTAAAATCTTCCAACAAACAATTAAAAGGAAAGGTTAGTGAAGTTAGCGGTTCAGCAACAAACACAGGTGGACAATATTTAGTAAAAATCAATTTAGAAAAAACGGATAATAAAGTACTTTCAGGAATGTTTGTCAATGTTCAATTTCCTATTGAAAAACCTAAAGCAAAAACAGAAACTACAAAATCAGATAAAATTTTAGTACCTGAATCAGCCTTAGTAAAGCAAGGTCAATTAACTGGAATTTACACAGTAAGCAACAATGTAGCCATTCTACGTTGGATTAGAATCGGAAAATCATTCGGAAATCAAGTAGAAGTTTTATCAGGATTATCAACAGATGAAAAATACATCATTTCAGCTGAAGGAAAATTATATAACGGAGTAAAAGTTAGTGTTCAGTAATTAGTTTTTAGTATTCAGTCATAGTTCTCAGTTTGCAACAACTTGAAACTAAAAAAACTAAAAAAAACTTTTAAACAAAAAATTATGCAAGAAGGTATTTCAGGTAAAATAGCCCATTTTTTCATCAACTCAAAATTGACCATTTTATTAATGGTAGGTTTGATGATTATTGGTGTATATAGTTCGTTCTTAATTCCTCGTGAAGAAGAACCACAAATCAATGTTCCAATGGCCGATGTAATGATTGGTTATCCAGGAGCAAGTCCAGCAGAAGTAGAAAGTAGAGTGATTAAACCACTCGAAAAAGTATTATCAAACATCAAAGGAGTAGAGCATTTACATAGTATGGCTATGAATGGTCAAGCGATGATAATTGTACAGTTTTATGTAGGAGAAGATTCAGAACGCTCGTATGTAAAATTATACGATGAGTTGATGAAAAACGAAAACATTTTCCCAAATGGAGTATATAAACCAATGGTAAAAACACGTTCTATTGACGATGTTCCTATGTTGGGATTAACCCTTTGGAGTGAAACATTGAATGATTTCGAAATTCGTCAAATTGCTGAAGAAGTAACTTCTGAAATTGAAAAAGTAAAAGATGTTGCCATTACCAAAGAAATTGGAGGAAGAACTCGCGAACTTAAAGTAATTTTAGACAAAGATAAAATGGCCGAAAATGGAGTAGATGCTCTTGGAATTATGCAAATGATTCAAGCCAATAATGGTAGTTCGCAATCAGGAAGTTTTGTAAATAATGACCAAGAATATTTAATCACAACAGGGGAGTTTTTGTCAACTTCAGAAGATGTGGAAAATTTAGTAGTAGGTGTCAATGCCAATATGCCAGTGTATTTAAAGCAGGTAGCTACAATTCAAGATGGACCAGCGACTTTGAAAAGTTATGTGTCTTTTGGATATGGAAAAGCCAATGAAAAATACAGTCAAAATAAATCAGAATATCCAGCCGTTACGATTTCAGTAGGAAAAGTTAAAGGAGCTGATGCGATGAAAATTTCAGACAAAATCCTTGAAAAAGTAGAAGGTTTAAAGAAAACATTAATCACTGATGATGTGCATGTTGCTGTTTCTAGAAATTACGGAGAAACGGCTTCTCACAAAGTAGGAGAATTATTAATGCACCTTGGAATTGCCATTATAGCTGTAACACTTTTAGTCATGTTGGCTATGGGTTGGCGTGGTGGATTAGTAGTATTCTTTTCTGTTCCTTTAACGTTTGCCTTGACCTTGTTTGCTTACTACATGTTAGGTTATACGTTAAATAGAATCACACTTTTCGCTTTAGTTTTTGTAGTAGGAATTGTGGTGGATGACAGTATTATCATTGCAGAAAACATGCACCGTCATTTTAAAATGAAGCGATTGCCTTTCAAACAAGCAGCTATTTTTGCGATTAACGAAGTAGGTAATCCAACTATTTTAGCAACGTTTACAGTAATTGCTGCAATTCTTCCAATGGCTTTCGTATCAGGAATGATGGGGCCATATATGAGTCCAATGCCAATTGGTGCTTCTATTGCCATGTTACTTTCGTTGTTTGTAGCTTTAACGGTTACGCCTTATTTGGGTTACCATTTATTACACGAAAAAGAGGAACAAGAACATAAAGCCGAACAAGGATTAGAAACGTCTTGGATTTATAGAATGTACAATAAATTAGAACGACCATTTTTGGATAATTCTACCAAAAGAAGATTAATATTAGGACTAACAGTTGTTTTGTTAGCTGGTTCCGTATTGATGTTTTTTACAAAATCGGTTTTAGTAAAAATGTTACCTTTTGATAACAAAAATGAATTTCAGGTAGTAATTGATATGCCTGAAGGAACAACGTTAGAAAGAACTTCTGCCGTTACTCAAGAAATTGCTCAATATTTAACTACTATTCCAGAAGTGGTGGATTATCAAAATTACATTGGAACTTCAGCACCTATTACGTTTAACGGATTGGTTCGTCATTATGATTTGCGTGGTGGAAGCAATATGGCAGATATTCAAGTAAATTTATTACACAAAGAAGATAGAGATTTACAAAGTCATGATATTGCTAAAATTGTTCGTCCAGAAGTGCAAAAAATAGCCAAAAAATATGGTGCGAATGTAAAAATTATTGAAGTTCCACCTGGACCACCAGTTCTTTCAACTTTAGTTGCCGAAATTTATGGACCTGATTACAAACAGCAAATTGAAGTGGCTAATCAAGTAAAAGGAATTTTAGAAAAAACTACAGATATCGTTGATGTGGATTGGATGACAGAAGACAATCAAGTGGAATATACATTAGCAGTAGATAAAGAAAAAGCCATGCTTAACGGAATTGCTCCTCAACAAGTAGTTGGAAATTTAACCTATTTGTTAAAGGAATATCCAGTTTCGACTTTGTATGATGAAAATTCTAATAACAGCGTCGGAATTGTTCTTTCACTAGATGATAAAGACAAAACATCATTGCAAGACATTCAAAACCTAAAAATTAAAGGAAATCGTGGCAACGTAGTTCCAGTTTCTGATATTGTGAAAGTTGTAGAAGGTAATTTACAAAAAACTATTTACAGAAAAGACCAAAAAAGAGTAGTTTATGTAACGGCTGATATGGCTGGAAATCTGGAAAGTCCTGTGTATGCTATTTTGGGAATGAATGAAGAATTGCAAAAAATGAAGTTGCCTGCAGGATATAAAGTCAACGAATTGTATATGGAACAACCATCTGATGAAAGTGATTTCACCGTAAAATGGGATGGAGAATGGCAAATTACTTTAGAAGTTTTCCGTGATTTAGGAATTGCTTTTGGAGTGGTAATCGTTATCATTTATATGTTGATTGTAGGTTGGTTCCAAAACTTCAAAACGCCAATGGTAATGATGATGGCTATTCCACTTTCATTAGTTGGAATTGTATTTGGACACTGGTTATTAGGAGCTTATTTCACAGCAACTTCATTTATTGGAATGATTGCTTTAGCAGGAGTAATGGTGCGAAATTCCGTCTTGCTGATTGACTTTATTGAAATTCGATTAAACGACGGAATTCCTTTAAAACAAGCGATTATTGAAGCTGGAGCTGTAAGAACAACACCTATTTTACTAACAACAGGTGCAGTAGTTATTGGAGCAGTAATCATCCTTTTTGACCCAATTTTCCAAGGTTTAGCGATTTCGTTAGTTTTCGGAGCGATTGTTTCAACGATTTTAACATTGATTGTTGTACCGATAATTTACTATATCGTTGAACGAAAAAAATGGGATAAAAAAGAAAAAGTAATTGAAGAGAATGCTAACGAATCTACTATTTAAGAATTATGAAATTACTAATAATAACCGCAATAAAAGAGTTTGAAAAAGATATTATTCAACAATTAAATAAAGCAAAAGTCTTGACATTTTCATATAAAGATGTTATAGGATATCGCGATAATACAGAAGATGCATTCGAATCCAATTGGTTTTCTAGTGAAATGAATAAAACAGATTCGTTGTTGTTTTATGCTTTTGTAAAAAAAGAAAATGTGGATTTACTATTTGAATCTATAAATGATTTTAATGCCAAGCAAAAAACACTTTCGCATATTCATATTGCAGTAATAAATATTGAAAAATCAAATTAAAAAACGGAAAAAATGATAAATAGAATAATAAGAGCAATAGCTGGAACTTTTATAATACTAAGCGTACTTTTAGGCATGTATGTAAATGAAAATTGGTATTGGTTCACCATTTTTGTTGGAGCCAATTTATTACAATCATCCTTTACAAAATGGTGTTTGATGGAAAATATTCTTAGAAAAATTTTTAAAATAAAAGATTAATTTTAAAACAGAAATAATTAGAGAAAACGCCATTAATTAGATTTAATGGTGTTTTTATTGTAAAGAGTATTCAAAATGTTTATTTACTCTCTTTTTTTAATAATACTAACAGCTGTGCCAGTAATAGTTACAGTAACGTAATTACTTGCTGTGAGTTCAACTTCAACATTTATTCCTACAACAGCATTAGCATTTAATTTTTCAGCATTCTCTTTTAATTGAGTAAAAGCTTGTTCTTTAACTTCAGAAATACTTTCGCTAATTGCAGCATAGTATTTTTCCATGTTGAAAGTCATTTTCATTTTTTGAATATTTACTGCAGTTCCGGAAACGATGCCTCTATATTCTAAAATTTTATAATCTTCTACGCTATTGGTTGTTGTTAAAATCATAATAATAGTTTTTATTGTTAAGTTTATTTGTTAGTCTGTTAATCTGATTTTTTGTTACTATTTTTTTAATTTTAAAAGCTATTTTCAGCTTTGCAACTTTCTAACTTTATGCTATCTTTGCAACTTATCAAAATCACAAACCATTATGTTTAATAATTTAACAGATAAATTAGATAAAGCGTTTCATATATTAAAAGGTCACGGAAAAATTACCGATGTCAATGTTGCCGATACCTTAAAAGAAGTTCGTCGTGCTTTATTAGATGCCGATGTTAACTTTAAAATTGCTAAAGATTTTACTACCAAAGTAAAAGAAAAAGCAATAGGACAAAACGTATTAACCAGCTTGCAACCAGGTCAATTATTGGTAAAAGTAGTCAAAGACGAATTAACCGAATTAATGGGTGGTGAAGTTGCTGGTGTAAATTTATCAGGAACTCCATCTGTGATTTTAATGTCAGGTTTACAAGGTTCTGGTAAAACAACTTTCTCAGGAAAATTAGCCAATTACCTAAAAACTAAAAAAGGGAAAAAACCATTATTAGTGGCTTGTGATATTTATCGTCCTGCGGCAATTAATCAGTTGCACGTAGTCGGAGATCAAATAGGTGTTGAAGTATATTCTGAACCAGAAAATAAAAATCCAGTTGAAATTGCTCAAAACGCCATCAAACACGCGAAAGCAAATGGATTTAATGTTGTTATTGTCGATACAGCTGGTCGTTTAGCAGTGGATGAGCAAATGATGAACGAAATTGCTGACGTTCATAAAGCCATCCAACCACAAGAGACATTGTTTGTAGTGGATGCCATGACAGGTCAAGATGCTGTGAATACTGCAAAAGCGTTCAACGATAGACTAAATTTTGATGGAGTTATCCTTACGAAATTAGATGGTGATACTCGTGGTGGAGCTGCTATTTCTATTAAATCTGTAGTTAATAAACCTATTAAATTTATTGGTACAGGTGAAAAAATGGATGCAATTGATGTGTTCTATCCTTCACGTATGGCTGATAGAATTTTAGGAATGGGAGATGTTGTTTCTCTTGTGGAAAGAGCTCAAGAGCAATACGATGAAGAAGAAGCAAGAAAATTACAAAAGAAAATTGCTAAAAATGAATTTGGTTTTGACGATTTCTTAACACAAATTCAGCAAATTAAGAAAATGGGTAGCATGAAAGACTTGGTTGGAATGATACCAGGTGCTGGAAAAGCTATGAAAGATGTCGAAATTGAAGATGATGCTTTCAAACATATCGAAGCTATAATTCATTCTATGACACCAACTGAAAGAAGTAAACCATCTTTAATTGATGTAAAAAGAAAAAATAGAATTGCTAAAGGTTCAGGGACAAAAATTGAACAAGTCAACCAATTGATGAAACAATTTGACCAAATGAGCAAAATGATGAAGATGATGCAAGGTAGTGGAGGCAAAAACATGATGCGAATGATGCAAGGCATGAAAGGCATGAAATAATATAAAGACGCGTTTTATCGCGTCTTTTTTTTAGATAAAATTACAAACAACTAACTACAAAAATCCAACAGATTCTGAAATTCAGAATAAACAACACACACAAAATGATTTTATTAGACGGTAAAAAAGTATCAGAAGATATTAAAAACGAAATTACAGCTGAAGTTGATAAGATGAAAGCTAATGGTGAAAAAGTACCTCATTTAGCAGCTGTAATTGTGGGAAATGATGGAGCAAGTTTAACTTACGTTGGAAGCAAAGTAAGAGCTTGCGAAAGAGTAGGTTTTGAATCTACTTTAGTTAAAATGCCAAGCACAACTTCGGAGACAGAATTGCTTAAAAAAATTAAAGAGCTAAATCAAGACGACAATATTGATGGATTTATAGTTCAGTTACCTTTGCCAGAGCAAATTGATACTCAAAAAGTATTAATGGCTGTTGATCCAAGTAAAGATGTTGATGGGTTTCATCCTGAGAATTTTGGTAAAATGGCTTTAGATATGACCACTTTTATTCCAGCAACACCTTTTGGAATTTTGGAATTATTAGAGCGTTATAATGTGGAAACCAAAGGAAAACATACGGTTGTAATTGGTCGTAGTCACATTGTTGGTCGTCCTATGAGTATTTTGATGGGAAGAAAAGGTTTCCCAGGAAATTCTACTGTTACATTGACGCACAGTCATACTAAGAACATAAATCAAATTACAAGTCAAGCCGATATTATCATCACTGCATTAGGAGTTCCAAATTACTTAAAAGCCGAAATGGTTAAAGACGATGTAGTAATTGTTGATGTTGGAATTACACGTGTTGCTGATGAAACTACTGAAAAAGGATACATAATAACTGGTGATGTTGATTTTGAAAATGTCTCTAAAAAAGCTTCATACATAACGCCAGTTCCTGGTGGAGTAGGTCCAATGACTATTGCCATGTTATTGAAAAATACTTTGTTAGCTAGAGAACAAAGAAAAGCATTGAATTCCTAATAAAATTGAAAGTATAGAGTTTCACAAATTAGCATTAATTTTAATGTAAATTTGTGAAATTTCTATTTATAATTGTTGCCTTATAAATGAAAATAATTCAAGCCTCAAAATCTCAATTGCCAATAATTAGAGATTTAGCTTATCAAATTTGGCCTTCAGCTTATGCTCAAATTTTATCAAAAGCTCAATTGAACTTTATGTTAGATAAATTCTATAGTTTAGAAGCTTTAACCGGACAATTAGAAGAGCGAAAACATACTTTTTTATTGATTGAAAATGAGGATAAAGTGGTTGGATTTGCTTCTTATGAATTGAATATTGAAAATTACAAAACTAAGATTCACAAAATATATGTTTTGCCAGAAACGCAAGGAAAAGGTTTTGGTAATCAGTTAATTAGCGAAATTGAAAAAAAGGCACTAGAGGCAAAAAATATGCTTTTATTTTTAAACGTAAATCGATTTAATAAGGCTCAATATTTTTATAAAAAATTAGGTTTCGAAATTGCTTATGAAGAAGATATTGAAATTGGTAACGGTTATTTGATGGAAGATTTTGTAATGGAGAAAAACATAGCAATATAGTTTTATAACTTCTTATTATTAAATTCCGTTTGCTCTATTTTTTCATAAAATTCTATAGGCAAATCATCTGGGTCTGATGTGAAAGTGAATCGTTTGTTGGTAATTTCATCAATTCTAATGGGTTCAACTTCAAGTTTGTGCCTGATTAAATGATTGATGACGATTTCTAAATTATCAACTTCAAACGCTAAATGTCTTAAGCCTGTTGCTTCTGGTTTAGAAGGTCTTTTTGGAGGATTTGGAAATGAAAATAATTCCAAACAATAATTTCCATGAAGCGCTAAATCTAATTTGTAGGATTCTCGTTCCACTCTATAAGTCTCGTTTATTATTTCTAAACCAAGAATTTCAGTATAAAACCTTTTAGAAATTTCATAGTTAGAACATATAAGAGCGATATGATGAATTTTGTTAAGCATCATCTTTTTTTAATTTCTCAATTTTACTACTTGATTCTTTTTTTAATTTAAGAGATTTGAATGGACAAAATTTTTTCAGTTCTTTCTTCTAAATCATGAAATTCAATTTATTTTTTCTTGAAAATCTTTGTTGGCGTAGCTCTTTGTCCTGGAATATTACGATCAACTTTAGGTAAACTTGCTTCTTCAGTTTTACTAGAAGGTTCAATGAGTTGATTTAATTGAAGAATTTCAGTATCAGTTAAATCTCTAAATTTTCCTACAGAAACATCTAATGAGATATTTATGATTCGTGTTCTTTTTAATGAAACTACTTCATAATCTAAATACTCACACATTCTACGAATTTGACGATTCAATCCTTGAGTTAGGATAATTCTGAAAACGGTTTTACTGATTTGTTCTACCTTGCATTTTCGGGTTAAAGTATCTAAAATCGGAATTCCATTGGCCATTCTTTGAATAAAACGTTCCGTAATTGTTTTATTTACAGTAACGATGTATTCTTTTTCATGGTTGTTTCTAGCGCGAAGAATTTTATTCACAATATCACCATCATTAGTCATAAATATCAAACCTTCACTGGCTTTGTCCAAACGTCCAATGGGAAAAATTCGTTCTGGATAATTAATATAATCTACAATATTATCTCGAACACTTTGATTGGTAGTGCATTCAATCCCAACAGGTTTATTAAAGGCTAAATAAATTCTTTTCTCAGTATTTTCATTAATCAAAATACCATCAACTCTAACTTCGTCTTTAGAAGTTATTTTGGTACCCATTTCAGGAACAACACCATTAATAGTGACTCTTCCTTGATCAATTAATTTATCGGCTTCTCTTCGAGAACAATAGCCTGATTCTGATAAAAATTTGTTGATTCGTGTAGCGTTTTCTTCCATAAAGCAAAGATAGGAAATAGAATTATGAATTGTTAATTATGAATTGTGAATTTCTAAGCAGTGACAACTTATCTATTTTGAAGTTGCAACTTAAAGTTTTAAAGATATTTGCAAAGTTCACAAAGCATTAACGAAAACTAAGAAAAGTTGAACGAATTTTAAACCAAGGGAATTCTATAATTCTGAATGTTTAATAAAAGAGATTCACTAAACGACAAATTGTTTAAAAAAAAAATCCCGATTTTCATCGGGATTTGTATTACATTTTTGCAAAAAGCTTTTCCATTTTTTCTTTTTCCTCTTCGGCTAACATGCTATCTACAAGAATTCTTCCGCTATGTTCGTCAGTGATGATTTTTTTTCTACCAGCAATTTCCATTTGAACTTGAGGTGGAATTGTAAAAAATGATCCTGCAGATGCTCCACGTTCAATCGCTACAACAGCCATTCCATTTCTCACGTTATTTCTGATTCTGTTGTAAGCGCTTAAAAGTCTGTCTTCAATTTTCTTTTGATATTCCGCCGATTTTTCCTTTAAAAAAGTTTCCTCTTTTTCAGTTTCAGATAAAATAGCATCTAATTCAGATTTTTTGTGCTTCAAGTGAGTAGCTTTAGTTTCTAATCTTTCTTTTGATTGATCAATAACTTCTTTTTTGTGCTCCATTGAAGCTTTCATTTCTTTAATATGCTTTTCAGATAATTGAATTTCTAATTCTTGAAACTCTATTTCTTTAGCTAAAGAATTGAATTCTCTATTGTTGCGAACATTTTTTTGTTGTTCTGTATATTTTTTAATTGAAGCAGTATGATTATCAATGGCAATTTTTTTCCCTTTGATTTTTTCTTCAATGTCTTCTAATTCAGTATTTAATTTTTCTAAACGAGTTGTTAAACCAGCTACTTCGTCTTCTAAATCTTCTACTTCTAAAGGCAATTCGCCTCTTACGTTTCTGATTTCGTCAATTTTAGAATCTATAAGTTGTAAGGCATATAATGCTCTTAATTTGTCTTCAACACTTAATTCTTTTGTAGTTGCCATATTTTAAAAGTACTTAACAGGATTTGTATTTTCTTGCGATAAAATGATTGCAAAATTAGTGATTTTTTCTTTAAGATAATCAACAATATAGTTTTTTGTAAATCTTTCACTTTCAAAATGACCAATATCAGCCAATAAAATGCTGTTTTCAGCTTCATAAAATTGATGATATTTCAAATCTGAAGTAACATAAGCGTCTGCTCCTGAGTTAATTGCGTTTTTTATGGCATAACTTCCAGAACCGCCTAGTACTGCTACTTTTTTAATTGGTTTTCCTAACAAATTACTGTGTCTAATGCCTTTACAATCTAGTTTTTCTCGAATTAATTGTAAAAATTCGGCTTCAGAAAGTTCCTTTTCCAACAAACCAACTCTACCTAAGCCAATATTTTGATGCTCATTTTCCAAATTATAAATTTCATAGGCTACTTCTTCATACACATGATTGGAGAATAATGCTTTTAGTATTTTAGATTCTAAATGACGTTCAAAAGTGACTTCAATTTTAATTTCTGGTGCTTCTACAAATTCAAAGCGTTCTCCAATTTCAGGAGAACTGTCTTCATTTCCCATGTAAGTTCCAATGCCATGACTGTTGAAACTGCAATCTTCATAATTACCAATTTGACCTGCACCAGCTTCAAATAAAGCATTTCTTAGTGTTACAACATTTTCAGAAATGGTATAGGTGACTAATTTTTTTATATAGTTTTGTTTTGGAATTAAAACTTTTGAATCCTTAATGCCCAAAGCATCACAAAATATTTTGTTTACACCGTTTTTATGGTTGTCTAAAGCTGTATGAACTGCATAAATGGCTATGTCATTTTTAATGGCTTTAATGACAGCCCTTTCTACATAATTTTTTCCTGTAATTTTTTTTAAACCACTAAATAAAATGGGATGAAAGCAAACCACCAAATTGCATTTTTTTGAAATAGCTTCATCAATAACTTCTTCCAAAGCATCATGACAAACTAAAACACCTGTTAAATTATTATTAGCGTCTCCAACCAACAATCCTACATTGTCAAAACTTTCGGCATAACCCAAAGGAGCCATATCTTCTAAAATTGCTAGTGTGTCTTTGATTTTCATGAAAATTTTATTTTGTGTTAACAAAGTAACGAATAATCATTTCAAGATAAAAATTAGAGCTAAAAAAAGTGTATTTTCGTATTATGAATATTTTACGAAAACTACTTCTTCCATTCGCACTAATTTATTGGTTGGTGACTTACCTTAGAATTTTTTTTTATGACAAGAGATTTTTTAAAAGTAAATCTTTTACTATTCCTGTAATTGCTGTTGGTAATTTAAGTGTTGGCGGTACAGGAAAATCTCCTCAAATTGAATATTTAATACGATTGTTATCTGATAAATACCAAGTAGCAACTTTGAGTCGTGGTTACAAAAGAAGTACCAAAGGTTTTGTTTTGGCTGATAAAAATGCTACTGCGAAAACACTTGGCGACGAACCTTTTCAGTTTTATACAAAATATCCTAAAACCATTGTAGCTGTTGATGAAAATAGAGCAGAAGGCATAGAAAAATTACTAAATTTAGACGTAAAACCTGATGTTATTCTTTTAGATGACGCTTTTCAACATCGAAAAGTTAAAGCTGGATTTTATATTTTGTTAACTGCTTACGACGATTTGTTTTGTGATGATTTTATTTTGCCTTTTGGAAATTTACGAGAACCAAGTTTTGGAAAAAAACGGGCTGACATGATAATTGTCACGAAATGTCCTAAAGATATTGACGAACTTGCACAACAGCATATTAAAGCGAAATTGAAAGTATCTCAACCCGTTTATTTTACTTCAATAGCTTATGATGATTGTCTTTACAGTGAATCCGAACAATTTTTGGTTCAAAATAGTAAAAAGGAGCAAAAACTTGTGGTTGCAGGCATTGCTAAGCCAAGGCCATTTTTTGATTTTTTAGAAGCTAAAGCAGAAGAAACAATGGTTTTTTCAGATCATCATAATTTTGATGAAAAAGAGATTAATTCCATTGTAAATAAAGCAAAAAACTATAAAATAATCACAACTGAAAAAGATTTTGTTCGATTGAAAGGTTTGTTGCCCAAAGCACAATTGTTTTATTTACCCATTCAATCTCAGTTTTTAAATGCTGCAAATGATTTTGATGATAAAATTTTAAATTATGTGGAACAAAGTTCAAGAAACCGTTAGTTATATTCAAGCTAAAACAAATGATTATAAACCTAATTTTGGAATAATTTTGGGTAGTGGTTTAGGAGGTTTTTCAGAGGATATTCAAATAGAATTTACTTTAGATTATAAAGATATTCCTAATTTTCCTATTGCAACTGTTGAAGGTCATAAAGGTGCTTTATTATTTGGAACTATTGGAAATGTTAAAGTTGTGGCAATGCAAGGTCGTTTTCATTATTATGAAGGATATTCAATGCAAGAAATAACTTTTCCTGTACGTGTGATGCATGTTTTAGGAATTCAAAATTTAATCGTTTCTAATGCTTCTGGAGGTGTTAATTCGAGTTTTAAAGTTGGAGATGTTATGTTGATTAAAGATCATATTAACATGATGCCCGAACATCCTTTAAGAGGAACTAACGACAATCGTTTTGGATCAAGGTTTGTTAATATGAGCGAACCTTATTCGCGTCAAATGCTTTTAAAAGCAAAAGAAATAGCAAAAGAATTAAATATTAAGATTCAAGAAGGTGTTTATGTTGGTTTACAAGGACCCACTTTTGAAACTTTAGCTGAATATAAAATGATAAAAGCCATTGGTGGTGATTGCGTAGGAATGTCTACTGTTCCTGAAGTTATTGTTGCTAAACACATGAATATGAATTGCTTTGGAGTTTCTGTAATCACTGATATGGGTGATATAGAAAACATTGATGAAGTCAATCATGAAGAAGTTTTAAAAGCGGCCAAAAAAGCAGAACCACAGGTTAGAAATTTAATTAAAAATTTAATCTCTAATTATTAATTCAAATTGTTTTTTAAGGTTTCATAAAATTGACGTGTATCAATAGGTTTTGATGCAAAACCAGTTATTCCATTTTCTTTGTAATATTCTTTTTTTCTAAAATCATATTTTGTGAAAGCAATAATTGGAATTTTAGGATGACTTATTCTTATTTTTTTTGAAGGTAAATCTTCTAAGGTATCCGATAATTCTATAGCTAAAATTACCAAATCATAATTCTTGGTTTCCATAAGTTTTAAAGCTTCGTCTTCATTGTTTAATACATCACAATTGGCTTCATGTCTTTCAATTAATCGCTTTGTTATTTCTTGGCTTACAGGATTTTTTTCAATCAATACCATGTTTTTATCTTTTAGAAAAGTATAATCAAAGTCATTTTCTTCACAAAATTCATAATTGGTTTCCAATGGAATGTTTACAGTAAACTTACTTCCTTTATTAGGTTCACTTTCAAAAATAATAGATCCTTTTAATTTTTCTATGGTTTTCTTTATTAAATACAAACCCAATCCTTGATTTTTATTGGTTTCAATTGAGGTGTGGTAAGGATTAAAAATTAAATGTTGATTTTCTTTAGTAATTCCAATTCCGTCATCTTCAACAATTAGCTCTAAATTTACAGTTCTATCGGTTTTACTTAGTTGATTTATTGTTAAATTCACATTTCCGTTAGGAGCAAACTGAAGCGCATTTGCTACTAAATTAGATGTAATTTGGAAAAGAGAATTATTGTCAGAAACAAATATTAAAGGAACTTTTGGATCAATAGTAATGGTAAAATTTGTATTGTTTTTTGTAGCAATTTCAGAGGTAGATGCTTTAAGTTTTTCTATTAAATCTTTTAAAAAATATTCTTCATCGTTATTAAATTCTTCGGTATCAATAGTATTGTAATAGGCAATTTTTTGATTGATATTGGCTAATTCTAACAATTCATTTTGAATGTATAAGAAATTATTTTTATCGTTAATATTAACAAAATCAGTGGGAATACTCTTAGAAATAGAAGCTAAAGTATTAATTGTTTGCTTATTTTTTGCTAGAAATTTAGAATAAAAGTTGTTTTTTTGTTTGTTGAAATCGTGAAATAAAATCAGTTGATTGTTAATTTCATTATTTTGAGATTCTAACTTTTTAATCGTTTCAAGATTTGTTTTGTTTTTTCTGAAGTATAGTATTGAAAAAGCAACTAATATGGCAAACAATATAATACTTAAAACGCTAAATGTTACAACAGAAGACTCATCTTGGAGTATAGAAAGGGTATTAATTTTTAAAAAATTGATTATAAACATACTAAAATTATTACAGGCTTAATTCTTAACAATTATTTAATCTTCGAAAATAAAGATTATTATTTAATATGTTGAATTAAATCTATAATTCTCGATGAATAACCAATTTCATTGTCGTACCAACCAACTATTTTTACCATGTTGTCAATTACTGAAGTTAATTGTGAATCAAACAAACACGAATTAGTATTTCCAATAACATCAACCGAAACAATAGGATCTTCGGTATAATCTAAAATGCCTTTTAAATTGGTTTCAGAAGCGCTTTTAAAAGCAGCATTTATTTCTTTAATGGTTACTTTTCTTTTTACGTTGAGTGTAATATCGGTCAATGAACCATCAGGAACAGGAACGCGAATACCACAACCTCCAATTTTACCTTCTAATTCTGGGAAAATTTTAGTCAATGCTTTAGCAGCACCAGTTGTTGTAGGAACAATGGATTGTGATGCACCACGAGCTCTACGCAAATCTTTATGCGGTTGATCATGCAAACTTTGGTCTGTAGTGTAGGAGTGAACTGTTGTAATGTATGCTTGTTCAATTCCGCATAATTCTTGCATAATTTGTAGCATTGGCGCTGCATTATTAGTAGTACAACTCGCATTAGAAATTAGTGTTTCTGAACCGTCTAAAATTGCTTCATTAACACCTAAAACAACTGTTTTTATGTTTTCATCTTCTGGTGGAACTGAAAGGATAACTTTTTTTGCACCTGCAATGATATGCTGATTTAAAAGCTCTGTAGTCTTAAATTTTCCAGTGGCTTCAACAACAATATCTATATTTAACGTTTTCCAATCTAAATTTTTGATTTCCTTTTCGCTAAAATACAGATACGATTTATCATTAATCACAATTGAATTTGATGTGTAAGAAACTTTATCTTTTAAAACGCCATGAATACTATCATATTTAACCAAGTGACTCATTGTTTTTGCATCTGCAATATCGTTGATAGCTACAACGTCAATAGAAGGATGATTTAATAGTAATCGAAAAAGGTTGCGACCAATTCTTCCAAAACCATTAATTGCAATACGAGTTTTTGTCATTTATTCTTTGGAGTTTGGAATTTTAAAATTGGAATTTGTTTACAAGATGTGTTTTTCTGCATGATAAGAAGAACGAACTAAAGCACCGCTTTCAACGTGTCTAAAGCCTAATTCTTTTCCTATTTTTTCATATTTTTCAAACTGTTCTGGAGTAATATATTCTTTAACAGGTAAGTGTTTTTTTGTAGGTTGAAGATATTGTCCAATAGTTACAATATCAACATTTGCATTTTTTAAATCGTGTAAAACTTCAATAACTTCTTCCTCAGTTTCGCCTAAGCCTAACATGATTCCTGATTTTGTTCTTTTGATGCCTTGTTCTTTTAGGTATCTCAAAACTTCTAAGCTTTTTTCGTACTTTGCTTGAATACGAACTTCACGAGTTAACCTTTTTACTGTTTCCATGTTGTGTGAAACTACTTCAGGAGCCACTTCAACAATACGATCAAGGTTTCTTGTATTGCCTTGAAAATCAGGTATAAGGGTTTCTAAGGTTGTGTTAGGATTCATTCTTCTAATGGCTTTAACTGTTTCTGCCCAAATGATTGAACCCATATCCTTAATGTCATCTCTATCCACACTGGTAATAACAGCGTGTTTGATTTTCATTATTTTAATTGAACGTGCCACTTTTTCAGGTTCATCCCAATCTACATCTTCTGGACGACCCGTTTTTACACCACAAAATCCACAAGAACGGGTACAAATATTTCCTAAAATCATAAATGTTGCGGTTCCTTCGCCCCAACATTCACCCATATTAGGACAACTACCTGAAGCACAAATAGTATTTAGCTTATATTTATCTACTAATCCACGCAATTCGGTATAATTTTTACCTGTTGGTAATTTTACACGCAACCATTTTGGCTTTGGTTCTCTTGGTGGAAATACATTTTCTATAACGTTGTTCATGGGTATAAAATTTGAAAAGCAAAGATACAATATTGAATTCAGAATTTTGAATTTAGAAGTATGAAATTGGGTAAGACAGAAGTGAAGATTTAGTTAAAAAAAAAGGTAATTAACTTTTTTTAATAATTTCGGCTAGTAATTTCTTTCCTCTAAGAAGTTTAATTTTAATATTATTCAAAGGTTCTTCTAATTGATCGGCCATTTCTTGGTAGCTCATTTCTTGAAAATAACGCATTTGAATCACTTCTTGATAAGCCGGTTTTAGTTCTTTGATGCAAAGTAATAATTGAGCTAAATTTTGTTCAATAATTAACTCATCTTCAGCAGTTGGTGATTCGTCAGCAATAGAATTTGCATAATTGGAATCATCATTATTATCTACAAAAAGAGAAGATTTCTTTTTGCGAAGCATGTCAATATGAGCATTTTTAGCAATTGCAATCAACCAAGTATTGAAGCCATATTCTGAATTGTAATTGCTTATTTTATCAAAAGCTTTTGCAAAAGTTTCTATTACAATGTCTTCTGTATCAGTTTCATTTTCAGTACGTTTTATCATAAAGCCGTACACTTCATTCCAATAAAAATCCAAAAGAAAGGTAAAAGCTACTTGGTCGCCCGTTTTTGCTTTTTCAATATTGCTTTGTATGATGGTTGAAGTTATTTCCAATGTACTGGTTTCGAAAAAATATTTATTATTACTATATTAATTTGTGTAAAGATAAGAACTAATTCGATAATTGGAAACCAATACATTACATCTTTTTCTTTAAGTTTTCCAGCACCATAACCTAAAGAAATCCATGCAAATGTATAACGAAATACAACGATTCCTAAAACTATAATCCATTGAAACTGATAAGCTAATAATACAGCAGCCAAAACAAAGAATAAAACTTGAGACATAAAATACAAAGTTAATTGAAATTTGTCAAAAGATTTATACAATTTTGCAGTTGTAATGTGTCTTCTTTTTTGATTGAACCAATCTTTATAAGTTGTTTTTGGTGAAGAATAAGTAAAACTTTCAGAACTATGTATTTGTGCAGTATTTTCTTTATTAGCAGCTTGATTGATAAATAAATCATCATCACCCGAACGAACTTTCATGTGATCCATAAAACCACGATTGTCAAAGAAAACAGATTTTTTATAAGCTAAATTTCGACCAACACCCATGTAAGGTTTCCCAATTTTTGCCCAAGAAAAATATTGAACCGCAGTCAATAAAGTTTCGTAACGAATGATTTTATTCAAAAAAGAACCTTTAATTTTATCGTATGCACCATATCCTAAAACGATTGTTTTTTTCATAGTGAATTGAGCTGTAATTTGCTGCAACCATTCGTTAGAATTAGGATAACAATCTGCGTCAATAAAAACCAAATAATCTTTTGTAGCTGCTTTGATTCCTAAAGTTAATGCAAATTTTTTATTGCCCCAAAAAGCTTCGTTATTTTCAACTTTAACCAACTTGATGTTAGAATATTGTTTTTCAAATGCTTCAAATAAATCTAAAGTTTCGTCACTAGAAGCATCATCGATTAAAACAATTTCAAAATCTGAATAATTTTGATGGATTAATAAAGGAAAAAACTTCTTGATGTTTTCTGCTTCATTTTTAGCACAAACAATAACAGAAACAGGCACTTTTTTGGGAGTGACGTTTTGTTTCTTGGCAAAAGTAAATTGTCCGAAAACAGCAATGTAGTATAAAAATTGAACTAAAACTATTGCAATAAAACTGTAAAGCAAAATGAATAAAATCATTTCCATGTAAAAATATTAGCTATGAGAAGTCTCTTTACAATCTTTCATTTGTTCTGGAGTTTTACCACAAAAACCACAACTTTCACCGTCTTTATTTAAAAAAGGACTTTGACTGGCACAAGTTCCAGAGAATTTACCGTCTTTTTTTGCCCAAATTTTTATTGCAATACCAGAAAAAGCTAGCGCTAACAATCCAACCGAAAGTAAAATAAGTTTAAACATTTTTATGTAATTTTATTTAATGCAAAGATAGGGAGAAAATTAGAATTTAGAATTCAGAATTTAGAATTTTTGCAGTAATTTGGTTTTGGATTTTTATATTTGAATTTATTTTTAAATGACATTCACTTCAGCTTCAATATGAATGCCAAATTTTTTAAAAATGGTTTGTTGAATATCTTTTGAAACGGCTAAAATTTCTTGACCAGTTGCGTTGCCATAATTCACCAAAACCAAAGCTTGATTTTTATGAATTCCTGCGTTACCAAAGCGTTTTCCTTTAAATCCTGATTGTTCAATTAACCAACCTGCTGGAACTTTTACTTTAGTTTCAGAAACTATGTAATGTGGTATTTCTGGATGATTTTGTTTTATTTTGTCGTAATCAGCTTTTGAAATAATTGGATTCTTAAAGAAACTTCCACTATTTCCTAGCTCTTTTGGGTTTGGCAATTTACTTTGACGGATGGCAATTACAACATCACTGACCTCTTTTAGAGTAGGATTTGTAATGTTGTTTTTTACTAATTCAGTTTCAATTGCTCCGTATGAAGTATTAATTTTGTGGCTTTTTTTTGTTAATTTGAATGTTACATCGGTGATAATGTATTGATTTTTCAACTCATTTTTAAACACACTTTCTCTGTATCCAAAATTACAAGTGGCTTTATCAAAAGTTTTTAAATTTTGAGATGCAATTTCCATAGCAGTACAACTTTCAAAAGTATCTTTAATTTCCACACCATAAGCACCAATATTTTGAATAGGAGTTGTTCCTACATTTCCAGGAATTAAGGATAAATTTTCAATTCCACCAAAATCATGTGCAATACACCAAAGGACAAATTCATGCCAATTTTCACCAGCATTCGCTTTTACCCAAATAAAATTTTCCTCTTCTTTTACAATTTCAATTCCTTTAAAATTAACATGTACAACTAGTTTTTCTATATTTTGAGTCAACAACATATTGCTTCCACCACCAAGCACAAAAATGTCTTTATTGGATTGCAAAACAGTCGATAATTCATCGGTGTTTGAAACAGCAATAAATTCTTTTGCCAAAGCCGAAATGCCAAAAGTATTGTATTCTTTTAATTGAAAATTAGACTGAAAATTCATAAGTAAAAATTAAAGTGTAAAAATAGGATTTATTATTTAATAACAATTTCAATATTAAAATCAATGAGAAACTTTAAACAACATCTATAACCTAAAAATCTTATACGATTGATGTGTGGATTGAATTATGCTTTCCGTTCTTGCTTCATGAGTATCGGTAATGAAAATTTGACCAAAAACATCATTATTTACCATTGAAACTATTTTTTGAACACGAGTTTCATCCAATTTATCAAAGATGTCATCAAATAATAAAATAGGTAACACACCACTTTTTACTTTTATGAATTCAAATTGAGCCAATTTTAAGGCAATTAAAAATGATTTTTGTTGTCCTTGAGAACCAAATTTTTTAATTGGAAAACCGTCAATTTCAAAAGATAAATCGTCTTTGTGAATTCCGACCGAAGTATATTGTAAAGCTCTATCTTTAGCTAAATTGTTCTTTAATAAATTAGCAAAAGTATTTTCAAACAATTGACTTTCATATTTTAATTGAACTTGTTCAGCAGAATCGGTAATGGTTTGATGATGTTTTTGAAAAATAGGAATAAAATTTTCTAAAAACTGTTGTCTTTTGGTAAATATTTGAAAACCTAACTCTGAAATAGGTTCGTCGTAAATGGCTAAGTTATCAGCATCAAATACATGATTTACTGCAAAATATTTTAATAAAGCATTTCTTTGAGCCACTAATTTTTGATACTGAATTAACTCGTTTAAATACGAATTATCCAAAATTGAAATGACACTATCAATGAATTTTCTTCTAGTTTCACTGCCTTCAATAATTAAGTCGACATCTGAAGGTGAAATAATTACTAAAGGAATTAATCCTAAGTGTTCTGAAAGTTTTTCGTAAATTTTGCCATTGCGCTTAATGGTTTTTTTTTGTCCTTTTTTTAAACTGCAAACTACTTTTTCTTCCTTGTCATTTTTTGTAAAAACACCATCTATAACAAAAAATTCTTCGCCATGTTTGATGTTTTGACTGGCCAATGGATTAAAATAACTCTTGCCGTAAGCCAAATGATAAATTGCATCAAGAACATTAGTTTTACCAACGCCATTTTTACCAACAAAACCATTGACTTTGGAGTCAAAATCTAAATTTTTATCAGAAATATTCTTGTAATTAATAAGAGAAAGTGTTTGTAAAAACAAAATAAAAAGAAGGTTTTAGGTTTAAAAAAACTAATGAATTGCAAATTTAATAGTTATTTAATAATTATGATGCTTTAGATTGTTTTTAATTTTCTTAACTTTTTTATGGCAGTTTCAATAAAAGTTATATTTTTGCACCTCATTAAATTAAATTTAAATGGCAACATATAACAAAAGAGGTTACAAAGCACCTAAACCAGAGAAAATTGCAGATGATGCAACAAATGAAATTGAAGACGTAGCCTACAATGGTGAAAGTACAACAGCAGAAGTATTTGATACTTTAGACGAAGGTGCTAATAAAATTGAAGATTGGGTTGTTGAAAACCAAAAAATCATCATGGGAGTTGTAGCAGCTATTGCTTTACTCTTAACTTTGTATTTTGTTTATGATAGATTCATAGTTGAGCCTAAAGAGGAGGAAGCAGCAAGTAAAATGTTTCAAGCACAAAAATTCTTTAATGATGCCGTTAATGCTCAAACCGCTCAAGATTCATTATTTAATTTAGCACTTAAAGGTGGTGAAGGTAAATTAGGATTTGAAGGTGTTATTTCTGAATATTCTGGTACTCAATCTGGAAATTTAGCTCAGTATTACGCTGGAATGTCTTACTTAAATTTAAAAGATTACAAAAAAGCAGTAACGCATTTAGAAGCGTTTTCTTCAAATGACGAAATGTTGCAACCTATTGCTTTCGGAGCAATTGGAGATTGTTTTTCTGAATTAAATAAAGTTGAAGATGCTTTATCATACTATGAAAAAGCAGCTAATGCTTCTGAAAATGATTTTACTACGCCTAGATATTTATTTAAACATGCTATTTTAGCATTGCAAAACGGTAAAACTGATGTAGCAGCAAAGTCATTCAAAAAAATTAAAGAATCTTATCCAACAGCAGCAGAAGCAGCAAATATTGATGCTTATATTGCTAGAACTGAATAAATGGCTACAGAAAATAAAAATTTATCCAATTACGATAAAAACACAATCCCAAACATGAAAGACTTTCGGTTTGGGATTGTTGTTTCAGAATGGAATGATGATGTAACTGAAGGACTTTTCAAAGGTGCTTTTGATACACTTGTTGATTGTGGTGCTTTACCAGAAAATATTACAAGATGGAATGTACCAGGAAGTTTTGAATTGATTTTTGGTTCCAAAAAAATGCACGATACTTTAGAAGTTGATGCAATAATTGCAATTGGTTGTGTAATAAAAGGGGAAACCATGCATTTTGAATTTGTATGCGAAGGCGTTACTCAAGGAATTAAGGATTTGAATTTGATGTACGAAATTCCAACTATATTTTGTCTCTTAACTGATAACAACAAACAACAATCTTTGGATAGAAGTGGAGGAAAACACGGAAACAAAGGAGTTGAAGCAGCAATAGCAGCCATTAAAATGGTCAGTTTAGGTTAAAGTTTACTTAAAAAACAGAAAGCCTGCTCAATTGAGTGGGTTTTTTTATGAATTTTTGTCAATATTTAATTAAATTTGAATTATAAAATAATACGTTATGTTTATAAAATCACTTTTACGTCTTCATTCTTATAGAAAGTTTGATTACCAACCTAGATATTATGATGAAAATAAAGAAAAGCGAGAACAACGATTATCAGAACGAAGATTATTGAGAGATTCTCCAAAACCTATTTCATTTAGACAAGGATGGCATAAAGAAAGCACTTATCGTACCTCTGATGGTAGTAGTTTAAGAATTGCCATTATTGCTGGAGTTTTGGTGTTAATTTGTTATGGAATTCTTCGTTCGTTAAATATTGATTTATATTAATGTCAGCAAAAATAAAGTTATTACCCGATCATGTTGCCAATCAAATAGCAGCGGGTGAAGTTGTGCAACGTCCAGCTTCTGTAGTTAAGGAATTGATAGAAAACGCTGTTGATGCCAAAGCAACAGAAATAAAACTATTGATTAAAGAAGCCGGCAAAACACTTATTCAAGTTATTGATAATGGTGAAGGTATGAGTGTTACTGATGCTCGTTTGTGTTTTGACAGACACGCTACTTCAAAAATAAAAAATGCTGAAGATTTATTTGATTTACATACCAAAGGTTTTCGTGGTGAAGCTTTAGCTTCTATTGCAGCAATTGCACATGTTGAATTAAAAACCAAACAAGCTACGGAAGAATTAGGAACTCATATTGTAATTGAAGGAAGTAAATTTGTTTCACAAGATGTAATTGTGGTTCCAACAGGAACTTCGTTTGCAGTTAAAAATTTGTTTTTTAACATTCCTGCTCGAAGAAATTTTCTTAAATCTGAAACGGTAGAATTTAAACATATAATTGATGAATTTCATAGAGTAGCTTTGGCTCATCCTGAAATTTCTTTTAGTTTATATCATAATGGAGAAGAATATTTTAATTTACCAAATTCCAATTACCGTCAGCGTATTGTTAATATTTTTTCTGGAAAAACTAATGAAAAGTTAGTTCCTATCTCTGAAAGCACTGATATTGTCTCCATGCACGGATTTGTTTCTAAACCCGAATATGCTAAGAAAAATAAAAGTGAACAATTTTTATTTGTAAACGACAGATACATTAAAAGTGGTTATTTGCATCATTCGATAATGAATGCCTATGAAGGTTTGCTTAAAGAAGGCAATCAACCCGCTTATTTTTTATTTTTTGATGTTCCAAAGCATACCATTGATATCAATATTCATCCCACAAAAACAGAGATTAAGTTTGATGATGAACAATCTATTTATGCTATTTTAAGAGCTAGTGTAAAGCACAGTTTAGGACAGTTCAATGTTTCTCCAATTTTAGATTTTGAAAGAGATTCTAATCTTGATACTCCTTACGGATACAAAGACAAAGCCATTGATGTTCCTTTGATTGAGTTTGATTCAAATTTCAATCCTTTTAAATCCGATGAAACCATTCAATCGGTAACAAAACCAAGTTCAAATTCTAGTTACATCCGTAAAGATACTTCTGAAAAATGGGAAAGTATGTATTTGGGATTAAATGATGAGTTTAATTCTCAAGTCTCTAGTTATGAGTCAGAAGATGAAGTTGCTACTTCGCTTTTTGATGCAGAAGAAGTAGAAACTGTTTCTCAAAAGAAATACCAACTACAAAAAAAATACATAGTTAGTCCTATAAAATCGGGCTTGTTAATTATTGATCAACGCAAAGCACATCAACGTATTTTGTATGAGCAATTTTTAACTAACATTACTATTTTAAAAGGAACTAGTCAGCAATTATTATTTCCATTATCTATAGTAATGTCTATTCAAGAATTGGATTTAATTAAAGAATTAAAAGAACCTTTAGAATATATTGGTTTTGTATTTGATAAATTTACTAAAGAAACCGTTATTTTTTCGGGTATTCCCTCTAATATTCAAGAGAGTAAAGTGCCAAGTTTGTTGGATGATTTAATTTCAGATATTCAGGTTGATTTTACCACGGATAGTTTTTCTCAAAATGACATAATAGCTAAATCAATGGCGAACAGTTTGGCTATAAAATCGGGCACATATCTTACGGACATTGAATTAGATAATATGGTAAACTCATTATTTGCTTGTAAAGACCCAAATATTTCACCTTTTCATAAACCTACTTTCATTACGCTAACCGTTGATGATTTAGAAAAAAGATTTTCCTTATGATGAACATGACCGAGACAGTAAAACAATTGTTGATTATTAATGTTTTATTTTTTATTGGTAGTAATTTTGTGCCTAATACTGTTGAATTATTAGCTTTAAATTATGTAGAAAATGACCATTTTGGTTTTTGGCAAATAGTTTCCAGTATGTTTATGCATGGAAGCATCATGCATATTTTATTTAATATGTACGCTTTAATTACTTTTGGAAGTATTTTAGAACAAATGTGGGGAAGTAAGAAGTTTTTATTTTTTTATTTTTCATGTGGAATAATAGGCTCTGTTTTATATGTTGGCTATAATTATTTTGAATTTTATAACGCTATTAGTCCTTTGATTTCTGGGGGCTTGTCTAAATCTGAAATATTAACGGCCTTAAACACTGGTAATTTGACTTCTTTTAATGGTATAATTGATCAAGATCAGTTCAATTTAATTTCTAACATTTATTTTGGAAAATCACTTGGAGCTTCTGGTGCTATTTATGGTTTGTTAGTTGCTTTTGCTTTTGCTTTGCCTAATGCAGAGTTAAATTTGATGTTTATTCCAATTCCTATTAAAGCTAAATATTTTGTTCCAGCAATCATCTTATTTTTTGATATTATTTACGGAATTATTTTAAAAGGAGATACCGGAGTTGGTCATGCAGCGCACATTGGAGGTGCATTGGCTGGTTTTGTAATGATGTGGTATTGGAAGAAAAATCAATTCAATAATAACCGTTGGAATTAAAAAACAAATATGAATATTTTTCAAAGTTTAAAGCATCAGTATTTGAATAATGATATTGTACAAAAAATCATTTTTTGGAATATTGGTGTATTTATTTTGTCGCTTCTTTTTTGTTATAACTTCAAAAGTGCTTCTTTCGATTTTTATAGTTTTATGACGGTTAAATCTTCTCTAGATTTTACTTTATATAACCCATGGACACTTTTTATTTATATGTTCGTTCATAACGGATTTATACATATTCTTTTCAATATGTTGATGTTGCATTTTGTAAGTCGATTTTTTCTGACCTTTTTTACAGAAAAGCAATTTTTAGTAGTTTATATTTCTGGAGGAATTTTCTCAGGTTTGGTGTTTGTTTTGTTTTTTCATTTTCTAGGAATTGTTGTTCCATTAGTAGGTGCGAGTGCTGCTGTAATGAGTTTACTAGTTGCTGCAACGATTTATGCTCCAAATTATCTTTTAAAAATTCCTTTAATTGGAACCATAAAATTATGGTACATTACCGCAATATTATTAGGAATTGACGTTATTATTGTTTTTAAATTATTTTTGGAACAAGGGGTTAATTACAGTGTTTTTGGTGGAAGATTTTCTCATATAGCAGGAGCCTTGTTTGGATTTATTTATGTGAAATTGCTTCAAAATGGATTTGATTTGGCTAAGCTGTTTTCAAAGAGTAACTTTCCTAAAAAGAAAAAGAAAACACCATTTTCAAAAGTTCATATTAATACAACTTCATCAAATTTAAGTAAGCATACAAAAACAAGTGTAGAACAAAAACAAATTGATGAAATTCTAGATAAAATTAGTAAATCGGGATATGATAGTTTGTCTAAAGAAGAAAAAGAATTTTTATTCAAAATAGGAAAATAAATTAGATGCGAAATAAAACATGGGTAAGTAAAGTAATGAATTTGCTTAATATATTGCTATTTATAGTTTCTATATTGGCTTTTGCGTTGCCTTATTTAGCTCCAAAATTATTTCCTTCATTAAGTGTTTTTACGCTTTTTTTACCTGTTTTATTGATTGTTAATTTTCTTTTCTTTTTGTTTTGGATGATTCAATTTAAAAAGAGAATGATTTATTCTGCTATCATTTTATTATTGGGGATTTCAACCATTGAACGTTTTTATAAATTTTCTAAAACGAATTTACCAGTTTCTAAAAATGATTTTACCATTATGAGTTATAATGTTAGGTTGTTTAATTTGTACGAATGGTTGCCCGAAAGAAACATACCCAATCAAATTGTGCAATTTGTTAAAAATGAAAATCCTGATGTGCTTTGTATTCAAGAATATTCGCCATTAAAATCGGTTTTTTTTAATCAATACAACTATTCGTTTATTGAAACTGAAGGTAAAAAAAACAAATATGGACAAGCTATTTTTTCTAAATTTCCAATTGTAAATTCTGGCACAATTGAGTTTCCAAAGTCTTCTAATAAAGTTATTTATGCTGATATTATTCAAAACAAAGACACCATTAGGGTTTATAGTATGCATTTACAATCTATAAAAATCAGTAAAGACATCAATAACGAAATTAGTGAAGAAAACTCAACTTTTATTTTTAATCGATTAAGTAAGGGATTTGCACAACAACAAAATCAGGCTGAAATACTAGTAAAACATGTAAAGGATTGTCCGTTGCCTAAAATTATATGTGGCGATTTGAATAACAGTGCTTTTTCATACGTTTACAGATTGGTTAAAAATGACATGAAAGATGCTTTTAACGATGCTGGTTCTGGCTTTGGAAAATCTTACAATTTCAAATATTATCCTGCACGAATAGATTACTTTTTTGTAGAAAAAGAGTTTTTAGTTAAAGAATATAACACGTTTGATTCTTTTGCAAAAAGCGACCATTTTCCACTTACTACAAGATTAGAATTGATTAAATAAGCAAAAAAAAACTTTTATTTATTTAATTAGAGGTTGATTCTTCAGATATTCTAAAGCATATCGTCCTTCGTTGAAAAGTAAATCTAAAATACTAAGGTTATTTATAAAACCGTGTTTATCATCAAAAACTTGCTTGTAAGGTTCCAATAGCGTTGTATCTTTTTTACCATTTACCAAGAAGCGTAAATCTTTTTTTTGTGCTGCTTCGTGAAAATATTCTGTGGTTTTGGTATAAGGAAGATGTATTCCTAAACAAGCATTTACAACTTCAAAAGCTTCAAAATTTAAGTCTAATAAAAATTTGTGATTCTTTTCAAAAAGGGGAATAATATCGTCTTCAAAATATTCAAAAAATGGAGAAGTTCTATAACTGGCTTCCAAGGATTTGAAATGGTTTTTTTGCCAACCAAAAGCGTCTTCTATAATAACATCTTTGTATTTTTGATGTTTATTATTGCTATGTTTCACTGGAATATTTAGCAATTGCAAACCGTTTGCACTATAAATGTACATTCGGTTTCTGTTGGTTTGTTTTTGAAAATTATCATCAAATTCAAATTCAATTTCATCCGCTTGCACCATTGCTATATAATGACTTATGGATGGGAAATAGGTTGGATGAAGTAAGGTTTTCATTTTATATTTTTACTGTACTAGTTTCAAATCTAATTAATTGACTTCTTTTTTCTTTTTCTTATTTCTGAAATAATCAAAAGCAAAATAACCTGCCAAAAAGATTAAAAAATATTTAAAGTAAGATTGCGGTTGTCCTTCACCACTTACAGTTGTAAACAGTCTGTCCCAACGTATTTTATTTTTAATACCTTCACCATTGGAATCCCAACTCATCCAAATAAAAATAGGTTTTCCAACAATATGATTTTCAGGGGTATATCCAAAAAAACGTGCGTCTAATGAATTATGTCTGTTGTCTCCCATCATCCAAAAATAATCTTGTTTGAATGTGTAAGAGGTTGCTTTTTCTCCATTAATCAAAATCTCACCACCATTTACTTGCAAATCGTTGTTTTCATACTCAGCAATGATTTTCTTATAAAAAGGTAAAGATGCTCTATTGATAGCTACTGTTGCTCCTTTTTTAGGGATATAGATTGGACCAAAATTATCTACATTCCAGTTGTTGGTTACAGAAGGTTTTCCGTCTTTATAGTCAGGAAAAATACCATCTTCAGCTACTTTGCTTACTCTTCTTTCTACAGATGCAATTCTTGAATCCGTTTTTATTTTTTCATACTTATCATTGGTAAGATTGGCATAAAAGTAATAGTTGGAAAATGATAAACTTAATTTTTTAAATAAATTTTCGTCAATACCACCATTTACGTAGGAGTTTATGGAATCTCTATCTACTTCTTCAAAACTATAATTTTTAATCAATTCTTCTTTTATCGAAGGATTGTCCCATATTTTGTTATTGATTTCAAAAATGGAACCTGCTTCAGTAATTTGATATTCGTCTTTTATATTTTGAATCGAGCTTTCTTTTACTTTTATTTTGTAGAAAAATTGAGGTTTTGCTCTTTCAGGCAGAATCAGTTCTTTTCCGTTTATATAAACGATTCCGTCTTTTATTTGTAAAGAATCACCAGCAATACCTACACAACGTTTTACGTAGTTTGTTTTTTTGTCGATGGGTTTATCGTAGCGTTTATCGGCTACTTTGTACATGTTATAAAGTGTATCTGTAGGCCAATTAAAAACAACAATATCATTGTTTTTAATTTTTTCATAACCAGGAAATCTAAAGTAAGGAAGTTGCGGCCAAGTAGTATACGATTTTACATTCACCAAAGGAATTGTATCATGAACCATTGGAGCAGCAACAGTTGTCATTGGGGTTCTTGCACCATAATTATATTTACTTACAAATAAAAAATCACCAATTAACAGGGATTTTTCTAATGAAGAAGTTGGAATAGTAAAAGGTTGAATTAAGTACGAATGCACCAATGTAGCTACAACAATTGCAAAAGTTATAGAACCCACAAAGTCTAATCCTTTTGTGGCTGGTGTTAAATCTCTGTCTTTGTGATAGGTAACTTGTTGTGTGTAGTTGACATAGCCAACATATAAACCTAAAGTTGCCACACCAAGAATCATATCTAAAGTGCTTTTTTTGCCAAAAGTTCTAAGGGTTTCAACCCAAATAGCTGCAAAAAGTAATAAATTGATAATTGGAATGAAAAGCAAAAATATCCACCATTTTGGTCGGTTGATGATTTGCATTAAAACAATTCCGTTATAAACAGGAACAAATGCCTCCCAAGCCTTTCTACCCGCTGCAATGTATAATTTCCAAGTGCAAATACCGTGTATAACTTGAACAAATAGGATGAATACTAACCATTGAACTATTGACATCTTTTTACTTTTTAAAGTTTATATTTTAAGCTAATTAGGAATGTACTAATTAACGTGTTTTATTATTTAATTTAATTGAAGCACATCTTTCATAGTAAAAACACCTTTTTTACCTACCAACCATTCTGCTGCAACAACTGCTCCTAAAGCAAAACCTTCTCTGCTGTGTGCGGTATGTTTTATTTCAATTTGATCTACATTTGAATCATAAAAAACGCTGTGAGTACCTGGTACATTTTCTATTCTTTTAGCTTCAATATGTAGTTCGTTTTCTTTTGGATTTTCTAAAGTCCACTTATTGTAGGAAGAATTTTCTATGATTCCGTTGGCTAGAGTTATTGCTGTTCCACTTGGAGCATCTAGTTTTTGAGTGTGATGAATTTCTTCCATAGAAACTTGATATTGTTTCAGGTTGTTCATTATTTTGGCCAAGTGATTGTTCAATTCAAAAAAGACATTGACCCCTAAACTGAAATTAGACGCGTAAATAAAACTACCGTTTTTTTGCTGACACAAAGCTTCCATTTCATTGTAATGTTCAAGCCAACCAGTTGTACCGCATATTACAGGAATATTGGTGTTAAAACACTCCGTAATGTGACTTACAGCTGTTGTTGGAATGCTAAAATCGATAGCCACATCAGCATCTTTTAATCCTTCAAATGTATTAGAACTTGACTTTATTAAAACAATTTCATGACCTCTTTCTACAGCTATTTGTTCAATAACCTTACCCATTTTTCCGTAACCTAAGAGTGCAATTTTCATGTTTTTAAAAGATAAGTAGGATTTTAAAGAATTTGTTACAATTGGAGCATTATTTAACTAAAAATTATATTTAAGCAATAAGCCAACATTTGCATTGGTATTGAATTCATTCATTCTAACATCTGGTTTGAATGAAAGGTTGTCGTTTACATTAAACTGCATTAAATGCGCATCAACGTTGGCATCAACGATATTTAAAATGTATATAAGCGATGTAAATAATAAAGACATGTCACGATTTCTTTGATGAAAACGTTGAGCTCGTAAAACACTATCGTCTGAAAAGTCACCATAAAACGAGTCGTTTTCATACAAAGAAGTACCGTCAATACGTTTTTTGTATTCGTCTCTAAAACCGTTGTATTTTTTGTTTTGGTCTACGTAGTTGTAAACAGAAATACTCAAAGCTCCATAAACTATAGGGATTTTCCAATATTTTTTATTGTAAGCTTGTCCAAGACCAGGTAATATGGCTGAGAAAAAAGCGGCTTTTGAAGGAGCTAGCGGATTAATTTCAACTGAAATGGTGTCATTAGCTTTAAGAACAGTAGTTTCTTCTTGAGCAAAAGTAGTGTTACTCAGCACAAAAATAAAAAGCAGTACCTTTAGAAATTGACCCTTCACTATTGTTTTATTAATTTAAGAATTCTTTCAAAATCAGCTCCTGAGTTGAAAGGTATTGTAATTTTTCCCTTACCATTTCCAGAAGATTTAATGTCTACGTTAGTGCCAAAATATTCAGTAAACTGCTTTTTTTGATCTTCATTAACGTTGAAATTGTCAGCTTTTGGTTTTTTGGCTTTAGGTAACAGACTTTCTTGGTATTTTTTGACTAATGCTTCGGTATCTCTTACAGATAAGTTTTGAGTAACAATCTTGTAGTAAATATCGCCTGCAATATCGCCGTCTTCAATATTAATTAATGCTCTACCATGCCCCATAGAAATGAAACCATCTCTTATTCCGGTTTGAATGATTGGGTCTAGTTTTAACAAACGAAGATAGTTGGCAACGGTTGAACGTTTTTTTCCTACACGATCACTCATTTGTTCTTGTGTTAGATTAATTTCATCCATCAAGCGTTGGTAGGATAATGCAATTTCAATAGGATCTAAATCGTGACGTTGGATGTTTTCTACCAAAGCCATTTCCAATGATTCTTGATCATTTGCAATACGAATGTAAGCTGGAACAGTTTCTAATCCTACAATTTTAGAAGCTCTTAAACGACGTTCTCCTGAAATTAATTGGTATTTATTGAAATCGAGTTTTCTTACAGTAATAGGTTGAATTACGCCAAGTTCTCTAATAGAGGTAGCTAATTCATTCAGCGTCTCTTCGTTAAAGTTGGTTCTTGGTTGAAAGGGATTTATTTCGATAGAATTAAGGTCCAATTCTACTATATTGCCCACTACTTTGTCTGCATTTACATCATCAACTGATTTAATATCGTTGCTTGGATCTTTTAACAAAGCAGATAATCCTCTTCCTAATGCTTGCTTTTTTACAGCTTTTGCCATTCTTAATTGCTATTTTTCTTAATAATTTCTTCTGCTAAATTAATGTAATTGGTTGCTCCCTTGCTGGTTGCGTCATAATTGATGATGCTTTCTCCAAAACTTGGGGCTTCACTTAATTTAATATTTCTTTGAATGATGGTATTGAACACCATGTCTGAAAAGTGTTTTTGCACTTCTTCAACCACTTGGTTCGACAAACGTAAACGACTGTCGTACATGGTTAACAATAAGCCTTCGATATCCAAATCGGCATTGTGGATTTTTTGAACACTTTTAATGGTACTCAATAATTTTCCTAATCCTTCCAAGGCAAAATATTCGCATTGAATTGGTATGATAACACTATCTGCAGCTGTTAGTGCATTTAATGTTAGCAGTCCAAGAGAAGGCGCACAGTCAATTAAAATATAATCGTACTTATCTTTCACGCTTTCCAATGCTTTTTTCAGCATGTACTCTCTATTTTCTTTATCTACTAATTCAATTTCAATAGCTACTAAGTCTATGTGTGCAGGGATGACCCATACATTGGGTGCAGAACAAGTAATTGTTGCTTCGTCAGGAGTATTGCTGTGTTCTAGAATTTGGTACGAACCAATTTCAACCGATTCCACATCAATTCCCAATCCGCTACTTGCATTTGCTTGAGGATCAGCGTCTATAAGTAATACTCTTTTTTCTAAAGCACCTAATGAAGCTGCTAAATTAACAGTTGTAGTCGTTTTTCCAACGCCACCTTTTTGATTTGCTATTGCAATGATTTTACCCATTTGACTTTTTAAATTTCGAACCGTAAAAATACAATTAATTATGGTTTTTTCAAGGCTAATTTGTTAACAATAGATTAAAGTTGTCAGTAGGGGTATTTTGGTCTGTCTTTTAAGGTTTGTCAACACTATTTCTTCTTTTTTATTCCTTTTTTTAACAAGTAAATAGTAAACTTATACCTAATTTTGTGTCATATAAAAATCAATTATTTTGAAAAACATTTTTTTTACCTTGTTATTATTAATTTTTAGTACGACTACTCTTTTGAGTCAAGAACAGGAGCACAGGATTTCCTTTAACACAACACTTGAATTTCAATCTTTTTTTCATTCAGCGAATAATTTTTATCCTATAGTTAGTGCGCACAGAGGTGGTCCAACTACTAATTTTCCTGAGAATTGCACGGCTACTTTTCAAAATACTATTGTTTATAATCCTGCAGTTATAGAAACAGATATTGCTATGACTAAAGATTCTGTTTTGGTGATGATGCACGATAATACGTTAGACCGAACTACTACTGGAACTGGAAACATCTCCACTTATACTTATTCGGAATTACAAGATCTTTTTCTTAAAGATAATGAAGGCAATATTACTCCTTACAAAATTCAAACTTTAGATGAAGTATTGCAATGGGGAAAAGATAGAGTGGTTTATACTTTAGACGTTAAAAGAGGTGTTCCTTTTAAAAAAGTTGTTGATGCTGTTGCTAGAAATAAGGCTCAAAATTATAGCATAATCATTACTTATAATGCCAATCAAGCTGCGGAAGTTTATGCTCTGGCTCCTGATTTGCTTTTGTCCGTTTCTGCACGAGGTAAAGAAGATATAGAACGTATGGAAGATTTGGGTGTAAAAGTAGAAAATATGGTCGCTTTTGTAGGCGTTACCTTTCCAAAGCCTGAGGTTATGACCTATATGAAATCAAGAGGGATTACTTGTATTTCTGGTACTATGGGGAATATTGATAAAAGTACCGAAGCCAAAAACGATAGTGTTTATTTAGATATCGTTAATGAAGGCGTTATGATCATTTCATCGGACCGACCGAAGCAAGTAGCCCAACAAATGCAACTTTATATCGATAAGCATCAGATACAAAGTGAATTTGTTAAATAAGCTTTTTTAAAAACAAAAAACACGATATTGGTATCGTGTTTTTTATTTAATCTCTTTTAGGATTGTTTTTTTTGTCTCGTTTATCTGCCTTTTTTTCTTTTGCCGTTTTAAGGGGTTCCTTTTTTTCGGTCTTTTTTGAGTCTTGACTTTTTGCCATTAGGTTTGATTTTTAGTAAAGATAGCTTTTTAAATTTAAAACCCTTTGTAAAGTGCTATTAAATTATCGGGATAAACTGAAGTGCGATTTGAATGTTTTTTGAATGTTATTTTCTGTATAATCAATAGTAAACCAATAGTCATCTGCAGGTAAGTTTTGCCCATTTAAAGTACCATCCCAAGCTGTATTTATTCTTGAAATTTGTGTTATTAATTTTCCGTAGCGATCAAAAATGGAGACTTTAGGGTTTTGCAGACTGTTTAAACCTGAAATGATCCAATAATCGTTAAACCCATCACCATTTGGAGTGAAAAAGTGAGGATAATCTACAATGAGAATTTCATCACTTACGGGTTGTGAACATCCTGTTTCGTCAATTACAGTTAGGGTGTGAGTGCCTGGAGCAACGTTTTCAAAGACATTACTTTGTTGAAAATCGCCATCATCTAATTGGTATAAATAACTTCCCGATGCCATTGCTAAAACCGTTACGATTTGATTTTCTGAAAAAGCACCAGTAGATGTAAAAGAAATGCTGGTTAGTGTACCTTCTAAAACGGTAACATTTATGGTTTGACTTACAGCACATTGGTTTGGATTTGGCGTAAAAGTATAGCTTCCTGAAGTGGTGGTGTTAATAGTTGCAGGATTCCATGTTCCTGTAATTCCGTTAGGCGATGTGGTGTTTAGTTGGGGTGGTATAGTTCCTAAACAATAAGACAAATCAGCCTGAAAATTAGGAGTAACATTACTTAAAATTGTTACGGTTATTTGATAAGGCGCAATATTCTGACAAGTTGTTGTTTGTGGATTAAATGTATACGTTGTAGTTCCTGCAATTGCTGTATTAATAGTTGCTGGTGACCAAGTTCCATTTACAGGTAAAGTGTTGGATGATGAAGTTGGTAATGCAGGAGCAACTGAATTTAAACAGTAGGTTGTAGGTAATGTTGGGAATGTTAACACTATGGTTTCCTGAGGATTTATAGTTAGAGTTACAGTTTCTGTTGTGCCATCGCAACCGTTTAAATTAGGGGTAATGGCATACACTACCGTTCCAACTCCAGTTCCAGAATAGGTTAAGGTTTGATTGATTGTGTTTCCGGTACCGTTAGCAAAACCTGCTGCATCTGATGAAGTTGCCGTCCAACTGAAAGTTGTATTGGGATCAGCAGCTGTAAGATTGATGGCCGTTGATTGACCGGAACAAAGCGTTGTAGGTCCATTAATTGTAACATCTGCTTCTAAAACGGTAATATTTATGGTTTGGCTTACAGCACATTGATTTGGATTTGGTGTAAAGGTGTAGGAACCTGAAACTGTATTGTCAATCGTTGCAGGATTCCATGTTCCTGTTATTCCGTTGGGCGATGTCGTGTTTAATTGCGGTGGTGTAGCTCCCAAACAAATAGAACTGTTTGCCTCAAAATCGGGCACAATGTTGTTTCCAACGGTAATGTTGATTTGGAACGGTTGTATGTTTTGGCAGTCTGTAGTTTGTGGATTAAACGTGTAAGTTGTTGTTCCAGAAGTTGATGTATCAATACTTGCGGGTGTCCAAGTACCGCTAATTGGTGTGGTGTTGGAAGAACTTGAAGGCAAATTAGGAGCGACTTCGTTGATGCAATACGATGTAGCAGGACCGTTAAAAGTAAGGGTGATTACCTCTTGAGGATTTACAGTTATTGTTATGGTTTCTGGTGTTCCTTCGCAGCCGTTAATTACAGGTGTAATGGTGTATACTACAGTTCCTGTTGTAGTGCCAGCATAGGTTAAGGTCTGATTTATACTGTTTCCTGTACCGTCAGCAAATCCAACTACATCTGTAGAAGTTGCAGTCCAATTTAGGATTGCGTTGTTGTCAGAAGCTGCTAAATTTATGGCTGTTGTTTGACCAGAACAAAGGGTAGTGGTGCCAGATGTTGTAACTGTTATTGCTGGTAAAAGCGTTACTGCTGTTCTTGTACTGCTTTTACAATTTGTTAAGGTATTGTAAGCTTCTGCATAATAAGTACCACTGGTAGTTGGAGTATAGTTTGTTGAGTTGGCTTGTAAGAGGTTTCCGTTAGTTGGAGCGTCGTACCAATCTACACTTTCATTGGTATTTACGGTTACTTCAAGCGTAGCGGTTTGGTTGCTGCAATTGGTTGTATCTCCATTGGAAACAGGAGTGTTCGGAAGTGGGTTTACATTAACTGTGAAAATTTCTGAAATGGTTGTACAGAACGAATTATTTAAGTTGGCGGCATCATTGGCTACTTTGACACGATAAAATGTGGTGCTGTTAAGTGTTGAAGGAATGGTTAAAATGTTGGAAGTTTCCCCAGAAATATCCGTGTAAGTTACATTGTCGTTGCTTTGTTGCCATTGGTAAACGTTAGTTGCAGTTCCTGTAGTGGTTACTTGCAAATTGGTATTGGCTATGGTTTCATTTTCGCAGATGGTTATTGCGTTTATAGAAGTTCCGGCAGTAGTTATGGTACTGAATTCGCCACAAGCACGAAACATGATATCGTCAATGGCTAAATCATTTCCATTGCCACCAACACCGTTGTTTCGCATTTTTAAAATAGCAGAAGTTTGACCCGCAGGTAATGTAAATACCAAGCCAAATTGATTCCAAACAGGTGCAAATGTGCTGTTAATATTTCCTGTGTTTCCTGATTGAAGTAAAACCGTATCAGTGGCATCCCATATTTCAAAAGTTACATTTATTGGCAAACCATTTGCGACGGTGGCATTTAAAATATTTAGTACCCAAGCGGAAAACTCAAATGTAGTATTGCTGCATAATCCTGTTACGGTTCTGTTGTAAAATTGTCCAGGAACATTACTGGCATTAACAATTAAACATTTTCCATTACTACCATCAGGCTCGTTGTCTGGTGTGTGATCTAACGAAAACAACCAGTTTTGCGAATTTGGAATTAAGTTGGTTCTGTGGTATAGGGTATATTGACCGTCTTGAGGAAAGCCGCTATTTACGCATATATAATTGGTGATGCCAGCAGGTAAAGCAGGTCCGTAATTTAAACCGCTACCAAAGTTTTCAAAGAAAATTGGAGCACCACTACTTCCGTTGCAAAATCCCAGTTGCGCTAAGGTTATGGTTTGTTGGAATAGCAATAGAAAAAGAAGGCTTTTTTTTAACATGATATGGGTTTAATTCTCGTGTATGTTTAGAATTTTAAATTTAGAATCTTTTTTTTGAAACCCATTTAAATAGAATTTAAAATAAACTATACACTTATAACTTACAAAAAACCTTGTAAACACTACTTGTGCTTAATTTTTCCTAAAGGTTTCTGCTGTTTTTTGTAATTTTTGTAAAGGTGATGTAAAGGTTAATACAACGTTTTCGTTAAGGGTTTTGACTGACTTTTAGTTGTTTTAGGGTCTGATTTTTTTGATTTTGTATGTTTTTTATGTTTTGTTTCCATTCATGTTAATAACAATATTTATATTTAAACTATACTATAATTATACTAAAACTATACTATAAGTATTATTTTTTAGTATATTTGACTTGTAATTAATAGTTATCAACTATGGCAAAGGTTAAAGGATTATTGCAATTTTATGGCACTATAGATGGTATTACTCTGTACCGTTTGGAAGGGCAAAGTGTGGCTCGAAAAGCTAAATCTATTTCAAAAAAGAAATATAAAACGTCACCCAATTATGCTTCTTTTAGGGATGCTGGTAAGGAAATGGGAAGTGCGGCTAAAATGAGTAGTGCTTTTAGACAGCCTTTGAAAGTTTATACCCATGGAATTGCTGAAAACCGAATGTATAGTAGAGTGAATGCCTTAATGAGAAAATTGATTTTATTGGATGGTATTTCTTTGCGAGGCGAACGAACCGTGGCTAACGGAATTGCTACTGCTGAAGGGAAAAACTTGGTAAAGGGTTTTGAGTTTAATGTCCATCAAAGTTTAGCACAAACTTTACAATGTGGTTATACTTTAGATGTTGCCACAGGTACTATTCAACTAACTGATTTTACACCGAAAAAAGATTTAAAAAGCCCTGTTGGTGCGACACATGTTGGGATGCAGTTGTTGTGTTATGATTTTGATTTTAGAACAAAAGCACATGCTTTACAAGAAAGTGATGCTTTGGTAGTGCCTATTGATACCCCAACACAAGAAGTAACTTTAGGAATTACCGCTCTCCATACACCACAAGGCAGCCGCTTTTTTATGTTGCGCATTCTTTTTTACCAAGAGGTTAATGGTGTGAATTATGCACTGAAAGGAGATGATTGTGGGGTGGTTAGCGTTTTGGGAGTGGTGTAGATTTTTTATTTTAAGAAAATGGTGTCTAAATGATATTCTAGGAATTCTTTTCTTGGAAGGTATTTTTTGGGTTCTGATATTTTTTGATTTTCGATAGGAGCGAAGTGAGTTTGGAAGAATTCTGTATTCTTTTTTTGTTTTAATGTCGAAGAAAGTATTACTTCATAATTTTGGTTGATGCCAATAATTCCTTTGTCAAAAGCTTTATCATAAAGAGCAGAAAGACAAATACCATTTTCAGGATTTAAACGATGTTCTTCATTTTTTGACCAAGGCATAATATGACTTGCTAAAAGTAATTCAGGAATATCTATTCCAGTTATAGCACATTTTGTAGTATAATTTGCTAAAACCATTTGTCTAAAAACCGATTGGTTTACTCTTGTTTTAACAGCTCTAATTTTTGTTTCTCCTTTGAAGTCTTTTAAATCAAAAAGGAGTTCCTGGTATTTATTTTCTATGGTTGAATTTTCTCTTTCAGCTAATATTTTTTCACTCAAAAAAAGTAATTCTTCTTGATTTTTGAAAAATTCATCCCAAATAGGTTGGACAATTTTTTTACCACCATCCATTCCTTTTATTCCTCTGGCTTGTAAAGCAGGATCAACACTAGCAAAATTCACTAATCTTATTGCAACAGAATTAGAAGTTCGACCAATTAAATTAGCTAAATGAATAATGTCTTTATTTGTGCTATGCATTTTTCCAAAAGGAATTTTTAAGTACAAATTAAAGGCAAGGATTAGTTCTTCTTTTGTCCAGAGGTTTCGGATTGCCATTGGTTATTTTATAAACCTTATTTGTAAGTTCAATTTAATATATAATTTTTTATTTTCTACATATATTGAGCCAAATTCATGTCTAGTACTACTTGCAGTTTCAAGCTTTGTATTGTTTAATAAATAGTCTTCAAATTCATTTCTATTGTAGATATGATAACATAAAACTTCACCATCATCTTTTACAATTAAATATCCTCCAGTAGCTTCTAACTCACCTGTCCATACTTTTGAAGGCATCATTCCTAGTGCTATGTCAGTTAATAACCTTTTTATTTTATAAAAATAAAATGGATGATTTGTTTCTAAATTAAAACTTAAAGGATTTAAGAGTGATATTGTTTCGACTAATTCATTTGTTTTTGAAAGATTAGAAGTGAAAAAAAGTAATAAAATTTCAGAAAGTATTTTTGGTAGTGAACTATCTATTAAAGTTAAATTATTACCAAAGATTGAACTTTCAGTTGAGATAAAATTTAAATTACCATAAAACTCTTTTATTTTTTCTATTCTATCTTTAATTTTACTTCTAGTTTCAATAGAATTTATTTGAATAATTTGATTATCTGTTAATGAAATGTTTTTTATTTCATAAATAAAATTAGTAGTTTTCCCAGCATTTAATAAAGTAGAAGCACCGCCAAGTTGTGATTTGATACTAAATCCTAATTCTGGAGTAGTTCCTGTTTTTTGATCATGAATAACTATCTTAATATCACTTTTAACACTAGATTTAGCTTTTAATGAAACGCATTTAAAGGTATTAATGAAGGTTTCAATTTCAGGTATTGAAAAAGTTGTTTTTGTATTTTCTTTAAGCTTTGAAAGTAAAAAAAAAGCATTTTCTTGAAATTGTAAAATAGGGATTCTGTAAACTTCTTTGTCCTTTTTAATTATGACTAAATCACTTTCATATCCATATTCATAAGTTCCATTTGTTTCATCACGTAAAATTTTAATTATAGGAAAAATTAAACCTTCGACTTTGTTTAATTCACTGTCTCCAGCAAATAAGAATCTATCTGAAATGATTTTTAATAATGTATATATTTCGCTCCATTCTCCTTTATTACCAGTTATCATATACTAAATATTTAATAAGTTAATGATTTTTTCAGCAGTAGCTTGAATTGCAGGGACTGCAACTGAATTACCAAACTGCCTATATGCAGATGCATCAGCAACAGGTATAATAAAAGAATCTGGAAAACCTTGTAACCTTGCCCATTCCCTTGGAGTCATTTTTCTAATACCTTCTCTATTTACTTCTCCTTTTATATGAGTAGTTGGTGTAAAATCCGTGATTCTTTTATCAATAACTAAATTTCTTTCTCTTCCCATACCACCAACAACAATAGCATTTGATATATCTTCATCATTAATTATAGCATAACCAAATCCATTTCCTTTGTTTTTATGTCTTTGTTTATGATTTACTAAAGTTTGTAAATATTGGGAGGATAAATAATATTTTGTTGGGACAACTTTTTTTTCTTTTACCTTTTTAAATGAGACTTTTTTATTATGTGCTTTTGGATATGAAAATGAATTTATATTTAAATCATTTCTAAAACCTACAATATATATTCTTTCACGATTTTGAGGGACTCCAAAATCTTTAGCATTTATTATTTCAGGTTCAGGAATATAATAGCCAAGATCATTTCTTAATACATTTAAAATAGTAGCTAATGTTTTTCCCTTATCATGGTTTATTAATCCTTTAACGTTTTCTAAAAAGATTGCTTTTGGTTTTTTCTTTTTAATAATTTCTGCTACATCAAAAAATAAAGTTCCCCTTGTATCATCAAATCCACCTCTTTTTCCTGCAATAGAGAATGCTTGGCATGGAAAACCAGCACATAACACATCAAAATCATCTGGAATATAATCTTTTGTGTATTGTTTAGTTATATCACCAAAAGGTGTTTCTCCAAAATTAGCTCGATATGTTTTTTTTGCATTTTCATCCCATTCACTTGTGAAAACACATTTTCCACCAAGATTTTGTAATGCTAACCTGAAACCACCAATACCAGCAAATAAATCTATAAATTTAAAAGTATAGTTTTCAGGTGTCGGAAAAGGAACATTTTCAACTTCAAAAAGTAATTGTTGAAGTGCAACATCTGAAACATAGTTTAATTGTTCTTCTTCATTTTTATATTCTACAATTTGTTTTAAATATTGGATAGCTTCTTTTTCATAATGTTTTTTTACTCCATTATGATAATTGTGAAGATAATGTGTTAGGACAGCTTTTCTATTGTCTTCTTGCTCAACAAATCGAATTTTAAATTTTTTGCCATCAAATTCATCAATTGATATTTTTTCTTTCATTTTCATTTCTTAAATCCTTTATCGTTAAAAAAAGTTCCAAAATCAGTACCTAATCCAATTATTATTTTTTCAATTATCTCAATCGAAACATTTCTTTTTCCTTTTTCTATGTCAGATATATAATTTCTATCTACATCTGAAATATTAGCTAATTGCTCAATTGAAAAATCTTTTTCTTCTCTGAGCTTTTTAACTTTAAGTCCAAATTTTTCTTTAATATTCATGGTTATAAATTTATCGTTATGCCTACAATTGACCCGCTTACAACTGTAAGCATAAAATAATAGTTGTTAACAACAAATTTTGTTATTTTGTTAAACAATCATTTTCTACTTTTGCAAAAAAAATCCCTTGAAAATAATCCTCCTAACCCCAATGGACATTGAGCGAGAAAAAGTCTTGTCGGCTTTGTCGCGTATTCCTAATCCGAAACATGAATATGAAGTCGTAGTTTCTGGCATTGGTCGGGAAAGTACGGCTAAAACTTTTATGCATTTGCCTGCTCATGATGTTTGTGTGTTGATGGGTTTTGCGGCTGTGGTAGGGAAGGAGTCTTCTTTGCCGGAGTATTTGGGTTTGGGTAAACCTATTGAAATTACAACTGCTTCTCTATATGGTTACGAAGGTGGTTTGTTTGAGAATGGTAAGCCTATACAAGTTGAGCCTCAATTGCAATTGCCTTGTTTGTCGTCTTTGACTTCGGATAAGTTTGTTAGAACGACTGATTTAGCGGCAGGCACGGTTGTGAATATGGAGGATTATACGTTTATGTATCTAAAGAAACCTCAGGATTTTATAGTGCGTATTGTTTCGGATTTTTTGCCTCACGAAAGGGATATTGATTTTTTTGAGGAGGTGAAGGGGATTGATTTTTTGGAGGGGGTTTTGGCTGTTGATGTTTTGTAGCACAGAGTTTCTTTAAGTTTTTCACGGAGTATCGCGGAGATTTTTTGCTCGCAAAGTCGCAAAGGTTTTGGTAGCACTAAGTTTCTCAAAGTAGTACACTAAGTTTCTCAAAGTTTTTTTTAACGCAAAGTTTTTAAGTTTTTTCGCGAAGTTTTTGAAGTTTTTTGGAGCACAAAGTTTCTCTAAGTTTTGCATGGAGTTTCACGGAGATTTTTTGCTCGCAAAGTCGCAAAGTCGCGAAGGGTTTTGGTAGCACTATGTTTCTCTAAGTACTACACGGAGTTTCACTAAGTTTTTTTTAACGCAGAGTTTTTAAGTTTTTTCGCGAAGTTTTTGAAGTTTTTTGGAGCACAAAGTTTCTCTAAGTTTTGCATGGAGTTTCACGGAGATTTTTTGCTCGCAAAGTCGCAAAGTCGCGAAGGGTTTTGGTAGCACTATGTTTCTCTAAGTACTACACTGAGTTTCTCAAAGTTTTTTTTAACGCAAAGTTTTTAAGTTTTTCGCAAAGTTTTTGAAGGTTTTGTAGCACAAAGTTTCTCTAAGTTTTGCGCGGAGTTTCACTAAGTTTTTTAAGGTTTATTATTACTAGTTTCGCTAAACTTTGTGTGACATAGTGTTAACTTATTTTACATTGTGTTCCAAAAAAAATGCTATTTATCTGTTTATTTTAGTAATCCCATGTCTATTAATTTTTCCTTTGGGAGCATTAAGGTTTTTGGATTGATTTTGGGATGATTTGCGAAGCATTGTATTTTTTCGTTGGATTTTTTATTTGTAAATTCTAAGTAATTGAATGCTTCATCGTAATCGAAAATGAAAATTCCGTTGTAAGTTACGTTTTCTAAATTGATGCGTTGGTTTGATTTTAGTTCATAGTTGTAATCTATTGATTCTAAATAGTAGCCGTTTCCTATTTCGATTTTACTAATAAATCGGTTGTGGTATTTTCCTGTAGCTGCCATCATTGGCATGGGACTTAAGGCATAAGATGTAGGAAATCTGTCCGATTTGAATCCGAATAGGGTTGTGAATTTATCTGCTACTTCGTCTTTGAATTTGATGCTGTAATCATTGGTTTCTTTGTAATCTGATGGGCTTAATGTAAAGGATTTTGTTCCGTTGTAATTGTAGCATGTGATGTTGTTGTTGGTTTTGGTCATGATGCCAATTTCTTTTGAAACCCCATTTTCATATAAATTGATTACCTCAAAATCTTTGTATTCAAACTTGCCTTTTATAAAGGGTTTTAGTGCTTTGGTATTGGCAAAAAACAGGTTTTTATTGTCTAAAGTTAAGGCTACTATGATTTCAAAGTAGGTGTTGGTGACTTTGTCGTAAAAGGTTCGGTTGTAAAAATTAAGGTATTTTAATTGTAAAGTAATTTTCTCTTTGGTAAAAGGGTTTACCAACGCATTGTTTTGCGAATTGAAGACATATAGTTCTTTTTCAATGATTACTAAACTTGTATTGTTATTTAAGGCTAGCTCTACATTATTTCCGTTGGATAAATTATAGCAATGTTTATTGTCAAATAGGGCATATTCAAAAGCACCAATGATTTTAAGTTCATTGTGTCTTGGTTCTATGATTTGCTCTTGTTGGTCATTTACTAAACCAAAAAAATCATTTACTTTATAAGGTAAATATTTAGCATATTCTTGTGCTTGTATTTGACTAATTCCTAATATGATTAGTATAAAAAGGATTTTCTTCATTATTTATTCTTCTAATAAAACTTCTAAAATGGTTATGGCTGCATCACTGATTTTTGTTCCAGGTCCAAAAACGGCTACAGCTCCTGCGTCAAACAAGAATTGGTAATCTTGTGCTGGGATTACACCACCTACGATTACCATGATGTCTTCTCTTCCGTATTTTTTTAATTCTTCAATTACTTGTGGGACCAAGGTTTTATGTCCTGCTGCTAAAGAAGAAACTCCTAAAATATGTACGTCATTTTCTACGGCTTGTTTGGCTGCTTCTTTTGGAGTTTGGAATAAGGGTCCAATGTCCACATCAAAACCTACATCGGCATAACCTGTAGCTACTACTTTAGCACCACGATCGTGACCGTCTTGTCCCATTTTTGCAATCATGATACGAGGACGACGACCTTCTTTTTTTGCGAAAGTATCAGCCAATAGTTTGGCTTTTTCAAAGCTTTCGTCATTTTTTATTTCTTTGCTATACACTCCGCTAAAACTTCTAATTTGTGCTTTATATCTTCCGAATACTTCTTCTAAAGCATCGCTAATTTCTCCTAAAGTTGCTCTATGTTTGGCAGCTTCTACGGCTAAAGATAGTAAATTATCATTTTGGTTTTTAGCACAATCGGTTAATTTTGCTAAACATGCTTTTACTTTTTCGTTATCACGTGACGCTTTTATTTGTTCCAAACGTTCAATTTGCTGCTTGCGAACCATGTCGTTGTCCACATCTAAAATATGTAATGGATCTTCTTTTTCTAAACGGTATTTATTGACACCAACAATTATGTCTTGTGTACTATCAATACGAGCTTGTTTACGAGCAGCGGCTTCTTCAATTCGCAATTTAGGAATTCCTTCTTCGATGGCTTTGGTCATTCCACCTAAAGCTTCTACTTCTTCAATTAGAGCCCATGCTTTTTCAGCAATTTCGGCAGTAAGACTTTCTACGTAATAACTACCTGCCCAAGGGTCTACCGTTTTAGTTATTTTGGTTTCTTCTTGCAGATATATTTGGGTATTTCTAGCTATTCTTGCAGAGAAGTCTGTTGGTAATGCAATGGCTTCGTCTAATGCATTTGTATGTAGCGATTGTGTTCCTCCAAAAGCAGCAGCAGCAGCTTCAACGGTTGTTCTAGCTACGTTATTGAAAGGGTCTTGTTCTGTTAAACTCCAACCACTGGTTTGGCAATGTGTTCTAAGAGCTAATGATTTATCGCTTTTTGGATGGAATTGTTTTAGTAGTTTGGCCCATAACATTCGAGCGGCACGCATTTTGGCAATTTCCATAAAATGATTCATTCCAATAGCCCAAAAGAATGATAATCTAGGAGCAAAAGTATCTATGTCCATTCCAGCTGCGATTCCGGTTCTGATGTATTCTAAACCATCTGCTAAAGTGTAAGCTAATTCAATATCAGCGGTTGCTCCAGCTTCTTGCATGTGATAACCCGAAATAGAAATCGAGTTGAATTTGGGCATGTTTTTACTAGTATATTCAAAAATATCAGCAATAATTTTCATAGATGGAGTAGGTGGATAGATGTAAGTGTTTCTAACCATAAACTCTTTTAGAATGTCATTTTGGATGGTTCCTGATAAGTCTTTGATATCAACTCCTTGTTCCATTGCAGCAACAATATAGAAAGCCATAATAGGTAGAACAGCACCATTCATGGTCATTGAAACTGACATTTCTCCGAGTGGAATTTGGTCAAACAAGACTTTCATGTCTTCTACAGAATCGATGGCAACTCCTGCTTTTCCTACGTCTCCAAAAACTCTTTCATGATCAGAATCGTAGCCTCTGTGGGTTGCTAAATCAAAAGCTACGGAAAGACCTTTTTGTCCAGCGGCTAAGTTTCTTCTGTAAAATGCGTTACTTTCTTCAGCGGTTGAAAATCCTGCATATTGACGGATGGTCCATGGTCTTTGTACATACATGGTTGCGTATGGTCCACGAAGATTAGGAGCAAAACCAGCTGCAAAACCAATGTGTTCCAAGTTTTCTATATCTTCTTTGGAGTAGGTTGGTTTGACTTCGATGTTTTCTGCGGTGAGAAAGTTGTTAGTTGTTGGTTGATGGTTGTTGGTAGATTTACTACCTACTTCTGACTTCTGACTTCTGACTTCTGACTTTATTTGTATATGTTGGATGTTTTTACGCATGATTTTAAAAATCTATTTTGGGTATTTTTTTGGATTTCTTGAGGTGTGAAAACAAGAAAGTATTTTTACTTCATTTTTATCTTCATTGATGACAAAGAAAAGTAAGAATGGAAATTTTACTATTGGAACAGCTCTGTAATTTTTTAATTTTATTTGGTAATATGAATTAATTTCAAGTTTTGCATAAGTTTCTTTTAAAGCTGCATAAAATCTTAAAGCAAGTTTCGAATTTATTTCAGAATAATATTCTATTGCATTTTCAATTTCAACTTGGGCTTTTTTAGAAACGACTATCTCAAAACCCATATTTTTCTTTTATTTTATTTAAAGATTCTGAAGATGAAATATATTCAGATTCAGGTTCATTAAGTCTATCATCTAAAATTTGCAATTGTTCTTCTGATAATTGAAAATTTGATTCACTTTTAGCAAAGATGATTACTTCCACTTCTTCGGCATTAAAATCTTCAGGTAACGTGATATTTACTTGGTGATTTTTCACTTTTACAAATTGTCTAATGGCTTCCATAAGTATTTGATTTATTGATGTAAATATAAGCAATTATTCTTCTGTATTCAATCGTTCTTGTTCCATTTTCTCTGCCAACCGTTTTTCGATTATGGGAGTGATTAAGGTTTTTCTTGGATTATTTTTTACAAAAGGATATAACTCTAAATCGTGTTTCATTTTGTCGTTTTTGTTAGGGTATTTGTTGGTTCCTAATAAAACTTCTTTTCCTGAATCAAATAAATCTTGTTCTTTTTGAGCCGATTCGTTGATTTTTCTTTGAATGGTTCCTTCAATTAGTTGTGTGATAAAACCTCCATTGGCTTCTATATCTTTAAATAGTGTTAGAGCTTTTTCTGCCAATTGCACTGTTAATGCTTCTATATAATAAGCGCCATCCGCAGGATTGTTGACTTTATCAAAATAGCTTTCTTTTTTTAAGACCAATAATTGATTTCTAGAGATTCTATCTCCAAATTCGTTGTCCTTGTGGTAAAGTGCATCGTAAGGTAAATTGGCCACTGCATTAGCTCCTCCTAAAATGGCTGACATACATTCGGTAGTGGTTCGCAGCATGTTGACATTATAATCGTAAATGGTTTTATTTCGTTTTGTAGGAGTTGTTACAATGGAACATTCAAAAGTATGATTATATTCTTTGGCTAGTGCATTGAATAATATTCGTAATGCTCTAAGTTTGGCGATTTCAAAAAAGTAATTGGTTCCAACCGCAACTTCAATCGTTATGGGTTGGTTTAGGTTTTCGACTCTATTGAAATATTCGTTTACATGGGCTAAAGTGTAGGCTAGTTGTTGCACCATATTGGCACCAGCGTTTTGGTAAATTCCTGATTTTATAGTACAAAAAGAGATTTTAGATTTTGAGGCAATTTGGTTTAAACTTTTAAAATCAGCTTCTAAATTTTTATACCAGTTTCCGTCTTTTGCTAATTGACCGATTGGGTCTAATTGGATTATGAAATTTGCTTTGTTTTTGGAAGCGAAATCTAGTAATTTAGTTACGAAATCGATTGATAAAAATTTTAAATTGAAGTAATAAGAAACGTTTTTCAAAGGAAGGTTTTTCATTAATTCATCTGAATTAATCTTTTCGTTTTCGATGGTGAATCTAATACTTTCAGCACCTCTATTTAGGGCATCAAGTGCTTTTGAATTGGATTTTTCAACATCAAAAACAAAGATGTTTTGTAAGATTTTGAAATCAGTAATTGTTGTATGAACCTCATTTATTGTGGTGTCTTCATCCTTATGATAAAAAGGTTTTACTTTTATACCTTCAAGACTTTCCCAAACCAGTTTATCGTTATAATCAGCTCCTTTTAGTTCAAATTGGATTTGTTGTTTCCATTGTTTTGAGCTTATTTTTTTAAATTCATTGAACATTATATCTTTCATTTCTAATTCTTAATTATTTTAAAAACTTCATTTGTTTTTGTGTTTTTTAAAAAATAAACCCCACTTTTAAAACCATCAATATTTAGTTTATTATTTTCTATTTCACCTTCTTTAATTACTTTTCCAAGGTTATTAAAAATGATGTAGGGTATTTTTTCAGATATGTTATTAAAGTAAATTAAATCATTTGTTGGGTTTGGATACAAATAATATTTTTTATTATCAAATTCATTTAAAGTTAAAGAACTTAAATAAGGATTTAAAAAATTTGCTAAAGAAAATATATGGAGTTTTTGAGGATTATTAATTCCAAAGGTTGTATTTACAAAATTTTCGTTCGTAATAAAATAGTCAATACCATTTGAAGTGGAAATTCCTTCAACTTGATGAAAAGGCAAGTTGATATTTATTTTTCTTTTATTAGCAGTGCTAAAGTTTGTATTAGTAAAATCAAAGAGCAAATAAATGAAAGGGCTTAGTGTTGAACTATAACCACACATTGCAATTAGATTAACATCTTCTTTTATGGTTGCACCTGTTATTAATCCTACATTATTTATAGTAGTTAATAGCATTGCATTATGTGAACCAACTGTTTTAGGCAATGAATATATGCTTGTGTTTCCGGATACCCATTGTTTAGTAAAAAGAATAATTTCATTAGAAGTTACTACAAAAGCTTCACAGTCAAAATCAGTATTATTAGCCGTTTGAGCTAAAAAATTGGTTTGATTTGAATAACTAAAATTTATTTCTTCAATAATTGGTGAAGTTTCTAAGGAATTTTTTAATATTTTATATATTTTTAAGTTGGTTCTATTTCCTGATGCATTGTTTCCAAAATCGCCAATATATATGTGTGTGTTGTCTTGCGCAAGATCTTCCCAATCTATATTTTGAACATTTGGTAATGCTATTGTTTGTAAAATTTCTCCAGTGGTTTTATTTAATTTATATAAATTGGTATCAGAATTGTCGTTGTGAGTGTATAAATATCCGTTCCATTCTAGTAATCCTGATGTTTCGTTGATTAAATTACTTAGTACTATGGAGTTTGTAGGACTTATAGTTGTATTGTCATACATGCAATTTCCATTATTTGTAGTTGCCGTTGGGTCGTAATTATTTGCTAAAGTATCTGTACACCCAGATTGAGAATTAACTAAAAAAACGTTAAATATTAATAGTGTAAACAAAAAGGGATTAAAAAATATTTTCATATTATCTGTTTTTTTAGTTTTGTAAGTCTTATTCAAATTCGATGATGTATATGTCTTCACTATCTTTTTTCATGAAATATTTTTCTCTTGCATATTTTTCGGTCATGTCGGGATCTTGAAGTTTTTTTATTTTAATACTATCGTTTTTAATTTGTTCTTTATAATAAGCTTTGTTGTCTTCTAGTTCGTTGATTTGTTTGTTTAAAACACGGTGGTCCAAGTAGGAATAATTGTCTAAAAACAGCATCCAAATGATGAATATAAAAAGCACCAAAAAGTACCTGTTTCCTAAAAACTTAAGATGCGGATATTTTGTAAGAAGTGCTTTGAATTTTTTTATCATTTACTTTTCAATTCTTTGGTTGATTACGGCTCTAACCACATCTATAGCTACTGTATTGTATTTGTCGTTTGGTATGATAATATCGGCATAAGCTTTTGTAGGTTCAATAAATTGTTGGTGCATTGGTTTTAAAGTATTTTGGTATCGATTTAATACTTCCTCCATGTCTCTACCGCGTTCTGCAATATCTCTTTTTAAACGTCTAATTAATCTTTCATCAGAATCGGCATGAACAAATATTTTAATATCAAATAATTCCCGTAATTCTGGATTTGCTAAGATAAGAATTCCCTCCACAATCATCACTTTTCTTGGATGCGTTACGATAACATCATCTGTTCTGTTATGTGTTACGAAGGAATAAACAGGTTGTTCTATTGTTTTTTCTTCTTTTAATTGTTTTAAATGCTCAACAAGTAGTTCAAAATCAATAGCTCTTGGATGATCGAAATTGATTTTAGTTCTTTCATCATAAGAAAGATTTGAAGTCTCTCTGTAATAGGAGTCTTGCGAAATTATTCCAACTTCTGTTTGAGGTAATTCATTCATTATTTGGTGTACCACTGTTGTTTTACCACTTCCTGTACCACCAGCTATTCCGATTATAAGCATTGTAAATATTTTTAACAAAAGTAATAAATTTCAACACAAAAGAATATATATCATAATTTCTTTTAATGATAAATTTTAATCAAAAAAAAAATCCTCTTCTGATAAGAAAAGGATTTTTCGTCGGGGTGGCAGGATTCGAACCTGCGACCTCCTGCTCCCAAAGCAGGCGCGATGACCGGGCTACGCTACACCCCGAAAGAGGATTGCAAATATAGATTTATTTTTTCAATCTCCAAATCATTTTGAATAATAAATTTTAATAATACTGCTATTGGTTTTTTTGTCAGTAATATTACTTTTCAATTCATTCAAAATTGCTACTTTTGGGTCTTTAAATAATATTATTATGTTAGATTCTATAGAAAAAGTAAAATGTTTGATAATTGGTTCTGGTCCTGCTGGATATACTGCTGCCATTTATGCTTCTAGAGCAAATATGTTTCCTGTTTTATACCAAGGTACACAACCAGGAGGACAATTAACAACAACCAATGAAGTGGAAAATTGGCCAGGAAACCCTGAAGGTATTACTGGACCAGAAATGATGGTTGGTTTGCAAGCTCAAGCACAGCGTTTTGGTACTGATGTTCGTGATGGATGGGTTACTAAAGTCGATTTTTCGGGTGATATTCATAAAGTTTGGATTCAAGATGATAAAGAAATTCATGCTGAAACAGTTATTATTTCAACAGGAGCTACTGCAAAATATTTGGGATTACCTTCTGAACAAAAATATTTAAATCTTGGTGGAGGTGTTTCTGCTTGTGCGGTTTGTGATGGATTTTTCTACAGAAATCAAGAAGTAGTTATTGTTGGAGCAGGTGATAGTGCTTGTGAAGAAGCTCATTATTTATCTAAATTGTGTACCAAAGTTACCATGTTGGTTAGAAGTGAGCAATTTAGAGCTTCAAAAATTATGGAAGCAAGAGTTCGAAATACTCCTAACATTGAAATATTATTAAATACTGAAACCGATGAGGTATTGGGCGATGGACAAGTAGTAACTGGTGTTAGAGCTAAAAATAGAGTTTCGGGTGAATTATTTGAAATTCTAGCTACCGGATTCTTCGTAGCCATTGGACATAAACCTAATACTGATATTTTTGCGGATTATTTAGATTTAGATGAAACGGGTTATATAAAAAATGTACCTGGAACAGCTAAGACTAATGTGGCTGGTGTTTTTGTTGGTGGTGATGCTGCGGATCACGTTTACAGACAAGCTATTACTGCTGCTGGAACAGGTTGTATGGCTGCTTTGGATGCAGAACGTTATTTGGCCTCTAAAGAATAATTTTAGTTTTATAGTGATACAAAAAAAATCCAGCAATTACGCTGGATTTTTTATTGTTTGTATAACCTTGCGGTTTGTACGCTACTCACAGGATAGGAAAGTACTTCAGGAATTTCTTCACCAGAATCTCCTGATTTTTCAACTTTTTCTTTTAGAGAATACATAATTTCAAAATCCATGTAGTCTTTGTTAAAATGTTCTATTGTAGTTAGTAATCCACCTTGTACTTCAAAAATGGAATATAATGCATTATTAGCAAACATGGTATTTAGGAGTATTCCGTTATTTTCATCCACTACATATAGTCCTTTTGCTTTATCTTTTTCTACTAAAGTATATTTTCTTTCTTGATTGATTTTATCAGATTTATAAATTATGGTATAGTGGTATTTACCCAAAGTATCTGATGGTAACAAATGAAATTCCATATCAATTTCTTGTGAACCGTTAGCAGTAGTAATCTTTAATTTGCCTTTGTATTTTCCAAAAAAATCATTTGGGAAATTACTTTCTTCCGTTTGAGCAAAACCTAAGCTTACTATCAACAAGAAAACTATAGCTATTGTTTTCATTTTATTTTTCTATTTTTTCAAGAATTGCGTTATTTTTAAAATCAATAATTTCAATTTTAGCATCGCCTAATAGTTCTACTTTAGATTTTCCTGTAGCAGAAATTTTTAAATTATCCTTAACGTTTACAGCACATGAAGTATAGGCTTCAGTAGTTAAATTCATTTGAGAAACACTGAATTTTTTCGCATTTAAATCGGCGTTATTGTCCAATCTAATTTGAGCATTAACCGTTTCTCCTTCAATATCTAAATCCGATTTTTGGTACATATCTAATTTAAAATCAGTTGAGGTTACTAGGGCTTTTGCTCTGGCATTTTTACTGATTTCTAAAATTGTATTTTCAGATTTAATGTTTAATTCGGCTTCACTTTTGTCGTTTAATTGAATGGTGAACTTTGGTGATTTTACATTTAAAAAAGATTTAGAATCGTCAAAGTTTTTGATTGTAATATCATTTAATTCTAGGTCTGAAAGTGCATTTAACTTCGCTTTATCTTTTACAACAATAGTTTTTAAACTGTCGGTATAATTGATTCTTAGACTAAATTTATTGGCTCTTATTACTTCTTTCGTAGTGCTTATTTTTAAAGTTCCCGCTAAAATATCAAAAACAATAACATCATGAAGGTTGTCATCAGCTTCAATTTCTACTGAGGATTTATCGGCTTTTACTAAAAAAACTTCAATGTTGTCAGCAATGTCAATTCCGTCAAAATTTTCGGTTTCTTTTATTTGAACCGTTACAATTTTAGAGCCTTTGATTTTTTCCTTTCTTTGACCGAAGGACAGGCTAACTAGAAAAAGGGCAATTGCAATAAGTTTTAATTTCATATGTAAATATTTATTGTTTTTCAAAGGTCATATAGTATCGCTTTATTTTAATTGGTGTTTGTTTGCAACAAACTTGTTGTTAATGGCGATTTCATATGTAACTATTTATTTTTTTAATGTCGTTCCAAAAATCTAGAACAATGGTATCGTGTTATTATTGAAGAAGTTTATTTCAATCCATTTATAATTAGAACGATTTCTTGTTTGATTTATTTTTACAAAAGTATGCTTTTTTATACACCAAAAAAAACACCAGTTTTGAGGCTGATGTTACTTTCTTACTTATTTTTTGGAAACGCTGGCTCCTGAACTTTCATCTACCGTTATTTTTTTTGGATTGGTATAGTATTTTATACTGCTTCCGCTTGAGGCATCTGCATCTAGTGATTCAATTGGACTTACTTTTGTGGTACTTCCGCTGGATGCTTTGCATACTGCATTTGCAGTTTCTAAATTGTCTAAAATGATTGAACTTCCACTTGAAGATTCTGTTCTAAGATTTTCTGCTTTTCCTTTGGCCTCAATTTTACTACCGCTACTGCTGTCACAACTCAAGTTTTTTGAATTGATACTCAAGTTAATTTCGCTTCCGCTGCTTGATTTTAGGGCTAAATTTTCAGATTTTATTGTATTTGTACCTTCCACAGAAGCACCACTTGAAGACGCAATTTTTGTTACGTTTGGTACTTTTACAAATACTTTACGTTCTTCAGCATCGTTGATGTTTTCGTCAAAGTAAATAGAAAGTACTCCGTTTGAAATTTCAGTTTTTAAATGTTCCTGTAAATTTTCATCCGTTCTAGCGTCAATTGAGGCTTCGTTTGCTTGTTCGATGACTACTGTAATTCCTGTTTTTGCTTCAATTGTTTCAAATGCCTCTGAAACACTTCTGTTGGTTGTAACTACGTTTCCGTTGCCATTTAATCCGTTGTTAAAATTCATGTTATTACCACAAGATAACAACAGCATTGCAGCCATAACAAGCAATAGAATAAATTTTGTGATTCTAAAAATAATGTTTACCATAATTAATTAGTTTAGTTGTTACTGTTTTATTTTCGGTCTTTTGTTTCAATTTTTAAACCATTTTCATCTATTTTGATGGTTGTAGATTCGGTTTTACTTGAAATGATTTCTTTTCCATTGATTTTCAATTCAATTTCATTTGTATCATCTTCAGAAGTTTCCCAATCTTCTTTTTCTTCTCCTTCAGGACAATCTAAACATTTAAAATCGCCGCCAATTAACTTGTAAAAATGATTTTCTTTACCATAATACATATTAATATCGGAATAATTGTTAGTCAAATAGTTGGTTATGGATTCGCTTGGATACACAACCGTTTCTTTAGGAATATAGATATAAACATGAACTTCTTGATCTCTAAACTTATTACTTCTATCGGTAATCAAATAATTATCTAAATTAATGTTATTTCCTTGAATATCATAATTATAATTGATTTTTTTTGCTCTTTGTTTTCCAGCTTCGTATGAATTTCCGTATGCCGTTTTTTCAATTTGAATGAAAGGTTTGTTTTCATCGGTTTTCATTAAATGAATTTTGACATTGTTGGAGTAAATTATTTCTTGATCTTTTTCGTCTCTAATGAATTTAAAATCCGATTTGTGATTGATACTTTTAGCATAAAAATTATTGTATTTCATGTAAATTTTTAAAGTATCGTTTGAAGTCATTCCAATTTCTTTTTTCTCCACGACTTTACTTTCAAAGCTCACTTCCGACGCTTGTCTTAATCCAAAATACACTAAGAATACGATGGAAAGAATCCATAAACCCAACAAACTGTATTTGGCATAACTTCCTATAGATTTTAAGTTGCTGATTAGTAATTTTAATCCTAAAATCATAAAAAAGAACGTAGGAATTGCAATTACAAAAAAGGAAAATATTTGAACAATCCACATTGGAAAATCTGTATAATTACTGGCTCTTAAATATTCATTCCAAGGCATGTTTATATGATCTACAGAAGTAGAAAAACACATAAAAATAGTTCCAATTAATAAGGAAATTAAAGTTATAGATGTAATCATTACAATAAATCCACCAAGTATTTTACCAAAGAATTTGAATAAATTGGAAAATAAATCTTCTATTGATGAACCTACTTTTTGAGAACCATTTTTAACATTATACAATACTTTTTCGGTATCAATATCATTAAATTTTGAAGCAATGTCATCAAAACCTTCCTTTACCTTTTTTTCGATATTACTGATGTTAATAGGCATACCACGCATTTCTAATTTTTGAGCCGTTGTGGTTGCTTTTGGTAATAATACCCATAATATAAGGTATAATGGAATACCGAAACCACCTGAAACTGTTAAAAGAATGAATACAATTTTTAACCAAATGGCATCAATACCAATATAATGACTAAATCCAGCACAAACTCCTCCAAGTACTTTTTCATCTACATCTCTGTATAGTTTTTTTGAAGAATAGTAAGTGTTTTGATTTTTAGATTTTTTTTCGATAGGTTCTTCGTCAATTTTATAATCTTCGGGTTGTCCCATTATGGCAATCATGTCTTCCACTTGTTTGGAGCTGATGACTTGTTTTTCGTTGATTATTTTTTCTTGAAAAAGTTCGGCAATTCGGCTTTCAATATCTTTTATTATTTCTTCTCTTCCTTCAGGCGAAAGTGATCTTTTAACCGCATCCAAATAACGATTAAGTTTATTAAAAGCATCTTCATCTATGTGAAAAAAGAAACCTCCTAAATTTATACTTATTGTCTTGTTCATGATAGTTAATTTTGTGTTGTTATTGTGTTTACAGCATTTGATAATTCGTTCCAAGTACTGCTTAATTCATTTAAAAATTCTTTGCCTTCGTCTGTTAAACCATAATATTTTCTTGGCGGTCCAGAAGTTGATTCTTCCCAACGATAGATTAACAATCCATCATTTTTTAGTCTGGTTAGTAAAGGATAAACAGTACCTTCAACCACTAATAATTTAGCTTCTTTTAATGTTTCAAGAATTTCAGAAGTATATGCATCTTTTACTTTTAATACTGAAAGAATGCAAAATTCTAAAACACCTTTTCTCATTTGAGCTTTTGTGTTTTCAATGTTCATAATTCACTTTTGTTTTTTTTAAGTTACTACTCGTTTTTTGATTTTTGCTTAACTCGTTTCAGAGGACTCTGATTGATTTTGAGTTTCGCATTTTTGATGATTGAAACTAATAAAATTATATAACCTATTATTTTCTTATACAAATATATGTCTATTGAATGGTATTATGTTACGCATAGTACTACTATTTAACATTTATTTAACAAATATAATTTATTATGTACGCCTACTATTTTTTGTATATTAGCAGAAAAATAAGGCAATCATGAAGGTTACTCCTTTCCAATTAAACGTTTTTATGTTTTTTAAATTACCAGCTGCTTTTTGGTGTGGTGTTCGAGCAAAATCTATTTTACCCGAAAAATGTCAGTCTACAGTAAAGCACCGATGGTTGAATCAAAATCCTTTCAATTCGATGTATTTTGCCGTTCAAGCTATGGCTGCCGAATTTACAACAGGAGCATTAGTGATGTGGCAAATTAAGCAAAGTGGTAAAAATATTTCAATGCTAGTAGCTCATAATAAGGCAACTTTTACTAAAAAGGCTAAGGGTAGAATTACTTTTGAATGTAACGAAGGCAATAAAATAAAAGCAATAATTGAACAAGCCATTGCTACAAATGAAGGACAAACCGTTTGGTTGACTTCCATAGGAACTGATGAAAAAGGAGATCAAGTTTCTGAAATGCAATTTGAATGGAGTTTGAAAGTTAAGGGTTGATGGTTGTTAGTTTATGGTTGTTGGTTGTTCGCAGTTAATTCAAAAAAACAAGTGTTAACAGTAGTTAAATAGTTTTAAGTTTGAACTTATCTTTAGTAACTTTGAATAAAAAGAAAAAATGAGCGTATTAATTACTGGTGCAACGGGTATGATTGGACAGGAACTTGTGAAAGTTTTGCACCAACACAACATAAAAGTACATTATTTATCGACCTCTAAAGATAAATTGGTCACTAAAGACAATTATAAAGGTTTTTATTGGAATCCATCAACCGACGAAATTGATGTTAAAGCTTTAAAAGGAATTTCAGTAATTTATCATTTGGCAGGAGCAACCGTTGCAAAACGTTGGACGGCATCTTATAAAAAGGAAATCTTAGAAAGTAGAGTTCTTCCAACCCGATTGCTTTATAAAACTTTACAAAACAATTCTCATCAGGTAGAGCACATTATTTCAGCTTCAGCCATTGGTATTTATCCTGACAGTATTGGCGCTATTTACAACGAAGAGAATAGAGGAGTTGATGCTTCTTTTTTAGGTGAAGTAGTTCAAAAATGGGAAAATGAAGTAGATACCTTTACGGCTCTTAATATTAAAGTAGCTAAAGTTAGAATTGGTATTGTACTATCTATTAATGGTGGTGCTTTACCTCAAATGCTTACTCCAATCAAATTTGGTGTTGGTGCCGCTTTTGGTACAGGAAAACAATATCAATCTTGGATTCATATTAAGGATTTAGTAAACTTATTTTATTATGTACAAGTAAGTGAATTAGAAGGTATATATAATGCTGTTTCCCCTTATCCGGTAACCAATAATGAGATGACTAAAGCGATTGCAAAGGTTGTAAAAAGACCTTTATGGCTTCCTAATATTCCAAAATTTGTGATGCGATTGATTTTAGGTGAAATGTATATTTTAGTTTTTTCAAGTCAAAGTGTTAGTGCTTTGAAAATATTAAATGAAGGATTTCAATTTAAGTTTGCTAAATTAGACAAGGCGTTACACGATATTATTAAATAAAAAAAGGTGCTAAATGATATAAATTTAGCACCTTTTTGGTTTATCTTATTTTGAAATTATTCTTTAATTCCTTTAATATTGATTTGTAAAGCAATTTCGTCATTAATGTACTTGTCGCCTAAATCATCAAAAAACGATTTTGAACCGTATTTCACATCCCATAAAGTTCTATTGATTTCAAACTCTGGTGAAGTTAATGTTACACTTCCATCAGTATTAGCCAAATTTACGGCAAATTTCACTTGATTTGTTTTGCCTTTTATTGTTAAATCACCTTCCATCATGTCTTTACCGTCAACATTTTCAAATTTGGTCATTTCAAAAGAAGCTTCAGGATATTTAGCTACATTGAAAAAATGATCGGTTGCTTCTGGTTTTGCAGTTCCTTTTAAATGTCCTTCTAAACTTAATTTTTCATCACCTTCTAAATCTAAAACGGCAATAGAATTCATGTCTAAAATAAATTTACCTTGAGTGATTTTTCCGTTTTCAACCACAAATTGACCGTCTTTTAAAGCAATTGTACCATTGTGTTGTCCTGCTACTTTTTTTCCAACCCAATTAACGGTTGATGTTGAGTCTACTTTAAAAGTTCCATCTACACTTCCTTCAGAAATTGTTGGTTCCTCTGTTGTAGTTTTCTCTTCATTTTTACAACTTACAAAAAATAAAGTTGCTAAACTTAATGCAATAATTTTTTTCATTTTTTTTAATATTTAAATTCGTTCAAAATTAACAATCACGGTATTAAATTTTCTTAAAAAAAATTTAAAAAAAAGTGCTTAAAGTAGGTTAGTGTTGTTTAAGTTATGACAATTTGACACAATAATTGAATTGGCAATAGATTTGCATTAGACTGATAAACAAAAAATGTTTAAAAAAATATTCAAGAATATGAGTCAAGAAAGTACTGAAAACACAGAAAAAGAGATTCTTAACGAAGAAAATGTTTCAGAAAATCAAGAGGTACAACAGCCTGAATTGTCAGTTGAAGACCAATTAACTGCAGATTTGGCAAGTGAAAAAGATAAATTTTTACGTCTTTTTGCTGAATTTGAAAATTATAAAAGAAGAACTGCCAAAGAACGTATAGATTTATTTAAAACTGCAAATCAAGAAGTTTTACAAGCTATTTTGCCAGTTATGGATGATTTTGATAGAGCTATGACTCAAATTTCAAAATCTGAAGATGAAAATTTGGTTACGGGTGTGGCATTAATTCATGAAAAATTAAAATCTACCCTTGTTTCTAAAGGTTTAGAGGAAGTTGAAGTAAAAGCAGGTGATGTTTTTGATGCTGATTTTGCAGAAGCTATAACTCAAATTCCAGCTCCATCTGAAAAGTTAAAAGGAAAGATAGTTGATGTTATTGAAAAAGGGTACAAATTAGGGGATAAAATTATTCGTTTTCCAAAAGTTGTAATTGGACAATAATTTCAATTAAAAGCTATAAAGGATTCAAAGATTTCCATTTTTTGGAACATAAAACAAAGTTTTAATGAAGAAAGATTTTTACGAAATATTAGGCGTTAGCAAATCAGCAACTCCAGAAGAAATAAAAAAAGCTTACCGAAAAAAAGCGATTCAATATCATCCTGATAAAAATCCGGGCGATAAAGAAGCTGAAGAAAATTTCAAATTAGCTGCAGAAGCTTATGAAGTTTTAGGTGATGCCGATAAAAGAGCTCGTTACGATAGAATGGGTCATGCCGCTTTTGATGGTGCAGGAGGATTTGGTGGCGGAAGTGGTCACATGAATATGGACGATATTTTTAGTCAATTTGGTGATATTTTTGGAAGTGCCTTTGGCGGTGGCGGTTTTGGTGGCGGTTTTGGCGGTGGCGGTCAACGTAGAGTAAAAGGAAGTAATCTTAGAATAAAAGTTAAATTAACACTGGAGGAAATTGCCAATGGTGTTGAAAAGAAAGTAAAAGTTAAACGTAAGGTTCAAGCTTCTGGTGCTACTTTTAAAACATGTGCTACATGTAACGGTCAAGGCCAAGTTATGCGTGTAACCAATACCATTTTGGGTAGAATGCAAACTGCTTCAACTTGTCCAACATGTAATGGTTCGGGTCAAATTTTGGATGGAAAACCCAATGGAGCTGATGCACAAGGGATGATTACAGATGAGGATACGGTATCCATCAAAATCCCAGCTGGTGTTGTTGATGGTATGCAATTGAAAGTTGCTGGAAAAGGAAATGAAGCACCAGGAAACAATAGTATTCCAGGTGATTTAATCGTAGCTATTGAAGAAATTGAACATGAATTTTTAAAACGTGAAGGTGAAAATCTTCATTATGATTTATATGTAAGTTTTCCAGAAGCAGCATTAGGAGTTTCCAAAGAGATTGAAACTGTATCTGGAAAAGTTAGAATTAAACTAGAAGAAGGCATCCAATCAGGAAAAATATTAAGATTAAAAGGTAAAGGTATTCCAAGCATCAACTCTTATGGAAGTGGTGATTTATTGGTGCATATTAATGTATGGACACCCAAAACTTTAAACAAAGAACAAAAACAATTTTTTGAAAATATGTTGTCTGACGAGCACTTTACCCCAAAGCCTGAAAAGTCAGATAAATCTTTTTTTGAAAAAGTTAAAGATATGTTTTCGTAATTAAATTAATTTATTTACATTTGAACTTCACTTTCTAAGGAAAGTGTTTTTTTCTTTTTCATAGCAATTTTTCCCATCTTAAAGTTTATTCGTTAAGGTGGGTTTTTTTTGTAACATTTGTTTAAGAAAACCATCTAATGGTAAAGTGTTAAAATGATTTATGAAATAATTCCTGAAAGTTATAAAAAGTATAATTTAGTACAATCTAATCAAGTTTTAGGTTCTTTAAATTATTCGAGTTGGTTCAATATTGCTAAAGTAGCACTAGAAATAAACACTTTGGGGATTTTTGAAATCACAAGAAAAAGCAGTTGGAAATCAGATTTTTATGTATCTAAAAACAATAAAAAAATTTTAGAATTTACTTTTTCTTGGAATAATCTTTTGAAAGTGACTTCCTGTTTAAATGAAGAACAAGTTGTTTTTAAGTTGGTTAGGAAAGGTTTTTGGGGAAACAAATTCCTGCTTTTAGATGAAAACAATAATGAAATTTGTATCATCCTGCCACAATCAAAATGGAAAAATTTTAAAACAATATATAAAATTGAAGAAATTAATACCGATTTTTATCTTGAGAAAGAAGTATTATACTTATCTTTAATTCATTGTATAGTTCAAATTAATGCAATGACTGCAGCGGTTATTTAATCAATTATAGTAATACGATTTATGAGTTTTATTTTAGAAGTAAAAGAAGTTGTAAAACAATATGGAGCATATACGGCACTTAATAATGTTTCATTACAAATTCCTGAAGGTTCAATTTATGGTCTTTTAGGACCCAATGGAGCAGGAAAAACTACACTTATTCGAATCATCAATCAAATTACAATGCCTGATTCGGGTGAAGTATTTTTGGCAGGAACAAAGTTAAAACCTTCTGATATTCAGCATATTGGTTACATGCCAGAAGAGCGTGGTTTGTACAAAACCATGAAAGTAGGGGAACAATGTTTGTATTTGGCTCAGTTAAAAGGACTTTCCAAACAAGAAGCTCAAAAGCAATTAAACTATTGGTTTGAAAAATTAGAAATTGAAGGTTGGTGGAACAAAAAAATTCAGGAACTTTCGAAAGGAATGGCTCAAAAAATTCAATTTGTAGTAACTGTTCTTCATAAACCCAAATTATTAATTCTTGATGAACCTTTTTCTGGATTTGATCCTGTAAATGCCAATTTAATTAAAGATGAAATCATTGAACTAAATAAACAAGGAACTTCCATTATTTTTTCAACACATCGTATGGAAAGTGTAGAAGAAATGTGTGATTATATTGCCTTAATTCATAAGTCTAATAAGTTGATAGAAGGAAAATTAGTGGATGTTAAAAAACAATTCAGAACCAATACATTTGAGGTTGGAATTATAGCTGCAAATGTTGAAGGGCTAATGTACGATTTAACTCAAAAGTTTACTGTAGCCACAACTAATTTCAAATCACTAAATGACGATATTAAATTGGATATTCAACTAGGCAATCATGATTCGAACGAATTATTAAGTATTTTGACTAAAAACGGTCAAGTAACCCATTTTGTTGAAAAAATTCCAAGTGTTAACGATATATTTATTCAATCTGTTAGCCAGTAAACAGTTTTCAATACGACCTTTTAACTTCATAAACTTTTAAACTCTTAACCATAAATATGAGTACATTATCACTAATAATAAAAAGAGAATTTATAGCCAAAGTTCGTAACAAATCTTTCATTGTAATGACTTTTTTAAGTCCTTTGTTGTTTGTTGGAATAGGCGTTTTTGTTGGTTTTTTAGCTTCTCTGGATAAAGAAAAAGCAACACAAGTTGCCATTCATGACGAAGCAGGATTTTTTAAAAAAGAATTCAAAAGTGATAAAAACACCAACTATATTGATATTTCTTTCATGCCTTTTTCAACAGCAAAAGATACTGCTAGCAATAATTATGACGGTTTATTATACATCCCTAAAGTAGATTCCATTCAGCAATTAGTCAAAAAAGTCGAATACATTTCAGAAGATAGTCCAAGCATTGATTTTATTTCTGATGTAGAACACGTAATCGATTCGGCTTTAACCTCAGAAAAATTAAAGGTTTTAGGATTTGATGCCAAAAAAATTGAAGCCACAAAAGTAAATTCTGATTTAAAACTTTCTAAATTTTCGGGTGAAGAAACCGTAAAAGGAATAAATGAAATTAAGTTGATTATTGGCGGTGCTTTTGGTTATTTAATCATGATGTTTATTGTAATTTACGGAAACTTTGTCATGCGAAGTGTCATTGAAGAAAAAACAAATCGCATCATTGAAATCATTATTTCATCGGTAAAACCCTTTCAGTTAATGATGGGTAAAATCATCGGAAACTCGCTAGCTGGAATATTACAGTTTTTAATTTGGGCTTTAGTTGGAGGAGTTTTGTTCTTCGTTTTTTCTTACCTCTTAGGCATGCAAATGGGCGCTTCTTCAGCCGTTTCAGCAGATGCTTTAGCCAATGCAGAAGTTTCAACATTATCGCAACGAATTCCTATGTATATTAATGAGTTGAAAAGTTTACCATTACTAACTTTATTCATCAGTTTCATTCTTTATTTTATTGGAGGTTACTTTTTATACAGTTCGTTTTATGCTGCTATTGGTGCTGCTGTTGATTCTGAAACCGATTCACAACAATTTTTATTGCCTATCATTTTACCCTTAATTTTAGGAGTTTACATAGGATTTTTTACGGTTTTAAATGATCCTCACGGAACTATTGCCACTGTTTTTTCCCTATTTCCATTAACATCACCAATTGTTATGCTAATGCGAATTCCGTTTGGTGTTCCAGCTTGGCAACTCATATTATCCATTCTTATTTTATTTGCAACTTTTATATTTGTTGTTTGGTTTGCTGCCAAAATTTATAGAGTAGGAATTTTAATGTACGGTAAAAAACCAACATGGAAAGAACTTTACAAATGGTTAAAATATTAAAAAAGAAACATGAACGAATTGTTAGACTTACTACATTTTAAGATTATTGATACAAAAAACATTGATTTTACTGTACTCAACGTCATCTTTCTTATTGTCGTTTTGGTTGTTACTTCTTTTGTTTTAAAAATAATTCGAAAAGTTGTTACCCGAAAATTGCCTTTAGAGGACAAAAATAAATTTGTAAGCGTATTTCAATTCATTAAATACATAGTTTACATTTTTGTGGTCATGTTTACCTTACATTCTTCTGGTGTCAACATGAATGTGTTTTTAACCGCTTCAGCTGCTTTATTTGTCGGTATTGGTTTTGCCTTACAAACTTTTTTCTTAGACATAATTTCTGGAATTTTAATTATTTTAGACCAATCCTTACACGTTGGCGATATCATTGAAGTTGACGGAAAAGTCGGAATTGTAAAGGAAATTCGTTTAAGAACTACCCGAATGGTGACCCGAAATGATAGGGTTTTAGTCATTCCAAACAACAAGTTCATGACTGATATTTTATTCAATTGGACACAAAACACTACTTCCAACAGAGAGCAAGTTTCTGTTGGAGTTGCCTATGGTAGTGATGTTAATTTGGTGAAAAAATTACTGGAAGATAGCGTCAAAAATATTGAAGGTGTAGTTAATCCTGAAACTGTTTTAGTACTTTTTGAAGATTTTGGTGATTCGTCACTTAATTTTTCGGTCTATTTTTATGTTGAAAACGGCATGAAAAGTCCCAAAATTCAAAGCAATATTCGTTTTAAAATTGACGAATTATTCAGACAAAATAAAATTTCAATTCCTTTTCCTCAACGCGATATACATATTATTAATCAGTAACAGCAGGCTCGGGCTTTATTTAGTTTCGTCGTTCCTGCTTTTCACTATATCTTTTTTTGTTTGTCATGCTGAGCCCGTCGAAGTACAAACAAAAAAAGGATGCCGTTACAATCAGGGTTAGATAGAGAATTGTCTTTATTTTTTACTAACTTTGTTGCATAACCTTTTACCAATCACCTATAACCTAAAATAGATGCCAAAAATACTTATCATAGAAGACGAAGCAACCATTCGTAGAGTATTAACAAAAATTCTTTCGGAAGAAAACGATACTTATGTTGTAGAAGAAGCTGAAGACGGTTTACAAGGTGTTGAAAAAATCAAAAATGACGATTATGATTTGGTTTTGTGTGACATCAAAATGCCAAAAATGGATGGTGTAGAGGTTTTAGAAGCTGTAAAAAAAATAAAACCCGAAATTCCAATGGTCATGATTTCTGGTCACGGTGATTTGGAAACCGCAGTAAATACCATGCGATTAGGTGCATTTGATTACATTTCAAAACCACCAGATTTAAACCGTTTGTTAAACACAGTACGAAATGCTTTAGACAAAAAACAACTGGTAGTTGAAAACAAGAATCTAAAGAAAAAAGTCAGCAAAAACTATCAAATGATTGGTAATAGCGATGAAATCAATCACATAAGAACCATGATTGATAAAGTAGCTCCAACCGATGCAAGAGTATTAATCACTGGTCCAAACGGAACTGGAAAAGAACTCGTAGCCCATCAATTACACGAAAAAAGCCAACGTTCATCAGCACCCATTATAGAAGTTAATTGTGCCGCAATTCCAAGCGAATTGATAGAAAGTGAACTTTTTGGACATGTAAAAGGAGCATTCACTTCAGCCGTAAAAGATAGAGCAGGAAAATTTGAAGCCGCACACAACGGAACTATTTTCTTAGATGAAATTGGCGATATGAGTTTGCCTGCTCAAGCTAAAGTATTGCGTGCTTTACAAGAAAATTTAATCCAAAGAGTTGGAGCTGATAAAGACATCAAAGTAGATGTTAGAGTAGTTGCCGCAACTAATAAAGATTTAAAAAAAGAAATAGTAGAAGGTCGTTTTAGAGAAGATTTATACCATCGTTTGGCTGTAATCTTAATAAAAGTACCAGCTTTAAATGAAAGAAGAAATGATATTCCAGAGTTGATTGAACATTTTGCAACTAAAATTGCCGATGAACAAGGAAACACAGTAAAAAGTTTTTCCAAACAAGCCATCCAATTATTACAAGAATACGATTGGACAGGAAATATTAGAGAATTAAGAAATGTTGTTGAACGACTTATCATTTTAGGAGGAACAGAAATTTCTGAGACTGACGTAAAAATGTTTGCAAGTAAATAATATTAAGTGTCTAGTGAATAGTAATTAGTAACTAGCTAATCACTACGCACTAGTGACTAATTACTTAAAAAAAATGAAATTAAAAAAAATAGATCAAGGACTTCAAAACGGATTAATCAGAAATGGATTAACGGAAGCCAATGAGTTACAAGAAGAAACATTTTCAACTATTAAAAGTGGAGCAGATGCTGTTATTCAATCTGAAAAAGGTTCAGGGAAAACAACTACGATTGTGCTAAATGTGATTCAGAAGTTAAAAAATCCTTTTGAAGAATCTCCAAGAGCCATTGTTTTTGTAGAAGATAAACCACAAGTAATTGAAATGGTGGAGTTGTTCAAACAATTGGGTAAAGACAATGACATACGCGTTTATGGTGTTCATGAAAAAACAGACATAGACGAAGATAAAAATCAAATATCATTAGGTATAGATGTCCTTATTGGAACTGCAAATAAACTGAATGCTATGTTTTCAACAGCAGGTTACAACGTTAATAAATTGCAAATGTTAGTGGTTGATGATGCTGATATTTTATTTAAAAACAGAATGGATGTGCCTATTTTGCGTTTGTCTGACAGTATGCCCAAAATGCAAAAAATTTTCTTTTGCAATCAAATTACAGAAAAAATTGAAATTATGGCAGATAGAATCATGATTGAACCCTTGTTTATAGAATTTGACGAATAGAACAAGAATTTAGATTTTTAGGCAACAGATTTTCAGAAAAGGATAAACAAAGCCTTTTAAACTTATAACTCATAACTTTTTAACCCAAATAAAATGGCACTAATTAAAATTTTTTCAGGAAGCGAAATCATCGCAATGGCTCTTCAAACAAAATTAGAAGAAAAAGGAATTCAAACAGTTGCCAAAAACAATTTGCAATCAGCTAGAATGGCAGGTTTTGGTAATACAGATTTAGCTGTTGAAGTTTTTATAAACGAATCGGATAAAGAAAAAGCTGAACCGGTTATAGATCATTTTAAAATGAATTTATAGTTATGGTTCTACCCTTAATTGAGTGGGTATAAATTTAAAAATAAGTTACATAAAGTTTAAACCATTAAAATAAATTAAGATAATTAAGACTTATTGAACTTAACTATCTAAATGGTTTAATTTTAATGGTTCCATTTATTGATACTATCAATTTTATAAAAACCCACTGAATTGGTGGTAGAACCATAGTCATAAAAAAACCGTATACTCAGTTAAGTTTACGGTTTTTTTATTTTGAATTTGAAATGTTAATTCTGGAACAATACTTCTCCTAAAATATCAACTGTTTCCCATGTTTTACTAACGCCATCAGGACCTTTGTGTAATTCATAACAAGCTTTGTTGATTGCAGCAACAGCTAATTCTCCACCAAAATCATTTAAATTTAAAGTAGTTTTCATGCTGAATAAATTGTTTTCAAAAGTATATTCTAATGGAATTTGTTTTGTAACATCATTCATAGAAAGTGTCATAAACAACTGATTATCTCTAAAATTTAAAATACCAGATAATAATTCTGTATTTTTTAATGTGCCAAAAAAGATGGTTTTTAACTTGTAATCTCTATCTTCATTATTGGTAAATAAACTACTTACAGGAATAGAAAATGCAACACCTTCTAAAACCTCTTGAGGTGTATTTCCAGTTTTTACCTCTTTTATTTCAATTTGGGTAAAACTTCCACCAACAGCTACTTTATCAGTAGTTTTAAAAGCAGTCCATTTTACCTTAGTTGAATCATTTACAATAGTTAAACCTTTAACTTCTTCTTTAGTTTCAGTTGTAGTTTCTGTTTTTTCATCATTCTTACAACTTGTAAAAGTAATGAAGGTTAATCCTAAGATTAATAAGCTTATTTTTTTCATTTTATGCTAAATTTATTTCAGTATCTCATCAATACCGAACAATTATATATTAAGTTAATTATTTCCATCAAAGGTAATAAGTTAATCACTTAGTATCAAAATACATCTGTTAAAGATACATTAAAATTAAGTATTAAATTATTACGATTTTGTTTTGAAAAGTTGGGTTTTAAATGTTAAAATTGAAATCAACACACCAAGAACTCCAATTGTAGCAAAAGAATACCTAAGGTTGGTAACTTCTGCAATATAACCAATGAGAGGTGGACCAATTAAAAAGCCTAAAAAACTAATGCTTGAAATTAACGTCAATGCAGTTTCAGTGGCAATTGTTGCGTGATTTCCTGCTCTATTAAACACAATTGGAACCACATTTGAAACTCCAAAACCAACCATCATAAAAGCTAATGTGCAAGGAATAATACTTGGAAAAAACACAGCAACATACAATCCAATTGAAATTAAAATTCCACTTGCAATTATGATTTTTTGAGCACCATATTTTTGAACCAATAGGTCACTTAAAAATCTTCCTGTGGTCATTGTAATCATATAACAAGTATAGCCTAAAATCACCAAATTTGAAGGTGCTTTTACTATTTCTTTAAAATAAACACCACTCCAATCAAACATAATTCCTTCACTAGCCATGCAACAGAAACCAATTATTCCCAGCCAAATCAATAACTTATCTGGAAATTGAAACTTAGATTTTTTGACTTTTTCATTTATTTTTTCACTAGTAGTTTTTACTAAATAGCTTGAATTAATTACAACTATTGCTACGATGATTAGAAAAGTTATGATAAAGTGTATGAAAGGGGATAATTCAAAATTTATGATTACTAATGAAACTAAAGCTCCAAAAAAACCAGCCAAACTCCAAGAACCATGAAAGAAACCTAAAACGGGTTTGTTGTAAAGCTTTTGAGTAGCTACGCCCTGAGTATTAAAGGCTATGTTGCAAAAATTAGCAATAATTCCTAAAAAGAATAATCCTAAACCCAGTTGCCAACCAGAACTTGCTAAACCCAGAAAAATTAAAAATAAAGCATAGAGTATTGTGCTATAAATAGTGGTTGTTCGACTTCCAATTTTAGACACGAGTCTTCCCGAAATTGGCATAGCAACTAATTGACCAATTGGCATACAAAATAAAATGGTTCCTAAATCTGCTTCTGATAAATGTAAAGTATTTTTCAAATCAGGAATTCTACTTGCCCATGATGAGAAACAAAATCCATTAGAAAAGAAAAATAATGCAACAGCCATTTTAACTCGAAACAAATAATCACTTTTTAATTTACCAAAAGGTTTTTTGATTTTTATTTTGGAGGAGTTTCTTGTATAAAAATTGTTGTTAATTAAGGGCATAAATCATATTTTGTAAAGTACAAAACTAGGATATTTATTAATTACAAATAACTATTTGACCTCAAATTTGAAAAGAATTATTCATTTCTCAACAAATTAAGAATCCAATTGAAGGACTTGTTTTTTAAGTCGTTATTTTTCATTTTTTGCACCTTGTAAAATAGCTTAATTAAGCTATATTTGCACCTTCAAAATTTTAGGTTTTTTAGTCTTCTGACTTCTAAATTCTAAATTCTAAATCTTCAAAAATGATTACAGTAAACGACGTAGCCGTAGAATTTGGTGGAACAGTACTTTTTAGTGAAGTAACTTTTGCCATAAATGAAACCGATAAAATTGCCTTAATGGGTAAAAATGGAGCAGGAAAATCTACATTGCTTAAGATTGTTGCTGGTCAAAATAAACCCACTCGTGGAACTATTTCGGCTCCAAAAGAAGCTGTAATTGCCTACTTGCCTCAACATTTATTAGCAAATGATGATTGTACGGTTATGGAAGAAACTTCTAAAGCGTTTGCGGAAGTTTTGGATATGAAAAAAGAAATTGACGAAATCAATGAGCAATTAACGATTCGTACCGATTATGAAAGTGATGCGTACATGAAATTAATTGAGAGAGTTTCTGAACTTTCAGAGAAATTTTATGCTATTGATGAAATTAATTATGAAGCTGAAGTTGAAAAAGTTTTAAAAGGTTTAGGTTTTGAAAGAGAAGATTTTACACGATTAACTTCTGAATTTTCTGGTGGTTGGAGAATGCGAATTGAATTGGCAAAAATTCTTTTAAAGAAACCCGATTTGATTTTATTAGATGAGCCAACAAATCACTTGGATATGGATAGTATTCAGTGGTTGGAAGATTTTTTAGTGAATCAAGCGAAAGCAGTTATGGTAATTTCTCACGATAGAGCTTTTGTAGATAACATAACCAATAGAACAATTGAAGTTACGATGGGAAGAATTTATGACTACAAAGCCAAATATTCTCATTATTTAGAATTACGAAAAGACAGAAGAATTCATCAGCAAAAAGCGTATGATGAGCAACAAAAATTCATAGCAGATAATCAGGCTTTTATTGATAGATTTCGTGGGACTTTTTCCAAAACTGAATCGGTGCAATCACGTGTGAAAATGTTGGAAAAAATTGTTCCAATTGAAGTAGACGAAGTAGATAATTCAGCTTTGAAATTGAAATTTCCTCCTTCAGTTCGTTCAGGACAATATCCAGTTGTAGTGAAAGATTTACACAAAAGTTACGGTGAAAAAGTTATTTTCAAAGATGCCAATATCGTAATTGAAAGAGGAGAGAAAGTAGCTTTCGTGGGGAAAAATGGAGAAGGAAAGTCTACCATGATTAAAGCCATTATGAAAGAAATCGAAATCAATAGTGGTAGTGTTGAAATTGGTCACAATGCTCAAATTGGTTATTTTGCTCAAAATCAAGCTTCTTTATTAGACGAAAGTGCTACGATTTTTGAGGTAATTGACCGAATTGCCGTTGGTGATGTTCGAACCCAAATCAAGAATATTTTAGGAGCTTTCATGTTTCAAGGCGATGATATTCATAAAAAAGTTAAAGTGCTTTCTGGTGGAGAAAAAACGCGTTTGGCCATGATAAAATTATTGTTGGAACCTGTTAACTTATTGATTTTGGATGAACCTTCAAATCACTTAGACATGAAAACCAAAGACATCATCAAAGATGCTTTACGCGATTTTGATGGTACTTTAATTTTAGTTTCTCACGATAGAGATTTCTTAGATGGTTTAGCAACAAAAGTATTCGAATTTGGCAACAAACGTGTTAAAGAACATTTTGAAGATTTAAAAGGGTTCTTAGAATACAAAAAAATGGATTCTTTAAAGGAAATTGAGAGATAGTAACTAGTAATTAGTGAATAGTGATTAGTAACTAGTTGACATGACGAACTTGATTCATCACCTTTTTAAGGTACAAAATTCTCATTTCGTAGGAATCCCATTTTTATTCAATTTCAAAACGAACACCAACTTCACACGAAATTTTTATTTTTTCAAATTCAATTGGTGCAAAATAACCTTTATTCTTATAATTTACTTCATTTAATGTTCCAATTCCTCTTACTTGAATTCCAGCAACTCTACCAGCCAATTGATTTGTAGTACTTATATTTCCAACAAAAATAGCTTTTCCTGTCTTTTGATTTAATGGAATTAAATAACTATCTGCAGTGGCTTTTGCGTTTTTAATAGCTTCAGAATTCACAGATAGTTGTAATTTTTCAAAGTCCGAATGTTCCGTTTTTTCAATGTTTACATTGGATATTCCTATTTCTTCCAAACCAATAAAAACTTTTGTTGTTTGCCTGGCATCATAAACCAAAATAGCATACGATTTTGATTTTTGAATGTCAGTAGTTTTTATAAAGTATTTTTTAAAAACACTTATCAAATCTTTCATTACAACATCTTTTTCCACATTTACGCCAATTTCTTTTAGTTTGTCTAACATTTTTATCTCTAAATCTTCTACAGATTCTTTCCCTTTTGTGTCTTTTTCTAAAATTAAAACATCAATATAAATTCTATTTGGTGTTACCAGTGTATCTGCTTTTCCAGAAACTTCTATATAGGATTTGTCTAAAAAGTTTTTTTCTTGAGCGTAAGAATTTAAAACTAATGTTATTAAAAATAATATTGTTATTTTTTTCATAATTATTAATCTTTTATTTTTTCAATTGTTAAATCAGCTATTAATTCAAAGTTTTTATTTTAAGAAAATAAATTTTTCAACCATGTAAAAAAACCTTTTTTAGGTTTGGATTTCAGAATTTCATTGTATTTTTTATTGCCAATGGTGTACGGACTCTTCTCTTCTAAAAAATACTCTTTTGGTTTGTTTTTTTTACGGATTAGTTTGCAATCTTTAATATTGAAGTGAATGTTAGTTTCCTTATCATTCATTTCAATTTTGCCATATAGAGTACTTTTTAGGATGCTTTTATTTAAATCTTTTGTAAAAACAAAAAGGCTGTCATTAATTTTAGCAGAAAACGAAGCTTCGGGAATCCTAATGTCTTTAAAGTTAAAATTCTTAAATGTAGCTACATAAAATGTCTCACAGTTATTCTTGAAAATGCATATTTTATCCAGGTTGATTCTGATGCACTTTTTACTTGTTTTGGGTACTTTTAGTAGGTAGAATTTTTTGGTTTCATCGGTAGTAATTTCTATTTCAGTTTGCTTCCATAAAACCGTTCCGATTTCATCTTCTATGTCTAGCCAAACTGTCATTTTTGTATCGATGACTTGTTCTGATCTGGAAGGCATTTTTACTAAATAAAACTCACCTGTTTCATCCAATCTTTTTTCTTGATCACAAATTTGAAACATACCGTCTGATTTTAATACATTTCCATCAACATCAATGGCATTGATACCTTCATTAATCATGTTTTCAGCGCTGTAATAATCATTTATAGATAAATTTGATGTTCCATTGGAATAAGCAGTTACTTTAATTCCGTTGGTAGATTCAATGGTACTTTCTGTTTTGTTGGAAGTGTCGAATTTAAAATCTAAAAAATCAATATGTAAAATAGTATTTCTATTTTTGGAATCATCATTGGAAATATAGACTATGTTTTGATCACCAACAAATTTAAAATGATGGTTTTGTATTCCATTTTGAATCAAATATTGATAAACTGCATTAGCTCTTTCTTGGGCAAGTTTTTTGTTAAAATCTTTACTTCCCGTTTTATCGGTATTGCCTTCTAAGGTTAAGTAGTATTTTTTATTTTGTTTTAAAACAGCAATTAAACTGTCTATTTTTTTAGTTTCTGATGCAGAAAAAGAGTAACTGTTGGTTTCGAAAAAGAAGATTACTTGCTCTTTTTTTTGTCCAAATCCAAATCCAATTGCGAATAGAACAAATATTAAAATCAGCCCTTTTTTTACCATATTACTGTACTTTTATAGTGATTATAACAATGCCATTTTCTCCTTTTTTTCCGTAAATTTTCATGGCTTCTTCTTGTTGTAAAACAATGATTGTATCAATTTTTTGTTCGTTCAAAGGAGCATATTTACTGGTAGGGTTTTCTCCAAAAAGAGATTGTTCAGTAAATTCTTCTCCATTAATAAAGTAAATTGGATTGTCTAAAATCACATAAGAATCAAAATCCTCTTTATTGATTTCTTCTTTTTTCTTTTTGGTTAATTTTCCATCAATTAAAACTAAAGGATCACTTTTAGTTGGTTTTTGTTCAATTTTATTTTCGTTTTGAAGAATTTTATAATCAAAGTTCGCACTTCTAGCTTCGTATATTTTTCTGTCAGCCGCAAAACTATTACTAATATTAGACGAAGCCATGTTCATGTATCCTTGATTGCGAATTTCATTCGATTCAATTACTTTAGATGCTATAGTTTCCTTATTTATAATAACATCATCAAGTGGTTGAATTTCAGGGCTTATTTTGTCATTTTCTATCCGATTTATGTCTGTTTTTGGTTTTATGGCATCATTAGAAACAATAACATCATTTATATTTTCCTTGATGATTTTATCAATTCTATCATAGTCAATAGTTGGTTGCTCAGGAACTTTTTGTTCTACAATTATCGTTTCTTGTTTTGTTATTTCTAACGGTTCATTTTGTTCTACAATTGTATTGTTGTTGATTGGAATTTTGGTATTTGTAGAATTGTTAAAATAATTATATCCAACAGTTATAATTAGTAAAAACGAAGCAGCAATAGCCAATTTTTTCCATAAAAAAACAGCTTTTTTAGTTTCTTTTTGGTCTAGTTTTTCTTCCACACGATTCCAAACTTTATCCATTCCTGCGAACGTATTTTCTTGGTTTTTGTGAGAAGCTTCTCTTATTTTTTGAAATATTTTTTCTTCTTGTTTCATCTTGTGCTGAATTTATTTCAGTATTATTTCGCTTTTTGGTAGTAAAAAGTATTTACTAATTCTTTCAATTTGGTTTTAGCAACATTTAATTGTGATTTGGAAGTGCCTTCCGATATTTTTAATTGTTCGGCTATTTCTTTATGTGAAAATCCTTCAATGACAAACAAATTAAAAATGGTTCGGCAACCTTCGGGAATTTTTTCAACTAATTTCAGTAAATCTTCTTCTTCTAAAGCAGTTACTTCTTCTGTAAAAGGTTGTGATTGCATGTGAGTGTCTTCCAAGTAAAGATTGAAATTTAAATTCTTTTTTAATTGTAAAAGACATTGATTTACAGCAATTTTTCGAGCCCAACCTTCAAAAGCTTTATTTTCTTTAAGTTGATCAATTTTTGTGAAGATGATATAAAAGGTATCGGCCAAAACTTCTTCAATTTCTTCTTCTTTTTTAAGATAGCGTTTGCAAGTATAATACAACTTGGACGCCATTTGTTCATAAACCAAACGTTGGGCTTCTCGTTGTTGTTTTTTGCAGGCTATGATTATTTTTTCATCCATCATAAAAGGTTCCTTTATTGTAAAGAGTACAAAAAGTGATAAAAGGTTGGAAAGGTTTAAAATTATTTTTTAAAATTAAGCAATTAGCAAAAAAAACCTCAAAAAATTCATCTTTTTGAGGTTTACTAATTTATTGGATTTCAAATTATTCTTTAAAGACCATATCAATACACATTACAGAAGCAAGTATTAAAGGTCGAATAGCATCATCTTGTGGAATATGGTTAAAGATTTCTAAAACATAATTATCCGCACTTGTAAAGAATTCTTTTCCAATTCCAGCCCATTTTTTAGAAACATGTGCAAGTTCTTTATTGTCTTTCATGAATTTAAAATCCCAACCAGTCCATTTTCCTTGCAAGGTACACAAGTGTCTGTCGTTGGCATCGTGAATTTCAAATTTACCACCAAAGGAGAAAAACTTTTGTTTGAAAACGCCAATTAATCTTTCGTTTTCGTCAAAAATTTCTACATCAGAACGAAAAATAGTAACGCCTCTTTTTACAGATATGATTTTTTTTCCTTGCATATCTGCAATTTCTATATGAAAAGGAGTCATTCTTTTATAGTCAGTAAAACGAAATAATTTGGTAAAAAATCCTAAATTAGGTTCTCTACAAGTCATAAGTTGTGATCCATTATCTGGATTAAAAATATCAAAATTGTTTGATGCTTTAAACATGCCAACATGTTCTTTTATCAAATAAAGATTACGATTTAAAATTGTATTCATATAGTTTTGGTTTGTTAATTTATATATACAAGTTTCAAAAATAGTATATTTACAATTACCAAAATCAATTTATTATGAAAACATTAAAATCAGAAGACTTTAAAATTTCTAAAGCCATAAAATTAAATGAAATTCCAACTGTTTTAAATATAGAAACCTCAGAAAAAAAGAAAGAAAAGGAATTGCAAAAAGTTCGTGATAGTTTAAGTAAGCTTCAGGATAAAATGTATGCACACAATAAATACAGTGTTTTAATTTGTCTTCAAGGAATGGACACAGCTGGGAAAGACAGTTTGGTTCGAGAAGTTTTTAAAGAGTTTAATGCACGTGGAGTAGTGGTACATAGTTTTAAAACACCTACTTCTAACGAATTGGAACATGATTATTTGTGGCGTCATTATATTGCTTTGCCAGAAAAAGGAAAATTTTCAGTCTTTAATAGAACGCATTATGAAAATGTTTTAGTAACGCGAGTGCATCCCAATTATTTGATGAATGAAAATATTCCAAATCTTGAAAAAGTTGAAGATATTACAGAAGATTTTTGGGAAAATCGTTTTGAGAGTATCAATGCATTTGAAAAACATATTGCTTCAAATGGTGTAATTATTATGAAATTCTTTTTGCATTTGGGCAAAGAGGAGCAACGCCAACGATTATTACGAAGATTAGAAAAAGAGAAACACCAATGGAAATTTTCTCCTGGCGATTTAATAGAGCGTGAATTATGGGACAAGTATCAAGAATGTTATGAAGATATTATAAATAAAACATCCAAAGATTATGCTCCTTGGTTTATAGTTCCAGCGGATAATAAAGAAACGGCAAGATATATTGTTGCCAAAACCATGTTAGATGAATTGAGTAAATATGATTTTCATTATCCTGAATTAGATGATGACGTAAAAGACAATATAAAAATGTATCATGATAAGTTAAGTAGCGAGAAATAGTTATCTTTGCCGCTTTAAAATCAACAATGAATTTAACTACCTATACCAAAGAGTTTTCTTATAATTTAAAATTAGCTTATCCAATTATTCTTGGAATGATTGGTCATACTGTGGTAGGAATTGTTGATAATATTATGGTTGGAAAATTAGGACCAGATGAATTAGCAGCAGTTTCATTAGGAAATAGTTTTGTTTTTATTGCCATGTCACTTGGTATTGGATTTTCAACTGCCATAACGCCTTTAGTTGCAGAAGCTGACGGTAAACACAGTGTTGAGGATGGAAGAAGTGCCTTCCACCATGGATTGTATTTATGTACCATTTTGGGAGTAGCTTTATTTACATTGATTTTCTTTTCAAAACCACTAATTGCTTTTATGGGGCAACCCGAAAATGTTGTTGAATTAGCAAAACCGTATTTGGATATAGTTGCATTTTCATTAATTCCCTTGATAATTTTTCAAGCCTATAAACAATTTGCAGATGGAATGAGTGAAACTAAGTATTCCATGTGGGCTACAATTTTAGCCAATATTGTAAATGTAGTTTTGAATTATTTATTGATTTATGGAATTTGGATTTTTCCTAAAATGGGAATAGTTGGAGCAGCCATTGGAACTATTGCTTCCCGATTTGTAATGTTAGGATATATGCATTATATGATGAATTTAAAAGAGAAATTTCATCCATTTTTCAAAGGTTTTGATCTAAAGAAGATAAAAAGAGAAGTCAATTTAAAAATCATCAAATTAGGAACCCCTTCAGCATTTCAAATGTTTTTTGAAGTGGCTCTTTTTACAGGAGCTATTTGGCTTTCCGGAAGTTTAGGCACCACAAGTCAAGCAGCGAATCAAATTGCCTTGAGTTTGGCATCTTTTACTTTCATGTTTGCCATGGGCTTGAGTGTTGCAGCAATGATTAGAGTAGGAAATCAAAAAGGTTTAAATGATTATAATAAACTTAGAATAGTTGCCCAATCAATTTTCTTGCTAACGATTATCTTAGAAATTGTATTTGCTTTATTTTTTATTCTATTTCACAATTATTTGCCAGCATTATTTGTTGATATTGACAATGTTTTGGATTTATCTAAGAATGCAGAAGTTATAAAAATTGCTGGACAATTATTATTAGTGGCTGCTATTTTTCAAATTTCCGATGGCATACAAGTAGTAGTTTTAGGAGCATTAAGAGGCTTGCAAGATGTAAAGATTCCCATGTATATGACATTTGTTTCTTATTGGATTATTGGATTTCCTATATCCATTTATTTAGGGATTTATACCGATTTGAAAGCCACAGGAATCTGGATAGGATTATTAGCAGGATTAACAGCAGCAGCACTTTTTTTGTATCTTCGCTTTAATTATTTAACCAAAAAACTAATAAATTGATACGTAAAGACAAGTCGCGACTTGTCTTTACCAAATAAAATTAAAAATTAAATAAAAATGGAAAGACCCAAATTTATATTAGGAGACAATACTGATTTTCCAGATGACATATTTATTGTACATTTAGATTATCCAAGATTTTTAATCAACTTAAAGGATGATGAAGTAGAATTTTTGGAAGAGATAGATGAAGAAGACGAACGTGAACTAGAATCCGAAATGGAACATTTAATTACTTTAGCAGGAGAATTTTATGATAGAGAAATGGAACGTTACGAAGAATAATTTTTGAATTATTTGATTTTTTTTTCATAATATTTATCTAACAAATTCATTGCTGCTGCAAATGGCGATACTTCATTATTTTGAACCGCTTTTTTTTGCTTTTCTAATAAAGTTTCCATTTCAGAGTTGTTATAAAAATTAGATTTCAATTGTTCATTGATGGTTTCCATCATCCAAAACAAATTTTGATCTTTTCGTTTGTTTTCAAAATAGTGGTTTTCTTTGGCCAATTCAAAATAGTCTAAAATAATTGTCCATACATGATCAATACCTGTTTTTTCAAAAGCACTACAAGTGGTAACTTTAGGAATCCAACCGCTACTTTTAGCTGGAAATAAATGCAAAGCACGATTAAATTCAGTTTTAGCTAATTTGGCTTTGGAAATATTATCACCATCTGCTTTATTTATTACTATTGTATCTGCCATTTCCATAATTCCACGTTTAATGCCTTGTAGTTCATCACCAGCACCAGCGATTTTTAAAAGTAAGAAGAAATCCACCATGCTATGAACCGCAGTTTCGCTTTGACCAACACCAACGGTTTCAATTATAATCGTATCAAACCCACAAGCTTCACATAATATAATGCTTTCACGCGTTTTTCTAGCAACACCACCAAGACTATCGCCAGAAGCACTTGGACGAATAAAAGCATTTTCATCTTTTACCAATTCTTCCATCCGGGTTTTGTCTCCTAAAATACTTCCGTGACTTATTGACGAACTTGGATCAACGGCTAAAACGGCCACTTTTTTACCTAAAGAAGTTAAATGTTTTCCAAAAGCCTCAATAAATGTACTTTTTCCAACACCAGGAACACCGGTAATTCCAATTCGCACTGATTTATTAGCAAAAGGTAAACAACCATTTATAACTTCATTGGCACTTTCTAAATGTTCTGGATTCGTGCTTTCAATTAAAGTAATTGCTCTACTTAAAGCAATTTTATCTCCTTTTAAAATGGCTGCAATTAACTCCTTGGAAGTTGGAATTTCTTTACGTTTTAATTGAATTCTTTTAGCCACAACTTCACTAACCGAATCGGGTTGATTGATTCCGTTAACTTCCGATAAGGCCGATTTTTTTGCGTTGTTTTCCAAAAATATTCTCTTTTTGTAAATGTACAATTTTTTTGAAAAAAATAAACTTTCAAAGCAATAATCCAATAATGGTTTTAACTTTGCACTTCTTAATAAAACTATGGATAATATTCTTCTGATTTTCATTTGCTTATTAATTGGAATTACTTTTCAATATGCAAAAGGCTTTCCCAAAAATTTACATGTTTCATTGAATCATTTTGTGATTTATGTTTCTTTACCAGCTTTAGCTTTGTATTATATTCCTAAAATTGAGATTTCTTCAGCTTTGCTTTATCCTTTGGGAATTGCTTGGTTAGGATTTGGTTTAGCATTTTTATTTTTTTATACGCTTGGAACGTATTTAGGTTGGTCAAAAAAATTAATAGGTTGCTTGGTTTTAACAGCAGGTTTAGGAAATACTTCTTTTGTAGGTTTTCCAGTTATCGAAGCTATGTTTGGAAGCAAAGGAATAGAAACAGCTATTATAATTGATCAACCGGGAACTTTTGTAGTAATGGCAACAATGGGAATTATTGTCGCAACATTGTTTTCTAGAGCTACGTTGAGTCCAAACGCAATAGTCAAGAAAATTTTGTTTTTTCCACCTTTCATTGCTTTTTTAATCGCTGTTTTTTTAAATCTGTTTGAAATAGATTTCCCTAAAGAAATGCAATCGGTTTTTCAACGAATAGGAAGTACGGTTTCACCAATAGCATTGATAGCAGTTGGATTTCAGCTTAAATTTGAACGCAATAGTAAACATTGGAGTTTCTTAAGTTTGGGTTTGCTTTTTAAATTAATACTTACACCACTTTTTTTCTTTATTTTGTATAAAAAAGTTTTAGGTGCAAATGGAATAACTATAGATGTTTCTATTATTGAATCAGCTATGGCACCCATGATTACTGGAGCAATTTTAGCTTCGAGTTATGGATTAAAACCAAAATTAAGCAGTATGATGGTTGGAATTGGAATTCCGATATCATTTATAACCTTAGCCATTTGGTTTTGGATTTTGACAAATTTTTAAAAAAAAGAACAATGGAATTAAATAAAAATATAGTTCAATTATTAGAAGATATTGTAGGTGCATCTTATATTTTTGTAGACTTAGAAACTAGGAATCATTACGGTCACGATGAAACAGAAGATTTAATTTTTCCACCACAAGTTGTCATTAAACCAGCAAATGCTAAAGAAATATCTCAAATATTAAAAATAGCCAACGAGTATATGATTTCCGTCACACCAATTGGTGCAAGAACGGGATTAAGTGGTGGTGCCTTGTCTATTTATGGTGGCATAGGACTTTCTTTAGAACGTTTAAATAAGATTTTAAATATTGACGAACAAAATTTGCAAGTAACTGCCGAACCAGCTGTAATTACTCAAGTTTTAAGAGAAGCTGTAGCCGAAAAAGGATTGTTTTATCCTGTAGATCCTAGCAGCATGGGAAGTTGTTGGATTGGAGGAAATGTTGCAGAAAATTCAGGTGGTGCCAGAGCTTTAAAATATGGAGTTACCAAGGATTATGTATTGAATTTAGAAGTTGTTTTAGCTAATGGCGAAATCATTTGGACTGGTGCAAATACACTTAAAAATGCTACAGGATACAATTTAACACAGTTGATGGTAGGAAGTGAAGGTACTTTAGGAATCATCACAAAAATTGTTTTGAAGTTGATTCCTCAAAACAAAAATAATTTACTTTTATTAGTTCCTTTTTACAAAGCTAATCAAGCTTGTGAGGCTGTTTCTGAAATTTTTAAAGCAGGAATTACACCAAGTGCCTTAGAATTTATGGAACGTGATGCCATTGAATGGTCTGCTAAATATGTTGAAGGTATAAATGTGGAGATTAAAGATGATCATCAAGCACATTTGTTGATTGAAGTGGATGGCAATTATCCTGAAATTTTAATGCAAGAAGCGGAAAAAATAGTTGAGGTTTTAGAACAATTTGAAATCGATGAAATTTTATTTGCCGATACCGAAGAACAAAAAAATGTGCTTTGGAAAATGCGAAGAAGTGTTGGCGAAGCCGTAAAAGCTAATTCAATTTATAAAGAGGAAGATACTGTTGTACCTAGATATGAATTGCCTAAATTGTTAGATGGAATTAAAAGAATAGGAAAGAAGTATGGTTTTCAATCGGTTTGTTATGGACATGCTGGTGATGGAAATTTGCACGTAAACATCATTAGAGGTAACTTATCGGATGATGCTTGGAATATAGATGTTACTAAAGGTATTAGAGAAATTTTTGAACTAACAGTTGCTTTGAAAGGAACACTTTCGGGTGAACACGGAATCGGATTGGTTCAAAAAAACTACATGGGTATAGCATTTTCAAAAACACACTTGGAACTTATGGAAAGAATCAAGTATGTTTTTGATGCCAATAATATTTTAAATCCTGGAAAAATTTTTCCTGATGATTTATAATTTATAATCCTAATTTGGTAAGAATAGAATCACTTAAAAGCATTTCTGCAATTTTTCGATTTTTTTTGTCGTAAGTAATGAATTTCCATTGTTTTTTGGTCAATTCATCACTTACGGCAATCATTTTTGTTCTTGTAGCAATTATGAAGGCTTTTTTATCTAGATCATAATTTACTTCGTCATAACTTCCTGCAGCTTTAAAAGTATTAATCATTAAATCAATGGTTTCTTGTTCTAATTCTTCATAAAAAGTCATGGTCATACTAACTTTATAATTTATGATTGCTAGAGATTTTTCTTCAATTTTTGAAACTTTACCGTATTCAAAATTAGGATTTACAGCTACAAATTCCATTTTAAATTCATCATTATCAAACGTTTGTTGCAAAATGCCTTTCAATTGATCTTTTGGTACTAAGTCAAATATTTTTGGGTAAGTATATTCTATAATTTTATCAAAATCCATTTTTAATGTAGCTTCATACATTTTATTGGTTTCTTTTTCTAATGTTTCTTGATTTTGAGCAACTACACTATTTAATGCAAATACAAAAAAGGAAAGGGCAAAAATTTTAAGGTTTTTCATTGTTAATCTTGAGTTTTGTTTAATAAATCTTTTAATACTATTAATTCTTTGTCTTCTTCTTCAATAGTCATACCATAATCTTTAATAATGGCTTGCGTTAATTTTTCAGCTTCAGAAATTTTACTGTTTCGAAACTTTATTTTTTTGGTTAAACGCGCAATGTAGAGTAATATAATTCCTAAAATTATTCCTAGAATCGACATGAATTGAAATTTGTTTTTATCATTATTTTTAACAGAATCTCCTATGGATTTATCAATGTTTTGGACCAATAAAATTGATTTTGAATTGCCCGAATTATTGGATATTTCTTCTATTTTCACTTGTAAAGGTGTGCCTGTTTCTTGTTCAAAGTTGGATTTGTAATTTTGAATGATTTCGTTTTTTACCGCTTCATCTTTAACTACAATTTGAGGAAAAAAGAAAAACAAAACCGAGCTTAAAATAAGAATAATACCCAATAATAGTGTTACAAATCTTTTTACGGTTAAATAGGCACTTCCAAACCAACGACCAATTTTTGAACCTGATAATTCATCATCAAGAGCATTTAAAAGATTCATTCGCTCTTTTAAAATAATTTGGCGATTTGATTTTTCTTCAATAAATTTTTGAAGTTCTAGTTTTGTCATGATGCTATTGAATTTAATTCAAATATAAAAAAATCCTCAACCACTTTGCGTAATTGAGGAAATTATTATTTTACTGAAAACTATTTATTGAATACTGAACACTAAACCTTTTGTTCTTTATTAAAATAAACCAAGTAGTAATACATTTGTTTTTCTTCGTCCCAACCTTTTTCAACAAATTTTTGAGCTGAATCAGAATTCACAAAATCCAACTTAATTTGAACGTTGGTATCCAAATGAATGGTGTTTTTCAATTTCTTACGAACATCAGTCACAGCTGCATTTGCGATTGGGAAATTGGTTACATCTTCAATGCTGTATTTTTCACCTTTATCTACTTTGTAGTTTTTGAATTCGGGAATAAATTCTGGGTTTTCCATAACTTCATTCAAGAAAGCTGTTTCTTCAAAAGCATCATTTTTTGCAAAATGATTGATGGCTCTATTCATAAATAAAACTTCTTGTTGCTTATCTTCTGCAGGTAAAACCACTTCTTTAGCAAAATCTTGACAAAATTTTAAATATTTCTTAGTCATGAAGTTTTCATCCTGAAAAGCATCAACTGACAAGAAATGTTCTAACCAATAACGGGCATCGTATCTATTGCTGTCAACGGTTAAAATTTTATAACCTTCTTCTTTTTTGTAATTGAAAATCAAACAACCTTTATCTAGTTTATTTAAGTTGATTCCTTGTTGTAAAATCATTTCCAAATTACTTTCTTTTTCTTCAAATTGAAGGAAATCAGTTTGAATTTCACTTTTAAAAACACCAATAGCATCTACCACATTATTGTCTATCGATACATTAGAAAGATAAGCTATGTAAACTTCTCCATTCTTAATATGAGGATGATTGGATTGTTCAAATAAGTGTTTTGTTATTTTTTTAGACACATTATGCACTTCACTTGTATTTGAAAAAATCTCTGTAGCTAAATTGAACATGTCATTGTACTCTAAATCAACTTCATGAGCAAATTGAAAATAATTTTCTTCTTTTTCACGAAAAGGTTTAAAGAAATACTCTTTAAGTAAAGGCATAATTTCATCATTCAAACCATAAGGTTTTTCAGATAAAAAAAGAGCTTCGTTACGGCTTTTATTTCCAACTCTATGGATGGAAAGATTGTCTATGTGGGCGTTGAAAAGGTTTATCATTTGTTTGTTTAGAAAATAGATGAAGGAAGAAAGAGAAAAGACACTTTCTTAAGTCTATTTTATTTTTAATTAATTATTTCTTTGTTCTTGCTTCTTGTTTCTTTGTTCTGAAAAGATTAATTCCAATTTTCTTCAAAACCAAAATCTTCAAAGCTGTCTTCACCATCAAACATATCTAATTCATCTTCATCATATTCATCTTCATCAAAACCACCATCAGCTTCAAACATTTTATCTTCAGCTTCTGCAGGAATTTCGCCATGAGAAAACAACAAAGCTGGATATGTTAAATCTGATTCTTTTTCTTCAATGGCTGCCAATTCTACAAAAAAGGTCCACATATTGAAAAAATCATAAACGTAAATAATTTTGGTGTGGTGTTTGTCCAAATTATCTTCTAAGATAAACTCATTCATGGTTCTCACTTCATCAGAATCTTCACCAGTGTCAAATAAAGGGATTTCAAATTCTTGATTCCAATTATCATCACACATGTAAAAGGAAGCCATTTCGGTTCCATCAAAACCAAAAGCGTTAGTAATTGCGTTGTGTAAATCTTCTAAAGTGTCAGTTTGTTCTATAGCAATATCTCTAAAGATGTCTTCTTTAGTATCTAATATGGCTCTAAATTTGTAAATCATTTTTTTGAAATTTTAAGAACCACAAAAGTAAGTATTATTTAAGAAAGTACTTTTGTCAAAAATGGATTTGTTGATAAGATTTTGAATGTCTTCATTATCAAAATATAAAGCCAATTTTAATTCCACCCCATTTTGCAGAACTTCCTGAGTCGAATTCTCTAGTAATTGCAGAACGTGAATATTCAAAATATAAGGTTCTTGTTTTTAAAACTATTCCATAATTGTGTTGCACTGTAAAACGTTTCAACGAAGATGATGATAGGGTATAAGGACTTTTTTTATTAAACAAGCCACCTTGTAGCGTTGCATCATAACCCACTATAGTAAATACGGGTTGCGAATAAAAGTAAAGTTGGAATTTATGTTTGTTAGTACTAGAACTAAAAGGTGAATTTATGATTCCAATTGTTGCATTTAATCCTAATGAAGCGTTTGTAAAAAGAGTTCCAAGCTTTAAGTTGGTATCAGATTGTAAGGAAAATATATTTTTAAATCGAAACAGCTGTTTTTCTAAACCTATTTCATAATTTAGCACAATATCGTTTTTTATTTGATTGCTCCAGCCTTGTGGAATTGCATTTCCGGTTGCTTCATGAATGGCAACTTGCATTTCTTTACCAAAGGCACCTGGACCAATGATTCCTAGGCTAAAAGACGAATAACCTCTATATTTTTTTTCAATATTCGTTGAAATCACAAAACTTTTTAGCATAATAGCTGATGCAAAAGGTCTGTCGCCCAATTGAATATCTGGACTTTTATAATTGCTTGGTGTAAAACCTATATGTTCAATAGATAAACCATGTTTGTTTTCAGTGTTTTTAGGAATATAAAACAGTTTGTTGGCAGGATTTTTTTTAAGAAATGGAGCAACTAACTCAAAATTATATCCTTGAGTATAGTTTTTATCAGAAGAAGCAAAGTAATCATTTTCATAATTGAATCTGAAATAGGCATCACTTTTAAGGTCTCTAAAAGAAGCCATATTATTTATTTTTTGAGAAAATAAACAGGCAGGAACAATAAGAAAAAGAAGCAGTTTTATCGTATATGTTTTCATAATATCATTTACGATAATTTATAGTTTTAAGTTTTAACACGGCTATTTTGCAATTCATCCTTAAAAAACAACAATTCAGTCAAAACAAATTTTAATTTCAATGGAACTGATGCAATTTTGTTTCATCAAATAAGAAATACTAACTTTAAATCTTTATAAAATGACAAAAATTATCACATTTATCGCAATCTTAATTTGTAGCTATGTTTCAGCACAAACTACTTATGAAACGGAAATGACTACTGCAATATCTCTTTGGACTGAAGGAAAAAATGCAGATGCAGTAGTTGTTTTTGAAAAATTAGCAGCATCAGAAACCAAAGAATGGTTGCCAAACTATTACGTAGCATTTATAAACGCTTTGTCTTCTTTTGAAACAAAAGATAAGGCACAAGCAAAATTGATGCTAGAAAAGGCTCAAAAAGCCTTAGACTTAGCTTTTGAAAAGGAAAGTCAAAATGCAGAATTGTATGTGCTTCAAGGAATAATTTATACCGCATGGATAGTTTATGATCCTATGGCAAACGGAATGAAATATTCTGGATTAGCCAATAATGTTTATTTAAAAGCTGAAAAATTAGCTCCAGAAAACCCAAGAGTTGTTTTATCTAAAGCTGAATTTGATAAAGGAAGTGCTGAGTATTTTGGTGAAGACACTACAGTTTTTTGTTCAAAATTTAAGAAATCTGTGGAACTTTTTAGTACATTTAAACCAACATCGACATTTCACCCGAATTGGGGATTGGATAGAGCTATCGATTTAGTAGAAAATTGTAAATAAATTACCGTCATGCAAGGAACCATTCAACAAGTCATTCAATATTTTTTTAAGATTTTAATTAAAGGAATTATAATCAGTTTTATTCTTGCTGCAATTATTATTTCTATCGAATTCATCTTTGGAAGAAAAATAATTTTTGATCAAAAAATCGCTATTGAACTTGCATACTATTGTTTGTATGGCGTGGTTTTAACAGCCATAAATTCAAGCTATTTTGATTATTTAAATCAGAAAGTAAGTTGGAAAAAATATGCACAATATCGAGTAGTTATTGGTGCTTTTGGAAGTGTTTTTTTTACCATGATAGGGATTTTTATAATTCGAATTATAACAAAAGTTGGCATTGAACAAGTTTCTTTTGAAGTCTTTATTAAAAATGAAAAATTAAAATATTATGTTTTTTCATTGCTAATCACGTTGCTTGTTTCTATGTTTTTTCATTTGGTTTATTTCTATAAAAAATCGCAAGAAAACAAGATTAAAGAACAAAAAATTATTGCAGGCACAGCTTCAGCAAAATTTGAAAGTTTAAAAAATCAAATCGATCCTCATTTTTTATTCAATAGTTTAAATGTTTTGAGTTCTTTGATTGAAGAAAATCCAGACAATGCGCAGCGATTTACCACATCGTTATCCAAGATATACCGATATGTTTTAGAACAAAAAGATAAAGAATTGGTAACCGTTGCCGAAGAATTGGCTTTCGCAAAAACTTACATGAATTTATTAAAAATGAGATTTGAAGATAGTTTAACTTTTGAACTTCCTGAAGATTTTATGGACGACGAAGCCAAAGTGGTTCCTTTATCGTTACAACTGCTGCTTGAAAATACTATAAAGCATAACATTGTAAGCGAAAAAAAACCTTTAAGAATTAAAATCACAATTAATAACAACGAATTAATCGTAGAAAATAACAAACAAAAAAAGGAAGTTTTGCAAGACCGAAAAGGTGTTGGTTTACATAATATCGTAAACCGATATGCTATTTTAACCAAAAGAAATGTTCGGGTTGAAGATACAGAAGACTTTTTCAGAATTAAACTTCCAATATTAACAAAACAAATATCAGTTATGGAAACAACATACAATTATAGCGAACAAACAGCTTACGAAAGAGCCAAAGAACGAGTACGAAAATTAAAAGGGTTTTACAGCAATCTAATCTCTTATTGTTGCGTAATTCCAATACTAATTATTATCAATTTATCAACTACAAGTTTTCAATGGTTTTGGTTTCCTATGTTGGGTTGGGGATTGGGTTTAACTTTTCATGCCTTAGAAACTTTTGGGTATGGAAAATCATGGGAAGAAAAGAAAATTCAAGAAATATTGGATAAAGAAAATAAAGAACAAACCAAATGGAGTTAATTATGAATGCAGAAAATGAATTAGAACGTTATCAAAAAGCTCAAAAAAGAGTCAAAGAAATAAAAGGATTTTACAGACATCTACTTGTTTTTTCAATTGTAATGATGGGAATGATTTTAATCAACGTAAAATACACACCGGGACATTTTTGGAGTATTTGGGTAATTTTAAGTTCAGGAATTCCTTTAATCATTCACGCAATAAAAGTGTTTAAATTAATTCCTTTTTTTTCTTCTAATTGGGAAGAAAAAAAAATAAAACAATTTATCGAAGAAGAAGAGTCTAACAAAAATAAATTTGAATAAAATGAGTATCGAAGATAGAATGCAAAGAAGAATGGAAAGAAGAGGAACTAATAATTTTAGCACTTCAAATCCAAACGAAATAAAATACCAAGAAGCTTTAAATAGAGTTAAAAGAATCAAAGGTTTTTATACACATGCTTTGGTTTATGTGGTTATTAACATTATGATAATAATTGTAAATATTCAAAATTTGAATGAAGGAGAAAGTTATTTTCAATTTCATAATTTTTTTACAGCTTTCTTTTGGGGAATTGGTTTATTGGCTCATGGCTTATCTGTTTTTTTACCAGGAATGATTTTAGGAAATGATTGGGAAGAACGAAAAATTAAAGAGCTAATGGATAAAGAGAAAAATAATAAATGGGAATGATTTTTTGAAATTACGAATTAACAATTACGAATTAACAACTTTGAATCTAATAAAAGCATGAATATCATAATCATCGAAGACGAAAAACCAGCAGCGAGGTTGTTGCAACGAAAAGTGGAAAAATTGGGTTTAAAAGTTCATACACTTTTACATTCAGTAGAAGAAGCTTTAGATTGGTTTCAACACAATATGCATCCAGATTTAATATTTTTAGACATTCAACTTTCGGACGGATTGTCGTTTGAAATTTTCGAACAAATTGATATTAAAAGTGCCATCATTTTCACTACTGCTTATGACGAATATGCCTTGCGTGCTTTTAAGTTAAATAGCATCGATTATTTGCTAAAACCTATTGATGAAGATGAGTTGGAAATTGCCGTTTCAAAGTTCAAAAATCAGGTCCAAAAAAACACGATTTCAACATTGGATTTTGACATGATAAAGCAGATGATTTTAGGTAACGAAAGAAAAGAATTTAAACAACGATTTTCAGTTAAAATTGGAACGCAATTGAAGGTGATTTCTGTAGATGAAATTGAATGTTTTTTTAGCGAAAATAAAGGAACGTATTTGCACACTTTTGAAAACAGAAATTACCTTTTGGATACTACTTTAGAACAAGTAGAAGAGGAGTTGAACCCTAAAGACTTTTATCGTGTCAGCAGAAAATTTTTAATTCATATGAAAGCAATTAAGGAAATACAAGTGTATAGTAATTCTCGTTTAAAAGTTATTTTGCCCTCATATAAAGAGGAAGAAGTTATTGTTTCAAGAGAGAAAGTGTCCGATTTTAAATCCTGGATAGGATAATTTTAAATAGGAACTTTTAGTTTAAGTTATGTTTTATAATATCTTGGTAAATAATTACATAAACAACAGCTATAGATTTTTTCTATAATGATTTTCAGGCTTTTTAAAGCGCTTTTTTAATAAAGAAATGGTTTTTCTTGTCAAATTTTTTAAAATGGCTTAAATACGAATTATGTGCTTTTTGATGTTTTGATATTTGTGAAACATTTTCCTCAAATTTATTCAAGTTGTAATCGCATTTTGGATTTTGTTTTTTGAGAAAATTTTGAAATTTATAAAATTGCGAGCTTTCATAAAAACAAGCATAAGTTTTTAGAGAATAAATTAGAGATGTGTTTTTTAAATAAGAAGTGAAAATAATTTCAATTAAATTCAAAGATTTTTAGAGTTTTTTTAATAAATAATTGAAGTTCATAAACTGTAAAAAAGCCAACTATATTTGATGTTTTTTTATCTTAAATTAAAGTTGTTTTTCAGTTGCTTTTCAATAACAAATAGGCTTAAAAAATTAGAGCTTTTTTTTAATTTTTTACTTGTTTTTTATAAACTTTTGTTAACTGTAAAAAAGTCTGTTTTGAATTGGTTATATTAGCCTAAAATACCAATTAAAACATGAAAAAAGCACTCTTATTTTTTACATTAATCATCCCTTTTTTTGGTTCACTTCAGGCACAAAACTTTGAAACTTTTGATACTTTTGGGGAATTGGAAAAAGAAATAATTAAAGAAAATGATACTTGTTATGTAGTCAATTTTTGGGCTACTTGGTGTGCTCCATGTGTAAAAGAATTGCCTTATTTTGAATCGTTAAATGAAACCTATAAAGATCAAAAAGTAAAGGTTATTTTAGTTAGTTTAGATTTTTCTAAACAAATAGAAAAGCAGTTTATTCCTTTTTTAGAAAAGAAAAAATTGCAGTCTAAAGTTGTTTTATTGACCGATACAAATTACAACAATTGGCTTCCTAAAATTGATAAAGATTGGTCTGGAGCTATTCCTGCGACTTGGTTAATTCAGGGTAAAAATCGTTTGTTTGTTGAGCAAGATTTTGAGGATAAAGAAGCTTTAGAAACTTTTATAAATGAATTTATTAAACCTAAAAATTAAATACTATGAAGATTTTCAACTTAATTTTAATTCTTTTTTCTGTTGTTTTTACGACCAATGAATCTACAATTTCAGGTTATAAACCAGGTGATGTTGCCACCGATTTTAGACTCAAATCTGTAGATAACAAAATGTATAGCATGAGTGATTACAAAGAGGCTAAAGGTTTTATTGTGGTTTTTACTTGTAATCATTGTCCTTTTGCAGTAAAATATGAAGATAGAATTATTGACATTGCCAATAGATATAAAGAAAAAGGATATATTTTGATAGCTATAAATCCTAATGATCCCGAAGCTGAACCCGACGATAGTTTCGAATTAATGCAAGAAAGAGCCAAAGAAAAAGACTTTCAATTTCCTTATTTATTTGATGAAGGTCAGAAAATATATCCACAATATGGTGCAACAAAAACACCTCACGTTTTTTTATTAGACAGCAGAAGAGTAGTTAAGTATATTGGAGCAATTGATGATAATGTTGAAGATGCTACAAAGGTCAAAGAAAAATATCTAGAAAACGCAATTAGCTCATTAGAAGCAGGAAAACCAGTTGATGTAGCTACAACTAAAGCAATTGGTTGCAGCATAAAAGTTAAAAAATAATGAATGATTAAAAATTTTATAAAGTGAGCCATTAATTTTGGTCACTTTTTTTATAGATATTTTTTTCTAATAAAAATAAAAACAAATAAGAGTAAAGTAAATAAAATAAAAAATGGAACTACCCATTCAATATATCCAAAGGGAAGCATTACAGCTATTAAAAGAAGTTGAAATCCTAATCCATAAACAGATAATAAAGTCATGAACCAATTTGGAAATGTCTTTACTTTATAGGCATCTTTATCCAAAAAATGAATTATTTTATCAAAAATTCCATAAACTATAGTGTAGATATTGAATAAAACATCTACGGATTTTTGACTTTCACCTGGCAATGCTTTTGGTGCTTTGTATTCAAAAATTTTACTAGTTGCATCGCCTCCAACGGATTTGTTTCTTAAAATCACATAGTAATAATTGTATAAAGTTCCTTGCAATTGAATACCAAAAAAAGCCAATAAAGTATACCAAATTGAGGTACTTGAAACATAACAAATCGCCATAAAAAACATAAAATTCAAGATAATATCAAACACACTATCTAAATATCTTCCCGTGTAGGAAGGAGTATTTTTAATTCGTGCTAGTTCACCATCAGCGGCATCTATTATAGATTTTAGCACAATAAAAAAACCAGCAGCAAAGTAGTGCTGATTTAAAATGCAATAAATGGCCAACAAACCCGAAATACCAAAGAGTAAGGTAACATGAATAGGAGTAAAGCTTGTGTTTTTTAGTTGTAAAGCAAAGGCTTTTCCAAATGGTCTTCCATAGTCTGATAAATCTAAAAATTTATCTTTTTCGGCAAGTTTAGACATGCAGTTTTAATCAAAGAAATGCGACAATATAGTCAAGAGCGCGAAGATACTATTTTTATTTTTTTATTTAGTTGAAATAGTATTAGAATTTTCTAAAACCAAATAAAACTGAACCCCAAATAATAGGGAAGCTATAACAATATGCACCGTTTGAGTTCCAAATGGAAAATCAAAATAATACATTAAAATACCAGATACTATTTCTAAAAGAATTAGCGCAATTACATAGTTTACTTTTTTGAAATTAAGACTTAGTTTTGAATTTAAATACCAAAGATAAAGTCCTGTAAGAGTGACTAATATTGAAAAACTTCTATGAATATAAAAAATTAAAGTGGGATTTTGTAACCAAAGTTCTTTGGGCATTCCTGTTTTTGAAATTGTATCGATAAATTCCCTAACTGATGTTCCAAAAACCACTTGTATTATAGTTAAACTTAAAGAAAACAATACTAATAACTTGAATTTTTTATTATATATGAAGGAATGTTTCTTTTTGTCCTTTTGAAAATAGAAAATCAAATACAATTGAAGTGCTACAATTAAAAATGCAACCAACATGTGTGTAGTTATTTTAACTGGACTTAAAGCTGAATCTACTACTGTTTTGCCTAACCAAGCCTGAAAACCCATTAAAACGCACACAACAAAAGCATAAACAACTAACTTTTTATTGATTTTCCAATACCAAAAAGCTAAAATAAAACTTGCAAAACAAGCCAAACCTGCCAATGCACCAAATAATCTATTGATGTATTCAATCCAAGTGTGCATTGGATTAAAAATAGCATAATCATGTTTTGTATATGTTTCCCAATTGGATTTTTGAAATTGATTTGAAGATGTAAATTTTTTTTTCGAAACTAATAAGGATTCGTCTTTTATGATGACCATTCCTTTTTTGTATTCTTTATTTGGAGTAAATAACAATTCGCTTTCTTGTGTTGGCGGAATATAATATCCAAAGCATTTAGGCCAATCGGGGCAACCCATTCCAGAACCGGTCATACGAACCAAGGCACCAGCAATTATTACTAAATATACCAAAACTAATGCAGCTTTTGTAATAGGTAAAAAATATTTTTTCATTGGAAATTTTAATAAATTATAAAATTAATTATAAATTTTTGTATTTAATTAAAACGATAGTTAAACTTTTTTTAAGCCCATTTTTTCGGCTTTATTTAATACAAATTGATAAGCAGCTTCGTATTCATTTTGGATGTCTCCTTCTAAAATAGCTTCTTTAACTGCTTCTTTTAAAATTCCAATTTCTTTGGAAGGTTTTAAGTTAAATATTGCCATAATTTCTTCACCAGAAATAGGTGGTTGAAAATTTCTAACAGAATCTTTTTCTTCTACTTCAACAATTTTTTGTCTTACGATATTGAAGTTATTATGGTATTTTTTAAACTTATTTGGATTTTTTGTAGTGATATCGGCTTCACAAAGAGTCATTAAATTCTCTACGTCTTCACCTGCATCAAATATTAATCTTCTCACAGCTGAATCGGTTACTATATCTTCTGATAAAACAATTGGACGAGAACTCAACATGACCATTTTTTGGACAAATTTCATTTTTTGGTTCAAAGGCATGTGCAATCTTATAAAGATTTTTTTTACCATTTTTCCACCTAAAAATTCGTGTCCGTGAAATGTCCACCCATTTTTTTTGCTGAATTTTTTAGTGGGTGCTTTTCCAATATCGTGAAGTAAAGCCGCCCAACGCAACCACACATCATCTGTATTTGGACAAATATTATCAACCACTTCTAAAGTGTGATAAAAGTTGTTTTTATGGGTGTGCCCCTCTATTTCTTCAACATTATTTAAAGCAGTCAGTTCTGGAAGAATATAGTCTAAAAGGCCTGTTTTATAGAGTAGTAAAAAGCCAATGGAAGGTTTGTCTGTAGAAAGGATTTTGTTTAATTCATCAACAATTCGTTCGCCAGAAATGATGTTAATACGTTCTTTATTTCTTGAAATGGCTTCCAAAGATTCAGTTTCAATTTCAAATTGCAATTGAGTAGCAAATCGTATGGCACGCATCATTCGCAAGGGATCATCAGAATAAGTAACATCTGGATTTAAAGGTGTTTTTATAGTTTTTGAGGCTAAATCTGAAACACCATTAAATGGATCAACTAAATCACCATAATTGTATTCATTCAAAGAAAAAGCTAATGCGTTTATTGTAAAATCTCTTCTTTCCTGATCGTCTTGTAATGTTCCGATTTCGACTTTAGGATTTCTACTTTCTGTTTGATAACTTTCTTTTCGAGCTCCAACAAATTCAATATCAGTATCTTTGTAGCGAAGCATTGCTGTTCCGTAGTTTTTAAAAACTTGAACTTTTGGTTTGTTTGGTAACAGTTCAGAAACTTTTAAAGCCAAATCAATACCACTTCCAACAGCTACAATATCTATGTCTTTTTTTAAAGGTCTTTTTAATAAATAATCACGAACAAACCCACCAATAACATAGGTTTCTACATTAAGTTCTTGACTTGCTTTTGCAATGATTTTGAATATTGGGTTATTTAATGCTTGTGTATAATTCATATTTAAATTTGAAAATTTGAAAATTATTTGATTTGAAAATTATTTATTTAACCTCCAAATCTTCAAATCTTCAAATTAATATTATTTACGAATAATTTTTACTTGACTGTCTAATCCTAATTTTATTATTGTAGAAGGATTTTTGCAAATTTTATCCTGTTGCAAATTTACTACATAGTCAACACCTTTTATAATTTCTGGACTAATTTCTTTAAAAGATTTTGGTGTAAACATTCCTGAAATGTTGGCTGATGTAGAAACTAAAGGTCTTTTCATGCGTTCCATCAATTTGAAACAAAAAGGCTCTTTTACAATTCTAATGGCTAAAGTATTGTCTTCGGCAATTATATTTTTGGCTACATTTCTGGGGTTATCTAAAATTAAAGTTGTTGGTTTTTCTGATATATCTAAAATTTCCCAAGCCACTTCAGGGATATCTTTAAATACATTGTAAACCATTTTTTCGGAATTCATCAAACAAATCATGCTTTTACTTTCTTCACGATTTTTAAGGGCATAAATTTTGGCTACAGCTTCTTCATTTGAGGCATCACATCCAATACCCCAAACAGTGTCTGTTGGATATAGTATGATTCCACCTTCTTTTATTATTTCGTATGCGTTGTGTATTTCTTTATTTAAATCCATTTTAAAGACTAAGTGGTTCTAGATTTTTTTTAATTTTGGCGGGAACACCTGCAACCATGCAATTGTCGGGTACATCATTTGTTACAACAGCTCCTGCCGCTACTATAACATTTGTTCCTATAGTTATTTTAGGTAATATAGTTGCATTTGTTCCGATGTAACTAAAATCTTTCACAATACAATTGCCCAATATTTCGGCACTTGGAGCAATTTCTACAAAGTTACCAATCTGCGAATCGTGATGAATTGAAGCTCGAGAATTTACTAAACATCCTTTTCCAATACTAACATTTGCACCAATAAAAACAAAATTCATTATGTTTAAGCCATCAAGTAAATCAGCACTAGCACTAATTACAGCAGTTTTTGCAACACAATTATTAAATTTTGCAGCAATTGAATTGAATTTTTCATAGATTTTAAAACGATTTAATGGTCCACCCAATCCAATTATGACATTTAAATTGGATTGAAATGTTTTTTGTACGTTATCAAAATCATCAATAATTGCTAATCCATTTAAATGTTTTGGTTGGTTTTTAGTGACATTATCGAAAAAATGAGTAACGACTTGATTGGTATCATTACAAACATCAAAAACTTCCTTAGCATGGCCTTTTGCTCCAATAATTAGCATATTATTCGTTTATGATTTTTATGATTAATTTTAATTCATCTTCCAATAAATCTTTAAATAAAGGCAAACATAAAACTCGAGAAGAAATAGATTCCGATACGGGCATCGATTCCCCTTCAACATAATTAATTGTGTTTAATGATGGATAAAAATAACGTCTTGGAAAAATATTGTTGTCATTTAATTTTTTCATGGTCCACAACAAATTTTCTTCGGTATCAAAAATAACAGGATAATAACTGTAATTCCATACCGTGTTGGCTCTAATTTTTATCTTATCTAATTTAGAAAAATCTAATTGTTCATTATAAATGTTTACAATTTTTTTTCTTTCATTAAAAATTTCATCGATATGATCCAACACCGCCAACCCCATTGCAGATTGCAATTCAGAAATTTTAGCATTAATTCCTAATCCATGAAAGTTGACTGGTCCATCATGTCCAAAATTATGAGAATAATAAATTTTATCGTATAATTCGTTGTCGTTACAAAAAGCAGCACCACCTTCACCAGTATGGAAGATTTTTGTTGCATGAAAACTACACGTACTTATATCACCGTAATTAAAGATGGATTTATTATTGTAAAAAACCCCAAAACAATGAGCAGCATCATAGATTACGGATAAATTATGTTTTTTTGCTATTTGTTCAATAATTTCAGTGTTACAAGGGTTTCCAAAAACGTGAGTTGCTAAAATAGCTGTAGTTTTAGGAGTAATTGCAGCTTCAATTTTAGATTCATCAATGGTTAAATATTCTGGATGAATGTCAACAAAAACAGGTTTGCAATTTTCCCAAACTATGGAAGAAGTTGTAGCTACATAGGAAAAGGGTGTGGTAATAATTTCGCCATAATTTCCTAATAATTTTAAAGCAATTTGAATAGGAACAGTACCATTATTAGTGATAAGAATGTGATTTACCTTTAGTTTTTCTTTTAATTTTTCTTCTAATTCGAGAGTAAGTTCGCCTCTATTTGTCAGCCATTCGTTACTCCAAACTCTTTGTAAATATGTATTATATTCATCTAAAGGTGGAAAAAAAGATTTTGTAACATTTATTTTTTTATTATTCAAAATCATATTTTTTATTATAAAATTCTTTTAAGTCAGTTTCTAAGTATTTGATGCTGTACGATTTGTTTACAATTGCTGCGATTTCAACATGTTTGTTGTAATACTTCTCTTTTTGGTCTAATTCGTTAATTTTACTTACGATGTTGGCATTTAATTCATCAAAAGTATCATATAAAGTGTCCAAATTTTTATATTCTTGGGTAAAAAAGTTTTCATTATAAACAGCAAATGAGATACCACCAGAAAAAACAGCTTCTATGAAATAACCGTCTAAACCTTCACCAAAAGTTAATGCAAATTTCGCTCTAGAAGCTAAATCTTTATAAGCATCATATTTTAAATTCTTAATTTCAACAAATTTGTAATGAGGTAATTTTGATTTTAAATTAGAAATAATTTCTTCTTTACTTAGATTTGTTTTATTTGGTACCCATTGAATTTTATCTGGTGAATAAATAACCAAATTTTCTTTTTCTTCATAACTTCTTACTTTATAAGGAACAGGATTTAACCATGGTGATAATAAATGAGTTGGTAAATTGTATTCGTTTCTTTTTTCTAGCGACGCATATTTTTTGTGTGCAACAGTCATAGTAATTGCATTAAATCTTGATTTTAAATAATCTAAATACACTTTACTAGGCATGAATAAATCATTTTGATTTAAGATGTTTAACTCAACTTCTTTGCATTTTTTAAGAAAATCGAATAGTATTTCAAATTTTTTGGATTTGGTTTTAAATAATTCAACCATTATCTCAGGAACATGAATTTGTATGTAATCTAAAGCAGTAAATCTTTTATTTATTTCACTAAAATTATAAATAACAATTTCATTTTCAAAAGTTCTGTATTTGTAATCGCTATAATTAACACCAGGCAAATACGATGCAATTACATCACAATTATGAATTGATTTTAAGGTTTTTAACGTTTTGTAAATGGTACATATTGATAAAATTCCACCATTAATCCTGTAAGCACCATCAGGCACAAAAAACACAATTAACCTTTTTGTTTCACTGTAATTTTTAGCAAAGTATTCGTTTTTAAATTTCGAGTATTTTGGCTTGTTTAAAATAGCAATTATCTTAAACTTTAGTTTAATTAAATCTTTTTTTACAGACATTTTTTTTAAATAAATTCATTAACCCAACCAGATAATTTGTATTTTTCTAATATTTCAGTTGGAATTTCTTCGTAAGGTTTTTCAAAAAAATCGGCATCAATAACTGGATTATTAGCTTCAATTACTAAGATATTGTTTTCGTTGTAAAAATCGTATTCTTTTACATTAAAATTGGTAGTAATTAATTTTTTATGCAAACCCATACATTCAAAAACTCTGAAAGATAAGCCACTTTGATTATCACGATGAATGTCTAACAAAGTGTTAGATTTTTCAATGTAAGTTGCAACTTCTTCTAGACTAATTGGACTGTTAATAAGCGTTAGTAAAGGATTTGGTTTTAATTTCTTTTTTTTATCGTGAATAATAAATTTATGCTTAATTGATTTTAAATTTAGTTGTTCAGCTATTTTAACAATTAAAGAAGTTCTTTTTCCGATAGAGGAAATATTAAAAATTTCAAATTCAACAGGATTGTTGTCTTTCTTTTTTTCCTTAAAGTTGTAAATAAAATTGGACTTGAATTTTAAATTATATTTTTCACAATCTTCTTTTTCAAACGAATACACATCATCAAAACAATCTAAAACGCCAATTATTTTTGGGCATCTTTTACTATTATCATTAAAAAAAGCTGTTGATTTTTTAGTGTAATTTTTTAATTGAATGGCATATTCAGGAGCAATAAAATCGCCTTTTATGGTTAAAATTAAATCTTGCTGTTCGTTATTTTTTTCTAATTCTTTGATAATTTGTTGTCCGTAAAATTTAGTTTTTACATTTTGTTTCAAAAAATTTTTCAAAAAGAAGTTTTTAATTCTGTGAAAAAAGGAATCGTAACTAAATTTAAAAGTATGAAAATCAATAGGAGTAACCGTATGTCCTTTTTCAGTTAAAGTGTTAGCAATATGTTTGTTAAAACCCCAGTTATCAAAACTAATTAAAGTGATTTTCATTTTTTTGATTTTGTATTTAAAAACTAAAAGCGATTATTATTTTAAAACGGATTCCGAATTTTAAGAAATAAATCGTTTGTTTAATTTTTGTAAAATTATATAATTAATTGGAATAATGAAGTACTTAAACTACTTTTGATTTAAAAAAAAGGAATGCAGTTTCAGATTAATAATAATTTTTTAAAATATAAAAATACTTTAGTAGAATATATTGAGAATTTTCAAAATCTAGGTAAAGTATATATACAAGGTAGTAGAAATTCCATTAAACTTTTCGAATTGGAGGATTTTACTATTAATGTAAAATCTTTTAAAGAACCTAATTTTATTAATAAGGTCATTTACAAATACTTTAGAAAATCCAAAGCACAACGCTCTTTTGAGTATGCTAATTTTCTTTTAAAACATAATATTGGAACTCCAAAACCTATTGCTTATTTTGAAAACGTTTCCTTTTTAGGATTAAAAGACAGCTATTATGTGAGCGAACATTTGAAGTGCGATTTAACTTATCGTGAGTTAGTGCAAACGGATTACCCCGATACAGATACTATTTTGCGTCAGTTTACTCAGTTTACTTTTACCATGCACGAAAAAGGAATTGAGTTTTTAGATCATTCTCCAGGAAATACTTTGATTGTAAAAAGAACAGAAGGAACATACGATTTTTATTTAGTGGATTTAAATCGCATGAAATTTCATACCCAAATGAACTTTGAAACTCGAATGAAAAATCTTTCTAAAATTACTCCTAAAAAAGAAATGGTTGCGGTTATGAGTAGTGAATATGCAAAACTTTCAGGTATAGACGAAGATAAGGTTTTTGGAACTATGTGGAATTTTACTGAAGATTTTCAATATCGATATTACCGAAAAAAAAGGATAAAAAAGAGGTTAAAGTTTTGGAAAAAATAGTAATTTTCCAAACTTAATTGTTTTCATGAAGTTATCCGTAATTATTACTACTTACAATTCAGAAGAATGGCTTTCAAAAGTTCTCCAAGGGTATTGTTGCCAAACTGAGAATGATTTTGAAGTGGTTATTGCTGATGATGGCTCCAACGATAAAACAAAATTAGTCATAGCATCATTTCAAGATAAATTGACATATCCCATTGTACATGTTTGGCAAGAAGATGATGGTTTTCAAAAATGTAAAATTTTAAATAAAGCCATTCTAAAAGCCAATTCCGAATACTTACTTTTTACTGATGGAGACTGTATTCCTAGAAAAGATTTTGTAAAACAACACTTGAAATTTAAAGAGAAAGGTTACTTTTTATCTGGTGGTTATTTTAAATTACCAATGGAAATCTCTAAATTAATTTCTATTGAAAATATTAAATTACAAAACTGTTTTTCTATTTCTTGGTTGCTTAAAAAAGGAATAAAAAAGAGTTTTAAGTTGACTAAATTGACTCATAACAAGTACTTTGCCATTTTTATGAATTGGATAACTCCAACAAAGAAAACGTTTAATGGTCATAATACTTCGTGTTTTAAAAGTGATTTAATAGCTGTAAATGGATTCAATGAAGAAATGCAATACGGCGGTTTAGATAGAGAAGTAGGAGAACGATTGTTCAATTATGGAGTTTTAGCCAAGCAAATACGATATCAGGCCATTTGTTTGCATTTGGATCATAAAAGAGGTTACGCAACTAAAGAAACTTGGGAGAAAAACAGAGCCATAAGAGCTCACAATTTGAAAAATAAGATTTGTAAAACTGAAAAAGGATTAAATCAATATTTGGATTAAGATTCAAGTACGTTTTTATAAATTTCCATCAAATTATGGGCAATAATCTCGTCGTTAAACTTTTGAACAAACTCAAAACCTTTTTCAGACATTTCGTTTCTTAAAGTTTTATTTTCCAATAAAAGTTGAATTTGTTTTTCCAATTCCTCAATATTATTTGGATCAATGTATATCGAATTTGGACCACCAGCTTCAGGAAAAACTCCAGAATTTGTTGTAATTACTGGCGTTTTTGAAAATAAGGCTTCAATAATTGGTATTCCAAAACCTTCAAAAATAGATGGATAAATAAAAACAGTTGCTAATTGATAAATAGAAGCAAGTTCATTAGATGTTATGTCTTTTAAAAACATGACTTTATTTTCAATATTGTGTTCTTTAATATAGGAATGAATTTGCTCTGTGTATTCTGTTTTTTTTCCAATTAAGACTATAGTAGTATCTAAATTTTTGATTGATTTTACAATGCTTAAAGCATTTTTCCGTTCTTCAATGGTGCCTACATTTAATAAAAACTCATTGGGCAACTTGAATTTGTTTTTCACTTTTACCAATTCATCAGAAGAAATTTTAGTTTTGAAAATGGGCTGACATCCTTGATAAACTACTTTTATTTTGTGTTCCTCTATTTTTAAAAATTCAATGATATCTTTTTTAGTTTGTTCGCTTATGGCAATAACTAAATCTGCATTTTTTGCTGCTTTTTTGAATTTTAAATAATGAATTTTTCTGTCGATGAATGAATATAGATTGGGATAACGCATGAAAATCAAATCATGAATTGTTACCACACTTTTGATGTTTTTTTTCTTTAATCCAGAAGGAATTTCACCAGATAAACCATGAAAAATATCAATTTTATCGTTAACTAAATCTTTAACAACACCTTTTTGTCTCCAATAATTTTTAAAAAGAGTATCAGGAGTTTTTTCAACAATGTTTTCTGCTTTATAAGTAAAAAGTTCTTTTTTTGCTTGTTTGGGATTGTATAAATAAAGTTCAGTTTTTGGATAGTAAGAAGCAATCATTCGTACTAAATCTCTGCTGTAATTTCCTAATCCAGTTTTGTTATGAAATACTCTTTTTGCCTCAAATCCAATTTTCATATGTAAATATTTATTGTTTTTCAAAGTTCATATGGTATCGCTTTATTTTCATTGGTGTTTTTTTCAACAAACAATTTGTTAATAGCGATTTCATATTTAAAGATTATAATTAATAAAATGAACTAATTTATCAGTAAAAAATTGAGGCTTAAAGCTGTCATATTTTTCATAAACACTTGTTTGTTCTGAATTAAAAGTAGGAATATAATCATCAATATGCACTGAAATAGAACTGTTTTCATTTTCAAAAATGTTCCAATCATTTTTCAATATTTCTGGTGAAAATATTGCAAAAGTTGGTACATTCAAGGCTTTAGCCATATTGATAGCACCACCTTCATTACCAATAACGGCTTTGCAATAAGTAACAGTCGCAAAAAAGTCGCGTAAATCTTTGGTATAAAAATCAATTTTAATTTGTTTCTGAGTTTCTGGTTGACAAAAGTTGTATAATTGTAAAACGTCTTCTTTTTGATTTGGTATGTAATTAAAAAGTAAAGTTGCATCAGTATTTTGACAAATGCTATCTAAAATTTTAGCCATATATTGTAAAGGATAGGTTTTAGAATTTCCACTTCCTAAGGCACTAATCATTATTATTTTACTCTCTTTTTGCAAATCAAAAGCATTAAGTTTTGAAAGTGCTTGTTGTTTTTCTTCGTCAGTTACATACAACTTTGGTTTAATGACTTCAAAAGGAATATCTATAGGTTCTAACAATAACAAACGATGTTCAATAGCTTTAGTTGCTACAGAAAACGAGATTTTATTTCGTTTTATCACATCAGTACACAACAAACGACTTATTTTTTTATCAAAAGAAATTGTCTTTTTAGCACCAGACAATCCACATAAAAGAGAAGTAGTTGTTTTGCAGTAAGCATCAATAATTATGTCGTATTTTTGTTCACGTATTTTAAAAATATTTTTAAAAAACGAAGTTGCTTTTTTTTGGTCATCATAAAACAAAATTTTATCTACAAAAGGATTGTTTTCAACCATTGCAATGCCTTTAGAAGCAATTAAATAGTGAATTTCAGAACTTGGATATTTATTTTTCAAGGCTTCAAAAATGACAGAACTAGTCAATATGTCTCCAAGTTGTTTAATTTGAATCACTAAAATTTTCATGTAAATAAATTTTATTTTTTTAAGGTCATATTGAAGATAATTTAGGACTAATTTAAAGTCATTTTTTTGTGAAATACGACTTAATTTAAGCGTTGTTAAACTGCTACATCATATTCACGCAATGCATCATTTAAAGAAGTTTTTAAATCTGTTGAAGGTTTACGTTTTCCAATAATTAACGCACAAGGTACTTGATAGTCACCAGCAGCAAATTTCTTGGTATAACTACCAGGAATTACCACACATCTTGCAGGAACAACTCCTTTATATTCAATTGGCTCATCACCAGTAACATCAATAATTTTTGTAGAACCAGTTAAAACTACATTTGCACCTAAAACAGCTTCCTTTTCTACACGAACACCTTCAACTACAATACATCTTGAACCAATAAATGCACCATCTTCAATAATTACTGGAGCAGCTTGCAAAGGTTCTAAAACACCACCAATTCCAACACCACCAGAAAGGTGTACGTTTTTACCAATTTGAGCGCAGCTTCCTACGGTTGCCCATGTATCAACCATGGTTCCTTCATCAACATAAGCGCCAATATTTACATAACTAGGCATCATGATTACTCCTTTAGAAATATAAGCACCATATCTAGCAACGGCTGGTGGAACCACACGAATCCCTTTTTCGGCATAATTGCGTTTTAATTCCATTTTATCGTGATATTCAAAAATACCTGTTTCCCAAGTTTCCATTTTTTGGATTGGGAAGTACATTACAACAGCTTTTTTTACCCATTCATTAACTTGCCATCCATTTTCAGTAGGCTCAGCAACTCTTAGCGTTCCGTTATCCAATAATTCAATAACTTCTCTTATGGCAGTTGTAGTTTCGGTTTCTTGTAATAAAGCACGGTTTTCCCATGCTTGCTCTATTATAGTTTGTAAGTTTTTCATATATGTAAAATTTATTTGTTAGCGGTCATATATGTTATCGCTTCTTTATTTATTGGTGTTTGCTTATGCAAACTTGTTGTTAATGGCGATTTCATATTTTAAATTTTGTACAAAGATAAAATAATTTTATTGGAGAAAAGTATAGTTTAATTGGGTTTAAAAATAATTATCAAAACAGGAAAAATTTGTTATAATTTTTAGAAAATTTTAAAGTCTTAGCATCTAAATCTTAGTACCTTTACAAAAAAAAAGATGCCTAGAATTCTATCCATAGATTACGGAATGAAACGAACAGGAATTGCAGTAACTGATGAGATGCAAATTATTGCTTCAGGTTTAACAACAGTTCCTTCTGAAACTTTAATTGTCTTTTTAAAAGAATATTTTTCCAAAGAAAAAGTAGAAAAAGTTATTATTGGTGAACCCAAACAAATGGATGGAACTCCTTCGGAAAGTGCTGTAATTATTGAAAAATTCATAAAAACATTTCAAGATAATTTTCCAGAAATGCCTTTAGATAGAGTGGATGAACGATTTACCTCAAAAATGGCATTTCAAACGATGATTGATAGTGGTTTAAAAAAGAAGCAACGTCAAAATAAAGCATTAATAGACGAAATTGCTGCAACCATTATGTTGCAAGATTATATGAATAGACGTTAGGATCTGGTTTTAGATTAAATTAACTTTTTAAACTCAAACCAAAACACTATTTTTGCACATTATTTGAATTCAGAGTACTTAATTCTCAATTCTCAATTTTTAAAATATGATTTTACCAATATATGGCTATGGAGAAGCCGTTTTAAGAAAAAAATGCGAAGATATTTCCAAGGATTATCCCAATCTTAAAGAAGTTATTGCCAATATGTACGAAACCATGAACAATGCTCATGGTGTAGGATTAGCTGCTCCACAAGTTGGAATGCCAATTCGAATTTTTATTGTTGATACGGCACCTTTTGCTGATAGCGATGATGTTTCCAAAGAAGAAGCCGCTCAACTAAAAGTGTTTAAAAAAACTTTTATTAATGCCAAAATTCTTAAAGAAGAAGGTGATTTATGGTGTTTTAATGAAGGTTGTTTGAGCATTCCTGATGTTCGTGAAGATGTTTTTCGTCATGATGTGATTACTATTGAATATTTTGATGAAGATTTTAATAAGAAAACCGAAGTTTATGACGGATTAATTGCTAGAGTTATTCAGCACGAGTACGATCATATTGAAGGCATTTTATTTACCGATCACGTTTCTTCTCTAAAGAAAAAATTAATTTCAAAAAAATTAAACAACATCATGGAAGGTAAAGCTTTTCCTGATTACAGAATGAAATTTGCCAATAAAAAAGGAAGATAACTAGTTTGTAGTTTATAGTTAATAGTTTGTAATTCTCTATTTTTAATTTTCAACTCATAACTTTTAACCCAAAACTCATAACTTTCTTCTTTGCACTTTAAACTTTAAAATATATATTTGCCACCCATTAATTAAATTAAAATGAGTATTAAAAAAATATTGTCTATATCTGGTAAGCCAGGATTATTTGAATTAAAAGTACAAACTCGAACAGGTTTTGTTGCTGAATCATTATTAGATGGAAAAAAAATAACAGTGGGCTTACGTGCTAATGTAAGTTTATTGTCAGAAATTGCCGTTTATACTTACAGCGAAGAAGTTCGATTAGCAGAAGTTTTTAAAGCAATTGCAACCAAAGAAAACGAAGGTTTAGCCTTATCTCACAAAGAAAGTGATGATCAATTAAAAGCTTATTTCCGTGAAATTTTACCTGAATACGATGAAGATAGAGTTTATATTTCGGATATCAAAAAAGTATTAAATTGGTATAATTTATTACAGCCTAAAGGTTTTGTTTCTATGGAAGCATTAACCGCTGAAAAAGTCAGTGAACCATCAAAAGATGAAGTTTCTGAATAACTTATTTAAATTTATACAAAAAGTCCAAATGAGAATTTGGATTTTTTTTTGACCTATAATTATCGTTTATAGGTGTCAAATAAATACTGTAGGGTTTCAGAAATGTTATTGGCTTCTATTTTTGGATAAATACTATTTGTATTGAGCCAATTTTCGATTTCCTTGCCAAAATCTTCTCCAATATTTTTAAGTGTTGGTACTCCTAATTTACTTAGTGCTGCAGCATTACATTCTTGTTCGTAATGTTTTTTTATGGGTATAGATAATACTTTTTTAGCCAAATATAAAGCTTCTGCTGGAGTTTCAAATCCGCCGCCTGTTATTATGCCTTCGCAGTTGATTAAACTTTGGTTAAACTGTTTTTGACTTACAGGAAAGTAAGTTATGTTTCCAAGCGTATGTTCTTCTTTTACCGTATCTAAAAACCAATGGAATTGAACATCAGCTACCGATTTGAAAGCTTTTTCTAAACAGTCTTTATCGAATGAAGGCAAATAAATGGTAATGTGTTTGAGGTTTTTTGGATTGGCTTGTATAATTTCCTCTTTAATAATAGGTGGATGGATAAAGGAATCATAACGTTCAAAATGCAATCCGATATTTTGAGAAGCTGGCGCATAATTTTTGAAAATAAATTCACCCATGCGACTTGTTTTTTCTGGTCTTGGAGTGTTTTTTGAAATAAAACTCGCTTGATGCCCCAATTGAACCGAATGTACTTTTTGTAACTTACAAGCTAAAGCAGTAATGGAATCAAAATCATTAATGACTACATCATAATTTTTTAAAGGTAAGGCTTTTGCCTCTTTATAAATTTGAATGGGGTTGATGTTTTTTACAATATCCCAATAATCCAATCCGCCGCATTTGCTGTAATATAAACTACAACCTTTACTTTTATATTTTACAGGTAAATCGATTTGTAGACTGGAATTATTACCACTTAAAAAGAAATCTACCGTTCCAAATTTTTGCAAATAAGGATAAATTTGCATGGCTCTGCTGATGTGACCATTTCCGGTTGCCTGAATGGCGTAAAATATTTTCATATGTACATTTAACACCACGAAAGTAAAATTTTTGTGTTGTGTTAATGTGTTTTAAGTGTTATTTGATTATTAAAAATAAAATTTAATTTGTAGCTAAGAATACAGTTTACTATTTTTTTACGATTCGTATTCTGTTAATTTTTCATTTATCAAATTATGTAAAGTGTCGAAGTCGGTTTCTAGTGAATTTGCTGAAATACTTATTGGTGAGCCATATGTTTTGTAATTCATTTTCATTGTATTTCTTTTGATTGGACTTTTCACTCTGTTCAAGTATTCTTCTGGGTTTTTAACAATTAACATCAAAAACTTTTGACTCATTACTAGTGTGATTGCTATTCCCTTAATATCTGACCAAGGAAATATTCCTACTGAAACTCCACATGAATTATCAATAATTCTATTTTAATTTATTACAAGACCAGGTTTTTTGCCTAAAAATTTGCAAGTGATTGTAAAAGCTATAATACTAAAAAACAGTACTGACGCTATTCCGGTAATGAGAATTACAGTTGGATTTCCTAACAGGGCATGATTACTTTTAAGTAGATTTTGATGAACCTAACTCCAAAAACAACAAAAATTAGTGAACCAAAAAAAGAAAGCATCATTTTTGTTTTACTAAATGGAATTTCAATTTGCTCTTCGTGTATTATTTTTTAATTTGAAATTGTGTTAGATTTTATGAGTTTGCGAATGTGTTTACTATATTCTAAGATTCGTTGTAGTTTTAAAATTCAAGACTTAATTTCGCAAGTCTTTAAAACTAACTTGGAATTTTCTCAAAAAATGCAAAAATTTTTTAAGTTTTAAAATTGTTATAAACCGATATATTCAAGGTTTACTTTATATAATTTTGAATTTCAGTTACTAAAGTATTGTATTTTTTATATTGAAATAGTAAATGATCTGTTAATATTAATTTATAAAAATTATTTTTAAAGTAAAATTCATCTATAACATCTGGATTTTCTTCAAAAATAATAGATTTTAAAATTTTATTACTTTCAGTTTTCGATTCTGGCTTACATTTAAAAACATTAAATTTAACTGTTAGAGAATAATATTTGTTTTTTAAAATTAATTCACCAATATTATTAGAAGTTTCATTAATAGTATCATTTTCTATATAATTTATTGACCATTCTGAATCTAATTCAAAGTTTTTCCAGTTCTCTAGAATTTGAGAATGGATAGTATACGAAAACAAAAGAGTAAATAATAATAAAGTTATTTTCATGATTTTTTTTTAGATCAACTTTGTTTTGTTTAATTATTTAATTTCGGATATTAATTTATATGAACAATAAAATAGAACGGATGCTAAAAAATAAATTGCAATTAATGAAAGACCATAGTTGTTATTTTCAGGAAATACAATTTCACCTAAATTGTTGGAGTAATTATTATATTTATTCTCTAAAAAAGTAATTGGAGAAATCATTAATAATATTCCCATAATCAAAAATATTTTAGATAGATTTTTCTTATTGTATTTTATGTTCATTTTATTTTCTTAATAATTTATTTAAGCAATTCTATTCTGTTAATTTCTTTAAGATTTTTATATGTGAATTACTAAAATCAAACATATATCATTTTTTAAGAGCTTATTTTTTTTTTTTACAGTTTTTCAAATATAAAAAATAATACTACAATATTAGAATTTTAGTATTAAAATTTATAAACCCTTCGGGTCTAAAAATATTTCCATAATTTTACGATGTCAATATCAATTTCAATATCAATTTCAATATCAATAATTTCACTAATCACTTAAAAATGAACAACAGACAAAACCAACTAGCAGCTTTCGGTCGCTTATTAGATATCATGGATGATTTGCGTGAGAAATGTCCGTGGGATAAAAAGCAAACATTGGAAAGTCTGCGTCATTTGACCATTGAAGAAACCTATGAATTGGGCGATGCTATTTTGGATAAAGATATGTTGGAAATTAAGAAAGAGTTGGGCGATTTGTTGTTGCACATTGTTTTTTATGCTAAAATTGGAAGTGAAACAAATGATTTTGATATCGCTGATGTGGCGAATTCTATTTGTGATAAGTTGATTGAAAGACATCCGCATATTTATGGTGATGTTGTGGTGGAAGATGAAGAAGAAGTGAAACGCAATTGGGAAAAATTAAAACTAAAAGAAGGACGAAAATCAGTTTTAGAAGGTGTTCCTAAGAGTTTGCCAGCTTTGGTAAAAGCAAGTCGAATTCAAGATAAAGTAAAAGGAGTTGGATTTGATTGGGAAGAAACACATCAAGTTTGGGATAAAGTTCAGGAAGAGCTTAATGAACTGCAAGAAGAAGTTAAAGTGGGCAATCAAGACAAAATGGAAGCTGAATTTGGTGATGTTTTGTTTTCTATGATTAATTATGCTCGTTTTTTAAAGATTAATCCAGAAGATGCTTTAGAGCGAACGAATAAGAAATTCATAAAACGTTTTATGTATTTGGAAAGTAAAGCTGGTGCATTGGGTAAGAATTTATCGGATATGTCTTTGGCTGAAATGGATGTTTTTTGGGAAGAAGCGAAGCGTTTGTAGTGTTCAGTGTTCAGTGCTCAGTTTGCAGTATTCAGTTGGCAGTTTTCAGTTTTCAGTTTTTGGTTTTCAGATGGTAGATTGAAGATTTTAGTAATAAGGGATAAGGGAATAAGGGATAAGGGATTAGTTTGGTTGAAACCAGATTAAAGTTAAATAGATAAACAATTCAACAATATTATGTATTACGCAGTAATTTTTACATCAGAACGAACGGCAAATGATGAGGGTTATGCTGAAATGGCTGTTTTAATGGAAGAATTAGCTAAGCAACAAGATGGTTTTTTGGGCGTTGAATCTGCAAGAAGTGAAATTGGAATTACGGTTTCTTATTGGAAAGATTTGGAATCCATAAAAAAATGGAAACAAAATATGGAGCATCTTACAGCTCAAGAAAAGGGCAGGAGTGATTGGTATACATCCTATACTACTCGAATTTGTTTGGTAGAAAAAGAGTATAGTTTTAAGAAATAAAAAAATCCCGAAATGAATCGGGATTTATAGTTTATAATTGATTTAATCTTGAAAGTTTTTCTTTCCAAAGTTTTAAATCTTCTTTATGTCGGTCAATAGTTTTGTTTACTTCTTTAATAAACGGATTTTCACCTTTAGAACTTGAAGTTATGAATTGAATGTTGTTTTCTAATTGAAAAATTTCTCCTTGAACTTCGTCTATTTTTTTACGTAAGAAGAAAGCTTCTTTTTCTAAGGCTCTACTGTCTTCGTTTTCAGATAAATGTTCTAAACGATTGTCAAATTTCATTAATTCCGTATCTTTTTTAGATAAGCTTAATTTTTCAAAAAGAACATCTAAAATCTTATTGAATTTTCCTTCAATATGTCTTTTACTGAATGGAACTCTACCAAACGATTTCCATTGTTCAATGCTGGCTTTTATGGCATCTAAATCGGTTTTATGATCGCCAACTAGGTCAAATGATTTGAATTCTTCTAAGAAGTTTTTCTTGTTTTCAAAAGCTTCAACTTCTTCTTTGTTTTCTTCGTTTCTAACTTGGTTTAAACGGTCAAAATAGGCATTACAAGCTCCTTTAAATTCTTTCCAAACTGCATCGGAATATTTTCTTGGAACGTGACCAATTTTTTTCCAGTCTTCTTGAATTTGTTTCATTATTGGAGTAGTCGCTTTAAAATCGTCACTATCTTTTAATGATTTTGCTTTTTCAACTAAAGCATTTTTTTTATCTAAGTTGGTTTGTTGGTCGTGTTTAATGTCTTTATAAAAAGCATTTTTGGCTTTGTTGAAATCTCTTACAGCATTTTTAAATTGTGCCCAAGTTTCTTCATTCACCTCGGTTGGAACTTTGCCGGCTTTAAAGAAAGATTCTCTCAAAGCTTCCATTTTATTCATTTGATTTTGCCAACCTTTATGACCTGAAACTTCTTCTGAGCTTAAAGCATTGATTTGAGCAATAATTTCATGTTTTTTAGCCAGATTTTCGTTTTCTTTTTCACGAGCTTTTTCGTTTAAAGCTTCGCGTTTGTCGTGCATTTGTTTAGTAATTTCGCTAAACTCATTCCAAACCACTTCTCTTTGTTCTCTATCAACAGGACCAATTTCCTCTTTCCAAACTCGGTGTAATAATTGCAATTCTCTAAACGCTTTTAAAACATCTGGTTCTGCTAATAAATCTTTAGCACGAAGTATGATTTGTTGTTTTTGTTCTAAATTATTTTTAAAATCTTGATCACGAGCTTCTTTATCTAAATGAATTAAATCATAAAAACGTTCTACATGAAAGTGATAATTATTCCAAACAATATTGTATTTATCTTTAGGTATTGCTCCAGCATTATTCCATCGATCTTTGATTTCGTTCATTTTCTTGAACATATCTCCAATGCTATCATCATTAGAATCGATAAGATTTTTTAAATCTTCAATAATTTGGTTTCTAACCTCAAAATTATTTTTCAGATTGTTTTGTAATTGGTTAAAATGTTTATTCTTTTTAGATCGATATTCGTCAAAAAGTTGATCAAATTTGTTTTTTAATGGAGAATGATATTCAAAACCAGTAGTTTCACCTTCGTTTTGTTCGGCAAATTCCTCACGTTTTTCGTCTAAAGCATTATGATATTGAGCCATAAAAGATTTTCTAATTTCTTCAACGTGCTCTTTAATTGCCATAACTTTTTCGTTTACAACTAGCTTTTCAAGTTCTTCAACTAAAGCTTCCATAGTCATTGAATCGTATTCTAGCATGGCAATAGTGTGTTTGTCACTCACTGAGTCATCTTCACTTTCTTCAGCATTAGAATTTTCAATTTCTTCCATAGCTTTGTCATTAGAAGATTCTTTGGCAACTGCAGCAGTTGTTTCTTCTAAAATTTCTTCTACAATAACTGTGTTTTCGGCATTAGTGGTGCTTACTTCTGTTTCTTTTTGTCCGTCTGCTTGTGGCAGGTTATCATTCTGTTCTTCTAACATTTTACATGTACATTTTAGTAATAGGCGTCGAAGATACTAACTCAAAGGGAATTTTCAAAAGAAAAAGTCAAAGATTGACCATTGAAGTTCAAAGAAAGTTGGTTTAAGAATTTAAAAATAAAATAAAAAACCTATTTATTCCAAATTTGCCATGATTTTTCAGCTTGAAAAACCAGCATTTCATATCCGTTTTTTATGATAGCTCCTTGTTCTTTAGCTCTTTTAAGAAATAAAGTTTCTTCTGGATTATACACCAAATCAAAAGCAATGTGTTTTGAAGTAAATAGCGAATAATCTAAATCGGGTGCCATTTCAACGTTAGGAAATGTGCCAATTGGAGTAGTATTGACAATGATTTGATATTCTTGAAATAGTTCTGCATTTATTTCATGGTATCCAATTTGATATTCATCTGGATTTCTTGAAACAAAATCGTATTCTATATTTAATTTTTTTAGTCCAAATGCTACCCCTTTACTGGCACCACCTGTCCCCAAAATTAAAGCTTTATTGTGATGTTTTTTTAACAGTGGTTTTAATGCTTTTTTAAATCCATAAAAATCGGTATTATACCCTTTTAGTTTCTTTTTTTTAGAAATTTTAATGGTGTTTACAGATCCTATTTTTTGAGCATTTTTTGATAGTTTGTCTAAATAAGGAATAATTTCTTCTTTATAAGGAATGGTGACATTTAATCCAATTAAACCTTTAGTTTTAAAGATTACTTTTGGAAATTCTTTACAACTTTCTAAATCAAAGTTTACGTATTCACAATTATCAAAATGCAATTTTTCAAACTTGTCATTAAAGTATTTTCTAGAAAAAGAATACGATATATTTTTTCCTAGTAGACCAAATTTTTTTTGCTTTTTCAATTTTTTAGGCATGGTGAAGCAGCTTATTGTTTTCCTAATTTTGCGGCTAATTTTTCCATTCCAAAGATAACAGTAAAGCCCAAAATGGCAAAAAGTAGTGCGTATAAAATTTGAGCATCACCAATAAAATCTTGTGGAAGAATGCTTTTTTCTAGGAATGGAACTGTTTTTCCATGACTGTTGATGCGGGTTTCAAGTACTTCTTTCCACGGCCAAACTTTGTTTAATGAACCCATCATAAAACCAACTAAAAGCGCTAAAGTTGTATTTTTGTGGTTTGAAAACATCCAATTTAGTATTTTTGAAAAAGCTTTTATTCCTAAAACTGCACCAATAATAAATACTAATAATTTAGAAAAAGCTTCCCAAAAAAGTTGCAAATTTAGAGTTACAATTCCTTCTCTTACTTTGTTTATTGTTCCTAAAACAGTTTCGTATGAACCCATTAATAACAATATAAATGATCCTGAAATTCCGGGTAAAATCATAGCAATAATAGCTATAAATCCAGATAGAAATAAGTAAAAGTAACTGTCTGTTGCTAAAGAAGGTCGTGCAATGGTTATGTAATAGGAAACTACTATTCCAAAAATTAAAGCTAAAAAAGAAACTGTTTTCCAATGGGTTATTTCTCTGTAAATCAGCACAATACTTGCAATGATTAATCCAAAAAAGAACGACCACAATAATATTGGTTGTGTATCAAGTAACTTGACTATTATTTTAGAAAAGGTAAGAATACTAATTCCAATTCCTAATAATAAACTTAATAAAAAAGAACCGTTAGCTTGTTTCCAAGCGGCTAAAATTCCTTCGTTTTTAATTGTTTTTATTAAAGAAAAATTGATTCCGTTAATGCTGTCGATTAATTCCTGATAGATACCAGAAATGAACGCTATTGTACCACCTGAAACTCCTGGTACAACATCTGCTGCACCCATTGCTAATCCTTTTAATCCAATAATAAAATAATCGGGAAATATTTTTCTCATTTAATTTGAGGTGTTTTTTTTTAACTATTGAAATTTTTAATAATTTTTTGAACACTTTTTTTATCCCAAACTAGAGGAAAAGAATTTTTGATTATGGTTTGGTTTTTAAAATTAGATTTTAAAGCATTGACCAAATGAAATTTAGCTTTTTTAGTTTGATTAAGGGTATAATATAAACCGGCCAAACGATATTCAATTTGATAATGTTCAGGATGGTTTTCAATACCTAATAACAAAGCTTCGATAGCAATTTTGTAATCTCCTAAATATTTCAAGGAATCTGCCCAGTAAATATAGGTTTCAATGGTGCTATCGCCAAGTTCAAAAGCTCTTCTGTACCCGTATTCAGCTTCTTCAAATAAACTTAAAAATCTATTGATGTTGGCAAAACGCTTCCAGTAATATTTGTTTTCACTGTCAATTCCGATGGCTTTATTTACATAAAACATAGCTTTATGATAGTCTTTTTGTCTTATATAAAAATCGGTAATTGCAATCCAAGCTTTATCTAATAAAGGATCTTCGTGTACGGTTTTTTTGTAATACTCTAAAGCCGAACTGTTTAATCCTAACTTTTCAAAACACTTAGCAACTCTTAATAAGGCAAAGGAAGTTGCGTCATCCAATTCCATAGTTTTTGTGTAACATTCTATGGCATCTCTGTATTTTTTAAGTTTTTCGTAGGCTTTTGCTTTTTCTAAATAAGCACCTAAGAAATTTTCATCTATAAGTGTTGCATATTCAAAAGCCCAAACCGATTTATTATAGTCTTTTACAGCATAATATTGTCTTCCTAGTTGATGCCAAGCTACTTCACTGTATGGATTTTTATCAATAAATGAATTTAGATAAACTATGGCTTCTTTATTTTGGTCTAAGAAATCAAAACAATACACAACGTTGTATAAAGAGGAATAATCATCTGTATCTTCATTTAAGCATTTTATGAAATTTTCTTTAGCCAATTCTAATTGATCCATAAAAAGATATTCCATTCCGATCATAGAATAAACATCGGCTAAATCATCGGTAAATTTTAGAGCAGTTTCTAAACTTTCAATAGCTTTTTCGTGCAAATCTTTTTTAGAATAGATGTTGGCTTTTTGAATATAAATTTCTTCGTTAGTAGGTTCTATTGCGAAAAGTTCATTCAATAATTTATCGGCAATTTCCAATTTATCATCAAAAATAAGCATTTCTACATGAACCAATCTTAAACCTGTTGATTTTGGATGTTGTTCAAGGGCTAATTTCAATGCTTTTTTGGCAAGATTCATCCTACCAGTATCCATATAATGCAAGATAATGTCTTCAAATTCTTCCGAATCAAAAAACAAGACTTTATTGGTCTTGAGCATCGATTCAAATTTTGAGAGCGATAAATCGTTGTTATTTTCTTCCTCTTGACTTAAATTCATGTATTGGGAATTTGGAATTTTATCATTAATAAAAATAATCAATTTACTATGGAATAAAATTCAAGCTTATTTTTGTTTTAAACAATTTAATTAACAATATAAAAAATTAATATATTGTAAATCAGTATTTTATATTTTTGTTTAATCTTTACTTTTTATGTTTCTTAATTTTCAGAAAGGATCTCGTCCAATACTTCAATTATAATTTGGCAACCTTCTTGGATTTCTTCCTTAGAAATTGTTAATGGTGGAGTGATTCTAACCGCACAACCTTCAAACAAAAGCCAAAAAAGTATTAATCCTTTATCTTGACAACGTAAAACCACTTGATTTGTTGTTTCAGCATCTTTTGTCATCGCAGCTAACATTAAGCCTTTACCTCGAATTTCTGTGATTAATGGATGCACTAAAAGACTTCTGAATAGGTGTTCTTTTTCAATAGCTTCTTGCATTAAATTAGTTTCTGTTAGTTCTTGCAAAGTTGCTAAACAAGCCGCTGCAATTACTGGGTGCCCACCAAATGTAGTAATATGTCCTAGTTTTGGATTATCGCTAAGTAAATCCATCATTTCTTCAGAAGCAGTGAAAGCACCAACAGGCATTCCAGAACCCATTCCTTTACCCATTACAACAACATCTGGAATAATATCATAGTTTTGAAAACCGAATAATTTTCCTGTACGACCAAATCCAGGTTGAATTTCGTCCAGAATCATAACAGCTCCAACTTTAGAACAACGTTCACGAACTTTTTTAAGAAAATCATTTTGCGGTTGAATAAATCCTGCACCACCTTGAATGGTTTCTAAAAGAATTCCGGCTGTCTTTGTAGTTATTTTTTCTAAATCAGTTTCGTTATTGAAAGTAATGAAATCTACATCTGGAATTAAAGGTCTGAAAACTTGTTTGCGTTCTTCAAAACCCATTACACTCATGCTTCCCATTGTATTGCCATGATATGCATTATGACATGATATCAGTTGGCTTCTTCCAGTAACTCTTCTTGCTAATTTTAGAGCGCCTTCAATGGCTTCAGTTCCAGAATTTACCAAATAAGTTTTTGTTAGTGGATAAGGAAGGTTTTCGGCTAATAATTTGCATAAATCTGTAGCTGGTGATTGTGCATATTCCCCATAAACCATTACATGCGAATACTTGTCTAACTGATTTTTAATAGCATCGTTAACTCTTTTGTTCTGATGACCCAATGTACACGCAGAAACACCAGCAACAAAGTCTAGATATTTTTTCCCATCAGTATTATAAATATAAGAGCCAAAAGCATGAGAAATTTCCATCGCTAAAGGATGGGGTGTTGTTTGTGCTTGGTATTTATAAAAATCGGTTAACATTTTTTGTGTAGATTAAAAGGTTAAAAGTTTATGAGGTTAAAAGAGTTTGTGATTTGTTAATATTTTTTTTTGATTTTTTAACACAGATTAATATATCTCACTTTGTGTAAAAGATACTTTATTTTTATGGATGTATTACTAAATTTCTTAGATTTTTATTCTAAATTCAGCATTCTTCTTTATGAACACTGTCAACTTAATACTGATTTATTCTTTCTTCTTTGGATTATTTTTATCAAAATCTATAGTTTCTTTTAAAATGTCCATTGGAACATTTTCTTCTGCATTTTTCTTAGTTGTTTCTTTTTGAACATTGGCATCTATTGCTAATTCTTCGGCAGGAAAAATATCGTCTTTAGACTTTATTTGTTCTTCTCCACGCCAAATAAAACCTCTAAGTTTTCGTGCATTTGGAGGCAATTCATCATCTGGAAGTGTTTCGCTCTTTACATTATTTAAGGCTTTGAATTGTGTAATTTCTTCATTTTCAAACTTTAAATTAAAAGCACTACAAACTTTTTTGTCAATACCTACAAATTCATTTTCTTTGGTGTAGATGTAATATATGGATTCGCAATTTTTTGTGATATCTACTTCGTATAGTTTATTATCTCTAAATTTCCCGTAAAGATTTTGACCTTTAATTTGATTGTAACCATCTACACTAAGGGTGTCTTTTTGAATTAGAAAAGCGTTATTTAGAACTTTTAATGAATCTAATTTTTCTGTTGAATTATTTCCAATTAAATGCATGACGTCGCCTGTCATTTGTCCGTTAGTACTCCAAATTACTGGTTTTCCGATAAGTTTAGTTAAGGCTGTTTTGTTATTGGAATGCAACGAATCACATTTTCCACTCATGTCTGTTTTAAAGAATCTTACATTATTGAAAGCTCTAATTATTCGGTCTTCGGGTGGACCTGTAACCATGATTTTTTTTCCATGCATGTACATAGAATCTTTTTCAACCAAAGTAACTACAAGTGCTTTTTTTGTAATGAACATGGAATCATTTTTAGTCAAAGTGTTTCTGTAAACTTCGGCATAATGACCTGTTGCAATTAAATCGTTAATGGTATCGGTAATTTTGACATTATTTTCGGCTCTAGAAAAATTTTTCTTTCTGTCGTAATAAATATCATCACCCTCTATTTTTCTGCTGTTGTAAACGATATATGAGTTTTTTTTGAGTTTTCCAATGTCGTTTGTTGTATCGTAAAAGCCGTTTTCAGTATAGATATAATCATTTTTACTGGTAATTGTGGAAGGTCCAAATACATAAGCATGACCAGAATTATCGTAATAATCCAAATGATTTGTTTTTATGGTACTTCTGGGGTTTGTAACTGTTACAGCAGTTTTAAAAGAATACTTTTTTTCGTTTAAATAGTATCTTCCCGATTTACTTTTTAGAATATTATCTTTGTTAGTAATTGTTCCGTTACTATTGTAAAAAGCTTGCTGAATTTTTCGGTTAAAGAAAATGGTATCTGTTACTAAATTAGATTGAGGTGAATTTAAAGTTACATTTCCTGTAGCATAAGCAACTTCTTCATTTCCGTTGTATTCGGCATATCTACTGTTAAGAAAAATAGTGTCACCTTGAACTAATTGTACATTACCAAAAGCTTTAACGTAATTTTCTTCAGTAAAATGGTAGGCTTTATTACAACTGATTTTTACACCATTATGCAAAACTCTGACATTTCCAGAAAACACGACTGCTCCGGGAATTTCTTCCTGATTTTTATCAATAAAATCGGCATATTCAATGATGATTTTTCCAGAATTTTCTTGAGCCCAAAGGTTTAAATTAGGAATTAGAATAAATAATATTATGTAAATGTATTTTTTCAATGGATTGAATTTTGTGCCAAATTTAATTAAAAAGTATATAAGCTACTTTCAATTAAGAAAGATTTATAAATAAATATGCTTTTAAACAGAAATTTCACGAATTAACACCTATAAAACAGTGTCAATTTGTGAAATTTATGATTTAATGAATTCTAAATTCGGAATTCTAGTTTTTTACAATTGTTTGTTTTCTATCAGGACCAACTGAAACAATTTTGATAGGAACTTCAAGTTCTTTTTCAATGAATTCGATATAGTCTTTTAGTTCTATTGGAAGTTCATCATAGGTTGTCATTTTTGTTAAATCAGCTTGCCAACCTTTCATTTCTGTATAAACTGGTTCTACATTTTCAGGTTCAATGTTGTAAGGAAAATGAGCAATTTCTTGACCTTTATATTGGTACGAAGTACATATTTTTAAAGTATCAAAACCTGACAACACATCACCTTTCATCATGTAAAGTTCTGTAACACCATTTACCTGAACGGCATATTTTAGCGCTACTAAATCCAACCAACCACATCTTCTAGCTCTTCCAGTAACAGAACCGAATTCGTTGCCAATTCTGGCCATATCTGCACCTACTTGGTCAAACAATTCTGTTGGAAATGGTCCGCTACCTACACGAGTTGTATAAGCTTTAAAAATTCCGAATACTTCTTTCACTTTGTTGGGAGCAATTCCTAAACCAGTACAAGCACCAGCGGCTGTTGTGTTTGATGAAGTTACAAAAGGATAAGTACCAAAATCTACATCTAAAAGTGACCCTTGAGCACCTTCAGCTAAAATAGATTTTCCTTCTTTTAATGATTTATTTAAAAATTCTTCAGAATCAATAAATGTTAATTTTTTTAATTGATCAATAGCAGCGAAGAATTCTTCTTCCATTTCAGCTAGATTATATTGTAAATCAACATCATAAAATGCAATCATTGACTCGTGTTTGTCTGCTAAAGCTCTGTATCTTAATTTAAAATCTTCTAATTCAATATCACCAACTCTAATCCCGTTTCTACCTGTTTTGTCCATATAAGTTGGTCCAATACCTTTTAAAGTGGAACCAATTTTTGCTTTTCCTTTTGAAGCTTCAGAAGCAGCATCTAACAATCGGTGCGTTGGTAAAATTAGGTGTGCTTTTCTAGAAATAATTAATTTAGATTTTACATCCATATTAAATTTTTCTAAACCTTCTAATTCTTTATGAAAAACTACTGGGTCAATTACAACACCATTTCCAATAACATTAATGGCATTTTTATGAAAAATTCCAGAAGGAATAGTTCTTAAAACGTGTTTGATTCCGTCAAATTCTAGTGTGTGTCCAGCATTTGGTCCACCTTGAAATCGAGCAATGATATCATATTTTGAGGTAAGTACGTCAACGATTTTCCCTTTTCCTTCGTCACCCCATTGTAATCCTAATAATAAATCTACGGTCATTTTGTAAATATTTGTTGTGTGCTGTTTGAATTTCGTACAGACAAGTCGCGACTTGTCTGTAATTTATTTGTTCGCAAATTATCTATACGTTATTTTTATTTGTTTATTGTGTTTTTTTTGTGGCATAAAAGTATAAGGAATGTGTTTGAATATCAATTCCGAAAATTTCTTCCATAGTTTGTTTGATTTGTTGAATTCTTGGGTCACAAAATTCAATCACTTCACCAGAGTCGGTTAAAATGATGTGATCATGTTGTTTGTCAAAATATGATTTTTCATAATGCGCTTGATTTTGGCCAAATTGATGACGACGCACCAAACCACATTCTAACAACAATTCTATGGTGTTGTAAAGCGTTGCTCTACTAACACGATAGTTTTTATTTTTCATTTTGATATACAAAGATTCTATATCAAAATGTTCAGTTGATTCATATATTTCTTGAAGAATAGCATATCTTTCTGGAGTTTTTCGATGTGCTTTTTCCTCTAAATATTTTGTAAAAACGTTTTTTACAACTTCTTGATTTGTATTGTTTTCCATTTGATGTTAATCAGAAATGCAAAGATACTTATATTTTTAAAATATTTGTTTTACATGTGCATAGGTTATTCAAATTTATTAACAATTGGTATTGGTTTTTTAGTTTTTGTAGATTCGAGTTACTTTTTCAATTCCATCTACTTTTTTGATATTTTCTATGAGTTTTTTCAGGTTGGAATTATTGGCAACAATTACTGTTATTTTACCATTAAATATTCCGGCATCACTACTCAATGAGATGTTTTGAATGTTAACATGCATTTCGTTAGAAATTACCTTTGTAAGTTCATTGGTTAATCCTAATGTATCCATTCCAGTAATGTTAAGAATAGCTCTAAATTCTTCTTGGTTCGAATCTATCCATTTTGCTTTTATAATTCGGTATGCATAATTGGACTGCATGCTTATGGCATTTGGACAATCTTTTCGATGTACTTTAATGCCTTCGGTTATGGTTATAAAACCAAAAACAGCATCACCTGGAATTGGATTACAACATGTGGATAATTTGTAATCAAGTTTTTCTTGTTCTGTACCAAAAACCAATAAATCATATTTTTTAGAAATATCTTTTTTAGAAACTTGATTAGTATTAGAAGAAGGCGATCGATTAATTGTCTTTTTAAAGAAATTAACTAAAGTATTGCTTTTTTGTGCAGCATAATCTTTTAATCTTTGGTTGTCAATGGCACCAATACCTATTTTGTAAAATAAATCTAAACTGGTTTGAAGTTTAAAGAAATTTACCAATTCATTTACGGTGTTTTCGTTTAAAGTGATTTTAAGATGTCTAAGTTTTCTGGTAAGAATTTCTTTTCCGTCTTCAGCAATCTTTTTGGTATTTTCGTTTAAAACGTTTCTTATTTTGTTTTTTGCTCTAGAAGTTGTTACGTAATCTAACCATTGATAACTAGGTTTTTGATTCACAGAAGTAATAACTTCTACTTGATCACCACTATTTAATTCGTAATTTAAAGGGACTAATTTTCCGTTGACTCTTGTTCCTCTAGTTTTACATCCTATTTCTGAATGAATGCTAAAGGCAAAATCCAATGAAGTTGCTCCTTTGGGTAATGATTTTATGTCTCCCGTTGGTGTAAAAACATATATTTCTTTGGCGTATAAATTCAACTTAAAATCTTCTACAAAATCCACAGCACTTTCGTTATTATTTGCTTGATTTTCAATAGCTTCTTTCAGTTGATTTAGCCAAGTTTCTAAACCATGTTCTTCTGTATCAGCATTTTTATATTTGTAATGAGCTGCATATCCTTTTTCTGCAATTTCATCCATTCGTTCGCTACGTACTTGAATTTCTACCCAACGTCCTTTTGGTCCCATTACAGTTATATGCAAAGCTTCATAACCTGTAGATTTTGGTGAAGAAATCCAATCTCTCAAACGGCTTGGACTTGGTCGGTAATGATCCGTAACAATGGAATATATTTTCCAGGCAAGAAATTTTTCTTGACTTGTAGTTGATTTATAAATAATTCGTAATGCAAATTTGTCATAAACTTCATCAAAAGTCACATTTTGAGCCCGCATTTTTCTTCTAATAGAAAAGATAGATTTTGGTCTTCCCTTCATGGAAAACTCGATATTTTCTTTGTCTAGGGATTCTTTTAAAACGTCTGAAATAGATTTAATGTACAAATCTTGTTCTTCCTTGGTTTCTTTTATTTTACTAACAATTTCTTTGTAAATTTCAGGTTCAGTATATTTTAAACCCAAGTCTTCCAATTGTGTTTTAATGTTATATAAACCCAATCTGTGAGCCATTGGAGCATATATGTATAAAGTTTCAGAAGCTATTTTGGCTTGCTTATAATCGACCATGCTCTCCATGGTTTGCATGTTATGTAATCTGTCGGCAATTTTGATTAAAATTACTCTTACATCATCATTTAATGTAAGCAACATTTTTCTGAAGTTTTCGGCTTGCATCGAAATGCCTTGATCTGTTTTTACCTGACCAATTTTAGTAAGTCCTGCTACTAATTGAGCTATTTTTGGATTAAATAATTTCTCAATATCGTCTACAGTAATTTCTGTATCTTCAACAACATCATGCATTAAAGCAGCGGCAATAGAGGTAGCTCCTAATCCAATTTCTGAAGCAACTATTTTTGCAACAGCTATTGGATGAAAGATATAAGCTTCTCCAGACTTACGACGTTGATCTTTATGTGCATCAACAGCAACATCAAATGCTTTTCTAATCAGCTTTTTATCAACCACAGATAAGTTTTGATAACTTATACGAAGTAACTCTTTGTATTCTTGAGCTATAGCTTTATTTTCTGCTTCTATTTCTATTTCAGTCATAATCTTGATTCTGATTTACTAAAATTATAACAAAGTTATTTATTCTGCAAGGTTTTTAGATAAATCTTTTTGAAACAAAAAAATCCCAAATTAATAGGATTTATAAAACTGTTATATATAATTGTTTACTTTACAGGTTCGACAGTATATCCCTCTTTTATTAAAAGATTGATGACTCCGTTTTCACCAGCTAAATGTCCAGCTCCAAACGCAAAAAAAGTGGGTGTGCTCATTGCTTTTTCGATGATTGGTATCCAGTTTTTATTTCTGTTGGTTAACATTACATCATTATAATCTGACATTAATTTATTGTCAGAAGACAACATTACTTCAAGCATTTTAGAAATGTTTTCACTTTTGTAGATTTCCTGTAGTTCTTTCATTTCTGCTTTATCTTTTTTTAGGTTGTCTTTAACAGATTTCATTAACTCATCTATTTGCACTTGATAATCAATGTCGTCAAAAATTTTCATTTGTTCATGAACTAATTCTAATCCAAAAATCGCTTCATTTTGTTTTTTTGAAATTTCCATCAACTCCAAATCAACGGCTTTCATTTCACAATCTAAAATTTTTGGATAAAACATAGAAGAAATAAAAAAGGGTTTCAAATTGTTTAATAGTGATAAATCATAGCCCAAATTTTCTTTAAGAAATACGTTTAAAGTTTTTTGATCTTCTTCTGATAATAATGATTTTAATGTAATTCCATCTTTCATCATCATTAATTTCATCATTTCCATTTGAAAATTTGGCTCATCCATATCTAATTCTAAATACATTTGAGTAGTTTCTTCTAAAGCTTTGTTAACATCTTCATCAAAATTAACTTCACAAACTACATGCATAGTTCCATATAAATAAGAAGGTGTTTCAATATTTTTTCCTGAAACTTTCCAAAGTAAAGTGTTTTCTAAATCTTGAGCTTTTGCTATATAACTTATAGCCATCATTGTAAAAAGTAAAATAATTCGTGTCATAATATTACATTTCAAGTTTTTTAAGTTCTTCGTAATTGTTGTAGAGTCTTTTTAATAATATTCCGTAAATCAATTTGTAAAACAACCACATTAATAAGGCAAAAACTGCTATAAATGCTAATGTGAATAAAAGGGATAAAACAATAAATAAAGTTTGGTGACCACTGGCTACAACTTGGTTATACATTTTAATGAATTCAGGGTCAAAATTGAACTGAATAATAGGCATTACAATCGCAGTAAATGAGGTATAAATGATTATGATTTTGATGTAGGTTTGAACCGTTTTCCTTGTATCTAAGATGTTTTTTATTAAACTTTTAATAGATTGATTGGCATTTATTTTTTTATAATTCAGATAGAATTTTATCATGAAATATCCTAAAATAAAATAGCTTAAAATTTCTAATACGATTAAAATATGGTATTTATCCATTGAATTGAATTTTATCATATTTTCATTATTTCTCAACGATAAAGAGGCGATAATATACAATAAAAATTCACCCACACTTATCATAAAAATCCACTTCACAATTGAGGAAGATCTTTTGTGAAGCATTCCATAAATTTCTTTTTCTGAAACTTGATTGAAAGCATGGTCTTTTTTCTTCCAATCTTGTTTTAATATTTCTAATTCATCCATAGTTACGGATTTAATAATTTTTTTAATTTTCCTTTTACTCGATTCATTTTTACTCTTGCATTTACTTCACTAATTCCTAAAGTTTCCGATATTTCTGCATAATCTTTATCTTCAAGGTATAAAAAAACCAATGCTTTTTCAATGTCATTTAATTCATTTACAGCACTGTATAGGAGTTTTAATTGTTCTTCTTCTTCAAAATTATAATCTTCTTGTTTTACAAAATGATAACTTGTATCAAACTCAATAGTAGTGATGGTGCGTTTCTTTTTTCTGTATAAAGTTATTGCAGTGTTTAATCCAACTCTGTATGCCCATGTGGTAAATTTAGAATCTCCTCTAAACTTGGGAAAAGCTTTCCATAATTGAATAGTAATTTCTTGAAATAAATCTTTATGAGCATCTTCATCAGTAGTATATAACCGACAAATTTTGTGGATTATATTCTGATTTTCCTTTAGTTGTTTAACAAAATTAGCTTCTGTAGATGCATTCATGCCTTATAAGTATCTGTTTTTATAAAGTTGTTACAAAAATAGATTTATTTTACACATATATATAAGGTATAAAAAAGTTTGAATCTGTGACTTAATTTAAATTTCTAATTATCTTTGTAACGCAATAAAATTAAAAATGAATATACCTAAAAGTAGTAATCCTAGAATTGTAATAATTGGTGGTGGTTTTGCAGGAATTTCGTTAGCAAAAAAACTAAAAAATAAAGCAGTACAAGTTGTTCTTGTTGATAAACATAATTATCACAATTTTCAACCTTTGATGTATCAAGTGGCTACTGGTGGTTTGGAACCTGATTCTATTGCTTATCCTATTAGAAAAGTAGTTCAAGAATATGAGAATTTTTATTTTAGATTGGCTAACGTAAAAGAAATTGATACAGATAATAATGAAGTTATTTCAGATATTGGAAATTTAAAGTTCGATTATTTGGTGATTGCTACAGGTTCAAAGACTAATTTTTTTGGTAATAAGGAAATGGAACGTAATTGTATGGCAATGAAAACCATTCCACAATCATTAAACATAAGAAGTTTAATTTTAGAAAATTTTGAACAAGCGCTGTTAACTAATGATATTGAAGAACGTCATGGATTAATGAATTTTGTTTTAGTTGGTGGCGGTCCAACAGGAGTTGAATTGGCTGGAGCTTTAGCAGAAATGAAAAAAGCGGTTTTACCAAAAGATTATCCAGATTTAGACGTTAGAAAAATGGAAATCAACTTAATTCAAAGTGGTGATAGAATTTTAAATACGATGAGCGAAAAATCGTCTAAAGCAGCAGAGGATTTTCTTACCAACTTAGGAGTTAATATCTGGAAAAATGTCAGAGTTACAGGTTATGATGGGAAAATAATAACAACCAATTCGGATATTGTTTTTGATAGTGCTACTGTGATTTGGACTGCTGGAGTTCAAGGAGCTTTACCAAGTGGATTAAAAGCCGAAAGTTTTATTGAAAAAGTAGAGCGCATAAAAGTAGACGGTTGTAATAGGGTAGAAGGCTATAAAAATATTTTTGCTGTTGGCGATATTGCTGTTATGAGTTCAAAAGAGTATCCTAACGGACATCCCATGATGGCTCAACCGGCTATGCAACAAGGAAAACAATTAGCAGAAAACTTAATTCGATTGGTTCAAAAAAAGGAATTAATACCTTTTGAATATAAAGATAAAGGTTCCATGGCTACCATCGGAAGAAATAAAGCAGTTGTAGATTTACCTAATTTTCATTTTCATGGTGTTTTTGCTTGGTTTGTTTGGATGTTTGTGCATTTATTTTCTTTGATAGGATTCAAAAATAAAGCGGTAGTTTTTCTAAATTGGGTATACAATTACATTCGTTTTGATAGAGAAGCCAGATTAATCATTCGACCTTACAAGAAAAAAGAAGTTGTTAGTTTTACTTCAGATGAAGTGTAAATTAATCATAAATCAAATATTTTTTACGAATTTCCATAAATTGATTTAAACCATCTTCCCATGATTTTCTGATATCTTTTTCAGAAATTCCTTGTTCAATTTGATTTTGCAATAGTTTAGTTCCTGCAAGTTTTACAAAAAAGGAATTAAAAAAGGCTTCTTTATTTGGTGTTGAATTGTAAGCATCAATTAACCATTTTATTTCTAATTGAGTCACTTTTTTAATTTTCGACAAATCTTTTCCATAACAAAGAGTACCATTATGCAAAGGGTCTTTAGCGCCTTCATTAGGTTTTGGTGTAAATTTATAATTGCTTTCTACTAAATAAGGAGAACCATAAATTTGAAATTGCTTCTCTGTTCCTCTTCCAACACTAACATTGGTGCCTTCAAATAAGCATAAACTTGCATATAAATTGATAGCTTGTGCATTTGGAAGATTTGGCGAAGGTTTTTCAGGCAAGTCATAACTCATAGTTCTACTATAATTCAAACAAGGAATAATTTTTAAATCACAAGTCATTTCGTCTTTCAACCATTTTTCACCATTAATCATTTTGGCATATTCTCCAATAGTCATTCCGTGAAGTATCGGAATTGGGTGCATTCCTACAAAGCTTGTATATTCTTTTTCTAAAATTGGCCCATCAACAATAGTTCCATTCGGATTTGGCCTATCCATTACATATAAAGGAATTTTTTTTTCAGCACATGCTTCCATTATATAATGTAAAGAAGATATATAGGTGTAAAATCGAGCACCCACATCTTGCAAATCAAAAACAAGCACATCAATGTTTTCTAATTGTTCTTCTTTAGGCTTTTTATTGTGACCATATAATGATATAATAGGTAAGCCAGTTTTAATATCTTTTCCGTCATTTATCAATTCACCAGCATCAGCTGTTCCTCTAAAACCGTGTTCAGGAGCAAATATTTTTTGAACAGGCAATTTGTTTTCAAGCAACCAATCTACTAAATGCATCGTTTGAGTAGCTGATTTGTTGTAATATTCTAAATCGGAATTTATCGAAGGATTAAAATTCACCAAACTTGATTGATTAGCAATCACACCAATATTTTTGTATTTTTTTAAAACAGGTAAATAAGTACGCCAATCATCTGCACCAGTTTTGAATTTCTGTTCTACGCTTTTAGATGCAATTAATTTTGTTTTTGGACTGGTACTTTCTGTTTTAATATTATAGGTTCCACAAGAGGTAACAATAAATAGAAAACTTAAAATTATAATTAAATATCTCATTATATATAGGTCTGATAAATATATTAGCGAAATTCATGTATTAAATGTAAATTTGAACACAAAAGTAAAGCCAAAATTGAATTTAGAATATTTTATTTCAAAAAGATTAATAACTACTAAAAGTTATAAAAGTAGTATTTCTTCACCAATTATAAAAATAGCAATCACTGCAATTGCCATTGGTATTATAATGATGATTGTTTCTGTTGCTACAGGAATTGGTCTTCAAAACAAGATTAGAGAAAAGGTTGCCGCATTTAACGGACACATAATTATTTCTAATTTTGATAACAATCAATCTGAAGTTTCAAAAGAGCCAATATCCATCCATCAAAACTTTTATCCTAAATTTAAAGCTATTGAAGGAATTTCTCACATTCAACCAGTAGCTAGTAAAGCGGGAATTATTCGTACAGATAAATCATTTGAAGGAATTATATTTAAAGGAGTTAATAAAGAATATAATTTTCAAAACATACAAGAATATATTGTCGAAGGAAAAGTTCCCAATCTTAAATCGAAACGTACCGAAGAAATAGTAATATCTCAACATATAGCAAATCGTTTAAACCTAAAGTTAGGTGATGTTGTGCAAACCTTTTTTTTAAAAGAAAGCGGTAAAAAGTACAATCAAATCGGATTTACTATTGTCGGATTTTATAATTCAGGATTACAAGAATTTGATGCTACTTATATAATAGGTGATTTGCGTCATATTCAAAGAATGAATAACTGGGAAGAAGATGAAATTGGCAGTTTTGAAGTTTTTATAAATGACTTCAATGAAATAGCACAAAAAGGGGAAGAAGTTTACAACGAAATTCCACCTACCTTTAATAGTATGACAATTCAAGAAAAATATTATAGCATTTTTGAATGGTTAAAATTGTTCGACACCAACATTCTAATCATTTTAATAATAATGATTATTGTTTCCACTATTAATATTATTGTAGCATTGTTAGTTCTTATATTAGAAAGGACTCAAATGATTGGAATATTAAAAGCATTAGGAGCAAACAACTGGAACATTAGAAAAATATTTTTGTACAATGCCTTTCATTTAATCGTAAGAGGATTGGTAATTGGTAATATTGTAGCCTTACTATTATTATTTATTCAAAAATATTTTAAACCTATAAAATTAAATCCTGATAGTTATTACGTTTCAGAAGCAGTAGTTGATATAAATATACTTCATATACTAGGTTTAAACTTTGGAACAATTGTCATTTGTCTTTTAGTTTTATTAATTCCTTCTTACATAATTACCAAAATCTCTCCTATAAAAGCAATTCATTTCACTTAATTATTGAATTTAGAGCGAATGATTTGTTTAGTTTTATGGTTTTAGTTTCCCGCTATTCATTATATCTTTTCTTTTTTTGTTCAAAAAATAAAAGGATGCCATTTCTATCGGGGCTATTGGAAAGATTTTTTGGGATTTATTTATAGGTTTTAGGCTTTAGGAGTACTTGTTTTAGGGGTTACGAGTTTTCTAGTTATTAACAATTGTGTAAATAAGGCGTTTTAATTTGAGATGGTTTAGTGTTTGTTTTAGTTGAGTTATTTGTCATTATGTATTGTTAAATGGTGTTTAAAGTAGATTCGTAGTAATTGGGTTAAAAATAATTTAAAATGTAAATAGCACAAAACCAAGGTGCTAAATAAAAAAGCAAAAAAAAGAA
>NZ_CBFHMV010000005.1:0-145000 GCF_965657075.1 Flavobacterium sp.
AACTCGGAATTTTTGAAATTTTCTTTTTTGTTGACATATTATTTAATATTTAGTCAACTTTTTTCAGGACAAGACACACCAACAAAAAATCCCCTCTCCCAGAGGGGTGGTCGAAGACCGGGGTGTAAAAAACCATAAACCAAAAACCACCAACCATCAACAACCAACCAAAAATCCCCTCTCCCAGAGGGGTGGTCGAAGACCGGGGTGTAAAAAACAAAGCCCATCAACCATCAATAAACCCATCCACATCAAAAGACAAAGGAATAAAAGTATAAAAAACAATTTTCACATCCATAAAAAAAGTACGATTAGCAACATACCAACGATTAATACGAACCTTATCAGGCCAAATAACGGTATCGTTATAAAATTCAGGATGGATTTGATCAGCTAACAACTGCTCCTCATTTCTATATTTTAACGAGGCTAATCCCGTGACGCCAGGTTTTAGACTTAAAATAATTCGGTCTTCACCTTGCAAAGCATCTGCATAACCAGACACGTCAGGTCTAGGTCCTACAAAACTCATTTGGCCCAATAAAATATTTAAAAGTTGGGGCAACTCATCTAACTTAGACTTTCTTAATAGTTTAGCATAAAAAGAAATACGCTTTGAAGTGTCATTAACCGTTTTTATTTTGAAAATCTTAAAGGTTTTACCAAATTGACCAATTCTTTCTTGAAAGAAGAGGCCAAAGGATTGTGTATCAAAACTGGCCAGAAAAAAGAGAAGTACAACAAACCAACCAATAAAAAGGAGCATGAAAAAGGAAATAAAAAAATCAAATATTCTTTTAAAACGCATCAGAATTTATTTTAATAATCTTTCCAGGATTTCCTACCACCACAGCATAATCAGGAACATCCCTTATTATGACAGCTCCCGCACCAATTGTAACCCATTTCCCAATGGTAATTCCTTGGATAACTACAGCTCCAATTCCTACATGAGTCCCTTCTCCAATAATTACATTGCCAGCTAAAGAAGCATTGGGAGAAACATGAACAAAGTCACCCAAAACACATTCGTGTTCCACTATGCTACCAGAATTAATAATACAATGCTTACCGACTATTGCATTAGCGTTAACGACTGCTTTAGGCATGACCACAGAACCTTCATCTATAGTGACACTTTGCGAAACAAAAGCTTCTTGATGAACCGCTTTAAAATAACTATAATTGTTTTTTTCAACTACTTTTTTTCTAATCCAATTATTTCCAATAGAAATTAAAAAAACAGCCTCTGGACCAACAGATACTTCTGCTGGAATCAAAACAGAAACTGAATTGATATGATCTTCTTTAGAATAATCATCAATTACGGCATTAATTTCAATATTTGGATGGGACGCAATAACATCTAATACGACTCTAGAGTGTCCGCTTGCCCCATACAAGTAATACTTCTTTTCCATACTTATTAATTTCCTTTAAACACTTCCATAGTAGCTTGACCTTCCTGTGAAATTCCCTCACTCACAAATACTTTTTTAAGGGTTAAAAATAGTATTTTTATATCAAGTATAAAATTACAGTGAGTTACATACCAAACATCATATTCAAATTTTTGGTTCCAACTTATAGCATTTCTACCGTTAACTTGTGCCCAACCTGTTATACCTGGTCTTATGTTGTGTCGTTGCTTCTGAAAATCATTATATAAAGGTAAATATTGTACTAACAAAGGTCTTGGTCCAATTAAACTCATATCCCCTTTGATTACATTTAGTAATTGAGGAATTTCATCTAAAGACGTTTTTCGAACAAAAGAACCAATCTTAGTTAATCGCTTACTATCTGACAACAACTCTCCATTACTATCTTTTTTATCATTCATGGTTTTGAACTTGATGATATTAAAAAGTTTTTCGTTTTTACCAGGACGAGTTTGAAAGAAAAATGGTTTCCCTTGATTGGCAAAAAATAAGGCTATCATTACAACTAGAAAAACTGGACTTAATAGGACAAATCCGATTAGGGATGCTATTAAATCTAGTATTCTTTTGAAAATGGTTTTATACATATTTTTCTAAACTTTTATATTCATCTAAAATGGCCTTCCAAACTACATTTTGTTCATAGTTATCTACAATTCGTTTTCGTGAATTTTGTTTAAGATCATTATAAAAATCAACATCTTCAACCATTTTTCTCATGGCATCAAATATAGCTATTGTATTTTTAACTGGAATTACTAAACCGTTGTAGTTTTCAATTATAATTTCATTGCATCCGTTAATGTTTGTTACGATACTTGGCAAACTCATAGCTCCGGCTTGCATTACTACGTTTGGAAAACCTTCTCGATAACTCGGAAAAACAAGAGCATTAGCAATGCTAAAATAAAACCTTACATCTTTTTGAAAGCCAACGCTTATTATATTTTTGTTCTGTGAAATTTCATTTAGAGTTTCACTATGTAATGGATCTAATTTTTCTTCAAATAATCCTACCAATAGTAATTTACTTGTAGAAAATTGTTTACTTACTTGTTTAAAAGCTTCAATTAATTCGTTAATACCTTTATCCCCAACCAATCTACCTACAAAAATAAAAACAAAATCGTCTGTTAATATACCTAATTCATTTTTTAATTGGTTTTGTTGTTCCATTGAAACTTGATTAACATTAAAATAATCTACATCAATACCGTTAACATTACCATTAGCAATTATTTTCAGAGGTTTTGTAGTAATTTTATAGGATAGTAAATCATTTTTAACACCTTGACCTTCAGGATAAATATTCGTGGCATGACAACATAATATTTTATCCATAAATATAAGTATCCTTTGCAATAAACCTCTTTTAGAGGGGAAAATCAGCCCTGTAAATGTATGCATACGAACTGGTACTCCTGCATATTTTGCGGCTATCATAGACAATAAGCCAGCTTTTGGAGTAATGGAGTGAACTATTTGAGGTTGCTCTTTTTTAAAATACAAATACAGTTTTATTAAACTAATTAAATCTTTTAAGGGTGAAATTTGACGTTGCATTTCAATAGCATGAACATGAACTTGTTCTCTTTTTTCAACTTCTTTCAAGTCTTCATCATTTCCAGATACAGCAACAACATTGTAATGATTATTCAAAAAAGACAATTGACCTTTTAGTAAAACGTTTAAAGACAATGCTATTGTTGAAGTTCGAATTATTTTTTTTTTAGGCATTAACTAATGATTTATATAATTCAATATGTTTTTCTATCATTATTTCAATATCATAAGCTTTAGCTCTTTCTTGACATTGAGTTGCTATCTGCTTATAGTAATGTTCGTCTGCCAATAATTTTTTTATATGATTAGCTAAATCAAAATCGTTATTATCTTCAAACAATAAACCTGCTCCTTCAACTACTTCTGTTAATCCTGGCACATTTGATGCAATAAATGGTTTACCTGATGCTAAACCTTCTATGCTTGATAATGACATGCCTTCATGGTGAGAAGATAAAACTACAATATCAGCTGTTTTTAATAATTGTGACACATCCATTCGAATCCCTAAAAAGAAAACCCTACTATTAACTTGATTTTTTTTTGCATAATTTTTCATGTTTTCCATTTCAATACCTTCACCCACAAGAACTAAAATTATATCATCATCTAAATATTTAAGGGTACGTATTAAAGTCTTGTGATCCTTAGGATATTGAAAAGAAGAAACTTGAATAATAATTTTTCTATTTTCATTTATTATGTTAGTGATTTCACTCTTAATTGTAGGTTCGGAATTATTTATTGTAGAAATATCAACGCCATTATTAATATATTGAAATTTATTGTGTTTAATATTTATGCATTTTTTAATCGCAAAATCAACTTCTCTAGAAATGGTAACTATTATATTAAATTTAGAATACACAAAATTATCAACGTGTTTAAAAAAGACATTATTCATACGTCTATTTGACGTACTATGTTCGGTAAAAACTAATTTTATTTTTGAAAAACTAATTATTTTAGCAAATGCAACCCAATACAAAGCAGGAAATAAATGTACGTGAATGATATCGTATCTTTTTAGGAATGGCATTAATTTTAAAAAATTTAGCGGATTGTATGATGACTGATTTCCTAGTATAAAAATTTGACAACAATTTAATTTTTGTAGTTTTTCTAAAAAAGGTTCGTCATTAGCAGTAAATACCAAAACATCAGTTTTGACACCTTTTTTATTATATAATGGCACCGTTTCTAATATTAATTTTTCTGCACCTCCTGTTGCTAATGAATTTATAATTTGTAGAATTTTCATTTTTGTTGGATTTTATCTTTTATGAACAAAAACAGGCCCAAAGGAAAACAAAGTATCGAATATAGTACATTAATCATTTTAATTTTTTTAATAAAATCGAGGTTCGAATTAAAAGAAAACCTCCAAAAATTGATTGTCGCTCTTACTTTTTGATGTAGTGGAATATTGTAAGAAGCCAATTCAGAATAAGTAAGCATAGAAGCAATGGGAGATGTCATTCTTATTTTTACGATTTTTGACGTTAATCCATCGGGCAAATATTGTGTGGTGTAAATACCTTGATTAAAAAAGTACAGATCATATTTTTGTGCAATTCGATTCCAAACTAAAGCTTCTGGGCAAAATTTCTCATTTAAAATTTCTGGAAATAGATTCTCTTTCAAAATTGCTGTTTTAAAAACTTCTACTAAATCTCCTTTAATATTATATTTGTAACGAATATCAATTGAATTTGAAATTAACTCTTCAAAAGTTTTGTTACCAACAATAGAACCATCTTTATAATTTCTTCTTCCTGCAATACCTCCAATTTTAGAATTATTTCTTATTTTATCGTATTTTATTGAAACAAGTTCTAATGCGTTCATTGGCAACTCATCATCACTATCTAAAATAAAAAATAATTCACCATTTGCAATACTAACTCCTTTATTTATAGCAAAGTGCTTTCCTTTGTTTTTTTGTAAAAAATAATTTATTTTTATTTTATTCTCTTTAATATAACTTTCAATTACTGAATTTGTATTATCATTACTACCATCATCAACAACAATCCATTCAAAATTTTGATAGGATTGATTTAATAAACTTTCATACACATTAATCAAAAGATTTGCTCTATTATAAGTTGGTGTAAAAACAGATATTTTCATAGATTAAATATTTTTATATTTTGATTCAAATATTGATTTTTTAATGTAAAATATTTAAAATATAAAATTAATTTTATTGCAATACACTTTTTATAATGTTTACTATTACTTTTAATTCTTTTAACTTCTATATTCTAAAAATTCCCACATTCCATTTCTTTCAAAATCTTCAAAAATAAATTTAAAAGGTATAAGGTCCCCACCATCATAATAAATCAATAGTCTTAAAAAAACCAAACTAAAATAAACATACATAAGCAATTTATAATTACTTTTTAATTGTATTGAAGGTATAAATTTATAAATATTTGATAAAAAAAGAAGTAAAAAGATTAAATAATACCAGCCTATCCTTGTAAAGGTAGCGTTGGTTAAACCCATTAGTTGCATACAAACATAAACAAACATACCATTGTAAATAATAATTCCTTTTTTAAAGGCATAAAATTTTTCTCTATATTTAAAGAGTAAATAAATTAATATTGCAGATTCTAATAAATAAAAAATATTAACTCCTGAAAACTTATCAGAGTAAGCAACATATTTATTGTCTATATTTTCAGCAAAATATAGAGTTAAAAAACTACCCAAGGGACTCAATGCGATAGCTAGAAAAAAAGCAAAAATAGCTAACATTTGCAAATAGGAAAATGTTTTTTTATATATAAATAGAAAAGGAATAAACATTATTGAGGACTTATGAAAATAAAAAGCAACTATCACAAAAAAATAAGTGAACCATTTTTTTTCTTTAAACAAAAAATATATAGCCAACCAGATGATTGCCATACCGATGCCCTGCCTTAAATAAATAAATGTAAATAAAAAAAACTTACAAAAATAAACATAGACCGCTAGATTAGTTAACACTGAAGTTTTTCGTATGAGCCAAATATGAGAAGCTAAAATAATAAAGGCTGTAACAAAAAACATAAACTCTCTGCTAGTTCCAAAAAAATACAATATTCTGAAATAGTAATTAAATCCTAATTCAAAGAGTTCATAATCTCTTATTATATTTTGCTTTTCAAAAACCTCACCATATATATAGACATCAAAACCACCAATCATATCACGTAAACCTGAAATGACAATTAAGAAAAATACAAATAAATTGATCTTAACGTTAGAAGGTTTATTTGAATTGTCAAAATAAACTATAGCACCTAAAAAAAATAAAAAAAAATAAGGAAGCATTAATTATTATTTTTTTAATTGTTGTTGAATATCAATCGAAACTGTTTCAACTGAAAATAAAAAAAGAATAAAAGACATACCAAAAAAAAGATTATTAAGTTATAAAGAAACATAAACTATTATTGGAATTATTTTAATATTTTGTATAATTTAAAAAACAAATAAAACAGTTTTTTATTATTAATTAATTTAAACATGCAAATTAAAGAAAATTTTTCATTTTTAATGGTTTTTAATGGCAGTAATGAATTTTCTTCATAGCGTTTGTAATATTTTTTTAAATCAGAAAAATTATACGGTTGCACTAACAAACTATAAAAAAATCCTGCGATGCTTTTATTAACTATCATTTCTGTAATTATTTTAGGTTTTTTTTTAATGTAATTTTGTAATGATAAATGAACTGTAAAAGAATCTTCAGCTAATTTTATCAAATTTTTACGTGATTTATTTCTAGATGTTGATTGGTCATTTTCATAATAATTGTACAAAACTATTGGAATTATTATTCCTTTTCTTGCTTTATTGAAAAATTTAACACTAAACTCAAAATCTTCAATATTTATAGTACCTTCTAAAAAAGAAAAATTATTTTTTGAAATTAATTGTTTTTTAAACAAATTATTCCATAAATATAAAGCTTCTTGTTTTTCTAATATTTGTACTCCATTAGTAATGGTCTCTTTATTTAAAGTTATTGTATTACAAATTACATTTTCTTTATCTAACTTATTATATCCAAAATGAATAAAATCAAAATTTAAAGAAACAATAAATTTTTCTAATAATTGAAAAGAATTTTGTTCGATAAAATCATCAGCATCAATAAACCAAATATAATTGCCAGTTGCATTTTTTATTCCAACATTTCTTGCAACACTCACACCTTTGTTCTCTTGTGAAAATATCTTAATATTAGAATATTTTTCACCCAGTTTCTTAATAATGGCTAAAGAATTATCAAACGAACCATCGTTTATTATGATAACCTCATAATCAAGATTATTTTGATCTTGATTCATGATTATTGTTATACATTTTTCAATGTATTTTTCGGCATTATAAACAGGTATAATTATAGATAAATTCATTATTATTACTTGTAAAGTTTAATTTCCTCTCTGAAAAAAATAGTTTTTCATTAAAAGTGATTTAAAGAACGAAAACATTTTTTTATCAATTCAAAAAAAATTGTACAAATCTTTGTTTTATTAGTCTTTACTATGACCTTAATTTCAATATTATTTTTAAAAGCCACTCTTGATTAAAGAAAAAACAACTTACTTTTTGAAAATTTGTTTTTAATGCTCCTTTTATTGGGTATAATTCTTTTTCTTTTAACTCCCTTAAACACATTATTTTAAAATCATAATCTACTTCTTTGGGCTTCGAATAAAAACGCCAGATTAGATTCCATATTATTGAATTATAGTTTTTTTGAATAGCAACCTTTAATTCTGTTGAAAAATATTTTTCTATTGTTTTTTTTACATTTATAGCTACTATAATTTCATCTGAAATAAGTTGTTTAATTTTTTCAATTGTTTTTGGTTTTGTGATGGAGCCTTGTCGTTGTAAATAATGGTAAATTATTTTATCTGTAAAAATAATTTTTTTAGCCACAATCATCATTCGTGATGTAAAATCAACATCCATGTGAGTGATTTTTGGTGTAATACGTAAATTATTTTTATTTAAAAAAGATGTTTTAAATAAAAAAACACAAATTGAAGATGGATTAAAGCCTTCAATTAAAGCCTGATGACCTGATATAATAATGTCATGTGTAACGTTTTGTATAGGCCTTTCGCTTAAAACAATTCCATTTTCATTAATATAATCTAATCTATAAGATATGGCATCTAAATTATTATCTATGGCTTTTTGCAAAAGCACTAAAATTTTATTTACTTCTAAAAAATCGTCTGAATCCAAAAACTGTATGTATTGACCTTTTGCCAAATCAATTGCGGTATTTCTTGCTCCAGAAGAACCTTGATTTTCTTGAGTAATAACTGATATAAAAGAATTATTTTTCTCTATTTCTCTTAACAATTCTAAACTATTATCAGTTGACCCATCATTAACATAAATAATTTCAAAACTAACTTTGGAACTATATAGAGGTTTTAGTTTTTCAAAACCACTTATTAAATAGGGCTCGCAGTTGTAAACAGGGATTATTATACTTAATAATTTTTTCTTAGTGTATTCCAAACTTTCCATATAATTTTTCGTTTTTTGTTAAGATATCAAAAACTTTTAAATCTCTATTTGCCACAACTCTTTGTCCCATACCACCAATAATCTCTCCTTTTTTAATGTTTTTGGTTACTATTGTTCCCATACCAATTATTGCACCATCTTCAATAGTTACACCTGGTAAAATACAAACATTCATTCCGATCCATACAGAATCTCCTATTTTTACTTCTTTTTCAATATAAGTATCGTCATATGGTATTAAATCTGTAGATAAATAATTATGATTAGCAGAATATATAGTTACATTTCTTGATAGAATTGTATTATTACCTATTGTAATACCTCCTAATGAATGAAAAAAATAATTATTCCCTATTCTACAATTAGAACCTATTTTTAAATTTTTTGAATTGTATATTGTTCCTCTACCATATATTTTTGTGCTGGTTCCAATTTTTGCATCAACTATTTGTGTATTTGTAATATAAGTATCAATTGATGGCTTTATTATTGATATATATATTTTAGCAATTAATTTTCCAAAAATAATTTTGATAAATTTTGATATTTTCATTTTTTATTTTTTATTTTTTATTTAATTCAATTAATGTTTGTTATTATTCTTCATATCATAAACTACTTTCGTCTCAATAAACTAAATGCTTTTTTTATTAACATTCTATCTTTTTTAAAAAACACTAAATATAGTATAAAAAACATTGTAATTATTGTACTCCTATAAAGTAAGTTATACAAAATATTTGAAAAATCTATAGCGTATTTTCTAAAAAAGAAACCTATTATAATGAAGAAAAATATGAAAAGTGTGTTTTTTTTATGAAATTCAATTACATTTATTGGAGTGTTTTTAAGGGTGAAAAATGCAGAAAAAAAATAAGTAATAATATTGGCAAGTACATAAAACCACGAAAATAAAGTAATTGAATAATTTACACCAATGATAAATGATACAATAATTATAATTGCATTATAGATACCCCAATAAAAATATTTTTTAGATTTTCCTAAAGAAATTAGTACGGTACCAAATGTTCCATAAATTGGTTGAAAGAAAGAGGCGATAGCTAATATCGAAAAAATCTGAGTGGTTATTCCCCATTTTTCTCCTAACATTATTAAAACAATAGATTCTGAATTTACCCACATTAATAAGACTATATAAGTTATCAAAATTCTAAAAATTGAAATAAAAGTGTTATAATAATCTTTATATTTTACTTCATCATTTTTTAATTGACTTAAAGATGGTAAAACTACAGCCATAAATGGTATTCTTATTTGAGAAAGGGGCAGCGACATTATTTGATATGCTCTACTATAAAATCCTAATATAACTGCACCTTTAAATTTTCCAATTAATATATTGTCTAAATTTTTTGAAAAATAATTGATGACATCAAAAAATGTAATAAACTTTCCAAAATGTAAAAATGATTTAATTTCATCAGACCAAATAAATTTTGAAGGATACCATTTAAATTTAAATGTTAAAAAAATTGCTAAAAATAATCCATTTGCTAATATTCCAAAAATTAAAGCCCAATAGCCATAACCTAATTTTGCTAATAATAAGCAAATTGTTAGTTCAATAAGAGATGCTATTATAGTTGCAATAGCTAATGTTTTAAATTCCATTATTTTTTTTAATAAAGCTAAATACTGAGAAGAAATTCCGCTCAAAAAAAAACTTAATGAAGAAAATATTCCTATTAATAATAAACGGTCATCATTGTAAAACCATGCCATTATGGGTGATATAAAAACAAAAAGAATAGTCAGCAATATACCTATCAAAAAATTAAGTATGTAGACACTATTAAACTTCTGACTATCTAAATTATCAGATTGAATAGTAGATGTAGTTAATCCTATATCACTAAAAACTGTTACAAAACCAGAAATTGTGGTACACATAGCTATTAAACCAAAATCTTCAGGGTTTAATATTCTAGACAAAACCGACAATGAAATAAGTTTAAATGAAAAATTAAAAAATTGTGAAATTACACTCCAAAATCCGCTTTTTAAAGATTGGCTTTTTAAATTTTCAATTTTTTGAAAATATTTTGAATTTATTGTATTTGAAAATTTCATTTTTTATTGGTATTGCTCCACATAATACTTCAGATATTCTCCAGAAGTAACATTTTTCAACCATTTTTCATTAGCCAAATACCAATCTATGGTTTTTTCTAATCCTTGTTCAAAGGTTACCGAAGGTTTCCATCCTAATTCTTTATTTATTTTTGAAGCATCAATGGCATATCGTAAATCGTGACCTGGTCTGTCTTTTACGTAGGTGATTAATTTTTCAGATTCTCCAGCTGCTCTTCCTAATTTAGCATCCATCTGTTGGCACAATAGTTTTACCAAATCAATATTTTGCCACTCATTGAATCCTCCAATATTGTAGGTCTCATGATTTTTACCTTCATGAAAAACCAAATCAATAGCAACGGCATGATCTTCAACAAACAGCCAATCACGCGTATATTTTCCATCACCATAAACCGGTAAAGGTTTTTTCTCAATTATATTATTTATAAACAATGGAATTAATTTTTCTGGAAAGTGATTTGGCCCATAATTGTTAGAACAATTCGTAATCACATAAGGCAATCCATACGTCTCTCCATAAGCTCTAACAAAATGATCGGAAGCTGCTTTTGAGGCTGAATAAGGAGAATTTGGATCGTATGCAGTAGTTTCCGTAAACAAACCTGTTTCACCCAATGTTCCATATACCTCATCAGTTGAAATGTGATAAAAACGTTTGTATTCAAAATTATCCTTCCAATGTTTTTTGCATACATTTAACAAGTTCATTGTTCCAATTACATTGGTTTTTACAAAAGCTAATGGATCGGTTATAGAACGATCCACGTGAGATTCTGCAGCTAAATGTAAAACTCCATCAAACTTATATTTAGAAAACAAATTCTCAAGAAAAGCTTCATCTAAAATATCTCCCTTTAGGAAAGTATAATTAGATTTGTGCTCTATGTCCTTAATATTTTCCAGATTTCCTGCATAAGTCAAGGCATCTAAATTATAAATATGATAATCTGGATATTGAGTAACAAATCTTCTTACCACGTGTGAGCCAATAAAACCAGCTCCTCCTGTTATAAGTATATGCTTCATTTATATGAAATTAGTAATAGTAATAAAGTTAATCTACAAAAATAAACTTTATTTATGAGTTATAAAGCTTATTTACAAATTAATAATCTTATTAAAGGTTGTAACTGAAACTTATTGAAGATTATAAGGCAATATGTAAATTAATTTTAAGGTGTTCATATAAATAAAACTTAGTACTAACCGTTAGTTCGAGTGTCCCGATTCATCGGGATGAATCGAGAACCGTTGTTATAAAACAAATCAAAACTAAGACCCACAGATAGCTATAAATCTATAGGACATTTCGTTGACGTTTGTTGTCCGTTGTCTATTTTGAGTTGTGAATAATAAATTAAAAAGAATATAAAAAAATCACTAAACTGTGTTCTATAAAAAAAGCCCTGTAATAAGCAAGGCCTTGTATGTATTGTCTTAAAAACAATTAAAGTTTACCATCTACGTTGTTTCCTAAAATTCCTTTTACATCATATAAAACACTATTCTCTTTTTGTAATGACGGAATATCCAATCCTAAAAATTCTTTGTGAGAAACACCTAACACAACTGCATCAAATTTTTGATTTGGAATTTCATCTGTGCTTGTAATTTTATATTCGTGTTTTACTTCTGTAGGATTCGCCCAAGGATCATAAGTGGTCACTGATATACCATATTCTTGTAATGAAGATATTACATCTACAATTTTAGTATTTCTTACATCCGGACAATTTTCTTTAAAAGTAATTCCTAACATTAATAAAGAAGCTCCATTAACGGTAACCCCTTTTTTTATCATAGCTTTTACTACTTGTGAAGCAACATATTCACCCATACTATCATTTAATCGTCTTCCTGCTAAAATAATTTCAGGATGATAGCCTTTTTCTTGAGCCTTTTGAGCCAAATAATAAGGATCAACCCCAATACAATGTCCACCAACTAATCCAGGTTTAAAAGGTAAAAAATTCCATTTTGTTCCAGCAGCTTCTAAAACATCATGGGTATTGATGTCTAATAAATTAAATATTTTAGCCAATTCATTTACAAAAGCAATATTAATATCTCGTTGCGAGTTTTCAATAACTTTTGCAGCTTCAGCTACTTTGATGGTAGGTGCTAAATGAGTACCAGCTGTGATTACACTTTTATACAAATCATCTACTTTTTTTCCAATTTCTGGAGTAGAGCCTGAGGTTACTTTCAATATTCTTTCAACCGTATGCTCTTTATCTCCTGGATTAATTCGTTCTGGAGAATAACCCGCAAAAAAATCAACATTAAACTTCAACCCACTAACACGTTCTAAAACAGGAATACACTCTTCCTCAGTTACACCTGGATAAACAGTAGATTCATAAATTACTATATCCCCTTTTTTAAGCACTTTCCCAACAGTCTCACTCGACTTATATAATGGGGTTAAATCAGGTCGGTTGTTTTTATCTACTGGAGTTGGGACTGTAACTATATAGTAGTTACAGTTTTTAATATCGTCTAAATTAGCTGAACAATATAATCCATTTGCATCAGAAGGTGTTTTTACTAATACTTTTTGTAATATACTGTCTTTTACTTCCAATGTATTATCTTTACCCGCATTTAATTCATTAATCCTACTTTGGTTGATATCAAAACCTATAACCGGATATTTTGTGGCAAACAATCTTGCTAAAGGCAAACCAACATATCCTAATCCAATAATTGCTATTCTTGTATTCATATATGTATAATTTAAGAACCTATCCCTTGATAAACAAATCCAATACGTTCTAATTCTTTTTTGTTTAATAAATTTCTTCCATCAAAAATAAAGGCAGGTTTTTGCATAGCATCGTAAATTTTTTGCCAATCATAAGTAACAAAAGCGTCCCATTCTGTTAAGACCGCAATAGCATGTGAATCTTTACAAACATCGTAAGGATCATGTGCTACTTTTAAACCATTTCTATTCGCTTCATCTGAACGAGTTTCTAAATAATTCAAATCAAAATAAATCTGATTTTCATTCACTTTAGGATCATAAACAGTAACTTGAGCTTGCTCTGCTAATAAATCATCAGCAACATATATAGCCGCTGATTCTCTGGTATCGTTGGTGTCTTTTTTAAAGGCCCAACCCAAAAAGGCAATTTTCTTTCCAGAAACGGTATTATATAAAGTTTTGATGATGTTTTTAGCAAATCTTCTTTTTTGATGGTCATTCATGATGATGACTTGTTCCCAATAATCAGCTACTTCATTCAATCCGTAGGATTTTGCAATATAAACCAAATTCAAGATGTCTTTTTGAAAACATGAGCCTCCAAAACCTACGGAAGATTTTAAAAATTTAGAACCAATTCTACTATCCATTCCAATAGCTTTTGCTACTTCATTAACATCAGCACCTGTTCTTTCACAAAGTTCTGACATTGCATTTATGGAAGAAACACGTTGCGCTAAGAAGGCATTAGCAGTCAATTTAGACAATTCAGAAGACCAAACATTAGTCGTCAAAATTTGTTCACTTGGCACCCAATTAGCATAAATATTCACAAGAGCTTCAATGGCTTTTTGACCTTCATCACTTGGATCACCACCAATTAAAACCCTATCTGGAGCTAATAAATCTTCCACAGCAGTACCTTCAGCTAAAAACTCTGGATTAGATAAAATTTGAAATTGAACACCATTTCCTGTATGATCTAAAATACTTTTAATAGCACTTGCGGTTCTGACAGGCAATGTTGATTTCTCAACTACAATCTTATTAGAGGTGGCAACTCTTGCAATTTGTCTTGCACAAAGTTCAATATATTTTAAATCCGCAGCCATTCCTTTTCCAACACCATAAGTTTTAGTAGGAGTATTTACCGAAATAAAAATCATTTCTGCTTCTTCAATAGCTTCATCAACGGCTGTTGAAAAAAACAAATTTCTTCCACGAGCTTCTTTTACAATAGCACTCAACCCAGGCTCATATATAGGAATATTATCAACATTTGGATCATTCCATGCCGCAATTCTCTGTTCGTTTAAATCAACAACAGTGACTTTTATATGAGGACACTTTTGTGCAATAATAGCCATTGTAGGACCTCCAACGTATCCTGCTCCGATACAACAAATACTTTTAATCATTTTTATATAGTTATAAATTATATATACAGCTATGGGTCATAAGATAAATCTTTAACTTCATAACCAAAATCTCCAAACCCTAATTTTCTCCAAATCACAAACTCTCAGTCTCCAAATCACACCATCACCAACTCCCCATTCACTCAATCTCCTATTCACCCCATCAACCATTCTCCAGATCACTTAACCTTCAAAAACTCCCAATACCAATCAACTGCTTCTTTCAAACCCTCTCTCATAGAATACTTAGGTTCATATCCTAAAAGTGATTTTGCCTTTTCAATACTTGCTAGTGAATGAGGAATATCTCCTGATCTATTAGGTCCATAAACGACATCAACATTAGCTATCTCAGGATCATAAACGGTCAAAAATTCTTTTATATAACCAATTAAATCGTTTAGAGTGGTTCTATCCCCAAAAGCAGTATTATAAACCGTATTTATTGCGTCTGGATTAGTCGTCAACAAGGCTTTTTCATTCATTTGAATCACATTATCAATATAGGTAAAATCTCTTGAAAACAAACCGTCTCCATTTATTACAGGACTTTCATGATTCATAAATTGAGATACAAATTTAGGAATAACAGCGGCATAAGCTCCATTGGGGTCTTGATTTCTTCCAAAAACATTAAAATAGCGCAAACCAATAGTTTCTAACCCATAGGTGGAATTAAAAATTGTGGCATACAATTCATTCACATATTTTGTTATAGCATACGGCGAAAGAGGTTTTCCAATAACATCTTCTACTTTAGGCAACGCTTCAGAATCTCCATAAGTTGAAGAACTAGCTGCATATACAAATCTTTTTACATTAGCATCTCGAGAAGCAACCAACATGTTCAAAAAACCAGAAACATTAACATCATTAGAAGTAATTGGATCTTTCAAAGAACGAGGCACGCTTCCTAAAGCCGCTTGATGTAATACATAATCAACTCCTTCAACAGCCTTCTTACAAGTCTCCAAATCCCGAATATCACCTTTAATCAAACTAAACCTTGGATTTGAATACAATTTTTCAATATTATATTTATGTCCAGTTGAAAAGTTATCCAAACAAGTTACTTTGTTGTTATTCAATAAAAAATACTCGCATAAGTTAGAACCTATAAATCCAGCTCCACCAGTGATTAATATATTTTTATTAACTAAACTCATTTTATTTTTTTCTTTTCAAAAAGTTAGTCCAAAGGCTTTTCTTTACTACTTTTTCATCATTATATTCCTCGCTGTAAGCACCGTATCCGTAACCATATCCGTAACCATATCCATAACCGTATTTGGCCTTATTTTGAAAGTCATTTAATATGATACTTATATTATGTAATTCTCCACTTTTATGTTTTTCATTTATGATAGAAAGCATTCCTTTTTTAGTTACTCCTTGTCTTACTACAAACAATGTTGCATCACAAAATTGAGCTAATTCTAAAGCATCTGAAACCAAACCTACAGGAGGAGTGTCTAGTATAATATAATCGTATTTTAACTTTAATTCTTCAATTAATTCAGCCATAGCTTCACTCATTACAAGTTCGGAAGGATTTGGCGGAACTGGTCCTGAGGTAATTACATCCAAATTTGGAACATTTGTTTTCTGAGTAATTTCTTCTAAAGTTTTTTGACCAATTAAATAATTTACTGTACCAATAACATTTTGAATATTAAAGTCATTAAAAATTCTAGGTTTTCTTAAATCTACTCCAACAATCACCGTTTTTTTATTACTCATTGCAAAAACAGTTGCTAAATTGATTGTACAGAAAGTTTTACCTTCACCACTAATTGAAGAAGTTAACATAACACATTTTGAACCTTGTACTTTTTGTTTTTTATACAAAAATTGTAATGACGATCTGATTCCCCTGAATGATTCAGATAATGTGGATTTTGGTCTGTTAAAGACTGCTAAATTATCTAAATCCGTTTTATTACCTATTACTCCTATAATTGGAATTTTGGTTTGTTTAGATATATCTTCAATGGTATTAATTGAGTTGTCTAGTAATGTAATGACAAAAACAATTAAAAAAGGAATTGCCAAACCTACCAACAATGCTAAAATATAATTTACGCCTGTTTTTGGTCCAATTAATCCACCACCAACATCTTTAGCTGGATCAATAAAATCAATATCGGATAGGTTAGCTGCCCTAACAATGTCGGCTTCACTTCGCTTTTCTAAAAAAGTGTTGTATATTTTATCTTTTAAATTAAAGTTTCTAGTAAATTTTATATAATCTTGTTGTTGCTCTGGAAGTTGATTTAAAGAACTTTCTAATCTGGCAATTTTTGATTCTAAAGTGGACATATCTAATTGCAAACTAGTTTTTGAACTGGCAATATTATTTAGTAAGACACTTTTTATAGCATTCATTTGCATGTCAAACTCCTTAAACATGTCGGCATTTTTGACTGAATATGCCATTTTTGCTCTATCTGTAGACAATTCAATTAATTTTGAAACTCCTCCAATCACGTTTGGATCTTCAATTCCGGCAACTGATGGTGCTGGTAATTTAGAATAATCATTGTTTTTTTCTAAATAACCTTTAAGTAAATTGTAATAGGCCATTCTTCTGTCCAACATATCTTTTTCTGCATCAAACGATGTTAACTTATCAGAAAGTACACTTCCACCATCTTCTAATTCAAATATGTTTTTATTTTTCCTAAAATCTTTTAATTCTCCTTCAGCAATTTTTATTTGATTTTCAATATCAACCAATGTACTGTCGATAAAATTAATTGTATTTGTAGCAAACTGATTTTTACTTTCAAGTTGTTTTTCTTTTAAAGTGATAACAGTCTCATTCAAATAATCAACTAGTCTATTTTTGTTGGTCCCAGCCATAGCTAACTTTATGACAGATCCACTTTTTATGTCTGCCTCAACACTAATGTTTTTGTAAGCTCCTACAGTACCATTAAAGTCATTGAACTGAATCAAATATTCTTTATTGATGTTATTCAGGTTATTTAAGTCTAAAAGGACTTTAAAACTCAAAAAGGGCAAATTAATTTCTTCGTTAAGATTGAATATTTTTTCAAATTTTCCTACAGGTACATTTACTATACTTGTTGTATTATCTCTATAATGATTTAAAGAAACCATAGGATTAACAAAGTCAATTATTAACTTAAATTGATTTTGATTGACTAGTTTTATCTTGACTGGAATTCCGCTTAATTGTCCTTTGTTATCATCTATTTTTAGTTTAAATGGAGTGTTTCCATAAACATCAACTAGGTTGTATTTTCCTTGTTCTAAATAACTGATATAATACTGCAATTTAGTTACAACATCTTCATTATGTGATCTGGATTTTAGCGTTGTTATTACTGTTTGAACTTTATCTGAAGTACCACCCCAATTAAAAACCAAACTCGTATTTGAGGTAAAAAAAGGATTATTTTCATCTTTAACCACAATTAAAGATTCCATGCCATAGATTTTTTCTTTTCTAATGTTTACTTGATACGCTAAAGTATAAGTGATAATTAAGCAAAGGACAAACCATTTCCAAAACCCAATTAAACGAGATAAAAAACTTTTAAAATCAAAGCTGTTTGATGTAGTGGATTCAAAAAAATTAAAATCTTTGGTATCTAACATAAATTTTTAAATGTTTCTAAATAATAAAATTGATGTTGTTATCAAAGATAAAGCCGAAACAACAGCTCCAACTGTTTGAATAACTGTTGTTCCTGTTCCCCAAGATTTTTGTTTAAGAGGTTTAACATAAACATAATCATTAGGTTGCAAATATAATTTAGGAGAAGTTAACAATGCTCTATCTGTTAAGTCTACATGAATAATTTCATATCCATTTGGATTCTTTCTGATAATTTCAACATCTTTACGATTACCTGTTAGAGCAATATCTCCTGAATTGGCAATAGCTTCTAAAATAGTAACTTTGTCCTGAAAAATATAGGTGATTCCAGGACTACCAATTTCACCATTTATAACATATCTAAATCCCGCTAAATTGACTGTAACATATATTCTGGCATCTTCTGTAAAATATTCAGCCAACAATCTTTTTTCAATAAGATTTCTAATTTCTTCAACTGAAAAACCCAATACATTAATTTCTCCAAGAACAGGAACTCTAATATTTCCATGAGAATCAACTGAATAACCTGTGAAATATAATTCTTGTTCTGTTTGTCCACCACCACCAGAATTTGTGGTTGAGAAAATTTCAACTAATTTTGGATCTAAAGCTTTTATTTTAATACTTATCAAATCATTAACTTGAACTCTATAGGGTTTTGAATCAATTTCGTTGATTTGTATGCCTTCAGTTTTTGTTCCTTTGTCTTGTATGTAAACTAAATCTTTATTAGTTATACATGAAACTGTTGAGCTTAAAATCAGGAATATTACTAAAAATTTTAAAAATTTCATTATTGTAAATTTGTTGCAAATATAAGTTAAATAGCCCTAAATTTAGGGTAAAAAATTGGTTTAATAACTATTAATTATTCTTTATAGAATGTTCAAAAGGAATTCTGTGCATTAAACTTCTACCTAAGGTAACCTCATCTGTATACTCCAACTCGTCACCTATAGCAATTCCTCTTGCAATTGTAGATAACTTAACCTCGTTTTGTTGAATTTGTTTATAAATATAAAAATTTGTGGTATCACCTTCCATCGTTGAGCTTAATGCAAAAATGAGTTCGTCAACTTCTTCGTTTTTTACTTTATTTACTAATGAATTAATATTCAGTTGTGATGGACCAATACCATCAATTGGTGATATTTTTCCGCCTAATACATGATACAATCCTTTAAAAATACCAGTGTTTTCAATCGCCATAACATCTCTAATATCTTCAACTACACAAATTGTTCTTTTATCTCTTTTTGGATTTGAACAAATTTCGCAGATTTCATAATCAGACAAAGTGTTACAATTTGTACAAAACTTTAAATTTTGTCTGACATTTTGCAATGCTTCTGCCAAAAACTGGGTTTGTTCAGCAGGTTGTTTTATTAAATGAAGTACTAATCTCAAAGCCGTTCTTTTTCCAATTCCAGGCAAAAGAGCCATTTCATTCACCGCTTTTTCTAATATTTTTGATGATAATTCCATTGTTACAAATATAAAATATTTAAATAAAAAAGTTAGTAACTAGCGAACTAATTACTAACTTTAAAATACTATTTAAGCAGTACTTGTATTAAATAATTTTTGCTGAAGCAATTGCTTTTTTACCTTCTTGCTCAAATGTTTTTTTAGATTCAGACTCATACATTGACATCACTACAATACAACTGTCTTTTGTTGCAGGTTTTAATAAGATTTCTAACAAAACCAAAACACCAGTTTCATCTGTCATATTTCCAGTAACATAAAATACTTTTTGCCCTTTAATATCTGTTGTGCCGCTTTTTACATTTTTTAATTCTCCAGCAGTGAAATCTTTTTCAAATTCACTAATTGCTGCTTCAAAAGATTGAGGATTAACTGAAGCAAACAAAGCCGCTTTGGGACTTTCTGAAGCATAAGTATTTCCAAAAGCAACCGGATAAAGTGATTTGTTAAAATCCATACTTATTTCAACCGAACTTTCCATAAAATCTTCTTCACCATCTTGTGCAAATACTAAACTAAAATTTGCCACAAGCAACACTACTAATAATTGTAATTTTTTCATTTTAATTTTTTTTTAAATTTTAATTAATTTCATTATTGCTTACTATTATTAGACTTGAAGATCAAAAATAAATAATTTTTAGGCAATTATATTTTTCAAAAGTAGTATAAAAAATAATACTGTTAATTATATTCTGCTATTTTTGTAAAAAAAATATTTCATGCAACCCTTATCTATATTATACCTTGTACTTTCTTATTTTTTAGTTCTAATTGTTTTCTCTTATTTAAGTGGAAAAAAATCAGATTCAGGTAACGATACTTTTTTCAAAGCCAACAAACAATCGCCATGGTATTTAGTTGCTTTTGGAATGATTGGAGCTTCTCTTTCTGGAGTTACTTTCATTTCTGTGCCGGGAAAAGTTGAAGCTGCTCAGTTTGCGTATTTTCAAATTGTTTTAGGTTATATTTTAGGGTATTTTATAATTGGTGTTATATTACTGCCTTTATATTATAAACTTCAACTGACTTCTATTTATACTTACTTGGAAGAACGCTTTGGTGCTTATTCCTATAAAACAGGTGCTTGGTTTTTTATTGTTTCTAGAACCGTAGGGTCTAATTTGAGGTTGCTTTTAGTTGCTGATGTATTACAAACCTTAGTTTTTGATTCTCTTGGAATTCCCTATTGGATTTCAGTTACTGCAATTATTTTTCTGATTTGGGTTTACACTCAAAAATCAGGAATTAAGACCATTATTTGGACTGACACCCTTCAGACCTTATTTATGTTGATTTCTGTAGTTATTTGTATTGTAGTAGTTTCACAAGATTTAGGATTAAATATCAATACTTTAACTTCCTATGTAACGGAAAGTGATTTTTCTAAAACGTTTTTCCTAGACGATGTAAGTTCTCCAAAATATTTCTGGAAACAATTCTTTTCAGGAGCATTTATAGCTATTGTAATGACTGGTTTAGATCAAGATATGATGCAAAAAAACCTAACCTGTAAAACATTAAAAGATGCTCAAAAAAACATGTTTTGGTTTACTATTGTTTTAACTTTTGTAAACTTTCTTTTTTTAGTTTTAGGCCTTTTGTTTACAGAATACGCTTTAAAAAACGGGGTTGATGCACACAAAGACCAACTTTTTGCTGTTTTAGCCAATGGATATTTAGGTACTATTGTAGCTTTTAGTTTTATTTTAGGATTAATTGCTGCAGCATTTTCTTCCGCTGATAGTGCTTTAACATCATTAACAACATCGTTTAGTATAGATATTTTAAATATTGAAAAACGTTATGCGGCTGCAAAACAAGTAACGGTCAGAAAACAAATTCACATTTTATTTGTAGTAGTATCTATATTGGTGATTTTAGGATTTAAATACGGATTTAATGACGCTAGTATCATCGATAAAGTATTGAAATTTGCTGGATTTACTTATGGCCCATTGTTAGGATTATATGCTTTTGGTTTATTTACACAATGGCAGGTAAAAGATAAATTGGTTCCAATTGTAGCCTTGTCTTCTGTAATAATTTCTCTATTGTTAAATGCTTACGGAAAAGTTTGGTTTCACTATACTTTTGGTTTTGAAATTCTTATGGTGAATGGCTTTTTAACTTTTCTAGGGTTAATATTGATTCGTAGAAAGTAATACTAATGTACAAGCTTCTTCATATTTAATTCCGTTTGCGTTTAATAATTGATAAAATTCTGGGTTTTCAGTACCAGGATTAAACAAAACTCTTTTAGGTTTTAATTCTGTAATATAATTGTAATAATCTCTTTGTCTTAATGCATTAAGATATAAAGATACTGTGTGAATGTTTTTTAATGGAATTGTTTTGGTTTGAATACTAACTCCTTCAACTTCACCATTTTTTTGACCAATTGCAACTACAGGATGTTTGTGAGATGACAACATCTTTATGGCTTTAAAACTATATCTTTCTGGATTTGTGGAAGCACCTAACACTAATGTCTTTTTCATTTTTTTTGATAATTTGAACAAAAATACAAATAAACGAATTATAAATATTTCATAAGACTGCTTTTAATTTTAATTTTATGATTAATTTTAAATAAAAAATGCTTTTTAATATTTCACACAACGACAAAAAAACTACTCAAAAAATAAATGATTTGGTAGGAAAAAGTTTTAGCTTTCTGGAAAACATAAAACTAAAAGGAATAGGTTCTCCAAGATTGATAATTACAAAATCAAGTGCTAAAATCGAAGCCATTCTCAATAAAAACAACGCTATAAAATATGCCAACATAGAACTGAGACCTCAAGGCATTATTATAGGTTTTCAATCTCAATTAGAAGTTTATGCCTTAGTCATTCCCTTTTATAAATTAGTTACATTTAAACCAGGAAATTCAATAACTTTTCATGTTGATGAGCATTTTATAAGTATCGATTGTTCTAAAAACTATTCAAAAATTGCCTCATTTTTAGCCAAGGTTGATTCTTTGAAAATGAAACAAGATTATGAATTTATTAATTAAAAACGAAATCAAATAAAATAATTATTTTTTATAGTACCTTTGTAAAAAATAATTAATGGACGTTTTTTTATTATTGTTTGCCGCTTTATTTTCAGTATTAAACCCCATTGGAACCGTTCCAATATTTGTTGGGTTAACCGAAGGCTATACTAAAAATGAACTTTCTAAAACATCTTTATGGACAGCAATTAATGTATTTATTATATTAATGATTGCCTTTTTTATGGGACAATATGTACTTTCTTTTTTTGGAATTACTATTACTGCTCTTAGAATTGCTGGTGGAATTTTAATAACCAATTCTGGATTTGCACTCTTAAATGGTAAATTCAGTAAAAACAAAGGTATTAATAAAAAGGTAGAAGAAGAATCACAAGAAAGAAGTGATATAGCATTAACTCCTTTAGCAATGCCTATGTTAGCTGGTCCAGGTTCTATGTCTTTGTTAATTGCTTTTTATCAAGAACACAATTCTACCAAGGAAATCATTTGGTCTTGCATAGCTATATTAGTTGTTGCAATTGTGATTTTCATCATTCTTAGAAGCGCCTATTATTTATCAAGAATTTTAGGTTCTGCAGGAATTGTAGCTATTTCTAGAATTGTAGGTTTTCTAACCATTGCAATTGGAATTCAATACATTATTAGTGCCATCCTAAGCATAGTTAGAGGGATTTAAACAATTCCCAATTTTTTATAAAAATCGTATTTATCATATCTTTTTTTCATAACTTTAAGAAAATTTGAAATAGATGCGAATTCTCTTAACTGGTGCTAATGGTTATGTTGGCAAAAGGCTTTTACCTGAGTTATTAAATAACGGCCATGAAGTGGTTTGTTGTGTTAGAGACAAAAATCGTTTGGGTTTAGACGCTACAACACTATCAAAAATTACGGTTTGGGAAATTGATTTTCTAAATGAGCCAAACTTTAATAATTTGCCTAAAGCTTTTGATGTTGCATTTTATTTAATTCATTCCATGACTTCTTCCACAGACAAATTTGATGAATTAGAAACCAAAGCCGCTACAAATTTCAACATCTATCTCAATACAATTGGTGTAAAACAAGTCATTTATCTGAGTGGTATTGTAAATCAAGACTATCTCTCAAAACACTTAAAATCAAGATTAAATGTTGAAGAAATTTTATATGAAGGAAATTTTAAAACAACCGTTCTAAGAGCTGCTATTATTGTAGGTTCTGGAAGTTCTTCATTTGAAATTATTAGAGATTTATGTGAAAAACTCCCAGTAATGATAACTCCAAAATGGGTTTTGACTAAATGTCAACCTATTGCCATTCGTGATGTTATTCAATATTTAATTGGTGTTATGCTGCACGATAAGTGTTATGACAAATCTTTTGATATTGGTGGTCCAAACATTATAACCTACAAACAAATGATGTTGCTATATGCTAAAACAAGAAAAATTAGATTGTGGATTTTTACCATTCCCGTAATGACTCCCAAATTGTCCTCTTATTGGCTTTACTTTGTGACTTCAACTTCCTACAAATTGGCTATAAATTTAGTAGACAGTATGCGAATGGAAGTAGTTTGTAACGACAATCGTTTGAGAAATATACTAAACATAAAACCCATTTCTTATGTAGATGCAATAAAATTGGCTTTCTTAAAAATCGAACAAAATTTAGTAATTTCAAGCTGGAAAGATAGTTTAGTTAGTGGAAGATTTAAAAAAGAACTTGCTGGTTATGTTCAAGTACCCACTTATGGTTGTTTAAAAGACGAAAAATCAATTAAAGTTGAAAATATAGATAAAGTTTTAGAAAACATTTGGTCTATTGGTGGAGAAAAAGGGTGGTATTACGGCAATTGGATGTGGGAAATTAGAGGTTTTATGGATAAATTAGTTGGTGGTGTTGGCTTACAAAGAGGAAGAACTCATGCCAATGAAATTGCAACTGGAGATTCATTAGATTTTTGGAGAGTATTATTAGCTGATAAAGAAGAAAAAAGATTATTGCTTTTTGCAGAAATGCGATTACCAGGTGAAGCTTGGTTAGAATTTAGAATCGACAAAAATAATGTTTTACATCAAATAGCAACTTTTAGACCTAAAGGGTTGTTTGGAAGGTTATATTGGTACATTTTAGTTCCTTTTCATTATTTCATTTTTGGAGGAATGATTAGAAATATTGCTAAAAACACTTAAAGAACTTCCCGAAAATAAAAATTCCAAATTCCAATAAAAAACATTGAAATTTGGAATTTTAGTATTGACTATTTTTAAATTTATTTTTTTGGTAAAAATATCTCAGCCATCATGCAACGCGCACTTCCACCGCCACAAGCTTCAATAGTATCTAAACTTGAACTTAAAATAGTAGCATGTTTTTCAATAGTTGTAATTTGTGCTTTGGTTAAACTTTCATGAGCAGATTTACTCATAACTAGATAACTTTTGTCATCTGTTCCCTTTAATTGCAACATGTTTCCAGCGAAATTATTAACTTGAGCTTCTGTAATTAAAATGATTTCTTTTCCATCTTCTTTCAAGCTTTGCAACACTTGTTTTCTTTCACTTTTATCATCTATACAATCGGCACAAATGACTGCAAAAGTTTCACCTAAACACATCATTACATTGGTATGATAGATTAATTTTCGTTCCCCATCAACGGTTTGAAAGGCTTCAAAAATAACAGGACCCATGTCAAAATCTTCACAAAATTCAATCATCAACTCTTCATCAGCTCTAGGAGATAAGGCACAATAAGCCTTTCCGTTTGCTCTATCCAACAATAAACTTCCAGTTCCTTCTAAAAAAATATCATCTTCTTCTGCAGAAGTATAATCCACAATATCATTTAGTTGGAATCCTTTTTCTTCTAATAAATCTAAAACATCTTCTCTTCTTTCTGCACGGCGATTTTCCGCAAACATAGGATACATAGCTACATCGCCATTTTCATGAAAAGAAATCCAATTGTTTGGAAAAATACTGTCTGGTGTATCTGGCGTTAGAGTATCGTCGACTACAGTTACATCTATACCAACCATTTTAAGTTTTTGTACAAAAGTATCAAACTCCTCTTGAGCTTTTACGTTTACATTTTCTGGAGTTAATCCATCTAATACTTTTTGATAATAATTATTTACCGCTGTTTGCTCATTCATACGAAAAGCAACCGGTCGAATCATCAATATTGAATTTGTAGTTTGTTTCATTTTTTTATTTGTTGTCAGTTGTTTTTTTGTTTGTTGTTTCGTTTAACTATAAACCATAAACTTCAAACTATAACCTCTTTTAATCCCTAATCAACGGCAAAGTTGAACATCTTAATAAACCTTCTTGTTTTGAGATTTCGGCATACGGAATTTCTTCTACAGTAAAACCTTTTTCTCTTAACCATGCATTTAATCTTGTGAAGTTTTTTTCAGAAACCACCACATCAGGTGCTATTGAAAATACATTGGAGTTCATGTGATACATTTCATCTCGTGTAATATGAAATAGATTTTCTTTACCAAAAAGCTTTACCAAGTACATATAATCTGCTTCTTCACGAAAACCACTTTTGTAAATGATTCCTTTATCTATTCCAACAGGTTGAAAGCAACAATCTAAATGTAAAGCATTGTCTCTAGCTTCGATTTTTGACTTTACTAAATCAAATTCCTTTACAATTTTGTTAGGAAATAATTCTTTAATGTATTGAACACCTTGCCAATTTGTTCGTGCAGTAATGTAATCTTTATAATCTGAACCTTTATAAGTTCCAATGAAAATATAATCATTCCAAAGCATCACATCACCTCCTTCTATGTGAACTTCTTCTGGTGGACGCACCACTTTTTTAGGATCAATTTGATCAATAACATACTGAATCGCATCCAATTCTCTCTCTCTATCAGGAAGAATATTGGCTTTAACAAAAACATCATCTATAACAAAACCGATATCTCTTGTAAAAATTTGATTGTAATTTTCAATCCTATTAGGTCGAAAAACTTGAACACTGTATTTTTGAAAAACTTGATTAAAAGCTTCCATTTCTTTTACCATATCCTCTTCAACAGGATAAGTTCCCGCTAAAATATGTTCTAATGATTTTGGATCATAGGCTTCTTCAACTGAAGGTGTAGGGCCATTACTTAACGCTGAACCTAAAACAACTGCTCTTAATCTTGACGATTCATTTTTTACATTTAATTGTAACATAAATTTACTATTTAGCATCTTTACAAAGATAAAAAGTCTAATTGTATTTGAACTATAAATGAACAATATTAATCGTTTATTCTATTTAGATTGCTGGTCTGATCAAAAGTTTTTTATACTTTTGATTTTCAAAACAATAACAAACAATAAATTATGGGAATTTCAAATTTTTTTAGTTCACTTTTTGGAAAAGCAAAAGGAACTATGGACAGCGTATCAGAAACTGTAAGTGATGTTGCTGAAAATGCAATTGATAAAGCTACAGAAGTGGCTGGTGATTTAAAAGAGAAAGCATCAGGATTAATAGATGATGCTACTGAAAAATTAGACAAAATGGGTGTTGGAGAAAAAGTATCTGAATTTGTTGATGCTGCCAAAGAAAAATTGGAAGATGCTTCTGAATGGGTCGAAGAAAAAGCAGAAGATGCAAAAGAAGCTGCTTCAAATTTTGTAGACAAAGCGGAAGATAAAGTAGATGAATTAAGAGGTAAAAAAGAGAATTTCGAAGAAGCTGATTAATTCTTACTTAATACTATAAAAAAATCCCGTTTAGCATTTACTAAACGGGATTTTTAACTTTTATCTATCTTTAATTTCTTTAAAAGGTCTTAAATTATAACCTGTATAAACTTGTCTAGGTCTACCTATTGGCTCTTTATTGATTCTCATTTCTTTCCATTGAGCAATCCAACCTGGTAAGCGTCCAATAGCAAAAAGAACCGTGAACATTCCAACAGGTATTCCCATAGCACGGTAAATAATTCCAGAGTAGAAATCTACATTTGGATATAAATTTCTTGATTTGAAATATTCGTCTTCTAAAGCTACTTTTTCTAATTGTTTTGCAATGTCTAATAATGGATCATCAACACCTAAAGCAGTTAAAACATCGTCTGCTGCTTTTTTAATGATAGTAGCTCTTGGGTCAAAGTTTTTATAAACTCGGTGACCAAATCCCATTAAACGGAAAGGATCTTCTTTATCCTTTGCTTTCAATACAAATTTAGCAACATCACCTCCATTGTTATGAATTTCTTCTAACATTTCTAAAACTGCCTGATTTGCACCACCATGTAATGGACCCCATAATGCAGAAACTCCTGCAGAAATAGAAGCAAATAATCCAGCATGTGAAGATCCAACAATTCTTACAGTTGAAGTAGAACAATTTTGTTCGTGATCTGCATGAAGAATGAATAATTTATCTAAAGCATCAATTACTTTTTTGTCAAATTTATAAGGTTCAGTAGGCAATTCAAACATCAATCTCATGAAGTTTTCTACATAACCTTTTGTATTATCATAATTATTTAACGGATAACCCATTGATTTTCTGTAAGTCCAAGTTGCAATAACTAAAAATTTAGCCATTGTTTTACAAACAGCATCGTACATTTCTTTTTCGTTATGCGGATTAACCGATTTAGGATTAAAAGCTGTTAATGCAGAAGTTAACGAAGCTAAAACGCCCATTGGATGAGCTGTTTTTGGAAAACCATCAATGATGTTTTTCATTTCTTCATTAACCAATGTGTGTTTTCTAATGTCATTTTCAAACTTTTCTAGCTCTTCTTTTGTAGGCAACTCTCCAAAAATCAACAAAAAGGAAACTTCTAAAAAATCAGCTTTATCTGCTAATTCTTCAATAGAATAACCTCTATAACGAAGGATTCCTTCTTCACCATCTAAAAAAGTAATTTCACTTTTACATGAACCGGTATTTTTGTAACCTGGATCAATTGTTATTGCTCCAGTTGCACCACGCAAAGTATCCACTTCGATAGCAACTTCATTTTCAGTCCCTACAATAACAGGAAACTCATATTTTTTACCATCTAATTCTAATGTAGCCGTTTTTGACATAATATTGTTAGGTTTTTTAATCTTAAAAATTTTATTTCACAAAGTTAAGGAATAACTTATTAAATTAAAAAGAATTAAGAAAAGGTTTTCGTTAATAAAATTATAAAATTGCAAAGTTGGTATACACATATTTTATATAACTATAAAAAACAAACCCTTCTAGAGTTTTGAACTCTAGAAGGGCTTTAGAATATAATTTAAAAAATCTTACTTCTGCTTAAAAGCTTTCATTCCTGGAAAATAAGCTACTTCTGCTAATTCTTCTTCGATTCTTAATAATTGGTTGTATTTTGCCATTCTATCTGAACGGGAAGCTGAACCTGTTTTGATTTGTCCACAGTTTAATGCTACAGCCAAATCTGCAATAGTATTGTCTTCTGTTTCTCCAGAACGGTGACTCATTACTGAGGTATAACCTGCATTGTGAGCCATATTTACAGCTGCAATTGTTTCAGATAAAGTTCCAATTTGATTTACTTTAATTAAGATTGAATTAGCAGTATCATTTGCAATTCCTTTAGCTAATCTTTCAACGTTTGTAACGAATAAATCATCACCCACTAATTGCACTTTATCACCAACTAATTCTGTTAATGTTTTCCAACCAGCCCAGTCATTTTCGTCCATTCCATCTTCGATTGAAATGATTGGGTATTTTGTAGTTAATTCTGCTAAATATTCAGCTTGTTCTTGTGAAGTTCTTATTTTACCTGTTGGACCTTCAAATTTTGAATAATCGTATTTTCCATCTACAAAAAATTCAGCGGCTGCACAATCTAGAGCAATCATCACATCATCACCAAAAGTATAACCTGCATTTGTAACGGCTAATTTGATTGAATCCAAAGCATCTTCTGTTCCACCTTCTAAATTGGGAGCAAATCCACCTTCATCACCTACAGCCGTTGACAAACCTCTGTCGTGTAATACTTTTTTAAGGTTATGAAATATTTCAGTTCCCATTTGCATTGCATGTGTAAAGTTTTTCGCTTTCACTGGCATAACCATAAATTCTTGGAAGGCAATTGGAGCATCAGAATGTGATCCACCATTGATGATGTTCATCATTGGAACAGGCAAAGTGTTAGCAGAAACACCACCAACATATCTATATAAAGGCATTCCTAATTCATTTGCAGCAGCTTTTGCTACCGCTAAAGAAACTCCCAAAATTGCATTAGCTCCTAAATTGGATTTATTTGGAGTACCATCTAATTCAATCATCATTTTGTCAATGGCATTTTGTTCAAAAACAGACATTCCAACTACTTCTTGAGCAATCGTTGTGTTTACATTTTCAACCGCTTTAGAAACACCTTTTCCCATGTAAGCTTTTCCACCATCACGTAATTCAACAGCTTCATGTTCTCCAGTAGAAGCTCCACTAGGTACAGCCGCTCTTCCTAAAATTCCATTTTCTGTAATTACATCAACTTCAACTGTTGGGTTTCCACGAGAGTCAAGTATTTGTCTTGCGTGAACTTTAATAATTATGCTCATTTTTAATGATTTTTTAAAATTAGTATAACAAAATTAAACATTCTATATTTTAAACCCCAAAAAACTTATAAACGATAACGTTTTAGTTATATTGGCATCATCTTATTCTTTTTAAAGTTTTTAAAAAAACCTAACAGGTTTAGAAAACATGTTAGGTATAAATATTATTAAACTTCTTGCAAATTCTGTTTCTTTATATTCTCAATAAAAGTATCAAACAAATATTCAGAATCATGTGGTCCGGGACTTGCTTCAGGATGATATTGTACCGAAAAACAGTTTTTAGATTTCATTCGCATTCCAGCTACAGTATCATCATTTAGATGTAAATGTGTGATTTCCATATTAGGGTGCTTTTCTAATTCATCTTTATTTACTGCAAAACCATGATTTTGTGATGTAATTTCACCTTTTCCTGTCAATAGATTTTTTACAGGATGGTTGATTCCTCTATGACCGTTAAACATTTTGTAAGTCGAAATTCCGTTGGCTAAAGCAATAACTTGATGTCCTAAACAAATACCGAATAAAGGTTTGTTTTTGGCAATAATTTCTTTAGCTGTAATTTGGGCTTGGTGCAATGGTTCTGGATCACCAGGACCATTGGATAAGAAATATCCATCTGGATTGAAACTACTTAAATCTGCGTAAGAAGCATCAAAAGGAAATACTTTTATGTAACAATCTCTTTTGGCTAAATTTCTTAAAATATTGGTTTTTATTCCTAAATCTAAAGCTGATATTTTATAAGTAGCATTTACATCGCCATAAAAAAAAGGATCTTTTGTCGAAACTTTTGAAGCCAACTCTAAACCTTTCATGTTTGGAACATTAGCTAATTGAATTTTTAAATCTTCAATTGATGTACCATCTGTTGAAATAATTGCATTTTGAGCTCCATTATCTCTAATATAACTTACCAATGCTCTAGTATCGACATCTGAAACAGCTATGATATTTTGTTTTTTAAAATAATCATACAAACTTTCAGAAGCATCTGTTCGAGAATAATTAAAACTAAAGTTTTTACAAATTAGTCCAGCGATTTTTACACCATTTGATTCTACCTCATTTACATTTACTCCATAGTTTCCAATATGAGGATTGGTTGTAACCATGATTTGTCCGAAATAAGATGGATCAGTAAAAATTTCTTGGTAACCGCTCATTCCAGTATTGAAACAAACTTCTCCAAAAGTTGTACCGCTAATTCCAATTGATTTTCCGTGAAAGACTGTTCCATCTGCTAGTAATACGATGGCTTTTTGTTTTGTAGTATATTGCATTTGTTGTGTGTTGTTTTGCAAATTTAGTATAATTCTTTTTTCTAAAAAAATAAGTTTATAAACAATCAAATGGATTATCTTCTAGCCCTTATGGGTATGGAAATCCTCGAAGAGATTGTAATGGACGGCAGGAAATACATAACCAAATAAAGCCAGAGCCTCAATGCTTCAAAAAAAATAAAACTCAAAAAAAAAGGATAAACTAGTAATTAGCTTATCCTTTTTTGTATTTATGAACTGACATTCATTATTCAGCTTCTTTTTCTGTAGATTCTTCAGATGTTTCAGGAGCAGAAGCTTCTGCAACAGGAGCTTCAGTAGTAGTTTCAGCTTTTTTAGCTTTTCCACCACGACGGCTTCTTCCTTTTTTCTCTTCTTTTTTACCACCGTTGTACAATTCATTGAAGTCAACTAACTCAATCATTGCCATATCAGCATTATCTCCTAAACGATTCCCTAATTTGATGATACGAGTGTATCCTCCTGGACGGTCACCAACTTTAGCAGCTACTTCTCTAAATAATTCAGTTACAGCATATTTGTCTCTTAAATAAGCGAAACAAATACGACGATTGTGAGTTGTGTCTTCTTTTGATTTCGTAACTAACGGTTCTACAAACTGTTTTAAAGCTTTTGCTTTAGCAACTGTAGTGTTGATACGTTTGTGCTCAATAAGTGAACAAGCCATATTCGCAAGCATAGCCGCTCTATGTCCTTTTTGTCTACTTAAATGATTGAATTTTTTTCCGTGTCTCATGACTTTTTATTTAACCTTCATCTTGCTACTATCCACTTTGGAGAGCAAAATATGAAGTAATTTATTCTTTATCTAATTTATATTTTGCTAAATCCATTCCAAAAGTAAGACCTTTTACAGCGACTAACTCGTCTAATTCTGTTAAAGATTTTTTACCAAAGTTACGGAACTTCATTAAGTCGTTTTTGTTAAAAGAAACTAAGTCACCTAAAGTATCAACTTCAGCTGCTTTTAAACAATTTAATGCTCTTACTGATAAATCCATATCCACAAGTTTAGTTTTTAACAACTGTCTCATGTGTAATGACTCTTCGTCATAAGATTCTGTTTGAGCAATTTCATCAGCCTCTAATGTAATTCTTTCATCAGAAAACAACATAAAGTGGTGAATTAATGTTTTAGCTGCTTCAGTTAATGCATCTTTTGGATTGATAGAACCATCAGTTTGGATTTCGAAAACTAATTTTTCATAATCCGTTTTTTGTTCCACACGAAAGTTTTCAATTACATACTTAACATTTTTTACTGGTGTGTAAATAGAGTCAGTATATATAGTTCCAATTGGAGCATTAGGTTTTTTATTTTCTTCTGCAGGCACATAACCTCTACCTTTTTCAATAGTCAACTCCATATTAATAGAAGTTTTACTATCTAAATTACAGATAATTAAATCTGGGTTTAAGATTTGAAAACCTGAGATGAATTTTTGAAAGTCACCTGCTGTTAAAACTTCTTTACCAGATAAAGACATAGAAACAGATTCATTATCAATATCTTCAATTTGACGTTTAAAACGTACTTGTTTTAGATTAAGGATAATTTCTGTTACATCTTCAACTACACCAGGAATTGTAGAGAATTCATGTTCTACTCCTTCAATTCTTAATGATGTTATTGCAAATCCTTCAAGAGCAGAAAGTAAAACTCTTCTTAGTGCGTTACCGACAGTCAATCCGTAACCAGGTTCTAAAGGTCTGAATTCAAACTTACCTTCAAAATCGGTTGAATCGATCATGATAACTTTATCGGGTTTCTGAAAATTAAATACTGCCATAATTCGACTAATGTGTATTTTTATTTGTTATACAACTCAACAATAAGTTGTTCTTTAATATTTTCTGGAATCTGAAGTCTTTGAGGTACAGAAACAAAATTTCCTTCCATTGTATCATTATTCCAAGTCATCCACTCATAAACACGAGAAGAATTAGCTAAAGAATTTTTAATAGCTTCTAAAGATTTAGATTTTTCACGAACTGCAACTTTATCACCAGGTTTTAAGTGATAAGAAGGAATGTTAACTAATTCCCCATTAACAGTAATGTGTCTGTGAGAAACAATTTGACGAGCTCCTCTTCTTGTAGGAGCAATACCCATTCTGTAAACAACGTTGTCTAAACGAGCTTCACATAATTGTAAAAGTATTTCACCAGTAACACCTGAAGCAGCAGATGCTTTTTTAAATAAGTTTCTGAATTGTTTTTCTAAAATACCATAAGTATATTTAGCTTTTTGCTTTTCCATCAATTGGACAGCATATTCAGATTTTTTACCTCTTCTTTTAGACATTCCATGTTGTCCTGGAGGATAATTTCTTTTTTCGAAGGCTTTGTCTTCTCCGAATATTGCCTCGCCAAATTTACGAGCAATTTTTGTACTTGGACCAGTATATCTTGCCATTTCTAATTGTTTAAAATAGAGATTATGAATTCAGGTCAAATCCTTCGATAATCGTAATTCTATCTTGGTTATACTTATAATTATTTTTTAAGAGTGCAAATATAGTAAAATATTTGATTAAACTCTTCTTCTTTTAGGAGGACGACATCCGTTGTGCGGCATTGGAGTAACATCAATAATTTCTGTAACTTCAATTCCACCGTTATGTAATGATCTAATAGCAGATTCTCTACCATTTCCTGGACCTTTTACATAAACTTTTACTTTTTTCAATCCAGCATCTAGAGCTACTTTAGCACAATCTTCTGCTGCCATTTGAGCTGCGTATGGAGTATTCTTTTTAGAACCTCTAAAGCCCATTTTACCTGCTGAAGACCAAGAAATAACTTCACCTTTCTTATTAGTTAAAGAAATAATGATGTTGTTAAAAGTTGCACTAATATGAGCTTCTCCCGTTGATTCAACGATAACTTTACGTTTTTTTGTAGTTGCCTTAGCCATATTATTACTTATTATTTAGTTGCTTTTTTCTTATTAGCAACAGTTTTTCTTTTACCTTTTCTAGTTCTAGAGTTATTTTTTGTTCTTTGTCCTCTTAAAGGAAGACCTGCTCTATGACGTATACCTCTTTGACATCCGATGTCCATTAAACGTTTGATGTTTAACTGAACTTCTGAACGCAATTCACCTTCAATTTTGTAATAAGAAACGGCATCACGGATTGCTCCGATTTCGTCATCATTCCAATCTGAAACTTTTTTGTCTTCGTTTACTTGAGCTTTCTCTAAAACCTCTTTAGCTCTGCTTCTACCTACACCAAATATGTATGTTAGAGCAATAACTCCTCTTTTCTGTTTAGGTATATCTACCCCTGCGATTCTTGCCATAATTATCCTTGTCTTTGTTTAAATCTAGGATTCTTTTTGTTAATAACGTATAATCTTCCTTTTCTACGTACAATAATGCACTCGGCACTTCTTTTTTTGACTGATGCTCTTACTTTCATGTTAATAGCTTTAGTATCTATATGTGATTCTTGCTTTAGACAAATCATAAGGGCTCATTTCTAGTTTCACTTTATCACCAGGTAATAACTTGATATAATGCATACGCATTTTTCCAGATATATGAGCAATTACAATATGCCCGTTTTCTAATTCTACACGAAACATAGCATTTGATAATGCTTCTATAATTGTTCCGTCTTGTTCTATTGCTGATTGTTTTGCCATAAAAATTAAGCTACTGCTTTTCTGTTTTTACCACTTTTCATCAATCCATCATAGTGTTTATTCAATAAATAAGAATTTATTTGTTGAATAGTGTCAATTGCAACTCCAACCATAATCAATAACGATGTACCTCCATAGAAATAAGCCCATGAACCCTGAACTCCCATAACACTAACTGCAACCGCTGGGAACACAGCAATTAAAGCTAAATAAAGAGAACCTGGAAAAGTTATTAATGACATTATTTTATCTAAGAAATCAGAAGTTTCTGAACCAGGTTTAATACCTGGAACAAAGCCCCCACTTCTCTTTAAATCATCTGCCATTTTGTTTGTTGGAATTGTTATAGCCGTATAAAAATAAGTAAATACAATAATTAATAAAGCAAATACTAAATTATAAACTAAACCAAATGGATCTTTAAACATTGTTGCTATGGATTGTGCACTATCTGATTTAGATAAACCAGCTAACGCTGCAGGAACAAACATAATTGCTTGTGCAAAAATGATTGGCATAACACCGGAAGCATTTAACTTTAATGGGATAAACTGTCTGTTTCCCCCCATCATATCTTCTTCAAATTCACCTGACATTGTTCTTCTTGCATATTGAACTTGAATTTTTCTAACTGCCATTACTAAAAGAATACAAGCAATGATTACTAATAACCAAATGATAATTTCTAAAACTATCATTAAAGTTCCACCATTTGATTGATTTAATCTTGAAGTAATTTCTTGAGAGAAAGCTTGAGGCATTCTTGCAATAATTCCGGCCATAATTAATAAAGAAATACCATTTCCTATACCTTTATCAGTAATTTTTTCACCCAACCACATAGCAAATATTGTTCCAGTGGTAAGAATTAAAACTGATGAAAACAAAAAAGCAGGAGAATTACTTCCTAATATGAAAGCTTCTTGTGGTAATGTTTGATAAAGATTATAAATATAACCTGGACCTTGTAAAAGAGTTATCCCAATTGTAAGCCATCTAGTTATTTGATTAATCTTTTTTCTACCACTTTCACCATCTTTTTGTAATTTTTGTAGGTAAGGAACTGCTATACCCATTAATTGCACAACAATTGAGGCAGAAATATAAGGCATGATTCCCAATGCAAATAAAGATGCTTGTGAAAATGCACCACCAGTAAAAACATCAATTAACCAACCAATACCTTCATTAGTTTGGTTAGTTAAATTACCTAATTGAGTAGCATCAATACCGGGAAGAGTGACTTGAGCTCCAAAACGATAAACAAGTAATAACGTAAGTGTTAATACTATTCTGTTTTTCAACTCATCAATTTTCCAAACATTGATAAAAGAATCTATAAATTTCTTCATTGCTACTGAATTATAATGTTATTACTTCGCCTCCAGCAGCTTCAATAGCCGCTTTAGCAGTTGCAGTAAATTTATGTCCACTAACTTTAAGTTTGGCTTTTAGTTCACCTCTACCTAAAATTTTAACTAATTCATTTTTTGTTGCTAATCTAGTTTCAACTAAAACTGTAAAGTCTACAGTGTCAGTCACAACTCCATTATCAACTAACATTTGAAGTGTATCAAGATTGACACCTTGATATTCTTTTCTGTTAATATTTTTAAATCCGAACTTAGGAACACGTCTTTGAAGTGGCATTTGACCTCCTTCAAAACCAATTTTCTTTGAATAACCAGAACGTGATTTAGCTCCTTTGTGACCTCTTGCAGAAGTACCACCTTTTCCAGAACCTTCACCTCTACCTAATCTTTTATTTTGGTTGTGCGTTGAACCTTCAGCTGGTTGTAAATTACTTAAATTCATAACTGTATTTGTTATTTAGTTTCGACAGAAACTAAGTGTTTTACTTTGTTTACCATTCCAAGGATAGCTTGATTGTTATCATGCTCAACTACTTGTCCCATTTTTTTAAGTCCTAAAGCAATTAAGGTTCTCTTTTGATCAAGAGGACAATTAATTTTACTTTTAACTTGTTTTACTAGTATTTTTGCCATTTTTCCTTGAATTATTATCCTTTAAATACTTTTTCTAAAGATATTCCTCTTTGTTTAGCTACAGTGTGTGCACTACGCATTTGCAATAAAGCATCAAAAGTTGCTTTAACTACATTATGAGGATTCGATGATCCTTGAGATTTTGATAGTACATCATGTACTCCAACAGACTCAAGTACTGCACGAACAGCACCACCAGCAATAACTCCAGTACCGTGAGATGCAGGAATTAAAAATACTCTAGCTCCACCAAATTTACCTTTTTGCTCGTGAGGTACAGTTTGATTATTCAAAGGAATTCTAACTAAATTTTTCTTAGCATCTTCTAATGCTTTAGCGATTGCTTCAGAAACATCTTTAGATTTACCTAATCCATGACCGACTACACCGTTTTCATCACCTACGACTACAATTGCAGAAAAACCAAAAGCTCTACCTCCCTTTGTAACTTTAGTAACACGATTAACATTCACCAAACGGTCTTTCAATTCAAGACCTCCTGGTTTTACAATTTCTACGTTTTTATAATTATGATACATAATTTCTTAGAATTTAAGTCCAGCTTCTCTAGCGCCTTCAGCTAATGATTTAACACGTCCATGATATAAATACCCACCTCTATCAAAAGAGATTGTAGAAATACCTGATTTAATAGCTTTTTCAGCAACTAGTTTACCAACTGCATTAGCAGTTTCGATGTTTGTACCTTTAGTAACACCAGCTTCTCTTGAAGATGCAGATACTAAAGTAACACCTCTTTCATCATCTATGATTTGAGCATAGATTTCTTTATTAGATCTAAAAACAGCTAATCTTGGTTGTGCAGCAGTACCGCTGACAATTTTTCTGATTCTGAATTTAATTCTTTGTCTTCTTTCAGTTTTTGTTAATGACATAGTCTTAATTTTTAAGCGGATTTACCTGCTTTTCTTCTTAATACTTCACCTACAAACTTAACACCTTTCCCTTTGTAAGGTTCAGGTTTACGAAAAGCTCTGATTTTAGCAGCAACTTGACCTAATAATTGTTTGTCAAATGATGATAATTTTACTATTGGGTTTTTTCCTTTCTCTGATATTGTTTCCACATTTACTTCAGAAACTATTTCTAGTACAATATTGTGTGAGAAACCTAAAGCTAAATCAAGTTTTTGACCTTGATTTGAAGCTCTATAACCTACACCTACTAGTTCTAATTGCTTTGTAAATCCTTCAGAAACACCAACAATCATGTTGTTGATCAAAGAACGATAAAGACCGTGTTTCGCTCGATCATTTTTGTGATCTGATGAACGTTCAACGATAACTTGGTTATCTTCAATTTTTACTGTTACATCAGAAAACTCTTGAGTAAGCTCGCCTAATTTTCCTTTTACTGTAACTACAGCATCAGCAACATTTATTGTTACACCAGCTGGAATTGCAATTGGATTTTTACCTATTCTTGACATTTTTCTTTTATATTAGTATACGTAACAAATTACCTCTCCACCTACATTTAACTGTTTTGCCTGCTTTCCAGTCATAAGACCTTTAGAAGTTGAAACAATTGCTATACCTAATCCGTTAAGGATTCTTGGTAATTCTGTAGAACCAGCATATTTACGTAAACCTGGTTTACTAATTCTTTGAATATCTTTAATTACAGATTCTTTAGTATCTTTATCGTACTTAAGTGCGATTTTGATAGTACCTTGAACGGTAGTAGTTTCGAATTTGTAACTTAAAATGTAACCTTGATCAAACAAGATTTTTGTGATTTCCTTTTTTAGGTTAGAAGCTGGAATTTCAACCACTTTGTGGTTTGCTCTTACAGCATTTCTAACTCTTGTAAGATAATCTGCGATTGGATCTGTATACATGAGTATAGAATTGCGATTATGGTTTTCAAATAGTACTCACTAATTGAACCTTTAATCAGTTAAATTATTTTTTGGTTTGCAAAAGTACAAACTTTTTTCTTAATTACCAAGATGCTTTTTTAACACCAGGAATTAAACCTTGATTAGCCATTTCGCGGAATGTAACACGAGACAAACCGAATTGACGCATATACCCTCTTGGCCTTCCTGTTAATTTACATCTGTTATGTAAACGTACTGGAGATGCATTTTTAGGTAATTTTTGCAATGCTTCATAGTCACCAGCTTTTTTCAAAGCTTTTCTTTTTTCAGCATATTTTTCAACAGTTGCTTCTCTTTTTACCTCACGGGCTTTCATTGATTCTTTAGCCATATCTTAGTTCTTTTTAAAAGGTAATCCTAGTTCTGTTAATAATGATTTTGCTTCTTTATCTGTGTTTGCAGATGTAACAAAAGTAATATCAAAACCTGAAATTTTATTTACTTTATCAATATCAATTTCTGGGAAAATGATTTGTTCTAAAACTCCTAAGTTATAGTTTCCTCTTCCATCAAATCCATCAGATTTAATTCCGCCGAAATCTCTAACACGTGGTAAAGCTGAAGTTACAAGTCTATCTAAAAACTCATACATTCTTTCACCGCGTAAAGTTACTTTAGCTCCAATTGGCATTCCTTTTCTTAATTTAAAAGACGCAACGTCTTTCTTAGAAATGGTAGCAACCGCTTGTTGTCCAGTAATTTTAGTCATTTCTTCAACTGCATAATCCACTAATTTCTTATCAGATACTGCAGCTCCAACTCCACGGCTTACAACGATTTTTTCAAGTTTAGGAACTTGCATTACGTTTTTGTAACCGAATTCTTCTGTAAGAGCAGAAATTACTCTACTCTTATACTCTTCTTTTAGTCTAGGTATATAAGCCATCACTATAATACTTGATTAGATTTTTTTGAGAATCTTACCTTCTTATCCCCTTCTTGCTTATAACCAACCTTGGTAGCCTCTTTAGACTTAGGATCGATTAAAGACAAATTTGAAATATGAATGGCAGCTTCTTTTTTTACGATTCCACCTTGTGGATTAGTTGCACTTGGCTTGGTATGTTTTGAAACCATATTTACACCTTCAACAATCGCTTTATTTTTCTCACGTTGAATAGTTAAGATTTTACCCTCTTCCCCTTTGTGGTCTCCGGCAATTACTCTAACTAAATCTCCTGATTTTACTTTTAACTTTGTCATCATTTTTAGAATTAAAGCACCTCTGGCGCTAATGATACAATTTTCATGAATTGTTTTTCACGAAGTTCTCTGGCAACCGGACCAAAAACACGAGTTCCTCTCATTTCTCCTGCAGCGTTTAACAATACACATGCGTTATCGTCGAAACGAATATAAGATCCATCAGCTCTTCTCACTTCTTTTTTAGTACGTACAACAACTGCAGTTGATACAGCTCCTTTTTTTACGTTTCCGTTTGGAGTAGCATCTTTAATAGAAACTACAATTTTATCACCTACAGAGGCATAACGACGTTTCGTTCCTCCTAAAACACGGATAGTCAAAACTTCTTTTGCTCCTGTGTTGTCTGCTACTCTTAATCTTGATTCTTGTTGTACCATAATTATTTAGCTCTTTCAATGATTTCAACTAATCTCCAACATTTCAATTTACTCATAGGTCTTGTTTCCATGATCTTTACAGTATCTCCAATGTTACAGTCGTTTGTTTCGTCGTGTGCAACGTATTTTTTAGTTTTTAACACGAACTTACCGTATAATGGGTGTTTTACTCTTCTAGTTTCAGAAACAACAATAGATTTTGTCATTTTGTTGCTAGTAACAACCCCAATTCTCTCTTTTCTTAAATTTCTTTTTTCCATCTTTCAGCAGTGTACAATTATTGTAACTTTTTAGTCAATTCAGTAGTAACTCTTGCAACAGATCTTCTTAAAGCTCTTAGTTGTAAAGGATTCTCAATAGGAGAAATCGCGTGAGCATTTTTTAGGTCAGCGTATGTTTTCTTTAACTGGCTAAGTTTTTCTTGTAACTCAGTTGCTGATAGACTTATAATTTCTGATTGTTTCATAATAAATTTTGATTATGCTTCAAAGTCTCTAGCGACAACAAACTTAGTTTTAACTGGAAGTTTTTGTGCTGCTAAACGTAAAGCTTCTTTTGCAACTGATAGTGGAACACCACCAACTTCAAACATTATTTTTCCAGGTTTAACAACTGCAGCCCAATATTCGACCGCACCTTTACCTTTACCCATACGTACCTCTAAAGGTTTTTTGGTGATAGGTTTGTCTGGAAATATTTTAATCCATAATTGTCCCTCTCTTTTCATAAAACGAGTAGCAGCAATACGTGCAGCTTCTATTTGACGTGAAGTTAAGAACATTCCTTTTTCGTGTACAGATTTAATACCAAACATTCCATTTGAAAGTTCGTGACCTCTACCAGAGTTCCCTTTCATTCTACCTTTTTGTACCTTACGGTATTTTGTTCTTTTAGGCTGTAACATTTTTTCTTTAGTTTAAATAATTACTTTCTTTTGCGATTGTTTGGTCTACCACCATCTCTTTTAGGAGAGGAAGATCCTGAAGATTTAGACTGTTTTTTGTCCATACCTACTAACGGAGAAAGATCTCTTTTTCCATAAACCTCACCTTTCATTATCCATACCTTAAGTCCCATTCTACCATAAGTAGTATGTGCCTCAGCTAATGCATAATCAATATCAGCTCTGAAAGTTGATAAAGGAATTCTACCTTCTTTGAAGTGCTCAGAACGTGCCATTTCAGCTCCATTTAAACGACCAGAAATCATTACTTTAATTCCTTCTGCATTCATTCTCATAGCTGCTGCTATAGCCATTTTAATAGCTCTTCTGTAAGAAATTCTACTCTCAATTTGACGAGCTATACTCATTGCAACTAAATATGCATCAAGCTCAGGTCTTTTGATTTCAAAAATGTTAATCTGAATTTCCTTATCGGTAATTTTCTTAAGTTCTTCTTTTAACTTGTCTACCTCTTGACCACCTTTTCCGATAATAATACCAGGTCTTGCAGTAGTGATAGTAACGGTTACAAGTTTTAAAGTTCTCTCGATAATTATTTTTGATACACTAGCTTTTGATAAACGAGCATGAATATACTTTCTGATTTTATAATCTTCAGCGATTTTGTCACCGTAGTCATTTCCACCATACCAGTTTGAATCCCATCCTCTTATGATACCAAGTCTATTTCCTATTGGATTTGTCTTTTGTCCCATACTGTTTATTAATTGCTTTGTGTGTTATCTACTTGTCCTAACACGATTGTAACGTGATTCGAACGTTTTCTAATTCTATGTGCACGACCTTGAGGTGCTGGACGAAGTCTTTTTAACATAGCTCCACCATCAACTCTGATTTCTTTTACGAATAATCCTGCATCTTCAATACTAGCTTCAGCATTTTTTTGTTCCCAGTTATTGATAGCTGATAACAATAATTTCTCTAACTTTCTTGAAGCTTCTTTTTGACTAAATCTTAAAACATTTAGTGCTCTTTCTACCTTCTGACCTCTTACCAAGTCTGCAACTAAGCGCATTTTTCTAGGTGAAGTAGGGCAGTTATTTAATTTAGCAAAAGCTATAGACTTATTAGCCTCTTTTCTTGCGTCTGCTGTTTCTCTTTTACGAACTCCCATTGCTTCTTATTTTTTACCTTTATTTTTTGCACCTGCGTGACCTCTAAAAGATCTTGTTGGTGAAAATTCTCCTAATTTATGTCCTACCATGTTCTCAGTAACATATACTGGAACAAACTGACGACCATTATGAACTGCGATAGTTTGACCAACGAAATCTGGAGTTATCATTGATGCTCTAGACCAAGTCTTTACAACACCTTTGTTTCCACCTTCAATATTGGCTTGAACTTTCTTTTCTAATTTATAATGAACAAATGGTCCTTTTTTTAATGAACGTGCCATGTCTATCTAATTATTTCTTTCTGCGTTCAACAATATACTTATTACTCGGGTTAACTTTAGAACGAGTTCTATAACCTTTAGCTGGCAATCCTTTTCTTGAACGTGGGTGACCTCCTGAAGAGCGTCCTTCTCCACCTCCCATAGGGTGATCAACTGGGTTCATAGCAACTGGTCTAGTTCTTGGTCTTCTACCTAACCATCTAGATCTACCTGCTTTACCAGATACGATTAATTGATGGTCAGAATTAGAAACAGCTCCAATTGTAGCAGAACAAGTTAACAAAATCAATCTTGTTTCACCTGAAGGCATTTTAATTGTAGCGTATTTACCATCTCTTGCCATTAACTGAGCAAAAGTTCCTGCCGAACGAGCAATAACAGCTCCTTGACCTGGTCTTAATTCAATACAAGATATAACAGTTCCTAATGGAATTTTACTTAATAATAATGTATTACCAATTTCTGGTGAAGCATCAGGACCTGAAACAACAGTTTGTCCTACTTGCATACCGTTTTGAGCAATTACATAAGTTTTTTCTCCATCAACATAAGCTAATAAAGAAATAAATGCGGATCTATTTGGATCATATTCAATTGATTTCACAGAAGCAGGAATACCATGCTTAGTTCTTTTGAAATCAATCATACGATACTTTTGTTTGTGACCACCACCAACATAACGCATGGTCATCTTTCCTTGACTATTTCTACCTCCAGAACGTTTTTTCGGTTCTAATAATGATCTCTCCGGCTTATCAGTTGTAATAGTGTCAAAGCTATTCACAACTCTAAATCGCTGACCTGGGGTAATAGGTTTTAATTTTCTAACTGACATTTTCTTTTATTAAATATTATTATAAAAGTCTATTGCTTCTCCTTCTTTCAGTTGTACAATTGCTTTTTTATAAGCATTTGTTTTACCAACGATTAAACCACTCTTAGTGTATTTAACCGATCTATCAGATCTGTAATTCATTGTGTTGACATTTTCAACAGTCACTCCATAAGAAGCTTCGATTGCTTTCTTAATTTGGATTTTGTTTGCTTTCTTATCAACTACAAAACCAAAACGGTTAAAAATTTCACCGTCTTTGGTCATTTTTTCAGTAATGATAGGTTTAATAATTACATTCATACCCTACTTATTTACTTAAATTAGATTCAATTCCTTCTAACGAACTCTCCATTAATACTAATTTATTAGCATTCAATATACCGTAAGTACTTAATTCAGAGTTTATTACAACACTAGAAGCCTTTAAATTGCGTGACGACAAATATACATTTTTATTTGAATCACCCAACACAAATAAAGATTTTTTATTTTCTAAACCTAAAGCATTCAAAACATTAATGAAATTTTTGGTACTTGGAGATTCAAAATTAAAATCTTCAACTACGATTAAATTTGACTCTTTTGCTTTGATTGAAAAGGCAGATTTTCTTGCTAAACGTTTTAAAGATTTATTCAATTTAAATGAATAACTTCTTGGTCTAGGTCCAAAAACAGTTCCTCCACCTTTAAACAAAGGGTTTTTAGCACTACCAGCTCTGGCAGTTCCGGTTCCTTTTTGTTTTTTAATCTTACGAGTACTTCCAGCAACTTCAGCTCTTTCTTTAGCTTTGTGCGTTCCTTGTCTTTGATTTGCTAAATATTGCTTAACATCAAGGTATACTGCGTGATTATTTGGTTCAATTGCGAATACTGAATCAGAAAGTTGTACTTTTCTTCCAGTTTCTTTTCCGTTTACATCTAATACTTTTACTTCCATTACTTCTGAATGATTACGTAAGAGTTTTTATGTCCTGGCACACATCCTTTTACTACTAAAAGGTTTTTGTCTGCTACAACTTTTAAAACTCTAAGATTCTGAATTGTTACGTTATCTGTACCCATTCTTCCAGCCATACGCATTCCTTTGAATACTCTAGATGGATAAGAAGAAGCTCCAACTGAACCAGGTGCTCTTAAACGGTTATGTTGACCATGAGTTGCTTGTCCAACACCACCAAAACCGTGACGTTTAACAACCCCTTGAAAACCTTTACCCTTAGATACACCTTGTACATCTACAAATTCTCCTTCTGTGAATAAATCCACATTCAACACATCACCTAAGTTGTGTTTTTCTTCAAAATACTTGAATTCAACGACTTTCTTCTTAACATCTGTTCCTGCTTTCTTGAAGTGACCTTCTTCAGCTTTAATAGAGTGTTTGTCAGTTTTGTCATCGAAACCAAGTTGAAGAGCTTCGTACCCGTCAACCTCAATGGTTCTGACTTGGGTAACTACACATGGACCAGCTTGGATTACAGTACAAGGAATGTTTTTCCCGTTCTCATCAAAGATGCTAGTCATGCCAATTTTTCTTCCGATTAACCCAGACATATTAAACTAATTATTAATTACTATTTAAATTTTGTACATAAATATATAAATGCACAATTTTTTTTCAAGGGTGCAAATATATAAATATTATTTAATTAATACAAAATTAATTACTTAACTATTTTTTAATAAACAATTAAGCAACAAAAATGCATTAAAGATTAAAAAAACCGCAGTAAATTAATACTAGCGGTTTTATTTTTAACTGATTGAACAGTGTTTGAAACTATACTTTAATTTCTACTTCAACACCACTTGGCAATTCCAATTTCATTAAAGCATCAATAGTCTTAGAAGAAGAACTATAAATATCTAATAATCTTTTGTATGAACTAAGTTCAAATTGCTCACGTGATTTTTTATTTACGTGCGGTGAACGCAACACAGTAAAAATCTTTTTGTGCGTAGGTAATGGAATTGGTCCAGTTACTACTGCCCCAGTACTTTTGACAGTTTTTACAATCTTTTCAGCAGACTTATCTACCAACATGTGATCGTAAGATTTTAATTTTATTCTGATTTTTTGACTCATTTTCTTTAGAATTAAGCGTTACCTTTTGCTTTTTTAATTACCTCTTCTGAAATATTAGAAGGCGTTTCTGCGTAGTGAGAAAACTCCATTGTCGATGTTGCTCTACCTGATGATAATGTTCTTAATGTTGTTACATATCCAAACATTTCAGATAAAGGCACATCTGCTTTAATAGTTTTAGCACCACTTCTGTCACCCATATCATTAACTTGTCCTCTACGACGATTTAAGTCACCTACGATATCACCCATGTTTTCTTCAGGAGTAATAACTTCGATTTTCATGATTGGTTCAAGAATAACAGCTCCAGCAGCTTTTGCCACTTCTTTGTATCCCATTTTTGCTGCTAATTCGAAAGAAAGAGCATCAGAATCTACAGGGTGAAAAGATCCATCCGATAAAGTTACTTTTAAACTATCCACTGCATATCCTGCTAATGGACCTGTTTTCATAGCCTCACGGAAACCTTTTTCAACAGCTGGGATGTATTCCTTAGGAACATTACCACCTTTTACTGCATTAACAAACTGTAAACCTACAGCTGCTTTTCCATCAACTTCTTCCGCTGGCTCTAATGTAAATACAATATCACCAAACTTACCACGACCACCAGATTGCTTTTTATAAGTCTCTCTGTGTGTCGCTGATCTTGTAAATGCTTCTTTATATTCAACTTGAGGCTCACCTTGGTTCACTTCAACTTTAAATTCACGTTTCATTCTATCCACAAGAATGTCTAAGTGTAACTCACCCATTCCTGAGATAATAGTTTGACCTGAAGCTTCATCAGTTCTAACTGTAAATGTAGGATCTTCTTCAGCTAATTTCGCTAAAGCCATACCCATTTTATCAACGTCAGCTTTAGTTTTAGGCTCAATAGCGATACCAATTACTGGATCAGGGAATTTCATTGACTCAAGAATAATTGGGTGTTTTTCATCACACATTGTATCTCCAGTCTTAATATCTTTAAATCCAACTGCTGCTCCAATATCTCCAGCTTCGATGTATTCGATTGGATTTTGTTTGTTAGCGTGCATTTGGTAGATACGAGAAATTCTTTCTTTATTTCCAGAACGTGTATTTAATATATACGAACCTGCATCTAAACGACCTGAATAAGCACGGAAGAAAGCTAAACGACCAACATAAGGGTCAGTAGCAATTTTAAATGCTAAAGCAGCAAATGGCTCTTTAACATCTGGCTTACGCAAGATTTTAGTTTGATCTTCTTCTAACAAATCAACATCATCAGGGTGAATTCCTTCGATACCTTCCTTATCCATTGGAGAAGGCAAATATTTACAAACAGCATCTAACATGAACTGAACTCCTTTGTTTTTGAAAGCAGAACCTGCAATCATTGGAATAATAGCCATATCAATAGTAGCTGCACGTAATGCTGCGTTAATTTCATCTTCAGTAATAGAATTTTCATCTTCCATATACTTATCTAAAAGATTCTCGTCATAAGTAGCGATTTCTTCGATAAGGATTGAACGATATTCTTTTACTTCATCAACCATATCAGCTGGAATATCAATAATATCAAAAGTAGCTCCTTGTGTTTCATCATGCCATACAATAGCTTGATTTTTCACTAAGTCAACTACACCTCTGAAATCATTTTCTTCACCAATAGGCAAAGTGATAGCAACTGCGTTTGATTTCAACATATCTTTCACTTGTTGACAAACCATTAAAAAGTTAGACCCTTGACGGTCCATCTTATTAACGAATCCCATTCTTGGAACTCTGTATTGATCTGCAAGTCTCCAGTTAGTTTCTGATTGAGGCTCAACACCATCAACAGCACTAAATAAGAAAACTAAACCATCTAATACACGTAACGAACGGTTTACCTCTACTGTAAAGTCAACGTGACCTGGAGTATCGATAATGTTAAAGTGATAAGGTATTGATTCTGGTAAAATTTTACCTTGTTGTGTTGGAAAATTCCATTCACAAGTTGTAGCTGCAGAAGTAATTGTAATACCTCTTTCTTGCTCTTGTGCCATCCAGTCCATTGTTGCAGCACCATCATGTACTTCACCAATTTTGTGTGATTTTCCAGTATAGAATAATACACGCTCAGTTGTTGTTGTTTTACCAGCATCAATGTGAGCAGCGATTCCTATGTTTCTTGTATATTTTAAATCTCTTGACATTTCTTATTTATTAAAATCTGAAGTGAGAGAATGCTTTATTTGCATCTGCCATTTTGTGAGTATCCATTCTTTTCTTAACTGCTGCACCTTCTTCTTTAGCTGCTGCTAAAATTTCTGATGACAATTTTCCAGCCATAGATTTCTCATTTCTCTTTCTTGCATAAAGAATTAACCATTTCATTGCAGTAGAAATTTTTCTATCTGGACGAATTTGCATTGGTATTTGGAATGTAGCTCCACCAACTCTACGACTACGTACTTCTACGTGAGGCATAACGTTTGTTAAAGCGTCTTTCCACAATTCTAAAGCTGATTTTTCATTATCACCTTTTTTAGCTTCTACGATATCTAATGCATCATAAAAAACTTTAAAAGCTGTTGATTTCTTACCATCCCACATTAAGTTGTTCACAAAACGTGTTACTAACTGATCGTTAAATTTTGGATCTGGTAAAAGGGGTCTTTTTTTTGCCGCTCTTTTTCTCATGTCTTTTCTTTAAAAATTACTTTTTAGCGTCTTTTGGACGTTTTGCACCATACTTAGATCTTCTTTGTGTTCTACCGCTTACTCCGGCAGTGTCTAAAGCACCACGTACAATGTGGTATCTAACTCCTGGTAAATCTTTTACTCTTCCACCTCTAACTAATACTATCGAGTGCTCTTGTAGATTGTGTCCTTCTCCAGGAATGTAAGCATTCACCTCTTTACCATTTGTTAAACGAACCCTTGCTACTTTACGCATTGCAGAGTTTGGTTTTTTTGGTGTAGTTGTGTAAACACGTGTACATACTCCTCTTCTTTGAGGACAAGAATCTAAAGCAGCCGATTTACTCTTCTTAGTCATTTGGGTTCTCCCTGTTCTTACTAATTGTTGAATTGTTGGCATAATTAAATACTAATTTTTCTTGTGATTTATTAATCCCGCTTTTTTACGGGTTGCAAATGTATGAATATATTTTAACAAAACAAATCTAATTTATTAATTTTCAAAACATTGTTCTAACTGTTTGTGGTTAATTGTTAATTGTTTATGGTTTGAATCTTTTAAATTGAAATTAATTTCGTTTTTTTGCGTTAGATAATTGCTATGAAATTTAATCTTTCAATATTACTGTTTTTATTCATTCAACTTTCATTTTCTCAACAATTTGAGATGCTTGTGGAAGGAAATTCTGTGCCTGAAACAAAAACAATAGATAGTATTGGATATCTTAAAAAGCATTCAACTGTTGCTTCTGTACTTGAAGAACAAAAATTATTGGAACAAAAACTGCAACAAAAAGGATATTTTGAGAATGAATTACTACTTCAATCTAAACTCAATGATAGCATTTTCTACTTTAAATATCATTTAAAAAAACAAGTGAAATTTATACATATATATGTAGGAGTAATTTCAAAAGATGAAAAACAACTTTTAGGTCTTGAAAATGATTCGATAAAATTACCCATCAGCGAAGTTGAGTCATTTATGCAAAACAAAATTACTATATTAGAAAAGAAAGGTTTTTCATTGGCTCAATTGAAGTTGATGGATTACAGTCAAGTTGATGATAAAATGATTGCTAAATTGGAATTAACTTTAAATCAAAAAAGAACACTTACAAATATTGTGATTGAAGGTTATGAAAAATTTCCATCAGGTATTAAAAAAGCAATTTTAAAAAAAGCTAGACGATTGGATTTCAATCAAGATAATGTTTCTAAAATTTATAAAGACTTTAATGAGTTGCGTTTTGTGACTCAAACTAAATATCCTGAAATTTTATTCACCAAAGATTCTACAAAGGTTTATGTTTATCTTGAAAAAGCGAAACCTAATAAATTTGATGGTTTTATAGGTTTTGCCAATGATGAAAATTCCAATCTTCGTTTTAATGGTTATTTGGATTTACAATTGCAAAATATTTTAAATTCTGGAGAAAAGTTGAGCTTATTCTGGAAAAACGATGGAAAACAACAATCAAGTTTTAATTTAGGAACTGAAATTCCGTACATGTTCAAAAGTCCGATTGGAATTAAAGCTGATTTACGGATTTTCAAACAAGACAGTACGTTTCAAAACACAAAGACTGATTTAAATTTGGGTTACTATTTCAAATACAATTCGAAAATATATTTGGGTTACCAAAAAACAACTTCGGTTGACATTCAAAACACAAATTCGTTTAGTATTAATGATTTTACGAATACATTCATCACATCTTCTTTTGATTTTACAAATTTTAATAATGATGACTTTATTTTTCCAGAGAAGACTAAATTTAACATGAAAATTGGAACCGGAAACAGAACCATAAGTTCTCAAAAAACAAATCAATTTTTTGGACAAGTTAATTTTAGTCATAATTTATATTTGAATGACAAAAACATCATCAATATTAAAAATGAAACTTTTTATTTACAAAGTGATGATTACGTAATCAATGAATTGTATCGTTTTGGAGGCATAAATTCGATTCGTGGTTTTAGTGAAAACAGTTTACAGGCTAATGCTTACAGTGGTATTTTAACCGAATATCGCTACATGATGGCTCCAAGCATTTATGTACATTCAATAATTGATTATGGTTATTTTCAAGACAAAACTTCTGATTTAAAAAATCGTTTATTGGGATTAGGATTTGGATTTGGACTTTTTACCAAAAACGGTTTGTTTAATCTAATCTATGCCAATGGTTCTACTAGGGAACAAGCAATAAAACTTTCCAACTCCATTGTGCATGTGAGTTTTAAGACTTATTTCTAAAATAGATTTTCGGATTTTCAGATATTTAGAATTTTAGACTACTTAATTTACTCAAAAGCTTTTAACCTTATAAACTTTTAAACTCCTAACCTATTTAAAATTCTAATAAAAAGACTATTTTTGCCAAATGGAAAGAGATAATCAAATATTTGGAATTCGTGCTATAATTGAAGCAATTCAATCTAAGACAGAAATTGATAAAGTGTTTTTACAAAAAGAGCTTCAAGGTGACTTGATGAAGGATTTGATGAAAGCTATGAAACAGAACAACGTTAATTTCTCCTACGTTCCTGTAGAAAAATTAAACCGTTTGACTTCTGGAAATCATCAAGGTGCTGTGGCAACGATTTCTCCGGTTTCTTTTCATGATTTGGAAACTTTAGTGGAAAGTGTTTTGGCTAAAGAAAAAACTCCTTTGTTTTTAATTTTAGACCAACTATCGGATGCTCGTAACTTTGGAGCTATCATCAGAACCGCTGAATGTACTGGTGTTGATGGAATTATTGTTCAAAAACAAGGCTCAGCTCCAGTAAATGGTGACACGGTTAAAACAAGTGCTGGTGCTGTTTTTAATGTTCCGATTTGTAAAGTTGACCACATTAAAGATGCGATTTTTCATTTACAAGGAAGTGGAATAAAAACCATAGCTGCTACAGAAAAAACAGATCAAAATATTTATGATTTAACGCTAAACGAACCTTTAGCTATCATTATGGGAAGCGAAGATAGAGGTGTAAACCCTTCTGTGTTGAAAATTGTGGATGAAAAAGCAAAATTACCCATGTATGGAACTATTGAATCTTTGAATGTTTCGGTTGCTTGTGGTGCTTTTCTGTATGAGGTTGTAAGGCAAAGACAGTAAAAGAGTTTTCAGTGTTCAGTTTTTAGTTGGCAGTTTTGATGCTGAATCAAGTTCAGCATGACAAGGTTTAAATAAAACTTCAACAATCATAAATCGTTAATCTACAATCTTAAATCTTATTCTTTTTTGATTCCAATAAAATCATAAATCACTTTTATGGATGAGTTGAAATATTCTTTGACTACTTCTTCTGGTTTTGGTGGTGGAGCGAATTTTCCGTTTTCGTCAAAGTTTTTCATGAAAGGATCATTTTCTGGATTGAAATCTGGACTTTCCCAATCGTAGTGAATGGCTTTGTCAAATTGGGGTGTTTTTAGAAAATAACTTAATACAAATCCAGTTAAGAATCCGAATAAATGACCTTCCCAAGAAATATTGTTTTTGCCAACTTCTGGAAACATGTACCAAACCATTCCACCATACAATAAGATTACCGTTAAAGAAACGGCTACTAATCTAAAGTATTTGGTAAAAATTCCTTTGAAGAAAATAAAACTCACTAAAGCATAAACCAATCCACTAATTCCGATGTGATAACTTGGTCTTCCAATGAGCCATGTGCCTAATCCTGAAAATAAAATTCCGATTATTACAACGGTTACAGATTGCTCTCTATAGAAATATCGCAAGAACAATAGAAGTACAAATAGAGCTACAGAATTATTAAACAAATGTTCCAAATCTCCATGAATAAATGGACTAAAAATAATTCCTTTTAATCCGAAACCTGTTCTTGGGTAAATTCCGTAATGCGAAAAATCAATATGATAATGATGTTCTATCCAAAACACAATCCACAAAAGTAATACTGCCAACAATGGAAACAGAATTACCGAAGGTGTGAATTTGAATGGGTTGTCTTTTATTTTGTTCATGATTTTTTGTTACACAGAGTTACACCAAGCAAACACAAAGTTACACTAAGATTAAATATTTATACTAAACTATTTTAACGCAATGTTTCCACGGTTTTCGCAAAGTTCGGGAAGTTTTGTTTTTGTTGTTATTTCAAAGATAAAGCCAAAATTAATTACATGCTCATTTGTCATAAAAAAGCAAATTTTGTCATAAAAGAGATTTATCTTACGTATTATGTTGTGAAATTATCAAAAAGCTATATATTTAAATCGTGGAAAGATTAAGAATAAAATTAGAAGAAAAAGTAACCATTTCAGAAAGTGAATGGGAATTTATTGTCTCTAGATTAGAAGTAAAAACATACAAAAAGAAGGAGTTTTTGATAAAATCAAATACTATTGAAAATAAGATTCATTTTATTTTGGAGGGTGTTTTTTAGAATGTTTATTGATTTGCCTGAAAAAGATATAACCGTCGATTTTGGTTTTCCTAATAATTTTATAAGCAGTTATTCTTCATTTCTAACACAAAATCCAAGTGTATCTTGTATTCAAAGTTTAACTAAATCAAAAGTAATTTATATAACTCGTGAAGATTTAGATGAAATTTATAAGCAAACTAAAGTGGGAGAATCCATTGGAAGAGTTTTCGCAGAAGAGTTTTTCAGATACAAATCAAAACGTGAATTGAGTTTTTTAATAGAATCTCCTACAGACCGTTATTTAAATTTGGTAAAAGAACAACAACAATTGATTCAGGAAATTCCACAGAAATATTTGGCTTCCTATATTGGTATTACGCCACAAGCTTTGATTAGAATTCGTGGAAAAATTTAAAAATAGCGAATTTGTTAACCGAAGTTCATTGTTTGATGTCTAACATCCTACTTTCTTTGCTTTAGAATTTTAAACTAAAAAATTATGGAAGCAAATCAACTTATTGAAACTGAAAAAACAAGTTACACATCAAAAAACAAAAAACCAGACACTATTATAATGCAAAAACCTACAAGTGCTTTTATTGGTGCATCATGGATTGCACTTTTAACCGGAATGGTTTCTTATTGTATTGGTCTTTGGAATGCGGAAATGTTGTTGAATGAAAAAGGCTATTATTTTGCAATTCTTTTATTTGGATTATTCTCTGTTATTTCAGTTCAAAAATCGGTTAGAGATAGACTGGAAGGAATTCCTGTAACGGATATGTACTATGGAATTAGTTGGTTTACAACAATAATTTCAATCTTATTACTGATAATTGGTCTTTGGAATGCTGAATTACTCTTAAGTGAGAAAGGATTTTATGGAATGTCTTTTTTATTGAGTTTATTTTCAGCAATTACAGTTCAAAAAAACACTAGAGACTTACTTTTATCAACTAATAGCGATAAAAAGGAATAATAGTCACTTTATATGTAGATAAAAAAGGTTTGGAAATAAAATTTCAAGCCTTTTTTGTTAGTCCTATATTTTGATTTTGTACCAATATTTGGTAATTTTGAATATAATTTATGAATTATGGGCAAAAACACGTCTGTTGTATTGGGAAATCATTTTGAAGAATTTATTAAAAAATCTATAAAATCTGGAAGTTACAGTTCTGCTAGTGAAGTTATTAGAGCCAGTTTACGTTTATTGGAAGAAGAAGAACTTGCCAAAGAAGAACTTATTATGCAATTAAAACAAGGAGAAAATAGTGGTTATATTTCTGACTTTGATACTACTCACTTTTTAAATGAGATGAAATCTAAATACAATAATAAATGATAATTTATGAATTATCAAAACTTTCAAAACTAGATTTAGAAGAAATCTGGGTTTGGACTTTAGATAATTTTTCAGAAAATCAAGCTGATTATTATATTGAAAATTTAATTAATAAGATACAAAAGCATTGTAAATATCTTGAAAATGAAATTGTGATTGAACAACATTTTCTTGATTATAAATTTATAATATATCAATCTCACTATATTTTTTATTTAAGAACTTCAGAAAACAAGATATCCATTGTTCGTGTATTACATCAAAACAGAAATATTAATAGAATTTTGAAGAACCATTCTTAAAAAAGCCTTAAGAAAATCTATAGCCCTGATGGGAATGGCATCCTTTTTTGAAAAAAAAGATAGAATGGACAGCAGGAAGAAGCCTTTCTAAAAATGCCTAAAGTTAGTGCTCCAAAAAAATAAAATTATTGTATTTTTACCCCATGGAAGCACCATTAGCTGAGAGAATTAGACCAAAAAAATTGTCAGAATATATTAGTCAACTACATTTAGTAGGTGAACAAGGTTCGTTGACGCATCAGATTGCAAAAGGAATTATTCCTAGCTTGATTTTATGGGGACCACCAGGAACAGGAAAAACGACTTTGGCTCAAATTATGGCTGAAGAAAGTAAAAGACCGTTTTATATTTTGAGTGCCATTAACAGTGGTGTGAAAGATATTCGTGAGGTTTTAGACAAAGCGAAACAAAGTGGTGGTTTGTTCACGGCAAAAAATCCAATTTTGTTTATTGATGAGATTCACAGATTTAGTAAATCGCAACAAGATTCTTTGTTGGCTGCGGTGGAAAAAGGTTGGGTGACTTTAATTGGTGCAACAACTGAAAATCCGAGTTTTGAGGTCATTCCTGCTTTGTTGTCAAGATGTCAGGTTTATGTTTTGAATCCTTTTTCGAAGGATGATTTGGAAGCTTTGTTACATAGAGCGATGGAAACCGATGCTTTTTTGAAAACGAAAGATATTCAACTGAAAGAAACAGAAGCTTTGTTGCGACTTTCTGGTGGTGATGGTCGAAAATTATTGAATGTTTTTGAGTTGGTCATTAATGCGAGTGAAGGAGATTCTATTGAAATCACGAATGAAAAAGTAATGCAATTGGCTCAAAAAAATACGGTTTTATATGATAAAACAGGTGAAATGCATTATGATATTGTTTCGGCTTTTATAAAATCAATTCGTGGAAGTGATCCAAATGGTGCTGTTTATTGGTTGGCTCGAATGATTGAAGGTGGTGAAGATGTTAAATTTATTGCCCGAAGAATGTTGATTTTAGCCAGTGAAGATATTGGAAACGCCAATCCAACTGCTTTGATTATGGCAAATAACACTTTTCAGGCTGTGACTACAATTGGTTATCCTGAAAGTCGGATTATACTGAGTCAGTGTGCGGTTTATTTAGCAACTTCTGCTAAAAGTAATACTAGTTACTTAGCCATTGGAAAAGCACAACAAATTGTAAAACAAACGGGTGATTTGCCTGTTCCGTTACATTTGCGAAATGCTCCAACAAAATTGATGAAGGAATTGGGTTATGGTGATGAATATAAATATTCGCACGATTTTGCCAATAATTTTGCTGAACAAGAATTTTTACCAACAGAAATATCGGAAACTAAATTTTTTGAACCTGGAGAAAATGCTCGTGAAAGAGAAATTCGTCAGTTTTTGAAAAATCGTTGGAAGGATAAGTATGGGTATTAGATTAGGTTTTACTTTTTAAAGCACTCAAAAATTCATATTCTTTGTTAGAGAGTTGGATTTTTATTGTATCATTTTTTATTAAATTAACTCTATATTTTTTTTCAATTAATTCAAAGTCTTTAAAAAAAAGTAAACTCTTAGTATTCTCATTTTGAAAATTTAAATGACTTTTTTTAATCAATACACCATTGTTTTTTGAAATCACTTTTATTTTTAGCTCATTCAAATCAACTTTATTTGATTCAATATTAAGAAACAAACAATTATTTGTGTAATAACAAAGCATATCAATATATAAAGAATCTTGATACTTAATTCTCAAGAAGTCACCTTCATACTTTAAGAAGTTATTTTCCGAATTATCAAAAAAATAAGGAATAAAATTCAAATTAGTTTTATCAAAATTAGCACTCTGTATTAATTTTTTATCTTTTTGAATTGGGGCGCATGATATAATTATAAAACAAAACAGAGCAAAAATGTTTTTTCTCATCTTTTGGTATTAAATATTAATCCTTTGTATAGAAACAAAAAATCATTAAAATTTCACTTCAACTTTTTCCACAATTAATTCATTATTTTGATAATATTCAAATTTTGAAATTTGTCCGTTTAAAGTAAATATTCCTTGAAGAGTTCCTTTTTTAGCAATGAAAATTGTTGGATTAGAAGTTTTTAATAATTCAAACTTTGTGTCTTTGTTTTCGTCTATTAAATTATAACCGTTTTTAGTGATTTCAAGACTCAATCCTTCATTGTTTGAACTTGACAATTCAGTGGCATTTGTACTTTGTTTAATTTCTTCTTTAATAACAATTACCTCGTTTTTAGCCTCCGTTTTATTTGAAACTTCTTTTTCTTGAATTGATTTAGAAATGTTTAGTTTTCCTCTCAAAGAAACTAAAGTCTCTCTAGTAACTTCAGAATGCGCTTTATCAAAATTTTTCTCTTTAGTAACAGATTCAGTACCTTTTAAAACAACATTTTTTTTGCAATCTTTAAGCTCAACGGTCATTTTGGTAGTTAAAAAACCTTTATCTTTTATTAAATCAACGTATAAATATTCACATCTGTTGTTAAACATTTCATCGGTCATAACATCCGTTTCTTGAAGTACTTGAAATCCTTCTTTTTCAAAAAACAGCTTGCATAAATCGTTCAATCCGTATTGATTGGCTTCTTTTTGAAACATAAATTGTTTTGGAACAACCACAGTTGTGTATTTTTCTTGTGCCAATAAGGAACTAGAAACCAATAGTAATAATAAAACATATTTTTTCATATATATAAAATTTATTTGTTAGCGGTCATATTTGGTATCGCCTTTTTATTTATTGGTGTTTGCTTATGCAAACTTGTTGTTAATGGCGATTTCATAACTATAATATTTTTTTTAATTCTAACAAATGATTTATTTGAGGTACCTCTAAATTGTGATTCAAATTTTGCTCGTTGAAATATACAACTTTAATTCCAAAATTTATTGCACCATGAATATCAGCTTCTAAACTATCACCAATCATTATACTTTCGTCCTTTGAGGCTTTTGCTGTTTTAAGCGCATGATCAAAAATTTGGGGATGTGGTTTTTTTTGACCTGCCATTTCTGAATTTGTTATGGTTTCAAAATAATGATCTATTTTAGAATTTACCATTTTTTTTCCTTGAACTTGACTAAAACCATTGGTTATAATGTGCAGTTGATATTTTGGTTTTAAGTAATCTAATATTTCAAAAGTTCCATCAAAAAGATGATTGTAATTTGGCAAATGCTCAATATAATCTTCTGAAAGTTCATGAATTTGTTCGTCTGATATTGAAAAATTTAGAGCATCAAATACATCTTTAAAACGAAAATAGCGTAAATCCTGATGACTTACTTGATTGAGTTGATACAATTTCCAATAATGTTGATTTCTTGGAATATAAATTTCTAAAAAATCACTTAAAGAGATATCAAAGTTATGTATTTTAAAAATTGCTTCGAAGGCAAAAGCAGAATTTTTATCAAAATCCCAAAGGGTGTGATCTAAATCGAAAAAAACATGTTTGATGTTTGAAAATGACATAAAATAAATGGATTATTAGAAGCCTAAAAGTGTTAGTTTAGCCCTGACAGTAATGGCATCTTTTTTACACTGCTTTTTTTAAGTAGTGTAAAAAAATAAAATGGATGGCAGGAAAATGGATTAATAGAAGCCTGAAGTGTTGCTCCAAAAACTATTTACTAATTATTTCTGCATTATCGATGTGATAAATCCAATCTTCAATATCTGTCTCATTATATCGAAAAGTTCCTTTTAAAGTAACGTACTGGTCGGTTTTTAGTTTGGGTAAATCGCCTTTAAATTTGATTCCAGCTAAAGTCTCTGGACCTGATTTTCCGCAGAAAAAGCATGCTGCAAAAACATTTTTACTGATAGCATAATTTTTTGAATCAATAGGAATGATAAAACCACTAATGATGACGGCTTTTTTGCTTAGTGTTTTTAATTTAGTGTTGACAACAGGGAATTCTACTTCGCCATAATCTTTTACAGTTTTCTTTTGATATTTGATATCACCTAGCAATTTCCAAGTTATTGTATCGGTTGCAACTACACTTTTTTTAGTATGTGTAACTTCTTTTGATGCATTTGAAGTTGAGAAACTGAACAGACCAAAGGCTACAAAAAAAGCCACTAGTGATTTTGAAATTTTATCCATTAGATAATGTTTTTGATATGTTTAAATTATAAGCTTTTATGGCCGGAATTAATGCCGCAATGATACCTACAAAGATAGTTAGTAAAAATAAGATTCCTTCTTTTTCCCAAATAAATTCAAACGGGTTGAAACTCATTTTTAAATCTTCTTCAGCAGCATTGGATAAGAACGATAAAGCTATTCTTCCAAGAATCGTTCCAAAAAGAAAACCAACAATACATAGAATGAGACTTTCAATAAGTAATAAAAGTAACAATTGAAATCTTTTTGCACCACCAACTCTCAATAATGCAAATTCAAATTTGCGTTCTTTAAGGGTATTGTATAGTGCTATGAATATGGAAATTCCTGATATTAACATGATTCCGTAAGCCAAGTAACGTAAGGCTTCAATTCCGATTCCGAATAATGAAAAAAGACGATTTATTTCAATAGCTGGAGAAGCAACTTGCATTTTTGTATTTTGAGCTATGATTCTTGGCCAAGTTACGATTCCCATTTTGTTTCTAAACTTTAACAAAACGGCTGTGATTTCCATGCCTGGTTCATCTATGGTTAAATCATTTTCATGCTCATTGTGTTCATGGCCTTTTTCTCCGTGAGCAGGATTTTCAATATTTTCTTCATGATTATGACCTTCATGACTTACGTGCATTTGCCATACACTTGGAATGTTGCATAAAATTAAATTATCTACAACCTTTCCAGTTTTTTTTGTGATTCCTACAACAGTATAGGCTTCATTTTCATGAACTTCACCTTCAGCAGCATCGCCATGAGAACCAAAAAAAGTGTCTCCAATTTTTATGCTTAATTTTTGAGCAATTTCATGTCCAATAACAACTTCAAAATTATGTTCAAATAGTTTTCCTTCAGCGATTTTGGCATCGTATTTTTCTAAATAATCATGGGTTGTTCCTAAAATTTTATACCCTCTATAATTATCTCCAAAAGCTAAAGGAATTGCCTTTTCAATAAAACGGCTTTTCATCCAAACTTTAGCGGAATCATAACTTATATTCCCTGTTGGTGCATCTACTTGATACACCGAAGAAAGTATTAATTGCAAAGGACTTCCTTGTGCACCCATAACTAAATCAACGCCATCAATATTACTGTTAAATTTTTCTTCAAATTGCTTTTCTAATAAAATTAGAACTGTAATTATGGCAACACTTGACATTAGTAAAATGATACTCAAAATAGTATTTAATGGTTTAAACCAAATATTTCTCCAAGCTAATTTTGCTATCATATCATTGTAATTTGGTTGTGAAACTTCTCTTTAATTCGGCTATCGTGAGTCACAATAACTAAAGCGGCTTTATATTCTTTTGACAAATTGGTAAGTAATTCAATTACTGCATTTGCGTTTTTATCATCCAAACTCGAAGTGGGTTCATCTGCTAAAAGTACTTTAGGCTCGTTCATTAATGCTCTTGCAATAGAAACTCTTTGCAATTGTCCTATACTTAATTGTGATGGTAACTTGTCGGATTGTTCTAAAATATCCAGTTTTTGGAGTAGTTCTTTAGCCTTTGGAGTCTGCTTTTTTCTTCCTACCAACCAACTTGTCATTTCTAAATTTTCCAAAACAGTTAAACTTGAAATAAAACTTGATTTTTGAAAAACTATTCCTATATTTTTTCCTCTAAAAGCATCGGTCTTTTTCTCGGAAAGTGCTACAATATCTGTTTCGCCTACTTCAATACATCCTGTAATTGGCTTTAATAAACCGGCTAACAAATGTAAATATGTAGTTTTTCCTTTGCCCGAATTTCCAGTAATTAAAATGGTATTTCCAGCCGTACAATACAAATCTGGCATGTAAAAAAGCTGATCCTTTTGATATGAAAATGTAACGTTTTTAGTACTTATCATTTTTTTATAAATTCCAATATTTTGAATTTTGAATTCTAAATTTTACAAGTGGCAAGATAAGAAATTGAACCCTATTAATTTCTTAAACTTTTCTAAAATATTCCACTATCATTAAAACTATAATATCCGTTTTCGGTAATTATTAAATGGTCTAAAACTACAATTTCGAGATACTTAGAAGCTTCCTTAATTTTTTTTGTAATTTGAATATCAGCATCGCTAGCTACCAATTTTCCTGAGGGATGATTATGAGTTAAAATTATAGAAGTTGCATTAAACTCAAAAGCTGTTTTAAAAATCAATCGAACATCAACTACGGTTCCTGTTATGCCTCCTTTTGAAAGTTGTGCTTTATGAATTACTTTATTGGAATTGTTAAGATACAGAACCCAAAACTCTTCGTGGGGCAATTCGCCAATTATGGGTTGCATGATTTCAAAAATCATTTTGCTTGAGGTAATTTTTTTTAATTCTATTGTTTCTTCTGCTCTTCTTCGTCTTCCTAATTCTAACGCTGCTGCTATGGAAATGGCTTTTGCTTCTCCAATACCTTTAAAATTAGTCAGTTGGTTCACCGAAATTTTACCTAATTGATTAAGATTATTGTTGGTTGAGGCTAAAATACGCTGGCACAACTGTACAGCACTCTCATTACGAGAGCCAGAACCAATTAATATTGCCAATAATTCGGAATCGGATAAGGAAGATTTTCCTTTTAATAGAAATTTTTCGCGTGGGCGATCGTCTTCTGCCCATTGGTTGATTGGTGTGTACATAGTTTATTTGGCTTATAATTAAAGTACAAATGAAAATAATTTTATAATAACTTCAAAATAAAAACGTTAGATTTTTTTAATAGACCGCAAATTTCACGAATTATCACAAATTAATTACTATGAACAAACCATTTTATATTATCTTATTTTCTTTAATCACTTTGTTTTCTTGTAAAAAAAAATCAAAATTAACTGATGTAATTGCTTCAAATCCAAAAGAAATTGTTCGAGATAGTATTATTGAAAATCCATTTTTTTTTGCGGAAAAATTATCCAATGCTGCTATTTCAATAATTGATAAAGATATTGTTTACACACCAGATTATGTTTCAATTAAATATCCTAATGGTGATGTTCCAGCAAAAACTGGAGTTTGTACTGATGTCATTATTCGAGCGTACAGAAAACTAGGAATTGATTTGCAAAAAGAAGTTCATGAAGACATGAAAGCAAATTTTTCAAAATATCCAAAAACTTGGGGTTTAACCAAAACCGACACGAATATTGACCACAGAAGAGTGCCAAATTTAGAAGTGTTTTTTGAAAGAAAGGGAGAAAAATTAAAAGTAACAGAAAATGCTTCTGATTACAAAACAGGTGAGCTGGTAACATGGATGATTAACGGAAAACTACCTCATATTGGAATTGTTACACATTTAAAATCTGAAGATGGAAAACGAAATTTAATTGTACACAATGTTGGTGGCGGACAAGTTTTACAAGATTGTTTGTTTAGTTATGAGATTGTTGGGCATTATAGATATATGATTGAAGATTAACGATTTTTGATTTAAGAATAATTCTGTAATCGCTAATCTTCATTCTACAATCTCAAATCATTAACCCTTTCACTTCCTCAAAATCCAAACCACCATAATTTCCTGAACTCATCAATAACAAAGCTGAATTATCAAAATTTTGACTGAATAAAAAGTCTTTAAACTCTTTTGGATTCGTGTAAATAATTAAATCTTCTCTTTGAAATGACTCCGAAATTTGGTCGTAAGTGACTTCTTCTAATTGCTTAATTTTTACAGCATCTGGTGAATAGAAAACTACAGCAACATCGGCTGCATCTAATGCTCCTTGGTATTCATTTAAGAATTCGGCATTCAAACTACTGTAAGTATGCAATTCTAAACAAGCAATTAATTTTCTGTCAGGATACTGATTTTTAACTGCTTTCGTTGTAGCAGAAACTTTACTTGGTGAATGCGCAAAATCTTTGTAAGCCACTTTGTCTTTTCCTTCTGCGATTTTCTCTAAACGTTTACTTGCTCCTTTGAAAGTGGCAATGGCTTCATAAAAATCGGCTTCATCTACTCCCATGTTTTGGCAAATCCATTTGGCACCAGCTAAATTGTTAAGGTTATGAGCTCCAAAAACTTCAATTGGCATTGGTCCTTCTGGAGTTTCTAATAAAGTTGTTCCATTTTCAACACTATAACTAGGTGTTTGGTAAGCAATTCTTCTAATGGTATTTTGAGTTTCTTCTGCTACTTTTTTTACCGCTTCATCTTCTTCATTATAGACTAAAATTCCACCTTTTGTAATTTGATTTACGAATATTTCAAACTGCTCTACATAATTTTCAAAAGTTGGAAATACATTGATATGATCCCAAGCAATTCCAGAAAGTAAAGTAATATTAGGTTGGTATAAATGAAATTTTGGACGTCTATCAATTGGTGAAGACAAGTATTCATCACCTTCTAAAACGATAAAATCATTCTCATGAGTTAAATGAACCATAGTGTCAAAACCTTCTAATTGGGCTCCAACCATATAATCCACTTCTATGTTATGAAAATGCATCACATGTAAAATCATAGAAGTTATCGTAGTTTTTCCATGTGAACCACCAATTACAACACGTGTTTTATTTTTAGATTGTTCGTATAAAAATTCAGGATAAGAATAAATTTTCAAGCCTAATTCTTGCGCTTTTAACAATTCTGGATTGTCTTCTTTTGCATGCATTCCTAAAATAATAGCTTCAATATCTGAAGTGATTTTTTCTGGAAACCAACCCATTTCCTTTGGCAATAGTCCTTTTTTATCTAATCTTGATTTTGAGGGTTCAAAAATAGCATCATCGCTACCTGTAACTTGATATCCTTTATTATGTAAGGCTAACGCTAAATTGTGCATGGCTGCTCCACCAATGGCTATGAAATGTGTTCTCATTTTATTAGGTTAAAAGGTTAGAAAGTAATAGGTTAAGAGCTTGGTTGAAAAACCTTTTAAACTCATAATCTTATAAACTTTTAACCTATTTTTCAAATTCTTTTTTTAATTTATTTGCTTTTGCTTTGTCCTTCATTTTATTCAAATACAAATCATATAATTTCTCATAAGTTGTTTTTGAATTTCCTACTTCGTGTGCTTTTATGTAATTGATTTCGGCTTTAATATATCTTTTAAAATAAACATCTATATAGCCTTTTGCTAAAAACCCATCCACTATGGAAAGATTCATTAATTCTGTAGCATATTTTTGAGCCTTGGCTTCACTACCTCCTACTATTGCTGGTAATTCGATATAAAACATAACTAAAGCCCAACGTGTATCAATATGTTTTGAGTCTAATTTTGCTGCTTTTAAAAATGCTGCTTCAATATCACTTATCATTCCTAAAGCTTTAAATTTATTGACATCTTTAGCTTTCATTCCCATTGCGCCACCATACTTGTACCAATAGTTGGCACTTTTACTATCTAATTCTTTAAGTTTTTTATAATATTTTATGGCATTATCCCATTCTTTGTTTATTCCAGCTATATCGCCTAAATATTCTATAGTTTGTTTATGGTTTGGATTTGATTCTAAATAAGATTCAAATAATTTTTCAGCATCGGCATATTTCTTCTGATCAAACAACTTTTCTGCTTTTTCAAACAAAGATTGCGCGGATCCAAATTGAATGGTTAATACTAATAAAAACATTAATTTTTTCATCAAAATTATTTAAGTCCAAAAATAACAAATAGAAATTAGAATGACTTCAATTTGAGATATTTTTAATAATTTTAAAAAATATTTAATACTTGTTACAACCTTTTCTCGTTTTAAACACTCTATCTAATAAACACTACTTTATGCCAAAATTATATTTTTTATACTGCTTTTTATTTTGTTTTACTTTAAATGCTCAAAATTTTGATTCTGATTGGAAAACAGTTTACAAATTTGAGTTGGATGGAAAAATTGAATCTGCTCAAAAAGAAGTTAATGCTATTTATAAAAAAGCTAGAAGAAAAAAAGACAATAGCACTGTTTTAAAATGCTTTTTTTATCTGTCGAAATTTGAACAAGTTTTTGATGAAAATGCACAAAGCACTATTATTCTTAACCTTAAAAATGAAATCAAAACAGCTTCTAAAGAAAACAAGGCCCTTTTTTATTATGTCTATGCCAAAATTTTAACCGATTATCAAAATGCCAACCGTTATCAAATTAACAAAAGAACTTTTGTAGAAAACAATAAAAATGATGATTTTTTAACTTGGTCTGCCGCAGATTTTCGTACTGAAATTCAAAAATGTTATGATGAACTTCTCAAAAATAAAAAAGAATTAAGAGCCATAAGCATAGAAGATTACAAGGATATTTTTGAATACAGTTCTAATATTGATGCTAAAAACTATACTTTATATGATTTTTTATTTGAAAAAAAATTAAAGTATTATAATGAATTTACATTCTGGAATAGGAACGATAAAAGTTTTGATTTTGAAAAAACATTTAATTTAAGTCCTAATGAATTCGTTCAAATAAAAATTTCGGACATAAAAGATAAAAGTATCGTGAAATTTGTTGAATTACTTCAGGAAAACGAAATACATCTGATAGAAAACAATTTATTTGACCAATTGGATTATGCTTTTTACAATCGTTTAATAATTGCTAATCAAAAAACAAATACTAACAACAGAATTCAACTTAACGCTTTAGAAAAACAAACTAAAAATATTTATCTAAAACAAGAACTACAAGCTGACAGAGCAGTATATTTAACCTACAAGCAAGCCGATTCATTAAACATAAATTACAAACAAAAAGCTTTAATTTTAATTGATTCCATATTTCAAATAAAAACAAACGCTGATGCCTTATCAAGAGCTGAAAATTTAAGAAATGAAATCATTAAAAAATCTCTAAACATTCAGTTAACTAAAACTATTTATCCCTTTGAAAAAAACAGAGCTTTTGTTAATTTTAAGAATGTTGATTCTATAAAAATAAGCTACTATAAATTTCCAATAGCTTTAAATGAAGCTCTAAATAAATACAATAACATAAAGAAAATAAATACGGATTCATTAGTTATTGATTTTGTAAGTAAAAACAAAGCGTATCAAAATTACACCCGGATTTTACCTAAAAAAACGGATTTTAATTATCACTCTACAGAAATTTTATTGGAAGATGTTGCAAGTGGTAATTATTTGGTTTTTATGGAAGCTAATAATTATTCCAAACGAAAAGATACTGTTTCAAATGCTTTCAGTTATGAAATTGTAAAAGCAACACAATTTATAGTTATTGAAGATAAAGACGAAACCAACGATTTAATTTATTTGTATGACCGAAAATCTGGAAAACCAATTGAAAACGCTTCAATAATTGGCGAATTAGGTCAATACAAATCAGATAAAAATGGAAAAGTCAGTATTAAAAAATCAATGTATAATACTGATTATAAACAAAATAACCAAATCACCATCTTCAAAGAAAATGATACTTTGATTCACAATTACAACAGAAGTTTTATTTATAAAAACAACAGAGAAGATGATGATGAATTTGAAAATTATGAAGCAAAAGGAATGGTTTTTTTTGATAGAGCCATTTATCGACCTGGACAAAAAATGTTTTACAAAGGTATTTTAGTTGAAAAAAAAGATGACATAAAAAGTGTCGTACCTTTTGTAACGGTACATGTAACTGTTTATAGTCCTGAAAATACTGCTTTAAAAGAATTTGACGTTCAAACTAATGAATTTGGTAGTTTTTCGGGTGAATTTGTTATTCCAAAAAACAGTTTAACAGGTAGGTTTTACATGGAAATTGAAGAACCTAATAATTATGAAAAAGACAATAAATACTACGATAAAAACGAAGACGAACATTCATTTTGGGATTATGTGGATTTTCATGATAATTCAGAATATAATTTTCAAGTAGAAGAATATAAACGTCCTACTTTTGAAGTGACATTCAACGAAATCAAAGAAAATTATACTATTGGCGATAATTTACAAATTGTAGGAAACGCAAAAGCGTTGGCAGGAAATAATCTGACTAATGCAAAAGTTTCCTATACTGTTACAAGAAGTTATACCACCAAAAAGAATGAATGGAATACAGATAATAACTTTATTAATGAAGAAATTTTTACTGATTCTGACGGTAATTTTGTCATTCCAATTAGTGCAAAATTGGATAGTATTACTGATGATAAAATTGATAATTTTAGATTTTCAATAAATGTTTCGGTAACAGATTCCAATGGCGAAACACGAACTGCAACAGATGAAATTTTGGTCAATCAAAAAACATTAAAACTAAACATCGTTGCAGCAAACATAGTAAATGCAGAAGATCCAAAAGCTTTACAAATAAAAAGTACAACTTATAACAATTTTCCAATCGATTCAAAAGGAGAAATAAAAATCTATAGATTAAAATACAAAGAATTCCTAATACAAAGAACATTTACATATCCTGAAATTCAAGAAATAGACAGAACATTATTTGAAACACTTTTCCCACATGAACCTTACAATCAAAGTGATTTTGAAACGGAAAGAATTTTAATTAAAACTATCCCTTTTGATACTGAAATAAGTAAGGAAGTGAGTTTAGATTTCCTAAAAAATGAAAATCTAAGCAGATATGAAATTGTAGCCCATTCTTTTGATTTTAAAAATAATAAAATTGAAGATGTAAGTGAATTTAGATTAGTTTCTAAAGAAAATCCTGTTTCCAATTCTCAATTATTTACTTACAAAGACATTTCTAAAAAAGAAGGTAATTATTTTGAAATTGAAATTCAATCCGTGATTCCTGATTTGTACATAACGCATCGCTATTACGCTGATAAAGAAAAATTACAGCAAGTAGTTACACAACAACTGGTGAATGGAAAAACCATTTTCAAAATCAAAAAAGAAAAAGAGTATAAAAACAACATCAATTTTCATTTTTCTACTTTTTGGGAAAACCAATCCCATGAACAACGTTATTCGATTTCAAAAGGAAAAACAGAATCCAAATTAAATATTGAAGTCACTTCATTAAGAAACAAAATTGAACCTGGAAGTAAAGAAAATTGGTCGTTTAAAATCTTAAATTCAAAACTACAAGCCGAAGTTTTGGCTAGTATGTATGATAGTTCTTTAGATCAATTTACAACCAAAGATTGGGAAAACGTTTACTTTAATTTAGATGAAAATTATTATAATGCACCACAAATTTATTTAAGAAAAAACAATTCATATACTTATTTTACTAATTTCTACTTACAAAAAAAATATTTTGAAAACTACAAACGAAATCCAGAAATGTATTGGTTTGGTTTCAATTTTAATGATCACAAAAACACAAGAATTTTAAAAGATTATTTGGCAAAAATTAGTTCAACCATTTCTATACCTAAAAATACTAAAACTATCGCTGGAATTATTTTGAACAATGGACAACCTTTAGCTGGTGCAACTATTTGTGTAAAAGACACCCAAAGAGGATTTGCAACTGATTTCGATGGGGAATTTACAATTGAAGCATTTAAAGGTGAAACGCTTATTGTAGAATATATCGGAATGAATAGAAAGGAAATTACCATTGAATCTTACAAAAATTTAGAAATTATTTTAGAAGAAAATGATGACTATTTGCTGGAAACTATTGTAGTTGTATACAACCAAATGCAAACTAAAGTTAGTAGTACTAATGCATCAACAACTGTTAATAGTGAAATTTTAGAAAACAGACCAAATGAATCTGTTTTATTTTCTTTGAAAGTTTCAATGCCTGGAATAAATTTAACATCTTCATCAGGTACACCAGGATCTGAAAAGTTTGCAGGATTTATAAGAGGATCTTCATCCATAAACGGTAATTCTGATCCTTTAATTATTATAGATGGTGTTCCTTCATCACAAGATGATTTCAGAAAACTAACATCAAATGATATAGATTCTGTAACCGTTTTAAAAGACAAAGAAGCCACTTCAATTTATGGAAACAAAGGAACAAACGGTGTAATTGTAATCACAACCAAAAAAGGATTACAAGATTTAGCTCAAGTAAAAACCAGAACCAATTTTAATGAAACCGCTTTCTTTTATCCCAATTTAAAAACCGATAAAAACGGAACTATTTCTTTTGAATTTACTAGTCCAGAATCTTTAACCCAATGGAAATTACGTTTATTTGCACACAATAAAAATGCAGAAGTTGGTGCTTTTGAAACCAAAATAATTTCACAGAAAGAAGTCATGGTTCAAACCAATATGCCAAGATTTGTACGTGAAAAAGACGAAATTAAAATCAGTGTCAAAGTAGTTAATATGACTTTGGAATCGAAATCTGGGATAGCCATGCTGCAACTTTTTGATGCTGCAACAAATACAATAATTGACGAAATATGTGCCAACAAAAAAAACATTAAAAACTTTATTTGCAAACCCAAAGAAAGCGTTCCTGTAGAATGGATTATCCAAATTCCTGAAGATTTACATGGACTGCAATATAAAATTGTAGCCAAATCGGGCAATTTTTCTGATGGTGAAGAAAATATTCTACCAGTGCTTTCAAATAAAATTTTAATTACCGAAAGTATTCCAATTTGGGTGAAAGGAGAAACCAAAAAAGAATATGAATTTTCGAATCTTAAAAACAATACATCAACAACATTAAAAAGTCATTTATTTACTTTAGAATACACTTCAAATCCAACATGGTTAGCTTTGCAATCGCTTCCTTATTTGATGGAATATGAACACGAATGTGCTGAGCAAACTTTTTCAAGATATTATGCCAATTATATTGCGACTCAAATTATTGATAGTAATCCAAAAATAGCAGCATTGTTTGAAACTTGGAAAAAAGAAGGCAAATTGATTTCAAAATTAAAAATGAATGAAGAATTAAAATCCATTGTTTTAACAGAAACTCCTTGGTTGTTGGATGCTGAAAATGATGAATCTAAAAACAATCGTTTGGCATTATTAATGGACTTAAATTCCATGAAAGAAGCTATGGAAATTACTTTGAAAAAACTGAAAGAAAAACAAAAAACTTCAGGTGCATTTTCTTGGTTTGAAGGTGGAGAAGATAATATTTACATTACACAACATATCATTAAAGGATTAGGCCATTTAGCAAAACTTTTTCCTGGAAAGGATTCCATATATACTAGTATTTTGGACAAGGCTATTCCGTTTTTAGATCAAAATCATGTCGACAATAATTCGTTGAAAAATAAAAAAATTAATTATTATACTTATTCAGACTTGCATTACTTATATGCTAGAAGTTTTTATCAGAAAAAACATCCAGTTTCAACAAAAATAGATTCTATAATTGCTATACAAAAAGTAGAATTTAAAAAAGATTGGTTGACTTACAATATATATTCTAAAGCATTATTGGCATTAACCATGCATCGTTTTGGAGATAAAACTTTCGCGAAAAAAATCTTAACCAATCTAAAAGAAACAGCTGCAAGAAATGAAGATAATGGCATGTTTTGGATAGAAAATACTAATGGTTATTATTGGTATCAAAATGCTATTGAAACGCAAGCTATACTTATAGAAGCTTTCGCTGAAATTGAAAATGATGACAAAATTGTAGAGGAATTGAAAGTCTGGTTATTAAAAAACAAACAAGTAAACAAATGGCCCACCACAAAATCTACAACAGAAGCTGTGTATGCGCTATTATTACATGGAAGTGATTGGACTTCTATAAAAGATAACACCAAATTCACCATTGGAAACGAAAAAGTCTTTACCAAAAAGTTATCCGAAAAAGATAAAGAAGCCGAAACGGGTTACATCAAACTAAATTGGAACGCAGAAGAAATAACCCAAGAAATGGGAACGATAAAAGTTGAAAACAAATCAAAAGTACCAGGTTATGGTGGCGTACATTGGCAATATTTTGAGAATTTAGAAAATATTAAAACCGATAGTACAAAAGTATTAAACATAAGCAAAACATTGTACAAAAAAATAAAAACCACAAAAGGAAACGAGTTAATTGAATTAAATAAAGAACAATTAAAAACAGGAGATTTAATCACAATTAGACTGATTATAAAAACGGAAAGTGATTTAGAATTTGTACACTTAAAAGACTTAAGAGCTTCTTGTTTTGAACCAGTTAATGTGATTTCAAATTATGAATGGAAAGAGAATGTGTCATATTACAAAAGCACAAAAGATGTTGCTACACATTTCTTTTTTGACAAAATAAATAAAGGAACTTATGTTTTAGAATATGATGTCAGAATAAATAACTCTGGAGTTTTTAATGATGGTGTAGCAACAATACAAAGTATGTATGCTCCTGAATTTTCTGCTCATTCAAGAAATACAACTATCACAATTGATTAATTATTAGAACAAAAAAGGCTTTCTAAATTAGAAAGCCTCATCTTTTAATACTAGTACAATTATTATTCAACAATAATTTTCTTTGTTATTATTGCATCTTTACTTTTTATTGAAACAAAATAAATTCCTGAAGAAGCTGCTTCTAAAGTAATTGTTTGAGATAAACTTGTGTTTTGAATATACTCATTTTCAAATACTACTCTTCCAGAAGTATCAAAAATTTGGATGGAATAATTAGTAACATTATCTATTAATTGTAACTCAAAAGTACCTTTATTAGGATTAGGACTTATTGAGAAATTATTTTTTATCAAATCATCATTCGCCAAAACATTTTGATTAAATTGATTTGCTATAGTATTAAGATAAGCTTGCATAACATTTTTTTGTCCGACAGTAAACATATACATACATGCATCGTCTGAATAATCCATATAATTCATTGATAACACTTTTTCTGGGAAAGTACAAGCACTTATCGAACCAGGTGTAGCACATCCATAAGTAGAAGCTGCTTGTTTTGGAGTGTCTGCAATTCCATCTGAATCTGCACCACCACAATTAGTTGAGTTTGGATTTGCTGACTTAAATGTATGATTTAAGTTGAAAAAATGTCCTAATTCGTGAGTTACTGTTCTACCTAAATTAAAAGGAGCAGAAGGAAAATAACCAGAACATCCATTACCTACAGAACCAAAACAAAAAGTATTCATTACAACAGTTTGACCAGCAGCAGGAGTTCCTGCTAAAGGAGAATATCCTAAAATTTGATTTCCTTCATCTCTAACAACAAAATTCATATAACCTGACCATGTGAAATCTGAATCTGCCCCATTTAAAAAATCTGTTCCAAAAGTAACAGCTACTGTTCCATTTGATAATCCTGTACCTGCAGGATGGTTCTGAGTTGCAATTTCAAATTGCACATCTAAATTACCAAGATTCACTCCTGGATAGAAAAAACTTACAGTTGACCAATTTGAAATATCAGAGTTAACTGCATTGTAATCAGCATTAATAACGTTAATTTGAGATTGAGCTAAATTTCTCAAACAGTTTTTCAATGTCTCAGAACTTGTATTTGGAACTTCAGGAAAGTGAACAGCTACTGGGATTTTCATTGTAACTTGAGGACTAGCAACTCTGTTTGGATTTGCTTGTTCATCTAATATTTTTTGATACTCAATCTGAAATTTTGCTTGTCTCTCTAAATATTGAGCTTTTTGGATTGGATTGGCCATCACCTCTTCCATGTGTGCTTCCATGCCGCATGTTCTTTGTTGTGCATTACTAAATTGTAATCCTACAAAAAGTACTATTAATAGTAATTTTATTTTCATTTTAAATTAGTTTTAAAAAAATTTTTCCAAATATATGTAATAAAATAAAATTTTAATGTTAAATAGTTAACATTTTCCATAATTTATCTTTCAATTCTCCTAAACCTAAATTGGTAATTGAAGAAATAAACATGTAAGGAGTTCCTTTAAATTCTTTATCTAATTGCGCTTTCAATTCCGTTTTTAATTCCTCATCAAGCATATCTGATTTAGAAATCACAACCAATCTGTCCTTGTCTAACATTTCTGGATTGTATCTTCTTAATTCGTCTAACAAAATTTCATACTCTTTTTTAATATCATCAGCATCAGCTGGAACTAAAAATAATAAAGTCGAATTTCGCTCAATATGTCTCAAGAAATAATGACCTAATCCTTTTCCTTCGGCTGCACCTTCAATAATTCCAGGGATATCTGCAATTACAAACGATTGAAAATCTTTGTAGGAAACGATTCCTAAATTTGGTTTTAATGTAGTAAAAGGGTAATCTGCAATTTTTGGTTTTGCTGAAGTTAATACAGAAAGTAAAGTCGATTTTCCAGCATTTGGAAATCCAACTAAACCAACATCAGCTAATACTTTTAATTCTAAAATAATATCAACTTCTGTAACAGGCATTCCTGGTTGAGCATAACGAGGTGTCTGATTTACTGAATTTCTAAAATGCCAGTTTCCTAAACCTCCTTTACCTCCTTTTGCCAAGATTTTAGTTTCATCATGTTCTGTAATTTCAAATAACACATCACCTGTTTCTTTGTCTTTCACAATTGTTCCTAACGGAACTTCAATGTATTTATCTTCACCATCAGCACCAGTACTTCTTGAACTTCCTCCATCACCACCATGACCAGCTTTTACATGACGTAAAAATTTTAGACTAAATAATGTCCAAAGATTTTTGTTTCCTCTTACATAAACATGTCCACCACGACCACCGTCTCCACCATCTGGACCACCTTTTTCAATAAATTTTTCTCTATGTAAATGAGATGAACCTTTTCCTCCTTTTCCGGAAGAAACATATATTTTTACGTAGTCGACGAAATTCCCTTCTGTCATAACTTTTATTAGTGATTAGTAATTAGTAATTAGTGATTAGCCAATTCTAACTCTAAAATTATTTTTGCAAAGGTAAGATTTATTAGTCAATTTGATAGCTTATTCTCTAAGGATGTTTTTTACCAAAATTTTATCAATTTTAACACCATCCATGTCAATTACTTCAAACTCTAATTTATTCCAAACTAATTTTTGCCCTTGTTTTGGAATTGCTCCTAATTCTGTAATAATTAAACCACTCACAGTAGTAACTTCATAATCAGACAAATATTCATCTAACTCAAAATAAGTCAAGAAATCATGTAGGGAATAATGTCCATCAACCAACCACGAACCATCCTCTCGTTCAATTAATTTAAAATCTTCTTGATAAAAATCTGATGCATCACCAACCAAAGCTTCTAAAATATCATTTAAAGTAAGCATTCCTTGAAAAACTCCATGTTCATCTGTAACTAAAGCATAATGAATTTTTGAAGTTTTAAAATGCTCTAAAGCTTTATAAGCTAAAGTATATTCAATAAAATAAATGGCTTCATTAGTAATACTTTTCAAATCAAAAACTTCATTTTCGAAATTTTTAATCAAGTCTTTAAGTGAAACGATTCCTTCAATCTCATCCAAATTATTGCTACAAACAGGATAAAATGAATGCAAATCTTCCAAAACTTTCGATTTGATTACTTTAATTGAATCCTCATAAGACAAATAAACTACAGCATTTCTGTGTGTCATTAATGAGTTTACTCTTCTATCACCAATATGAAAAACTCTTTCTACAATATCTTGTTCTATTTCCTGAACTTCTCCTACTTCTGTTCCTTCTTTGATTATAGCTTTTATCTCTTCTTCAGTAACTTTTCCATCAGCTGAAGGTTTTATTTGCAATACTTTTAAAAGAAATTCAGTTGAAATAGTCAATAACCAAATAAAAGGTCTTGTGATTTTTGACATATATTTCATGGGAATAGCTAATGTTTTTGCAATTCCTTCAGGATGATTTAATCCAATTCGTTTTGGTAATAATTCTCCTAAAACTAATGAGAAAAAGGTCAACGTTATAACAACAATTCCCACTGCAATTGAATCTGCATAAGGTTTCAATATCTCAAATGAACTAACAAAATTTTCAACATCAGTTGTAATTTTATCACCTGAAAATATACCTGTTAAAATTCCAATTAATGTAATTCCAATTTGGACTGTTGACAAAAATTTATTGGGAGAATTTGCTAATTCTAAAGCTGCTTTAGCTTTTTTATTTCCTTTTTTTGCCGCTGCTTCTAAACGATTTTTTCTAGCCGAAATCAGGGCAATCTCAGACATGGAGAAAACTCCATTTAAAAGAATTAAAAAAAATATAATAAGTATTTCCATAAGTTAAGTTGAAAAAAAAGAGCTATCATTTAAATAGCTCTTCGATAGATACAAATATCTAAAAAAAAATTATAAAGTATCAATTACAGCACTCAATCTTTCGGTTACTTCTGCAATACTTCCAATTCCGTTAACAGCTTTAAATTTATTTTGTCCTTTATAATAATCCATTAAAGGAGCTGTTTTTTGATTGTACTCCTCATAACGATTTCTGATTTTTTCTTCATCTTGATCGTCTGGTCTTCCTGAGGTTTTTCCTCTTTCTAACAAACGTTGTACTAAAATTTCGTCATCAGCATCTAGAGCAACAGTTGCCGTAATTTTTTGATTTTTTGAACTTAAAAAAGTATCTAAAGCTTCTGCTTGAGCAATGGTTCTTGGAAATCCATCAAATAAAAATCCATTAGCTTGTGGGTTTTTATCCACTTCACTTTGTAACATTTTAATCGTTACTTCATCTGGAACCAAATCACCTTTGTCCATGTAAGTTTTAGCTAATTGCCCTAATTCAGTGTCATTTTTGATGTTAAATCTAAAAATATCACCTGTTGAAAGATGTACTAGATTATATTTTTCTTTTAAAAAATCGGCTTGAGTTCCTTTACCTGCTCCAGGCTTTCCGAATAAAACTATATTAATCATTTCTGTTTGTGTGTTTTCTATGGCTAATTGATATACATCTGTTAGGTTTCTTCCTAATCCATCATAATCTAATCCAAAACCAACGATGAATTTATTTGGAATACGAATTCCTACATAATCTAATTTGATGTCTTTTTTGTAAGCTTCTGGTTTGAAAAACAAAGTAGCAATTTTTAAATGCTTTACTTTTTTCTCTTTTAAAATAGCTTTCAATTCTTCAACTGTATTTCCTGTATCAACAATATCTTCAACGATTACAACCGTTTTTCCTTCTAAATCTTCATTTAAACCTATTAACTGCTTAACTTCATTTGTTGATAGTGTTCCTTCATAAGAAGCTAATTTCACGAAACTAACTTCGCACATGCCTCTGTAGTATTTCATTAAATCGGAAATAACTTTGAACGAACCATTCAAGACTCCAATAAAAACTGGAACTTCGTCAAAAAAATCATCATCCATTTGTTTTGCCATGTTTTGAATCGCAAAATCTATTTCTTCTGACGAAATAAAAGGTTCAAAATGTTTATCGTGTAATTGTATCACTTGTGTTGTTTTTAAAAAATAAACAACAAATTTACTAAACATGAAAGGATTACTAATAAAGTATTTTATTTTTTTTGCAAAATTGATATATTTACAAAATGATTTCTGAAATGTTTACTAAAATTGACCAAAGTACAGCTCACAAAAAAAGTAGAGTTACCGTGAGTAATTTCGCCATGAAAAGTGAAGATAATTTGGCAGAATTAATTTCGATAGCTTTTGATATTTCGCATAAAAACCATGTAAAAGCTTTTTGGTCATTAGAATTACTATGTGATAAAAAATTAAAACTTTTTTTTCCTTATTTGGACAGCTTTTGTGAAGTTTTACCAAAATTAAAAGAGGATTCAGCCGTTCGACCAGCTTCAAAAATCTGCATGTTTTTAGCCAAAAGCAATCACCGAAAGAACGGAATTGATTTAACAAAAGAGCAAGAACACAACATTATTGAGAATTTAATTGACCGTTTAATTCAAAATGAAAAAGTAGCTTCAAAAGTATATGCCATGAAAGCTTTATTTGTTTTTGGAAAAAAATACGACTGGATTTATGAAGAATTAAAACCCATAATTACCCAAGATGCTTTTGAACATTCTGCAGCTTATCAAGCTTGTGCTCGAAATATTTTGAAGAAAATTTAAGTTTTTGCAATTTCTGAATTTGATTTTTAGCATTTGGAATTGGGATTTTATATCTTTGCTCAAACACAACTACAAATGAATTATTTCTCTTCAAATTTTAAATTAGGAATTCTTGGTGGCGGACAATTGGGCAAAATGCTGTTGGCTGATACAAGAAAATTTGATATCCAAACTTTAGTCCTTGATCCAAGTGCAGAAGCACCTTCTCAATTTGGATGTAATGCTTTCTATAAAGGAAGTTTAATGGATTTTGACACCGTTTATCAATTTGGAAAAATGGTCAATTTATTGACTATCGAAATCGAAAACGTAAACCTTGATGCTTTAGATAAATTAGAAGAAGAAGGTTTAGCTGTTTTTCCATCACCGAAAACGTTGCGAATGATTCAAAACAAAGGAAAACAGAAAGATTTTTATGTTGAAAATAACATTCCAACTTCAAAACATTTGCGTTTTGTAGATTTAAATGATTTGAAAAAATCTCTTGAAAAAGACGAATTAGAATTTCCGTTTGTGTGGAAATGTGCGCAATTTGGTTATGATGGAAATGGAGTAAAAGTTTGTCGTTCTGCCATAGATTTAGTGAAACTTCCAGATGTGGAATGTATTGCTGAAGATATGATTCCGTTTAAAAATGAATTGGCTGTAATTGTGGTTCGTTCCTCTTCAGGTGAAGTAAAAACCTATCCTGTTGTGGAAATGGAATTTCATCCTGAAGCCAATCAAGTAGAATATGTAATTTGTCCGGCTCGAATTGACGAAAGTGTAGCTCAAAAAGCCATTGATGTTGCCTTGAAAGTTTCAGAAAGTTTCAATCATGTTGGATTATTAGCTGTAGAAATGTTTCAAACCGAAGACGATGAAATTTTAGTCAATGAAGTAGCTCCAAGACCACATAATTCTGGACATTATTCAATTGAAGCAAGTTATACTTCGCAATTTGAAAATCATTTACGTGCGATTTTAAATCTTCCATTAGGAAATACAAATAGCAAAGTAGCTGGAATTATGGTAAATTTGGTAGGTGAAGAAGGTTTTGAAGGACAAGTGGTTTATGAAAACATAGAAAAAATAATGGCAATTGATGGTGTAACTCCACATATTTATGGTAAAAGAGAAACAAGACCTTTCAGAAAAATGGGACACGTTACGATTGTAAATGAAGATATGTTTGAAGCGAGAAAAGTTGCTGAAGAAGTAAAGAATAGTATTAGAGTGATTTCGATTTGAAAATTAAATAATTTGGAGATTTTAAAATGATAAAAAAGTTTTTCAAAATTTGCTTTTATACTTTTATTGCTTTTTGTGTATTTAATTTTATATCATTAATATATTCAATTATTTTCAATAAATTACAAGGCAGTTTTCCAAAATATAATTTTGGTTTCCCTTTTGAATTTTATTATCAATTTGAAGTAAGAAGTTTTGGAACTTGTTATGAATTACAGCACGGAACTAATATTAATAATTCCCTATATGACTTTATAATATTTTGGATCATAGTATTTTTATATTTTCAATTGAAAACAAGAAATTTTAAACCAACTACGAATAACAAACAACATAAATAAAAATGAAAGTAGCCGTAATAATGGGTTCAAAATCCGATTTACCCGTAATGCAAGAAGCCATCGACATCTTAAAAGGGTTTGACATCGAAACTGAAGTCGATATTGTTTCCGCACACCGAACTCCAGGAAAATTATTTGATTTTAGTAAAAATGCTCACACACGTGGTATTTCAGTAATTATTGCTGGTGCTGGTGGAGCTGCTCATTTGCCTGGAATGGTTGCTTCTATGTCTCCATTGCCTGTGATTGGTGTTCCTGTAAAATCAAGTAATTCTATTGATGGTTGGGATTCTGTTTTGTCTATTTTGCAAATGCCTGGTGGAGTTCCTGTAGCAACTGTGGCACTTAATGGGGCTAAAAACGCGGGAATTTTAGCAGCTCAAATTATTGGAACTTCTGATAAATGTGTTTTAGATAAAATCATCGCATACAAAGAAGACTTAAAGCAAACCGTTTTAAAATCTTCTGAAGACTTAAAAAAGTAACAATTTTAAACCATTAAGAAATTTAAGGTTCATTAAGGATTGTAGAACTTAATGAACCTTAATTTCTTAATGGTTTAAATAAAATGATATTTAAAATGAAACTACTTACTCAAAAATTCAATACAAAATACACCTCAGCTCCATTTTCTCAAATAAAAATGGAAGATTACAAACCTGCTTTTGAAGAAAATATCAAAAATGCTAAAGCCGAAATTGATGCTATCATTCAAAATATAGAAGCACCAACTTTCGAAAACACTTTGGAAGCTCTAGATTTTGCAGGAAATCCTTTAGACAGATTATCATCTATCTTCTTTAATTTGAATTCGGCTGAGACTTCTGATGAAATGCAAAAAATTGCACAAGAGGTTTCTCCATTGTTAACAGAATTCAGCAATGATATTACTTTAAACGAAGATTTATTCAAGAGAATTAAAGCTATACATGATCAAAAAGATAGTTTGAATTTAACAACAGAACAACAAACCTTATTGGATAAAAAATACAAAGGTTTTGTCAGAAATGGTGCTTTGTTGAATGACGAACAAAAAGCAAAACTTCGTGAAATTGATACGCAATTGGCCAAATTAAAACTGACTTTTGGTGAAAATGTTTTGGCTGAAACCAATAATTATCAATTACATATCACCCATGAAAATGATTTAAGTGGTTTGCCTGAAGGTGTAATTGAAGCTGCAAAATCGGAAGCCGAAAACAGACAATTAGAAGGCTGGATTTTTACTTTAGATATGCCAAGCTATTTGCCTTTTATGACTTATGCTGATAATCGTGAATTACGAAAAGAATTAGCTATTGCAGCTGGTAAAAAAGCATTTCAAAACAATGAATATGATAATCAAAATAACGTAAAAGATATTGTTCGTTTACGTCATGAACGTGCTAATTTATTGGGTTATGCTTCACATGCTCATTTTGTTTTAGAAGAACGAATGGCTCAAAATCCTGACAAAGTGAAATCGTTTTTATATGATTTACTAGAAAAAGCTAAATCTGCAGCGGAAAAAGAATTTGCTGAATTAACTGCTTTCGCAAGAGAATTAGACGGAATTGATCATTTAGAAAAATGGGATGGTGCCTATTATTCAGAAAAGTTGAAACAAAAATTATTCAATTTAGATGATGAAAAACTAAAACCTTATTTCAAATTAGAAAATGTTTTAAATGGTGCTTTTACAATTGCTGAAAAATTATATGGCATTACTTTTAAAGAAGTTTTTGATATTGACAAATACCACGAAGATGTAAAAACTTTTGAAGTTTTAGATTTTGAAAACCATTTAGTAGCAGTTTTTTACGCTGATTTTTTCCCAAGAAAAGGAAAACGAAATGGTGCTTGGATGACTTCTTTCAAATCACAATCAATTAGAAATGGAGTCAATGATAGACCACATATATCTAATGTTTGCAACTTTACACCACCAACACCAAGCAAACCTTCACTCCTAACGTTTAATGAAGTTACGACTTTATTTCACGAATTCGGACACGGATTACATGGTATGTTGGCTAATACCGTTTATCCAAGTTTATCTGGAACTTCTGTGTATTGGGATTTTGTGGAATTACCAAGCCAAGTGATGGAAAATTGGTGCTACGAACCAGAAGCTTTGGCTTTATTTGCCAAACATTATGAAACTGGAGAAATCATTCCTCAAGAATATGTTGAAAAAATCAAAGAAAGTGCTAGTTTCTTGGAAGGAATTGCAACTATGAGACAAATTAGTTTTGGACTTTTGGATATGGCTTATCATGGAAAAGCGCAAACTATTGAGGATGTAAAATCCTTTGAAGAAGCTGCTTTTGAAAACACAAAACTATATTCTGATGTGGCTGAAAATTGCATGAGTGTTTCTTTCTCTCACATCTTTCAAGGTGGTTATTCTTCTGGGTATTACAGTTACAAATGGGCCGAAGTTTTAGATGCTGATGCTTTTGCTTATTTTCAAGAAAAAGGCATTTTTGATAAAGAAGTTGCGACAAAATTCAAAGAAAATGTACTCTCAAAAGGTGGAACAGAACATCCAATGACTTTGTACAAAAAATTTAGAGGTCAAGAAGCTAAGCCTGAAGCTTTGTTGAAAAGGGCTGGGTTGATTTAAGTTTTAAAAGTAAAACCATTAAGATTATTAAGGTTCATTAAGTTTTTTTTGTTAATTTTTCTTAATTTCTTAATGGTTTTAAAAAAATCTATTCTAAAAAATCTCTAAAATTCTCCTTATTCACCACCAAAAAACTTGGATTATATGCTTCAATAAATGATTTTGGTAATTTCGCTTTTTTAGTGGTTGCCCATTTGAATTCAAAAGCACTCACAGCATCAGCATTGGTTTCAATATAATCAATTTCTTGTTGGGTTGTAGTTCTCCAAAAATAAGGCTTTGCATTACTTTGTGTATACGATAAAAACTTCATACGTTCTGCCATCATAAAGTTTTCCCACAAAGCACCTTTATCTTGTCGAAGTGCTAAATTATTGAAGTTTCCAATAATCATATTTCGAACACCATTATCATAAAAATAAATTTTCTTGTTGGCTTTTATCTCATTTCGAAGGTTTTTACTAAAACTATTGATTCTAAAAACTACAAAGCTTTTTTCTAACAAGTCAATATAATTACTAACAGTATTTTTATCAATACCAACCAATTGTGCTATTTCATTATAACTAACTTCATTTCCAACCTGAAAAGCTAATGCTTGAACCACTTTTTCTAAATATTCGGACTTTCTAATTCCAGCCAAAGCCAAAATATCTTTATACAAATAACTCGAAACTAAGTTTTTCAAAATTTCGTATTCATCACCAAAATTATTAATAACATCAGGATACATTCCATATAAGATTCGCAATTCAAGTTGTTGTTGTGCTTTAATGTAACCTGCATTTTTCTCAAACTCATTCCAAGAAATAGGAAATAAATTATATTCAAATTTTCTTCCCGTCAAAGGTTCTTGTGTTGCATTATTAATATCAAAAGCCGATGAACCACTAACAATAACTTGCACGTTTTTTATTTGATCTACAATGATTTTTAACTTCAAACCTATATTTGGGATACGTTGCACTTCATCAATAAATACATATTTATAGGTTCCAATGATGCTACGCAAAGCTTCCGTATTGGCATTACTAATTATTTCAGCCACAGAATGATCATCACCATCCAAAAAAAGATAGTCATTATCAGTCAAAAGAGTATTAATCATCGTTGTTTTTCCAACTTGTCGCGGTCCAATCAATACAATTACTTTGCCTTTATGCAGTTTTGTTGCTAAAACTGGAGTTAAATCTCTAGAAATCATCTCATAAAATTTTGACAAATATATAAAATATTATTTCTATTCACCAATTTTATATGTTTTTCGGTGAACGTATTCACCAATTTTATATGTTTTTCGGTGAACGTATTCACCAATATTATATTTTTCATGTAAAACTGAAATAACTTTCATTTTTTATTGAAACTTTAAAAACTTTTATATATCTTTGTACTATCAAAATGAAATAACCATCACAATGACAATAAGCATTTTTAATGCGTTTGCATTTGACCAATAAAAAACAATAAAAACGACAAATGAAATTCAAAGAAGCAAAAAATAAATTCGTTCAAACTTGGGGTGCCTTAGGCAGTCAATGGGGAATTAACAAAACCATGGCTCAAATTCACGCACTTTTGATGGTTAGCAACGAACCTATTTCCATGGAAGATATTATGGAAGAATTGCAAATTTCTCGTGGAAATGCTTCTATGAATCTTCGTTCTTTAATGGATTGGGGAATTGTTTACAAAGAATATAAAGCTGGTGAACGTAGAGAGTTTTTTACGGCTGAAAAAGATTTAGATGAATTAGCCGTAAAAATTTCAAGAGAAAGAAGTAAAAGAGAAATCAAACCTGCTTTAAAAGTTTTGAAAGAAGTTTCTACTATAGATTCAAATGCAACCGAAGAAGAAAGACACTTTATTGATCAAACCACTAAATTATACGACTTTGTTCTAAAAGCTGACAATATGTTAGAAAAAGCAACAGAATTCAAAGACAATTGGTTGGGAAGATTGGTTATTAAAATTATGAAGTAAAATTTAACCTAAAAAAATTTAATCAAAACTTTCAATTTTTTCTGAAAGTTTAAAAATAAAAAGAATTATGGAGACAAAATTAAAAGCATTAAACACTATTGCATTATTCATTCCAATATTTATTGGATTATTAGGTCTTATGGCTGAAGGTCTATTTATTCTAGCCGCACTTTCAACAATGGTTACAGGTCTTATTCAGGTAGTATTGGGAATATTATATTGGATAAAGTTTCCAAAAAGTATATCTATTAAAATATATTTCTTAATAGTGATAATATTTTTTCTATTACTCTTTTCTAAAATAGCAGATAATTGGATTTGGTTTCTGCCACCAATACTTTGCTTGTATCTTTCAATACTTGTTTACTCATTAAAAGAAAATCATGAAAAATAAACTAATCATAGTAGCAGGAACAGGTTTTCTAGGTCAAGTTATCTTAAATCATTTTAAAGATAAGTTTGAAGAAATTGTAATTCTTACAAGAGGAAAACCTAAAACAACAGCCAATGCAAAATATGTAAATTGGGATGCAAAGACTCTCTCTGGTTGGAAAAACGAATTAGAAAATTGTGATGTATTAATAAATCTGGCTGGAAAATCAGTTGATTGTAGATATACGGATAAAAACAAAAAAGAAATTTTAGCTTCAAGAATTGATAGTACTTCAATTTTGAATAAAGCTATTTTACAATGTAAAAATCCACCAAAGAATTGGTTAAATTCTTCCACTTCAACTATTTACAGACATTCAGTAGATATGCAAATGACTGAAGAAAATGGTGAAATTGGAAATGACTTTTCTATGAATGTTGCCAAAGCTTGGGAGAAAACATTCTTTGAAATTGAAACTCCAAAAACACTAAAAACCGCTTTAAGAACATCAATTGTTTTGGGTAAAAATGGTGGTGCTTTTATTCCTTTAAAAAGATTAACACAGTTTGGTTTAGGTGGAAAACAAGGAAAAGGAAATCAATTCATAAGTTGGATTCACGAAAAAGATTTTGCAAGAGCCATCGAATTTATTATTGAAAAAGAAATGACTGGAATTATAAATATTGTTTCACCAAAACCAATTCGCAATAGAGATTTTATGAGTGAATTAAGAAAAAGTTTAAAAATACCAATTGGAATTCCAACTCCAAAACCAATATTAAAAATTGGCGCAAAAATAATTGGAACAGAAACTGAATTGGTTTTAAAAAGTAGAAATGTAATTCCAGAAAGATTACAAGAAAATGGTTTTAAATTTGAATTTGACACTTTAGAAAAAGCATTTAAACACCTAACATCATGAACTTAAACATCATTGGCTATATAATCTACTTATCTATAACAGCAATAATCATTTTAAAAGTGGGTAAAATCTGTTATACAAACGGAAACATTTTTGTAGCTCAATTAATTCCAAATCACGAAGATTTATGCTTGAAAATCAATCAGGTTTTATTGATTGCTTATTATCTTTTTAATTTAGGTTATTGTGCTATTACTTTAGTTCAATGGAACATAATAACTACTCAAACACAGTTATTTGAAACCATTGCTATCAAGACATCCATCATTTTATTTTTAATTGGAATAATGCACTATTTCAACATTTTAATCATCACCAAACAAGTAAAAAAATTAATTTAAATATTCATCTTATGGAAACTTCAAAAATTTTAATCGGTTACGCTATTTATTTACCAATTGCCATTGGACTAACAATTTATGTTTCAAAAACATTGTTCAAAAACAGTTTAATTTACATGAAAGACATTTTCAATGGTCGAGACGAAATTGCAAAAGCAACCAACAAATTATTCGAAACAGGATTCTATCTCTTGAACCTTGGATTTGCTTTAATGATTTTAGAATTATATCTACATCAAAATTCCTATCAAGAATTAATCGAAAGATTAAGTTACAAAATTGGTGGATTTGCTATTTATTTAGGAATAATGCTTTTTGTAAATTTGTACTTTTTCTTTAGAGGAAAAAGAAAAGCCAAAGAAAATCACAAAGAAGCCAGAATAGTAATCAACGATTAACTTAAACAATAACCTTTCAGAGTTTAAAACTCTGAAAGGGTTTCTATTTTAAAAATATGACAACCATAAACCTCATCACCAAAATAAATGCATCTAAACAAATTGTTTTTGATTTAGCCAGAAACATTGATGTGCATCAAAATTCTGCCAGTAAAACAGATGAAAAAGCAATTGCTGGAATAACTTCTGGTTTAATTAACTTAAATGAAACCGTAACTTGGAAAGGCAAACATTTTGGATTTTACTTAACACATACAAGTAAAATTACCGAAATGGAATTACACAATTATTTTGCTGATGAAATGATTCATGGTAATTTCAAATCATTTAAACATGAACATTCTTTTATAGAAAAAAACGGCAAAACGGTTATGATTGACAATTTAATTTACGAAACTCCTTTTGGAATTTTTGGAAAATTTTTCGACTGGCTATTTCTAAAAAAACACATGACAAATTTTCTTAAAACAAGAAATACCGTTTTGAAAAATTTAGCTGAAAATCAATAGAAAAACCAACCAAATAAAAGGCACACTTTCAACCCAAAAAGAAGTGTAATATTTGGTGCGTTTTGAATTCGCAAAAAAAGTAAAAGTTATTAAAATCAAACCAACTAAAAAAGTAATCAATAGTTGCTGATTGGTAATATTTGGTTTAAAAAAGTCTAAAACAAAAAAAATAAAAGTTAATAAGTAACTCCATCTTTTAGTTTGCTTCACTCCTAATTTTTGAGGAATAGTATGGAGTTTTAAATCGTCAAACTGTAAATCAATAATTTCAAAAATCAACATCAAAACAAAAACCAAAATAAATCGTTGAATACATTTCAAAATCACCAATATTGAAAAATCAAATTCAGCATTTAATACAGGCAAAAGAACCGTAACTCCAACCCAAGCAATAGCTACTAAATAAATTTTTAAACCACTCCAATTTCGCATATTGGATTTGTGAGGAAAAAAGGGTAATGTATATAAAATTGTGAGAAGCAATGTTCCAAATCCAATTAGTTTGGTTTTCGTTTTCAACTCTAAAAAGTAATAAAATGCTGCAATGGCTGAAATGAAACTCAAAACAATTATAGCTTTAAAAGTTTTGGTTAATTTTATTTTTTTAATGCGAGCCAACTCATCATATTTTATAAAATTATAGCCTACAATTGTGCCAAAAAAACCAAAATAAGCCACTGACTCATCATAAGAAATGTTTAACTTTAAAAACGTTATACGAATCAATGCATATACAGCCAATGCAACATGCAAACTGCTTTGGATGTAAAAGTCAAATAAATATTTTAATATTCGCATTCAACAAAAATAATCAAAGTGTTAATAAGAATGCCTTTTAGTTGAAAAAAAGACAAAAATTCAATTAAAATTAAGGAAAAATTAAAAGTATAATAATTACTTTTGCACTTTAATCTGAACTAGTTTCGGACACTAAAAAAACAACACAATTACACACTTTATCTTTATATAAATGAAAACAGACTCATTTGCGTTAAGACACTTAGGACCAAGAGAAAACGATTTACCAAAAATGTTGGAAACTATTGGTGTTGAAACTTTAGATCAATTAATTTACGAAACAATTCCAAGTGATATTCTTTTGAAAAAACCACTAGAATTGGAACATATCATGACCGAATACGAATATGCAAATCATATTAGAGTTTTGGGTCGTACAAACAAAGTTTTTAAATCATACATTGGTTTAGGATATCACCCAACAATTGTTCCTCCAGCAATTCAAAGAAATATTTTTGAAAATCCAGGATGGTACACCGCTTATACACCATACCAAGCTGAAATTGCTCAAGGTCGTTTAGAAGCTATCTTAAACTTTCAAACTACAGTTATTGAATTAACTGGAATGGAAATCGCAAATGCATCTTTATTAGACGAAAGTACTGCTGCTGCTGAAGCAATGGCTTTGTTATTTGATGTTCGTTCTCGTGACCAAAAGAAAAATAATGTTTGTAAATTCTTCGTTTCTGAAGAAATTTTACCACAAACTTTATCGGTTCTTCAAACTCGTTCAACTCCAATTGGTGTTGAATTAGTTATCGGAAATCATCAAGAATTTGATTTTTCAAACGACTATTTTGGAGCTATTCTTCAATATCCTGGAAAATACGGTCAAATATATGATTATGCTGATTTTATTAAAAAAGCCAATGAAAACGAAATAAAAGTAGCTGTTGCTGCTGATATCTTATCGTTAGTAAAATTAACACCTCCAGGTGAAATGGGAGCTGATGTAGTAGTTGGAACTACACAACGTTTCGGAATTCCAATGGGTTACGGTGGTCCTCATGCTGCTTACTTTGCTACGAAAGAAGAATACAAACGTTCTATGCCAGGTCGAATTATTGGAGTGTCACAAGATACAGATGGTAATCGTGCGCTTCGTATGGCATTACAAACTCGTGAACAACATATCAAACGTGAAAAAGCAACATCAAACATCTGTACAGCTCAAGTTTTATTGTCTGTTATGGCAGGAATGTTTGCAGTTTATCACGGACCAAATGGTTTAAGATATATAGCTGACAAAGTTCACGGAATGGCTTCGACTTTAGCTGATGCTTTGAATAAATTAGGTGTTTACCAAACAAATACTGCCTTTTTTGACACCATTGTTGTAAAAGCTGATGCTAAAAAAGTGAGAGCTATCGCTGAAAGTAAAGAAGTAAATTTCTTCTACATTGACGATGAAACAATTTCAATTTCTTTAAACGAAACTATCTTATTTAGTGATGTTAATGAAGTAATTGCCATTTTCGCTGAAGCATTAGGAAAAGAAGCTTTTGAAGTTTCTGAATATGTTTTAGAAAACAATTATCCGATGCACTTAAACAGAAAATCGGAATTTTTGACACATGAGGTATTCAATAAATACCATTCTGAAACCAGTTTGATGCGTTATATCAAAAAATTAGAACGTAAAGATTTATCCTTAAATCATTCGATGATTGCTTTAGGTTCATGTACAATGAAATTAAATGCAGCTGCTGAAATGTTACCTTTAAGCATGCCTTATTGGAACACCATTCACCCATTTGCTCCTTTAGATCAAGTGCAAGGTTATACTAAAATGCTTAAAAAATTAGAACACCAATTGAATGTAATTACTGGTTTTGCTGGAACTACATTACAACCAAATTCTGGTGCTCAAGGAGAATATGCTGGTTTAATGACCATTCGTGCTTATCACCTATCAAGAGGCGATAAACAAAGAACGGTTTGTTTAATTCCTGCTTCAGCACATGGAACAAATCCTGCTTCAGCTGCTATGGCTGGAATGAGAATTATTGTTACCAAAACTATGGAAAACGGTAATATCGATGTGGATGATGTAAGAGAAAAAGCTATTCAATATAAAGACGAATTATCATGTTTAATGGTAACTTATCCTTCAACTCACGGTGTTTTTGAAAGTGCTATTAAAGAAATTACGCAAATCATCCACGATAATGGTGGTTTAGTTTATATGGATGGTGCTAATATGAATGCACAAGTTGGACTAACAAATCCTGCTACAATTGGTGCTGATGTTTGTCACTTAAACTTACACAAAACATTTGCAATTCCTCATGGTGGTGGTGGACCAGGTGTTGGACCAATTTGTGTAAATGAAAAATTGGTTCCATTTTTACCAAGCAATCCATTAGTACAAGTTGGTGGCGATCAAGCTATTACTGCTATTTCTGGAGCACCTTATGGTTCTGCTTTAGTTTGCTTAATTTCTTATGGATATATCTGTATGTTAGGTGCAGAAGGAATTACAAATGCAACAAAATATGCTATTCTAAATGCCAATTACATGAAAGCACGCTTAGAAGAACATTACCCAATTTTATATGTTGGTGAAAAAGGAAGAGCGGCTCACGAAATGATTTTAGATTGTAGAGCTTTCAAAGCCAAAGGAATTGAAGTTACTGATATTGCAAAACGTTTAATGGATTATGGTTATCATGCACCTACAGTTTCTTTCCCTGTTGCTGGAACATTAATGATTGAACCAACTGAATCGGAAGATTTAGCTGAGTTAGACAGATTCTGTGATGCGATGATTTCTATTCGTAAAGAAATTGAAGCCGCAACAATAGAAGAACCAAACAACGTCTTAAAAAATGCTCCTCATACCTTAAACATGTTAACTTCTGATACTTGGATTTTACCTTATTCAAGAGAAAAAGCAGCTTATCCATTAGAGTATGTTATGGAAAACAAATTCTGGCCAAGTGTTCGTCGAGTAGATGAAACCTATGGTGATAGAAATTTAGTTTGTAGCTGTGCTCCTATTGAAGCGTATATGTAAAAATAGTAATTAGTCCTTAGGGTTTATAAATAGTAAAGGTTTCAGATTAATTTTTGAAACCTTTTTCTTTTTTATGATAAATGTCAGATAATAAAATTAGGAGAATACTAACTTTGTCTAAAATTTAAAAAATGAATGATATCGAAACTAGAGAAGATATTCTTTTAGTCATGCGAGAATTTTATGGAAAACTCTTAACTGATGAAAGTATTAGTTTTTACTTCACTAAAATCACAAATATTGACCAACATTTGGAACATCACTTTGATATTTTGGCTACTTTCTGGGAACAATCCTTGTTTATGAAAGGAGGTTACAGCAACAATATGTTTCAAATCCACAAAGATTTACATGAGAAACACGCTTTCAAAAAAGAGCATTATGACACTTGGTTAAATCATTTTTACATAAGCATAGATTCAAACTTTAGCGGTCTAAATTCAGAGCAAATGAAAACCAATGCATTAAGTATGGCTACTATAATGCAAATTAAATTTACATAAAAACGGGTTTAATTATAAATATTTAACAATATATATAGTGCATTTTTAACAATATGATAATAGTATGCGTGCATAGTAAATTAATTAAAGTTTTGTAATATATAATTATTAAATTTACATATAAATTTCATTAAATTAACAGGATGAATATCAAAATAACAGGATCAGGAAGTTATATTCCTTCAAAAGTTGTAACTAATGCAGATTTTGCTAATCACAAATTTTTAAACGAAGATGGTTCCTCTATAAATTACTCAAATGATGTAATTGCTCAAAAATTTACAGATATAACTGGTATTCAGGAACGAAGATATGCTTTAGGGGATCAAAACACTTCAGACATGGCTACAATTGCTGCAAAAAAAGCAATTGAAGACGCAAATATAGATCCAGAAACTTTAGATTATATTATTCTAGCACACAACTTTGGAGATGTAAAAAAAGGTGCTATCCAAGGAGATATGTTGCCAAGTTTAGCGTCAAAAGTAAAGTATAATTTACGCATTAAAAATCCAAACTGTGTAGCTTATGATATGCTTTTTGGTTGTCCGGGTTGGGTTGAAAGTGTTATTCAAGCTCAGGCTTTTATCAAAGCTGGAATGGCAAAAAAATGTTTAGTTATTGGTGCAGAAACATTATCAAGAGTTGTTGATCCATTTGATAGAGACAGCATGATATATTCAGATGGTGCTGGAGCTACAATTATTGAATCTACAGAAGAAGATTGTGGCATTTTATCCCATAAATCAGGGACTTATACTTACGATGAGGCCAATTATTTATATTTTGGAAAATCATACAATCAAGATAATGATCCAGATGTGCGTTATATAAAAATGTATGGTCGTAAAATATATGAATTTGCTTTGTCTAACGTACCAAATGCCATGAAGGAATGTTTAGAAAATGCAAAAATTGACATTAGTGAAGTCAAAAAAATATTAATTCATCAAGCCAATGAAAAAATGGACGAAGCTATAATTAATCGTTTTTACAAACTATATAAAACTGCAACTCCTGAAGGCATTATGCCTATGAGTATTCATAAATTAGGAAACTCTAGTGTTGCAACTGTACCAACTCTTTATGACTTAATAATAAAAGGACAAATAGATAATCAGTCTTTAAATAAAGGCGACATTATTCTTTTTGCCTCTGTAGGTGCAGGAATGAATATTAATGCGATTGCATATAGAATGTAATTATTCCGACTTGTAAATTTTTCCACCTTTCATTACAAAAGTGACTTTCCCCATCAGATTAATATCTTTTGTTGGATCACCATCTACTGCAATAATATCAGCAAATTTCCCTTTTTCAATCGTACCTAAATTAGAAGATTGGCCTAATAAATCCGACGCATTTATAGTAGCAGTTTTTAATATTTCCATAAAAGGCATACCTACTTCATTCATGTAAATAAATTCTTTCCAATTTTCACCATGAGCAAAAACACCAGCATCCGTTCCAAAAGCAATCTTTACACCATATTTATAAGCTTTAGCAAAAGTGTTTTGAATTTTTGGACCAATTTCTAATGCTTTCGGAACAACGACATCTGGATAATAATTTGGAATTTTTGCAAATAATCCAACCGATTTTCCTGCTGTAACCGTTGGCACTAAATAGGTACCTCTTTCTTTCATTAATTTCATAACATCTTCACTCATATAAGTGCCATGTTCTATAGAATGAACGCCTCCAACAACTGCCCTTTTCATTGCTTCCTCACCATGACAATGAGCCGCAACTTTAAAACCATAATCGTTAGCTGTACTAACTATAGCTTGTATTTCTTCTATTGTAAATTGAGAGTTTTCACCACTTTTTGCAACACTTAATACACCTCCAGAAGCCGTTATTTTGATCAAATCGCTTCCATCTTTATATCTTTGTCTTACCGCTTTTGCACAATCATCTACACCATTAACAACACCTTCATCTGGACCAGGATTCCCCATTAAATCACTTCTATAACCATTGGTTGGATCTGCATGACCACCAGTTGTTGCAATAGATTTTCCAGCAGTAAATACTCTTGGCCCTTTTACCAAACCTTTGTCAATGGCATTTCTTAAAGATATATTGATATTTGTTCCTCCTAAATCTCTAACAGTTGTAAAACCTGCATTTAGAGTTTTCTCAGCATAAGCCAATGATTTGTAGGCAATATCAGCATCATTCAAAGTAAATTCTTCCAAATATTGTTTCGCATTAGTTTCATGTTCTAAATGCACATGCATATCAATAAGACCAGGCATGACAGTCTTTTTAGATAAATCAATAAACAAATCCTTTTCTGCAACTATTGGTTTAACATTAGATACACTTTCAATTTTATCACCTATAATGGTAACATAAATATTATCTAAAACCTTAGCGTTTTCAACATCAACAAACTTACCACAATGAATTATTGTTTTTTCTTGTGCATTCGACAAAAATGAAATACAAAAAACTAAATACAAGGCTATTTTCTTCATAATCAAATTTTTTAAAAAGCTAATGTACAAAAATTACGCTTTATTAGTATAACTTTGTAGCTTTACATAATACAAAAACCAGAGACAGATCTATTCATGTACGAAAAAACATATCCAAGCAAACGATTCAACATTACTTTAGATTTTCTAAAAAAACATATTTCAACTGACGAAACTATTTTAGATTTAGGTGTACCAAATCCTTTTTCTAAAATAATGGATGATAATGGATACAAGGTCAAAAATACAAAAGGAGAAGATTTAGATATGGATCAAACTACTTTACAAAGTGAAGAGTATTCAGTTGTTACAGCTTTTGAAATTTTTGAACATTTATTAAATCCCTACACCATTTTAGAAAATGTAAAATGCAATAAAATTTTGATTTCTATTCCAATGCGTTTGTGGTTTTCTTCTGCTTATCGAAGCAAAACCGATATGTGGGACAGACATTATCATGAATTTGAAGATTGGCAACTGGATTGGTTGTTAGAAAAAACGGGGTTTCAAATTGTGGATAGTGTAAAATTTACTCATCCTGTAAAAAAAATAGGGTTTAGACCTTTATTGAGGTACTTTACCAATCGTTATTATTTGGTTTATGCTGAAAGAGTAAAGAGTAATTAGTAATTAGTAAAGAGTAATTAGTAAAAAGTAATTAGATAAATGAACTATTACATCATCATTCCTGCATATAATGAAGCCAACCACATTGCATTTACTTTAAGGTCAATTGTATATCAATTTGCTAAGCCAAAAAAAGTAATAGTTGTTAATGATAATTCTTCAGATACTACTGAAATTGAAGTAAATAAGTTTATCAAAAAGCATAAATGGATATCAATAATTAACAAAACTTCCGATGCCATTCATTTGCCTGGAAGTAAGGTAATTCAAGCATTTCAAACTGGTTTAGAAACTTTAGATGATGATTATGATTTTATTGTAAAAGCCGATGCTGATTTGATTTTTCCTGCCAATTATTTTGAAACAATTATAAAACATTTTCAATCTGATGAGCGTATAGGAATGGTTGGAGGCTTTGCGTATATCGAAAAAAACGGAAGTTGGATTTTAGAAAACCTAACCGATAAAGACCATATTCGAGGAGCTTTTAAAGCGTATAGAAAAGAAACATTTCAACAAATTGGCGGTTTAAAACCTGCAATGGGTTGGGATACTGTGGATGAATTGCTTTGTAAATTCTATAATTGGAAAGTCGTTACCGATGAAACATTACAAGTAAAACACTTAAAACCCACTGGTACCAATTACAACAAAGCTGCTCGTTATAAACAAGGAGAAGCTTTTTACAGTTTAGGATATGGTTTTTTAATAACAGCTATAGCCTCTTTAAAATTGGCTCTAAGAAAGAAAAAACCGCTACTTTTTATAGATTATATCCATGGGTTTATAAAAGCCAAATCTTCTGGAAAAGCGTTATTAGTTACTAACGAACAAGCCCGATTTATAAGAAATTACCGTTGGAAAAAAATTAGGAAAAAGTTGTTTTGAGTTAATGCCTTGTAAAGATTGAGAAGAAGGCATTAATTTATGATTACTTTTTTAGTGCTAACTCTGTTTTTCTTCAACTTACTTAATTTTTCTCATGTTTATACGTTTTCGAGTTAAAAATTTGATCATGAGAAACTGCTCCCTATGCTATCCAACCAAAAAATGAATGCTTTTTTAAAGGAATTAGCTGAAATTTACGGAATTGAAAAAGAACTAACTTTTCACATTGCCCGAAACACATTTGCAATAACAGTAACGCTAATTATGCTATATTGCTTAGTAGCGGTTGCTAGCAGCCATTATTTTATTTGCCAACCTATTTTTAAATTTATACCTGAAAAACTATTTCCTTCTAAATCATTAGAAATTAATGTTACGTTAGGTGTCATGGTCATTTTATTTACTTGAACCCTTATACCTAAACCTAATTCATAACCTAATTGAATACCCTTATAGCCATCATCATAAATAAAATTATCAAAACTTTCAGGCGTGTAATTTATATTATATCCACCTAAATAATATTCTTGATGATAATAACCTGTTTTTAAGCCTAAATGAAAGAAAAAATCTATACTTTTAGTATTAATTGGAAATAACTGTACAAAGGGTGTTACTTTATAGTCATTAATTAAACCTCTATAAATATATCGATCCCCTGTAAATGGATTAGAAAAATCCCAATCTGTTTTCTTATTAGAAAAAAAACTTGCATTTATACCATAACCAAACCATTTATTTACCTCTTTGGAATATTCTAAACCAAAACCATTGCCTATATGGTCATTAGTGCCATAGCTTCTATAATTAAATTCTGCTGAAATATATTTTTTTTTAGCAAAATCTTGTGATAAAGAAATAGTATTAATTGATAAAAATAATGCGGTAATAATAAATTTATACATAATAATTTATTTAGTGAGTTTTGTAAATTTAATTGTATTTAATTAATGAATCAACTTTTTGTTTTACATCATTATAGAATAAATCTGTACCAATATGTGCCATCTGAAAAAAAACAATTTCTGAATCTTCTTTTTTAAATTTATTGAGAGTTATTTTGTTATCATAGATACCTTTTTGTTTTAAAGCATAATTCACTAACAAAGATTTACAACTAATAAATAATAAAAAAATTAGTATATAAGCAATCTATTTCATGTTTTACTCTATTTAATTATGGCTGCCTTTTTAATATGACAGCCATAATAATTGCTATTTTAAATTTCTTTTAATGTATTCAATTTTGATTCTTTCATATACTTTATAAATATTTTCATCTTCTAGTAACTCAATCAGACAATATTCATACGAATCTTTATTTTCAATTATCAAATCACCTTTATATTCTTTAGTTGGACATTTTACACTGGAATCATTTGATATTCTTCCTTGAGGACAACCTGAACCAACATTTACATTTTGATTAGCCATCAATATTGACCCTTGTTCAGTATTAAAATACACTCTAACATTTACAGTCCAGCAATCTGTACTAACTACATTAACGTAATCTGCTGCAACAGTAATTGTAAAATTAAAAGGAAATCTTGCACTTGCCTCAAACTCTTCAGATATCATTGAATTATTATCAATAATAATTTTTGGTTCTCCAATAATCTCTGATTTTGTTTTACTTTGACCAACACATGAAATACAGATTGTTAAAAATGCAATTAAGCAAAAAATTAATTTTTTCATTATATTTGTATTTTAAAATTACTTACAGTCACTTTTAATGTCCGTCAAAACATTATATAAAGTGGCTGTTTTTTTTTATGGTTGGTTTTCTCTTTCACTATAACAAAGCCAACCTTTCCTTGTTATGATGTTTCAATAAAATTAAGTTATGGATAACTTAGCTCTTTTATTTTGAAAAAGGTAAACATTAGCATAAACTTCCTTTTTATAGCGGCCACTATTTTTTTTGTAAATACAAAACCTTTGTTTGATATTTCATTTTCTATTTAATGCTTCTCTTTTTTTTAAAAGAAAAATTAAAACCTATTTGCATAAATAAAACGGGTTCATAAAAATAAACCTCGTTTTATTTAACAACAAACAAATTAATTTACATTATTGAAACTCATTAATTCCATATAAAATTTCTTTCATTTTTGTACCATTGATTTCTACTGGTCTATAGGCAACGTTAAATTTATCTATGGCTATATCTATATCCGATTTTAATCTCTTATACTCTAAAGGCAGTTTGCTTTCACATTGTTTCTCATTTTCATAGCTATTGAGAATGATGCTGAATTTTTGATAGAATTTTTCCCCTTCGTTGATGAAGTTGTTATATTGTGTAATAAATTGAATTAATCTATCGATAGGAAACTCCAAATTAATGAGCATTTTGTTTTTTTGAACACCTTCAACTATGTCCATACCTATAATGTGTTTAAAACCTATATTCCATTTTTAAAAGCACATATCTTGGCATTAATCTATATTCGGTTTGTGAAATGTTGATGTCGGAAATACTATAATTTTTAAATGTTTCTACATTAAAAAGATTATTACCTGACAAGAAAAAAGTTAGTTTGTTTTCTTTTACCACATAACGAGCTTCTACGTCTAAGAAATAATATTTGTTGTTGTCTTTGTCTAAATTTCCGAAAAAATAACGTTCTGATTGTATTTGTATATTAAATTTATCATTAAACATAAATGATAAATCTAAAAAACTCATATTGTCTGTGAAACTATTTATAATAGTTGTTTCAACTTTGCTGTATTTCCATTTTGAGCCAATATGATAATTGAAAAAACCTCTAAAACCTGAACGCAATTCAAAACCATAATCTGCATTAAAGCTTTTAACTTCTCTTAAATTTGAATTGTTTACGATGTTCTTATAATTGGTTTTGGTTGCTCCTAAATTGAATTTTAAATTTGATTTGATGGGTTTAAAATACCTATCAATGTTTGATGAAATGGATAAAAACTCACGATTTTTAATCATTATTTTTTCAGATTGTGAATAATTTTGAGCAATAATGGAATTAGTGCTAAAAAAATCATTGTTTTTGGAATACAAGACAAAAGTATTAGCAAAAAACTTGTCGCCCCAACTGCCATAAGTATAATTTAAAATAGCACTTGATAAATTTAATTGATTAAATTGTTCTAACCCTTTTGAAAATGAGCGAAAACTAGTTTGTACAAAACCCGAATACACATCTAAAACACTAGCATTTGTAGCGTTATAAGAATAAGAAGTAAGGATTTTGTTTTTATCGTTAATTTTCCAATCTAAGCCAATTTTTGGCATCACAAAAAACGGATTTTGATTTGATTTGATATCAAAATTTTCTAATTGATTGAATAATTGATGAAAATCTGCTTGGGTTAATAAAGTAAAATTCTTTAGTTTAAAACGATATTTAGCTGATAAATACATATCGTTTGTTGAGTATGTTAAATTGTTTTGATAGCCATTCTGAAAAGCAAGATTGTTTTCATTTTGTAATAATTCAAATCGAGTATCTAAATTATCAATTCGTAATTGATTACCGATTTTTAGTTCCAACAAATCGCCATTTTCTTTTTTGTCTAATAAATGACCTTCAAAACCTGCAAATTGCATTTTGTTTTCGCTAAATTGTTTCGTATTATTAGCATCTTCTGAAAACAAATCACTAAAAATAAATTGATTTACTGCATAATTTTGTGGCGTTTTTTCGCCTATGTATCTTCCTGAAAGCAAGAAAACTTTATTGTTTTTAAATTTATTGGTATAAACCAATTTTTGGTCAAATAGTTGATTATTAGTGTTTAATCTTTCGTTTAATAAGTCATTATTAAAAAACAAATCACTTCTATTTTTCTCTTTGGTTTTATTAAATTTTCCAGTATATTCAATAGTTTTGGTTTTTGAAACATCATAGGTTACATCTACTTTTCCAAAACCTGTCAGTTGTTTTTTTCTACCTACAAAATCTTCGGTATTAGTAAATGTTGTATTTCCAACACTGAAAGTTTGAAAACCATTTCTATAAAAATCAATCTCATCGGTATTTAAAAAGCCAAGAGTTTTGAGTTTTACTTTTTCTGATAAAGTAAAAATACTATTTAATGATAGCATTTCTGCATTGTTGAGATTAACTCTTTTTTGTTTTAAATTAGGAGTATCAAAACCTAAACCTAATAATGAATTTACACTTTGGTCATCGCCTATACTTCCTGCTTCATCAAAACGATAAGGTCTTATTAAATGGTTGATATCACCTACGGCATCAATACCAATATTATTAAGATTAGTCAGAAAATAATATTTATTTTTCTTACCAAAATTCATTAAGTTACTTCTAACTTCATATCTATTTTCAGAATTTAGTCCATAACCTACTTGCATATTGCCAAACCAAACACGCTTTGCGTCTTCTTTTAAGGTTAGATTTAAAGCCACTTTTTCGCTATTTTCAATACCTTTTAGATGTTTGTTATTGGAATAATTTTGATACAATTCTACATTATCAATAGGATTGGCGGGCATATTTTTAGTTAATATTTTATAGCCTTTTTCAAACATGTCATCACCATCAACCATTACCTTTTCAATTTCTTGGTTGCCTACTTTTATAGTTCCATTTGCATCAATACTTAGACCTGGTATTTTTTTGAGTAAATCTTCAACCGTTTGCTCGTTACCTTGTCTGAAGGAATCTCCATTGAATATTATGGTGTCGTTTTTTATTGTGATAGGACGATTTGCACTCACAATTATTTCGTTTAATATTTTTATTTCATTTTCTAATATTATATCTATTGTAATTTCTTTGGTGTCTTCATTTATTTCAACATTAATAGAATTTGTTTTATATGAAAGACTTGAAAAAGTTAATATAAAATTACCCCTTTTTGTTGTTTTTAATTTGTAATTACCTTTTTCATTTGCATAGCAATAGGCTTCAATAGAACTGCCGTTTTGAGGTTTTAAAACCACATTAATATAAGGAATGGTTTCATTATTAGTGTCTCTAATAATGCCTGAAATAGTGGGTTGGGAATAAGTTTTAAAACAAAACAACAAAATCAAGATTGAAATTTGCATTAAATTTATTATTACTTTCATTATATATAAATATTTGCTTGTTAAAAAGAAATTTTCATTAAAATAAATTACTAACCTTAACTTGTACTAAAGAAAAAAATAATCTTTTTTTACTATCGACAAAGTAGTAATCGTAATAAAAAAAATCCTATAAGACTAACTATGTCTATTCATTACTACTTATGTTTATTTTGTAGTTTCAGAATAAAAAGGAAAATAATGAAATTAGTCTGAGTTTGGGATAGTCTTTTTTTTTATTATTAGTTTAAAGATGCCTTATAAATGAAAATAAGTCTCAAATAAATGAAAATATGAGACTTATTCTTCATAAAAGCTATTAGAAAAATGAAAAAAATTTTCTTATTTGTAATTAGAATCTAAGGTTTATTGAGCATTTTTTTTTGATTTTATTATGCCCGCATCAATTGCAGATGCTTCAACTTCTTCACAAGTTTCTGCTGTTAATGTATACTCATTTGTTGTTGTAACTCCATTAGATGTTTCACGAACTGTATATGTAATTGTGCATATGTCTTTGGTTTTTACAACTTTTACAACTTGAGGATTTATTTCCTCAATATCAAAACTTTTAGCATTGCTATAATTTGAAAAAAACATAACAGATACTACATAAATTAATGTTTTCATATTTTTAATTTTTTAATTAATATTATTTTTCAATCCCATCTACTTTGTAATCAATTTTAACACTAGTTCCTCTCCCAAATTTTGTTGCCATTTTTGATTGAAATTCCTCTTTCTCTTTTTCTTGTAGAATTATAAATTCACCTTCAGTTAAATATTTCTTTTCTTTTAAAATATCATTATTTATAATTTCTTTACAAGGAATTACTAATTTCTTTAAATAGAAAGCAACTTGATTTTCCTCATCAATGGCCTCAAATATTAATCCTGGCAAACCAATTAACTTCCATGGACCATTACTTATAGGAATAGTGGGGCAATACCATGCTGTATAATTTCTTCCTTTAAAATTACAAATTGCCTTTTTGCATAACATGTCATTAATTAATTTTGATTCTTCCAATAAATTCCAATTAATATTCAGAATAGAATCTTTAATGAAATACGTTTGTTTTGAATAAATTGACTTTCTGTTTTCTGTCATTAATTTTTCAATATTATCAAAATATACATAACTAGTTGCACTATCAATAATTGTGATATCAATTTTAGATTCGGTATCAATATTTTCTTCTCTGTATGTTAACTCATCTTCACTAAGCTTATATTTATATAATGATTGCTTTGAATTTGAAATTAACTCTGCTGAATATTTAATAGAACTATGAAAATTTAAATACATATCATATTGTAAGTAAATATTTGATTCATTAAGATTTTGAGCATAATTAATACTAAAAATACATAAAAAAAAGAACGATATAGTTAATTTTGATTTCATAAAATAAATTTTAAATAACACCTACTCTCTGATTGTGTAGGTGTTATTATTATTGTTTAACCCTCAATAGCCGCAGTTAATTGTGCTTTTAATTTTTTTGCTTCTGCTATTAATTTGCTGCAGTCAATATCTTTTGCAGTTACTGTCATACTTGCAAATGTTGCACCATAACCAACACTAACAGTTACTGTAACGTCACAAAGAGTAGCGTCAAATAAATTATAATTTGTAACAACATCAAAAGTTAAATCACTTGTTAAATTTGATTCATAAAATGAAGATTCAAATCCTTGAACATTGATTTTTGATGTTTCTTCTAAATTGTTGTTAGCAAATCCACTAAAGCTAAACATTACCGTGGCAATTAAGCCAAAAACTAATTTTTTCATTATATTTGTATTTTAAAATTACTTACAGTCACTTTTTATGTCCGTCAAAACATTATACTAAGTGGCTGTTTTTTTTTAGGGTTGGTTCTCTCTTACACTACAACAAAGCCAACCTTTCCTTGTTATAATGTTTCATTATATTAAGTTATCGATAACTTTATGCTCTTTGTTTTTTAAAAAGGCTAACATTAGCTTAAACTTCCTTTTTTAATAGTGGCCACTATTTTTTTGTAAAAACAAAACCTTTTTTTGTTAATTCATTTTCTATTTAATGCTTCTCTTTTTTTTAAAGATGAAGTGAAACAAACTTTTTATTTCAGTTCTACATTTCAAAAGTAGCAGTGTTTATTTGTTTGTGCAAATAAAGTAACACGTCATTCCTGAATTTCGTGTCGTAATTCGGGAATGTCGTGTTAAAAAACTACTTATTTATCTGATAATAATGGTTTTAGTATTTAAAAAAAATTTTATGCTTTTTTAAACTAAAAGTACTATTTTAGCCAAATACTTAACAATTTATGAGTAAAATGTTTCTTAACCGATTTGTATTTACATGTTTTTTTATTCTTTTTAGTTCTTTTTTGACAGCTCAAACGCAAAAAGAGTTAGAGATGATGAGTTATAAACAACTTAGAGATTCCGTAAATAATAATAAATTAAATAAAAAAAGAATAGTATACTTTGCAAAACAATACTTAAAAAAAGCAAAGAGAGAAAAAAATATAGAAGAGATTGCAACAGGATACTATTATCACACTTATTTCTCAGATGATAAAACGTATTACATCTATTGCGATAGCATTATCAATTTAACTAAAAATAGAAAAAGTGATAAATATCCAATGCTTGCCTATACTAGAAAATCTGTTAAAGATGTTGAAAATAGTAACTATTCAGATGCTGTTGAAAATCTTTTGCTTTCTGAAAAAGCTGCTCTTAAATATAATAATTTAGATTTTTTTTATGATACAAAAAACAATATAGGTATTATAAAATCAGAATATTTAGGAGATTACAGGGAGGCGTTAAATTTATATATAGAAAGTTATAATTATTTTGACAAGAAAAAAAATACTGGAGAAAATTACAGAGAATATAATCTTTCAATAATTTTTGGCATTGCAGATGCTTATTTTTCTTTGAATAAAACTGATTCCGCTTCTTATTATAATAAAATAGGTTATTACGAGTCGACAAAGTATAAATATGATGAAATGAAATATTTATTTGTTGTTAATGAAGGTGCTAATAAATTACATGAAAAAAAATATCAAGCAACAATTGATAGTATAGACATTGCTTTACCTAAACTAAAAAAGTATAAAAATATTGATCTTAATATTTTATCATGCTATTTTTATTATGGGGAAGCATATAAAGGACTAAATAATTACTCTAAAGCTTTAGAAAATTATCGTAAAGTAGATTCAATTTACCAAAAATTAAATAAAATAACTCCGGAGTTCACAGACGGGTATCGTTTTTTAATTGATTATTATAAAAAAACGGGTAATAAAGAAAAACAACTCTATTATATCAATACTTTAATGTCTATAGATAGTTCTTTTCAAAAAAACTATAAATTACTAAACCGAAAAATTCATAAAGACTATGATATTCCCCATTTAGTGCAAGAAAAAGAAAGCATTATTAATACATTACAAGAGGACAAAAAAGTAAATTATGGCATAATAGGACTTTTGGTTTTAGGATTTTTGAGCACTGTGGCTTTTGGTATTAAACAAGTGCAACAAAAGAAAAAGTTTAAACAGCTTTTTGATCAGCTATTGACAACTAATTCGGCAGCAGTCGAACGTTTAATTGTTTTAGACAATACTTTAAAAGAATCTAAAAAAACTTTGGATATAGCAGCTGAAATTGTTTTGGATATTAAAACAAAATTAAAAAATTTTGAAAAAGAAAAACGCTATTTAAACGCTGCTATTTCTGTACAATCTTTGGCACAAGATTTTAATACCAATACCAAATATTTGTCGGGTATTATTAACCATACTTTTCAAAAATCGTTTACTCATTATATCAACGATTTAAGAATAGATCATATTGTACAAGAATTAAAAACCAATAAAAATTTACGTAAATACACCATCAGTGGCATAGCCGAAGAAGCCGGATTTAATGCTGGAGAATCGTTTTCTAAAGCCTTTTTTAAGCGAACAGGCATTAAACCTTCCTATTTCATAAAGGAAATCAACAAAATATAAAATATTTATTATCAGTATTTTAATAAATTATTTACACGATATTCCTGAATACCGTGTAACACATCAAGGAAAAATTAGAGAGAAATAAAACTTAAAATTAAATTTGGAAAATTAATTTTAATAAATAAATAAAATGAAAACAAAAAATGAAAACAAAAAGTTTACTTTAGAAAAATTTGAAGTAGCTAAATTAAAAAACATGAAAACAATTAAAGGTGGTAGTGAAAATGGAGGTGATGATCCTAAAACAACTGGTAATACTATTTATAGAACATTACAAACTGTTGGGTAATATTTATTAAAAAAGAATGAAAATAGAAAAATTAAAAAAAATTATGTTAAAACTAATGTGTAAAAATATTTTTTATTTGTCATTCTTTTTATTTTTATGTTTTGTAAAATCTAATGCACAAAACTATCTTATAGATAAAAAAAAACTTAATGACTCTGTTATTTTAGATCAGCAAATAATTATTTTAACAGAGTCATTATTAAAAGACTTTCAAAGCAGTAACAAGTTAGATTCAATAGAAAAAAGAATCTATTTTAATTTAGTTTTGGATAATTACAGTTATATAGAAAAAGATATAAAATTATATAGAAGAACCCTGTCAAAGGAAGAGTGGGAAAAACAACTTTTTTTTCTTGTAGAAATTTATTCTAATATTAAATTATCATCAATTAAAAAAAATAACACTTTTAACCATATTTCAAAAAAAATTATTAGTAAAAGCTTTGCAAATCTCTCAGATAATGATTTTATTAAACTGGATAAACTACTAATTAAACCTGAAAAAATTAAAATTCAATTTAATGATTTTATTTCAAATATAAATTCAGATACTCTTTCATATAATCAGGCCTTTAATTTGATAAAAATTTATCAAAATTACAAAATCAATTTACTTATTGGTAATGAAATTTTAAATAAATATAAAATTTTAAATAAAGCTAAATTTAAAATTGAGACAAGAGATGTAAAATTAAATAATGATATAATATTAACAGCCACAATTATAACAAAAAAAAAATCTAAAAGTAAACTTCCTGTAATTTTAACGAATAACATATACGCAGGTTATAATGATACTTTGGTAGCAAAAAGAGCAGCTATAAACAATTATATAGGTGTAGTTTTTAATCCAAGAGGTAAGAGAAATAACTTAGATGAAAACAATCCATTTGAAAATGAAGCTGAAGATTTATTTGAAATAATTGATTGGATAAGCAAACAAAAATGGTGTAATGGAAAAATAGGAATGTTAGGTGGAAGTTATTCTGGATTTAGTCAATGGGCAACTACAAAAAAAATGCACCCTGCACTAAAAACTATTGTACCTCAAGTTGCTGTTGGTATTGGAGCAATTGATTTTCCAATGTGTAATAATGTTTTTATGTCATATTCTTTACAATGGATAAATTATGTTACAAACAATAATTTGACTGATAGAAGTGATTTTTTTGATTTTAACAAATGGAATAATGTAAATGAAAAATGGTTTCAAAGTGGAAAAAAATTTAGAGATTTAGATTCTATTAGTGGAAAAAAAAGTATCATTTTCCAAAAATGGTTAGATCATCCAAGTTATGATAATTATTGGAAAAGTATGATTCCTTTTAAAGAAGATTATAGTAAAATAAATATTCCAATTTTAACTATAACAGGATATTATGATATTGATCAAAAAGGGGCACTGTATTATTTAAGAGAACATTTTAAATATCACAGAAATCCAAATCATTACTTAGTAATAGGACCATTTAATCATTCAACAGCTCAAACCCAAACTCAAAACACTCTTTATGGTTACACTCTTGATAGTGTAGCAAGGATAAGCATGTTAGATATATCTTATGAATGGTTTGATCATATTTTGAAAAACAAATCCAAACCAAAATTATTAAAAGACAAAATTAACTTTCAAATTATGGATACAAATAAATGGAAACATGTAGAAAGTATTGATAAAACCTCAAATAATTCAATCAAATTCTATTTAAAAAATAATATCAATAACGAATCTGTTTTTACAAAACCCAATACCATTGAAAGTAACAATCAAATTATAGATTTTAAAAATAGAGAAAGTAATAATGATTATTATCATTATTCTGAAAAAGATAGCACTTATATTTCAAAAAACACTTTAGTTTTTATTTCAGAAGAATTAGAAAAAGATGTAATTATAAGTGGTTCTTTTGAAGGTGAAATAAAAGTTATTATAAACAAAAAAGATTTTGATTTTAATTTAAATATGATGCAAATAGAGCCAACAGGTGATTTATTTAATTTATCAAGTTTTAAAGGTAGAGCAAGTTATTTACATAATAGTTATGAAAGAAAATTACTTACCCCAAATGAAAAACAAATATTACCAATAAGTACTTACAATACCGACTTTATCAGTAAAAAAATAATTAAAGGAAGTAAAATAATTCTGTTTGTAAGTGTTAATTTCAATAAAGAAGATCAGATTAATTATGGCACTGGAAAAGACGTAAGTGATGAAAGTATATTAGACGCTAATGAGCCTCTAGAAATTCAATGGTTTAATGATAGTTACATAAAGATACCAACGATAGATTAAAAAAATGCAAAATTTTTCTACTTTCAATACTTACATTTTAAGAACTGCAACTTTCCCTGTTTCCTTTTACACCAATTTATTAAAAAAATATAGTACATCATTACTTTTTGAAACGGTTGAAATGGCTTCTGTAAAAAATGCCATCAAACTTGCTTCACCTGAACTAATTCAAGAAGTTGAAAAACACAATCAAAATCCAAATATTTATTCAAAAGAAAAAGCTTCTAACTTAGAACTTTCTTTATTAAAATATATAGCTCGCATGTCATCTAGAGCTACTCCTTTTGGTTTATTTGCTGCATGCAGTACAGGAAATATTGCCGAAAAAACAAACGTTATATTGCAAGAAAAACAAAATGCACATACCCAATTTGACATGCAATTTTGGATGGCTCTGTTGCAAAAATTTAGTAAAAATGAAGGTTTGCAAAAACAGTTGCTATATAAACCAAATACCACTTTATATAGCGTTGGCGATTACTACAGGTATGTTGAATATTACTATTTAGATCAAAGAAGAACCTATTGCATATCTTCTTTTCGAAAAAATTATTTTTTAGAAATCATAGTTGATAAAGCCAAAAAGGGATTGAAAATTGAGGAATTAAGCAATTTGATAATTGATTCGGAATCTGAAAGAGAAGAAGCCTCAGAATTCATAAAGGAACTTATTGAAAATCAAATTTTAGTAAGCAATTTAGAAGCAACAATTACTGGAAGTAATGAAACAGCTCGTGTATTAGAAATTCTAAAATCTTGTAAAGGTATTACCAAAGAATATAATGCTGTAAAAGAAATTATAACATTCATAAATTCGCTAAACCAACCCTTAGATTTTAATACATCAAACCTTCATTTTATTCACAAAAAAATAAAAGAATTAAATGTTGATTTTGAAGAAAAATACTTGCTTCAAACCGATTTATATAATCAAACCATTGAAAATAGTTTAAATAAAAATATCACAGATAAACTTTCTAGAGCAATTTCTTTTTTGGGAAACATTCAAGATGCATATTCGAGTCAAAATTTAGAAAATTTTAAAAACGCTTTTCAAAAAAGATATGAAAGCAAAGAAATGCCTTTGGCTATAGTTTTAGATACCGAAACAGGAATTGGTTATTTGCAAAATTCGGGCATGAATGATTCCAATCCAATTTTAGATAAATTTAATATTTATAAAAATAATTCTTCAGAAACCAAAGAATATTGGACTGAAAACGATTATTATTTAGAAAAAAAAATACAAAATTGCATTATAAATAAAGAGTCTTTTATAACTCTAAAAGAGCAAGATTTTAAAAATGTTCCATCTAAAAATCGTAATCTTCCTGCAACATTTTCAGCCTTAATAGAAATTGTAGCTGATGGTGATGGTGAAAAAATAGTTTTAGATTCTTTAGGAAATTTTAGTGCTGCAAAACTTATTGGAAGATTTTGCAACGGTAGTCAAGAAATAAACAAGTTGGCAAAAGAAATTGTAGAAAAAGAGACTGTTTTTTGTAAAGAATCTGTTTTAGCTGAAATAGCCCATATTCCAGAATCAAGAACAGGAAATATATTGAGAAGACCTGTTTTAAGAACTTATGAAATTCCATATTTAGCCAATAGTTCTCTTCCAAAAGCACAACAAATTGAATTAGATGATTTGATGGTTTGTGTTAAGAATAATACTGTTTTTTTAAGATCAAAAAAACTTAATAAAGAAATAATTCCATGCCTCTCTAATGCTCATAATTATAGCAGTAATGCTTTACCTATCTATCAATTTCTTTCTGATTTGCAAGGGCAAAAAGTAAATCCAGTACACAAATTTGACTGGGGGGTTTTAAAAAATCATTACACTTACTTTCCAAGAATGATGTATCAAGATGTTATTTTATCAAAAGCCAAATGGTTAATTATTGAAAACGATTTTAAAACCAATTTGACTTTCCATGAATTTGAAGAATGGAGAAGCGAGAAGCAAATTCCAAAGTATGTAAATATGGTTGATGGTGACAATACCCTATTATTAGACTTGGAAATAGAAGTTTGTTTTAAATTGCTAATAAAGACATTAAAAAGTAAAAAAAAGATAACATTAGAAGAGTTTCTATTTGTTGAAAATTCAATAGTAAAAAATGAAAATGAGGATCATTTTGTAAATCAATTTATAATTTCATTTTATGCCAATTAATACCCAAAGAGAGTTTATTGTTGGAAGTAAATGGTTGTACTTTAAAATTTATTGTGGTGTAAAAACTTCTAATATTATTTTAAGAGACTATTTGTTTGAAAAGATTAATTTTTTAAAAGAAAATAATTGTATCGAAAAATGGTTTTTTATTCGATACAATGACCCTGAAGCACATATTAGACTACGTTTCTTATTGTCCGAAAATTCAAATCTAAATGAAGTAATACAAATACTTAATGAAACATTTAATGTATTGCAAAACCAAAATCTAATATGGAAAATTCAAACCGATACCTATGTTAGGGAATTAGAACGTTATGGAGCTTCTACGTACAAGCTAACTGAAACTGTTTTTGAAGCAGATAGTGCTTTGATTTTGGATTATTTACAACTTGAAAATTCTTTCTCAAACACCTCTACTCCAATGCTTTTTAGTTTCGTGTCTATTGATAATTTTTTAAATCTCTTTGAACTATCAAAGATTGAAAAATTAAATTTATTAAATTCAATACAACTTTCTTTTAAAGAAGAATTTAACGCAGATAAATATTTAAAAAAAGAATTAGACAAGCATTATAGAGAACTTTCAAATGAAATTGAATTGTTTATTGAAAGAAAAAATAAAGACGAATTTCATTCTTTTTTTGAAATAATTGATTTCAAGGCAAATAAAATAAAAGATACTATTTTAAACTTAATAGAAAATTTAGACATAAATCTTTTTTCTTATTTAAATAGTCAAATTCATATGATGATAAATCGACAATATACTTCAAGACAACGTGAATATGAGTTAATTATTTATGACCATTTGTATAGATATTATAAAACTCAATTCTATTTAAGTAATCAATGATAACTACTTTTCCCCATTACACCCAAACCGAATCCAAAGACTGCGGCCCAACCTGTTTAAAGATAATAGCCAAACATTACGGTCGAGTACTTAATATCCAAACCTTACGAGAGTTATCAGAAACCACACGTGAAGGAAGTAATTTATTGACTTTAAGTGATGCTGCAGAAAATATTGGGTTTAGAAGTTTAGGTGTGAAATTATGTGTAAATGATTTATTAGAAGCTCCCTTGCCGTGTATTTTGCATTGGAATAACAATCATTATGTAGTGCTTTATAAAGTTAGAAGTAGGAAGCTGGGAGTTAGAAGCGCCAAAAAATCTTCCAACTTCCAACTTCAATCTTCCAAGACATACTATGTTTCTGATCCAGCTCATGGATTATTAGAATACACTAAAAAAGAATTCATTAAATTTTGGATAGGAAATAATGCAGACGAAACTACAAAAGAAGGAATTGTTTTATTACTAGAACCAACACCAAATTTTTATGAAAAAGAAAATGATGACAAAGAAGACAAAAAAATTTTCGGCTTCAGCTTGCTTTCCAAATATGTTTTAAGATACAAATCGTTCATTGTTCAATTAATAATTGGACTTTTTGCAGGTAGTTTATTGCAATTAATTTTTCCGTTTTTAACACAAAGTGTTGTGGATGTTGGAATTCAAAATCAAAACATTCATTTTGTTTACTTGGTTTTAATAGCTCAATTATTTTTATTCTTCGGAAAAACAGCTTTAGAATTAATTAGAAGTTGGATAATTCTTCATCTTTCCACTCGAATAAATATATCTTTAATTTCCGATTTTTTCATCAAATTAATGAATTTGCCTATCTCCTATTTTGATGTAAGAATGACTGGAGATATTATGCAACGGATCAACGATCATCATCGAATAGAACGAATTTTAACTACTTCTTCATTAAGTGTTTTGTTCTCTTTTATTAACATGATAATTATGGGAGCTGTTTTAGCGTATTATAATTTATCCATTTTTGTTGTATTCTTTATTGGAAGTATTTTATACTTTTTATGGGTAACATTATTCCTAAAAAAAAGAGAAAAACTAGATTACAAAAGATTTTCAGAAGTCAGTCAAGAACAAAGTAAAGTCATTGAATTAATCAATGGAATGCAAGAAATTAAATTACACAATGCCGAAAAACAAAAGCGTTGGGGTTGGGAATACATTCAAGCCAGACTTTTTAAAGTTTCTATGAAAAGTTTGGTTTTGGAACAAACACAAAGTATTGGTTCTAATTTCATCAATGAATTAAAAAATATCATCATCATTTTCTTATCAGCCAAATTAGTAATTGACGGTCAAATAACTTTAGGAATGATGATGGCTATTACAAGTATTGTTGGAAATTTAAACGGACCAATTGTGCAATTAATTGGATTTATTCGTGAATTACAAGATGCCAAAATATCATTAGCACGTTTATCCGAAATTCATGATAAAGAAGATGAAACCCAAAATGATGAAGAAAAAACTAAAGAAATCCCCAAAGATGCAGATATAAATATAAAAAATTTATCTTTTCGATATGTTGGTTCAGATATTCATGTTCTAGAGGATTTGAATTTGACTATTCCAGCTAATAAAATCACAGCCATTGTTGGTACAAGTGGAAGTGGAAAAACAACATTGATGAAACTTTTATTGAAGTTTTATGAACCAATTAAAGGGGAAATTAATGTAAACAAAACCTCATTGAACAACATCACTCAAAGAGCTTGGAGAAATCATATCGGTTCAGTAATGCAAGAAGGATTTATATTCAATGATACCATTGCAAATAACATTGCTATTGGTGAAGATGTTATTGATAAAGAACGATTACAATATGCAGCTGATGTGGCCAATATTAAAGAGTTTATCGAAGATTATCCATTAAGATATAACACAAAAATTGGTTCTGAAGGAGTTGGAATGAGCACAGGACAAAAGCAACGTTTGTTAATAGCAAGAGCAGTTTATAAAAATCCAGAAATGCTGTTTTTTGATGAAGCCACAAGTGCTCTAGATGCTAATAACGAAAAAGAAATCATGAAGAAATTAGACATCTTTTTCAAAAACAAAACTGTTGTTGTAATTGCTCATCGCTTAAGTACTGTGATGAATGCAGATCAAATAGTAGTTTTAGAAAAAGGAAAAATAATCGAACTAGGAACACATGATGAGTTAGTTGCCTTAAAAGGAAGTTATTTCAAATTAGTAAAGAATCAATTGCAGTTAGGAACATAAGATTGAAGAATGTTGAGTAACGATTTTGGATATTTGAAGAAAAAAATCCGTGAAAATCTGTGTAATCTGTGGTAAAAAAACAATAAAATGCCAGAATATCAAGACATAGAATTAAGAAGTGAAGAAGTCCAAGAAATCCTTACTCGCGTCCCGCATTGGATGATTCGATGGGGAAATATCATTATATTAGTAATTCTTTTGACAGTAATGTTGTTTGCCTATATTATCAAATATCCTGATATGATTGCTACACAAATTACAATAACAACTCAAAATCCACCTGAAAAATTAGTAGCAAGAACTTCGGGTAAAATATCCAAAATATTAGTAGCAGATAGAATTGAAGTAGATTCAAAAACTCCTTTAGCAATAATTGAAAATACTGCAAATTATAATGATGTTTTTAAACTTAAAGAATGTATAGATACAATTTCAATAAACAAAACTCAATTTAATTTTTCATTCGATAAGTTTTCGGTTTTACAATTGGGTGATATTCAAAATGCATTTACCCTTTTTGAAAAAGATTATGTTGCTTATGATTTAAATAGAGACTTAAAACCCTATTCGGTTGAAAAAACAGCTCAAAGTTTAGAAACCAATCAACTAAACGAAAGACTTATATTGCAACAACAACAATATCAAATAAGTAAAAATGAATTACAACTAAAAAAACAAGAATTAGAACGTTATAGAAAATTACACGAAAAAGGTGTAATTGCTACTCAAGAATGGGAAAGTAAAAACTTAGATTATTTGCAAGCAGAGAAAAACGTTAAAAATATAAGTTCGCAATTATCTCAAATGCGTTCTTCTATTAATGATTTAAATCGAAATTCTGGAAACACAAGAGTTAGTGAAACAAAAGAAAATATCAACTTACTTAGAAATGTATTGCAATCTTTTAATCAACTTAAAAAAGCTATAAATGATTGGGAATTGGCTTATGTGTTGCGGTCGTCTAAAAAAGGGCAAGTTTCATTCATGCAAATTTGGGTGGAAAATCAAACTATTAATGCTGGAGAGCAAGTTTTCACGATTGTACCAACAGACAATAAAAATTACATAGGAAAAGTAAAAGCACCAGCTCAAAATTCTGGAAAAATAAAAATAGATCAAGATGTAAATATAAGACTGGCTAATTTTCCGGATAGAGAATTCGGAATTATAAAAGGAAAAGTAAAATCTATCTCACTAACTCCAGACAAAGAAGGAAATCTATTAATAGACATCACATTGCCAAACGGAATAGAAACTTCATATCAAAAGAAAATAATTTTCCAACAAGAAATGTCAGGAACAGCTGATATAGTTACTGAAGACTTAAGACTGATTGAACGATTATTGTATCAATTTAGAGATGTTTTTAATAGATAATATTTTATAATTTATCAAGTTTTATACAAACTTAAAAATATAATAAAACATAAACGTACAAGCCCAATTTATAAGAAGTTACAGTTGAAAAAAGATAAGAAAAAAGTTGTTTTAAAACCTACACTTGCGTTAGTGATGGGAACGGCATCCTTTTTTGTTTATTTAAACAAAAAAGATATAGTGGACAGCACGACCTGAAAGGGAACGCCCAAATTCAAGTTAAAAAAATCAATCTCAATCTCAAAAATCAAAGTAAATTTTTAAATTTAAAAAAAAGATAACTATAAGTGCTTCGCCAATACAAAAAATAAAAGGATTTATTTTTCCATGGGTCATAACTTCTTAGTATTTTTGAGGATATTTTAAAACTATGATGTTAGTAAGATACCTATCGCAAATAGGTCGTTATTTTATAATGTTGAAAGAAGTTTTTAACAAGCCTACCAAATGGAGTGCTATGAAACAACTTATACTGAAGGAAATTGATGATTTAATCATTGACTCGTTAGGAATAGTTGCTTTTATTTCGTTTTTCGTGGGTGGTGTTGTTGCGATTCAAACTGCTTTAAACTTAACAAATCCGTTAATTCCGAAATATTTAATTGGTTTTGCTACACGGCAATCTATTATTTTAGAATTTGCTCCTACGTTTATTTCCATTATTATGGCTGGTAAAATGGGCTCGTTTATTACCTCAAGCATTGGTACTATGAGGGTTACTGAGCAAATTGATGCTTTGGAAGTTATGGGTGTAAACTCGTTAAATTACTTGGTTTTTCCAAAATTGATTGCTCTTTTTTTGTATCCTTTTGTGATTGGAATTAGTATGTTTTTAGGAATATTTGGCGGCTGGATTGCAGGAGTTTATGGTGGTTTTACAACTAGTGGTGAATTTATTGAAGGTCTTCAAAACGAATTTATTCCTTTTCATATTGCTTATGCTTTTATTAAAACGGGTGTTTTTGCTTTTATTTTAGCTACAGTTCCTTCGTTTCATGGTTATTATATGAAAGGTGGTGCGCTTGAAGTTGGAAAAGCAAGCACTGTAGCTTTTGTATGGACTTCTGTATTGATTATTTTATTGAATTATATATTAACTCAACTCCTTTTAAGCTAATGATAGAAGTTAAAAACATAGAAAAAACTTTTGGTGAGCAAAAGGTTTTAAAAGGAATCAGTACCCGTTTTGAAGCTGGGAAAACCAATTTAATTATTGGGCAAAGTGGTTCTGGAAAAACTGTTTTTTTAAAATCGTTATTAGGAATTATCACTCCTGAAAAAGGAACTATTGCTTTTAATGGTCGGATTTATTCAGAACTAACTAACGATGAAAAAAGAGAATTACGAACTGAAATAGGAATGGTTTTCCAAGGAAGCGCCTTATTTGACAGCATGACAGTGGAAGAAAACATTGGATTTCCATTAAAAATGTTTACCAAAAAAAACCCTGCTGAAATAAAAGAACGTGTTGATTTTGTAATTAACAGAGTCAATTTAATAAACGCAAATAACAAAAAGCCTTCAGAAATTTCTGGTGGTATGCAAAAGCGTGTTGCAATTGCTAGAGCTATTGTTAACAAACCAAAATATCTTTTTTGTGATGAACCTAATTCGGGTTTAGACCCCAAAACAGCAATAGTAATTGACAATCTTATTAAAGAAATTACTGAAGAATATAATATTACCACCGTAATTAATACGCATGATATGAATTCGGTAATGGAAATAGGTGAAAAAATTATCTTCTTGAAAAACGGTTTGCTTGAATGGGAAGGTTCGAATAAAGAAATATTCAAAACCGATAACGAAGCCGTTACCGATTTTGTATATTCTTCTGAATTATTTAAAAAAGTTAGACAAATGTATTTGCTGGAAGATTCTTAATAAGTAATATAAATCCAACCCATTTTTTTGTTTTCCCCTTCTGTTTCGTAGTCTATTATGTAGTAATATGTTGTTGCTGGTAATAAATTACCTTCATTAGATTGACCTTTCCATTCATTAATATAATTGTCTTTTTCGTATACAATTCTTCCCCATCGATTTAAAATGGTTAATTTTTTGACAAAATATCCAGCTAAATCTAAAAAATCATTATCTCCATCACCATTTGGCGATAATCCGTTTGGAATAAAGCAGGCCGCTCTTTCCACAGTAGCTTGAGCTGTTGCAGTACAACCTAACGCATCAGTAACCAAAACTGAATACAAACCAACTCCAGAACTACTTACATTAATATTTTGATCATTACTCACAAAGCCGTTGGGTCCAGTCCAAGAATAAACCGCATTTGGAAAAGTAGCTGCGTTTTCAATAGTTATCATATAATCATTTCCTAAACAACCTTGTGCTAAAATAACAGGAAAAGATTCTAATTTTTCAGTTATTGTAATTTCTTGTTCGCTAATACAACCTTGATTATTAACCTCAACTTTATAAGTGCCAAAATCAAAAGCTTCAAAAGTTTCGTTGATTCCACTAGCAATTATGCCATCATTAAAATACCATTGATAAGTTATATTTGCATCCGAAATTGTAAAATTATTAGGTAAAACAGAAAGAATTGCAGATTGTGTCTGACAAATTTCAGTAGCCCCAGAAATCGTAAAATCAGGAACAAAATTAGCCAAAACTGTTGATTGAGTTGTAGGAGAATTACATCCTTTTACAGTTACAAACAAAAAGTAATCGCCATTATTTTGAGCTTGAAAATTAGTTATTAGAGGATTTTGTAATGAAGATGTAAATCCGTCTGGACCTGTCCAGAAATAAGTTGCGTCCGTTACTAAAGGAGTTTCAAGTTGAAGATCGCCACCAATACATAAAACAGAAGGATTCATGGTAATTGTTGGAGCAATCGGAAATGGATTAACTTCAATACTAATAGTAGCAGAATCTGAAGTCGAACATATACCCGTTACTGTATAAATAAAATCTGTAGTTCCAACTCCTAAAACAATTGGGTCGATAATTGTACTTGCTAATAAAATTCCGTTTGTGTCTGTCCAAACCCCATTATTATCATGTGGATTACTTAGAAGGGAATTTAGATCTATTGATAAAGTTTCTTCACAAAAGAGATTTACAGAATCATTTCCAGCATTTGGATTGTAAGGCATAGGATCAATAAAATACTGTAAAACTTGATTAATACAACTGTTTGTTGCTGGTGTAAGCATTTCTACTTCATAAGTTCCTGTATTTAAAACACTGCTGAAGGTATTAAACTCTAAAAAATAAGTGGTGCTTAACGTCACCGTTGGATTTGCAGTATTGTACCATCTGTAAGTTACAAAAGGAATTTCATCAACTTCTAACCTGCCTATTAATCCATCACATAAATTTGAAGCAGTTATAGTTGTTGTTGTTAGTGGAAAAGGAAGAATATTTATTGAAATTGTAGCGGAATCCGATAATGAACAACTTCCTGAAACTGTATAAATATAATCTGTAATTCCATCATTTAATAATGAAAGATTGAGATTGGTACTTGGCAATACTAATCCTGTGAGAGCATCTGTCCAAACGCCATTACTATCGTGTGGGTTTGTTAATAAATCATTTAAATCAATAGATAGATTTTCGGCACAAAATGTAACACCTAAGTCGTTACCAGCGTTAGGATTGAAACCGTTGGCATCAATAGTATAAAATAGTGTTTGATTCACACAACTATTTGAAGATGTTGTAGTAAGCTCTACACCATACATACCTGAATCAGTAACAATATTAAATGGATTAAATTCTAAAAAATTTGCTGTACTTAATGTAACTGTTGGATTAGTTGTTTTAAACCATCTGTAAGTTACAAAAGATAAATTTTGTACTTCAAGTCGACCAATTGAACCATCACATAAATTACTTTCTGTAATTACAGGTGGATTTAATAAAGAAACATCTACAAAGGTAACCAAGACATTTCCACAATTATCTTCAATTTCGAATTTATAAATGGCTGTTTCTAAACCTGAAAAACTATTTGAGGTATTATTATTTATAAGAAAAGGTTGTCCGTTTTTTTCAACAATTCTGTATAATAATGGTCCTAAACCAGTTGCTACTACTACAACTTCTTGTGTACTATTCGCACATGGAAAAGCGTAAACATCTATTAATTGCGGACCAGATTGAAAATTAAATTCATACAAAGAGGAAATACATTTATTAAAAGTAGAAATACCGTTGGAATAGTTTAAAAACCTTTTTACAACTCTAAATAATCCATCTCCATAGACTAAATTTATATTATTTTGATTGTTAAAAATTCTAATCGCATTATTAATTCCTGCAGAGGCACCTCCTATAGTTAATCCGTCATTTACGTCTTGACCATCAATATAATCAACTCCTGTTGATGGATGCTCCCAAACACCATCTACTGGATTGTATTTTTGTAAAAAATAAGAAGTAATAAAGTTTGCGTTACTAACATGATTCAATTCTAAATTAAAAGACCCACAATTTGCTGCAATATTTACATTAGTTGCCGTAATGACATACCCTGTTACATTTACTGTTGTTTGAGTCTCCCCACCACAATTATCAATTATTTTAAACTTATAAACTCCTGCAATTAAGGAATTCATATAAAAATCATTTTGTGTACTTATGTTAAACGAAACATCGTAAGGTAATGTATATCCTGCCGCAGCAGGTGCTTCAATAATTGTTACACTAACAACATCCGAGTTGGCAAAAGAAATTTTCACAGAACCCTCTCCAACAGCACAACCAACTTTTTGTTCAACAATTGGTATTTCGCCTTGTCCAGGTGGAATCACCACTACATAATCATCATAAAAATTACCACATTCATCAGTTAGATCAAACACATAGGTTCCAATAGGAATTCCAGTAATTACAAATATTCCTTCGGCATTAATAAAACTACTCACATCTTGTGGTAAAACGCCAGTATAACCAACTGGTGCAGAAACTATAGTTACAACAGTTAAGTCAATTGGTGGTGAAATAGAAATTGTAATTTTACCTGTTGTACAACTTTCACCTAGTGGGAGTGAAACTGGATTAAAACCAGAAATGATTTCAAACGTTTTTGTTTTTGTATTTCCACAAACATCTGTTATTTGCACTTCGTAATTTCCTTCTGGAAGATAATTTCCTATATCACCATACTGTACCTCACCTCCACTAAATGGTCCTGGATGATTGGCATTATATGTTAAAGGATTAAACCCTAAAGGTGCATTTAAAAAAGTAACGGTGTAAGGACTTTTATAATTTCTTAATTTGAATTCTACATAATAATCTGCACAATTATCAATAGTTTTTATAACATCAAAATCAAAATTGACATCTACTACATTATTATTTCTAATGAAAACATTTCCACAAGCATCTGTGATTTTTACATTATAAGGAATAGTCATACCATTTGCATCTATTGGTACTTGAAAACCAAAATCAGTAGTGTTTATAATTTGAGACGTAATAATTGGTGCCCCAATAGTTGGAAAAGCTGTAACTTCAACTGTTAAAGGGAAAAATATAGTTTGTAATGACAAATCATTAAAGCCAAGAGTATGAGATATTCCGGCAATTCCGCAAGCAGGCAATTCTGGTTGCGATGGACCTCCATCTAAAATTATAAAAAAGGGAACAATGTTTATCAAAGTATACGTTTGAACAAAAGCTTGTCCGCAATTGTCAACTACTTTTATGTTATATTGACCTACTGGTAAATTATTAAATACATTATCTGTTTGTACACCAGTAGTTATTGGACCTGCTGTTATTTGATAAGAAACAGGCGTTCCTGAGGTAACATTTACAGTTAAACTTCCATCCATCCCACATTTTACTTTTACTTCAGAAATAGTAAAACTAATGGGTATATATGACCCTATAATAGTAATATCTTCAGTAGTAGAAGTTGAATTTCCTCCAACAACTTGTGTAGCTTTTACTCTATAATTACCAGCAACCAAAGCAGAAAAAACATTAGTTTGTTGCGTTTGAACAGCTGTTGTTGTATTGGGCAACAAAAATAATTCGTAAGTAATAGGTGTTCCAACAGTTTGGTTGGATACTGCAACAGTAATGGTACCGTTAAAAGGACATGTTTCATTAGTAGCAGTAAGCTGAATGTCAATAGCATTCATTTGGATACTAAAGAGGATAATTATAAATGTAACTAGTTTTTTCATATGGATACTTGTTGGATGTTAACCACGTGTCATTTTAATTTTTAACTACTTTTGAAGCAATAATTTTAATATCTTGCTCTTTTGATTTAGGATAAATTAACAAAACATCTTCATTATCAACAATTATGTAGTCTTTTAATCCGTCGATCACAATTACCTTTTTTCCTTTGGATCTTATGATGTTATTTGAAGCATTTTCTAAAACAACTGTTGTATTAACTACTGCATTATTATTTTCATCTTTATGCAATTTTTCATGTAGCGAACCCCATGTTCCTAGATCGTTCCAATCAAAAGTTGCTGGCAAAACATAAACATTTTTTGCTTTTTCCAACACCGCATAATCAATTGAAATATTTTCTGCTTTGGCGTAATTTTCAAGAATAAACTCTTTTTCAGAATTGGTGTTGTATTTTTCTAAACCGCTTAAAAACAACTGATTCATTTGTGGTTGAAACTCAGAGAAAGCGTCAATTATTGCTTTTGCACTCCAAATAAAAATACCTCCATTCCAAAGAAAATTTCCACTAACCAAAAAAGATTTAGCTGTTTCATAATCTGGTTTTTCTCTAAATTGATTGACTTTTTTTATCGGATTTGAATCTGACTTATCAAATTCAATGTAACCAAAACCTGTATTTGGAAATGATGGTTGAATTCCTAATGTCATTAAGGCATTTTCTGAACTGCAAAAATCAAAACATTGTTTTAAATTATCGGTAAAGGCAACTTCATCTTCAATCCAATGATCACTTGGTGCTACAACCATTACAGCATTGGGATTTTGTTTTTGAATTTTTAAAGAAGCATATAAAATACATGGAGCGGTATTTCGCATTGCAGGTTCAAGTAAAACTTGTTCCTGTTTTACCATTGGTAATTGCTCTAAAACTATATTATTATATTTTTCATTGGTTAGGATAAAAATATTCTCAGCAGGAATTAATTTAGCTAATCTAGAAAATGTTTTTTGTATTAATGTGTCTCCAGTTCCTAGCATATCATGAAACTGTTTTGGGAAATCAACTGTACTTACTGGCCAAAAACGTGATCCAACACCACCAGCCATTAAAATTGCGTAATAATTCTTATTCATTGTGATTTTTCTTGTAATTTATGTTTACAAAATTAATCTCTAAATATACAAATTAATATGATATGCTATGAAATGAAATGATGTTTCTTTGATTAACCTTTAACTGAAGACGAACTAACCCGGAATTATTTCAACCTCAGCATTTGCGTTAAACAAATAGGTTTTTCCGCTATTTATTTCCAAACATTCGTATCGTTTTACTCGAAGTCCAATTTTTTTAAAAATTCTACCGTTTTTAATTCGGAAAAGACTCCCATTAGGAACTTCATGAATGAAATACACATCAGGTTTTCTTTCATCAAATTGTTTTAAAGCATAAGCTAATCTTGCATCTGTATCGCTACTTGCTGTTGGATTTCTAAAATGATTGGCTACTAAAGACAAAACCGAATTTGGAAATATTTCTGGTCTGATAAAAGGCACCATTAATCTTTGAAAAGTGTGTTTCCATTCTACTCCATGAGGTTTAATGTTTCTTCCAAATTTTTGAAAAGCTACTAAATGAGCAATTTCATGAATCAATGTTATGAGAAATCTGTATTTATTTAAATTAGCATTAATTGTTATTAAGTGAAAACCTTGTGTGTCTTTTCTATAATCACCATGACGTGTTTGACGCTCATTAACAATTTTTAAATGCACATGATTCATTTTGATAAGCTCAAAACAAGATTCCACTGCGTGAGAAGGCAAATATTTTTCTAAAACGTTACTCAATTTTGTCGCTAGGTTTATTTGAATGAATTAGTGATTTAGAATTTAAATTAGTAACTACTTTTTTTCCCGTTTTTGATTCTAATTCTTTAAGCGCAACATGTGCAACATTTCCTCCTTGTTCGGCTACTTTTGCATTATCTTGAAATGTTTCAGGATTTGTTGCTTTTGAGATATCTTTTGTTGATGCTTCAGCTAACATGTTTAAAACCAACTCCATATTTGTCATATTATCTCTAAGATTCTCTTTTTTTAAATCTTTCAAAATTTTATACTCTTTGGTTGTTTTTCCTGACCAAGCTTTTGAAATAATATCTGTTAAAACCGCAAATTCTTGACCTTCTTTTACACTTCTTTTTTTCCATTCATCAGTAAGTTCTTTTCGTATTTCAATACTTTTTAAACGTTGATTTATCCAATTTTCAGAATATCCCATTTGTAAATATTGCTCTAAAGCTCTATCTATAGTGATTTCAGGATCTTGTAATTCGTCTAACCTTTCTTTTGCAATTTGTGCTAACCAAAGTTTAAATGGCTCAGCTTTTGGCGAAGGAATGGATTGAATTAATCGAAAAATTTGTTCCGTATCAGCAACATCAGTCATTCTCATCTTTCCATCAGGAGCTTGCATTTTCAACTGTCCGATTTTATCGGACACTTCACTTCCTTCTTTAGTAAGTTTTGATTTTAAATCACTCCAATACTTTCTTGGTCGCTCACTTTCTGTTAATACTTCAATTACATCAATTATGGAAACAAACCATTTTTCTTGTTCAGAATCCCATACAGTTCTAACTTTTTTGTCTTCAAATAATTGAATGGCGTTTACTTTTTTCATGTTATTTAGTTTTATTGAAGTTACAATTTTCAAAAAAATTATGGTGTGGTTGAGGAAACTTGCAATACTTTTCCGTTGTAATATTTATTTCCTGTTAATGCAAAATCGTGAATGTAATTTGCCATTTCTAAGGCTGAAAGTGGTGCTTCATATCCTGGAAAAGCTTCTTGCAACATTTCTGTATTTACTGAACCTAAGGCTAAAACATTAAAACTTACTCCTTGTTCTTTATATTCTTCAGCTAATAATTCTGATAAGGTAATCACTGCTCCTTTGCTTGAACTATATGCAGCTAAACCTGCAAATTTCATACTTCCTTGAATTCCTCCCATCGAACTAATGGTTATAACATGACTTCCTTTTTGAAGATACGGAATACAAATTCGCGTTAAACTAGCTACTGCAAAAACGTTTACTTTGTATATATTTTCAAATTCACTTGAAGTAATTTGTTCGAATGGTTTGTGTAATAAAGCACCAGCATTATGAATTAAAACATCTACTTTTTTGAATGTATCCTTTATAAAATTTTCTACTTCATCAATTGCTGAATCTAAACCTAAATCCACTGATAAGCAAGTTATGTTTTTATGTTCAATAAATGCTTTTGGCGTTTTTCTTGATAAAGCTAAAACGTTGTGCCCTTCATTAGCAAATTGCAAAGCCAATTCATAACCAATTCCTCTTGAAGTTCCAGTGATTATTATATTTTTATTTTGCATTGATCGTAATTTCTTTGGTTGGTTTGTTCATCATAATTTCTAAAATAGGGATCATGCTATTAATAACATTTGTCATATGTTTGGTATCCATTAATTCAAATTCATCATCTGGTTTGTGATAAAAATCGAAGTTTTCAAAATCAAATGTTGAAACCGTTTGAGCAGGAACTTCAAATTCTGTAAAGAATGGATAATTATCGGAAGCTCTAAACAACTGGTATTTAGTCTCAGCTGGAATATATCCAATTACTTTTTCACCATTGTATTCATTCATTTTTGAAGCCATATTTGTTTTTCCAAAACCTGTAATGTATAATAGGAAATCTTTGTCTTTCATTGGCACACCTATCATTTCAAAATTGAACATGAAATATAAATCTAAATTTTTAGCTTTTAATCTTTTGGCTAAATGTTTAGAACCTAACAATCCTTTTTCTTCCGCTGAAAAGAATACAAAAATTAGACTTCTTTTATTGGTTTTGTTTTTGGCAAAATATTTCATCACTTCCGAAGTTGCCGTTGAACCAGAAGCATTATCATTAGCTCCATTGGCAATTTCATCACCATTTACAGCAGCAATTTTTCCAATATGATCATAATGAGAACCTATTATAACATATTCTTTTTTAAGTTTTGGATCATTTCCTTCTATAAATCCAACAATATTATAAGCTGGTTTATCAAAATTAGAAAGTGTATCTCTGTAGGTTTTGAAATAAGGTTTGATGTTGTTTTCTTTCATCATATTTTCAAGAAAAACACTGGCTTTTTCAATTCCTTTGCTTCCAGAATCTCTTCCTTCGTTTTCGTCTGAAGCTAAGAATTTCAAAGTTTTGGCAACATTTTCTTCTTTAGCAAAATCTGTTTTAGCAAGTGAAGAATTAGTTTCTGTAGCAACTTGATTTGTTGTAGGAAGTAATTTTGGAGAACCACAAGCAATTACTAATAATGAAGCTAAAAAATATATTTTTTTCATGTTGTATAAGTTTTAGTAAAAATAAAAAAATCCCGACAAAATCGGGACTTTAATTGTATTGTTTATTGTTAAATCTATCAACAATTTATATTTTAAATTTTAAAAGAGCTGGAATTTTTTCTTTATTAATGAAAATTAAAATCGCACAACAAATAAAAGTAATGATTGCTAATGTAAACAAAGTTCCTCCATCGTTATTGACTTCAATTCCTAATTTAGTTACATGAGATAAAATAGCTCCAGTCATTGTACCTAAACCCAGAATTGCTCCTAATAAGGTTGTTCTAGGAATTAAAATTAAAATTGATGCAATCAACTCAACTATTCCTGAACCAATTCTTCCATAAGGTTCAATGCCTAAAGTTGTGAATATATAAACACTTTCTGGGGCTGCTGTAAATTTAAAGAATAAGGTTTGCAAAAGAATTACAACTGCAACAAGTTTAATAATCCAGATTAAAATTGACTTTTTCATGATTTATTTGATATAATTTTTCCAATTTAAATCTGCTTTTTTCTTTAAATTAACTTCGTCTTTATTCCAACTTTTTAAAGTATTATTAAAAAAAGCATTGTAAAACAAATATAATTTACCATCTAAAATTTTAAATGTTTCTGGATTAATTTCAACTTTCTCTCCAGAATTCCCCATTGCATAAGCACACCAACCTCCATATTGAGGTTCGAATGAAGCTGGACTTTTCTTAAAAGCATCTTTATTGGTTTGTGAAGAGAAATAATAAATCACACCTTGATAACTAACAGCTAAATCTTTATTCCCTTTTACCGCTTTGTTTTGCTTAAAATAGGAAACTACATCATAGCCTTGAACTGCAACTTTATTTTTTTCTAAATTAAATTGTTCTGCTCTTTTTGCTTCAGTCTGTGCAAAACTCGAAATAGAAACAAAAGCTATTAAAAGCATTATTAATTGATTTTTCATTACTTTAGATTTTAGTTTAAATTATTAAGCAAATTTAGGAAAGTACTAAAAATCAAAATGTTAGTTAGATTACTAAAATGACTAAAATATTTGAAACAAAAAAGTCCCGATAAAATCGAGACTTTTTTTTATAATTGTAAATAGAAAATTAAGCTAACATCGTAACTGGATTTTCCATAAATGCTTTGAATGTTTGTAAGAACTGTGCTCCTGTTGCACCATCAACTGTTCTGTGGTCACAAGCAAGAGTTACTGTCATAGTGTTTCCAACAACAATTTGTCCGTTTTTAACTACTGGTTTTTCAACAATAGCTCCAACAGATAAAATTGCTGAGTTTGGTTGGTTAATTATAGAAGTAAAAGATTGAATTCCAAACATTCCTAAGTTAGAAATTGTAAAGGTACTTCCTTCCATTTCATTAGGTTGGATTTTCTTAGCTTTAGATCTTCCAGCCATATCTCTTACGTTTGCACCAATTTGCGTTAAGCTCATTTGGTCTGTAAATTTCAATACTGGAACTACTAATCCGTCTTCAACTGCTACAGCAACACCAATATTTACATGGTGATTGATAATCATTGCATCTTCTCTCCATTGAGAATTTACTTGAGGATGTTTTTTCAATGCCATTGCAGATGCTTTGATAACCATATCATTAAATGATACTTTAGTTTCTGGCAATCCATTAATCATATTTCTTGAAGCAATAGCATTATCCATATCTAACTCAATAGTTAAATAATAATGAGGAGCCGTAAATTTAGACTCTGCTAAACGTTTAGCTATTACTTTTCGCATTTGCGAATTTTTGATTTCTTCTTGGTACACTTCTCCAGCTGGCACAAATGGTTTTACATCATTTGAAGTTGCAGCTGCTTGAGCAACTGGTTCTGCAGTTTTAGTAGAAGGTTTAAAGTTTTCTACATCAGACTTAACGATTCTTCCGTTTTCACCAGAACCATTAACTTGACTTAAATCAATTCCTTTATCCTTTGCGATTTGTTTTGCTAAAGGAGACGCAAAAATTCTTCCACCATTTGAAGATGTTGAAGTTGTTTGCGTTGTTGATTCTTCCTTTTTTGATTCAGTCGCTTTTTCTTCTTTAGCCTCAGGTTTATCATCTTGAGATTCAGATGCATTTGAATAGTTATCAGCAATTCCAGAAACATCGGTTCCTGCAGGTCCAATGATTGCTAAAACACTATCAACAGGTGCAGTTTCTCCTTCTTGAATTCCAATGTATAATAAAGTTCCTTCGTTAAAAGATTCAAATTCCATGGTAGCTTTGTCGGTTTCGATTTCAGCTAAAATATCTCCTTCACTTACCTTATCACCTACTTTTTTCAACCAAGTTGCAACAGTACCTGTAGTCATTGTATCACTTAAACGTGGCATTGTTACTACTTTAACTCCTTTTGGAAGTTCAGTTGTTTTTGATTCAGATGTTGATTTTTCTTGTTTTTTATCTTCTGAAGCTGAACTATCTTCCTTTTTATCATTTGAAGTACCACCAGCAATAAGTTGAGAAATATCTTCCCCTTCTTTACCGATAATAGCTAATAATGAATCTACTGTTGCTGTTTCACCTTCTTGAATTCCGATATGTAATAAAGTTCCTTCATTGAAAGACTCAAATTCCATTGTAGCTTTATCCGTTTCGATTTCAGCTAAAATATCACCTTCATTAATTTTATCCCCAACTTTTTTCAACCAAGTTGCTACAGTTCCTTCTGTCATTGTATCGCTTAAGCGAGGCATTGTTACTACTGTTGCCATGTTTTATAATTTATGAGGTATGAATGGATAATTTTCTTGTTCGTACACTACATCGTATAATTGTTGAATTTCAGGAAAATCTGATTCTTCAGCAAACGTTGCACATTCTTCTACTAAATCCTTAACTCTAGCATCGATTGTCTCAATTTCAGTTTCTGTAGCGTAGTTATTTTCTTTTATGACATCCAAAATTTGTGTGATTGGATCAATTTTTTTGTATTCTTCAACTTCGTCTTTTGTTCTGTATAATTGTGCATCAGACATGGAGTGACCTCTATATCTGTATGTTTTCATTTCTAGAAAAGTTGGTCCGTCACCACGACGTGCTCTTTCCATTGCTTCATGCATTGCTTCGGCTACTTTGACAGGATTCATTCCGTCTACTGGTCCACAAGGCATTTCGTAACCTAAACCAAGCTTCCAAATATCCGTATGATTTGCTGTTCTTTCTACAGAAGTTCCCATTGCATATCCATTGTTTTCACAGATGAATACTACTGGTAATTTCCAAGTCATTGCCATATTAAAAGCTTCATGAAGTGAACCTTGACGTGCGGCACCATCACCAAAATAAGTTAAAGTAACACCGCCTGTTTCAAAATATTTATCCGCAAATGCCATTCCAGCTCCAACTGGGATTTGAGCTCCAACAATACCATGTCCTCCATAAAAACCATGTTCTTTAGAGAAAATATGCATTGAACCACCCATTCCTTTAGAAGTACCTGTTACTTTTCCAAGCAATTCAGCCATAACTCTTTTTGGATCAACACCCATTCCGATTGGCTGAACGTGATTACGATAAGCTGTAATCATTTTATCTTTTCCACCTAATTCCATTACATGTAATGCTCCAGCTAAAACAGCTTCTTGACCATTATATAAATGTAAAAATCCTCTAACTTTTTGTTGGATATAAAGTGCAGCTAATTTGTCTTCGAATTTTCTCCAAAACTGCATTTCTTCGTACCATTTTAGGTACACTTCTTTTGTAATTGGCTTCATTTTTTGCTATTATTTGATGAAATTAACTTCATAATTAGCAAAAATACTATTTCCTTGCTTATTGAAAAAATTAAATTTCATGATTTTTTGTTTTTTTATTGATAATTCATCAAAAACAATTAACGAAAACGTTATAGGTAGTTTTTATCAAACATAAAGGGTAGTAAATTCTTTAAAGATTCTGATTTATAGACTTCTCCTTTGGCTCCCATAAAATAAATTTCAATAGGTTTTTCTTGTTTGAATTCATATTCTGCAATCGATTGTCTGCAAGCTCCACAGGGTGGAATTGGAATATCAGAATCTCTATCATTTGGGGAAGCTGTTATGCAAATTTTTAAAACCTTAGCGTTTGGAAATTGAGAACCTGCATAAAATATTGCCACGCGTTCTGCACACAATCCAGAAGGATAGGCTGCGTTTTCTTGATTTGTTCCTAAAACAACTTCTCCATTATCCAATTCTAAAGCTGCTCCAACAGAAAATTTTGAATAAGGAGCATAAGCTGTTTTTCTTACCTCAATGGCTTGCTCCATCAACAACTTAGTTGCAGCATCTAATTCGTTGACAGTATCATAAACTTTAAAAGCTGTATTTATATTTAATTCTCTCATTTATATTTATTTAGAAGGGAAAAAAAATCCAAATTCTAAATTAAGAATTTGGATTATATATTTTTTTATGACTTAATATTAATATTCGTAATATTCTTCACCAAAGTTAAATGTCAGTGAAAAACGCAACGTATTTTCTAAAGGGTTTTTCACTCTTGAAGCTGAGAACAAGTATGAAATATCAATTTTAACAACATTATATTTAAAACCTGCTCCTAATGTTAAAAATTTTCTAGCTCCTTTATCTAAACTTTCATTAAAATAACCCAATCTCAATGCAAATGAATCTTGGTACCAATATTCAGTTCCTAATGACCAAGTAAATTCTTTAAGTTCTTCAGAAAATCCATCTGGAGCATCATTAAAAGACTTGAACATTCCAGAAACCCAATTGGTTTTTCTATAATCAGCATAATTTTTTGCATTAATAAAATCAACATCATCATCATCAATACTTCCGTCTTCATTATAATCAACATCTGCGGTTGTAAAAACTCTTGGAGGAGTTGGCACTAATAGTTTAGTAACCTCAGCACCAACAGAAACTTTATTGTAATCGTCAAAAATAAAATCGAAACCTGCTCCAAGTCTTAAATTTGAAGGGAGAAAATTATTGTTTAACGCATCGTTATCATAACTGATTTTTGGCCCCATATTTTGAAAGTTGAACCCTGCTCTCCAACGACCATTAAAATCATCGTAAGCAATTTCTTCTGATTGATAAAAACCAGCTACATCAAAAGCAAAAGTAGAAGCTGCTGACGCATCGTTATTTTCATCTGGAATTTTTAAACTTGAGCTGATAAATCGTCCTCCTACAGCCATAGAAAATCTTTCATCTAATTTTAAGGAATAAGATAAATCAATCGCTAATTCATTAGGCGTTACTGTTCGTCCAATGTCTTCAAAAGAACGTCTAAGTTCAATATCACCAAGACTAAAATACCTTAAACTTCCTGCAAAAGCACTTTTCTCATTTAATCTGTTGTAATACGTCACCTGACCTAAAGAAATATCGTTAGCGATATCTGTTAGATATGGAGTATAACTTGCAGAAAACCCTTGACCGCTTAATGCAAAGGCATATTTTGCAGGATTGTATTGTTGGGAATAAGCGTCTGTTGAAGTTGCAACACCCATATCACCAAGTCCAGCCCCTCTAGCATCTCCAGAAATTAAAAGAAATGGAACAGCTGTTGTTATTACTCTCTCTTGTGCTTGTGCAATCAATGTACTTAAAAACACAATTAGTAATCCGATTTTTTTCATCATAATCAATTTAATTTACAAATATATAACTTTATTAAAGTAATACAAGTTTCTCGTATTTTTCTACTTTTTTATTGTCTACAGTAGACTGAACGGTTAGTTTATAAACATAAACTCCTTTTCCGATTTTATCACCAAAATCATCTCTACCGTCCCATTTAATTGTTCTACTTAAAAAACCCTCAGTTTCAACAGATTGATTTATAGTTTTAACTATTTTACCGGTCACCGTAAGTATTTGAACTTGAACGTTTAAAAGTTCATTTGGACGGTTGTGATTAAACCAAAACTCTGTATAACTCACAAACGGGTTTGGGTAATTAAGAACATTTTCCAACTTAATATTTTCGTCACCAACTACAATAAATTGAATTTCTGCAGTAACTAAATTATTGTAAACATCCCATGCTTTAAAAGTAATAGTATGCAATCCAGGACTCAAATTTCTGAAAGGAAACTTTATCAATCCTTTTTGATAATTATCATTTTCAGTTTCATAATAATCATTTAAAATGTAAGGCTCCAATTCATTTCCATCTAAAATTGCAATCATATCATGACCAATTCCACTGGCCGTATTCATTCCGTTTTGATCTTCTAAATAGGCCAAAAAGAATGGGGATTCATTGGTAATACCACCATATACGAAATTAGTGTCATTCATGTATAATTTTACGGTTGGCGGAATATTATCTTCAGGAGCATTCAAATTTATGCCTCCAATATTCACAGAAAAATCATAACCTGTTTGATCTTGTAAATTAGGCTGATTTGCCTTAGCATAAAAACTTACTTTACCTGTTCCAATTGGAATTTTTATATCTCTTGGAACAACAAAACCAAACTCAAATTTACCATTAACTACTGAGGCATTACCTCTAAAAATAGTTTCACCAAGTGTTTTAAATGGCATTTGAATAAGCGTATTTGCAGGATAAAAATTTCCAGCATAAGTACTTCCTCCTGGATTTTGACCAGTTAAACCATCATTACCAAGCGTTACTCTATTGATTTCTTTATCAAAAATTTGGACCGCTAAATCTCCGTTATAATTGGATAATAAATTGCCATTATTGTCCGTAATTTCACCCGCTAATGTAGCATAACTTAATGCATTTAAAACTTCTGTATTTTGCAAAACAGGCACATTGTTAATCTTAGTTAAAACTACTTTTGGCTTCGGAATTGCCAACATTAATGCTGGATCACCAATACAAGAAACAACTCTTCTGTTTGGATTAGTATTTAAAATTTTTGCTCTTCTAAGAGCTTCACCAATGGTTAGTTGAACGTTATTTTGAGGCTGATATAAAAAAGAATTAAAAACATTATTCATGCTCAAAGCTACTGGAATAAAAATAGGCCTTGTGGTTGATATTAGAGCAATTGCACCACCATTTTTATTCCAATATGTATACTCACCTCCCGTTTCTTTGAAAGGATTATCAAACCTTGTGAAATCACAGGTCATAGTAACAAGTAATGGTAAATTAAATTTATTGTTAAGATTAATCGCTGAGTTAATTTCAAACAAACGTTCACTAGCAAAACCATTTTCACCACCATGACCGTAATAATTCAATACTAAGGCTCCTTTTTCGAAAGCATCAATAAAATCAGAAGCTGCTTTTGGATATCTGTCACCACCAGCCGAAACTTCCTGAATGTATGCATCGGTATGAATTTTTTGAACATTAATAAATGGATTTGCATCGTTCAAATCATCTATTAAATTGTTTAAGTCAAATTGAAGCCCAACATCGGTATAATTTTGAGCATCATCGGTTAAAATTGCATAATTATTTCTCCATCTTCCGTATGATTCTACATCATAATATCCAATTACTTTTTCCACCATTTCATCAGCTTGCATAGTATTGTTTACTAACATTCTACCAACAGCCACATCTAGCCCATCAAAAGCACCTACCATATTTCCTTCATTATCATCCAATAAAGCAAAAAAATCATCAGCCATAAAAGTGTTAATCAATGAGAAATTAGTGAAATTATTGACAGGACTTTGATTAGGATTTAATCCATGAAAAACAGGAACAACATTGGTGTTATTTGGAATTCTATTTTTATAATCGAAAGAAGCATCTCCAAATAAATTTACAAATTTCACTCTTTTAGAGTCTGTTGAGGCATTGTGATAAATGTATTTGATGAAATTTCTTATTGCTGCAATATCTTGTCTACCAGAACCAAACTCTAAGTAAATTTTTTCTAATGTTACGACTTTTACATTATAAGAAAAATAATTTCTGTGAAACTGCGCTAGTTTTTCAGCTTGATTCAATAAAAATTTTGGAGTAATAATTAGATAGTCAATGTCTTGAAAAGCACCCTGATTATTTAGAAAAATAGTTCCTTTCAAATTCTGATTAACCACCTTTGAATTAGTTACTCTTGAAGGTGTGAACGTATCATTTAAATCCACAGCTACATATTTTCTTTCTGTACCTAAATTAACTTTAAAGTTAAAGGTGGACTGACTGTCATTCAAATAACTTGAAACGTTGTAAATATCAGTAACATCCCAAACTCTTGAAATATTTGAGGCAGATGTAATGCTATATTGTCCAACGCCAATGTTATTTTGTTGTGCTTCGTTTTTAAACAAAAATTGCTTATTGTAACCTACTAAATTTCTTTTTGAACGAATGGCAATATAATCAAGATATCCTTTAGAGGAAGGCACTCCATTTTTATCGTAATCTAAACTTACTTTAATGGCAGAACCCGCTACATTTATATCTTGATTTACAATGTTTTCTACACCAGAAACATATTGAACAGCACTGAGTGATAAAAAATTAACATTAGACAAATTTTGGTTGTTAACTTTTACTTTAAAAAAAGCATTTCCTTGCGAAGCAGAAACCAAGTTGATATAAACATTAACTGGAAAAGAAGTATTTAAATTAGGAATATCAAAATCAAAATCCATAGTTGTTTCAATATTGAATTCTTCACCAACCCATTTTCTACCTAATTTACCCAAATTAAACAAATCTTTTTCATAAAAAGTATAGTCATCAAATAAAGTAAAAGTAGTAGAAGGATTACTTGTTGGCTGCGTTGCCTGTTGAATTCTTTTTCCATTTCCAAAAGAGGAAGTCACAAAATAATACGCTTTTTCTTCAAACAAATTAACATGTGTTTGACTTTCGCTGTTCCAAACATCTACACCTTCTGCATAAAACAAAATGTAATCTTGGTTATCAAAACGACCGTCTTCTTCACCAACAAACTCGATGGCATTTTCTTCTAAATCAGATGGATGTGGAATACTGTTCAACAAAGGAATCATTCTTCCACCATTGCCATATATTTTAATTGTTCTTGGATCGGTATTAGTATTGAATCCAATACTTTCTAAAAAACTTTTTGACAATCTGTAAACACCACTTTTCTCTATAGAAAAACGATAAAAATCACCACTTGTTAAAACACTGTTTACAATATTTTGAGTTGAATAATTTGAAGAAATCTTATTGGAATTGTTAATTTTATTTATTTCAATAGAAATCACTCTTTTAATTACACCTTTGTCAAAAAAAATAGGATTGAAAGAAAGAGAAACAAGACGCTGATTTCTAGCTAGAGTTGACGATGAACTAAAATTAATACCAGTTTCTAAACCTTGTTTTTTAAGATCAAATAATGCAGATTCAGAAATTGTTTCTGTTTGAAAATTAACCAATTCTAAGTCATTAAAATTTACATCTAAATACACTTTTTTGAAATAAATTTTACTAGCAACTCCATCAAATTCAAAATGATCTTTATCAAAACCAGGAACTTTAATTTGAATATTATCAATACTAAAAAAGGTTTCTTTCCAATCCAATTGTATAGTCTCTTTGGATTGAGAAAAAATTAATTGTACAATACACAAAAGTAAAATTAATATAATATGCTTCTTTTTCATCTTTACGAAAACGGAAATCGTTTTAAATTATTACAAAGAGATACTATTTTTTTTATCTAAACAAAAAAATTATAATAAAAATAAATTTTGTTCGTTATGAAATTGTAGCGATGTGAAAATTGTTTTAAAAAAAATCGAATAATTGTTGCAAATTACAAGTTAATTACTAAATTGCAACGCAAAATTTATTACCTACTTAAAGTATGAAAAGTATCAAAATCAAGGCATTACACGTATTTTTAGCTGTTGCTTTTATTGCCAGCTTTACGAGTTGTAGCAAAAAAGGTAGTTCAAAAGGGGCTTCTTCGGCTACTGGATGGAAAGTCAATGACAAAAAAGGTGGATTTCAGTATAATTCTAAATTCAAGCAACAAGAGACACCACCAGGAATGGTTCCGGTTGAAGGAGGAACATTTACTATGGGTAAAGTTCAAGACGATGTTATGCACGATTGGAACAATGCACCTAATCAACAACACGTTCAATCTTTCTTTATGGATGAAACAGAAGTAACAAACTTCATGTATACTGAATATTTATATTGGGTTAAAACCGTTTTTCCTCCAACAGAAGAAAGCTACCAAAATATTTATAATGGTGTAGTTCCTGATACATTAGTTTGGAGAGATAGATTAGGATACAACGAAACTATGACTCTCAACTACTTAAGACATCCTGCATATTCAAATTACCCAGTTGTTGGTGTTACTTGGATTCAGGCAGTTGAATTTAGTAAATGGAGAACTAATCGTGTAAATGAAAACATTCTTGAAAGAGAAGGTTATCTTAAAAAAGATGCTAAAATCAATGAAGTTTCTGCTGAAGCATCTTTTGATACCGAAACATACTTAGCAGCTCCAACGAAAACTTATGGTGGAAACGAAGATATAGTTTTAAAAGGTAAAAGAGGCAAAACACCACCAGCATCAGCTAGTGGTAAAGAACCAACTAATGTATACGCTCAAAGAAGTTCTGGTATTATTTTACCAGAATATAGACTACCAACAGAAGCGGAATGGGAATATGCAGCAATTGCTTTAGTAGGAAATAGAGAATATAATTTATACAAAGGGCAGAAAAAATACCCTTGGAATGGTCAATATACTAGAAGTGGTAAAAGACAAAAAAGAGGTGATCAATTAGCTAACTTTAAACAAGGTAAAGGAGATTACGGCGGAATTGCTGGTTGGTCTGATGATGGTGCTGATATTACACAATATGTTAAATCTTATGCTCCAAATGATTTTGGGTTGTATGATATGGCAGGAAATGTTGCTGAATGGGTTGCCGATGTTTACAGACCTATGGTTGATGACGAAGCAAACGATTTTAACTATTATAGAGGTAATGTTTACTTAAAAAATAAAATAGGTGAAGATGGTACTGTTGAAATAGTTACTACTGAAGGAATTGCCTACGACACAGTAAGTAACGGCAAAATATACGCTCGTAATTTACCTGGACAAATTGCTCAAATACCAGTTGATGAAAATGAAACTTACTTAAGAACACAATTCTCAACATCTGACAACAGAAATTACAGAGATGGTGATAGACAATCTTCTAGATATTTCAATTTTGGAAATACTGATGAGGAAACCGCAGCAGAATCAGATAAAAATAGAATGTACGACTCTCCTAAACATTCTGTATCTAAAGATAGCTTGGGTAATTTATTAAAACAATACGACAAAAAAGAAAGAAAATCTTTAGTTGACGATAATGTAAGAGTATACAAAGGTGGTTCATGGAGAGATAGAGCTTATTGGTTAGATCCAGCTTCAAGAAGATATTTCCCACAAGATATGGCTACTGATTATATAGGATTTAGATGTGCAATGTCTAAAGTTGGTCCAAAGTCAAACAAGAAAAAAGCAAGAAATTAATTTCTTACACACTTAAAAAAAGCCCTTTTAAAAAGGGCTTTTTTTATATCTTTACTTTATGGAATTAAAAACTATTTATTCTAAATTTTTAGAATGCGAATCTGTTTCAACAGATACAAGAAAAATAACAAATAGCACCTTTTTTGTAGCTTTAAAAGGAGAAAACTTTGATGCTAATACGTTTGCAGAGAAAGCACTTTATAATGGTGCAAAATATGTTGTTATTGATAATAAAGCGTTTTATATTGATGAACGAACTCTTTTAGTAGAAAACAGTTTAAACACACTACAACAACTAGCAAACCATCACAGAAAGCAATTAAAAACTACAATCATTAGTTTAACTGGGAGTAATGGAAAAACTACAACTAAAGAATTAATAAATTCCGTTTTATCAAAAAAATACAAAACTATAGCCACAATAGGTAATTTAAACAATCATATTGGTGTTCCACTAACTTTATTGCGACTGACTAAAGATACTGAAATCGGAATCATAGAAATGGGTGCAAATCATAAAAAAGAAATTGAATTTTTATGTTCGATTGCTGCACCTGATTTTGGGTATGTTACTAATTTTGGAAAAGCTCACTTAGAAGGCTTTGGAGGTATAGAGGGAGTTATAAAAGGTAAAAGCGAAATGTATAATTATTTGAACGAAAATAGTAAAATGGCGTTTGTGAATTTAGATGACCCAATACAAATTGAAAAAACTCACAATACGAATAAATATACTTTTTCTCAAGTTAGCACCAATGCAAATGTTTATATTTCATCTGTTGAAGCAAATCCAATGGTAAAAATAGTATATAATGAGATCAAAATTCAATCTCATTTAATTGGCATATATAATGCTAACAACATAAATGCAGCTATTGCCATTGGAACCTATTTTAAAATTGAGGATACAGAAATTAAAAAAGCGATAGAAAATTATATTCCAGAAAACAATCGTTCTCAAATGATTCAAAAAAACGAGAATAACATTATATTAGATGCTTACAACGCAAACCCTAGCAGCATGACTGTTGCATTAGAAAACTTTTTTCAGCTGTCAGAAGCTCCGAAAATAGCGATTTTAGGCGATATGTTTGAACTTGGAGATGAAAGTCATAAAGAACATCAAAAAATTGTTGAATTATTACTTACTCAACCAGAAATAAAAGTGTTTTTAATTGGAAAACATTTTTATAGTTGCAAACAAAAAATTAAAGAAATTGAATTTTTTGAGACGTTTGAAGATTTTTCTACTACATTACAGTCTGCAAATTTTAACAACAACCTAATTCTAATTAAGGGATCTAGAGGAATGGCTTTAGAAAGGAGTTTGGAATATATTTAAAAACTATAAAATAAAAAAGCAACTCAATTGAGTTGCTTTTTTATTGTGGGCGATGAGGGGTTCGAACCCCCGACCCCCTCGGTGTAAACGAGGTGCTCTGAACCAGCTGAGCTAATCGCCCTATTTTATTTCGCCATACTTGTTCCGTATTGCGAGTGCAAATATACACTACTTTTTTTAAGTTGCAAACTTTTTTGTAAAAAAAATTAAATTATTTCTGCAACAACAAAAGTACTTCCTCCTACGTATACAAAATCATTATTAGAAGCTGTATTTAATACTATATTGTAAGCCTCTGAAACAGAATTATATATTTCGCCAGAAAGGTTGAATTTAGATGCTTTTTCTTTCAAAATTGCAGCATCTAATCCTCGAAAAATATTTGGTTTGCAAAAATAAAAAAATGCGTTTTTTGGAAATAATGGTAAAATAGTATCTAAATCTTTATCATTCACAACCCCTAAGACAATATGAAGTTTTTCAAAATTTTGTTTTTTTATCTGGTTAAAAACAATTTTTAGTCCATGAGCATTGTGTGCTGTATCACAAATAACAGTCGGTTGTTCATGTATTTGCTGCCATCTACCCAATAGTCCTGTGTTTTTAACTACGTTTAATAATCCTAACTTGACATGTAGTTCGGAAATATTAAATTTTGTTTGAATCAATTCTATAGTTTGTAATACAGTTTTTTTATTTTGAATTTGATAATCTCCTAGCAAGCCACATGGCAAATCGTCAAAATGATTATCTTGTGCGAAATAAATTGGAGCTTTATTATTTTGGGCAATTTCTACAAATACTTTTTGAGTTTCATTAAGATATTCCCCTACAACAACGGGAGTGTTCTTTTTAATAATTCCAGCTTTTTCTATAGCGATTAAGCCAATTGTGTCGCCTAAAAACTGAGTGTGATCTAAACCTATATTTGTAATAACTGAAACAATAGGATTGATTATATTAGTTGCATCTAATCTTCCTCCCATTCCAACTTCAATAACAGCAATATCTACTTCTTTATCAGCAAAATATTTAAAAGCTAAGCCTACTGTCATTTCAAAGAAACTCAATTGATTTTCTTCAAAAAAAGACTTGTAATTACTAACAAATTCTACTACATAATCTTTTGTAATTTCTTCACCATTAATCTTTATTCTTTCTCTGAAATCTTTTAAATGAGGTGAAGTATACAAACCAACTTTATAACCAGCCTCCTGAAGAATTGAAGCCAACATTGAAGAAGTAGAGCCTTTTCCATTGGTTCCTGCTACATGAACAGATTGAAAGTTTTTTTCTGGATTATTTAAACGATTTGACAAATGTAAAATATTAGACAAATCATTTTTATAAGCAGCAGCTCCTTGCAGTTGAAACATTGGCAATTGATTAAAAAGCCATTCGGTAGTTTCTTTATAATTCATTAGTGATACGATTATTCTCCTAAACTGAACTTCACTTCTATAAATCCAATTTGTTTATCGGAAGCATCTGGCGCGGCACTCCATTTGAAGGTCTTAGCTGTTTCAAAGGCCGCTTTTTTTAGGCAACTGCTTGCTGAGGTTGAACCTGATGCAGAATATTCTGTTCCTATCACTTGACCATTTCTATTGACTGTGATTTTTACAACAATTGTGCCTTCTTCATTACATTCTTGTAAAACTTTACTGTTTCCTTTAACGCTTCGTCCTTTGAGACCTGCTTTTATTCCGTTTCCGACTCCAGTTCCAGAACCATCGCCCCAGTAAGAATTACCGTAAATAGTCCCGTTTATTTGCCCTTGATTCCCATCTCCACCGCCTTGTCCTTCTCCAGACGAAGGTGTTTTGCCTTTACCTTTTATCATATTGGAAGCAGCAGTGTTTAGTTTTGGAGTTTCAGCTTTTACAGGTTCGGTAACGGGTTTTGTTGTTTTGGTGTCTTTTGGAGGAGTTTTAGTAACTTTTTTAATTTTTTCTGGTGCCACTACAGGAGAATCATCGTCTTGAGTTTGAAGATTATCTTTTGAAACTTCTGGTTCACTTGGTGTTGGCTGACCAGCGGTTTGTTGTGCTTCTGCCGGTTCAACATCACCTTTTCCTACATCACTTGTACCGAAGTTAACGGCAATTCCGTTTTCTGGTGGTGGATCCATGTAGGTTAGTCCAAAAAAAACGCACAACAACAAAATGATTACAAAAATACCTGATGTAATGGCGAATGATTTTCTTTCTTCTGGTGTTTCTATCAAGTTCATAGGAGTTGTTTTTTGTTTTTAAAACTATATTTCAATTGTAACGAAATGCCCTAGCCCAGATAGTAGTGAAAATCCTTTTTTTTTAAAAAAGATTGTAACGAATAGCTGGAAATAGCTCCTGAAAAATCAAAAACTATTTGGGGTTTACGGCTAAAACTGTTTTAATTTGATTGCGATTGGCAATATCCATTACAAAAATGATATTATCGTATTCTACTGTTTTTTCGGCTCTTAGAACTATTGCTCTAGCTTTGTCGTTTCCAGTAGGAAGAATGGCTAAAAGTTGTTCTTCTAACTGATCCTTTGCCACTGGATTTTTATCAATAAAAAATTCGGAATCTTTATTTATGTTAACGGTAGTGTTTTTGTTACTATCCGTTTTTCCTTTTGCTTTTGGAAGCACTAAATCTAATGCGTTAGTGGTTACCATTGTTGATGTTAGCATAAAGAAGATCAATAGCAAAAAAACAATATCGGTCATGGAAGACATATTGAATTCGGTAGAGACTTTATTTCTTGTTTTACCTAACTTCATTATACTGGTTCGTTTAATAAGTCAAGGAAATCTACTGCGTTTGCTTCCATTTGATTGACCACTTTATTTGTTTTAACCACCAAGTGATTGTATCCGATATAAGCTATAATACCTACAATAAGTCCAACTACGGTTGTTGTCATTGCAGTATAAATTCCTTCAGCTAATGCTCCTACTTCAATTTGTCCGCCACCACTAGCCATTTTATGAAAGGCAAGAATCATACCCACAACAGTTCCTAAGAAACCAATCATTGGACCAGCACCAGAGATTGTTGCCAACATTGAAGTATTTTTTTCTAATTTATATAATTCTAAAGCACCTGCATTTTCAATTGCTGTGTTTATATCTTCAAGAGGTTTTCCGATACGTGAAACCCCTTTTTCGATAAGTCTTGCTACAGGAGAATCAGTTTGAGCACAAATCATTTTGGCGTTATCAATTTTTCCAGACATGATATTCATTTTGATGTTGTTCATGAAACTAGAATCGATTTTACTGGCTTTATTGATGGCCATTAATCTCTCAAAATAAAGAAATAATGCAAAAAACAATAAAATAAAAAGCACTAAAATGATGGCTTGACCACCAATACCACCACTGGTTAATAATTCCCAAATTGAAAGTGTTTTTACAACTGGTTCACCATCTAATAATGTTTGATTTGTAATAGCTAAACTGTCTGCTTGAAGAAATATACTCATAAAAATATTATATGTATTAAAAACGTAAATGTACTATAAAAATTGTATTAAGCTGCATTTAATAAAAAGTCTCTCAATAAAACAAAGACTGCAAAACCTGATAAAAATCCGATTAAAGCCAACCAACCTATTTTTTTAAGATACCAAACAAAATCAATTTTTTCCATACCCATAGCCACAACACCAGCTGCAGAACCAATAATTAACATACTACCACCTGTACCGGCAGAATAAGCAATGAAATGCCAAGCTGGTTCATCAATTGGTATAGAAAACATTCCGATACTTGCTGCAACTAAGGGAACATTATCGATAACAGCTGAACCTGCTCCTAACAAAAGAACTACTAAATCGGAAATATGTGTCGAAGCATGTTCTGTCCCTAAAAAGGGAACTGATTCTTCTAAAACACCTGCAAAATTAAATAACATTCCTAATGACTCTAAAGCAGCAACAGACATTAAAATTCCTAAAAAGAATAAAATACTAGGCATTTCAATTTTAGAAAGCGATTTGTGTATTGGACTGTGGTGAGAACCATCGTTATCAGTAGTATTTGAACTAGAAAGACTGAATTTTGATTTACTAAAATATTCTGCAAAAACTCCAATAATAGCTAATGAAAGCATCATACCGACATAAGGTGGCAAGTGCGTGAAGGTTTTAAAAATTGGTACAAATAAAATTCCACCCAAACCTAAATAAAACATAGTTGCACTAAATTTAGACTTTGGCTTTTCATTATCTTCTATTTCAATATCTAATGAACCTTTAAAAATGGATAATCTGGAAGCAATAAAAGTAGGAACAGCATAACAAAATATAGAAGGCAACAAAACATGCTCAATTAAACTATTTGCTGTAACTTTATTTGCAATCCATAGCATAGTCGTTGTAACATCACCAATTGGAGACCAAGCACCACCAGCATTTGCGGCAATAACTATTAATCCTGCATACCAGAGACGGACTTCTTTTTCTTTAACTATTTTCTGTAAAATGGTTATTAATACAATTGTTGCAGTTAAATTGTCAATAATAGCAGACAATATGAATGCTAAAGTGGTAAATAACCATAAAAGTCTTGCTTTCTTTTTAGTTTTTACATAAGATTTGATTGTTGAAAAACCATCGAAATAATCAATAATTTCCACAATTGTCATTGCACCTAATAAAAAAACCAATATTTCTGCAGTTTTTCCTAAATGATGTAGTAAAATACCCTCTAAATGTTCTGGTTTTAGTGATTTTGAAACAGTATCAATTTCAAATACATCTAAATGAGAAACTGCAATTATTGCCCATAAGATAGACATCATTGCTAATGCAGGAATTAACTTGTCAATTTTTAAATTATGTTCTAATGCAATAGCTAAATATCCTAGAACAAATATTATTATTATAATTGCTTCCATTTGTTTGTTTTAAATTTTAAACTAATTGTTTTAATGCAATTTCAAAAGCTGTTGCACTAATATTTTTATTATCAGAATTCAAATTATAAGCTTTTTGAATAGCATTTTGTATGATTGAAGATGTGTCAGAAAAAATAGCTTCGTCAGTCATTTGAACTTTTTTCTCCATGAAATATGCAAAAACTCTTGCCATTCCGCAATTTGAAATAAAATCAGGAATTAGACTCACTTTTTCATCTGTTTCTTCCATAATTGGTCCAAAGAAAATTTCTTTATCGGCAAAAGGAACATTGGCACCACATGATATTACTTCTAAACCGGAAGCAATCATTTCGTCAATTTGAGATTTTTGAACTAATCTTGATGCTGCACAAGGAGCGAAAATATGCGCTTCAATATTCCATATTCTTTTGTTTATTTCATCAAATGGAATTATGTTTTCAGCCACTAATTTATTTCCATCTTTATTTAAAAATAAATTTCTAATTTCTTCGAAAGAAAATCCTTCTTCATTAATTAATCCACCATCTCTGTCAATTATACCAACCACTTTAGCTCCCATTTCTGCTAAATAAAAAGCGGCTGCCGAACCTACATTTCCAAATCCTTGAACAATGGCTTTTTTACCTTTAACATTTCCACCATAAATATTATAATAATGACGCACTGCTTCTGCCACACCATAACCTGTAATCATATCTGCAACAGTGTATTTACGAGAAACATCTGGAGAAAAATTAGGGTTTTCAATAACTTTAATTACACCTTGACGTAATTGTCCTATTCTATTTATTTTATCAGCTTCCGTTGGTTTGAAATGACCGTTAAAAACTCCTTCTTGAGGATGCCAAACACCACATTCTTCAGTCATTGGAATCACTTCGTGAATCTCATCCACATTTAAATCACCACCTGTTCCATAATAATTTTTAAGTAGTGGTGAAACCGCTTTATACCATCTTTCTAAAACCGCTTTTTTTCTTGGATCACTTGGGTCAAAGTTTATTCCTGATTTAGCTCCACCTATTGCTGGTCCAGAAACAGAGAATTTAACTTCCATTGTTTTGGCTAAAGAAAGCACTTCATTCATATCTAATCCTTTTCTCATTCGAGTTCCACCACCTGCAGCACCTCCTCTTAGAGAGTTTATAACCGTCCATCCTTCGGCTTCAGTTTCAGGATCTTTCCAATTGAAAACTATTTCTGGTTCTTTATTTTCAAATTTTTGTAATAAATCTTTCATTAATTCTTTAAAATTGTATTCAACAAATATACATATTCTCTATGATTACATAAAGTAATAGTAAAGTTTTAGTAATTTAATAACATTTAGGAAAGGATATCTAATTTACAAACAGTTATTTATGATTTGATGTGAAAATAATCCCACTACTATGATCCTTTGAGGCTCCAGTTACAGAAGCTAAAACATTGATTTCATTTCGCAATTTAAGCACTCCTAAAAAAGCAAAAATTAACGCTTCTTTAAATTCAATTGTTTTTTGATCTGGAATAACAATTTCATTGTTAGGTAAATAAAATTTAATTCTGTTTATTAAAAATTCGTTATAAACTCCTCCACCAGTGATGAATATAGAGGAATTTTCTTTCTTGATGTTTCTGCTAATTTGATAAGCAATATGTTCAACAAATGTATTCATAATATCACTAAAGTCAATTTGAAATTTTTCAATCATTGGAAAAACAACATCTTTTACAAACTCAATTCCCAAAGATTTTGGATAAGGTAATTTGTAAAACTCAATTTCATTTAATTTAGAAAATAATTCTAAATTTAAATTTCCAGATTTAGCAATATTACCTTTGTCATCAAAAGAAAGATTAAAAGTATTAGCATAAAAATTCAAAACGGTGTTAACTGGAGAAATATCGAAAGCAATTCTTTTATCATTTTCATCAAACGAAATATTAGAAAATCCTCCTAAATTTAAACAATAATCAAATTTTGAGAACAACATTTTATCTCCTATTGGAACAAGCGGTGCTCCTTGTCCACCAAGTAAAACATCCTGAACTCTAAAATCACAAACCACCTTCTGTTTAATCAATTGAGCTAAAACGGATAAATTGCCAATTTGCAAAGTATAACCTAAATCAGGTTTATGCAAAATGGTATGTCCGTGATTACATACAGCATCAATATTTTTAATTTTGTATTCTGAAATAAAATTATTGATAATTTGAGATAAAAGCAACGTATACTCTTCATTCAGCTGGTTTAACTCAGAACTTGAAAAATTGACAGCATTTTTGAGAATAATTAACCATTTTTCGTCATAAGAAACTGTTCTAGTTTCTAAGATTTCAAAAGTCCAATTTGCCTTTTTAGAAAATTTTACATGTGCTAAATCAACTCCATCTAGTGAAGTTCCTGACATTATTCCGATAACGTTGTAGTTCTGCTTAAACATGGGTTAAAATTACAAATTGTTATTGAAAAATTGCTAATAAATAAGTACATTTGACAACTTATTTTATCATAAATTCAAAACATTATATTTAAGAATATGGATTTCAAATTAAACGAAGAGCAATTAATGATTCAGCAAGCTGCGAGAGATTTTGCTCAAACAGAATTATTACCTGGTGTTATTGAGAGAGATGAACATTCTATCTTCCCAACCGATCAAGTAAAAAAAATGGGGGAACTAGGCTTTATGGGAATGATGGTAGATCCTAAATACGGTGGGGCTGGATTAGACAGTTTATCTTATGTTTTAGCAATGGAAGAAATTGCAAAAATTGATGCATCTGCTGCAGTAATTATGTCTGTGAATAATTCATTGGTTTGTGCAGGATTGGAAAAATATGGGTCAGAAGAACAAAAGAACAAATACTTAACTCCATTAGCAAAAGGGGAAAAAATTGGAGCTTTTTGTTTATCAGAACCAGAGGCTGGATCAGATGCCACATCTCAAAAGACAACAGCTCTTGATAAAGGTGACTATTATTTAGTCAATGGAACAAAAAACTGGATTACAAATGGTGGAACAGCTTCAACTTATCTAGTTATTGCTCAGACAGATGCTTCAAAAGGACACAAAGGAATAAATGTACTTATAATTGAAAAAGGAATGCCCGGATTTGAAATAGGTCCAAAGGAAAAGAAAATGGGTATCCGAGGTTCTGACACTCATACTTTATTGTTTAATGATGTAAAAGTACCAAAAGAAAATAGAATAGGTGAAGACGGATTTGGTTTTGCCTTTGCAATGTCAACATTAAATGGAGGAAGAATTGGTATTGCATCCCAAGCACTTGGAATAGCACAAGGAGCTTACGAATTAGCTTTAAAATACTCCAAAGAACGTGTGGCTTTTGGTAAACCAATTTTTAATCACCAAGCTATTGCATTCAAATTAGCCGACATGCATGTGAAAATAACATGTGCAAGATTATTAATTCACAAAGCAGCTACAGAGAAAGATAATGGTGAAGACATAGCACATTCAGGTGCAATGGCCAAATTATATGCTTCAGAAATTGCCTTAGAAGTTGCTAATGAGGCAGTTCAAATTCACGGCGGAAATGGATATGTAAGCGAATATCATGTAGAAAGAATGATGCGCGACTCTAAAATTACTCAGATATACGAAGGAACTTCTGAAATACAAAGAATTGTGATCTCAAGAGGTTTGACCAACTAATATGAATAATACAAACTAAAAAGAGTTCAGTTTTTATTAATTAAATTGAACTCTTTTTTTATGACTTTTAAATAACAAATCCTTTTTGATAACTGGGAAGTAAATCTTAAACCTTTAACAAATACATAGGAAGTAAACATCCATTGGATTATAAAAATTTGTACCAATTATTAATAATGGAAATTCTTTCCGCTCAAGATTCTGATAATAATATTAATAATAACTCCATTAAATTCTTCGAAAAATATCCTAATATTGAAAGTCTTTCTAATGCAACTTTTGATGCAATAAAAAACTATTTAACAACAATTATCAATTATAAAAATAAGTCTTAATGGATATTTGAAACTGCAAATTTCATAAAAGAAGATGAAAAATTCAAAATTCTTAAAAGAAATTAGTAAAATTTAAAGGTATTGGTAGAAAGTCTACTAATGTAATCTTAGGAGAAAACAGTAAAAAACACCTTAGGTATAATTGTTGATTTACAACTCATTAGGATTTTACCAAGAATAAGTTTATCACCTGTAATTAAAGATGGTAACATAATTGAAAAGTTATTGATGCAACAATTATCCTACGTAATTTGGAAAGATATTGGTATGGCTTTTTCCTTTTTAGGAAGAAAAATATGTAGACATACCATTCCTAAATGTCATATTTGTCATATAAAATTCGAACTGTAAATCTTTCAATAGATTTTAATTTACGATCCAATTCAGAGAGTTGGATTTTTTATGCGTGTTACACTAGGCCAGGCTATCCACACATATGCATTTATTGTCTTTTTTAATGCAATTATACGTAAAAGAGCTTAAAGAATTGCTCCAAACACAGTCTAT
>NZ_CBFHMV010000005.1:146578-146910 GCF_965657075.1 Flavobacterium sp.
CCCTTCTCCCGCAGTTACGGGTCTATTTTGCCTAATTCCGTAGCCATGAATCTCTCGAGCACCTTAGGATTCTCTCCTCGACTACCTGTGTCGGTTTACGGTACGGGTACTGTTAATCTAAGTTTAGAGGTTTTTCTTGGAAGCCCTTAGGCACACTATCTCTTTAGCCGAAGCCTCCGAGTACTATCGTATTTCCCCAAGATCCGTGGATTTGCCTGCGGTTCTTATAGGTAGGTACTTCAACGAACTATTCCGTCAGTTCGCGGTGCTTTCATCACTCCGTCACCCCATCACAATTACCAGTAGTTCGGGAATATTAACCCGTTGGCCAG
>NZ_CBFHMV010000006.1:0-118399 GCF_965657075.1 Flavobacterium sp.
AATTAAATAAAACAAAAACATGAATTTACTTATCAAACTTATTATTTCTACTGTACTGGTTTTCTTATTGTCTAAATTTTTAACCGGAATTGTAGTGGATAACATGACAACAGCATTGATGGTTGCAGTTGTACTTGCTTTGTTAAATACTTTTTTAAAACCGGTGTTAATATTGTTAACCATTCCTGTCACAATTGTAACTTTAGGTTTGTTTTTATTGGTTATTAATGCTGCAATAATACTAATTTCAGATAAATTGATTGATGGTTTTCAAGTGGCTGGATTTTGGTACGCACTATTGTTCAGTTTATTATTATCCATCAGTTCCTCAATTTTGAACAAAATTTTTATAGATAAAAAGTAATTTTTATACGTTTGAAATTCAATTAATTAAAAACTTGTTTGGGTTGTAAAATTTTTTTAATTTTGCAACCCAATTTTAGGGTATAAAAAAGAGAAAATGAACATAACAAGACAAAACGTTGATGCTTTAAACGCAATAGTAACTGTTGCCGTATCAAAAGAAGATTATTCAGATAAAGTAAATCACATTTTAACTGATTACAGAAAAAAAGCAAATATTCCAGGTTTTAGAAAAGGGCAAGTTCCTATGAGTGTGATTCAAAAACAATACGGAAAAGCGATTTTATTGGAAGAAGTAAACAAAGTACTTCAAAAATCATTAAATGATTACTTAGTTCAAGAAAAATTAGACATTCTTGGTAATCCACTTCCAAAAGTTACTGAAAATTTCAATTGGGATTCTGATGATTATACTTTTCAATTCGAATTGGGTTTAGCGCCAGAATTTACTTTAGACTTATCGGCTAAAACTAATGTGACTCGTTTTAAAATTGTTGCTGATGAAACGATGTTAAACGAACAAATTGAACGTATTCAAAAACAATACGGTAAATTAATTCCAAAAGATAAAGTGGAAGAAGGTTTTGATGTTTCAGGAACATTTTCAAATGAAGAAAAAGGCATCGAAAACAGAACAACTATTTCTTTAGATATATTCAAGGATAAAAAAACAGCAAAACTATTCATCGATAAAAAAGTAGGTGATGTTGTTGTATTGAATACTAAAGGACTTTTTGATGACGACCATAAATTAATGGATTATTTAAAAGTTGATCACGATGATGTTCACGATTTAGATGTTGAGGTGAACTTTACAATTGATGAAATCAATGCAACAGAATTAGCGGAATTAAATCAAGAATTATTTGATAAGTTATTTGGTGAAGGAAATGTAAAATCTTTAGAAGAATTAAAAGCCAAAATTAAAGAAGACGCTGAAGGTCAGTTTGCACAACAAGCAGATCAAAAATTCTTAAATGATGTAACAGAATCTTTAATTGATAATACAAAATTTGATTTACCAGCAACATTCTTAAAAAAATGGATTCAAAATGCAGGTGAAACTCCTTTAACAGCAGAGCAAGCTGAGGAAGAATATCTTAAATCAGAAAAAGGTTTACGCTATCAATTAATTGAAGGAAAAGTAATTGTAGAAAACAATTTACAAACTACATTTGAAGAATTAAAAGCATTTACTTCTGAATTAATTAAAAAACAAATGGCTCAATTTGGGCAATTAAATCCAACCGACGAAGAAGTTGAAGGAATTGTTGCAAGAGTTTTGTCTAATCAAGATGAGGTAAAACGTTTGTCAGAACAAGTAATGAGCGAAAAAATGCTGAATCTATACAAAGAAAAAGTTCCTGCAAAAACTAAAGAAGTTTCTTACCAAGACTTTATTAAAGAAATGTATGGAGAATAATTTCTCATAAAAAATAATTATCTTTGAGCGTCAAACTAGTTTTGGCGCTTTTTGTTTCAAGACAATTTGTCATCAAAAGTATTAGGCACGAACTTTGCAAAAAAATTATAATAGTTTTAAGTTTAAATCCCTTTAAACTTTTAAACACATAAACTTTTAAACTTAATTTATGAATTACGGAAAAGAATTTAGGAAATTTGCTACTAAGCACCAAGGCATAAATAATTTGTATTATGATAAAATTGTAAAACAAATTACACCAACAGGTATGACTCCATACATTATGGAAGAACGTCAATTAAATGTTTCTCAATTGGATGTGTTTTCACGTTTGATGATGGATAGAATTATCTTTTTAGGAACAGGTGTTGACGATCAAATTGCAAATATTGTACAAGCACAATTGTTGTTTTTAGAAAGTACAGATGCTTCTAAAGATATTCAAATTTATATCAATTCTCCAGGAGGTAGTGTTTATGCGGGATTAGGAATTTATGATACCATGCAATTCATAAAACCTGATGTAGCAACAATCTGTACAGGAATGGCTGCTTCAATGGGCGCTGTTTTATTATGTGCTGGTGCTGACGGAAAAAGAAGTGCTTTGCCGCATTCTCGTGTGATGATTCACCAACCAAGCGGCGGTGCGCAAGGTGTAGCTTCAGATATGGAAATCAACTTAAGAGAAATGTTGAAATTGAAAGACGAATTATATCATATTATTGCACAACATTCAAAACAAGATTTTGATAAAGTTTACAAAGACTCTGAGAGAGATTATTGGATGATTGCAGCTGAAGCCAAAGAATATGGTATGATTGACGAAGTATTAGAAAGAAAATAAAACTGGTGATAGGTAATGTTAATGAGTAATAGGTTTGCCCATAAACAATAACTAACAACCCATAACCAAAAGAAATGGCAAAAGAAGTATTAGAATGCTCGTTTTGTGGAAGATTAAAACCAGAAACTAATTTGTTAATTGCAGGAATCAATGCACATATTTGTGATAGATGTATAGAACAAGCGTACGGAATAGTATCTGAAGAATTAAAACAATCGGGAAATTCAGAGTTGTTTACAGACTTAACATTATACAAACCTAAAGAAATTAAAGCTTTTTTAGATGATTATGTTATTGGTCAAGATCAAACTAAGAAAGTAATGAGCGTAGCAGTTTATAATCATTACAAACGTTTGATGCAAAAAACAACTGAAGATGAAATTGAAATTGAAAAAAGTAACATCATCATGGTTGGGCAAACAGGAACAGGAAAAACCTTAGTAGCTAAAACCATTGCAAGAATGTTAAACGTTCCTTTAGCAATTGTAGATGCAACTGTACTTACAGAAGCAGGTTATGTTGGAGAAGATGTTGAAAGCATTTTAACACGATTATTACAAGCGGCAGATTATGATGTGGAAAAAGCTCAAAGAGGCATCGTTTTTATTGATGAGATTGATAAAATTGCTCGTAAAAGCGACAATCCTTCCATTACAAGAGATGTTTCTGGAGAAGGCGTGCAACAAGCTTTATTGAAACTGTTAGAAGGAACTGTTGTTAATGTTCCACCAAAAGGAGGAAGAAAACATCCAGATCAAAAATTTGTTGAAGTCAACACGCAAAATATTTTATTTATTGCAGGTGGTGCTTTTGACGGTATTGAAAGAATTATTTCAAAAAGATTGAACAGACAAGCAGTAGGGTACAGTTCTTCTATAAATACGGATCAAATCGATAAAGATAATTTATTGCAATATTTAATTCCGAAAGATGTAAAAGATTTTGGATTAATTCCAGAAATTATAGGTCGTTTGCCAGTGCTTACTCACATGGATCCGTTAGATGCTGACACTTTGCGTAGTATTTTAACAGAGCCCAAAAATGCCTTAGTAAAACAATATAAAAAATTGTTTGAAATGGATGATGTAACTCTTGAAATTGAAGAAGAAGCTTTAGCTTTCATTGTAGAAAAAGCTTTAGAATACAAATTAGGAGCAAGAGGTTTGCGTTCGTTATGTGAAGCTATCTTAACTGATGCGATGTTTGATATTCCAAGTTCTGAAGAAAAGAATTTGATAGTAACTAAAGAATACGCAGAAAATAGTTTAAATAGAAATTTATTGCAACGATTGAAAGCTGTTTCTTAAAATTCAAAAATCCCGATTTTAATTTAAAATCGGGATTTTTTTATTATTTCAAAATTCCACCACCAGTTTGAACTTTTTCGGTTTCAATAGTTGTATTTTCTTTATCTAGTTTTAAGTTTCCAAAATTATAATTCAACGAAATTCGGAAAGTTCTTGAATCTCTTTTTTGATAAAAATGGGTATTTAAATTACTTGATGCAATTACAGCATTAACTTCATTGGCATTAAATACATCTAAAACATGTACACCTAAAGTTAGTTTTTTATTTAGAAATTCTCTGTTAAATGAAATATCAAATTGCTGAATTGGTTTTGTTATGTTGTAAATTTCCCAATTTCCTCTCGGAACTAAAAAGTAGTTTAAATTGCTTTTTACATTCCATGGTAACAAAATTTGAGCTTCACCACCATAATTTACAATAGGTTTTTGTTGGAATGGAAAATCAAAACCTTCAATAGTTGTTTTAACATAATTAATGCTTAAATAAATGTAATTCATTCTGTCAATTTGATTTAAACGTTCTTCAAAAACAGTTTTTCCTTTAAAAATATAATCCAACGGAATTGGAAAATTAGCATATGCAGTAAACGTTTTTACTTTATCAAATTGTTTGAATGAATTAGAACTTATCAATTCATTAGGCTCAGCATTAAAAACAAAAAAGTTTTGGTCTTTTCCAACAGTATAATTTGTTCCCACTTGAATAAAATCTAGAGCCGAAATTTTAAATTCGTAGTTATCAAAAAACACAGGATTCAATAAAATATTTCCACCAGAAGTGTTGTATTGATCAAAAGTGCCTCCATTTGGGTCTAAGGTATTGTAATTGGGTTGGTTTATTTTTCTGGAATAAGAACTGCTTATGTTTACGTTATCACTCAATTGGTACAAAGCACTTACATTGGGAAATAAATTGGTGTTTTTAAAAGTAACTTTTGTGTTTACATCTTCTACAACTGCGTTTCTATCGATGTTAAAATCTTCTAATCGTAAACCTAAAGAGAAATTAAACTTCTTAATTTTTTTACGAGCTTCGGCATAAAAGGCTAAATTTGTTTCTTTATAATCAAAATTAATAAGTGTTGTTGTTGGGGAAGCAATAGTGTATTTACCCAAATTAGAAACTTCTAAATTATTATATTTTCCACCAGTATTTAAGGAAAAACCTAATTTATCAAAAGGTAAAATAAAGTCGTATTTTAAATAATTATTCATTAATTCAAAATCACTGCTAATTGAAATTAAACTTGTGGTGCTATTTTCAATAGCATTCGAATTATTAATAGGATGATTTTTAATGAAATTAGTGTAAGCGGTCAGGTTTAATTTTCTTCCTAAAGTGTCTAATTTAGTTCTGAATTGCAAACTTATTTCGTGATTATTTCCTTTGTTTTTTCCTATTCCATTGTTGGCATATTCATCAATATCTGAACCTGTTGTTTTTGAAATAAAATCGTTTCTGTCATTATTAAAAACAGTATTGTAATTGAGCAATATATTTGATTTTGAAGTCAATTTGTAGTTGGTTCCAATGCGTGTATATAAATTTCTATTGGTTGTAAGACTCATTCTTTGTTGAAGAATATTTTTATTGGGGTTGAATGAGGTAAAGGTTTGCTCGTTGTTCGTTACTTCTTCAGCTTCAATATAATTATAGCCCATCATGGTTTGCCAACTTAAATTTTTCTCTTTTCCATTTAAAAGAATTTGCGGACTTGGTTTTTGATATTTATTAAAATTATAATTGATGTTGAAACTGGCATTAATTCCTTTTAAACGAACTGTACTTGTAAGTAAGTTAATAATAGAACCGCTTGAATTGGCTTCAAAGGCTGCTCCAGGATTATAAATTAATTCTATATTGTCAATTGCTTTTGCAGGTAACGATGAAAGATAGTTTTGTAAATCTTGACCGCTTAATGAGTTAGGGGAATCATCAATATAAATTGAAATTTGTTTTCCGTTTAAAGTAAACCCTCCTGTTGGTGAAGCTACAACGCCGGGCATTTTTTTAATAGCATCTAAGGCAGTTCCTGAACTTATTAATGGATTATCTTTAACACTAATAGTTGTTTTGTCTGAATCTACTTTGATGTATTTTTTTCTATCGTAAACAACAATTTCTTCAAGTTGTCCTACTTTTTCTGACAGTTGAATGGGCTCTAAATTTATTGTTTTTTGATTGGATGAAATAGTTATTTCCACTTTCACTTCATTGAATTCATAAGTAAAAATGGTTAATACATAAGTTCCAGGTGCTAAATTTTCGGTGATTTGAAAATTACAACCTGTTCCATTATAATATTTGTTAAAAGTAGATACATTTTTTTCTGATTTATCCAAGGTATAATATCGAACTACTTGGTCTTCGCTGCAATCAGTTTCAGAAAATGTTTTAATGGAAATTGTGGTGTTTTGTGCTACCGAACTGATAGAAAATAGGCCAAATAGCACAAATAAAGAAAGCATTTTTGAAAAATTAAAAGCATTTTTTACCTTTAATAATTCATTTAATTTTAAAAGTCTCATGTTTTTTTGATTTGATTGATGATTGTTCATAAGACTCATCAAAATCAAAAATGTTACAAAATTTTTTTAAAAAGAGGCTACACTGCATCGTCTAGGGTTACAACCATATCTTGGCACACTAGAACAGGAAACTAAAAATAGAGTCAATAAGAATAAAGCAATTAATTTTTTCATTTTATGCTGAATTTATATCAGCATCTTGTAATGCTGAAGGTTTAATTTAAATCGTTATTAATTGCATTCGCAAAAGTTGTTCCATGTAATTTCGGTCGTTTGAAAGACGAGGAATTTTATGTTGACCACCCAATTTATCATTTTCTTTTAACCAATCATAAAATAATTTTGGTCGAGCTACATTCAATACCAACGGATTTAGTGTCATATTATTATAACGTTTGGCTTCGTAATCTGAATTTAAATTTTGTAAGTTTTGGTCTAAAATTGCACTAAAATGACTCAAATTTTCAGGCAAGGTTTTAAATTCAATCATCCATTCATGAGCTCCTTTTTGCTTATCTTTCATAAAAATTGGAGCAACCGTATAATCAATAATTTCACATTGTAATGTTTTACAAGTAGCTGTTAAAGCCATTTCGGTGTTTTCTACCATTAACTCTTCTCCAAATACATTCAAATAATGTTTGGTTCGTCCTGTAACTCTAATTCGGTAAGGATTTAAACTTGTAAATCGAATCGTATCGCCAATCAAATAACGCCATAAACCTGAATTTGTGGTAATTACAACAGCATAATTTTTATTTAACGCCACTTCATTTAAACGAATTACCTTTTGATTATCTTTTCCAAAATTATCCATAGGAATAAATTCATAAAAAATACCGTAGTCTAACATCAAAAGTAAATCGTTGGAATTGTTTAAATCTTGTAAAGCAAAAAATCCTTCCGAGGCATTATAAATTTCATAATACTGAAAATTATCTTTAGGAAATAATTTTTTATATTGTTCTCTGTAAGGGTCAAAATTGACACCACCATGAAAATAAACTTCGGCATTAGGCCAAATTTCATGCATATTACTTTTGCCTGTTTCTTCTAAAGTTTTATTTAGCAAAACCATCATCCAACTCGGAACACCAGCTAAGCTTGTAACATTTTCTTTTATAGTTTCATTAATGATTGCTGGCATTTTATTTTCCCAATCGCCCATTAGAGATATACTACTGCTAGGCGTAGAACTAAATTCTGCCCAAATAGGCATGTTATCAATTAAAATAGCCGATAAATCACCAAAAAAAGTGTTGTTATCTTCATACAATTGCTTGCTTCCACCTAAGCGAAGACTTTTTCCAACAAACAACTGAGAATTTTCATTATTATTTAAATACAAGCACAATAAATCTTTACTAGCTTTATAATGACAGTTTTCTAAAGCTTCTGCACTAACAGGAATAAATTTGCTTTTAGCATTGGTAGTTCCGCTAGATTTTGCAAACCATTTTATAGGAGTATTCCAAAAAATATTTTGTTCGCCTTTGCGAGTTTTTTCTATTAAAGGTTCCAATTCTTCGTAAGTTGAAACAGGAATTCTTTCTGAAAAAGTTTTGTAATTGGTGATAGAATTAAAACCGTATTGTTTTCCGATATAAGTGTTTTCGGCTTGTTTTAATAAACTAAATAACAACTCTTCCTGAACTTCATTAGGATATTTTAAAAACAATTCCATTTGATGAATTCGTTTTTTTAAAAGGAAAGATGCAATAGAATTAATTATTGGAAAAGCCATTTTTTATGTGCTTACTTATTAAGATTGGAAATAAACTCTATAATTGCATTAGATATTTGGTTTTGACCCACATCACTAATTAAATAATCTCTATCGTTATCATTAGATAGAAATCCAAGTTCCAAACAAATGGCAGGAACTTCTGATTTTTTTAATATAAAAAGGGAGGCACTTTTAACACCTCTGTTTTTTAAGGTTATTTTTTCTTCTAATTTTTTTGCCATTTCTTCGGCATATTGTTTAGACTTTTCAATGGCTTTGCTTTCTGGTGAAACATAAACTTCAAAACCATTTGCTTCAGAATTCAATAAGCTATTTACGTGCAATGATATAACTAAATCTGGTTGAATCGTGTTGATGAACTCAACTCTTTTTTTATAAGCAACATTTTCATCATCAATTCTTGTAAAATGCAGCTTTACATTTGGTTTAATTTTTGAATTTTTTAATTTCTTAGTGATAGAATCTATAATGGCTTTTTCTGTAAATTCATTTCTGATATTTCCATAATCTGAACCGCCATGACCTGAATCTATAACAACATTAATTTCTTCAACTGAATTAGAATTAAAGGACAGAAAAATTAACGTTAGCAAAATCAATATTATTTTACTGTATTTTTTCATGCTTGCTTTGGTTTAATATTTGTACGCCTTATATTTACGCTAAAATAACAATTTTTTGTGATAATTTGTTTCAATCTGAAAAAAAATCTAATGACTTACGAAGGTGTACTTACTAAATTGCAAACAGAATCAGGAAATCCTATTCAATATTATTTAGTTTTTGAAAATAGTTTTTTAAATGTAAATCAATTAATTGGTAAAGAAACGGAACTGGTTTTTCAAGGATATCAATGTTTAAATTGTGGCAAACAAAAGAAAATTTTTCGTCAAGGCTATTGTTATGATTGCTTTATGAATAGTGCTTCGGTAGGTGATTGGATCATGAAACCTGAATTGAGTACCGCTCATTTAGACATTGAAGATAGAGATTTGGTTTATGAGAAAAAAGTACAATTACAACCTCATATAGTATATTTAGCATTGTCAAGTGAAGTAAAAGTTGGAGTTACCAGAAAAACTCAAATGCCTACTCGATGGATTGATCAAGGTGCTGTGCAAGCCGTTCCAATTGTTGAGGTTCCTAATCGTTATTTAGCTGGAATTACTGAAGTTGCTTTAAAAAATCATTTTGCAGATAAAACAGCTTGGCAAAAAATGTTAAAAAATGAAGTTTTACCAGTCGATTTATTAGCCGAAAGACAAAAAACGTTGCAATGGCTTCCTGATGAAGTGAAGCAATATTTTGCCCGTGAAGCAACAGTATTAGATTTACACTATCCCGTGTTAGAATATCCTAAAAAAGTATCCAGTTTAAATCTAGAAAAAACGCCAACTTTTACTGGAAAAGTATCTGGTATCAAAGGGCAATACCTTCTTTTTGAAGATGGAACTGTTTTTAATGTTAGAAGTAATGAAGGCTATGTGGTGAAGATAAGTTTGTAAAAATTCACTGTTTAATAAGCCCTAATTTAATAAACCCAGTTGATATTTTCATCTCAATAAATAAAGTTTCATTTTCAAATGTGTATGGAATTTCATCTTTCTTGCCTGTTTTATCGGTAAAAATTATTTTTTTGTTTAATTTGTCATTTTCAAAATCACCCGAAATTTCATCCATCATTGGTAAAATAATAAGTATTTTTTTATTGTTAAATTGATAACTAATTGGAAATATTAAAAAATCAGCCATTTCCTTGAAATTTTCAGCCTCTTCTTTTCTGTTAATATCTTTATATTTTAAAGAATCTTTAACTTTATTATAATAAATAATTTCGTCTTCATAAGATATAACTTTCCATTTTCCATCTAAATCTTGAGAATAAAAAATTCCACTATGAACTAAAAATAATAAAAACAAAAAATTCTTCATAAGTTTGGTTAATTTATATTTATTAATCTTTTTTCTTTTTTCCGTTAAGAAAACCATTTAAAGCATCTTTTCCTTTGGTTTTTAGGTCTTCTTTTACCTTGGTCTTTACTTCTTCCGCTTTAGTAGTTACTTGTTCTTTTACGTCTTCTTTTGTGGTTGGTATATTTGTTTTAGTTGTATCGCCAGGTTTTTTGGTCTTATCAATTAAGTTTCCTAATGCTGAAGTGCCTTGACCTATTAATTTATCTTTTTGTTGTTTTACCAACTGCGAAACTAAATTTGTAGTAACCATTTTTAAGTCGGTTGTGAATTTTGGAGCTCCAAAACTACCATTCATAACACCATTTATTGGAATGTTTTCTAATTTATTGGCATCTGCTGGACTTAGTTTTGCAATTAAGTTATTAACATCTTTTCCTAAATATTTTACAGGAACATCAAACTTTAAATTGTAATTCATGCTTTGATCAAAACCGTGAGTTCCTCCAACATTTACCACAATATCTTGGTATTTTAAATCAAAAGGTTTTACGTTCACTTTTCCATCTTTAAAACTTAAAGCAGCTTTAACATCATTCAAATTTAATTTGTCTAAATCAATAAAATTAAGGTTAGATGTTAATGTGGAAAGCAATTTAGAATTTTTATCGGTAATCGTTGTAGATAATAATTGCCCTAATAAATCACCAGAAAGTGTTTTTAAATCTGGAGTCATATCATTAGTTAAATTACCCGAAAGCTTTATGGTTGAATTTAATTTTCCATTAATCACACCTGCAATTGGTGCAATTTTAGTCAACATGTCTAATTTTGTGAACGATTCTGCAATGTTGACTTGATTTAATCCTAAATTCATATCAAAAGTTGGAGTAGTTCCTTTTGTGGATACCATTCCTGTAAGTCCAATAGTTCCTCCAAAAATACCCATGGTTAAATTGTTTAAAGCTATAGCTTCATCTCTTACAATCATAGTTCCAGAAACTTCTTTTAAATTCAAATTATCATAAACTACTGTTTTTGCTTTAGCAGTTACTGTACAATCTAAAAAGGAAGGAATTTTTACGGCTTCTGTAGCTTTAGTTCCTTCAGCATTTGTTGTAGTGGTTGGCGCCATAAAATCAGCAACCAAAAGCAGGTCTGAATTCATATTGAAATTTCCTTTTAAGACTTGATTTTTAAATAAAAAGCCATAAAAATTGTCCAAAACACCAGTAACATTTAGATCAGAATTTCCTGTTTTTGCATTAAATTGATTCAACTGGATTTTACTAGTGTTAAAAACTACCGCTGCCTTATTAATCAAGAAAGGTTTTGCCATTTCTGGTCCAGTATAATTGAAGCCAGTAATTGATAAAGTACCTGAATTTTGAATATTTTGATATTGTGAAGTTTCCACCGATTTCATGTCAAATTTGGTAATAATATCAGCATTTAATATTCCAGACAAAGGTTGATCTAACTGAATAGGATAAGCTTTTGAAACGTTGGCTAAATTTATAGTTCCTTTCAATTCGGCATTCACCAGTGCGTTTTCAAAATTTTTAACCGTCGCTTTTGCATTAAAAACATCTTGATCTATTGAAAATGATAATTGGTCTAAATTCACGTAAGTATCATTCATTAGGCCTGTTTCATTAACAATATGAGTATCAATTATAATATTATTGACTGCTTTGGGTAAATCTGGATATTTGAATCTGGCATTCTTTGAAGCGATTTCAATATTGAATTTAGGAATTGTAGTTTCCGTTAATTTTCCATTTACTTTTCCATTCACAGTAAAATCTCCTGAAGTTTCTACCGTATTAAGATCACCAGAATAAGCTGCAGGAACCAATCCTAAAAAGTTTTTAAAAGATGAAGTTGGTGTATTGAATGTTAAATCATATAATTGACCATCATCCAGCATTTGTAAATATCCATGAAATTTTAGAGGCAATTGATTTATTAAAGCTTTGTTGTCTTTAAACTCAAATTTCATTTGATCCATATCAATGCCTAAAACAGCATCTAGAGTAACGGCTACATTGCTCATGTACTTATTTTTTTCCATTTCAAAGGATAGTTTTGCATTAGTTTTAGTATCTAAATCTAATTTTTGTGCTGCAAAATTTCCAGTTCCTGTATGATTGATGCTGTCTAAAATCATTTTCATATCAGAAGCTTCATCTAAATATGTAAAACGTAAATTTTCAATTTTATAGTCTTGAATGTTTAGTGCAAAAGGTTTGCTATCACTATTTTCAGATGGTTGATTTTCTTTTAAAGCAATGTCATAATTGCCTAAACCCTCTTTATTGAAAATTATATTTACAATTGCATTTTCAGATGAAATACTTTCCAAATTCATCGTTTCTTCAGCATCTTTAAAAAGTTCTCTAATGCTCATTTTTAAGTTGGTTTCACCACTATAAAAAAGAGTATCACCTACAAAAGGAGCTTTATTAATAATGCTCAATTTTTCTATGGTTACTGTTGCTTTAGGAAAACTTTTAAACAAACTTAGATCTACATCTTCAAAAGCTACTTTTGCATCCACACTTTCGTTTAATGTTTTTGCAATAATTTCTTTAATCTTATCTTTAAAGATGAAAGGCGCTGCTGCCAATGTGATAATTAGAATTAATAAAGTAATTCCAGTAAATTTTAATATTTTCTTTAACATGATAGTGAATTTTAGACTTTTATCTTAAACAAAAGTAATACCAATTTGAAAAAGAATGTATTAAGATTCTAATAATTTTTTACAGAATTTCAATTAATCAATAGAAAGTTCTTCGTTTTCTTTTAAATTAAACCTTTTTCTGAAATAATAAACGGCCAAATACATTAAAGGCGTATCCAATAATGCGATAAAAATTTTAAATGCAAAACCACTAATAAATAAAGGTAAAAAAAGTTTCCATGGAAGAATTTCAAAGAAACAAAGTAGTACTAAAACAGAAAAAGTATCAATAGCTTGAGAGGTCATGGTTGAAAAATTATTGCGAACCCAAAGCATTTTACCTTTTGTTATTTTCTTCCAAAAATGATATACTTGAATATCAATATATTGTGCAAAAAGATAAGCGCTCATAGAGGCTACAACAGCCAATGCCGTTTGACCAAATACTTGTGTAAACAAATAGTCATTTACTGGAGAAGTTTCAATGGCAGGAACTTTGTTGGCAATAAAAATAATTAAAAGTGAAAATAGAGAAGCAAATATTCCAGTGGTAACAACTTGGTTGGCTTTCTTTTTTCCATAAATCTCAGAGATGATATCAGTCACCAAAAAAGTGATTGGATAAGGAATAATACCGACAGAAATTTCAAATAATTTGGCTCCAAACAGTGTAAAATCTCCAAACGGATGCCAGTAAAAAAACTTTTGAAAAATCAAATTTGAAACCACAAGCGAAGCAATAAAAAGACTTCCAAGTATAAAATAAATTTTTTGAGCTAAAAGTTTTTCAGAAACAGTCATTTTGTTTAATTTAAAACAAATATAATTAAACAAAATTTATTATTTATGTATTTAAAAATTTTTCAATACATTTCATTACTTTTTTATAAAATTTGATTCCAAAATAAAAGCAAAATGAAATTGTTATTAAATAAAATACAATTGGTAATAATGAGACGAAAACTTCTAAATTATTATTGTTAGACATAATGATATTTTATGTTGTTAAATATAAACAAAGCTAAAGTACATATTTTTTTTTAAAAAACCGCTAATTTTTTAGGTTAGCGGTTTTGTAGTCTGAAAATAGATTAACTAAATATTTAATGTATTATTTAATTTCTAAAGAAAATGGCATCATGGCTTGAACTCCTTTGGTATTTTGAGCTCTTTTAATTTTTTCTAAAAGCATATAGGCTTCTGTTCCTAATTGCTCTTTTAGTAACGCTTCTTTTGATTGAAATAGTGAAATCCCAGACAAATTAGCCAATAAATCATTGAAGTTTGTTTTGTATTCAGGGAAATTCTCTGTTCTGTATTCTTTAATCTTAGCTAATTTTGCAGCATGTTTTATAGCATCGTCCAAATTACCTAATTGATCAACTAAGCCATTTTTTAAAGCATCTGTTCCAGTCCAAACTCGTCCTTGCGCAATAGCATCTACTTGATCAGTTGTCATTTTTCTTCCATCAGCAACTCTTTGTAAAAAAGTACTATAAACATTTTCAATTCCTTCTAAAACTACATTTTTATAATCTTCATCAAGAGGTTCAAAAAGACTATAGCCACTCGCATTTTTGTGAGTTTTAACTTGTTCGGCATTAATTCCAATGTTTTTTCCTAGTTCACTCATATTGGGTAACATTCCAAAAACACCTATAGAACCAGTAATAGTGCTTGGTTCAGCAAAAATGTAGTCAGAATTACACGAAATATAATAACCGCCAGAAGCTGCTACATTTCCCATGGAAACTACAACGGGTTTAACTTTTTTTGTCAATTCAATTTCTCTCCAAATTAGTTCAGAAGTTAAAGCACTTCCTCCAGGACTATCGACACGTAATACAACAGCTTTTACATCTTTGTCTTCGCGAGCTTCTTTTAAAGAACGATTGATTGAACCTTCACCAATAATATTAACACTTCCTTCACCACCTTGGATTTCACCTTGTGCATAAATGACAGCAATGGTATTATCAGCCGTGAAATTAGTCGAAGGAGAATCCGCTATGGAAGCATATTCAGAAATTGAAATTTTGTTATATTCTGTATCTTTTTTTGCTTTTAGTTTTTTATGAATTAAATCATGGTATTCGTCTTCATAACCTATTTTGTCTATTAACTTTGCATCCAATGCCATATTTGGAGTTCTAGCTCCTAAATTATCAGCAATAGAATTTAAAACGCTTACATCAATTTTTCTACTTGCGGCAATATCAGTAACAACAGTTTCCCAAATAGATTGTAATAAAACAGTCAATTGTTCTCTGTTTTCAGCACTCATTTCTTGTGCTAAATAGGGTTCAACAGCACTTTTGTACTTTCCATGACGAATCACTTCAAATTTCACACCTGATTTTTCTTGTAAATCTTTCATGTAAATAACCTCTGAAGCCAAGCCTTTAAAATCTAATTCACCCACAGGATTCAAATAAATTTGATCAGCTACCGAATTCAAATAATAATCTTTTTGACTCAAAACATCGGAGTATGCATATACAAATTTGCCTGATTTTTTAAATTCATCTAATTTATTTCTGATTGCTTTTGTTTGCGCCAATCCTAATAAAGAATTGTTTTTTAGTATAGAAATTCCTTTGATATCATCATCTGTTTTGGCTGCTTCAATAGCATCAATCACTTCAATTACACTCGCCTTTTGTTTGCTTTCTAACAGTGCTTCAAACGGACTAGGTTCAAAAGTTCCATTATAATCTAGGGTTATTTCAGATAAATCCAATTCGATTACTGAGTTTTTTTCTAATTTAGGTTTTCCGTCGCCACTTCCTGCAAAAGCACCAATGATTAAAATGAAAAAGAAAAAAATAAAACCGAATAAAAAGATTCCGACTATTGTTGATAAAACGTTACTTAAAAATCTCATTTTTAAAATATTAATTATTGTTATTATAAGTATGCAAATGAACAAAAAAGTTACATGTTCATAAAAAAAACATTTCATAAATTATTAGTCTAAAATAGTTCGTTATTTTTGCCCAATATGAAATCACAAAATCAAGTTGTTTTATCGATAGGAAGTAATGTTGGAAACCGATTGGAAGCCATTCAATCCTCTATCAATGTGATTCATAATGAAATTGCGACAGTAGTTAAAGTTTCTAAACTATACGAAACTCCAGCTTGGGGCTTTGAAAGTGCTCCTTTTTATAATGTTGCTGTTTTAATTCATACCACCAAATCAGCCCAAAAAGTTTTAACACAGATTCATAAAGTAGAAAAACAACTTGGGAGAATCCGTTCTAATGAAAAAGGCTATCAAGCACGAACTATTGATATAGATATCGTTTCGTTCAACGAAGAAATTATTTCCACAGAAAATTTACAAATTCCGCATTTTGAAATGCAAAATCGCAAGTTTGTACTTTTGCCAATGCACGATTTAAATTTAAATTGGATGCATCCAAATTTTAAAAAATCTATTACAGAGTTGCTTCTTAATTGTGAAGATGAAAGTGAGTGTGTTGTGATTGAAAAATTAGTTTCTCCTATCGAAAAATTAAATGTTCGAGCATTCAATTATATTGCTATTGAAGGCAATATTGGTGCTGGAAAAACTACTTTAGCAACAAAAATATCAGAAGATTGTAATGCTAAATTAGTTTTAGAACGTTTTGCTGATAATCCTTTTTTACCTAAATTTTATAAGGATCAAAACCGATATGCTTTTCCTTTGGAAATGTCATTTTTAGCTGATCGATACCAACAATTAACAGATGATTTGGCTCAATTTGATTTGTTTAAAGATTTTATTGTAGCGGATTATCATATTTTTAAATCGTTAATTTTCGCTAAAGTTACTTTACATGAAGATGAGTTTAGATTATATAAAACCATGTTTGACATCATTCATAAAGAAATGCCTAAACCTGATTTGTATGTGTATTTATACCAAAATACGGAACGACTTTTAGCTAATATTAAAAAAAGAGGTAGAAGTTACGAACAAGAAATTCCGGCCGATTATTTGGAAAAAATAAACCGTGGTTATTTGGATTACATCAAAACGCAAACCGATTTAAATGTTCTGGTTATTGATATTTCGGACTTAGATTTTATAAAAAAGCAGAGTGATTACGTTTTTTTATTAGATGAAATCAATAAAAGTTTATCTAAGTAACGAAAAATGACCTTTAAAGGTTTGATTAAGAGATTCAATTTCAATAAAATACCAATAATCACTTGCTGGTAATTTCATTTCATTAAACGTTCCATCCCAAGCTAAATTACGTGAATTTAATTCCGTTATTAATTTTCCAAATCGGTCAAAAATATAAGTTTTAGCATCGTTATAATTTTCTATGCCTTTTACTTTCCAATACTCATTGGTTCCGTCACCATTTGGGCTAAAAAATCTAGGGATGGATAGAAATACAAAGGGTTTAATGTCAAAACCACAATCGTTTTTTTCTCTAACATAAGCATTATACAAGCCACCATTGTTTAGGGAAAAAATATTAGAATCATAATAAGTAACACCATCAATAGAATACTCAAAGTCTCCTGAATTGGTTGTCAAAATAGTAACATTGTCTAAAGCCACAAGCACAGATTCAATAACGGGTGAGGCAATTAAAGAAATAGTAAAATTTTTAGTAGCACTACAATTAGAAGTATTGGTAATTATAACACTGTAATTTCCAGAATTATTTATTGTAATATTTGATGTAGTGGCACCTGTTGACCATAAATAAGTGGCATTATTAATGCCTGCATTTAAAACTATAGTGCTGTTTTCACATATAAAAGTACTAACATCTGTAACTGATGGATTACCATTTACTGGAACAGTTATCGGAATTCTCGGAGATGTACAATTGTTAAATCGTGCTTGAATATAAAATGTTGTGCTCTGATTTAAGGAAGGGGTTTGATAAGAGTTCCCTACAAAAATAGGAGAATTACTTGTTGCAGAATCATACCAATTGATGGTTCCAAAGTCGGACGAGGCTATTAATGTTGCAGAGTTTCCTTCGCAAATCGCAATTGGATTTGTAATATTAATAGACGGAATTGGAGTTATAGTTGCCGTAACAGCTATTCTATTGGAAGGATTACAAATAGAAGCTGCATCTTCAACGTAATATGTAGTTGTAGCGTTCAAAAAAGGAGTGTTAAAAGCATTTCCAGTAAATATTGGTGTTCCCCCTACAGCATTTGAGTACCAATTTACGCTGCCAGAAACAGCTGTTGCTAATAAAGTTAAACTGCCAGAACCACAACTAAAATTTCCACTAGAATTAATAATGTTAGGTATAAAAATAGAGGTCGTAGTAGAAATTTGTAAAGTGGGATCATTGGGCATTCCACCATATTCAACAATGTAGCCTTTCGGTTGGTAATCACCACTTGGATCACCCGAGTTAGGTAAATCGTTCCAAGAGCCAGGTATGCCAACACCAGGAGCAGTTACATGAGCGAAATTTTCATTAGCGTTTCCAAAATTATTAGGTTCGTTAGTATTCCAAAAAGCAAAGTTCGGACTCGTACCATTAACTAATCCGTTCCATAAAACAGTGCCACTTTCTGGACCTGTAACCCATTTCCAAACCCCTTCTGTTTCGTCGTCAGACCCACCAATCCATCCAGCACCTGTTGCTTGAATACCACTAATTTGAACTTCTGCCATGGAAGTTATAGTTGCTAAATAGCCTTGTAAGCCGTAATAGGTTGAGTTTTCTGCTGCTATTTTGGCATTTTGCCATGTAATTCCAATGTTGGGTACATATTGATAATAATGATCTGTGGCTTCTAAATAATTGGCTTGACCCACTGTAATAGAAAAAGTTCTCTGACCATTAGCATTTGGGTTGTTATTACTAAAAACTACATTTTCAATAGCATTAATCAATTCAATGTAAGTGGGTTGATTTGAAATTCCTGTTAAAGTTAATTTTCCTTCAATAGGACTCCAACTCGAATTTATGTTAGGATTTGTTCCAGTTAAATTCAAAACATCTTCACCTAAAACATAACCTGAAGATATTTGTATGTACATGGCATCAATGCCTACATCGTCAGGATCAACAATAGACATACTAGTGACAATAGGGATAGAAGTTGTTGGGCAGTAAGCTTGATTTCCTGTTGCAGATAAAATAGGAGCAACATTCTGAGAAAAGGAAAATAGGCCTAGAAAAAGCAAAAACAATAAAAGATACTTTCTTGTCATTTTGTAAATTTACGAATTATTATTGCATCTTTTGAAACAAATCCCAGATCACAATTCCAGCACTAACGGAAATATTTAAAGAATGTTTGCTTCCAAGTTGAGGAATTTCAATCACACCATCACTTAAGTTGATAGCTTCTTGTTGAACACCTTTTACTTCATTCCCAAAAATTAGAGCATATTTTTTATTTGTTTCAGGTCGAAAGTCATTCAACATTATAGAATTTTCCACTTGTTCAATCGAATAAATTGCAACTTTTTTAGCTTTTAATTTTTCAACAACTTCTAAAACATCTTTTGCATATTCCCAACTCACCGTTTCAGTTGCACCCAAAGCCGTTTTGTGAATTTCTTTATTAGGAGGTATAGCTGTAATGCCACACAAATAAATTTTTTCAATCAAAAAAGCATCACAAGTCCTAAATACCGAACCTATATTGTGTAAACTTCTAATGTCATCTAAAATAATGATAATTGGAGTTTTATCAGCGTCTTTAAATTCCTCTTTGCTTATTCTGTTTAGTTCTTCGTTGGCTAGTTTTTTCATAGGACAAAGATAGTTTTTAGTTTAAAAGTTTAAAAAAATATTATATTAAAAGGTTATGAGATTATAAGGTTAAAAGAAATTCTTTATGAATCTTAATATCTAAATGGTTGAAAATTGAATTTTGCCATTGAAATTGAAATTGTCATTGATTTTTGTAACTTCGCAAGCATTACCTAAACTAAATTATTGTGGCTAAGAAATCAGCAAAAGAATCTAAACCAAAAGAAGTTAAAGAAACTCCTTTAATGAAGCAATACAACGGAATAAAAGCAAAATATCCTGATGCTTGTTTGTTGTTTAGAGTTGGAGATTTTTACGAAACTTTTGGAGAAGATGCTGTTCGTGCTGCCAATATTTTAGGAATTACGTTAACCAAACGTGGTGCTGGTTCTGAAACCGAAACAGCCTTAGCTGGTTTTCCACATCATTCCATCAATACCTATTTACCAAAGTTAGTTAAAGCTGGACTTCGTGTTGCGATTTGCGATCAATTGGAAGATCCCAAAATGACCAAAACCATTGTAAAACGAGGTGTAACCGAATTAATTACACCAGGAGTTTCCATGAATGATGAGGTCTTGCAATCCAAATCAAACAACTTTTTAGCTGCTTTACATTTTGGAAAAATTTCTATTGGAATTTCGTTTTTAGATGTTTCTACTGGTGAATTTTTAACCGCTCAAGGAAATGAAGAATACATTGATAAATTATTGCAAAATTTTCAACCTAGTGAAGTCTTAATTCCGAAGCAATTCAAGTTAAAGTTTAAAGAAGTTTTTGGAGAAGATTATCATACTTTTTTCTTGGAAGATTGGATTTTCAAACAAGATTATGCTTTTGAAAGTTTAACCAATCATTTTCAAACCAATTCATTAAAAGGTTTTGGTATTGAAGAATTACAAGAAGGAATCATTTCATCTGGTGCGATTTTGTATTATTTATCAGAAACTCAACATAACAGAATCCAACATATTACTTCCATTCAACGAATTGCTGAAGATGCTTATGTTTGGATGGATAGATTTACCATTCGAAATTTAGAATTGTATCATTCTACCAATCAAAATGCTGTAACCCTTTTGGATGTCATTGATAGAACTTTGTCGCCCATGGGTTCGCGATTGTTGAAGCGTTGGTTGGCTTTACCTTTGAAAGATGCTGTTAAGATAAAAAGCCGTCACGAAGTTGTTGCTTATTTCAAAGAAAATCAAGAAATCTTGAAGAAAATCCAAGTTCAAATTAAGCAAATTTCTGATTTAGAACGATTAATTTCAAAAGTAGCTACTGGAAAAATTTCGCCAAGAGAAGTCATCTATTTAAAAGATTCTTTAGATGCCATTATTCCTATAAAAGAGTTGGCGCTATCATCTAATAACGATTCTTTGAAAGTAATTGGAGATAGTTTACATGCTTGTGAATTACTTCGCGAAAAAATAAAAACCACTTTAAACCAAGAAGCACCAGTTGCTATAAACAAAGGAAATGCTATTGCTTCAGGAGTAAATGAAGAATTAGATGAATTGAGAACTATCTCTTCCAAAGGGAAAGGTTTTTTAGAAGATTTAGAACTTAGAGAAAGTGAAAAAACTGGAATTACTTCTTTAAAAGTTTCTTTCAATAATGTTTTTGGCTATTATATAGAAGTTAGAAATACTCATAAAGATAAAGTTCCTCAAGATTGGATTCGTAAGCAAACTTTGGTTAGTGCTGAACGTTACATTACGGAAGAATTAAAAGAATACGAAGCCAAAATTCTTGGAGCAGAAGAGAAAATTCAACTCATAGAAAATCAATTGTTTGAGCAGTTGATTACTTGGATGTCTACTTATATAAAACCTGTTCAGTTAAATGCTAATTTAATCGCTCAACTGGATTGCTTAAATTCGTTTACCCAAATAGCTATCGAACAAAAGTTTGTGCAACCTCAAATTGATGAAACTTTTGATTTAGAAATCACTGAAGGTCGTCATCCTGTGATTGAAAAACAATTACCTGTTGGAGTGCCTTATATTTCGAATAATGTCTTTTTAGATAGAGAAACACAACAAATCATCATGATAACTGGTCCAAATATGTCAGGTAAATCGGCAATTTTGCGACAAACGGCTTTGATTGTGTTGTTAGCTCAAATGGGAAGTTTTGTGCCAGCTGAAGCTGTTCGAATGGGAATTGTAGATAAGATTTTCACAAGAGTAGGAGCAAGTGATAATATTTCTATGGGAGAATCGACTTTTATGGTAGAAATGAATGAAACCGCTTCCATTTTGAATAATTTGTCTGAAAGAAGCTTGATTTTGTTGGATGAAATAGGAAGAGGAACATCTACATATGACGGAATTTCAATTGCTTGGGCGATTGCTGAATATTTACATGAGCATCCAAACAAACCTAAAACTCTTTTTGCCACTCATTATCATGAATTAAATGAAATGGAAGTCACGTTTGATAGAATTCAAAATTTTAATGTTTCGGTAAAGGAATTAAAAGATACGGTTTTATTCATTCGTAAATTAGTAAAAGGTGGAAGTGCGCATAGTTTTGGAATTCACGTGGCAAAAATGGCAGGTATGCCTCAAATTGTGATTCAGAAAGCTCAAAAGTTATTGAAACAGTTAGAGAAAAAACATTCATCTAATGAATTGATGGATGTAAAAGCAGCTAATGATGAATTACAATTGAGTTTTTTCAATTTAGACGATCCATTATTAGAAGAAATAAAAGACCAAATCATCAATATTGATATCAATACACTAACACCTGTTGAGGCTTTAATGAAGTTGAATGAAATAAAGCGAATGATAGTTAAAAAATAATTTAAAAATAATGTTTTAGTTATCAAAAGGTTATGAAAAAGTTTTGTTTTTTTTGGTTAAAGTGCTTGTAAGAATAAAAATATGTTCTATATTTGCACTCGCAATACAGAAGAAGTATAGCAAAGTTCTTAAAATATAAAGTGAAAATAGGCTCATTTAGAGTGTGATTCTGTTCTACTTAATCTAGTCTTTTTTGAGTTTTATGATAAACGCGAAAATAGCTCAGCTGGTAGAGCGCGACCTTGCCAAGGTCGAGGTCGCGGGTTCGAACCCCGTTTTTCGCTCAAAAATATACCAATGGTTTTTAAAACCTAATGCTCGAGTGGTGGAATTGGTAGACACGCTGGACTTAAAATCCAGTGGGTAGTAATGCCCGTGCGGGTTCAAGTCCCGCCTTGAGTACTAAAAGCTTCAAACTAATGTTTGGAGCTTTTTTTGTTTATAACATCGTTATTATTTTCTTTGCATTTTTTTAAATGTTTATTAAATTATAGTAACTTACTTCTTTAAAATAAGCAACATTAATTATGGCAACTTTTGTGATTAGCAAACGTTTAGACGATTCCTATAAATTTGAATTTGTTTCAAGAAAAGGTAAAACAATCTTTACTAGTGTAAACTTTGAATTGCGGTTTGAATGCGAAAACGAAATTGAATATTTAAAAGAGAACTTAGAGGCTGTTTTTTTTATGAAATTTAAATCTACAAGAGGCAAATTTTATTTTAAAATTATTTTAAACGAAAAAGAGATTGCAACAAGTAGGAAATATTCTACGCAATTACTGCTTCAAAAAGCAGAAAGTGAAATTTTAAGAAGTTTATTTGGTGCAGAAATTTTAGATTTTTCTTCTAGTGATTCTATATTTAGTGATACTTAAAAAAAAGTAGTTTCAAAAAAAAAGCCTCACAATGTGAGGCTAATTTTTTTGCTAATTGCTAATTATTGAGCAACTTCAGTAGTAGCTGAATCTGTAGTAACTTCAGTAGTAGCTGAATCATCAGCAACTGGAGCAGCTTCTTCAACTGGAGCAACTTCTTCAGTTGTTGCAGCCTCTTCAGTGTTTCCTTCAGCTTCTTTACAAGATACGAACATCATAGCAACTAATGCTAAACTTAATACAACTTTTTTCATCTTTTTTATTATAAAAGGTTAATAATTAATTCGGAGCAAAGATATAAAATTTTTGACATGACAAAATATTTTTTCATATTTTTTTTAAAATATTTTTTACCCTTGAATTCCGCATAACAAATTTACAATTTCCGTGCCAAAAAAATACATTTTTAGTATTATTTGGTATTGATTTTTAGTTCTTTAATAATATTCTTAGCATCAGCATATTTGTCAATTATAAATAAAACATATCTGATGTCAACCATGATATTTCTGCATATAGCTGGATCATAGTAAATATCACTCATAGTACCTTCCCAAACTCTATCAAAGTTCAGTCCAATCAGGTTTCCTTTGGCGTCTATTGCAGGACTTCCAGAGTTTCCTCCAGTAGTGTGATTCGTTGCTATAAAACAAACCGGTAACTTCCCATCTTGAGCATAAGCGCCATAATCTTTCTTGTTGTATAAGTCAATTAATTTTTGAGGAACATCAAATTCGTAATCACCAGGAACATATTTCTCCATCACACCATCTAAATAGGTTATTGGTTCATAATAAACAGCATCTTGTGGACTATAACCATTCACTTTTCCATAAGTTACTCTTAAAGTGCTATTAGCATCTGGGAAAATTCTGTCATTTGGAAATAATTCAACGATTCCCTTCATATAAGTTCTTTGCAATCCGGTATTTCTTAAGTTGATTTCGTCATATTTTGGAGCAATTTCAGTAAAATAAGCATCAGCTAAAGATTTAACCAATTGAAAACCTTTATCAGCATTTATTTTTTCAACTACAGTTTTGGCATCACCATTTAATAATTCTTTTAGCTTATCATAACTCGTTAGGCCTGAAGTAGCATAAATTTCTTTAGCCAAAGCACTTGCATTGATGTTTTCTAATGAACTTGGTAAAAATTGTTTAGGTGATTTTGTAGCATACAATTGAATCAATTGTTCAAAAACCTTTTCATCCACTTGTGCGTTAAAATCTTTATAGGAATTCTCAAAACTCGCGATTAGATTGTCTTTTCTGTCATTAAACGATTGTTCCCCTTTTGAAGTGTAAACTTGTTCTAATTGGTATAATTTAAATCCAAAACTTAATAATTCTGTATTTCTTAAAACGACTTCACTAAAATAATCTCTTGCAACTGCATAATCTTTAATTTCAGTATAGTTTTTTTCAAATTCAGAAAGTAAATTTCCGAATTCAGCTTGTTTTCCTGCTTTTGCAACTCTGTTGTTAAAGTCAACTTCAAATTTTTGTTTGATGGCAACTGCATTTGATTTTTTTAAACCTTTGCTTTCTCCAATCCATTTTTTCCAATAATTAGCAACACCAGCATATTTTGATGCATATTGAATTTTGATGGCTTGATCTTTTCGCATGAAACCATCTTGCACCTTTAGAGCAGCATCACGAATTTCAATTTTAGCTGGATTTAAATCATTAATAATTTGTTCCACAGCAAATGAAGGTAAATATTCTTGCGTTCTTCCAGGATAACCCATTACCATAGTAAAATCATTTTCTTTGATTCCTTTAGTAGAAATTGGTAGGAAGTGTTTTGGTTTGTAAGGGATATTGTCTTTTGAATATTCAGCTGGGCGATTATTTTTATCAGCATAAATTCGGAATAAAGAAAAATCTCCTGTATGTCTTGGCCAAACCCAGTTATCAGTATCTGAACCAAATTTTCCAATAGAACTTGGTGGAGCTCCAACCAAACGAACATCTTTAAAAGTTTCTGTTACAAACAAAAGGTACTGATTTCCATCAAAAAAAGTCCTGATTTTGTTTTCTTGCCAAGCTTCTTTGGGTAAAGATTCGCTGTATTTTGAAATGTTTTCTTGGATTTTCTTTTGTTTTTGAGCCTCATCATTTAAAGTTTCAACTCCTTCCATGATTTTCGAAGTTACATCTTCAATACGAACTACAAATGTTACAACCATTCCTTTATTAGGCAATTCGTCTTCCATTTTATAAGCCCAAAATCCATCTTGAAGGTAATCGTGTTCTACAGTCGAATGATTTTGAATCGCTCCATAACCACAGTGATGATTGGTTAAAATTAATCCTTGCGGAGAAATAACTTCAGAGGTACATCCACCATTAAATTGCGGAACAGCATCTTTTAAACTAGAATGGTTTACATCATAAATGTCTTTTGCTGAAATTTTCATTCCCAACGACTTCATTTCGGCTTCATTCATTCCTGTTAGTAATGAAGGTACCCACATACCACCTTGTTGTGCTTGTAAATGAACCACAAAAAAGAGTGCAATTAATTTAATAAATTTCATAAGTATTGTTTTTATAAGTTTTGCAAGTTAAGATATTTGGTTTTTTACCAAAATCAATTTAAGTTTTCATTAAGAATATGATTCATAATTATTGCAGTTGCTCCTTTATTCATTTGAACAAAAGTGTTGCAAATATGCCCTTTTTCGAATCGTTCATCTTCATTTTGAAGCAGCAAATTGAAAGCTTCATCAAGTTGAGTTTGATTTTGAATGGAAAGACAACCATCCAAATTTACTAAAGCTATAGCTTCTGCAAAGTGAGAATAATTAGGACCAATAACAATAGGAATTCCAAAAGTTGCCGGTTCTAAAATATTATGTATTCCAGGATTTCCAAAACCACCACCAACATATGCAATATCTGCATACGAATAGATTTTGGTTAAAATGCCGATGGTGTCGATTATGAAAACATCAAATTGTCGTAGGGACAAGACGCGACTTGTCCGTACTTCATTGTGTTCAGAAAATAAAATTGTTTTTTTTGCAATAGAATTCTTCAATTCTTGAATTTGTTCTTGCTTAATATTATGAGGAGCAATAATGAATTTTACATTTTCAGAAGAATTATTGATGTATTCAACCCATAAATTTTCATCTTTTGGCCACGAACTTCCAATAACAATAGTGGTTTTATTATCTTTAAATTCTTCAATAAAATCCAAAGTATTATCTCTTTCTAAAATGGAAACAACTCTATCAAATCTAGTGTCACCAGAAATTTTTACATTATTAAATCCAATGCTTAGTAACAACTTTTTAGAACTTTCATTCTGTACAAAAAAGTAGTCAAATGTTTTTAAAGCATTTCTATAAAATCCACCATACCATTTAAAAAACGCTTGATTTTCTCGTAAAATTCCTGAAATTAAGTAGGTTTTGATGTTGCGTTTTTTTAATTCATTCAAATAATTAGGCCAATATTCATATTTGATAAAGAAAACTAGTTCTGGATGTACTAAATCTAAAAATTGTTTAGCATTTGATTTTGTGTCCAAAGGCAAGTAAACGGTTACATCTGCAACAGTATTGTTTTTTCGAACTTCATAGCCAGAAGGTGAAAAAAAGGTTACTACAATTTTATGGTTGGGATATTTTTCTTTTATTTTTTCAATAACGGGTAATCCTTGTTCATATTCTCCTAACGAAGCTGCATGAAACCAAATTGATTGATCTGTTGGGCTAATTTTACCTTGTAAAGTAGAGAAAATCGTTTTTCTACCATCTACAAAAAGCTTCATTTTCGGACTCAATAAAGCAACAATTTTTAAGATTTGAGAAGCTATTAAAACAATAAAATTATAAACAACAAACATGGATTTTTTTTTAATGGGCTAAAAATACGTTTCTTTTACGATACTTAAAATTGTAAGGCAGAATTTCTTACTTTTGTATCACTTAATTTTATTTCTAATGAAAAAACTACAAATGGTTGACCTTAAAAGTCAATACGAAAAAATAAAGGACGAAGTCAATGCATCAATTCAAGAAGTTTTAGATACAAACACTTATATAAATGGACCTTTGGTTCACCAATTTCAAGCGGATTTAGAAAAATATTTAGGAGTTAAACATGTAATTCCCTGTGCCAATGGAACAGATGCTTTGCAAATTGCCATGATGGGATTGGATTTAAAACCAGGAGATGAAGTTATTACGGCTGATTTCACTTTTGCTGCAACTGTTGAAGTAATTGCTTTGTTACAACTTACTCCAGTTTTAGTAGATGTAGATAGGAACAATATGAACATTTCTCTTGATGGAATTAGAAAAGCTATAACTCCAAAAACAAAAGCGATTGTCCCAGTTCACTTATTTGGACGTGCAGCAAATATGGATGCTATAATGGAAATTGCTAAAGAACACAATTTATATGTAATTGAAGATAATGCTCAAGCCATTGGTGCTGATTACACGAATAAAGAGGGTTCGAAAACTAAAGTTGGTACTATTGGTCATGTTGGAGCAACTTCATTCTTCCCATCAAAAAACTTAGGATGTTACGGTGATGGAGGTGCTATTTTTACCAATGACGATGCTTTAGCTCATACTTTAAGAGGAATTGTAAATCACGGTATGTATGAAAGATATCATCATGATGTGGTTGGTGTGAATTCACGTTTAGACAGTATTCAAGCTGGAGTTTTGAAAGCAAAATTACCTCATTTAGACACTTACAATAATGCGCGTCAAGATGCAGCTAGAAAATATTCAATGGCTCTAGGAGTGAATAAAAACATTGTGGTTCCAATGATTTGTGATACATGTGATTGTCATGTATTTCATCAATATGTGATCCGAATTACAAATGGAAAACGCGATGGTTTATTAGCCCATTTACAAAGTAAAGAAATTCCATGTGCTATTTATTATCCAATTCCTTTACACAGTCAAAAAGCTTATGCAGATTCTCGTTACAAGGAAGAAGATTTTCCTGTAACAAATCAATTATGTAAAGAAGTTATAGCTTTGCCAATGCACACGGAATTGGATGACGAGCAAATTAAATTCATAACAGATTCGATTTTAGAATTTGTAAAATAGTTATTATTTGATAATTGTTGGTTTTTGGATTTCCAACCAACAACTATCAACCATTAACCAACAACTAATATAAATGAAAATAGTAGTAACAGGAGGATTAGGTTTTATTGGGTCACATACAGTAGTGGAATTACAAAACGAAGGTTTTGAAGTAGTAGCCATTGATAATTTATCCAACTCTTCAGAAAGTGTTTTGGAAGGGATTTTTAATATTACAGGTAAAAAACCCATTTTTGAAAAGTTAGATTTACGAGAAAAATCAGTAGTTCAAGAATTTTTTAAAAAACACAATGATGTTTTGGGTGTAATTCACTTTGCAGCGTCAAAAGCTGTTGGTGAAAGTGTTGAAAATCCATTGTTGTATTATGAAAATAATATTAATGCTTTGGTTTATGTTTTGCAAGAATTAACAAAATTAAATAAAGCTAATTTTATTTTTAGTTCTTCATGTACGGTTTACGGTCAAGCCGAAAAAATGCCAATTACAGAAAATGCACCTGTTCAATCCGCAATGTCTCCGTATGGAAACACAAAACAAATTGGAGAAGAAATAATTATAGATACGTCAAAAGTAACCAATTTAAATTCAATTTTGTTACGCTATTTTAATCCAATTGGTTCACATCCAACTGCTGAAATTGGTGAATTGCCACTTGGTGTTCCTCAAAATTTAGTGCCTTTTATTACACAAACAGCTATGGGTTTACGTGAAAAATTATCTGTTTTTGGTGATGATTATCCAACCTCGGATGGTACGGCTGTTCGTGATTACATCCATGTTGTGGATTTAGCCAAAGCACATGTTGTGGCTTTGAAACGTTTGTTGGACAATAAAAATATTGAAAAAGTAGAAACTTTTAACTTGGGAACTGGTACAGGAAGTTCAGTTTTGGAAGTAATTAATGCTTTTGAAAATGTTTCAGGAGAAAAATTGAATTATCAAATTGTAGGCAGGAGAGAAGGAGATATTACTGAAGCTTTTGCTAACACAGATAAAGCAAATAATGTATTGGGTTGGAAAGCACAATCTACTTTAGAGGAAGCTTTAGCCAGTGCATGGAAGTGGGAACAGAAAGTCAGAACTAAATAAATATAAAAAAGACCCAAATAGTTGTTATTTGGGTCTTTTGCTTTTGGATTGTAGATGATTATTTTACAGTTTCTTCAACTTTTTCACCCATTTTTTCAGCTCCTTCTTCTACTTCTTTAGTGACTTCAGAAGTAGTAGAATCTACAGCATCCATAACTTCTTCCGCTTTATTTTCCATTTCAGTTCCTACAGCTTCTGTAGCATCTTCAACTTTGTCTTCTGTCGCTTCTTTGCAAGAAACAAATGAAAGTGTAGCAACAAATGCTAAGGTTAAAATTACTTTTTTCATAATTAAATGTTTTAGTTAATAATAGTTTGAAAATCAAATATATAAAAAACTATTGAATTTTTAATAGAAAATTTGGATCAGGACAATTTTCCAAGTAAAAAGGCACTTCATTCTTACTGCAAACTCCCGGATAATCTCCAATTTTATCTTGAATATCTTTAATAATTTGAAAATGCAAATGCGGTGCATAGTCACCATTAATTGGAGCTGAGCCTAGTTTTGCAATAATTTCGCCTTTTTTAACAGACATACCGACTTCTTTATTGGATATACTTTCTAAACTTAAATGACCATATAGTGTGTAGAAAGTAACATTTTCAATGGAATGTTCCAAAATTATTGTAGGACCATAATCCCCTAAAGCAGTATTGTTTTGAAAACTGTGCATTGTTCCATCTAAAGCAGCCAAAACAGCTGTTCCAGCTTTTATCCACAAATCCAAACCTATATGAATGTTGCGTTCGTCTGTGATTTCGTTTTTAAAAACAGTACTTCTTCGGTATAAGTTTCTTGGTTCCATATAGCCACCAAATGCAACTTTGGCATTATTTTTAGAAAGATGATTTTCTATGAATTCTTCAAAAATTGCAGCATCAGTTAAATTTAAATCTAATTTATCTGTCTGTGATGAAGATAAATCTAAAGAAACATAATCCGTATATTCAATTGAGGATTCAATGACTTTTACGTTTTTTTGTTCTTGAAGTAAGTGTTCTAAGTTTTTGTACATGTTTTTATGCTACTAATTCACTATATAATTTTTCAAAAGTTTGGTCTAAATCATCACTAAAACCAGAATGTGGTCGTGAGGTTTGAATGCTTGAACTTTTTATGGCACTTATCCATCTAAAGCGTTCGTCTTTTTCAAATTGGGCTATTGGTCCAGCATTTTTTTTACCTTCGCAAATATTTACTAATGCATCAAGGTTAATTTTAAGCAAATCCAAATCAAATTCAGCACAAAAAGTGTTGATTTTTTCAACAGGAATGTGATATTGGATGCGTAAATATTTTTGTCGCTTGCTATACAACATCAAACCAACGTTTATAAATTCTTCGCGTTCTACTTTGGGTACTACACGAATTACAGCATATTCATATAAGTGTCTATCGTGCATCTTGAGCTTGTTTTAAAAATAGTTCAGCGTTTTGTAATCGGATGGAAAGAAATTGAAAATAAACTTCCTTAATTTCTGAAGGAGAAATATTTTGTTCTTCCCATTGCAACCAATTTTCAGGAATTTGATTGACTATTTCTTTCAGAATGGTATCATTTAATTTGGATGTAAATTCTTGATGAGCTTCAACTAATTTACTGGCTTTTGGCAATAAAACATGATCTTTAATTAACGCAAAAGGAGTTAATGCAGTTGCTTCCCAATTCGTCCATGAATGATGAAAATAAAAGGAAGAACCATGATCAATCAACCAAAGTTCTTTTCTCCAAATCAATAAATTGGTGTTTTTGAAAGTTCTATCTACATTAGTGATAAAAGCATCCAACCAAACGATTTTTGAAGCTAGTAAAGCATCACAATCATTGGCTGCTGCATCATAAGTCAAAGCTCCTGATAAAAAGTGTAACCCCAAATTTAAACCTTGACTAAATTTCAATAAATCTTGAATTTCTTCATCGGCTTCTGTTCTTCCAAAAGCTTCATCTAAATTCGCAAAAACCAATTCAGGAACAGGTAAACCTAAATATTTAGCAATTTGTCCACCTAAAAATTCGGCAATTAGAGCTTTTACACCATGACCAGCTCCTCTAAATTTCAAAACGTATTTAAAGTCATCATCTGCTTCCGCTAAGGCTGGTAAAGAACCACCTTCTCGTAATGGAGTTATATATCTTGTAACGTTTACGGTTCGTAAATCTAAATTCATAAATGAAGTATTCTTTTTACAAAGATAACGAATTCCTATTTTGAATGGGGTTATTAAAATAGTTTTGAAATATAAAAATATACACTACTTTTATCTATCAAGTAAGAAAAAAAATTCTGATAAACATGAAATTCACTAAAGAAGAAAAAAAATTCTGGCAAACGCATTATCATTTCGATAAGCCATCACAAATTTATAAGGATTGGCATCAAATATGGTCTGTTGATGGAAATGATGATGATGACTTTTTTTATTTTTTTTCATTACGTGTAAAATCAATTACAGAAGTGCATCTAAAAGACACTTTAATTACAGATAAAGCAGTGGAATATATGCTTGAATTTAAAGATCTTGAAATACTTTTTTTAAGAAAACATGATAACATAACTAAAGAAAGTATCCCGTTTTTTAATCAAATGAAAAATTTGGAAAGTTTAAACATAACCAGAACCAAAATAACTTTAACGGATTTATGTGAACTTTTAAACAATCAAAGTTTAAAAGAAGTGTTTCTAGACTCTGAAGAGAATGAAGAAAATATTGAAGAGAAAGGATTTATCTTAAAAGAAAGAATGCCAAATTGCAATATTTATTTAAATTGCTCAGATGCTATTGATGTATTTGGAAATAAAGAAAAACCAATATTTTAAAAAAGAGAAAGCCTCGTAATTTTTAATACAAGGCTTTTATTTAGTGTGATTAATTTATGCAGAAAGAGTCTCCACATCACGATTAATTTTTCCAACTAATCCTACCAACACTTTTCCAGGACCAACTTCTGTAAAACTTGTAGCCCCATCAGCAATCATTTGATTTACCGATTGCGTCCATTTTACAGGTGCAGTTAATTGAATAATTAAGTTTTTCTTGATTTCTTCAGCATCAGAAACAGCACTTGCTGTCACGTTTTGATACACTGGACAAATAGGAGTAGAGAAAGTAGTTGCTTCAATGGCTGCTGCTAATTCTTCTCTTGCTGGTTCCATCATTGGGGAATGAAATGCTCCACCAACAGGTAAAATTAAAGCTCTTTTGGCTCCAGCTTCTTTCATTTTTTCACAAGCTTCTTCTACAGCTTTATATTCTCCAGAAATAACCAATTGACCCGGACAATTATAATTGGCTGCCACAACAATTCCATCAATAGAAGCACAAATGTCTTCCACAATTTTATCGTCTAAATTTAAAACGGCTGCCATTGTTGAGGGTTTAATTTCACAAGCTTTTTGCATGGCTAAGGCTCTTTGTGAAACTAATTTTAAACCGTCTTCAAAAGATAAAGCTCCATTAGCAACTAAAGCTGAAAATTCTCCTAATGAATGGCCTGCAACCATTTCTGGTTTAAAATCCTCACCCAATGTTTTGGCTAAGATTACTGAATGTAAAAAAACCGCTGGTTGGGTTACTTTGGTTTCTTTCAATTCTTCAGCAGTTCCTTCAAACATGATGTCTGTTATTCGGAATCCTAAAATTTCGTTGGCTTTTTCAAATAGTTCTTTGGCTAATGCCGAATTTTCATATAAGTCTTTACCCATTCCTGTGAATTGAGCTCCTTGACCTGGAAATACGTATGCTTTCATTTTATGCTGAATTTACTTGTGTTGAATTAATTTCAATATTTCAGCATCTCATCAATGCTGAACGGTTAAATTGAAATGCAAAATTAAACTTTTTTGACATAAAAAAACCTTACAAATACCAAAATCTGTAAGGTTGTATAGTATTGAATGGTAAAATTAAGCTTTAACTAATTGTAAATCAATAACCAATTTAACATCTTCACCTACTAAAACGCCACCAGTTTCTAAAGCTGAATTCCAATTTAAACCCCAATCTTTACGGTTAATTTTACCCTCAATGTTTAAACCTACTTTAGTGTTTCCCCAAGGATCTTGCATCAAGCCACTAAATTCTACAGGAAGTTTAACTTCTTTTGAAGTTCCTTTCATAGCCAGATCACCAATTAATTCGTATTGATTTTCGCTTATTTTGTTAAATGATTTTCCTTCAAAAGTTAGTTTTGGATGATTTTCAGCATCAAAAAAATCACCACTTTTTAAGTGATTGTCTCTGTCAGAATTTCTTGTGTCAATTGAATTAATATCAGCGTCAAATGAAATTTTAGCGGTTGTAAAATCGTTTTCTTCTGTTTCTACGGTTCCTTCGTATTTGTCAAATTTACCAGAAACATTTGTAAACATCATGTGTTTAACTTTAAAACCAATTTCTGAATGCGTTGGATCAATTGTCCATTTTGTAGTTGCCATAATATATGTTTTTAAATTAATTTATTATTACATTACAAATTTACAACCAGTTGTTTAGCTTATCACTTAACCTAGATTAAGAAATTATAAATCTATTGATTTTAGGATTGCTAATAATTTATTCTTTAAATCTAGATTTATTATGCCATCAGCTTCATCAAAATTTTCATAAAAACTAGGAAGTGAAAACGTGCCTACCAGATCAGCATCATGTCTTGGAAATCTATCTTTTGCAATTTCTAGTACTGAAGTACCACCACGTTCACCAGGAGAAGTAGCCATTAAAAGCATCTTTTTACCTTGGAAAACTTTACTATTGATTCGAGATGCCCAATCTAAAATATTTTTAAAAGCAGCTGTGTAGGCACCATTGTGTTCTGCTAAAGAAACGATTAGTACATCAGCTTCCATTAACGCATCTAAAAAGGTTTGCGCTTCTTTTGGAAACCCGCTACTTTCTTTATCTACAGAATACAAAGGCATTTCAAAATCATTCAAGTCTAAAACAGTTACTCCTGCATTTTCAAATAAGGACGCAGTGTAGGTAGCTAATTTTTTATTAATGGAGTTTTTACTTGAGGAGGCTCCAAAGGCAATTATTTTTTTCATACTTTATTTTTTATACTGAACACTAAATAACGGAATACTGAACACTAATTAGTGTTCCATCGGAACTTCCATAACTAAAAATTTTGAAGCTGTATTTGCTTTTATTTCTAGTTCTGCTGTGTCCCAAATTCCGATGGCATCTCTTTTTTCTAATGTTTCACCATTTACTTCAATTTCACCTTCAATAGTCATGATGTAAAATCCGTTTCCTTCTTTTTTAAGGTAAAGTTTTTTAGAAAAATCAGCATCAAAATCGCTCATATAAAACCAAGCATCTTGATGAATCCAAACTCCAGCATCATCTGCATTTGGAGATAAAATTTGTGCAAAATCATTTTTTTGTAACGATTGGTCTAAAGTAATTTGTTGGTAACGAGGTTCAACATTTCTTGTTTTTGGAAATAACCAAATTTGGAATAATTTGGTGTGTTGGTCATGATTTGGGTTAAATTCACTATGTTGAATTCCAGTTCCTGCACTCATCACTTGCACATCACCCGTTTTGATGGTTGCAGTATTTCCCATACTATCTTTGTGAGCCAAATCACCTTCAAGTGGAATAGTAATAATCTCCATATTGTCATGTGGATGTGTTCCAAATCCCATTCCAGCAGCAACGGTATCGTCATTCAAAACTCTTAATACTCCAAATTGAACTCGCTCTGGATTATACCAATTGGCAAAACTAAAACTGTGATAAGCATTCAACCAACCGTGATTGGCGTGACCTCTTGTATTGGATTTGTGTAAAACTGTATTTTTCATATCGTGTAAATTTAGTTGAAATTAGGATGTAAATTTACAGCGATTTAATGTTTGTAGTGCTTAATCTAGATTAAGAAATTATTTCCGTAACATTTTAGCTTTCATTTTACTAAAAAATTCAGGAGTAACTCCAATATAAGAAGCAATTTGTTTTTGAGGTACTTTTTGAATTAATGATGGGTATTTGGAACAAAACTTTTCAAAACGTTCTTCAGCGGTTAAACTCAAATTATCCATTAATCGTTCTTGATGTGCTACTAATGAGTTTTCGGTAAGAATTCTGAAAAAGCGTTCTAGCTTAGGAATTTTATGGTATAATTCTTCTTGGTTTTCTTTAGAGAGTAAAGCAACTTCGGCATCTTCATTCACTTCAATAAATAAATTACCTGGTTTTTGAGAAATTAAGCTATACATGTCTCCAATCCACCAATCTTCACAAGCAAATTGCAAAACGTGTTCTACTATATTATCGTTTATTGTAAAACTTCTTAAAATACCTGATTTTACAAAATAAGAATATTTAGCAACTTCACCAGCATTTAATAAAACGGTTTTTGCTTTGTAATGATTTAATTCAATTTTGGATAAAATCAATTCTTTCTGCTCATCAGTGAGTGAAATAATTTTTTCTATATTTTGAATGATTAAAGCCAATTATGCATTTACTTTTACCAACGAAGCCGTTGATTTTGCTCTCTCTACAATTTCTTCAATTGGAGTTTCTAAAGTGTCATAAGACAAAACAACACCCATTCTTCTGTAAGGTCTAGAAGTTGGTTTTCCAAATAATCTAAAATCGGTTTTTGGTAAACAAGCTACATTTTCAACACCAGTAAATGTGGGATTATTTGAATTTTCTGAAGCTAAAATCACTGTACTTGCTCCATTTCTTTCTAAAGTAATTTCTGCAATCGGTAAACTTAAAATCGCACGAAGATGTAATTCAAATTCATTAAAATTTTGAGTATTAGCTAAAGTTACCATTCCAGTGTCATGTGGTCTTGGTGATAATTCTGAAAAATATACACCTTCATCAGTCAAGAAAAATTCTACTCCAAAAAGGCCAGCGCCACCAAGAGCTTCTGTAACTTTTTCAGCCATGTCTTGTGCTTCAAATAAGTCTTTATCTGAGATTCTTGCAGGCTGCCAACTTTCTTGATAATCACCACGTTCTTGTCTGTGACCAATAGGTGCACAAAAAAGAGTAGGGTTGTTGTTCTGAGTGACAGTCAATAAAGTTATTTCAGAATGAAAATTCACAAATGCTTCAACAATAACTTCCACAACATCACCACGAGAACCATTCACAGCATAATTCCATGCTTTTGCGATGTCTTCGTTAGTTTTAATGGTAGATTGTCCTTTTCCAGACGAACTCATTAATGGTTTTACAACACAAGGCATTCCAACCTCTTTAACCGCTTTTTCTAACTCTTCGGCAGTTGTTGCATATCGATAATCAGCAGTTCTTAAGCCTAAATCTTTAGCAGCTAAATCGCGAATTGCTTTTCTATTCATGGTGAAATTTGCCGCTTTAGCAGAAGGAACAACTGTTATTCCTTGCTTTTCATAATCGTAAAAACGTTCTGTACGAATGGCTTCTATTTCTGGAACAATAAAATCAGGTTGGTGTTTGGCTACAATTCTGTCCAATTCAGAACCGTCTAACATATTTATGACTTCAAAACCATGTGCAACCTGCATGGCTGGAGCATTTTCATAACTATCAACTGCAATAACGGTTTGACCAATTCGTTGAGCTGCAATTACAAATTCTTTTCCTAGTTCACCAGAACCTAATAATAATATTTTTTTGTTCATCTTTATATTTTAAAAACCATTAAGGTATTAAGATTCATTAAGTTTTATGCTTAAATTTTCTTAATACCTTAATGGTTTAATTTATTAAAAATTGTATTAAGCTAAAGCTTCTTTAATTCTTCGTAATGCTTCCGTTAATTGTGCTTCACTTGTAGCATAAGAAAAACGAATGCAGTTTGGATTACCAAATGCTTCACCTGTAACTGTTGCAACATTAGCTTCAGAAAGTAAATACATGGCAAAATCGTTTGCATCTTTAATTTCAGTTCCTTTTAATGTTTTTCCGAAATAGTAAGATACATCTGGGAAAACGTAGAATGCTCCTTCTGGTGAATTGATTTTTAATCCTGGAATTTCTTGAATTAATCCAACTACTAAATCTCTTCTGCTTTTAAAAGCTCCAACCATTTCATTCAATACTTTTGGATCTGCATCAACAGCTGCAAATGTAGCTCTTTGGGCAATAGAATTGGCTCCAGAAGTAACTTGACCTTGCATTTTTGTACAAGCTTTTGCAATAAATTCTGGTGCACCAATATATCCAATTCTCCAACCTGTCATAGCAAATGCTTTTGCAACACCATTAACTGTAATAGTTCTTTCAAACATACCTGGAATTGAAGCTATACTGCAAAATGTTCCTGAAAAATTGATGTGTTCGTAGATTTCATCTGACACTACAAATATATTTGGATGCTTCTCTAATACTTTTGCTAATTCAGTTAATTCTTCACGATTGTAAACTGAACCACTTGGATTACATGGTGAACTATACCAAACCATTTTTGTTTTTGGAGTAATAGCTTTTTCTAATTGTTCTGGTGTAATTTTAAAATCACTTTCAATAGTTGTTGGAACTTCAACTGGAATACCTCCAGCCATTTTTACAATTTCGTAATAAGAAACCCAGTAAGGTGCTGGTAAAATCACTTCGTCACCATCATTAAGCATTACTTGAGCTATGTTATATAAAGATTGTTTAGCTCCTGTAGAAACTACAATGTTAGCTGGTTTATAGTCTAAGTCATTATCTCTTTTAAATTTTCTACAGATGGCATCTTTTAAATCCACATATCCATCAACTGGAGAATAAGTTGAATAATTTTCATCAATAGCTTTTTTAGCAGCTTCTTTGATAAAATCGGGTGTGTTAAAGTCAGGTTCACCTAAACTTAGGCTGATAATATCCTTTCCTTGAGCTTTTAATTCTCTTGCCAAAGCTGCCATAGCTAAAGTTTGAGAAGTTGATAATTGATTAATTCTGTCTGATAGTAAGTGATTCATTGTGTTGTTGTGTATAAAAATCTTTTTTTAAATGGTAAACCATTAAGATGTTAAGAATATTAAGGTTGATCTTAATGAAACTTAATGTCTTAATGGTTCATATAATTTTGTAAGTTTTTAAGTAAGTACTTAAATTGAAAATAGTTACACTTCAATCTAAAATCTTACGCTAATTGCGGTTTTTGTCCAAGTTCTTTTAAATGTTTGAAGTGAGAATATAAAGCGCTTCTCATGGTTTTAAACTCATAGTAAGGCAAATTGAATTCTTGAGCTGTTTCTTTTACAATTTTAGCAATTTTATTATAGTGTATATGACTAATATGCGGAAAAATATGATGTTCAATTTGATGATTTAAACCACCAGTATAATAATTAACTAACCAATTTTTAGGAGCAAAGTTAGCTGTTGTAAACAATTGATGGATAGCCCAAGTGTTTTCCATAGTCATATCTTCATTTGGAGAAGGAGTAACCGTGTCTTCCACAACGTGTGCTAGTTGAAAAACTACACTTAAAATAACACCAGCTGTATAATGCATAACTACGAAACCTAATAAAACTTTCCACCAAGTAATTCCAATAACCATAGGAATCACTAACCAAATTGAAAAATAAATTACTTTAGTTATTACCAAAGTTGTCCATCTTACAGAAGGTTTTTTCCATTCTCCATAAGATAACTTTCTTTTTAAGTAACGTTTCATCTGAAGGAAATCAGTTGTAATTGCCCAATTGAAGGTTAATAATCCATATAAAAATACAGAATAAATATGTTGAAATTTATGAAAGTATTTCCAATCTGCTTGTTTGGTAAAACGCATTACTCTTCCTGCATCTAAATCTTCATCATGGCCATGAATGTTAGTGTAAGTATGATGTAATACATTGTGTTGCACTTGCCAATTGTAAACATTTCCAGCTAAAATATAGATACTTCCACCCATAATTTTGTTTAACCAACCTTTAGAAGAGTACGAACCGTGATTTCCATCGTGCATTACATTCATTCCTACGCCAGCCATTCCTATGCCAATAACAACATTAAGAAGCAAGTATGTCCAAAAAGGCATTTTCATAGCCAAAAGGAAAAAATAAGGTGTTAAAAATATAGCAAACATCACTACAGTTTTTAAATGTAATTTCCAGTTTCCTGTTTTTTGTATTTTGTTTTCTTTGAAATATTCGTTAACTCTCTTGTTTAGAGTTCGAAAGAACTTCATAGAGTCGTTGTTAGAGAAAGTAGGTGAATTTGAATTCATAATTATATAATTAAAAGTCAAAGATAAATATTAAATTTAGGATAGTTTACTAAACAGATGTTATTTTGTTCACTAAAATAGGTATTTTTGTTGAAAATTTTTAAAATGCAAGAAATATTAAGTCAATTTCCAAACTTAACCACAACTCAAATAGAGCAATTTGAACAATTAAAAACTCTATATGAAGATTGGAATGCCAAAATAAATGTTATCTCTAGAAAAGATATTGATGAATTATATACAAGACATGTTTTACATTCGCTTGGTATAGCAAAAGTGCAACCTTTTGAACAAGGAACTTTTGTTTTGGATGTGGGTACTGGTGGAGGCTTTCCTGGAATTCCTTTAGCGATATTATTTCCAGAAACGCGTTTTTATTTAATTGATGTAATTGCTAAAAAAATAAAAGTCGTTAATGAAGTGGCAAAAGCTATAGGATTACAAAACGTGAAAGCCGAACAAATGCGAGCGGAAAATGTAAAAGGAGATTTTGATTTTATCGTAAGTAGAGCTGTAACCAATATGCCAGATTTTGTAAATTGGATTAAAGATAAAATCAAAAAACAAAACAAACACGAACTTAAAAACGGAATTTTATATTTAAAAGGTGGTGATTTAACCGAAGAATTAAAAGATTTTCCAAAAGCCACAGAATACAATTTATCTGAGTATTTTAAAGAAGATTTTTTTGAAACTAAAAAAGTAGTGCATTTGCCTTTAAAGTTTAAAGCATAGAATAATGTAGTTGAAATAATAACTCAATTATTATTTTCAACTTTTGATGACGTTAAATAGTTTTGATGAAAAACAATTAGACTAAAGAGATGTATTCAAAATAAAAAAAGGGTCAAGAAAATAATTCTCAACCCTTTTTTTACTTCTTATTTCGTACTTCAAATCTCGTACCTCAAAAAACTATTCTCCCAAAAACGGATATCTGTAATCTTCTGGTGTAACGAAAGTTTCTTTGATTGTTCTTGGAGAAACCCAACGCAATAAATTTTGCATAGAACCCGCTTTGTCATTCGTTCCTGAAGCTCTTGCTCCACCAAACGGTTGCATTCCTACAACGGCTCCTGTTGGTTTGTCATTGATGTAGAAATTTCCAGCTGCATTATCTAAGGCTTTTGTAGCTTCTACAATCGCATATCTATCTTGACTGAAAATGGCTCCTGTTAAAGCATATTCTGAAGTTTCGTCCACTAATTTTAAAGTTTCAGCCCATTTTGCATCTTCATATACATAAATTGTAATTACTGGTCCAAAAAGTTCAGTTTCCATTGTAGTGTATTTTGGATTTGTTGTTACAATAACTGTTGGTTCAATAAAATACCCTTTTGATTTATCGTAATTTCCACCTACTAAAATTTCAGCATCACTGTCTTTTTTCGCTTGGTCAATATAACTGGCTAATTTGTCAAATGAACCTTCATGAATAACTGCTGTGATGAAATTACCAAAATCTTCTGGAGAACCCATTTTCATAGATTTTACGTCGGTTACTAATTGATCTTTCATTGCTGGCCATAAACTTTGAGGAATATAAGCTCTTGAAGCTGCACTACATTTTTGTCCTTGAAACTCAAAAGCACCTCTTGTAATTCCTGTAACTACTTGTCTAACATTTGCAGATGGATGTGCTACTATGAAATCTTTTCCACCAGTTTCACCAACAATTCTTGGGTATGTTTTGTAAGTATGAATGTTGTTTCCAATTTTCTTGAAAATTTCTTTAAAAACATACGTTGAACCAGTATAATGAACACCAGCAAAATCTGGATGATCAAAAATAGTATCAGAAATCATAACAGGATCACCAAAAACTACGTTGATAACTCCATCAGGAACACCAGCTTCTTTGAAAATATCGATAATGATTTTTGCAGAAAAAACTTGGCTATCACTTGGTTTCCAAACCACTGTATTTCCCATTAAAGCAGCACTTGCTGGTAAATTTGCGGCAATTGCTGTAAAGTTGAAAGGCGTAATGGCATAAATAAATCCTTCTAAAGGACGATATTCTACTTTATTCCAAACATCAGAATTTGAGTTGGGCTGATCGTTATAAATTTGCGTCATGAATTCTACGTTGTAACGCAAAAAGTCAATCAATTCACAGGAAGCATCAATTTCTGCTTGAAAAATATTCTTAGATTGAGCAATCATTGTTGCAGCATTGATTCTAGCTCTGTATGGGCCAGCAATTAATTCAGCAGCTTTTAAAAAGATAGCAGCTCTGTGTTCCCAAGGCATTTGCGACCATTCTTTTCTAGCTTCTAATGCTGATGCAATAGCTTTATCTACATGAGATTTTTCAGCCAAATGATAAGTTCCTACGATATGTTGGTGATCGTGAGGAGCTGACATTGTTTTTGTATTATTAGTTCGAACTTCTTCAGAACCAATATACATTGGGACATCTATAGTTTCGTTCCACATTTTTTTATAAGCGGCTAAAACTGCTGCTTTTTCAGGTGAATTTGGAGCGTAAGATTTTACCGGTTCGTTAACCGCTTTTGGGACATGAAAGAATCCTTTTGGCATGATATTTAAAATTTAAAATTTAGAATTCAGAATTGAGAAAAACAAATTTTACAATCCTAATTTCTTTATAATTAGTAATTAATTGCAAAAATACGAATGATTTTTTAAAAAGTAGGTCAGAAAAGTTACAAATTAAGAGTATTGACGGTTTGTCCTAATTTAATGCGAAGGGTGCACTTAATTTAAATGAAGGTACTTGTACTTTAAAGCTTTTGGTAGAAGTAAAGTTAATCATATTGAAATATCCTTTCATGGCACCAATTGGAGATGCTAATAGGCAACCAGAAGAATAAGTATATCTTTCACCAGGTTTTAAAACAGGTTTTTTTCCTACAACTCCATCGCCATCAACAATTTCCTGATCATTTAATGAATCAAAAATTTCCCAATGACGTGATTTTAATTGAACAGAATCTTTACTTTGATTTTCTATGGTAATCTGATAAGTAAAGGCAAAATGAATCTTGTAGTTTTTGAAGTAAGTGCCTTCAAAACTAGTTTTAACTGAGATTTTAATACCTTGTGTTATCTGTGTAACCATACCTTAAAATAAGATTATTCCTAAAATAGTCATTAAAATGAATGAAATAAATAGAAAAATACCGAATAATGGATTCAAAATTATAAATTTTAAAATTGTTTTCCAACGACTTTGCTGATAAAAATTTCTTAAAGATTTGTAAAAATAGATGGGAAATACAAAGGTAAAGCAAATGGAAGTCAATATTTGTTTCAAGTTTGAACTGATTAGATCAATTAAATTGAAAATAATTATACAGACAAACATGAAAGTAAAAAAGGAGTAAGAGAATACCAAATGTTCTGTATAATTCATGTTTTTTCTTATGTAAACCAACCAAAAAATTAAGGTTATAATGGGTAATGATAGAAATAAAATGAAAGGCATTTTTTGGTAGAAATAATCTAAAAGTTCCTCGTTAATGTTGTTGGATTTAAATTGTATAGATTTTCTATACATGATACTGTTTAAAAGATTTTTTTCGTATCCAAGTTCTTTTAATGTTTGTTCTTCTGATTTTTCAGGGTATTTTATGTGAAAATTTCTGTAAGAAGTTATTGTAAAAGTTAATGGTTCAGTATTTTTATTGATGTTGTTATCTATAAAGGCTTTAGTGTAAATAGAATCTTTACTGAATTTTGTTTGTTTTATATAAGTATCAACAATATTTTTTATTGAATCATTTTCTGATTTTAGAGTATTTAAAACTAAACTGTCTTGTTTCTTTCCTTCAATAATTTGATTTTCTTCTATTTTATCTGATGTGTCATCTGTTAGGTTATTTTGGTTAGAAGAATTAAAACTAAAAGTTATAAACAAAACGATAGAAACACTTAAAAACAAACGAAATGGATTGGCGTATTTTTGACGTTTTCCTTCATTGAATTCGCGTGCTAAAACTCCTGGTTTTGTAAAAATAGAAACTATTGAATTTCGTAAACGAGAATCATAAGCATAAAAATTGGATAAAAATTCTTCAAGAAAATCTTTAATAGTTAGTTTTTTTGTAGAATTCAATTGGCCACAAAAATGACAATAACGCTCACTTTTGTCTAATGAAGTGGAGCAGTTTAAACAAGTATTGCCTCTGTATTTGAATTTTTTTCTTGAATCCATTAATTTTTAATCGTAGTGGAATCTGTAGATCCATTTCCAATAACTCGATCATAACGATCATTATTTCCTCTATAATAAACTAAAACATTATACATGTTTTCTGTTTGATAAAAATTACCATCAATAGCATTTTCGCTATCTACATTTCCTTTTTTATCCGTTAAAGTGTATTCAAAATTCACAAATCCTTGTTTGATTAAAACTGCTTTTTCAAAATATCCTTTTTCTTTGCTGAATTCCATTTTATATTCGTCGTTTTTAGCATAACCATTAAATAGTCCATTGATGTAAATAGCATCATTAGCATTGTAAGATGAAGCATCAAGTGAAAAGTATACCCAAGTATAATCGGCTTGAAGTGTTGGGTTTTCAACATCTCTGTTGTTTACAAAAAAACTTCCATTTAAATCTGGAAAAAAAGTATACAATTTATCCTTTCTTTCTTGATTGGTGTATAAAATGGTGTTGTAAATGTCACCAGCTGTAAATTGCATTACTGTATTGTTTCCTGCTCTAATGGTGCTGTTGTCAAAATTTAAAAATTCATTTCCAGCCCAAAATTGCGTTTCTTTATTGTATCTGTAAATGAGTTCGTTACCTATGGTGTATTGAGGCGCAATGCCGTGTTTTGCTGTATCCCATCTTGCATTTTGAAACAAACTGACTTTAATGTTTTGTTTTGGATTTTGCAAGGTATTGTCGCCCAAATTGATAGAAAAATCTAAATTATGAATTTGATTAATGGTTTCAATGTCTCTAGATTTTCTAACAAGTGTACTTACATTGGCTATGTTTTCGTAAATAATAAATTTTTTAGAAAAAACTACCTCTCTATCATCGTTTAAAATTGTAATAATGTAATTTCCGCTTTTGGTAATTCTGTTGAATCTGTTAGGGAAAGTTTGTTTGTAATGCGAATATAATTGTAAGGTGTTGAACGAGTTTTCATAAGTAATAATTCTTTGGTTGTCCATTCCCTCAAGATATTCTACTTTTGCTAGTCCCGTTGGTGTCCAATCAAAATCGTATTGGGTTATGGTATAGTAGTAATCGGCTTCGTTACCGTACAAATCGTCAAACTGAATTTCAAAAGCATCACCAAGCTTGAAAAACGGGTAACTGACAATATTGTTTTGAAAAAAACTGATTGTTTTTATGTTGTAAGGTGGTGCTACTTCGTCGGCAACTTTTTCTTGTCCAAGACTTGAAAAACTAATTAAGGAAATTTGTAAAAAAGATAAAATTTTCTTCATTTTTTTTAGATCTAAAACGTAAAATTAGTAAAAGTTAATTTAAGAATACAATAATTATGCTTTTATTAGAAAAGTCTTTTATTTAGAATTGATTTAAATAATGAAATCAATCTGTATTTATTTGGTAAGCAAAATTGTAAATGATTAAATTTGCACGTTTTATAAAATAGTACTAACCATATCTTCAATAAACATGTCAAAAGACATTCGAATTAAAAAAGGTTTAGACCTTAAATTGAAGGGTGAAGCAGAAAATACAATTTCTGTTGTTTCCCGCTCGAAAGTCTATGCTATTAATCCTTCTGATTTTCACGGAATAACCCCAAAAATGGTTGTTAAAGAAGGTGCAAAAGTTAAAGCAGGTGAAGTTATTTTCTACTCAAAAAATGATGAGTCAGTAAAATTTGTTTCTCCTGTAAGTGGAACTATTCAAGAGATTGTTCGTGGTGAAAAAAGAGTTATTTTACAAATTCTTATCGCTGCAGATTCTCAAGATGTTCACGTAGAGCATAGCAAAAAAAATCTTAATGATTTATCGTCTCAAGAAGTAAAAGAACATTTGTTAGCTTCGGGTTGTTGGCCATTTATCAATCAACGTCCTTACGACGTGATTGCTAATTCTGCTGATACTCCTAAAGCAATTTTTGTTTCAGGAATTAATTCGGCACCATTGGCTGCGGATTTAAATTTTACTTTAGAAGGTAAAAAAGAATTTTTAAAAGCTGGTTTTGAAGCTTTAGCAAAATTAACTTCAGGGAAAGTTCATGTTACTACAAAGTCAAATGCTACTTTTTTACCTGAAACAGATGCTTTTGTGCTTCATAAAGGAGAAGGTGTTCATCCTGTTGGATTAGTTTCAACTCAAATTGCTGCTATTGATCCAATCAATAAAGGTGAAAAAGTTTGGACTGTTCAAATAGAGGATGTTGCTGTTATTGGTGAATTGTTTCTTTCTGGAAAAATAAATCTTGAAAGAAGAGTTGCTTTAACTGGAACAGGTTTTGAAAAACCCTCTTATGTAGTTGTAATTGCTGGTGCTCAAATGGGTGATGTTGTAGCATCAAACATGAAAGAAGGTAATTTCAGAATCATTAGTGGGAATGTTTTAACTGGAGATAAAAAATCAAAAGAAAATGCTTTAGGTTTTTATCATACTCAAGTTACTGTTATTCCAGAAGGTGATGATTATGATTTCTTTGGATGGAATTTACCAAGACCTAACAAATTTAGTATTTATAGAGCTGGAATGTTTTCGTTCTTAACGCCTAACAAAAAATACGATTTAAATACTAATACGAACGGAGAACACAGAGGATTTGTATTGACTGGAAAATATGAAAAAGTATTTCCTTTAGATATTTATCCAATGGAATTGTTAAAATCAATTTTAGTTAGAGATATTGATCAAATGGAAGCATTAGGAATTTATGAAGTGGCTCCAGAAGATTTTGCTTTAACAGAATATGTAGACGTGTCTAAACAAGATCATCAAAAAATAATCCGTGCAGGTTTAGATATGATGATTAATGAAGTGGGTTAATTTCAAAATTAAAAAAAAGAAAAATGGGATTAAAACAAAATTTACATAATTTAAAAGAAAAGTATAAAGGAACAAAGATGGAACAATCGTTCAATGCTTTGCATACTTTTTTATATACACCAAACATTACAACTCACTCAGGTGCTCACGTTAGAGATGCTGCCGATTTAAAGCGTGTAATGAATACAGTAATCATGTCATTGATTCCTGCGTTGATTTTTGGTATGTTCAATGCTGGATATCAGCATTTTGGTCAGATAAACGGATTTCCTCAAGATGGTATTTCTTTCTTGTCAACTAATTTTTGGAACTTAGATAATTTATTAATTGGAGCAACTAAGATTCTTCCAATGCTTATTGTTTCTTATGGAGTTGGTTTAGGAGTTGAGTTTATTTTTGCAACAGTAAAAAAACATGAAGTAGAAGAAGGATACTTGGTTACTGGTATGCTTGTGCCTCTAATTATGCCAGTCGATTTACCTCTTTGGATGTTAGCAGTAGCTGTTATCTTTGGTGTTATCATTGGTAAAGAATTATTTGGAGGAACGGGTATGAATGTATTAAATCCTGCGTTAACCATTCGTGCTTTTTTATTCTTCAACTGGGCAGCTTGGATGTCTGGTGATAAAGTATGGGTTCATGGTGCTAAAGAAGGTATGATGAATGCTGCTGGTACTGATGCTATTTCTGGAGAAACTATTTTAGGTGCTCTTGCAGCAAATAAACCTTTGGCATATTCTGCTCAAGATATGTTTCTAGGATTTATTCCAGGTTCTGTTGGTGAAACTTCAACATTAATGATACTACTTGGAGCTGCTTTCTTAATCTTTTCAGGAATTGGAAGTGCAAGAATTATGATTTCTTCTGTAGTAGGTGCTTTAGTGATGGGACTTATTTTTAACGGATTAGTTGATTCTGGTGTGATTTTAGAAGGAAGTAAATTCTACGGATTAATGAGTTTCCCATTTTGGAACCATTTATTTGTTGGAGGTATTGCTTTTGGTATTGTTTTCATGGCAACAGATCCAGTATCTGCATCACAAACCGCTATGGGAAAAATTATCTACGGATTTTTAATTGGATTTTTCAGTATATTAATTCGTGTTTTCAACCCAGCTTATCCAGAAGGTGTAATGATGGCCATTCTATTAATGAATGTTTTTGCACCAACTATTGATCATTATGTAGTTCAAGCTAACATAAATAGAAGAATGAAACGTTTAAAAGTTAAAACTGCATAATTATGTCAAAACGTACAGATTCAAACGGATATACTATTATTTTCTCAGTTGTGATGGTAATAGTGGTAGGAGCTTTATTAGCGTTTTTTGCTAATTTTACAAAAGCAGATAGAGTTAAAAATGACCAAGTAAAAGCGCAAATAGATATATTAAATGCTATTGGTGTTGAGGCTGACAGATCTAATGCTACAGAAATGTTTACAAAATACATCAAAGAACAAAAAGTTATCGAAGGTGACAAGGTTTCTGATGATGACAAAGCTTATTTAATTGATGTTAAAAAAGAATTAGATAATGCTAAAAATGGATTAACTCAAAAATTACCTTTATTTATTGCCGAAAAAGAAGGAAAGTCCTTGTATATTATGCCTGTTAGGGGTAATGGTTTGTGGGATGCTATTTGGGGTTATATTGCCGTTAATGATGATTTAAAAAGCGTTAATGGTGTCTATTTTGACCATAAAGGTGAAACTCCTGGTTTAGGAGCAAATATTACTGAAAAATTCTTTACGGACGATTTTAAAGGCGAAAGTCTTTATGACGGTTCAGGAAATTTTAAAGGTATTGAAATTTCTAAATCAAATGGTGATCCAAACAATATGGATAAATCAGATAATCAAGTGGATGCAATATCAGGGGCAACAATTACAGGTAATGGAGTAGGAGCAATGATAAATTCTGGAATCCGTTCTTATTTACCTTACTTTTCAACATTAAAAAAATAAAAATGGCAGAAAATAAAACACAAAGTGAACCATTGTTTTCAAAGAAAAACATGGCTCTATTAAAGGATCCTTTAACAGATAACAATCCAGTTACTGTTCAAGTATTAGGAATTTGTTCTGCATTGGCAATTACGGCTGAGTTAAAAGCATCTTTAATTATGGGTCTTTCCGTAATATTTGTTTTAGGAGCTGGTAACGTGGTCATCTCATTAATGAGAAATATAATTCCTTCTGCAATTCGTATTATTGCTCAACTTGTTGTAGTTGCTGCTTTAGTAATTATTGTTGATTTAACATTAAAAGCATACGTTCCTGATTTGGCCAAGAAATTATCGGTATTCGTTGGTTTAATTATTACAAACTGTATTATCATGGGTCGTTTTGAAGCTTTTGCTTTAGCTAATACACCTTGGAAATCCTTTTTAGATGGTGTTGGAAATGCTTCTGGATATGCGTTAATTCTTCTTGTAGTAGGATTCTTTAGAGAATTACTTGGTTCTGGTAAATTATTCGGTTTTCCAGTTTTTGGTGATCCAGTTGAAAAAACAGGATTATACGCAACAGGTTACGAAAATAATGGTTTTATGTTGTTAGCACCAATGGCCTTAATTACTCTAGGTTTAATTATTGGTTTCCAACGTTCAAGAAATAGAAGTCTAATAGAAACAAACTAAGAAATGGAATTATTACAATTATTTTTAAAGTCAATTTTTATTGATAATATGGTATTCGCAACATTCCTAGGAATGTGTTCGTACTTAGCAGTTTCTAAAAAAGTATCCACAGCGGTTGGACTTGGAGCAGCAGTAATTTTCGTTATGTTTGTTACAGTTCCATTGAATTACTTATTAGACCAATACATCCTTAGGCCAGGTGCTTTAGTTTGGTTGGGAGAAGAATATGCAGATTTTGATTTAAGTTTTTTAACGTTCATTTTATTTATTGCTACTATTGCTACAATGGTTCAATTAGTAGAAATGATTGTTGAAAAATTTGCACCTGCTTTATACAACTCTTTAGGTATTTTTTTACCACTTATCGCAGTTAACTGTGCTATTTTAGGAGGTTCATTATTTATGCAACAAAAAGAATTTAATAACATTACAGAAGCTACTGTTTATGGTGTAGGTTCAGGTATTGGTTGGTTCTTGGCTATTGTTGCAATTGGTGCAATTAGAGAAAAAATTAGATATTCAAATGTGCCTGAAACTTTCAGAGGTTTAGGAATGACATTTATATTAACAGGATTAATGGCAATTGGTTTCATGTCTTTTGGAGGTATGTTAACTGGTGGTGATGAGCCTGTAAAAAAAGAAGTTGTAGAAAATGTAGTTCCTGCTGAAGTTAATACGGAAAGCATCACAACTGATTCAACAACTCTAGAAACAGTAAAAGATTCATTAACTCAAACAGTTCAAGAATAATTATGGTAGCTCTAGAAGTAACAACTGGTGGATTAATCAGTACAACAGTAATAGCATTTTTAGTATTATTATTGGTATTAGTAGGAGTAATTTTGTTTGCAAAATCTAAATTAGTTCCTTCTGGTCCAGTATCAATCAAAATAAATGGAGAAAATTCAATTGAAGTAAGTTCAGGAAGTACTTTATTATCTACATTAGGAAATAACAAAATTTTCTTACCTTCAGCTTGTGGTGGTGGTGGAACTTGTATCCAATGTAAATGTATCGTTACTGAAGGTGGAGGTGAAGCTCTGCCAACAGAAGTTCCTCACTTTTCAAGAAAAGAATTGGCTGAAGGATGGAGACTTGGTTGTCAAGTGAAAGTAAAAAATGATATGGTTATCGAAGTTCCAGAAGAAGTTTTTGGAATTAAAAAATTCGAAGCTAAAGTATATTCTAATTATAACGTTGCTTCATTCATCAAAGAATTCATTGTTGAATTACCAGAGGATATGCATTACGAAGCAGGTGGTTATATTCAAATTGAAATTCCTGAATGTGAAATTAATTATGCAGATATTGATATCACTGCACATCCTGAAGAACATCCAGGAGAACCAGAAAAATTCAAAGCGGAATGGGATAAATTCAATTTGTGGCCATTAGTTATGAAAAATGATTCATTAGTGGAAAGAGCTTACTCAATGGCTTCTTATCCAGCTGAAGGTAGAAAAATTATGCTTAATGTTCGTGTAGCTACTCCACCATGGGATAGAAATATTAACGGTTGGGCTAAGGTAAATCCAGGAATTGCATCTTCTTATATTTTCTCAAGAAAATCAGGTGATCCAGTTGTAGTTTCAGGTCCTTACGGTGAATTTTTTATCAATGAATCTGAAGCTGAAATGTTATACGTAGGTGGAGGTGCAGGTATGGCTCCAATGCGTTCTCATTTATACCACCTTTTCCGTACAGTAAAAACAGGAAGAAAAGTAACTTATTGGTACGGTGGACGTTCAAAAAGAGAATTGTTTTATACAGATCACTTTAGAGCCTTAGAGAAAGATTTTCCTAACTTTAAATTCTATTTAGCACTTTCTGAACCACAACCAGAAGATAACTGGAAAATTAAAGAGGATATTAATGGTGAAGGAGACGGATTTGTTGGTTTTATTCATAATGTAGTAATTGATAATTATTTATCTAAACATGAAGAACCAGAGGATATTGAATTGTATTTCTGTGGACCACCAATGATGAACCAAGCTGTTCAAAAAATGGGGGAAGATTTTGGTTTAGATCCAGATAATATTAGATTTGATGACTTTGGTGGATAATCTAATTAATACAGTAACCGATTCAGAAATGAGTCGGTTTTTTTATTTTATGATTTGTTCTAAATTTTACATTTTCTAATTTATTATCTTTGCCTTATGGAAGAATTATCGGAACAAGAATTACATCAAATTGCCATGAATCATGTAGGTAAAGACCTTGAAAAAAAAGGTTTTGAATTCATAGCAATTAATAGTCAACTCAAAAAGCATCCACAATTTGTTTGTGTGGATACACAAAACACACTTCATTTTGTAATGGTTCAAGCCGTTCCTTATCCTATAAATCCTGAGGAACCTAATGTTTTGTTTATAGAAACATTTTTAAATCATGCCAGAAAAAAAAATGCTAAAGTTTTATTTGCTGGTGTTGGTATAGCTAATGCTGATGATTTTGAAAAACCAGTATATACATCAACCGATTACATCATAAATTATAATGGATATAAAGAAATTTCTTAGTTACATACTCTTTTTTTTGGTTTTTATTTCTTGCAATAACAAGAAATCTCAATTTTATGTTATTCAAGGTGAAGCACAAGGAAGTACATACAGTATTAAATATATATCAGACAAGGAATTAGTTTCTAAAACTCAAGTTGATTCTTTATTGCTTGTATTTGACCTGTCTCTTTCTACCTACAGAAAGGATTCTAAAATTTCTAAAGTTAATAATGGCGATTCTACTCTTTTGGTAGATGATTTTTTTATAGAAACATTTAAAACATCCCATCAAATTTATAAAGAAACTAACGGGCTTTTTGATCCAACAATTGGTGTTTTAGTAAATGCTTATGGATTTGGACCGAGTCATCAGAGAAAGAATTTAAATCAAAATCAACTAGATAGCCTTTTAAATTACGTTGGTTTTGATAAAGTAAAATTAAATGCAAATAAAACAGTTTCTAAACTTCACAAAGAAACTTATTTTGATTTCAATTCAATTGCCCAAGGATATTCGGTTGATGTGGTTGCTGATTTTCTAAAATCAAAAGGAATTGAAAACGGAATCGTAGAAATTGGTGGAGAAATTTTAGGTTTTGGCAAAAATAAATTGGATAATAAAAGTTGGGTGATTGGGATTGATGACCCTTTGCAAAACGCTTCAGAAAGAACATTAATTGCTAAAATTAAGCTAGAAAACGCTGGAATGGCAACTTCAGGAAATTACAGAAAAGTAGTTGTGGATTCTTTAACGGGTGAAAAGTTTGTGCACACCATTAATCCAAAGACTGGAAAACCTCAAAAGGGTAAAATTTTAAGTGCAACGGTTGTAGCCCCAACCTGTATCTTAGCTGATGGATACGCAACTGCATTTATGGTAATGGATATTAAAGAAAGTATTGAGTTTGCAAATAAAAACAATCAACTAGGAGTGTTTTTCATTTATACTGACGAGAAGGGAAAAGTTCAACAATACAAAAATGAAAATTTTAAAAGAGTTCTTCAGTAGATTTATTTATAACAAACCGGAATAATTTCTCCTTTTGCTAAACAATATTTCTGCACTAATTCAGGACTTGTTTTTGAAGTGTAATCTACTTCTTCAACTTTAAAACCAATACTTCTTAATTTGTTAAAATAATCTCTTCCGTAGACTCTTACGTGGTCATATTGACCAAATATTTTAGCTCTTTCCTTTTCATTAACAATAGAATCATCAGAAAATGTTGCTTCTCTAGACAAATCTTGTGGTATCTGAAAAATTCCCATTCCACCTGTTTTTAAAATACGATATAATTCTTGCATGGCTTTAGTATCATCAGGAATGTGTTCTAAAACATGATTGCATAAGATTATATCGTACTGATTGTCTTCAAATGGTAAATTACAAATGTCTGCTTTTACATCAGCCAACGGTGAAAATAAATCAGTAGTGGTATAATTCAAGTTTTTTTGATTTCTAAAACGCTTATAAAACGCTTGTTCAGGTGCAAAATGCAAAACTTTTAATTTAGTTTCAGCTGTGAAAAAAGTAGTTTCATTTTGTAAATACAACCACAACAATCGATGTCTTTCTAAAGAAAGTGTACTAGGAGATAAAACATTGTTTCGTTGCGTTCCATAACCATAAGGCAAAAACATCCTAAAACTTTTCCCATCAATGGGATCAGTAAATTTATTTCCTCTTAAAATTAAAGCCAAAACTGGACGAGCAACATAACTCAAACGAATTAAGATAGGTCTTGGAATGGTATTAAGTATAAATTTGAAAAATTTCTTCATTTTGAACACGAATTACACAAATTATCACTAATTTTTTTATAATATTAATCTCTTATATTTAAGACTATCTTCTCCAAAATTCACTAATAAACCTAATTTACATTTTGAAGCGGCTAAATAATTTAATACTTGTTTTGTTTCACTTGAAGTCAATTCTTGAATTGCTTTTATTTCTAAAATTATTGAATCAAAAAGTGTATAATCAGAAAAATAATAACTTGGTAACAAAACACCTTTGTATTCAATAGTATATTTATGTTCGCGAATATATGGAATGTTGTTTATCTTGAATTCTATTTCTAAAGCATCACCATAAACTTTCTCATTGTGACCTTTTCCTAATATTTTATGTACTTCCATACATTATCCAATTATTTTAAAAGCTTCTTCCTTACATATTAATTCACTCATAATTAGTGTAAATTCGTGAAATTCGTATTAAACTAAAGTACCAAAGCCTTTTGTCTCAACCCATCTTCTTCATTACTCACAATTCCTAAAGCTTCATAAATGTAAGCAAAAGTTGATAGTAATTCAGGTTTTCCGTCAACTATAGCCACATCATGTTCAAAATGAGCACTCGGTTTGTTGTCAGCAGTGGTAATCGTCCAACCGTCTTTATGTTGTTTGATGTTTTTTGTTCCCATATTAATCATAGGTTCAATGGCTACAACCATTCCGTTAACTAATTTCTTTCCACGACCACGTTTTCCGTAATTTGGGACTTCTGGGTCTTCATGCATTTTTCTTCCTAATCCATGTCCACATAATTCTCGAACTACACCATAACCATGACTTTCACAATATACCTGAATGGCATTTCCTATATCTTCCACACGATTGCCTACTTTTGTTGCACGAATCCCTTCGTACAATGATTCCTTAGTGATTTTTAAAAGCTTTTTTGTAGCTTCATCCACTTCGCCAACCTCAAATGTGTAAGCGTGATCGCCATAAAAACCATTTTTCAAAGCACCACAATCTACCGAAATAATATCACCTTCAACTAACGGAGTTTCATTCGGAATCCCATGAACTACTTGTGTGTTTGGACTCATACATAACGAATTTGGAAATCCATACATTCCTAAAAATGCAGGTTCAGCGCCATGGTCTCTTATAAATTCTTCAGCCAGTTTGTCTAAATATAAAGTCGTAACGCCTGGTTTGATTTCTTTAGCAATCATTCCAAGAGTTTTTGAAACAATTAAAGCACTTTCACGCATTAATTCAATTTCCTCTAAGGTTTTAATAATAATCATATTCCAATTTTCAGAAAAGCAAAAGTACAATTTTCTTAACAATTGCAATATTAATGACAATATCAATTTTATTTACACAGTTTTTATCTAATAATTTTCTTTTTTAGGAGCTATCTCCAGCTATTCACTATATCTTTTTTGGTTAGTTTTAACAACTAACCAAAAAAGGATGCCGTTGCTATCTGGGCTAACACTTTTCAAACTAATTGACTTACCGTTTCAGATCGTATTTTTGTATCTTTTTGAAACTTTTTCAATTGCGTAGTTAAACCCAATTAAATTGAATATTGCGTATTCCTAAATAGATTGTAATTCAATTTGTTGTGAGGTTATTTTTTTAATTTGTCTAAATATTTGAAAATAAATGCAATAAAAAAATTTTGTATGCTATAAATGACTACCTTTGACTCAATAAAAAATATTTTAGATGAACATTTTCGTAGGAAGTCTTCCATTCAGTATTGAGGAAGCAGATTTAAGAGGTTATTTTGAAGAGTATGGTGCTGTTGATTCAGTAAAAATTATTTCTGATAAATTTACCGGAAGAAGTAAAGGATTTGGTTTCGTAGAGATGCCAAGTGATGAAGAAGCTCAAAAAGCAATTGATGAGTTAAATGGAGGTTCAATTGATGGAAGAACTATCGTAGTTAACAAATCTGAGCCAAAACCAGAAGGAGAAAGAAGAAGCTTTAACAATAACCGCGGTGGAAACGGTGGTGGTGGAAGAGGTGGTTATAACGACAGAGACAACAATAGAGGTGGAGGTCGTTTTTAATATTTCTTTAAAAACTAAGAAAATCCCGAAGTAATTCGGGATTTTTTTTTGTTTACTACTTTCTATTAGAATGGTATTATAGACGAAAAGACTATCAATGAAGTGTTAAATTCTGCTTTGTTTTTGGGCATTTTTCGTAAATTTGTTAGTATTGTTTCACTAAAAAATATAATTATGGCTTTCTATAACAAAGTAAAATGGATTTTAGGAATTTTGATTGTTTTTGTGTTAATCATGGCAACTAACTTGATTGATAGAAATAATTTTTTACAAATAAAACAATCCGTTGAAACATTATATGAAGACCGTCTTGTTGCATATGACATATTATTTGAAATGACGAATATTATTCATGAAAAAGAAGTTGCACTAGGAGACACTAAGACCAATAATTTTATTAGAGACAATAAAAAAAGGAACGAACAAATAAAAAATTTAGTTGCTCGATTTGAACAAACCAAGCTTATAACAGAAGAAAATAATCTTTTTAATAATTTAAAAAATAATTTAGATTTATTGGTCAAAAATGAATCCAATATGATTCAATCTAATTTTGTAGATATAAGCTCTGTACAAGATCAAATTTTAATAGTTAAGGAAGATTTGTATAGTTTATCAAAAATTCAACTCGAAGAAGGTAAAAATCAATTATCAATCAGCAAAAAAGCTATAGATGTTGTTGAGTTATTTACTCAAATTGAAATTTACATATTAATTTTTTTAGCTGTAATTATTCAAATCATCATTTTGTATAATCCCAAAAAACAATAGTCTTTCTCTTGCAATTTAAAAGGATTAGATTCAAACAGTAACATAAATTTATTTTTATAAATTAGGATTTGCAATAGTTCTGTACAGATTTACAGTTGCATTATAAAATTCGTTTTCTAATTTCAAAGCGTTAATTTGCGATGTTACCAAACTGTTTTCGCGAGAATTGATTAAAAACAAGGAGCTTTCTCCTAAATTAAACAACCGCTCTTCACCAGAAAGCATGGTGTTGTAGTTTTCTACCAATTGGTTGTTAATATTGATTTGCTTTTCTAAAGAGGCAATTTCTACTTGTTGCGCTTCAATTTTGTTTTTCAGGTTGACTCTTTCTGATGCTAAATCAAATTCGGTGTCTTGAACTTTTAGTTTGGCTAATTTTAATTTAGCTCGTTCCTTTCTTAAGAAAATTGGAAATGCAAAATTCACTCCCACTTTATAATCTTGAAAACGATAATTATCAAACGCACTGGGTTCAGATAAGTAGTTGTAACTTAAATCTATCTTGGGTAAAAGCATGTTTGCACTTAACTGCTGCTCGGTTTTTAGCATGTCAATTTTTGTGTTTAATGCATTTATTTTAGGATGATTATTTATGTCAAAATCTAATAAATTATTTGTTTCTAGAGTAGTTTTTATAGTGTTTTGAAGATCAACTTCTGGAAAAAGGGCTTCGTCTAATTCAATTGGGATGTTGTTTTCTAACCATAAATAATTGGACAATTCTAGTCTTGATTTTTGTAGTTTTAAGGTAGAGTTTTCTAAATTTAAACGTCTTAAATTTACTGTAATTCCGGCCTCAGTGCTATCAATTGCTGGTTTGTCGCCTTGTTCTATAAGTTTTAAAACGCCCTCATATCGAATATTGGCATTTTTAAGATAATCTTGGTATAAGACTACTTCGTTAAAGTTTTTTTTCCATTCAAAATAGGCTATTGAAGCTTTGTGTAATATTTCAATTGCTTCTAAATTTCGTTCCGCTTCGTTAAGTTGTTGTTGTAACTTTGCGTTTCTTATGTCGGCCATTCGTTGATTAATGAATAATCCTTGACCAATTGGAACCGTGATTCCCAAAGAAGTTAAACCACTATTTGGTAACGTCATGTCGGGATTTATATAAATTCCTTCGTTATTGTCAAAAGCAGCTTTTACTTCAATTCCGTACCAAGTTGGTATTTTAAAACTTCCGTTAAAAATGGTAAAATAGTTTTGATCTTTGTATTGTTTTTCGGTGTATTCTGCTTCCAATTTTGGGTCAAAAGCACCACGAGCTTGCATGAGTATGGCTTGAGCTTCATTTAATTTTAAATTAGCTTGTTTTACCAATGGATGATATTTTTTAACATACCCCAAATATTCATTAAAAGTAAATTCTTTCAAGTTTTTTTGTTGCGCTAATAGAACTGAAGTTACTAATAAGAATGCTATATAAATTATTTTTTTCATTTTTCTGAAAATCTTTTGTCTTTTGTCTGAAAATCTAAACCTTTATAAATAATCAATCCCTTTTTTTTCTAACCCTGATTGCAGCAACTACCTTGTAGTGCGTAAAGCAGGAATTGCATAGCTAGATAAAGCCCAAGCCTGCTGTTTCTATTTTTTAGCTTTATCGTTTTTAGCCGTTTGAGGTTGATAGTAATTGGGTGGAAATCCGTTTAAAGTTCTCCAAATTTCAAACCAAATTGGAACATCTTCCAATAAAGCTATGGTTTGTGTTCCTGCTCCAATACTTAATTCTTTGGGCCAAATTTTATCGTTTTTATCAGGAGCGATTAAGACTCTGTATTTTCCGTTTTCGCTGATGAAATTTTCCATGGCTACAATTTCTCCTCCAAATGTTCCAAAAGATGCTCCAGGCCAACCGCTGAATACAATTGAAGGCCAACCGTCAAACCAAACTCTAACTTTTTCTCCTTTGTGAATTAAAGGGAAATCAACTGGACTTATGTAAGTTTCTACAGCTATATCAAATTGAGCAGGCATTATGCTAACTATAGACGTTCCTTCTTTAATAGTTTCACCAAGTCCTGATTGAATAGCTCTGTTTATATAGCCATTTTGTGGTGCCACAATGTAGTACATTCCGTTTCTAATTTGGTAATTTCTATATTGGTTTCTTAGTTTGTTTACCTGTGCTTCAGTGTCATATTGTGAACTCAAAGCGGTTTGCTTGTCGCTTTGCGCTTTGGCTGTTTTTTCTGAGTATTCGGCTAAGATTCTGTTTAATTCCATTTTAGCATTTAACACTTCATTTTGTGCAGTTATGTATTTGTTTTGTTGTGAAATGATTTTTGCTTCAGTGTCTTGAAGTTTTACCCTTTTTTCTTCCACATCAGTTAGTGGTTTTAAACCTTCTTTATTTAAATTAACTGCACGATTGAATTGTGTTTTTGCAATGGTTAACTGTGTTTTAATAGCTTCATATTCGATACTGTCACTTTGAACTTTTAAATTGGCTTGTATAAGTTTATTTTGAGATTGTTTAAATTTTAAACCTCTTTCATTGTCTATAGCTCCAATTTGATTTTCTAAAGCTTGTACTTTTGAAGCATAAGAAGTAACAGAGCTTTGTTTGGCATCTACTTGTTTTCCCGTGTTTTCAACTAAATTTGGATCTAAATAATCTTCTTTAATCTCAGATATGAATAAAATGGTATCTCCTTTTTTAACATAATCACCTTCATTAACATACCATTTTTCTATTCTACCTGCAATGGCAGATTGTATGGTTTGTGGTCTTTGATTGGGTTTTAGAGTAGTAACTGAACCTTTACCAGAAACGTTTTGAGTCCATGGTAAAAATAAAAACAGCACTAATAAGATACTCAATACCCAAATGGTTTTTTTAACCATTCGATATCCTTTGTTGTCTTTAAATATTTTGGATGATTTGTATTTACTCATATCAATCCATTTGTCAACTCTATTTTCTGTGATATTTAACATGATTATTTTATGGATTTAATTTGACCGTTATCTAATGTTACGATTCTAGTAGCTTTTTCTTTCCAATAGTTTCCTTTTGCAATTACAACTAATGTCCATGGTTGTGCAGGATCAGTAAGCCAATCTATAATTTCTCCAGCAGCATATTTGTCTAATTTCTCAACAGGCTCTTCTAAAAATAGTAGTTTTGGTTTAGTGATAATACATCTAGCTAATAGTATTTTTTGAATGGTTGCAGAATTGATTCTTTTACCTTCAGAATGCATAGGTGTATCTAAACCTAAAGGTAGCGATTTTATTAAGTCTGTCAGTTTTAACTTATCTAAAATTTCCTTTACATCATTTTTGGTTACTTCTGGATTGTTGCAAGTAATATTTTCTAAAATTGTACCTTCAAAAGGACTATCATCAAGGGTAATGACTCCGATATTAGATCTAAAATTTTCTATACAATATTTTTTATAGTTGGTGTTGTTAAAAAAAATGGTACCTACTGATGGTTCTAGTAATCTTGAAAGTACTCTTAAAAATGTTGTTTTTCCAGAGCCATTTTCTCCCTGAATTAATATTCTATCTTGCTTGTTAATCGTTAAATTTATTCCGTTTAGTACAGGCATTTCGCTATCGGGAAATTGAAAAAATATATTTTTAGCTTCAACACAAACCTCATCATTTTCTATAAAATATTTTGCATCGTCATGAGAATTGTCTTTTTCGAGTTCCAAATCGACTACTGTTCCAAGTTTTTCTAAAGAAGTAGTTACATCATAAAACAATTCTAATCCGTAAAATAGTTTTTCAACTGCAGTTATTATAGTAATGATGATAATTTCTGCAGCCACAAACTGTCCAATGTTCATTTGTTGGTTTAGTACTAAAATACCTCCAATAATTAACAAACCAGCTGTAATAAGTACTTTAAATCCGGTTAATTGAATGAATTGTTTTTTTAATACATTAAAATGACTTTCTCTGTGAGTTAAGTATTCTGAAACTAGTTTATCGTTTTTATGTAAAGAAAACTCGGTTAATTTATCGTTTTTAAAACTTAAGTGATTTCTTGCTATTTCTTGAAGCCAATGTGCTACTTTATATTTATATTTGGATTCTTTTAAACTAGTTTCTAAACCATCATTAAAATTTATTTTAAAAATAATATATAATAATGCTAATAATATTATACCAAAAAAGATGAAAAATGGATGGTATAAGGAAAGTAATAATATTCCAAAAATTATTTGCAATGCAGCAGTAGAAACCTCTAAAATTAATTTTGAAAATCCTTTTTGAACTGAAATGGTGTCAAAGAATCTATTGGCTAATTCTGGTGGTGAAAAATTATACAGTTGATCAAATTTGATGCGTGGAAATCTATAGGCAAATTCAAAAGAAGAACGTACAAATATTTTTTGTTGTAAATTTTCTGTAATTCTGAATTGCATAATTTTTAATATTCCTACAAAAGCAACACCTAGCACTACAATAAATACTAAAACGATCCAAGAAGTACTAACTTGTCCGGCTTGAATGAAATTAATTATAGATTGTATACCTAACGGAATCGATAAACTTATTAATCCAGCTAATACAGCATAAATTAATAATTGATACACATCTGTTTTATCAACAGTAATTAAATTTTTAAATCTTTGTATTGGACTCATGATATAACTTTTTTAACCATATGAATATAAAAATCGGATAAACAATCTTTATCAGACAAACTAGTAATTGTTTTGAAATGTGCTTTTAAATAGTTTTGATGTAAGGTTCCTTCAATTATTGATGAAGCTAGGCTTTTGGCAAAAGGGTAATTTGGATTTACATCTTCAATCATTTTAATGATGCGATGAATGACACTTTTGTAAACCATAAAAAAGCCTTCTTTGTTTTCTTCATCTACTTCTTTGGTTAAAAGCGTTTTTGTGAATTCTGAAATGATAATTTTATTTAAAATAGATTCGTCAATGTGAGGTGTGTTATGATCATCTTCAATTTTTTGAGAAATTAATTTAATACCAACAGTTAGTTTTTCTAAAGGATCTGCAATGTTATTTGTAGCAAATACCAAATTATATTCTACCCAAGACCAATACCAAGTAGATAGATAAATTAAAAGTTTGTGTTTGTTTTCAAAATAGCGATAAATGGAACTTTCATTGGATTGAATTTTTTCGCCTAACTTTTTAAACGTAAAAGCTTCAAAACCAATTTCATCAATTAAAATGATACTGTTTTGAAGTATTTTTTTTCCTAAATCAGAAGTTTCAGGATCTTTTACATATAATTTATCGTTTATTGTTATTTTGAAATTAGTGAATAAATTTTGCATTTTTGATTGAAATTGATGGTTTGTTGATTATAAATTGATTTGAAATCCAAAATTTATATTAAGTAAATCTACGTCTTCAATTTTTATTTGATTGTCTTTCAAATCAAGATATTGTAAATTATTTAATCCTTGAACATCCAAAGGGAATTTTTTGAGCTTATTGTTGTTGAGATAAAGTGATTTTAAATTTTGTAAAAGACTTATTTCAGAGGGTATTTTTTTTAAATTATCATTTTCTAAATGTAAGGTTCTAAGATTAGGAAGCTTGGAAAGTGTCTTTATATTATCATTAAATTTAAAATTGGTTTCATTGTTTAAAAATAATTCCTCTAAAGATGTTAGCTCTTCAAAATCTGACGGTAAATTCTTAAAATCATTTCCGCTTAAATTTAATGTTTTTAGCTTTTTTAGAGAACCTAAACCTTTTGGAAGTTCTTTCAAATGTTCGTTTTCTAAACTTAAAAATTCAAGATTTTTAAATTGAGATAAATCTATATTTTCGAAATTTATTTTTTGGTTACTCAAATCTAACCTTATTACATCATTTGGATTTAAAATGGCTTTTTCAATATTTACTTCTGTTATAGAATCAGTACTAATTTTTATTTGAGAAAAAGAATTAGTAGTCATTATAAGAAGCAAAGTAAACGCAAAATAACTTATGTAATTTTTCATCTTAATTTTTTTAAAGGTTACTAATTTTTTTTAAATTTAAGAAACTAACAAACGCAATAGTTTTCAATACAAATATAATAGTAATACTATCAAATAAATGGTTTTTAACATATTTTTATTAAAAAAGGCTTTTCAAACAATGAAAAGCCTTTTTGTTGTTAAGTTTCTTTTTATTCCAAATATTGGATTTATACTTTTTTAGCCAGAAGTTATTGCTGTAAATTTATTTTTTACTAATGTTTTTTCTGTTTCGTTTTAATATTAGCGCATTTTATTAGTGAAAAATAATTTTTCATTATAGTAATGATTTACAAGTCATAGCTTCAGGTTTTTCAATACCCATCAATTCTAAAATAGTTGGTGCAATATCACCCAAAACGCCATTATTTATGTTTTTTAGTTCTTTATCTACTAAGATAATTGGTACTGGATTTGTTGTGTGAGCTGTGTTAGGACTTCCATCAGGATTAATCATAGTTTCGCAATTTCCGTGATCTGCAATAATGATTGTGGTATAATTGTTTTCTAAAGCAGTTTCTACTACTTCTTTTACACAAATATCAACAGCTTCACAGGCTTTTATTGCTGCTTCCATAACACCAGTATGACCCACCATGTCGCCATTAGCAAAATTTAAACATACAAAATCAACAGCACCTTTTTGTAATTCTGGAATTAAAGCATCTTTTAATTCAAACGCACTCATTTCGGGTTGTAAATCATAAGTTGCCACTTTTGGTGAGTTTTTAAGAATTCTGCTTTCACCTGCAAAAGGTTCTTCACGTCCGCCAGAAAAGAAAAAGGTTACGTGTGGATATTTCTCTGTTTCTGCTATTCTAATTTGTTTTTTGTGAGCTTTTTCTAATACTTCTCCTAAAGTTTCAGTGATGTTATCTTTGTTATAAATTACATGAACATTTGAGTAAGTTTCATCATAATTGGTCATCGTAACATAGTACAAATTCAATTTGTGCATGTTTTGCTCATGAAAATCTTTTTGTGATAAAGCTTCCGTTAACTCACGACCTCTATCCGTTCTAAAATTGAAGAAAATCACAACATCATCCGATTTAATTACCGAAAGTGGATTGTGATCTGCATCAGTAATCACTAAAGGTTGAATGAATTCGTCAGTTACATCGTTGGCATAACTTTCTTTTATACTTTGGACTGCGTTTTGAGTTTTAGTACCTGTTGCATTAACCAGTAAATCGTAGGCTAGTTTGACTCTTTCCCAACGTTTATCTCTATCCATAGCATAATATCTTCCAATTACAGAAGCTAATTTTGCATGGGTATTTTGAAGGTAATTTTCTAAATCTGCAATATAATTGGCACCCGATTTTGGATCAACATCACGACCATCAGTAAATGCATGAACAAACATATTTTGAACACCATCAGCTTGTGCTACATCAATTAAACCTCGTAAATGTGAGGTATGAGAATGTACGCCACCATCAGAAACTAACCCTAAAAAGTGTACCGCTTTGTTGTTCTTTTTAGCATAATCAAAAGCATCCATTAATGGTTTTTCTTGATTCATAGTTGTGTTGGCTACTGCTAAATTAATTTTTGCTAAATCTTGATATACAATTCTTCCTGCACCAAGATTCATATGGCCAACTTCTGAATTTCCCATTTGACCTTCAGGTAAGCCAACATTTAAACCGTCAGTTCTTAATTGAGCACTTGGATATTGGGTATATAGACCATCTATAAATGGAGTTTGGGCATTGTCTATTGCAGAAACTTTTGGATCAGGTGATTTTCCCCAACCGTCTAAAATCATTAAAATTACTTTCTTATTCATTATAAATTGTTTTCACAAATATAAGAAATAGTCTGCTTTAAGATTTTAAATTATAGATTTTAATACGAAATCGTTTTAGTCTTTCAGATGAAATAAGTTTACATTAAATCCAATTTTTTGCTTGATTATAATCGATGAAATAGCGAATACTTATGGAAAGGGTGTGGTTTAAATTATCTGAAAATACATTATTGAAATTTGTGCCATAATTTTTTGTGATGTTTCTGTTAAAATCGGCTGCATTGTTGCGATATAAAACGGTTGCTTGACTTCCTGGAGCGAACCACCATGAATAAGACAAATCTAAATTCCATGTATTAAAATTGGAGTTTTTGTTTTCGTTGTAAGATGTGTTTTCAACCAATCTTCCATTTTCTAATAAGTTAAAAATAGAATTGTTTTCAGCAATTGACCAATAATGTCTTACCGATAAATTGAAATTCATTTGGCTGTTGATTGAAAATTTTCCTGTCAATCGGTTGTTGATGGTATTTCTATTTCTTTGGGCGATTATAGTTTCGTTGGTGGCTGGTAAATAATCAATCCATCCAATATTATTTTTTTGTATAGAAGGATTTATGGCATAAATAAGTGAAAATTTATCGTTAAATCGATATCTTGGACTTATGGAAAAATCTAAATTAGTTCTTCCAATTTGATTGAATTTTCCAAATTCAGTATAAAAATCTAAGGCAAATTTATAATTATAATTTGTTGAAAGATTAATGTAAGCACTTTTGTATTCTGGAACAATTAAATATTGATTTTTAATTCTAGGTTCGTAATAATCATAATTTTCAAAAGCCCTAATATTAAAACCTGCTCCAAAATAATGATTTTTTTTATCTGTAGTATTTATGTTAACATTAAAATTATTGCTCTGAATGTAATTGGATGTATTGTTAAATTCAAAATAATTACTAAAATTAACTCTAAATGAATTGAAAACTTTGGTTGGTTTTAAAATTCGATAACTCAATGAACTAAAAAAATCGTAATAATTGGTTTGAAAATTAATTCCTAAATCGTTATTGTCATAGGTATCAGAAACATAATCAGCTCCTAAATTATATCTAAATTTACCCGAAGTTTCTGCAAAATATATTGAAGAATTAAATCCAGTTGAATTATTAACATCATAAACATTACTCATGGTTACTTTTCCTGCCAAATTGTAAGTGTTGGCTTTTGTATTTAAATCGAAAAGTAATCCCGTAACATTGGCATCTCTAAAATGTCCATTTCTGGAAACATTTGTATTGATTAAAGTCACCGATGAATTTTGATTAAATCTTTGATCCAAAACAGTTACATTATAATTGGTTAAAGGCGAAACAATTTCTTTTCGTTCTTCAATCACTACTTCGTTGGCACTGTTGGTGAATTTTTTTTTAATGGTGACTAAAGTTTCTTTGGTTATTGCATTTAAGAAGCCAATTCCTAATCCATTATTGTTTCTACCCGAAATTTTTACTGCATTTAATAAATTCACGCTAGTTGGAAAGTCATCTATGGTCTCGTTTTCAGCTAATTCTGGATAAAATTCAGGAGCACCACCAATTCTTCTAGAATACAACAAATCACCTTTGCTGAACAAATCGGTTCCTTCTGTAAAAAACGGTCTATTTTCATTAAATTGTTGTTCAAAAGGACCAAGGTTAAGAACCACATTATCAAACTTTGTTTGTCCAAAATCTGGAACTAAAATAGCATCTAAAGTAAAGGCATCATTTATTCCATATTTAACATCTAAGCCGCCTTTTAAAGTGAGTGTAGTTTCTTCTTTATTCGCATTTAGATATCCAGAAGCGTAAGGAATAAAAAATAATCGAGTAGGAGTAGTTATTTTTTCAATTCCGTTCAAAATTCCTGCTTGTTGTGAAAACGCACCAATTTGATTATCAATAGGATTCCAAGTATATTTTTGTCTGTTTCTTCGGACTTCTCTGAAGAAATTTAATCCCCAAGTTTGAATGTCTTTGTTAGGAAATCTTAAAGCGGCATAAGGTATTTTGATTTCTAAATTCCAACCAAAATTAGTTATTTTGACATTACTTTCCCAAATCGCATTCCAAGAATAATCTTCTCCATATTGAGAAGTAAAATTACAATCCGCTTGCCCATTGGCAGCTGAAACATAAAATTGAAAATCTTGTTGACCGTCATTGTAACCATTTATAAAAACACCAAACAAATCACTGGTTCCAAAATCATCTCTTTCGGTAATTTCTTTTAAAATTTTGTCAGGTTCACTATCATAAAGCGAAGCACCTATATAAATAGCTTCATTATCATAAATTATTTTGACTTCTGAACGTAATTCGTTTGGAATTGGAGTTCCGTTTTTAGGTTCAAATGAGATAAAATCTTTTGCTATATCAGCGTTTTTCCAACTATCTTCATCTAAAATACCATCAATTTTAATAGAAGAGTTTGTTTTTTTTGCATTTAAAATCTTTTTTTCAATGACTGCTTTTTCGTCTTGAGACCATGCATTTTGAAAAATGAAAACACAAAAAATTACCTTAAAATACTTCATGAGGAAAAATAGAATGAATTGAAAAACAAGCAGTTTTTTTGCTTAATTCCTAATTAATGAAGCAACAAAATTAATTTAATATTTTTTTCGTGTAAGTTTTTAAGAAAATATTAACCCAAAATTATGATTTCTATTATTTGTTAAACCAACCGGCTGCCTTGTTATAATCTAAATAATATCTAACACTTATTGAAATGGTATTGTTAGGGTCATTAGAGAGTGCATTTTTAAAATTTTCAACAAATTTAGTATTGAAAACTCTTTCGTTGGTTAAGGAATTATTACGATATAATACGGAAACTAAACTTCCTGGAGCAAACCACCAAGAATAAGACAAATCAAAATTCCAGATTTTTCTATTGAGATTTTTGTTTAAATTGTAATTTGAATTTGAATCAAAATAACCATCATTTCGTAAAGTTAAAAAATCATTATTTAAAACATGCGCCCAATAATATCTTACTTTTAGGTTGATATTCATTACATCCGAAATGGAATATTTAGCGTTGACCGTGTTTTTAATAATTTTTACATCTCTTTTGGCATAAATAATAGCATCATCAACATAATCTACTAAGCCAATATCATTTAACCTTTTTGCACCTCTAAATCCTAATTGAAAATAAAGTTTGTTGTTGAATCGGTATTGTTGAATGAAATCTAAACCTATAGTGTTTCTTTTGTCTTGATCATATTTTGTAAAATTTGAGCCCAGACTAAAACTGTATTTTCGATTATTATTGGAAACTATAACACCATCAACGCGATATGATTTTGGATTGTAATTAAACCTTCCATCAATACCAGGAAAATAAAAATCAAAAGTTTCGAACGGATTTACAGTTACACCTATATTTAAAGCATCATTTTTCAAGTTATAAAAGTTGGTGTCTAAATCAAATTCACCCGTTTGAAGTTTTCCTGTTGTGTTTTGAAATTCAGTTAATAAAGAAGATTGTATTACTATTGAATTAAAATTTTTGGTAGATTTTAAGGTTCTAAAACTCGCATCACTTTTAAAAGTATAATAGTTATTTGTAAAAATTATACCTAAATCGTTGTGATCGTAATCTTTGGAAATATAACCTGTTCCAAAACCATATTGAAATTTACCTTTGGTATCGGCAAAATTTATAGTAGAATTTGTGCCTCTTTTGATTTCTCCATAAGCATTTACATAGCTGAATTTAAAATCGCCAAAAAGTTTGTAACTGTTCGACTTTGTATTTAAATCATAAACTAATCCCGAAACGTTTGCATCTCTACCAAAACCATTTCTAAGTACATTGGTATTAATAAACGAAACGGATGAGTTGCCTCTAAATCTTTGATCTAGTACAAAAACATTATAATTAGCCAAAGGTTCAACTACTTGGTCTCTTAAATTGTCGTTGTCAATGTTTATAATTTCAGCAGATGTTTTCTCGGTAACCGCATTTAAAAATCCAATTCCCAAGCCTTTTTTGGTTCTTCCAGATATTTTGGTGGCATTAATCAAATTAACGGCACTTGGAAATTTATTAATATCTTCATTGTCTGGAAGTGAATAATAAAGTTCATCAAAACTTAGTGCAGGTTCACCACCAATTCTTCTTGAATAAAACATATTACCTTTATTAAACAAATCTGTTCCTTCGGTAAAAAATGGTCTGTAATCAATAAATTGTTGTTCAAATGGACCAAGAACAAGTCGAACGTTATCAAAAGTGACTTGACCAAAATCGGGTACCAAAATAGCATCTAAAGTAAAGGAATCGTTGATACCATATTTAATATCCATACCAGCTTTGAATTGATTTTCATTTCCTGAATCGTTATTGGTATGGTAATAGGATGTGTAAGGAATAAAAAACAATCGTGTTGGTGGTTCAATTTTTTCAATTCCTTCCAAAATTCCAGCTTGAACTACCTCGTTGGTTATGTTGCTGTTGATGAAATTCCAACAATAACTGGTATTATCTTTATTGATATCTCTAAACATGTTTAAACCCCAAGTTTGGACTTCTTTATCAGAAAAACGTAAAGCGGCATAAGGAATTTTAAATTCGGCAACCCATCCGTATGATGTGATATTTACTTTACATTCCCAAATAGCATCCCAAGAATAATCTTCTCCTTCAGAAGTAGTAATAGCATCCAATTGAACGCCAGCCGCACTAATAAAAAAACGGTGCTCTAATTGGTTGTCATTAAATCCATTAAAAAAAACGCCAAAATGATCAGAAGCTCCAAATTCATCTCTAAGTTTAATTTCTTTTAAAACATTATTGGGGTCATCATACATTGTAGCACCAACATAAACAGCTTCATCATTGTATAGAATTTTTACTTCTGTTTTTTTGTTAGGGTTTTCTGCTTCGCCATTGTTTGGATAAAACATAATAAATCATTAGCAATTGGAGCATCTTTCCATTCATTCTCGTCTAAGATTCCATCTAAATTTACTGAGCTGCTTATTTTTTTAGCTCGAGTAGTTTTTTTAGAGGATTGTGCATTGATATTGTTTGTATTAATTAACAATAAGATGAAAGTGAAAATTAAAGATAATTGCTTCATAAGCTGCTGATTTTTGTGCAATACTATTTCTGTTTTTTGTAATATGCAATAATATAAAAAAATTTACGTTTAAACAGTCTGATAATTACGGTAAAACCGTATTTTTTTGATTTTATGTTACTATTTTTTTGTGGTCTTAAAATTAAATTTACTTTTGCAATCCATAAATATATTAAAATCAATGTTTTATAAATTTTTCACCCTCGTTTTTCTAACTTTTTTAATTGCTACAGAGAATAAAAATTTTGAAAACAAACAGGAAAATATTATTTTGAAAAATAAAGATGTAGCTATTCATGTTGTGTCAAGTAAAGTAGAACAACAGTTTCATACTATTTTTTCGGATACCAATAATTTACCTTCTTTTGAATGTTTTGATTCAGCTTTAAAAGGGTTCAACAAATTAAAGAATAAAAAAGAAATAGAAAATACATTATTAACTATAATTGATTTTAGTTTTTCATCAAATAAAAAAAGACTTTGGGTTATAGATTTGGCTAAGAATACCGTTTTATATCATACTTTAGTAGCACATGGTAAAAATTCGGGTGAAGAATTTGCTACAGAATTTTCTAACAAACAAGAATCCTATAAAAGTAGTTTAGGTTTTTATTTAACCGGAGAACTTTATGAAGGAAAACATGGAAAATCTTTAAAATTAGACGGTATTGAAGAAGGAATTAACGACAATGCAAGAAATAGAGCTATTGTGATTCATGGTGCTGATTATGTAAGTCAAAACTTTATAAACAATAACGGACGATTGGGAAGAAGTTTAGGTTGCCCTGCTTTGCCAGTAGAATTGAATGGCGAAATTATCGAAAAAATAAAAAATAAATCATTGATTTTTATTTATCACCCTTTAAGAAATAAATCAATTAAAAATAGATTGACTTCTTAATTTTTGATACAATGCATCATCATAATTATAGACATCTTTTCTGGTATGAAATACATTATTTTGTATCCAAAAGGTAGTGTAAAACTGATAGATTTTAATAGTTTTAGTTAAGCTAATTGTTCTCTTTTCGGCCCTTTTGATGATAGAATCAATTTCAAAATCTTTCCATTTTTCTTCGTTTTCTTTCATTAAAACTGACTTTGAAAATGCTAATGGATCTTCAATTCTTACACAGCCAGAACTTAGAGCTCTATTGCTTCTGTCAAAGTAATCCCTGTGATTGGTGTCATGAAGAAATACGGAATATTTATTGGCAAAATTAAACTTTACTAATCCCAAAGCGTTATCAATTCCTGACGATTGAACGTATCGATAAGCATTGTAATTTTCAGGATTCCAATCTTTAGGATCTACAATATTTCCTTTGTTGTCTTTTATTGTGATTCTAGATGCAGCAAAGTAGCCTCTATTTTTTTTAGCTTTTGGTGTCATGTCTTCTTTTACAATCGTAGGCGGCAGTGTCCAAGTAGGATTGAAAATTAAATCAGAAATTCTTGAACTTAAAACTGGTGTTTTTCGTTTTACAGTTCCAACAACAGTTCTTTTGGTGTCTATGGTATCTCCTTCAAAAATAAAGTGTACCTTAAAATCGGGTATGTTCACAAAGAGGCAAGTGTTGCTTATGTTGTCAGGATACCATTTGGCTCGTTCCATGGCAATTCTTATTTTTTTGAGAAGACTTTCTTTAGAAATGTTTAAAGCATTGAATGTGCTGTTTCCAATTACTCCATCAGCGGAAAGTCCTTGGCTTTCTTGAAATTTTTTGACGGCATTAAATGTTGAATTATCATATAATGTAGATTCGTCATTTTCTGTTATAAAGCCAAAATATTTTAATTTCCTTTTTATTAAAGGTATTGAAGTGTGAGTTTCATTTAGAACAATTTTAGAAGCTTTTGGAATTAAGGAAAAAGCTTCATTAGGAAATTCTTTGTATTTTTTTAAATTTTCTTTTAAGATTATGTATGAATTATTTTGGGCTGTATGATCTTTTAAGAAAGATTTTATTTTTTCATTATCAATTGCGTTGGCTAATTGGTTAATCTCAATTGCGTTTCTAAATGGAACATCCCAATCGGAATACATTTCCTTAGGGTTTATTATTCCGCGTTTTAAATGATTGGACAAATTATTAAAAGCCTTACTCAAAAAGATATCATACTTTTCAAAATCGAAGTAGTTCAGTTGATTTCTGTTTTTTTCAAAAGATTTTAATTTTTCTAACTCATAATTTTCAACAAATAATCCGTCTTCTGAGCATTTGCTTATGCTTTCCAATAAATCTTTTCTGTTTTTAGAACTGCTCCAAATGATTTTATTGTCGAATTTTTTATATAAATTTTGAATTTTCTCAGGCAATTTCAGTACAATAGAATCATTAATTACATTGTTGATTGAATCTTTATTGATGGTAATTTGTTCAACCTGTTCTATTACAACTTTGTCTTTTTTACAGCTTACGACAAAAAGACACGGAATCAATAAATAGCATAATTTTTTCATAAAGTGACCTTTATTTTATGTCCTTATACATAATGTAATGTGGACCTATATCTATTATATCAAAAAGCGTACCGATGGGTTTGTATCCCATTTTTTGATAAAAAGGCACAGCACTTTTCCTAGCATTAAACCAAATGAGATTATAATTTTGATTTTTATAGTAGTTTTCAACATATTTTAATAGTTCATTTCCGTATCCTTTTTTTTGATGAAGATCCAAAATAGCCATGCCTCTAACTTGACATTGGTTTTCGCTTTCAAATAAATTATTACTTTTTTTGAAGCCAGAAACCACTCCAATAATTTCATTTTCCCAAAATAATCCAAAATGGAATGTTGTTTTTAAGTCGTCACCATCAAAAAAAGCAGTCTCAAAAGGTTTATTTTTTCTTAAAACTTGATGTCTTACAGCATAAATTTCATTTGAATTGCAAATTTTTATTTGTAACATTGGGTTATAATATTTTGTATTTAAGCAGTTTATATTTTTTAAAGCAAATCACATGTAAATTTACAAAAAAATATTACTTATTTTTTTCAAAAAAATTTGCAAATAGAAAAACTTTTATAGTATATTTGCACTTCAATAATGCGGAAGTAGCTCAGTTGGTAGAGCTCCAGCCTTCCAAGCTGGTTGTCGCGAGTTCGAGCCTCGTCTTCCGCTCTAAAGCCTCAAATTTTTATTTGAGGCTTTTTTATTTTAAATAATTCAGCTCGGTTTCAGGTTCAACTTCAATTGGGTTTTCATTTCGTTTAAATAATCTTGCGGTAAGGTTTCCTTTTAAAATAATTGATGTGCCTTTTACTTCTAACCAACTTCCTTCTCTAAGTCCAAGAACAGGTTGTGGATTAAATTGATGAAATTCATTAATTCTTGTTTCTCTTGTTTCTCCCATGTGTTCAGAATTCTCAACCGGATCTAAATAATGCGGATTTATATTAAAAGACATAAATCCTAACGTTCTAAAACTAGGTGGATATACAATTGGCATATCATTAGTAGTGCCAATGGTTAAACCACAAATATTACTTCCTGCACTTGTTCCTAAATAAGGAGTTCCATTTTTTACCACTTTTTCAATAGTATCCAATATTTTGTTTTTAAATAATTCGTTTACCAAAACAAAAGTATTTCCACCTCCTGTAAATATAGCTTCAGCATGTTGTACGGCTTCAATCGGATTTTCAAATTCATGAATTCCTTTTACTTCAATATTTAAATTACTGAAAGCAGCCTTAACTTTGTTGGTATATGCTTCATGCGAAATTCCGCTAGGTCTTGCGTAGGGAATAAAAAGAAGGGTTTTTACATTTTCAAAATGCTTTTTTAATGTGGGAAGTAAATAGTCCAAATAAGCTCCATTATATAGTGTTGAAGTGCTTGCGATGATGATTTTTCTCATTTCAAAATGTTTTATTACTTTTATACAAAGTTATTCTTTTTTTGAATTAACAAAAGTTTATAATCTTTTTACATTTACTTAAGATTACTAACCGATATATTTACGCTTCTATTTTTAGCCAATGATTAAAAAAATACTTTTCATTTTATTTCCTTTTGTAGTTTTTTCTCAAAATGACTCTATCATTAAAGGAAAAATTGCAGTTGTTACCAATGAGTTACAAGGTATTAATGTAATTAACATTAATAAAAATACAGGAACAGTTACTGATGTTAATGGTAGTTTTTCTATTAAATCTAGTGTTAATGATACTTTAATGTTTAGTGCAATTAACTTAGAAGGAAAGAAAATAGTCATAAAAAAAACAGATTTTAAAGAAGGTGTTTTTGTGAAATTAAATCCAGCTTTTCAAAATTTAGACGAAATTGTTTTAACCGAATATCCTAATATTAATGCAGTAGCTTTAGGAATTGTTTCTCCAAATATTAAACGATACACACCAGCTGAAAGGGCTTTAAATGCTGCTGGAGATGATTTTAAGTGGTATAGCCCTTTGTTAATTCCTTTAGGAGGTATGAGTGTTGATGGTTTGTTGAATGATATTTCAGGAAGAAAATCTGCACTAAAGAAAAATGTGATTCTGGAGAAGAAAGACATTCTCAGAAATAAAATCATGGATATGTATGAAAGAGATTATTTTTTAAACAATTTACATATTCCAGAAATTTATATAGACGGTTTTTTGTATTACATTGTGGAAGATGCAGCTTTTTCGGAGGCAATTAAAAATAAAAATAACACTTTAGCCTCTTTTTTATTGACCGATTTATCTACTCAATTCTTGCTTTTAAATGAAATTGAGATCAGTCCAATACAAGAAGTTGAAAAGCCAAAAGAAAATACCAATGAAAAATAAAGTTTTTATTACCGTACTTTTTTTATTTTCTTTAAGTTCTTTTGCTCAAAAAAACTTAAGGCAATTGCTTAAGGGAAAAATTCATTCTGATTCACTGGAGGTGGTAAACGTAACGGTTTATAATGCTTCTTCTAATTTAGGAAATGTTTCTGATACCAAAGGAAATTTTAGCATTTATGCGAGAGAAAAAGACACCTTGGTTTTTGAATCTATTAGTTTTCAATCCAAAAAGTATATTTTAACAAGAGTGGATATGGACAGGGAATTTGTAGATATCTATTTGAGAACAAAGGTCAATGAATTAAACGAAATTGTTGTAACACCCAATACGCTTTCTGGAGTTTTAGAAGTGGATACCAAAAACATTAAAACCTATACACCAGATTTAAGAAATATTGATTTTGCCAAGCAAAATTATGATGACATTCGTACCACTAGAGTGGTCAATTCTGCAATACCAAATAACATGAGTCCTCTAACTGGAGTTAATTTTGAAGCTGTTGCTAGAATGTTTATTAGTAAAGACAGAAGAGAGGAAATTAGGCAGGAAATTTACAATAAAAAAAGAGTGGAACAAGTAAAAGAAAAAACATTTTATGATCACATGCTGGAAATTTTTTCTGAGAATTATTATACAGATGACTTAGGTTTAACAGAAGAACAAATCCCTTTATTTTTATCTTTTGCTGAACTTAAACCCAAAGAATTGGTTTCTTATTTAAAGTCTGAAAATAAACTTGAATTGATGAACTATTTAAGCAAAAAGGCAGAAGAATTTAAAAATTTAGAAAAAGAAGAATAATGTTTTATATTTGCTCAATGAAAAAGATTAGAATTACACTCTTTCTTGTTTTACTATTTGCTATTGCTTCTTCCTTTACAGTTCATAAATTTTATATAGGTGTTTTTCAAGTAGATTATAAATCAGAAAAAAAAGAATTTCAAATTACTTCAAGAGTTTTTATTGATGATATTGAAAAAGCTTTTGAAACTAAATATAAAAAGAAAATCAATTTTGATACTAAGCAAGAAATCAAAGAGTCAAATGAATTAATTGCTCAATATTTCAAAGAAAAATTAAAAATATCTGTAAATAATAAAGAGCAAGAACTTATTTTTGTCACCAAAGAATATGATGATGATGTAATGGTTTGTTATCATAAAATCTCTTATTCTGGTAAAATAAAATCGGCTGGTATTACAAATACAATTCTTACCGAACAGTTTTCTGAACAACAAAATTTATTACATACCAACATAAATAGTAACAAACAAAGCTTTTTGTTTACTAATACCAATATTAAAGAAAAAATTAAATTTTAAAACTAACTAAATCAAATATATGAAATCTAAAGTGTTACTTTTTTGCAGCTTGTTTTTTGTTTTTGGACAAATAATTGCTCAAGAAAAAAAGGAAGAAAAAACAAAAGAATCAGGACATTATAACGAAAATAAGTTTCGTCAGATGTATGATTTACTAGCTACTCCTAATATGTTTAGAGCAGCTTCTGGAGCACCTGGTCCAGCTTATTATCAACAACAAGCAGATTATAAAATCAATGTTGAGTTAGATGATAAAAATACAAAATTATACGGTACAGAAACAATTGTTTACACTAATAATTCACCAGAGGCATTAGAGTATTTATGGGTGCAATTGGATCAAAATATGCGCTCTCGTACTTCACAAACTCCTTTGGTAGGTAATGAAAGAGTTAGTCCAGCTTTAACAGAAGATAGATTTGCAAAACAATTCATGGAAAAAGGTTTTGATGGAGGTTTCAATCTTGAATATGTAAATGATGCTAATGGAAAACCAATGAAATATACCATCAATCATACAATGATGCGTATTGATTTAGACAAACCGTTAAAAACCAATGAAAAACTAACTTTTTCAATCAAATGGTGGTACAAAATTAATAATTACAGAGTAGATGGTGGTCGTTCGGGTTATGAACAATTTGAAGACGGAAATCGTTTGTATGTAATGGCTCAATTTTTTCCAAGAATGGCTGTTTACAGTGATGTTGAAGGTTGGCAAAACATGCAATTTTGGGGAAGAGGCGAGTTCGCTTTAACTTTTGGAGATTATGATGTAACTATTACTGTACCTGCTGATCATATTATGGAAGCTACAGGCGAACTGCAAAACAGAAAAGAGGTTTTTACTGCAGAGCAAGTAAAGCGATGGGAGAAAGCTCAAAATACTTTTGATAAACCTGTACTAATTGTAACGGAAGAAGAATCAGTAAATGCTTCAAAAGGTTTTTCTGATGAAAAGAAATCTTGGCACTTTAAAGCCCAAAATGTTCGTGATTTTGGCTTTTCAACTTCTCGTAAATTCATGTTAGATGCTATGGCAGTTCAGTTGGAAACGGCTAAACCAATGGCAATTTCAATCTATCCAAAAGAAGCTAATCCACTATGGGGTGATTATTCTACAAGAGCAGTTGCTCAAACTTTAAAAACCTATTCAAAACATACATTTGATTATCCTTATCCTAAAGCAGTTTCTGTTTCTGCAGAAGATCAAGGAATGGAATATCCAATGATTTGCTGGAATTTTGGTCGTCCAGATAAAGAAGGAAAATTTACAGATAGAACCAAATACGGAATGTTAGGAGTTATTATTCATGAAGTTGGACATAACTTTTTCCCAATGATTGTCAATTCTGATGAAAGACAATGGACATGGATGGATGAAGGTTTAAATACATTTTTAGAATATTTAACCGAATTAGAATTTGATGCAAATTTCCCTACAGATAGAGGACCAGCTGCGAAAATTGTTCCTTACATGAAAGGAAATCAAAAATTTATTGCTCCAATTATGTCCAATTCTGAAAATATTTTTCAATTTGGTTCAAATGCCTACGGAAAACCAGCAACAGGTTTAAATATTCTACGTGAAACTATTATGGGAAGAGAATTATTTGATCATGCCTTTAAAACGTATGCACAACGTTGGAAATTTAAACACCCAACTCCAGAAGATTTCTTTAGAACAATGGAGGATGCTTCTGCAGTCGACTTAGATTGGTTTTGGAGAGGATGGTTCTATTCTACAGATTACGTGGATTTAGGAATTAAAGATGTAAAAGAATATTATGTTTCTACTGAACCAACTTCTGAATTGAAAGACTATAAAATGAGAACAGGTCGTTTTACTTACAACGAAGGGCCATTCATTTATTTAGTTGACTCTAATCATAAAGAATTTAATAAGAAAACAAAAAAAGCTTTTGAAGTTAAAGATGTGAAATTGCTTTCTGACTATGTTAATGAACACTATACAGCAGAAGAAAAACGTGATTTAAAAGCACCAAAATATTTTTATGAAGTAGAATTTGAAAAACCAGGAGGAATGATTATGCCAATAATTGTTGAATTACAATTTGAAGACGGCACTTCTGAAACTCAAAAATTTCCTGCTCAAATTTGGCGAATGAGTAATGATACTGCTAAAAGAGTTTTTGCAACAGAGAAAAAAATTGTAAAAATACAATTAGACCCAAAATTAGAAACTGCAGATATTGATGTTGAAAACAATATGTGGCCTAAAGAAGCAGTAAAAACTAAGTTTGACGAATTAGAAAAGAAGTAATTATAATTCAATACAACAAGTTAAACCTTTGTCAAAATTTCAAACTTTGGCAAAGGTTATTTTTTTCTTTGTAACTTTGCTTTTTAAAATTAAAAAATACTACCATGTTTGGAATAGGTGGAGGCGAACTTTTCTTTATTATTTTAATAGCCATTATGATTTTTGGTTCTAAGGGAATTCCGGATATCGCAAGATTTTTGGGTAAAACTATGGCGCAATTAAAAAATGCTTCCAACGAAATTAAAAACGAAATTCAGAAAAGTGCTTCCGATAACGGAGTAGATATGAATTCGATAACTGGTGGAATTTCAGAAGAAATTAAAAAAGCAAAAGAAGGCATTTCAAAAGCTGTAAATCCAGTCGAAAATATTACTTCAGATATTACAAATCCTATTGAAAAAGTAAAAGAAGACATCGAAAATTTATCTGGACCTATTAAAAGACAATTATAATTTTGGAAGAGCTATTAAAATTTGACAAAGATCTATTTGTTTTTTTAAACGGTTTAGGAAGTGTTCCGTATGATGATTTTTGGAGTATTATTACCAAGCAAATTTATTGGACACCATTGTTTATTGGTATTTTTTATTTAATACAAAAGAAAGTAGGTTGGAAAAATGCAGGAATTACAATTGTTTTTTTAGCACTTTTAATCACTTTTACAGATCAAATCACTAACCTAGTCAAAAACGGAATTCAGCGTTTAAGACCATGTAATAATCCGGAAATCAAAGATATAATTCGAATTGTAATTAGTAGGAATTCTTTTAGTTATTTTTCTGGTCATGCAGCTAATTCTATGGCTTCAACTATATTTATTTTCTTGATTATTAGGAAGTATTATAATCACACTTATTTGTTATTCTTATTTCCTCTAATATTTGCTTACAGCAGAATTTATCTTGGATTACACTATCCTTTAGATATTCTTTCAGGTTACGTTTTTGGAATAATCAATGGAATAATTTTTTATAAATTGTATAGTTTGTTCATAATTAAATACCAAAGTAATTAAAGATGTTATAATTTCTAATAATTTTCCAACAACCAACAACCAACAACCAACAACCAACAACCAACTACAAAACCCTAGTAACTGTCAATCCATCTCGAATAGGCAACAAAACCGTTTCCACTCTCGAATCTTCATTGATTAATTTATTATATTCTAATAAAATTTTGGTACTTGTGTCTTTCGGATTCAATTCTTCCAAAACTTTTCCACTCCATAAAACATTATCTGATAAAATAATACCACCTTTATGCATCATAGGCACAATCAAGTTGTAATAATTGATGTAATTTTCTTTATCAGCATCAATAAAAACCAAATCAAATGTTTTTTTTAATGTTGGGATAATCTGCATGGCATCACCTAAATGCGATGTAATTTGATTCTTATATTCCGATAAATTAAAATATTTTTCCTGAATTTCAACCAATTCTTCATTAATATCAATCGTATCTAAAGTGCCCTCTTTTTGTAATCCTTCAACCAAACACAAAGCAGCATAACCAGTATAAGTGCCTATTTCTAAAATATGTTTTGGATTGATGATTTTTGACAACATACTCAAAACTCTCCCTTGAAAATGACCACTCAACATACGAGGTTGCATAATTTTTTGATGCGTTTCAATGTCTAATTCTTTTAAAAGTTGAGGTTCTTTTTGACTGTGGTGGGCAACATAATTTTCTAATTCTTCTGATATAAAGTGCATAAAATGGTATAATTGAAATACAAAAATACAAATTCCAGCACTTCTTTCTTCTATTCTCTATTTTCTATTCTCTATTTTCTTTACTTTTACACCATGCAAACGACAAAAAAAGACATAAGAGCTTTAACAAAAGAACAACTTCGCGAATTTTTCGAGAAAAACGGAGACAAAGCTTTCCGTGGTAATCAAGTTTATGAATGGTTATGGAGCAAACGTGCTCATTCATTTGAAGATATGACTAATGTATCTAAAGAAACACGTAGTATGTTAGAAGCCAATTTTGTCATAAATCACATTAAAGTTGATACGATGCAACGTAGCGAAGATGGAACAGTTAAAAATGCTGTTCGTTTGCATGATGATTTAATTGTTGAAAGTGTTCTTATTCCTACTAAAACTAGAACAACAGCCTGCGTTTCTAGTCAAGTAGGTTGTAGTTTGGATTGTAATTTTTGCGCAACTGCTCGTTTGAAACGTATGAGAAATTTGGAACCTGGAGAAATCTATGATCAAGTAGCTGCGATCGATAATGAAAGTCGTTTGTATTTTGATAGACCTTTATCAAACATCGTTTTCATGGGAATGGGTGAACCTTTGATGAACTATCCAAACGTTATGAAATCTATCGAAATGATTACCTCTAAAGAAGGTTTAGGAATGTCGCCCAAACGAATTACAGTTTCCACTTCTGGAGTTTCTAAAATGATTAAAAAAATGGCTGATGATGAAGTAAAATTCAAATTAGCTGTTTCGCTGCATTCAGCTATCGAAGAAACTCGAAATAAAATTATGCCTTTTACCAAAAGTTTTCCGTTACCTGAATTACGTGAAGCATTAGAATATTGGTATAAAAAAACAAAAAGTGCTATAACTTATGAATATGTTGTTTGGAAAGGAATTAATGACGATCAAGCTTCCATAGATGCATTGGTTAAATTCTGCAAATACGTGCCTTGTAAAGTCAATTTGATTGAATATAATCCAATTGATGATGGCGAATTTCAACAAGCTTCGGAACAAGCTACAAACGATTATATTTCGGCTTTAGAAAAAAATAAAATTATAGTTAAAGTAAGAAGAAGTCGTGGAAAAGACATCGATGCTGCTTGCGGACAATTGGCTAATAAGTCATAAAATTTTTTAGAATGTATTTCTTTAGGAACTTTGCAGGTTATTTATTAAACTATATAGGAGCTTCAGTAAGATGGTTTTTTGGCAAAATATTAAATTTTAATAAAAATAGAACAGAATTTACTTTTAAAGAATATTTATATGGACCAAAAAACTCAAATGATCACTATGATGTTTTCGGACATCAATTTAATAATAGATGGATTGGAGCGCTTTTTTTCTTTTTAATTGCGCTTATTATTCAAAAAATTTTAGGATTATATTAGTGAAGAATATTATTTTCCTTTTTAGCTTCAAACAAATAGACTATTTTTGTTCTTAATATGAAAATAGTCGAACAAATAAAACTACCAATTGCCAAGGAAATGGAACTTTTCGAAAAAAAGTTTCACCAATCCATGTCTTCAAAAGTGGCTTTATTAAATCGCATCACTTATTATATTGTCAATCGAAAAGGAAAACAAATGCGACCCATGTTTGTTTTCTTAACAGCCAAAATGATTTCTAAAGGAACTGTAAACGAGCGAACCTATCGTGGTGCTTCTGTTATAGAACTAATACACACGGCAACTTTGGTTCACGATGATGTGGTTGATGATAGCAACAAACGAAGAGGTTTTTTCTCCATAAATGCGCTTTGGAAAAATAAAATTGCCGTTTTAGTGGGTGACTATTTGCTTTCAAAAGGATTATTACTTTCAATAGATAATAACGATTTTGATTTACTAAGAATAATTTCGGTTGCTGTTCGCGAAATGAGTGAAGGTGAATTACTTCAAATCGAAAAGGCACGAAGATTGGATATCACAGAAGATATTTATTATGAAATCATACGACAAAAAACAGCTACTCTTATTGCTGCTTGTTGTTCGCTTGGAGCTTGTTCTGTAGCTCCAGAAAACACTGAAGTTGTTGAAAAAATGCGAAAATTTGGTGAACTAATCGGAATGGCTTTTCAAATTAAAGATGATTTATTTGATTATACTGATGATGCTATTGGAAAACCAACAGGAATCGACATCAAAGAACAAAAAATGACTTTACCCTTAATTTACGCTTTGAATAATTGTTCTTCAAAAGAAAAAAGTTGGGTAATCAATTCGGTAAAAAATCACAATAAAGATAAAAAAAGAGTTAAAGAAGTAATCCAATTCGTAAAAGACAAAAACGGATTAGTTTACGCAGAACAAAAAATGGTGCAATTTCAACTAGAAGCACTTCAACTCCTACAAGATTTCCCAGATTCAGTATATAAATCCTCATTAGTTTTAATGGTGAACTACGTTATTGAAAGAAAGAAATAGTGTTCAGTGTTCAGTAAATAGTATTCAGTTGCAGTTCTTATTATTGTGTTTTAAAGGTGTTTCATTTTTATTTTAGCACAAACTTATTAACTGACCACTAAAAAAAACTGACTACTGAATACTTCCAATACAACCATTTCAAAATCATTCTCGTCTATGTTAATAGAAGACTATTTTACTGAACACTAAAAACTGATCACTGATCACTTTCCATGAGGGTAATACAATTACATCAACAAGAAAAAGAACTCATCCAATTGGCTGTCGAAAATAACCGACAAGCACAACATCAATTGTATGCTAATTTTTCTCCAAAGATGTTAAGCGTTTGCCGACAATATATTAAAGATGTGCATCATGCTGAAGATGTTATGATAACAGCTTTTATGAAAGTGTTTACAAATATCAAAAATTTTGAACACAAAGGAAGTTTTGAAGGTTGGATTAGAAGAATTATGGTAAATGAATGTATCGATTATATTCGAGTCAAGAAAAACAATTTCAATCATCAGAATATAGAAGAAACAGTTTTGCCAAATGATTTTTCAGAAGAGCAAGATTTTTCAACAGATGATATTCAGTTGCTGATTGATAATTTACCCGAAGGATGTAAAATGGTTTTCAATCTTTATGTAATTGAAGGATATAAACACAACGAAATAGCCAAGATGTTGAATATTAATGAAGGAACATCAAAATCACAGTTAGCTCACGCACGAAAATTGTTGCAAGAGCAAATTAATAAACTTAAAAATAGTCAAAATGGCACTAAATAATTTTGAAAAACAAGTCCAACAAAAACTAAGCAATCGTGAGATTAAGCCCAGTGTTAATTCTTGGGATAGATTAGACGCAATGTTGAGTATAGAGGAAAAACCAAAAAAAGAGAAAGGATTCTTTTGGTTAAACACTGCAGCATCATTCATCATATTGGCTTCAATAGGATATTATTTTTATAATCAAAATTTAACTATACAGCCAACTCATGATGAATCAATAATTGTTGACGAAAATTCAGAATTCAGAATTCAGAATTCAGAAAATAATCAAAAGAACATGTATGTTTTAGAAGAGAAACAAGAAACAAGAAACAAGAAACAAGATGTTTTAGTTGAAAACAATAATTTAATTAAAAAATCTCAAAATCAATCAACAATCAACAATCAACAATCAACAATCGTAAATCAAGGAGTTTCAAACATCAATCCATCACAAGAAAATTCTAATAATACAAATTCTGAAATCATCAATCATCAAGCAACAGTCAAATATCGTTACATTTCACCCAAAGAATTATTAGCTCAAGTTGAAAATACTTACACACCAAATCAACCAGTTGTTACTAAATCCAATTCTAAAATTAAAGTAGATGCCAATGTGTTGTTGTCTAATGCAGAAAATGAATTGAATCAAACATTTAGAGCGAATGTAATAAAAAAGTTAAATAAAAATTATCAAGAATTAGCAACAGCAATTGCTAATAGAAATTACGAAGAATAAAAATCAATCATTAATCAAAAAACGAAAATCATGAACAAAATTATTTTTTACACTGTTGTCCTGTTTATTTCATTTTTAGGGAAAGCTATAGCACAAGAAAAAACTTTTGAAGAACGAGCCAAAGAAATAGCAGATAAAATACAAGCAATAACTACAGAAGAGAAAAATGAGTTAAAAAAAGCGATTGACGCAATAGATGAACAAGTAAATAAAGCAAAAATCACAAAAGAAAAAGGAGAAGAATTAAAATTAAAAATTGCAGAAGAAAAAGCTGCAAATATTGAAACAAGAATAGCTGTTGAAGAAGAAAAATTAAATCAATTAATTCAAGATAAAGTTGATGGAAAAGTAAAAAATACAGATACTATTCAAATAGGAGCCAACAATATAAATAATGGAATAAAAACTAAAAAAGATATTGTTAGCTCAAAAAAAATATTCTTTAGAGAAAATAGAACAACTTCTCAATTTGTTTTTGCAGTTGGACTTAATAATCTAATTACTAAAGGAGAAGATATAGAAAATTCAGATTTTAGAGTTTGGGGTTCCCATTTTTATGAATTAGGTTTTACTTATAATACCAGAATTTTCAAAAACAATAATTTTTTACATGCAAAATATGGTTTTTCGGTTATGTATAATAATCTTCGTCCAACAGAGAATAGATATTTTGAAAAGGATGGAAATCAAACCAATTTACAAATGTTTACAGAACGTTTAAAAGATTCAAGATTTAGGAATGTTTATTTAACATTTCCAGCTCATTTAGAGTTTGATTTTACATCTAGAAAAGTATCAAAAGAAAACAATAAAATATATTTTAGAACACACCAATCCATACGTATAGGTTTAGGTGGTTATGCAGGGGTTCGTGTAAAATCAAAACAATTATTAAAATATGAATTAGATGGAGACAATATTAAGGACAAACAAAAAGGGGATTATAATGTTTCAGATTTTATTTATGGTTTGAGTGCTTATATTGGTTTTAATGAAACCAGTTTATATGTAAAGTATGACATAAATCCTTTATTTAAAAACAACACTATTGACCAAAATAACGTATCTTTAGGCATTCGATTCGATTTCAATTAAACCATAAATAAAATGAAGAAAATTACAGGAATAGTTGTGTTTTTATGTGTTACCAGTTGTGCTTTTCAGTACATAAGCTCTAATTCTGCAACAGATAAATTACAAGCTGTAAAAGTGGGTGGAGATTATTTTCAAAACCTAAAATACAACAAAGAAATCACAAATTACAATCTAATTTCTGTAGAAAGTGCTGCTTTATATATTGGTAAAAGTAGCGATACTTTAAAAGAAGTTTATGGTCTAATTTACGAAATAGAAAACAACAATAAAACCAAAAAAGTATATGTTAGAATTAAGAAAACAGGTACTAAATTGGATGTAAAAACAGAAACTCTTTTTTAATTTTTTGAGTAGTTGGAGTTCAAACCTATAAGAGTTTTATATTCTTATAGGTTTTTTATTTTTAAACTTTGTAACTTAGCAACCTTATAACTTAGCAACTTTAATAATTGATCTCAAAATCATCCATAGAAACCGTTTTTGAAACTGCTCGTGTTGAGGAAGTAATAGGTGATTTTGTTAATTTAAAACGTGCAGGAAGTAATTTAAAAGGCTTGAGTCCTTTTGTAGATGAAAAGTCGCCTTCGTTTATGGTTTCTCCAGTAAAACAAATTTGGAAAGATTTTTCTAGTGGAAAAGGTGGAAATGTGGTTTCATTTTTAATGGAACACGAACATTTTACCTATCCAGAAGCCATTCGTTATTTAGCTAAAAAATACAATATCGAATTAGAAGAAACCGTTCAAACCGATGAAGATTTAGCCGTTGCCAATGAAAAGGAAAGTATGTATTTGGTTTCCGAATTTGCCAGTAAATATTTTCAGGATATTTTGCTCAATAATGATGAAGGAAAAGCAATTGGTTTATCTTATTTCAAAGAAAGAGGATTTACTTCAGATACGATAAAAAAATTCAATTTAGGATATTCTCCTGAAAGTTGGGATGCTTTTACCAAAGAGGCTTTAGGAAAAGGATACAAGTTAGAATTTCTTGAAAAAACGGGTCTTTCTATAGTAAAAGAAGATAAACAATTTGATCGCTTTAAAGGTCGTGTGATGTTTCCAATTCAAAGCATGAGTGGAAGGGTTTTGGGTTTTGGTGGTCGAATTTTAACGAATGATAAAAAAGCAGCCAAATATCTAAATTCACCTGAAAGTGAAATTTATCATAAAAGTAAAGTGCTTTACGGAATTTATCATGCCAAACAAGCCATTGCCAAACAAAACAATTGTTATTTGGTGGAAGGTTATACCGATGTGATTCAATTCAATCAAGCCGGAATTGAAAATGTGGTTTCGTCTTCTGGAACAGCATTAACTCCAGATCAAATTCGATTAATCAATCGTTTAACGCCAAATATAACGGTGCTTTTTGATGGTGATGCAGCGGGTTTAAGAGCTTCTGTTCGTGGTATAGATTTGATTTTGGAAGCTGGAATGAACGTGAGAGTTTGTACCTTTCCTGATGGTGATGATCCAGATAGTTTTGCCAAAAAAACGTCTTATGAAGATTTAGTAATTTATTTGGAAGAAAATGCCAAAGATTTTATTCAATTCAAAGCCTCTTTATTGATGTTGGATGCGAAAAATGATCCTATCAAAAAAGCCGATTTGATTCGAGATATGGTAGTGAGCATTTCTAAAATTCCTGACAGAATTAAACGAGAAATCTACATTCAAGAATGTGCTCGAATAATGGATATTTCGGAAGATGTTTTGTTCAATACTTTAGCTCAATTAGTTAAAAAAGATTTAACGGAAGCCAATAAACAATATAAAGAAGAACAAAAAGCCTTTGATGTTGTTAAAAATGATAGTACTACTCCAACTTCAAAAGTTGATATTCAATATGAATTGGAACATACCATTATTCAAATTTTATTATTGTACGGAAATGTAGAGGAAGATTTTGAAGATGTAGTATACAAAACCAATGATGAAGGTGAAGTTTACGAACATAAAGAAATCAACAAATACAAAATACATCAACGAATTTTTTTAAGTCTTCAAGAAGATGAGGTTGAGTTGGCTAATCCAGTTTTTAAAGCAATTTACACAGATTTAATTGACTATTACAATCAAAATGAAAATGTAAATATTGAGCATTATTTACAACAAGTTCCTGAAGAAATAGCTAATGAAGTTACATCCATTGTTATGAATGAAGAAAGAGAAGTTTTGCACAATTGGGAAGTGAAACAAATTGTAGTTAAGCAAAAAAATCAAACTATTGCTCAATTTACATCAGAAACAATCTTAACTTTAAGATGGTTTTTAGTCAATAAAATTATTGATGAATTAAAACAAAATATTGTCAACAAAACCGAAGAAACAGAAAACAATAATGAAACACTTTCTTTAGTGGTTGATTATTTGGGGTTGACTAGCATGTTTTCAAAAAAATTAGGTAGAGTAATGTCTCGTCATTAAACCAATTCAAAAGTTTTTGCTTTATTTATTAGGTCAATTAAATTGGTCACTTGCAATTTATGCAAAAGTCTTAGTTTGTAGGTACTGATTGTTTTTTCATCCAATCCTAAAGTAGTAGCTATTTCTTTATTTTTCTTTCCGTCAGCCAAATATTTTAAAACTTCAATTTCTCTGGCAGAAAGTTTTTTATGCAATCGTGTGGTGTTTTTTCCTAAATTTCTTTCGTATTTTTTTGCTTCATCACTCATATAGACATTACCAAGTGAAACTGATTTTAAAGCGGTTCCAAATTCTCTTAATGTTTTGTTTTTTTCCAAATAACCTCTAACGCCAACTTTTATGGCATTGTTGGCATAGAGCGATTCCGATACATTGCTGTAAACGAAAAATTTGGAGTTAGGAAAATCTTTAATCAAGATTTTTACATCTCTAATACTATTTAAACCTTCTAGTTCAACATCAAATATCACTAAATGAATTACTTTTTTTTCTAATAATTCATGCAAATCTTCAAGTGAACTAACATAATCTACAACATCAAAGTCCACAGAATCTTTAAGGAAAGTTTTAATACCCTGATGAATCATTGGATTATTGTCTGCTACACATACTTTTATCATGTCTTTATTATTATACTTAACGGTTTCTATATATTATCTTAATAGTAAAGATATAAAATTATGCAATAGTCTGTATGTTAAGTAGATATTATTTCAAATCTTGTGGGATTTTACATACAGGAATAGGATTCATTTTATGTTGGTTGATAAAATTTAGTCTTTTATAGATGGAAAAAACTAACGCTTCTCTTCCTGAAAAGTCTTCTTGCGTTTTGCCCATTTCAATTTGTTGCATAGCCCATTCCAATTCGTCATAACTGGCTCCTAGTTGATCCTCATCACTTCTGTCATCTCCAAATAAACCATCTGTAGGTTTTGCCGATAAAATACTTTCAGGCACAGCAACATATTTTGCTAACTTTCTTACTTCACTTTTCAATAAATCGGCAATTGGACTCAAATCAACACCACCGTCACCATATTTGGTATAAAATCCAACCCCAAAATCTTCTACTTTATTTCCTGTTCCTGCCACTAAAAAACCATGAATTCCAGCTAAATAATATAAAGTTGTCATTCTCAGTCTAGCTCTAGTATTGGCTAATGATAAATTATAAACACTTTCATTTTCGCAAGTAGGCACCTGTTTTTTAAAAGTCTCAAAAACTGGAGTTAAATCAACTCTCTCATTAATTACATTAGAAAACCGTTGTTTTAATTGATGGATGTGTTCATTGGCTCTACTAACATGACTTTCAGCTTGGTGTATTGGCATTTCAACACAAAGTACCGGCAATCCTGTTTGTGCACATAATGTTGAGGTTAGTGCGCTGTCAATTCCACCTGAAATTCCAACAACAAATCCCTTTACTTTTGCGTTATTAGCGTAATCGGATAACCAATTTACAATGTGATTGTTAATTTCTTCTGCTCTAAATGTACTTGAATCAACCATTTTTAAGAATAATTTAGCTTATAATAATGTATATTTGCATTCGAATAATATTTCATAAAAATATAATTTTTTTTTCAATGAAGAAGCTTTTTTTGTTAATAATAGCAGTTGTTTTGCTACACTCTTGTAAGGATGAAGTAAAACCTAAAGTAGATGTTTCTAACATTTCAGTTCAGTTTGAAGTGGAACGTTTTGATCAAGTTTTTTATGAATCAAAACCTGAAGATTTTCCAAAAATTAGAAAACAGTATCCTTTTTTATTTCCTGAGCAATTTGAAGATTCAGTATTTATAAACAAATTGAATGATCCTGTTTTAAGAGAAGTTTACGATGAAGTGCAATTAAAATATAAAACATTAGGGACTTTAGTTACAGACATTGAACAACTTTTAAAATACATTAAACATTATTTTCCTGAATCTAATACACCAAGAGTTTTTACAATGATTAGCGATTTTGATTTGGAATCTAAAGCAATTTATACACCTGAGTATTTGTTTATTTCTTTAGATTGTTATTTAGGAAAAGACAATAAGATTTATGAATCTTTATACGATTATACACTTTTAGAAAGAGAACCTAATCAAATTTTACCAGATATTTTATCCAGTTTTTCTTACGGAAGAATTGCACCACCAAATAATAAAAACCTTTTATCTTTCATGATATATAAAGGTAAAGAATTGTATTTGAAAGATATTTTACTACCTGAAGTATCTGATCATGTAAAAATTGCTTATTCTGAAATACAAAATCAGTTTTGTATTGAAAATGAAGCACAAATTTGGAGTGTTTTTATAGAAGAAAAATATTTATTTGATTCTAATCCTATATTAGAACAACGCTTTATGAAACCCGCACCGTTCTCTAAGTTTTATAGAGAAATCGATAGTGAAACTCCAGGTAGAATAGGGCAATGGGTTGGATGGCAAATTGTGAGAAGCTATATGGAAAATAATCCCAAAACTACAATCCAAGAATTGTTGCAAATGGATGCCAAAGAATTATTTGAAAACTCAAAATATAAACCTAAAAAATAATGAAAACTTCTGAAATAAAATTCTTAGTTGAATTAGACGAAAATAAAGTACCAGAAAAATTGCATTGGACTGCACAAGATGGTGGCATTGAACTAGAAGAAACGAAAGCCATAATGTTATCTGTTTGGGATAACAAGGCAAAAGAATCTTTGAGAATTGATTTATGGACTAAAGATATGCCCGTTGATGAAATGAAATTGTTTTTTCATCAAACTTTAGTGGCTATGGCTGATACTTACAGTAGAGCAACTGCGGATGAAAAAATGACAGCTACCATGAAGGATTTTTGCGATTATTTTGCCGAAAAACTCGAATTATTAGATAAATAAGCATGTAAAAAAAACCGACAAATTTGTCGGTTTTTTGATTTTACAATCCTTCTTTAAACATTTGTTGATTAATTTCATCTATAAATGTCAATAATGCTTCTTTTCCTGTTCCTTCTGTTGATGAAGTTACAAAGTATTGAGGGACTTCGGCCCAATTATTGGCTAATATTTTCTTTTTGTATGCAGCTATATGTGAATCTACTTTAGTTTTTCCAATTTTATCAGCTTTAGTAAAAATAATACAAAAAGGCACTTCACTTTCACCCAAGTACGTCATAAATTCTAAATCGATTTTTTGAGCTTCTAAACGTATATCAATCAAAACAAATGCACAAACCAATTGTTGTCTTGTTTCAAAATAATCAGTAATAAATTGTTGAAAAACAGCTTTGGTTTTTTTAGAAACTTTGGCATAACCATAACCTGGTAAATCTACTAAATACCAATTACTATTAATTTTAAAGTGATTAATTAATTGTGTTTTTCCTGGTCTTGCAGATGTTTTTGCTAGTTTTTTATGATCGGTTAACATATTAATCAACGATGATTTTCCAACATTGGAACGACCAATAAAAGCATATTCTGGTAAAGGTTCATTAGGACATTTACTAACTTCTGAATTACTTATAATAAATTCTGCGGTGTTTATTTTCATTTTTTTAAAATAAAATTCCCCAAAAGGGGAACTGTATTACATATTATTTTTTTCTAACCAATGGTGTAAAATTTGATTGAATTCATCTGGATGTTCCATCATTGCTGCATGTCCACATTTATCTATCCAAAATAATTCTGAATTTGGTAGTAATTTATCAAATTCTTCGGCAACATTTGGAGGTGTAACTTTGTCGTTTTTTCCCCAAATGATACAAGTTGGTGTTTCCATTTTTGGTAAATCGGCAGCCATATTATGTCGAATGGCACTTTTTGCTATAGTTAATGTTTTGATTAATTTAATTCTGTCATTAACTGTTGCAAACACTTCATCAACAATTTCTTTAGTTGCTATTTTTGGGTCAAAAAACACATCTTCACTTTTCTTTTTAATGTATTCATAATCTCCACGTTTAGGATAACTGTCACCCATGCTGCTTTCGTACAAGCCCGAGCTTCCTGTAATTACTAAACCTTTCATTAATTCGGGGTACATTTTTGCATGATACAATGCAATATGTCCTCCAAGTGAATTTCCTAATAAAATAACTTTGTCTAATTTTTTGTGTACAATAAAATCGTGCACAAATTTTGAAAAAGCTTTAACATTTGTTTTTAAAATACTTTGAGTGTAAATCGGAAGTAAAGGAATAAAAACTTTATAACCTTTTGAAGGTAAAAAATTGGTAACACCATCAAAATTACTCAATCCGCCCATCAAACCATGAAGTATTATTATTGGTGTTCCTTCACCAACTTCATAGTAAGTATATTTTCTTTCTTTCTTTAACATATGAAATTTTCCAATTAGAAATAGTGACAAATATAAGACTTTTAGAAATAGCTAAAAGTAAAATCCTAACTATTTCAAAATCTTTAAAAAATCTTACAAATTTTGAAACTTAAAACCTGTTTTTTTGATTATTAACAACTTCAAACAGAAGTTAATAACTAAATATTTGATTGCTTGTGATTTGTAAAATGGAATTGCAAAGCCAAGTGTTTGTTAGTTTTTTTAATTTTTATTGGTTTAAGATTCATTTTTGATGGCCCATTTTTTGATTCTAAAGTCCAAAAACTTATCAACAAAGTGGTAGATTGTGGTAAATAGTGGTAAAAAATTTATATTTTTGTCCATATTAAAGTCAAATTCCTATTTTGAGTACACTAATTGGAACATACGAATGTAAGGTTGATGCCAAAGGAAGGCTAATGATACCAGCGCCACTAAAGAAGCAGTTTGCCTCTTTGGAGGATGGTTTTGTTTTAAAGCGTTCTGTTTTTCAGCCTTGCTTGGAGTTGTTTCCAATGGCAGAGTGGAATAGTATGATGGCTAAAATCAATAAGTTAAATCGTTTTGTAAAAAAGAATAATGATTTCATCAGAAGATTCACGGCTGGTGTAAAAGTGGTTGAAATTGATGCAACTGGACGATTGTTAATTCCTAAAGATTTAATTGCTTTTGGTCAAATTGACAAAGATTTAGTATTGTCTTCCGCAATTAACATTATTGAAATTTGGGATAAAAATTTATATGAAAACGCTATTGAAAATGCAACAGATGATTTTGCCGATTTAGCGGAAGAAGTAATGGGTAACTTAAATGACAATGAAGATGGAATATCATAATCCTGTTCTTTTAAAAGATACTGTTGATGGCTTAAATATTTATCCTGATGGTGTTTATGTTGATGTCACTTTTGGTGGTGGAGGTCATTCTAGAGAGATATTGTCTCGTTTGGGTGAAAAAGGAAAGTTGTTTGCTTTTGATCAAGATTTAGACGCTTTGAAAAATGCAATTGATGATGAGAGATTTACATTAATTAATGAAAATTTCAGACATATAAAAAGGTTCTTACGCTTTTATGGTGTTAAACAAGTAGATGGAATTTTAGCTGATTTAGGGGTTTCATCTCATCAATTTGATGTGGCAGAAAGAGGATTTTCAACTCGTTTTGAAGCTGAGTTGGATATGAGAATGAATCAAAAAGGAGAATTGTCAGCTTATCATGTGATTAATGATTATGATGAAGTTGCATTAAAAAATGTTTTGTTAGAATTTGGTGAGCTTAAAAATGCTGGAGCAATGGCTAATGTAATTGTAAATGCAAGGAAAGAAAATCCAATTATAAATTCGGAACAATTAAAACAAATTTTGAGTAGATTTTTGCCTGGTCATAAAAGCAATAAAATATTAGCACAAATTTATCAGGCCATCCGAATTGAAGTCAATCAAGAAATGGAAGCTTTAAAAGAATTTTTAACGCAATCCTTAGAAATTCTGAAACCTGATGGAAGATTAAGTGTAATATCATATCACTCGTTAGAAGATAGATTGGTAAAACGATTTGTGAAAAACGGAATGTTTGAAGGAGAACCAGAAAAAGATTTCTTCGGAAATTTTGAAGTGCCTTTCAAAACTATTGAAAAATTAATAGTTCCTTCTAATGAAGAAATCGCAATTAACAATAGAGCTAGAAGTGCTAAATTGAGAGTTGCAGCAAAAAAATAGCATGAAAAAAGGAGTTTACAGTTTGTTGAAAGCAAAATTTTTAGTGAGCGATAATTCATTAAGAAATTGGCAATTTATTGTATTTCTAATTGTGTTAGGATTGTTAATGATTGCAAATAATCATAGTTATGATGCAAAAAATTATAGAATCACGGCTTTAACTAGTGAAGTAAAAGAAATGAGATCCAAGTTTGTAGATACAAGATCTATTCTTATGAAGTTGAAAATGGAATCTACAATCACAAAAAAAATGGAACTAAGAAACATCAAACCTTCTGAAATTCCACCAAGAAAAATAAAAATTTTAAAAGAGGAAGAAAAAAGTTTTTTCAAAAAAATATGGCAATAACAGAAAAAAATAATTCTTTAAGAATGTATTTAGTTGCAGGTATCATATTCATGGTAGCTGTTGCTGTTGTTATTAAGTTGACCAATATTCAATGGGTTGACGGTGCTTATTATCGCAGTTTGGCTAAAGAAAGAACGGTTAAAAATTTTGACATTCCTTCCAATAAAGGCAATATTTATTCTTCTGACGGAAGCTTATTGGCTACTTCAATTCCTGAATATACCATCCGATTTGATGCAGTGGCTCCAAAGTCTGAATTATTTAATGACAATGTTAGAGCCTTGTCAGATTCATTGTCGATTTTATTACAAAGACCTTCAGAAGATATTTTAGCAGAATTCAGAAAAGCAAGAGCTACTAAAAACAGATACTTACTAATTGCTAGAAAATTGAGCTATACTGAATATATGAAAATCAAATCATTTCCATTATTCAATAAAGGTTCTAATAAAGGTGGATTTATTGCGGAACAAAAAATTGTTAGACAACATCCAATAGGATTAATTGCCGAAAGAACAATTGGTTATGAACGATTAAATGCCGATGGTTCTGCCAACGGAAAAGGAATTGAGTATGCTTTTAAAAAATATTTAAATGGTAAAAATGGCAAGCAATTAATGCAAAAAATTGCTAAAAACCAATGGAAACCAATAAGCGATATTTCTCAAATTGAACCTCAAGATGGTTACGATATCATATCCACAATTGATGTTTATATTCAGGATATTGCACATCATGCTTTATTGAAACAATTGGAGTATTATCAGGCAGATCATGGTTGTGTTGTGGTTATGGAAACAAAAACGGGTGAAGTAAAAGCTATATCTAATTTAGGAAGAGCTGAAGATGGTACTTACTTTGAAACTCAAAATTATGCTGTAACTGAATCTCATGAACCGGGTTCAACTTTTAAACTGTTAGATTTAATAGCATTATTGGATGATAAAAAAGTAGATTCAAGTAAAGTGTATGATACTAATGGTGGCGTAGTAAAATACTATGGAAAATCAGTTAGAGATTCACATAAAGGTGGTTACGGAAAAATTTCATTGGCAAGAGGTTTTGAACTTTCTTCCAATACAGTAATGGTTCAGGCTGTTCAAGAAAATTATAAGGATAATCCAAGTCAGTTTGTAAATAGAATTGATAGCTACGGACTAAATAAACCTTTAGGATTACAATTTCTTGGTGAAGGAAAACCAAAAATTCCACAACCAGGAACATCCGATTGGTCAGGAATCGCTTTGCCTTGGATGGCTTATGGATATGGAGTTTCGGTTACACCACTTCAAACTTTGGCTTTGTATAACGCAGTTGCTAATGACGGAAAAATGATCAAACCTTTTTTTGTAAAAGAAATAAAAGAATGGAACAAAACAATCAAAAAGTTTGAAACAGAAACTATAAATGAAAAAATTTGTTCTGATGAAACTTTAAACAAAGTTAAGGCCATACTAGAAAATGTTGTAAAAAAAGGGACAGGTTCCAAATTGTATTCGCCTAATTTTTCAATGGCAGGAAAAACGGGTACGGTACAAATGAATTATAAAGACAAATCGAAACTTTATTATGCTTCTTCTTTTGTAGGCTATTTTCCGGCAAATCAACCAAAATATTCGTGTATAGTGGTAGTTCATAAACCTAATGTTGAAGCTGGTTATTATGGCGCTGATGTTGCAGGGCCAGTTTTTAAACGAATAGCGCAAAAAATTTACACTGATGTTCCTTCTACTAATGCCATTAAAAAATTAGAATCTAAGATTGATAAGCAGGATAATTCTTATAACAAAATGTATGATGTCCAAAGCACAGCTGTTACCATTCCAAATTTAAAAGGAATGCCAGCCATGGATGCTGTTACAATATTGGAAAATTTAGGATTAAAAGTGAAGCTTATTGGAAAAGGGAAAGTGATAAAACAATCTTTAGAAAAAGGAACTGCAATTAAAAAAAATCAAATCATAACTTTAGAATTATCTTGAAAGTACTAAAAGACATATTATACAAAGTAGCCATTGAAGCTGTAAAAGGTTCAACTGATGTTGCTATTAATTCAATTGACTTTGATTCAAGAAAAGTTTCTATGAATGATGTGTTTGTTGCTATTAGAGGAACTCTTTCTGATGGTCATGATTTTATCGAAAAAGCAATAAATCAAGGAGCAATTGCAATTATTTGTGAAGAATTTCCAGAAAAAATAATCAATGGAGTTACTTACATTAAAGTTAAAAACACCAATCAAGCATTGGCTTTTATGGCTTCTAATTTTTATGATAATCCTTCATCTAAAATAAAACTAGTTGGTATAACAGGAACTAATGGAAAAACAACAGTAGCTTCATTGCTCTATCAATTGTTTAAAAAAGCAGGTTACAAAGTAGGTTTGCTTTCTACAGTAAAAATTCTTGTAGATGACTATGAATATAAAGCAACGCATACAACTCCAGATTCCTTAACCATCAACCATTATTTAAATGAAATGATTAATGAAGGATGTGAGTTTTGTTTTATGGAAGTCAGTTCGCACGGAATTCATCAAAAACGTACAGAAGGACTGCATTTTAAAGGTGGTGTTTTTACCAATTTATCACACGATCATTTGGATTATCACAATTCATTTGCGGAATATAGAGATGTTAAAAAAGCTTTTTTTGATGATTTACCTAAAGATGCTTTTGCATTAACCAATGTGGATGATAAAAATGGAAACGTAATGTTTCAAAACACAAAAGCTAGAAAATTGACTTATGCTTTAAAATCGTATGCTGATTATAAAGCGCAAATTTTGGAAAGTCAATTAACCGGTTTGTTGTTAAAAATAAATGATAATGAAGTTTGGGTAAAGCTTATCGGAAACTTCAACGCATATAACATGTTGGCTATTTATGGAGTAGCTATCGAATTGGGAATTGATAAAATAGAAGCATTAAGGTTATTAAGTGAATTGGAAAGTGTTGCTGGAAGATTCCAGTTTATCATTTCAAAATCAAAAATCACGGCCATTGTTGATTATGCTCACACACCAGATGCTCTTGAAAATGTCTTACAAACAATTTCAGAAATAAGAACTAAAAATGAACAACTAATAACGGTTGTTGGTTGTGGAGGTGATAGAGATAAAACAAAACGTCCGGTAATGGCACATGTGGCCTCTAATTTAAGTGATAAAACCATTTTTACTTCTGATAATCCAAGATCTGAAGTGCCAGAAGTGATTATTGAAGATATGGAAAAAGGGGTTGAACCTCAAAATTATAAAAAAACAGTTTCTATTGTTGATAGAAAACAAGCCATTAAAACGGCTTGTATAATGGCAAATGAAAATGATATTATCCTAATTGCAGGAAAAGGGCATGAGAATTATCAAGAAATTAAAGGTGTTAAACACGATTTTGATGACTTGCAAATAGTTAAAGAAATTTTAAACCAACTAAACAAGTAATAGTATGTTGTATTATTTATTTCAATATTTAGAAGAAAACTTCAACTTTCCTGGAGCTGGTTTATTTCAATATATAACCTTTCGTTCGGCTTTGGCTATCATTTTGTCATTGCTTATTTCAACTGTCTTTGGAAAAAGAATCATCAATTTTTTAAGAAATCAACAAGTTGGTGAAACAGTTAGAGAATTAGGTTTAGAAGGCCAAAAAGAAAAAGCAGGAACTCCAACAATGGGTGGAATCATTATCATAGTTGCAACACTTATTCCTGTTTTATTATTGGCAAAATTAGACAACATTTATATTGTTTTATTAATAGTTACAACACTTTGGATGGGAACTATTGGTTTTATTGACGATTATATAAAAATCTTCAAAAAAGACAAACAAGGTCTAAAAGGTGTTTTTAAAGTTATTGGTCAAGTAGGTTTAGGTTTAATTGTAGGAAGTGTACTTTATTTTAATCAAAATGTAACGGTTAGAAAAGATACTACTGATGTCAGAATTAAAGCAAATACCGAAGTGGTCAAATCAATGCTTGAGGAAAAATCAACAGCTACGACTATTCCTTTTTTCAAAAATAACGAATTTGATTATGCTGAATTATTGAGCTTCATGGGTGATGGATATGAAAATTGGGCTTGGTTAATATTTATTCCGGTGGTTATTTTCATCATCACAGCAGTTTCAAATGGAGCTAATTTAACTGATGGAATTGATGGTTTAGCGGCAGGAACTTCGGCAATTTCGGTTTTAGCACTTGGAATTTTCACTTTCGTTTCTGGTAACATCATATTGTCAGATTATTTAAATATAATGTACATTCCAAATTCTGGTGAAATGACCATTTATATTGCAGCTTTTATTGGTGCTTTAATTGGTTTTTTATGGTATAATTCTTATCCAGCTTCTGTTTTTATGGGAGATACAGGAAGTTTGACTATCGGAGGAATTATAGCAGTTTTAGCAATTTCGGTTAGAAAAGAAATGTTATTACCTGTTTTATGTGCGATTTTCTTTGCCGAAAATTTATCTGTAATTATTCAAGTGAGCTATTTCAAATATACCAAAAAGCGGTTTGGTGAAGGAAGGAGAGTTTTTCTTATGTCGCCTTTGCATCATCACTATCAGAAAAAAGGGTATCATGAAAGTAAAATTGTGACTCGTTTTTGGATTGTAGCCATCATGCTTTCCATTTTAGCTATCGTTACTTTAAAACTAAGATAATATGAAGCGATTAGTAATACTTGGTGGTGGTGAAAGTGGAGTAGGAACAGCTATTCTTGGAAAGAAAAAGGGATACGATGTTTTTTTGTCTGATTTCGGAAAAATAAAAGAAAATTATAAAGAAGTTCTTACCATAAATAAAATTGATTTTGAAGATGAAATGCATACAGAATCCTTAATTCTGAATGCAGATATAGTCATGAAAAGTCCAGGAATTCCAGAAAAATCTCCAATAGTAAAAAAACTTGTAGAGAAAAATATACCTATTATTTCTGAAATCGAATTTGCATCACAATATACCAATGCAATTACCATCGGAATTACTGGTAGTAATGGAAAAACAACTACTACTTTGTTAACGTATCATATACTAAAGCAAGGTGGATTAAATGTCGGTTTAGCTGGCAATATTGGTAAAAGTTTTGCTTGGCAAGTGGCGGAAGATAAAGTGGATGTTTATGTTTTAGAATTAAGTAGTTTTCAGCTCGATGGAATACTAAATTATAAACCACATATTGCTGTTATTACAAACATAAGTCCAGATCATTTAGATCGATATAATTATGATTATAATCTTTACATAGCTTCAAAGTTCAGAATCACAATGAACCAAACAGAAGAGGATTATTTGATTTATGATGACGATGATGAAGCCATTTCAAACTGGTTCAATAAAAATAAAATTAAAGCTAAGAAATTACCATTTTCATTACAACATAAAGTAGAACAAGGAAGCTTTTTAGAAGACAAAATAATATACAACATAACAAACAACAAACAAATCAATATGCCAACATCAAATTTATCATTAGACGGAATGCACAATGTAAAAAATGCCATGGCTGCAACAACTGCAGCTCAGCTTATGAACATTAGAAAACAAACAATCAGAGAGAGTTTGTCCAATTTCCAAGGAGTAGAACATCGTTTAGAAAAAGTTCTAAAAATTCAAAATGTACAGTACATTAATGATTCAAAAGCCACTAACGTCAACGCTACTTATTTTGCTTTAGAAAGTATGGAAACGCCAACCGTTTGGATTGTGGGTGGAGTAGATAAAGGAAACGATTATTCGGAACTTTTTTCTTTAGTTAACGAAAAGGTAAAAGGTATTGTTTGCCTTGGTGTGGATAATAAAAAAATCATGGAAGCTTTTAGTGGTATGGTTGATGTAATTATCGAAACCACTTCTGTTGATGAAGCTGTAAAAATAGCTCAAAAAATTGCCGAAAAAGGGGATACGGTTTTATTGTCGCCCGCTTGTGCAAGTTTTGATTTATTTGAAAGCTATGAAGATAGAGGAAACCAATTTAAAAACGCAATTAGAAATTTATAAAACATGAACTTCTTAGATCATCTTAAAGGAGATAAAGGAATATGGGCATTTGTTATACTATTAGCTCTAGTTTCTTTTTTACCTGTTTACAGCGCAAGTACAAATCTTGTTTATGTAATAGGTAACGGTTCTACTTTGGGTCATCTTACAAAACATTTTGTTCATGTGTTTTTAGGTTTTTGTATCCTTTATTTTGTACATAAAATTCCTTATCATTATTGTAAGTTTTTTTCAAAATTTCTCATGCCCCTTGTTGTAGTATTGTTGGTATATACTCTTTTTCAAGGAACAACAATTGGTGGAGCAAATGCAAGTAGATGGATACAAATACCATTTATTGGAATCGGTTTTCAAACATCATCTTTAGCTTTCATTGTATTGATGATTTATGTTGCAAGATATCTTTCAAAAGTAGAACATAAAGAATATACTTTTCAAGCCTCTTTTATTGAATTATGGGTGCCTGTTTTTCTTGTAATAGCATTGGTTTTGCCTGCCAATTTTTCAACGGCAGCTTTAATGTTTTTAATGGTTTGTATGTTGGTTTTTGTTGGAAATTATCCCATTAAATACTTATCGCTTATTGCTGTTATTGGAATATCAAGCTTAATCATGTTTATTGCTTTAGCTAAAGCATTTCCAAATGCAATGCCCAATCGTGTTAAAACATGGGAAAGCCGAATGGAACGTTTCTTTTCAGAAGATGAAAATGAAGACAAATATCAAGTAGAAAATTCTAAAATCGCAATTGCTTCTGGAGGAATTCATGGCTTAGGTTTTGGAAAAAGTGTACAAAAAAACTTTTTACCTCAATCATCATCCGACTTTATTTTTGCAATAATTGTAGAAGAATCAGGGTTAATTGGAGGAATCGGAATTTTAGTATTATACCTGTTACTTTTTTTTAGATTTATTGTAACAGCTCACAAAGCGCCCACTTTTTTTGGAAAGCTTTTAATCATCGGTTTAGGTTTTCCAATAATTTTTCAAGCACTTTTAAATATGGGAGTTGCCGTTGAGTTATTACCTACAACAGGACAAACATTGCCATTAATTAGTGCTGGTGGTACATCTATTTGGATGACTTGTGGTGCTATTGGAATTATTTTAAGTGTTACCAAAAAAGAGGAAGAGGTTGCAGCCGATTTATTAGAGTCAGAAAAAAGAAATGATGCTCTAAAACGAATTATTGATAGAGAAATTGAATCGGAAGAAGAACATAAAATTGAAGTTGATTCTAACAATCCACTAGAACCTATCTTAAACAAATAAAATGAGTACAAAAAAATTCATAATCAGTGGTGGTGGAACAGGAGGACATATCTATCCTGCAATTGCTATTGCAAATGAATTGAAAAATAAATTTCCAGATGCTGAGTTCCTTTTTGTAGGTGCAAAAGACAAAATGGAAATGCAAAAAGTGCCCCAAGCAGGGTACAAAATTAAAGGTCTTTGGATTGCTGGCTTACAAAGAAAACTCACTTTAAGAAATGCCATGTTTCCTTTTAAACTTTCTTCTAGTTTATGGAGCTCTTATCTAATTTTAAGAAAATTTAAGCCAAATGTTGTGATTGGTACAGGAGGTTTTGCTTCAGGTGCAGTGCTTAAAATGGCTAATGTTTTAAACATTCCAACAGTTGTACAAGAACAAAATTCTTTTCCTGGAATTACCAATAAATTATTGGCTAAAAAGGCAAGTGTAATTTGTGTCGCTTATGAAAATTTAGAACGATTTTTTCCGAAAGATAAAATTAAACTAACAGGAAATCCAGTTCGTCAAGATTTAATTACGGATGAAAACAAAAAAGAAGAAGCTCTAAACTATTTTAATTTAGATGCAAACAAAAAAACGCTATTGATTTTAGGAGGAAGTCTAGGCGCAAGAAGAATCAATCAATTGATCGAAAAGGAATTAAATTTTATATTGGATAACAATATTCAAATCATTTGGCAATGTGGACAGTTGTATTTCGATGAATATAAAAAATTTGAAAAACAAAATATTAATTCAACAAAAAATATTCAAGTTGTTTCTTTTGTTGACCGAATGGATTTGGTTTATGCAGCTGCCGATTTTATAATTTCTCGTTCAGGTGCCTCATCAGTTTCTGAATTGTGCATCGTGGCAAAACCAACAATTTTTATTCCTTCTCCAAACGTGGCAGAAGATCATCAAACCAAAAATGCAAAAGCTATTTGTGATAAAAAGGGAGCCATTTTAATCAAAGAATCAGAACTTGACAACGAATTTCAAACCGTTTTCAAAGATTTAATTTCAAACGAGGAAAAGCAAAATACGTTGAGTCAAAATATAAAAAAATTAGCCTTACCAAACGCTACAAAAGATATAGTTGATGAGATAACAAAGTTGTTATAGATTACAGATTTTTAGACAAAAGACAACAAACAAGATAAAAACAGAAAATGAATTTAAACCAAATACATAACATCTATTTCATAGGAATCGGCGGCATCGGAATGAGTGCCTTAGCTCGATATTTTAAAAATATAGGTAAAAATGTAAGGGGTTATGATAAAACAGAAACACAATTAACAAAAGAATTACAACAAGAAGGAATTGAAGTTCATTTTGAAGATAACATCAATCTAATTCCAAAAGATTTTTATGTAGAAAACACTTTAGTCGTTATAACACCAGCAGTGCCAATTTTGCATTCGGAATGGAATTATTTTAACGAAAGAAATTATAATGTAAAAAAACGAGCCGAAGTTTTAGGTTTAATCACCAAAGACACATTTTGTTTTGCTGTTGCTGGAACTCATGGAAAAACTACAACGTCAAGTATTTTGGCGCATATCTTATTCCAAAGCGGATTAGATGTGACTTCCTTTTTGGGTGGAATTGTCGAAAATTACAATTCAAATTTAGTAGGTAACGGAAAAACCATTACTGTGGTTGAAGCAGATGAGTTTGATCGTTCGTTTCTTCATCTTCATCCTAATATTGCTTGCATTACATCTATGGATGCAGATCATTTAGATATTTATGGTGATGCCAGTGCAATTGAAGAAAGTTTTAGAGAATTTGCAGCAAAAGTTGATGATAAAACCAAATTATTTTATGCCAATGGTTTAACATTAGAAGGTGTTTCTGTTGGAATAAATGATACGGCTACAATTATAGCCCAAAACATAAAAATTGAAAAAGGATATTATGTTTTTGATGTTAAATTTGGCAACGAATTAATCAAAAATATCCAATTTGGATTACCAGGCCATCACAATTTATCAAATGCTCTAATGGCTTTGGCAATGGCAAAAACCTATGGTGTAGCAGATGACAAAATTAAAGATGCATTGGCAACATTCAAAGGCATTAGAAGGCGTTTTTCTTTTCAAATCAGAGAAGAAAAATTAACTTATATTGATGATTATGCACATCATCCAACTGAAATTAACGCAGTGCATCAAGCGGTTCGTGAATTATTTCCGACTCAAAAAATATGCGCTGTTTTTCAACCGCATTTGTTCAGTAGAACTAAAGATTTTGCTGACGATTTTGCCAAAAGTTTATCCCAGTTTGATGAACTTTTATTGATGGAAATTTATCCAGCTCGTGAGTTACCTTTGGAGGGAATTACCTCTGATTGGTTGTTGCAAAAAATAAACAATACATCTAAAAAAGTGGTTCAAAAGAATGAAATAATTCAAGAGCTGCACAAATCAAATGCTACTGTTTTTATAACCATTGGAGCTGGTGATTTAGGTGAAATGGTCGGTGAAATTAAGCATAATTTAAATCAAAAACTATCATGAAAAAAATAATAAGTTTTTTGGTTTTAATGGTTTTGATTTGTAGTTGTTCTGAAAGTTATGAAAAAGAAAAAGGCTTTGATGTTTCAGAAACAAATATAGAAAGTAGTACTGAAGATACTGGCATGGATAAAGATTCTGTTAAGTTTAAAACGCGACCAAGTAAAGTTGTCTTAACGGGAACTAAAGAGGTTCGATTAATCACCGAATTTAAAGTCAATTACAATAAAAAAAGAGAGGTCTCATTTGTGGGTTCAAATGAATTTAGAACACATTATCAAGTGGAAGATGATATAAAAAAATACGGCAACAATTGGAATTCTAATATAGTACCGGGGTTTTCGGCTCTTTGCGGTTACAATATGGTGAATGTTTCTCATTTCAATTATAGTTCTCAAACACAAAAAAAGTTTTTTAATAAACCGGTATTGGTAAAAACACTTTATTATCCTTCTTTTTTAACAGATACTCTGAACTTTAAGCCAGTAAAAAGGAATTATTTTATGATTTCATGTTACGATGAAGATTCTAATAAGGATGGAAAAATCAACATGAAAGACTTGAGACGATTCTATTATTTTGATATAGAATTGAATGAAAATCGGCTATTGATTCCAGATAATTATTCGGTTACAGGTTCAGATTATGACTCGGCCAATGATTTTATGCTAGTTTATGCAAAATTAGATGCAAATAACAACGGAATGATTGATAAAAATGAAGAAATTCATGTCTTTTGGATTGATTTAAATAATCCCAAACAAACAGGAAAACAATATTAAAAATGAAAAAATTGAATTGGAATAACATTCGTTTAGTTGTCATAATTGCTGTGATGATTTTCTTGTATTCTTTTTCTGGAATTAAAAATAAACAACGAATAGTACAAAAAAATAAAATTGAGATTTTACCTGAAGATGAAGCCTTTTTAAACGAAACAATGGTTAATAACTTGTTAATACAAAATTTAGTTGGTACTTCAGATATAGCAAAAGAAAGGGTAGATTTGAAGAAGTTGGAATTTTTGTTGAATGCCAATAAATACGTTGAAAAAGCGGAAGTTTTTTGCTCAATTGATGGTGTCTTAGCAGCAAATGTTATTCAAAAAAAACCAGTAATTAGAGTTGCAAATGAAAATGAAACCTATTATTTAGATGATAATGGTAATGCGATTCCTTTGTCTGAAAACTTCACACCAAGGGTTCCTTTTTTTTATGGAGCAGTGCAAGAAAAAGATAAGAAGAAATTAGTGGCTCTTTTTTCAATGATAGCGGAAGATGAAATGTTAAAACAAAACATTATCGACATCTCTAAAACCAAAAGAGGAAACTTCGTTTTTTCTGTTAGAGATTATGATTATAAAGTATTGTTAGGGAATTTAACAGATGTAGAAAAAAAGTTGAAGAATTACAAAGCTTTTCTGCAATACGCAACAAAAGATACTTTGTTAGAGAAGTATAAAATAGTGAATTTGATTTTTACACAGCAAGTAGTTTGCTCAAAATAATTGCTTATGGGAACACAAAATATAGCAGTAGGATTAGACATCGGAACAACTAAAATTGTTGTAATGATTGGTCGCAAAAATGAATACGGGAAACTCGAGATTTTAGGAATTGGAAAATCTAAAAGTCTTGGAGTTCACCGTGGTGTGGTTAATAATATTACCCAAACTATTCAATCCATCCAGCAAGCAGTTCAAGAAGCAGAGTCAAACTCAGATTATAAGATAAATGATGTTGTTGTAGGTATTGCTGGTCAACACATTCGCAGCATCCAACACAGTGATTACATTAGCAGACCAAACGCTGAAGAAGTGATAAATGATGCTGATATTGATGAGTTAATCGGACAAGTGCATAAACTTTCTATGTTGCCTGGTGAAGAAATAATTCACGTATTACCACAAGAATACAGAATCGATGGCCAATCTGAAATTACAGAACCAATCGGAATGTATGGTGGAAGACTCGAATCTTCTTTTCATGTGGTAGTAGGTCAAGCAGCTTCTATCAGAAATGTAGGAAGATGTGTTAAAAGTGCCGGAATTGATTTGTCTGGCATCACTTTAGAACCATTAGCTTCTGCAGATGCAGTTTTAAGTTTTGAAGAAAAAGAAGCAGGTGTTGCTCTTATAGATATAGGTGGCGGAACAACTGATTTAGCCATTTTTAAAGACGGAATTATTCGTCATACTGCTGTCATTCCTTTCGGTGGAAATGTAATTACTGAAGATATTAAAGAAGGTTGTTCTATTATCGAAAAACAAGCTGAATTGTTAAAAGTTAAATTTGGTTCTGCTTGGCCAGGTGAAAATAAAGATAACGAAATTGTTTCTATTCCCGGATTAAGAGGTAGAGAGCCAAAAGAAATTTCTTTGAAAAACTTATCAAAAATTATTCACGCTAGAGTTGTTGAAATAATTGAACAAGTTTACACAGAGATTAAAGAATACGGTCACGAAGAACCAAAGAAAAAATTAATTGCAGGGATTGTTTTAACTGGTGGTGGATCACAATTAAAGCACATCAAACAGTTGGTAGAATACATTACGGGTATGGATACTCGAATTGGATATCCCAACGAACATTTAGCGGGTGATTCTGATGAAGAAATTTCTTCACCTTTATACGCAACAGCTGTCGGATTAGTGATGAATGGCATTAGAAACAATACCAAAAGTGCAACTCCTTTCGTGGAAATGAAAATTGAAGAGCCTAAAGTTGTAAAACAGGTTAGTCATGAATTAGAAGAAAAAATAGAGAATGAAATTGTAGACCATGAGATGACAAATCCAATGGAAACAAAATCAAAAAATACACAAGACAATGTTAAAAGATCTTTTTTTGATAAATATATCGAGAAAATAAAAGAATTTTTAGACAACGCAGAATAATTAAAAAAACCAAAATATGACAAGCAACTCAGAATTTGGAAGCATTTCATTTGATTTACCTAAAAATCAATCAAACGTAATCAAAGTAATTGGTGTTGGTGGCGGTGGAAGCAACGCTATCAATCACATGTTTAGACAAGGTATTAACGGTGTAGATTTTGTGGTTTGTAATACAGACTCGCAAGCACTAGAAAATAGCCCTGTAGCAAACAAAATACAACTAGGAATCAACTTAACCGAAGGTCTTGGTGCTGGTGCTAATCCAGAAGTCGGACAACAATCGGCTATTGAAAGTGTTTCCGAAATTGAAAAAATGCTAGACAGCAACACTAAAATGGTCTTTATTACCGCAGGAATGGGTGGTGGAACCGGAACAGGTGCTGCTCCAGTAATTGCTCAATTAGCTAAAGAAAGAGATATTCTTACGGTTGGTATTGTAACCATCCCTTTTCAGTTTGAAGGAAAAGTGCGTCAAGAACAAGCTATCTTGGGTGTAGAAAGATTACGCAAGCAAGTAGATTCTCTAATTGTAATCAACAACAATAAACTAAGAGAGGTTTACGGTAACTTAGGATTCAAAGCAGGATTTTCTAAAGCAGATGAAGTTTTAGCTACTGCCTCAAGAGGTATTGCTGAAGTTATTACACATCACTATACGCAAAATATTGACCTTAAAGATGCTAAAACAGTACTTTCAAATAGTGGAACAGCTATTATGGGTTCTGCTGTGGCGTCTGGATTAGATCGAGCAAAAGATGCTATTGTCAATGCATTAGATTCTCCTTTGTTGAATGATAATAAAATTACAGGTGCTAAAAACGTATTGTTGCTTATCGTTTCTGGTACTAATGAAATTACTATTGATGAAATAGGAGAAATTAACGATTATATTCAGTTAGAAGCTGGTTATAACGCTAACATTATAATGGGTGTCGGTGAAGATGAATCTTTAGAAGATGCTATTTCTGTTACAATTATTGCAACAGGATTTAATGTAGAACAACAACAAGACATCATTAACACTGAGCCAAATAAAATCATCCATTCTTTGGAAGATGAGCAAAAAATTGTCCAAAATTTAATGGACAAAGTGGTTTTAAATTTAGATGTAGAAGCTACGGAAGTTAAATCAATTCCAGTTAAAGAAGCAACACCAGTTTTTGAAGTCGCTGAACCTGCTGAAAAAGTAATTTTTTCTTTAGAAGAAGCTACAGAAGAATTCAACGCAATAGTTGCCAATGAAAATGAATTGATTGCTACTACAGATGCAATTAAAAACATTAATGTAACTTTCGAAATCATTGCTGCTCAAAGTGCAAAACAAGAGCCTGTTTTTGAAATCACATCGCCTTTAAGAGAAATTGAAGTCAAAGAACCTGAATTTGTAGTTGCTAAAGAAAACGATTTGTTGTTTTCATTAGACGCATTCGAAAATAAAAAAGAAGAAACTCCAATCGTTTTTAATCTTTCAGAAGAAGTTAAAGATATTGAAGTAGTAGAACCTGTTGAATTTATTCCAGTAACAGAATTAAATGAATCGGGTGTTGTTAAATATTCTTTAGAGGAATACTTAGATAAAGAAAACGAATTGATTGCTGCAAAACCTGTAGTTGCTAAGGAAACAATTAATCCAGAAATGGATATTAAAGTTAAAGTAACTTCAGAGGAAGATGTGGCATTTTCTGATCTTCAAAATAGAGAAGCGACCGATTTAACTATCGAAGAAACTTTAAAATTAAGAGCTGAAGAACGCAAACGCAAAATGAAAGAATTCAATTATAAATTCAACATTCACTCTTCAAAAATAGACGAAATAGAAAGACAACCTGCTTACAAAAGAATGGGTATCGATTTAGATAGTCCAGAATTAAACAATAATAAGTCTCGCATGTCATTAGGAACAGATAGCAACGATGATCCTCAACTTCGTTCTAACAACTCTTTTCTTCATGATAATGTAGACTAAAACCATAAACTTAACCTCAAATAAACCCGTATAGTTATTTTTAACCTTACGGGTTTTTTAATTACCTTTGCTAAGGTTTTTTAGAAGTTGTTTCATGTTAATGTATATTTTCAGATACAAAAAAACAATAATCAACTAGTAACAATAAACATATAAAAATGAGTTTATCAGCAAAAATCATGGACAGTTTAAAAGAAGCCATGAAAGCAAAAGACACAGTAGCTTTAGAAGCATTAAGAGCAGTAAAATCAGAAATATTATTAGCACAAACTTCTGGTGCAGCGGAAGGACTTTCGGAAGAAGACGAAATCAAAATTTTACAAAAATTAGTAAAACAACGAAAAGATAGTGCCAATATTTTTGCAGAACAAGGAAGAAACGATTTAGCAGAACCTGAATTAGCTCAAGTTGCTGTAATTGAAAAATTCTTACCAGCACAAATGACAGAAGCTGAAGTAGAAGCAGCAGTAGCAAAAATAATTGCTGAAGGTGGTTTCTCAGGAATGGCATCCATGGGACAAGTAATGGGAATTGCCTCAAAACAATTAGGAGGAAACTCAGACGGGAAAACGATTTCGACGGTTGTTAAGAAATTATTAATGTAATTTATAGTGCGAAATTAAAAGTACAAAGAATTCAACTTCAAACTTCTTACTTTTAATTTCGTACTTTTTTTGGCCTCGTAGTTCAACTGGATAGAATATCAGATTTCGGCTCTGAGGGTTGCAGGTTCGAATCCTGCCGAGGTCACAAAATAGAACCAAAAACCTCTAGAGAGATTTAGAGGTTTTTTATTCTTTTTCTTTATTAAAATTTTCAAGAAATTCTAATATTTGGTTTGAAGATAATTCAATACCGCTCACTAAAAGCAAATCCAATCAAATGTAATGTTTGGTTGGATTTTTTAATATCCTTCCAAAATTTCCAAAACTCCTTTTTTATAACTTCTACTTATCGGAATTGAAATTTTATTAATTTCAATATATTCATTGGTAAATGACTCAATTTTAGTCAATGCAATCAAATAAGAACGATGCACACGTATAAAATCTTTATTAGGTAACTTGGCTTCGATATTTGAAATAGTTTCCCTAGTTACTATGGTCTTTTCTGTAGTATGAATTTTTATATAATCACTTAAACTTTCAATATAGAAAATATCTTGAAAATCTATTTTTATCATTTTTCTATCTGATCTAACGAATATAAAATCATTTTTTGATAATTGAATCTCATAAGAAGTTTCTTTGTTTTCAATAATTTTTTCTCCTGTAAATTTGGTGATAGCTTGCGAAAATCGTTTAAATGAAATAGGTTTTAACAAATAATCAACGGCTTGTAAATCAAAACCATCTGCAGCATATTCTCTGTAGGCTGTGGTGAAAATTACTTTGATGTCTTTGTTGATTGATTTTGCAAAAGATAAACCATTAATTTCAGGCATATTGATATCTAAAAAGATTAAGTCTACTTTTTTAGTATTTATAACCGCAAATGCTTCAATGGCATTTTTGCAACTGGCTAAAACGTTTATGGTGCTTACTTTTTGCAAATGAGATTCTAAAATTTCTCTTGCCGTTATTTCGTCATCAACTAGTATGCAATTATATGTTTTCTCCATTAGATTTAATTTCATTTATGATTAAAGAAACTATGAATTGATTTTCTTTTATTTCAGTATTCAAATTATATTTATTTGGGAACAATAATATTAATCTTTTTCTAATATTATCTAAGCCAATTCCAGTTGTTTCAGACTCGTTGTTGTTTAAAAAACTGTTTTTAATAGTGAATATTAGCTTGTTGTTTTCTGTTAAATTCAGATTTATTTCAATAGCCAAAAAACCATTTATTATACTTCCATGTTTAAACGCATTTTCAATAAAAGGGATTAATAACATAGGAGCAATTTCAATATTTTCAATGTTTTTTGAATAATTGAAATTAACTTTTAAGCGGTCTTCAAATCTTATTTTTTCTAAATCGATATATTCATTTATATGTTCTATTTCATCTTTTAATTGCACTCTTGATTTCTGAACTTGATATAAAATATAATCCAATAAATTTGAAAGTTTTAAAATAATATCTGCAGTATGTTCTGATTTTTTTAGAGCAAAACCATAAATTGTGTTTAATGTATTAAATAAAAAATGAGGATGAATCTGTTTTTTTAAATAATATAACTCCTGTTCTTTAATTTGAAGGTTTGCTTCTAAAATTTTATTTTCTAGAGCTTTGTATTTTGATTGAGCATTGAAGTTGTGTTTCAATAAATAGATAAAACTCACTACTCCTACAATCAAATAAATCAGAATCAAAATAAAGACAAAGTTTTTTCCCATTGGAGGAACTTTAGTTATGTCTAATTTTGTAATAAAAATAAAACTTCCATAAATAGCAAGTATAGTTAAATAAACAGATAAGACTAAAGTATAGAAGCTATAAAGTGCTAATTTAAAATATCGTTTGGACAACAAATACTTTGGAATTAAAAAATAAATAGTAATGTAAGTTGTGCTTATAGCAATGGGTAACAATAAACTTGAAAACCATGTAATGTAATACGTGTCATTTGAATTATAGCTAAAAAAATAAACAAAGAAAAACCAAACTCCAATCCAAAAAGTTAAGTGAAGTATTAAATGTTTTGCCAAATTTGCTATATTGTTAAACATTTAAGCAAGATAAATAAAATTATAAAAAGAAAAATGAATTTTCGATGGATAACCTTTTTAAGAAGGGTTTTGGTTTCTAATGGATTAAATTTTACTTTTTCTAGTACCAAATTGGTTATAAGCTGAGCATATTCATCTATTCATCGCAATTAAAAAATTGATATTAGTTTAAAAACTACTTTCGGACTATTATTAATTTAAAAATATAAGATATGATTTTAGACAGAATTTATGAAGGTGGGCCTTTTTTTATGGTGCCAATATTAGTGATATTGCTTCTTGTAATTCTTTTGTTTATTAAAGGAGTTGTTAAGAAAGAAACGAATTCAAAAACAGTAAAATTAATTTCATCAATTAGTTTGTTTGTTTTGGTGTGGGGTTTTTTAGGCCAAGCCATAGGTTTAATTGGAGCTTTTGATGCTATTGAATCAATAGGAAATATTAGTTCGGAAGTTCTTGCTGGGGGATTAAAAATATCTTTTTTACCACTTGTTTTTGGGATGTTTACTTTCTTAATAGCTAGAGTTGGAATTATAATTTTGACATTATTAGAGAAATAGAATACATCCTGAATTAAATAAGAATGCTCTCAATTTGATTAGTATTCTTATTTAATTCAAACTAATTTCCACCCAAATAGGAATATGATCGGAAACTTCTCGAGCTTTTTCTTGAGATTTAAAATCTTCATAAAAATGAATTGCCTCCTTTTTTGAGATTTTTATTTTATTCGTATTATACCAAATGTTATCAAATTCTGATGCCAAACATTCCTTTTTTTTACATTCTTTTTTTAATGTTGTTTTTTGGTTTTTAAAAGCGGAAGCAAATCCCATTTTTTTTAAAGGATTAAATACAGTATGCGATTGTGGACAATTAAAATCACCTATAAATAGTAGATTTAGTAAAGGATATTCTAAAGGTAAAAACTTAAAGTATTTGATCTCAGTTTCGGGTTGTTTACTTTTGGTAATGGCATGAAAGTTCACTAAGGTTACTGCCTTTTCATTATAGTTAAAGGTGCAATAAAAAGGTTCTCTGTCAATTTCTAAGCTGTATTTTTTTTCTAGCCAAGCTTTACCTATTTTTTTGACTTTAGAAGTTTTCCATAAAAAAGCGTATCGTTCGGTTTTGTAACTGCTTCCTGTAGTGGGTTCACTTACTGCATAATCCCATTTAGAGCCTTTTATATTGAGTTCTTCTGCTAATTTGGCAACGGCTTGTGTGCCTCCATAACCTGCCACAACTTCTTGTAAAGCCACAACATCATAGTCTTTTAAAGTATTAGCAATGTAGGTTATTGTGGAATCTGATTTTGATTTCCCTAAATTTTCTATATTCCACGATACGACTTTTAGTTGTGCAAAGGCAAGGTTATAAACAAGAAATAGGTATAGAATTAATAGTTGTTTCATAATGCTAAAATACTGTCAATCTTCCCAACCGCAAAGTGTGAGTCCAAGTTTTTGAGCATCAGCTTTACTTTTTTTAATAATTTCATTTTTGCAATTTGACAAACCTCTGCAATCTTTAGTAAGATGATATTTTTTAGCACCTTTTGAATCACAAATATAAACATCAGCATAAAAAATGTTTGCGTTTATGGTGAACAGGAATAGAAATGTTAATAGGGTTTTCATACTTTACTAATATTGTTAGTATATATAGTTAAATATTACTACCAAAACTTTGCGTATAAAAACACTAAAATTAATAGAATTGCAAAGGCACTAATGTTAAATGAAGCACTTGTTTTAAACGTTTCTTTGCTAAGCGTAAATCCTTTTGGACTATCTGTTCCTTTGTTTTGTAGCCAACTGATTACCATAATAATTGCCATTGTGATTAATGTAGTATATCCCATTTGATCTAAGAATGGAATATTCGGAAATATACCTTCTATTGCTGTTCCTTCAGCCCAACCTTTTGGTCCAACTTTAAAAAACATCGCTACTGGAATTGAAACTAAAGCCCCCCAAATAGCAGCTTGATTGGTCGTTTTTTTCCAAAACAAACCTAAGATAAAAATAGCTAAAATTCCAGGACTAACTACTCCAGTATACTCTTGAATAAATTGAAAAGCTTGGTTAATTCCACCTAAAAGGGGTGCTACAATTGCTCCAATAGTTAAAGCAACCGCAGATGTAATTCTACCAATCTTAACGGTATTTTTATCATCAGAATTCTTGTTAATGTATTGTTTGTAAATATCCATCGTAAATATAGTTGAAGTAGAATTCAACATCGAAGCTAAAGAAGAAACAATAGCAGCAGTTAAAGCCACAAAAGCCAATCCTTTTAAACCAGCTGGTAAAAACTGAATCAACCACGGATAAGCTTTATCTGCAGCACCATCACTTGGAATATTCATTAAACCTTCTACTCCTAATAGAGCTAACATTTCTGGGTCATTTACAATTACAAAAGCAGCAATACCAGGAATTACAACTATAAATGGAATGATTAATTTCAAAAAAGCAGCTAGTACAATTCCTTTTTGAGCTTCTTTTAAAGATTTTGCAGCCAAAGCACGTTGAATAATATATTGATTGAATCCCCAATAATATAAATTAGCAACCCAAAGTCCACCAATTAAAACTCCAATTCCAGGTAAATTAATATACTCAGGATTGGATTTGTCTAAAATCATTGAAAATTTTTGAGGTGCTTTGTTGTATATAATTCCAAAACCTTCCAGCATTCCTTGTCCACCAGAAACGGTGTCTAATGCCAAATAAGTTGTAGCTAAACCACCAATAATTAAAAACACAACTTGAATAGAATCGGTCCAAGCAATAGACGCTAAACCACCATAAAGTGAATATGCAGCAGCAAATAGTGACAAACCTAAAATAGCATAAAACATATCAACTCCCATGATAGTATTCATCGCTAAAGCACCTAAATAAAGAACTGAAGTAATGTTTACAAAAACATATAAAGCTACCCAAAAGACAGCTAAAATTGTTTTTAAATTCGTAGAAAATCGTTTTTCCACAAATTCTGGAATGGTGTAAAGTCCTTTTTCAATAAAAATAGGAAGAAAGTATTTTCCAACAATAATTAAAGTTATGGCTGCCATCCATTCGTAAGAAGCAATGGCTAAACCGACTGCATATCCAGAACCAGACATTCCAATAAATTGTTCAGCAGAAATATTTGCTGCAATTAATGAAGTTCCAATAGCCCACCAAGGCAATGATTTACTGGCCAAGAAATAATCTTCAGCATTTTTTTGATGTCCTTTTTTGTCTCTAGACATCCAAAGTCCAACACCTAAAATCAACAAAGCATAGGCAAAGAAAACTACATAGTCAAGGGTTACAAATCCTGTATTCATATTTTGGGTTATTTTTGGTTAGTTTTATAATGCAATATAGATAAATTTCTCAAAGTTGAGGCACTTTGTTCTGGTGCTATGTCTCTTTGGGCTTCACCCAACATTTCATAACCTACCATGAATTTTTTTACAGTTGCAGAACGTAACAATGGTGGATAAAAATGCATGTGAAAATGCCATTCAGGATGAGCAACCCTATCAGTAGGTGCTTGATGAATTCCCGATGAATATGGAAATGAAGTTTCAAAAAGATTATCGTATTTTGTCGTAATGATTTTCAAGGTTTCAGCGAAAGCTTTCGTTTCATCATTAGTCATGGCAATAATATTTCCAAAATGCCTCTTACTGATAATCATAGTTTCATAAGGCCAAGTCGCCCAAAAAGGAACAACTACTGCAAAATATTCGTTCTCAAAAACAATTCTCTCTTGTGCTTTTAATTCGTAATCCAAATACTCTTTGAGTAAGCTAGTATTGTTTTTTTTATAATAATTTTCTAGATTTTTTTGTGTTTTTTCTACTTGTGTTGGCAAAGAGGATTGTGCCCAAATTTGCCCATGAGGATGCGGATTGCTGCAACCCATAACACTTCCTTTGTTTTCAAATATTTGGACATAATTGATGAAATCTTTGGAACCTAATTCAATATATTGTTCTTTCCAAACTTGAATTACTTTTTCAATAGCCTCTTGTTCCATTTCAGCTAATGTTAGATTGTGTTTTGGAGAAAAACAAACTACTTTATTGATGCCTCTTTCGGGTTTTAATTGAAATAAAGTATTATCGTTTTTTTGAAAAGAAACTTCTTCTTGCAATAAAGCTGAAAAATCATTCTCAAAAACAAAACAATCCGTGTAATTATCGTTTTTGACACCATTGGAACGCATATTTCCAGCACACAAATAGCAATTTTCATCATGTTCAGGTCTGTTATCTTCTGCAATGGTTTCCTTTTGTCCTTGCCAAGGTCTTTTAGCTCTATGAGGTGAAACTAAAATCCATTCGTCTAACAAAGGATTATATCTTCTATGCGGATGTTCGTTGGTGTTAAAGGTTTGCATAAGTCTTTTTATATTCAGAAGTTCCTTTTGAAATTTTTATTTTGTAAGGTTTTAAGTCAATACCAAATTGTTCTTTATAAGCTTTAGAAACTGTTGCTATAACTTCGTCTTCTTTTCCTTTTTCAATTAAATTGATGGAGCAACCTCCAAAACCACCACCCATCATTCTTGCCCCTAAAACGGCTTTGTTTTCTAATGCAGTTTCTACCAAAAAGTCAATTTCTTCGCAACTTACTTCATAGTTTTTGGATAATCCGTGATGTGTTTCGGCCATTAATTTTCCTAATTTAGTGAATTTTTCGTTTTCGATGGCTTTCACAGCTTCTTTTACGCGATTGATTTCATTTACTACAAATAGACATCTTTTGTAGATTATTTCTCCTAATTCACTTTCTAAAGTATGAATCATTTCAGCATTGCAATTTCTAAACGTTTGTACATTTGGAAAATGATTTTTTATTATACTTAATCCTTTTTCAACTTCATTTCTTCGATCATTGTAACCTGAAGTTAGGTGTGAATGTTTTACACAACTATCCAACAAAACTAAAGTATGTTTCTTGAAATTTGCTTTATAATAGGTGTATTCTAAAGTGTTGCAATCCAATTGAATGACTTGATTTTTTTTACCAAAAACGGAAGCAAATTGATCCATGATTCCGCAATTCACACCTGCAAAAGTATGTTCCGATTTTTGTCCTGTTAAAGCAATTTCTTCTTGGGTTAAACCCATATCAAATAGTGTGTTTAAAGCATAAGCTATTCCGCATTCTAAAGCAGCTGAAGATGATAATCCAGCACCCATTGGTATTGTGCTGCTAAAAACCATTTGAAAACCTGTAAAATTATATCCTTTTTCTTTCAGTTGATGCAATACTCCAAGAATATAATTCGCCCACATTTTATCAATGGGTTTTATGGTTTCAGATAAATCAAATGAGTAAGTATCATTTAAATCTTTTGCTATAATTTCACATTGATTGCTATTGTTTTTAGTAATAGCAAAACAAATGTATTTGTTGATGGCAGCTGGTAAAACGTAACCGTCATTATAATCGACATGTTCTCCAATAATGTTGATTCTTCCTGGTGAAAGAAATATGTTTTCAGGATAATTGTTGAAATTTTCCTTGAAGTATTTTGAGGTATTTTGAACTAATTTTTTCTTCATTTTGAACTGAATTTATTTTTCAGATTTTAACGTTACTGTTGCTGGAATTAATCCGTTAGCTTTTATTTCCAATTTGATGTCTCCAATTGTTTTTCCAGCTTGAATAATGACTTGGCATTTACTGTTGAAAGCACTTCTTTGCCATCTTTCTTCTTCACATTTGTCGGGTTCATGTGAACTTGGATCTCCGTTACCCACTCCAATAATTTTAGCATCACCAGAAATAGTAAAATAGACCATGTTATTTGCATCAGGCACTTCTCTTCCTTGTTCATCTACTAATGAAATATTGATGACATTGGCATCTTGACCGTCTGCTCTTAAGACTGTTTTATCAGCATAGGCTATTACTTTAGCAACTTGAGTTGTAGTCTCAACTTTTGAAGTGATTTTTTTGCCTTTTTTATAAGCTACAGCTTCTAAAGTTCCTGGTTCGTATATAACTTCCCATTGCAAATGACTGTTTCTTGGCATTGTTTTTTTACCTAAACTTTTTCCATTTAAGAAAAGTTCTACATCATCAGCATTTGTGTTTACCCAAACATCAATTGGTTTTCCGATTTTTTCTGGCCAATTCCAATGCGGTGAAATGTGTAGTACATCTTTATCGGTCCACCAACTTTGATAGTAATAATAAATGTTTTTTGGGAAACCACAAACATCCATGATTCCGAAATGCGAACTTATATTTGGCCATTTATAAGGTGTTGGTTCCCCTCGATAATCAAATCCTGTCCAAACAAAACCACCTAACCAATAGTCGTTTTCGGCACATAATTTCCACCAAGTTTCTGCTTTACTTGCCCACCAAGGATGCGTGATGTCTTGATCAGGAACATAAGCCCTGATGGAATCTTTTTCATAAATTCCTCTTGTAGTTACTGTGCTTCCCATTTCAGTTCCTAATAAAGGCTGATTAGGATGATCTCGATGATAATCTGCTACAGCAAATTCACGATAATTGAAACCACGAATTGGAATTACTTCATTAACTCCTTTAAATTCATTCGCCATATCGGCTGCATAAGTGCTGGTTCTAGTTGGGTCTAATTCTTCTTGAATAGCCAAATGGGTTTGAGCAATTCTTTTTCCGTATTCGTTGCCTTGAATGTTTTGTTCTTCATTGCCAATAGACCATAAAATGATACTAGGATGATTTCTATCTCTTTTGATTATTCTTTTAAATTGATCAATATATTCTGGGCTGCTGTTTAACAAACGTTGTTCATCTACCATTAGCATTCCTATACTATCACAAGCTTGCAATAATTCTGGTGTTGGTGCATTATGACTTGCTCTGTAAGCATTACAACCCAATTCTTTTAATAATTTAATGCGATAATATTGTATGTAATCAGGAATAGCACTACCAATTCCAGCATGATCTTGATGGTTGTTTGTTCCTTGAATTTTAATGTGTTTTCCATTTAGAAAAAAGCCTTTTTTAGCATCAAATTCAATAGTTCTAACACCAAAATTCGACTTTTTTTGATGCACAATTTTATTTTCTTGTTTAATAACTGAAACGACTTTGTATAAATATGGATTTTCTAAAGACCAAAGTGTTGCGTTTTTTAATTCAATATTTTGTTTTAAAGTATATTTATGATTGACTTTTAAATTGATTTTTTGTTCACTAGTTTTTGAAATTTGTTTTCCTTTATTGTCAGTAATATAAGAATAAACAGTGCAATTTGTTGTGGTTAAACTTTTGTTTTCAACTTCTGTTTCAATAAATACTTTAGCGTTTTTACCCTTAACTTTAGCATGAACAAACAAACCATCTTCTGGAATAAAAACAGGATTTGTAATGTTTAACCAAACATGACGGTAAATTCCTGCTCCTTCATAAAACCAACCTTCAGCTTGCGTTGCATCTACACGGATAACGATTACATTTTCACTTTCAAAATTCATGTAATCTGTTACATCATAATTAGTTCCAACATAGCCGCTGAAATTAGTTCCAACATAAAACCCATTAATCCAAATGGCAGCATTTCTGTAAATACCATCAAATTGCAGTTCAAATCGCTTGTCTTTTTTGGATTTATCTACAGAAAAATGTTTGCGATACCATCCAATACTGGTTTCTGGATACAAACTTCCAACAGGTTTATAACCATGAGAATCCATTTCGTGAGTTGATGATTTTACAAAAGGAAGTGCAACCACCCAATCGTGTGGGACATTTATTTTTGTCCAAGATGTATCCACAAATTTTGGACTTACAATTGTGGTTTCAAATACATTTGATTTATGGAATAACAGTTTGGTTCCGTAACCAAAATCTTTATCAGGATTTGAAGCATTTCCAAAATGAAATTTCCAATTTTCATCTAAATTTATTTTTTCTTGTGCATTTGTTGCTGAAATA
>NZ_CBFHMV010000007.1:0-113853 GCF_965657075.1 Flavobacterium sp.
GAACTCGGAATTTTTGAAATTTTCTTTTTTGTTGACATATTATTTAATATTTAGTCAACTTTTTTCAGGACAAGACATTTATAACAAAAAACCTTTCCATTTGGAAAGGTTTTTTTATGTTTTAAAATGATTTTTAGTGATGTAATTCTTCTTCACCATCTTTCATTGGCACTGTTTGAGGTACATAATCTTCATCATGCCCTGGTTTACTGTAATCGTAAGGCCAACGGTGTACTTCAGGTAATTCTCCAGGCCAGTTCCCATGTACATGTTTAACTGGTGCAGTCCACTCTAAAGTGTTAGATTTCCATGGGTTCATAGGTGCTTTTTTACCTTTGAAAATGCTGTAGAAGAAATTCCAAAAGAAAACCAATTGGAAAGTTGCTCCAACAATTGCAAACATAGTAATTAAAACGTTTACATCTGCAAGCTCATCAAATAATGGGAATGCCGTATTACTGTAATAACGTCTTGGTAAACCTGCCATACCTATAAAGTGCATTGGGAAGAAAACTCCGTAAGCACAAACAGCAGTAATCCAAAAGTGAACGTAACCTAAGTTTTTATTCATCATTCTACCAAACATTCTTGGGAACCAATGATAAACTCCAGCAAAGAAACCATATAAAGCAGATATACCCATTACCAAGTGGAAGTGAGCTACAACAAAATATGTATCGTGAACATTAATGTCAAGAGTACTATCACCTAAAATAATACCTGTTAAACCACCAGTAATAAAAGTTGAGACTAGACCAATTGAAAATAACATAGCAGGATTTAGCTGAAGGTTACCTTTCCATAAAGTTGTTATATAGTTGAATGCTTTAACAGCTGAAGGAATGGCAATCAATAAAGTCGTAAAAGTAAATACTGAACCTAAAAAAGGATTCATTCCAGATACAAACATGTGATGCCCCCAAACTATTGTTGACAAAAATGCTATTGCAATAATAGACATGATCATTGCTCTATAACCGAAAATTGGTTTTCTAGAGTTTGTTGCGATAACTTCAGAAGTAATACCTAATGCAGGTAATAAAACGATGTATACTTCAGGGTGACCTAAAAACCAAAATAAATGTTCATATAAAACTGGAGAACCACCCTGATAATGTAAAACTTCACCACTTATGTATATGTCGGATAAGAAAAAAGATGTTCCAAAACTTCTATCGAACATTAACAACAAAGCGGCTGAAAATAAAACAGGGAAAGAAATTACACCGATAATAGCAGTAACAAAGAAAGCCCAAACAGTTAATGGTAATCTTGTCATTGTCATACCTTTAGTTCTTAAATTAATAACAGTAACTATATAATTTAAAGAACCCATTAAAGATGAAGCAATAAAAATTGCCATGGAAACTAACCATAAAGTCATTCCTAACCCTGAACCAGGAATTGCAAGTTCAACGGCACTTAAAGGAGGATATACAGTCCAACCTGCTGATGCTGGTCCTGATTCAACAAATAATGAGGAAAGCATAATGATGCAAGATACAAAAAATAGCCAAAAAGAAAGCATATTCATGAATCCAGAAGCCATATCTCTTGCACCAATTTGTAATGGAATAAGTAAATTACTAAAAGTTCCACTTAAACCAGCTGTTAGTACAAAGAATACCATGATGGTTCCATGAATTGTTACAAGTGCTAGGTAAATATCATTTCTCATAACTCCACCTGGAGCAAAGTTTTCTCCTAAAAATATTTTAAAAATTTCAAAAGATTCTTCTGGCCAAGCTATTTGCATACGGAAAAATAGTGATAAAACTACACCTACTATTCCCATTAAAAGACCTGAAATAAGATATTGCTTAGCAATCATCTTGTGATCTAAACTAAAGATATATTTAGTTATAAAAGTTTCTTTATGATGACCGTGTTCGTGTGACATAATTGTATTATTTGAAATCTCCTATATTATTTAATGATTTGTGCTATTTCTTTGATTGTATCCATCTTTACAGATTCAGTCTTTGGCTCTTCAGCCTTAACTTCAGGTGCATTAGCTTCCTTCCATGAAGAAACTAAAGTAGGTTTTTCTGCAAGCCATTTTTTGAAATCTTCTGGAGATTCAACAACGATTTTCATTTGCATGTTGTAATGTGATTTTCCACAAATTTTATTACACAATAACAAATAATCAAAGGTATATGGATCTAAAGCAGCTTCACCTTTAGCAACTAATTCAGCACTTTTTTTACTTCTGATGGCATTGATTTTATTAACTTTAGCTACAATTGCTTCATCTTGTCTCATTTCTTCTGTAGTTACAGTAGGAACAAAATTAAATTGAGTAACCATTCCAGGTACACAGTTCATTTGCGCTCTAAAGTGAGGCATGTAAGCTGAGTGCAAAACATCTTGAGAACGCAATTTGAAAACAATTTTCTTTCCTTTTGGTAAGTGTAATTCTTGAACTACTTTATCATCCTGCGCATTGGGATCTTCTAAATCTACCCCTAAAGTGTTGATTCCTTCAATATATCTAACATTAGCTTTTCCAAGAGCATTATCTTCACCAGAATAACGAGCTTCCCAACCGAATTGTTTAGCATATAATTCTACAAAAATAACTTCTTCTTCTTCTTCAAAATACATAATTTCATTCCAAGTATATAATCCATAAAGAATTAAACCTGCAAGAACAACTACTGGTATTCCTGTCCAAATAGCCTCAAGTTTAGTATTATCAGAATAATACAAAGCTTTTTGACCTTCTTTACCTTTATATTTAAAAGTGAAATAATGTAAAAGAAATTGTGTAACGGTTTGAACAAAGAAAATTACTAACATAGAAATGTTCATCAAATTATCTACATCTTTACCATGTTCTGAAGCAGGTGTACCTAGAACAAATTCACCCCAAGCAACTAAACTGTATATTGTGAAAATGTAGATAAAACCAAGAAAACCAAACATCAAATAACCGTTAATGTTGTTGTCGTTATCATTAGCTACTTCAGAATCATCTTTAGCATTACCAACTTGGGTTAAATCAAATATCTTTGTTAATTGCCATACAGCAATTCCAATTAAAATTAAAACAATGAATATCAATAAACTTGTCATTTGTTTATTTCTTTAAATATTAATAATGAAAATGTTTGCTTTCTTCCATAAGAGGATATCTTTTTGCATTTAAAGATACTTTAGATAAGGCATTAAATACAATAAAAATAAATAGCCCTGTGAAGAATAAAATTGAACCGATTTCAGAAGCACCAATGTACCATTGGTCACCTACTGTCGCTGGCATAATCATATTGAAAAAATCAATATAATGTCCAAATAAAATTACAGATCCTGCTCCGATAATAATCCAAGTTAAACGCTTAAAGTCAGCGCTCATAAGGATAAGTAAAGGAAAAATAAAGTTAAGAACTAACATGCCAAAGAAAGGTAAGTTGTAATCTCTAATTCTTGTAATAAAATATGTAACTTCTTCAGGAATATTTGAATACCAAATTAGCATGAACTGAGAAAACCATAAATATGTCCAAAAAATACTTATTCCAAACATAAATTTAGCTAAATCGTGTATATGACTTTTATTAACTTCAGGTAAATATCCTTTAGATTGTAAATAGATTGTAACTATTGTAATCATCGTTATACCACTCACAAAGAAACTTGCAAAAACATACCAACCAAACAAAGTACTGTACCAGTGTGGATCTACTGACATAATCCAATCCCATGACATAATAGATTCAGATACTATAAAGAAAACTAAGAAAGCGGCAGATGCCTTAAATAATTTTTTATAATTAGAATCATCATTTGACTCATCTTGAGCTAAAGAAAATTTTCTTGCAAAATGTCTGTATAAATTCCAACCTGTTAAAAATATAACAGCAAAAATTAAAAATCTGCCGACACTTAACCACCCTTTTTTAGCAAAGATTAATTTATCAAAATGTTCACTTTTAGGATTAACTACTTCTGGATCCATCCAATGGAACATATGATTCCAATGCAAACCAGCTGCAACTAACAAAATGAAAAATATGATTGAGCCTGGTAATAAATAAGCAGTTATTCCTTCCATTACTCTAAAAACAACTGGAGACCAACCTGCTTGTGAAGCAATTTGGATAGCATAAAAAGCCAAAACTCCTAAGGTTAGTAGTAGAAAAAATATCGCAGCCACATAGAATGCAGACCAAGGTCTGTTTTGCATTTGAGTCTTTACGTGTTCAACATGTTCCTTGTGTTCTTTTGCTGCTTCTTTGTCAGAAACATCATGTGTAGCATGAGAATCGTGACCAGAATGAGCATCATGAGCAACAGCACCGTGATGAGCATCTTCTTGATGCTTCAATATAGCTTCAACTTCTTCGATAGTTTTAGGAGTAGTAAAATATCCGTAACTAATACCCAAAACTCCTAATACAATTAGAATAAGTGAAAAAGTTTTTAATTTACTTGAAAAAGTGTACATATCTTTATATTCAAAAAATTGATTTACAATTATAATTCAGACTTCAGTTTTAATACATAATCAGCAACTTGCCATCTTTCTTCTTGTGAAAGTTGATTGGCATGAGAACCCATTGAATTTAAACCATAAGTAACAACATGAAAAATACTACCATCAGTGATTTCTCTATCTTTATAGCTTGGTACTCCTAAGAATTTTTCTCTTTCCACCAATTTACCTTTTCCATTACCTTTATCACCATGACAAATGGCACAATAAATACCATATAATTCTTTACCTTTTTCTGGGTTAGAAGTAATGGAATCCAAAGGAGATTTCATAGATTTAGAAAGAATATAACCTTCAGGGGTATTTGGAATTTCGTAAGGGACAAAACCTCTTTTGATAGCTCCATCAGGTAAAAGTTGACCTTCTTTTCCATCTTTAAAAACATCATGTTCTGAATAGGTTTCATAAGAAACTGACTCATACATGTTTGGGAAAAATTGATAATTAGGTTTTGAATTGTTGTGGCAAGAAACCATAACAAAGGTCAATCCTAATACAGCTACTATTTTATTTAAGCTTTTCATATCTAAATTAATGCTTTTCTATTACTTTAACTTCTACAGCTCCAGTAGATTTGAAAAATGAAACCAGTTCATCTTCATTTCCATGAACACCTACTTCCATTAAAAAATGATCATCTGTTGTTCTTACATCAGGATTCTCGGCTTTTTTAAATGGCCATAATTTACTTCTCATATAAAAAGTAATAACCATTAAGTGAGCAGCAAAAAATACTGTTAACTCGAACATAATAGGAACAAATGCAGGCATATTTTGTAGGTAACTAAAACTTGGTTTGCCACCAATGTCTTGAGGCCAATCTACAATCATAATATATCGCATCATTGCTGTAGCAAAAGACAAACCAATTATACCGTAAATGAAAGATGCAATTGCAATTCTTGTTGGTGCCAATCCCATTGCCTTATCTAGACCATGTACTGGGAAAGGTGTATATATTTCTTCAATATGGTGATGAGCCGATTTTGTTTTGTGAACAGCTTCTAAAAGCACATCATCATCATTGTATATAGCGTGTATAACTTTATTACTCATGATGGTTTAATGTTTATCTGAATTATGACCGTTTAGTTCTCTATTTCTTTTATAATTGTCACCTGAAGATTTTAAAATAGTTTTAACTTCAGCTTGAGCAATAACTGGGAAACTTCTAGAATATAATAAGAATAAAACAAAGAAGAAACCAATTGTACCTATATAAATACCAGCATCTACAAAAGTAGGTTGGAACATCGTCCATGATGAAGGTAAATAATCTCTATGTAAAGATGTAACAATAATTACGAATCGTTCAAACCACATTCCAACGTTAACAACAATGGATATTATGAAAGAGAAGGTAATACTTGTTCTTAATTTTTTTGACCACATGAATTGAGGTGAAAATACGTTACAAGTCATCATCAACCAATAAGACCACCAGTAAGGACCCGTTGCTCTGTTAAGGAAAGCATATTGTTCATATTCAACACCTGAATACCAAGCCACAAACAATTCAGTAATATACGCACAACCTACAATTGAACCTGTAATCATGATTACTATATTCATTAATTCAATATGTTGTACAGTGATATAATCTTCAAGGTTTGAGACTTTTCTCATGATGATTAACAATGTATTTACCATTGCAAAACCAGAGAAAATAGCTCCAGCAACGAAATAAGGTGGTAAGATTGTTGTATGCCATCCAGGAATTACAGAAGTCGCGAAATCAAAAGATACAATCGTATGAACAGAAAGTACAAGAGGAGTAGCTAAACCAGCTAAAACTAAAGATACCTCTTCGAAACGTTGCCAATCTTTTGCTCTACCGCTCCATCCAAAAGAAACTATAGAATATATCTTTTTTGTAAAAGGAGTCACTGCTCTATCTCTCAACATAGCAAAATCAGGTAACAAACCAGTCCACCAAAAAACTAATGAAACTGATAAATAAGTTGAAATTGCAAATACATCCCAAAGTAAAGGTGAGTTAAAATTTACCCACAAGGAACCAAATTGATTTGGTATAGGTAAAACCCAATATCCCAACCATGGACGACCCATGTGAATGATTGGAAACAAACCTGCTTGCATTACTGAGAAAATAGTCATTGCTTCTGCAGAACGGTTAATTGCCATTCTCCATTTTTGACGGAATAACAATAATACTGCGGAAATTAGTGTTCCAGCGTGACCGATACCTACCCACCAAACAAAGTTAGTGATATCCCAAGCCCAACCTACTGTTTTATTTAATCCCCAAGTTCCTATTCCTGTAGAAATAGTATAAATCATACAACCTAATCCCCAAAGGAAAGCAGCTAGTGCAATTGCAAAAACTGTCCACCATTGTTTGTTAGCTCTGCCTTCAACAGGTCTTGCTACATCTACTGTAACATCGTGGTAAGATTTATTTCCTACTACTAAAGGTTTTCTAATGGGTGCTTCGTAATGAGACGACATAATCCTTTATCTTGTTTCTGTTAATTAATAATTATTTTTTATCGTTTGTAACTTTTACATGATAAAACACATTTGGCTTAGTTCCAATATGCTCTAATAAATGATACATTCTTTTATCTTCTGCTAATTCAGCAACTTTTGATTCGTTGTCATTAACATCTCCAAAAACCATAGCTCCACTTGTACAAGCTGAAGAACATGCTGTTTGGAATTCACCGTCTTTGATTATTCTTCCGTCACGTTTTGCATCTAAAATAGTTTTTTGTGTCATTTGAATACACATAGAACATTTTTCCATTACACCACGAGAACGAACATTAACGTCAGGATTTAATACCATACGACCTAAGTCATTATTCATATGGTAATCAAATTCTTCATTTTTATTATATAAAAACCAGTTGAATCTTCTAACTTTATAAGGACAGTTGTTTGCACAGTAACGAGTACCTACACAACGGTTATATGCCATATGATTCTGACCTTGATGACTATGAGAAGTTGCAGCAACCGGACAAACTGTTTCACATGGAGCGTGGTTACAGTGTTGACACATTACAGGTTGGAAAGCAATTTGAGGGTTTTCTGAAGGATGCTCTAATCTATCTAAACCAGAAAGAGTACCGTCACCTTTTCTATCACCCACTAAATAATCACCTAAACCTAAACCTGAAAGACCTTCTTTTTCTTCCACATCACCAGCAAAAGTTTCTTGAGAAGAATAATATCTATCAATACGCAACCAATGCATATCTCGACTTCTTCTAACTTCAGATTTACCAACAACTGGTACATTATTTTCTGCATGACATGCAATTACACATGCTCCACAACCAGTACAAGCGTTTAGGTCAATTGACAAGTTAAAATGATGTCCAATTGATCTATCAAAAGATTCCCAAAGATCAACTTTAGTAGCAGCAGTTTCTTTATGGTCTAAAGAAACCATTGGAGTTGGATTCCAAACTTCTGAATTTTCACTTACAAAAGTACTTAATGTAGTTTCTTTGATGATATCACCTCTACCCATTAAAGTTTTTTGTAATTGAACACATGCAAATTCATGTTCACCTTCTTCTAAAGAAATTGTAGCAGATTGGTTTGCATTTAAATTGGCATATAATTGATAAGCATTAACCCCTACTTGCATTTCGGATTTCATGCTTTCTTTTTTACCGTATCCAAAAGCCAATCCAATAGTTCCTACAGCTTGACCTGGTTGAATGATTACTGGAACTTTGGATAAGGAAGTATTTCCTACTTTAATTGTTACATAGCTACCGTTAAGTCCACCATTAGCAACATTAAAGTTTTCTAATTTATATTTTTCTGCATCTTTTTGAGAAACTGTAACATAGTTGTCCCAAGACACTCTTGTAATTGGATCTGGAAACTCTTGCAACCATGGATTGTTTGCTTGTTGACCATCACCTAAACCAACTTTTGTATATAAAACTAAATCTAAGTTAGATGATTTTGCAGAAGATAATTTACTTGCAGAAGAATTGTAATCAACCGAAATGCCACTTAAAGCACTTACTTCAGAAGAAGCAAATCCGTCATGAACAGCTTGATTCCAAGTTTTACCATTTAAGTAAGAGGCTGCAAAAGATTTTAAATAATCGTAGTAAGCTGTAGGATTATCTGTTAAAGACAATAGTACATCTTGAAATTGTTTAGTATCAAACAACGGACGAATAGTTGGTTGCATGATGCTATAATTTCCTTTTTGGATGGTAACATCACCCCAAGATTCTAAATAGTGAGGAGCTGCCGCAGCAATATTTGAAATCTTCGCTGTTTCATCTTCTTTCATAGAAAATGCTACAGACAATTTAGTTTTTTTTAATCCTGAAACGAAATCTTTTGAATTTGGTAAAGTATAAACCGGATTTACACCATACATAATTAATGTATGTACTTTTCCAGCATTTAAATCGACAACTAATTGATTGACTTCTTTTGCATTACCTTTTCTAGTTAATAACACATTAGAAGTATTGAAAGCTTCAGAATTTAATTTTTGATTGATTGCTAAAGTCAATAATTGCGCATCAACATCATCTAAACCACAAACTAAAACACCTTTAGAGCCAGCCGAGTTTAATTGACTTGCAGCATTTACGACATCTTTATCATATTTCTCTATTGTTGATGCAGCTACAGCATTACCCGTAATAGCGTTATATATTTTTACTAAAGCCAGTTTTTGGTTTGCTATAGTTAAAGGAATTCTTTTATCACAATTAGCACCTGCTAATGACATGTTGGCTTCAATTTGAATATGTTTAGACATTTTTCCATTTTTAGGAATACGTCCTTGAGCATATCCAGCATCAAAACCTCCACCTTGCCAATCACCTAAAAAGTCAGCACCAATAGAAACAATTACATCAGCCTTTGAAAAATCATAATTAGCTAATGCTCTGGTTCCATAAACAGTTTCAAAAGCATCCAATGCAGATGATTCAGAAACAGCATCATAAATTACTTGTTTTACATTAGGATATTTTGCCTTCAAGTCTGAAAGTAAAGCATCTGTAGAAGGACTAGCCATTGTATTTGTTAAAACCACAACAGATTCTCCTTTTGATTTTGCATCTTCTAAACTTGATTTAATCTTAGCGTTTACATCTCCCCATTTAGCATCTTTGTTAGCTATCATAGGATTTTTTAAACGAAGACTATCGTATAATGAAAGAACGGAAGCATGTACTCTTGCGTTAGCACCTGTTTTTGAACCTTCTAATTTGTTATTTTCTACTTTGATTGGACGACCTTCACGCGTTTTGATTAAGATGTTTGCAAAATCAAAACCATCAGCCATAGTTGTAGCATAATAATCAGCTACACCCGGTATGATTTGTTCTGGTTGAAGTACATAAGGAATTGACTTTACAACTGGACCTTCACAAGCAACTAATGAAGCAGCTGCTGTACTAAATCCAACGTATTTTAAAAAGTCACGACGAGTAGTTGAAGAAGATGCTAAAGTGTCTTTGTCACTTAAAAAATCTTCTACAGGAATTTGCTCCACAAACTCGTTGCTTCTTAGCGTCTCAACAATAGAACTATTTTCGTTTAGTTCCTCAACACTTTTCCAGTATTTTTTGTTTGATGCCATTGTATATAAATATTAGCTTCTTAAATTATTTTATTAATAGTGACATTTACCACATTCTAAACCACCCATTTGAGCCGCTGTTAATTGCTTAACACCTAACTTTTTAGATAATTCTTCATGAATTTTTTTGTAGTACTCGTTGTCTTCTACTTTTACATTAGTTTCTCTGTGACAATTGATACACCAACCCATTGTTAATGGAGCAAATTGCTTTTGAATTTCATATTCCTGAACAGGACCATGACATTTTTGACATTCAACACCAGCAACAGTAACGTGTTGAGAGTGATTAAAATATACAAAATCAGGCAAATTATGAATACGAACCCATTTAACTGGACTTGTTTTACCTGTGTATGATTGAGTTGTTTGATCCCAACCTACAGCTTTGTATAATTTCTGAATTTCTTTATCATAAAAATCTTTTGAATATTCAGGAGTTGCAGTATTTTCAGCTACTTCAGCAATATTTTTGTGACAATTCATACAAACATTTAACGATGGTATGTTAGAATGCTTACTTACTCTTGAAGCTGAGTGACAATATTTACAATCAATTTCATTATCACCAGCATGAATTCTGTGTGAATAATGTATTGGTTGAATTGGCTCATATCCTTGATCCACTCCTATTTGCATCAACCATCCATAAGCAAAATAAGCACTTATCAGTAAGAATAAAATTGCTGAAACAACCATTAAAAATTGATTTCTAACAAATGAAACCCAAATTGGCGTTGATTTTTCTTTAACTGGAGCCTCAATACCGTTTGCTTTTGCTATTTTCGTAAGCACATTACTTACCAAAAACAACATTACAACCAACATTGCTAAAACCAAAGCTAAAGCACCAAGAATAATATTATTTGAAATTCCAGAGTCAGTATTACCTCCTGAAACTAGCTCACCTGGAACTGGAGTTGGAGGAGCAGGTTTTACTTCTGAAGTATATGCAAGAATATTGTCAATATCAGCAGTAGATAATTGAGGAAATGCCGTCATTGGCACTTTCCCATTTTCCTCATAAACTTTTACAGCTAATGCATCACCTGATTTAATTAATTCAGCACTGTTATTAATCCATTTGTAAAGCCATGCTGTTTCATATTTATTTGCTACGCCACGAAGAGCTGGTCCTGTTGCTTTGGCATCTAATTTATGACATGCCGCACAATTGGCATTAAATAATTCTTTCCCTTTAGCTGCATCACCACCACTTGCTGGAGCAGCATCTGCAACTGGTGCATCTGTTGGAGCAGCATCTTGAGCATAAGTTGCAAAAGAAATGGTTAGCGATAAAGCTAAACTGAAGAAAATCTTAGAAAACGATCTATGGTTACCCACCTTTTTCATATTTAAAATGATTATCAACTTAATTTTTGGTATGATTTTAGAAAGGTATAATTATAACTATACATTCTTAAAAACTTGAGCAAAAATACAACAATTGAATTATTATCAAAACCATAATTTTACCTTAATTAGTAATTTATATTTGTTCTAAATAATCGACGATTTTTGTATACTAATTTTAAAATGTAAATTTGTTTAAAATTTTAATCTTATGAAAAACATAATGAAACTAAAGTATCTGACTTTCTTATTGTTATTTAATATTTTGAGTTTTAATTGTTATTCTCAAACGTCAGAAATAACTATTGAACAGGACGATAACATTGAAACTTTGTTAAAGGAAAAAAGAAGGATGAATACGGGTATTACCATAAATGACTTGTTTAAAATTCAAATTTTTAATGGAAATAGTGATAATGCGAAAAAAACCATGATGGAATTCAAGAATCAGTTTAAAGAAATTGATGTTACTATGATTTACAATAATCCTACATTTAAGGTTTGGGCAGGGAATTTTAAAACACGTATTGAAGCTGAAAATGCTTTGTTAGAAATTAAGAAAAAATATCCTTTGGCTTTATTAATTAAACCCAACAAATAATCTAATTATTAACCAAAAAAAATCCTGAACTTAACATTCAGGATTTTTTTATTTTTGAATATTGAATTACTTTTTCAATTTCTTTTTAACTTCCACTTCTTGGAATGCTTCAATTAAATCTAACTCTTTAATGTCGTTATAATTTTTAATTTGCATACCACAATCGTACCCTTTAGAAACTTCTTTTACATCGTCTTTAAAACGTTTTAAAGTGGTTAATTCACCAGTATAAACTACAACACCATCTCTAATTAAACGGATTTTAGAATTTCTATAAATTTTTCCATCAGTTACCATACATCCAGCAATTGAACCGACTTTAGATACTTTAAAGATTTCTCTAATTTCAGCTGTTCCAGTAATTTCCTCTTTTAATTCAGGAGAAAGCATACCTTCCATTGCATCACGTAAATCATCAATTGCATCGTAAATGATTGAATAATTACGAATATCTATTTCTTCTTTTTCGGCCAATTGTTTTGCATTACCTTGAGGTCTTACATTAAATCCAATAATTATTGCATCTGAAGCCGATGCTAATAACACATCCGATTCGGTAATTGCACCAACTCCTTTATGAATAATATTAACTTGTATTTCTTCTGTAGATAATTTAGAGAATGAATCAGATAATGCTTCAACAGAACCGTCAACATCACCTTTAAGGATAATATTTAATTCTTTAAACTGACCTAAAGCAATACGACGACCAATTTCTGCAAGAGTTATGTGTTTTTGTGTACGAACAGATTGTTCTCTTTGTAGTTGAGTACGTTTTGCAGCAATTTGTTTAGCTTCTCTTTCATCTTCATAAACTGTAAATTTATCACCTGCTGTAGGTGCACCGTCCAAACCTAAGATAGATACTGGAGTTGATGGACCTGCTTCTTTAACAATGTTACCTCTTTCATCATGCATGGCTTTAATCTTTCCATGATTTTTACCGGCCAACATATAATCACCAATTTTCAAAGTACCTGCTTGAACTAAAATAGTTGAAACATAACCTCTACCCTTATCTAATTGAGCTTCGACAACAGTACCGATAGCTGCTTTATTAGGATTAGCTTTTAATTCTAAAATTTCAGCTTCCAATAAAACTTTTTCTAATAATTCTTTAACACCAGTTCCTTTTTTTGCTGAGATATCTTGAGATTGGTATTTTCCACCCCAATCTTCCACTAGTAAATTCATACCAGCTAATTTTTCCTTAATTTTTTCTGGATTTGCTGTTTCTTTATCCACCTTATTGATGGCAAAAATCATGGGTACACCTGCAGCTTGCGCATGGCTAATTGCTTCTTTAGTTTGTGGCATGATGTCATCATCCGCAGCGATAACAATAATTGCAATATCTGTAATTTGAGCACCACGAGCACGCATAGCGGTAAATGCTTCGTGACCAGGAGTATCTAAAAATGCTATTTTTTGACCTCCTTCTAAAGTTACACCATAAGCACCAATGTGTTGTGTAATACCACCTGACTCACCAGCAATTACATTAGCTTCACGAATATAATCAAGAAGTGACGTTTTACCATGATCTACGTGCCCCATTACAGTAACGATTGGCGATCTTTCTTTTAAATCTTCAACTTTATCTTCAACAACTTCTATATTTTCTTCAATATCAGTTGTAATAAATTCAACTTCATAACCAAATTCGTCTGCTAAAATAGTTAACGTTTCAGCATCTAGTCTTTGGTTTTGTGTCACCATTATACCTAAAGACATACAAGTACCAATTACTTTAGTAACAGGAACATCCATCATGGTAGCAACTTCGCCTACAGTAACAAATTCTGTTACTTTAATTGTTTTACTACCTTCTTCTAAAGCTTGAAGTTCATCTTCATTTCTTTGACGGTGTGTGTCTCTTTTATCTTTACGATATTTGGCAGCTTTTGATTTATTTCCTCTACCTTGAAGTCTTTCAAGAGTTTCTTTAATTTGATTTTTTACATCTTCTTCGGTTGGTTCAACTTTTTGAACAGGTGGTTTTTTACCTCCTTTATTAAACCCGTTATTAACTCCACCTTTTACAAACTCTTTCTTACTTCCTGGTGCAGCTGTAGTTCCTGGCACAGTAGGTTTAGAAATTCTTTTACGCTTGTTTTTATTAGCATTGTTATTATTAGCAGCGCCAGGAGTTCCTGGTTTAACATCACCTGCTTTTTTAACTTCTTTTTTAGGATCTTTCTTTTTAGGTTTATTAAATTGAGATAAATCAATTGTTTTACCTGTAAATGTAGCTCCTGCTAATTTAGTATATTGAGTTTCAACAACTTCTTCAACCGGTTCTGAAGTTTCTTGTGCTGTAGTTTCCTTTGGAGTGACTTTAACTTCAACTTCCTTTTTAATGATAGGTTTTTTCTCTACATTGATTTTTTTAGAAGTATCTTCAGCAATTGGTTCGACAGAAGTCACCTCAACAACTTTTTGAATTGGTTCTGGTTCTTCCTGCTTTACCTCTTTAATTTCAGGTTTAATTTCTGATTTTTTATCTGAAGGTTTACCACCTAAATCAATTTTACCAATAGTTTTTGGCCCTGACAAAGTAGCTTTTGCTTTAACAATTTCTTGTCTTTGCTTTTCTTCTTGAAGTCTTTTTTCTTCTTGTTCTTGCTCTAATTGTTTTTTAAGCGCTTCTTTTTCTTTTCTCTTTTCTTCACCAACTTCTAGAGAAGCGACTTTTTTACCTTTATCAGCAGAAAATTGACCGCATAAGACATCATATTCTCCTTGTGAAATTTTTGCATTTGGACTTGCGTCTATACTATGACCTTTTTCTTTTAAAAAATCAACGGCTCTTTCTAAGGAAATATTTAATTCTCTTAAAACTTTATTTATTCTTATTGCTCTTTCTTCAGACATAAATTAATTTAATGTTTCTTCTAATATATTTAATGTAAATATAATTTTTTTTATTTAATGACAATTCAAAAATTATCTATCAAATTCTTCTTTTAAAATTCTAATAACTTCTCTAATGGTTTCTTCTTCAAGATCAGTTCTCTTTGCAAGATCTTCAACATCTTGATCAATAATACTTTTAGCAGTATCTAAACCAATTTTTTCAAATTCTTCAATTACCCATTCTTCAATTTCATCGGTAAACTCTCTCAATTCAACATCATCTTCTTCCTCTAGAACACCTTCTCTTATAACATCTAGCTCATAACCTGTAAGTTGACCTGCTAATCTGATGTTGTAACCACCTCTACCAATGGCTTTAGAAACTTCTTCCACCTTTAAGAAAACTTCTGCAGTTTTTTTCTCTTCATCTACTTTTACAGAAGAAACTTTAGCGGGACTTAAAGCTCTAGTGATATATAATTGAATGTTAGTTGTGTAATTGATAACATCAATGTTTTCATTCCCTAATTCTCTAACAATTCCGTGAATACGTGAACCTTTCATACCTACACAAGCTCCAACAGGATCAATTCTATCATCGTAAGAGTCCACAGCAACTTTTGCCTTTTCCCCTGGAATTCTGACTACATTTTTAACATTAATTAAACCGTCAAAAACTTCTGGAATTTCTTGTTCAAATAATTTTTCCAAAAACAACGGTGCGGTTCTAGACATGATGATTTGAGGTTTATTCCCTTTTAATTCAACACTTTCAATAACACCTCTAACATTATCTCCTTTTTTGAAATAATCACTAGGAATTTGCTTTTCTTTTGGGAGTACAATTTCATTTCCTTCATCATCCATTAAAATTACAACTTTTGGTCTAACATGGTGTACCTCGGCCGTATAAATATCTCCGATTAAATCTTTAAATTGTTTGTAAAGATTCGTGTTATCGTGTTCGTGTATTTTTGATATTAAATTTTGTCTTAATGCTAAAATCGCTCTTCTTCCTAATTGAAATAATTTAACTTCTTCAGAAACATCCTCTCCAACTTCAAAATCTGGTTCAATTCTTCTAGCTTCAGATAATGAAATTTCAGAATTTTCATCTTCCACTTCTCCATCTGCAACAACAATTCTATTTCTCCAAATTTCCATATCTCCTTTGTCAGGATTAATGATGATATCGAAATTATCATCTGACCCATATTTTTTCTTTAATGCATTTCTAAACACATCTTCTAAAATTGCCATTAGCGTTACTCTATCAATGAGCTTATCATCTTTAAACTCTGAAAACGACTCAATTAATGCAATATTCTCCATGCTGACTCTATATAATTAAAATGATATTAATACAATTGCTTCCTTTATCTCCGAATAAACAATTTCTCTAATATTGTCTACTGTTTCTTTTCCTTTACCAATTTTTTTAGGCTCTCTTGATTGCCATTTAATAGTGATTTTTTCACTATCAGCTGCCGTTAAATTAGCTTCAAAAATTTCGTTATTTATCGTTTTGATTTTTAAAGTTCTTCCTACATTTTTGATGTATTGTCTTTCAAAAACTAAAGGTGACGATACACCTGCAGAAGCAACATCTAAACTGTAGTCAAACTCGTCATCACCCAAACTATTATCAATATATTTACTGATATCAATACAGTCTTGAATAGTTACACCCATATCTCCATCAATAATAACACTTACTTTATTTGTTTCAGAAATCGTAAAATCAATCAAGAACAAACTGGGATTACTTTCAAAAGCATTGTCTAAACAATCTTTAATAGCTTCTTTAAAATTCATTTTTTTTATAAAAAGAGGCACGCTTTGCGTGCCTCATTATTTCCACATCATTATAAATAACCGTGCAAATATACAAATAATTTTAAATAAATAAAACATTGTCTTATTATATTAATTTTCATATCTTTATAGTAGAATAATTTTAAACCTTAGATCATGAAAAAAATATTAGTTCCAACCGATTTTTCTAAACATGCAGAATATGCTTTAAAAGTGGCTGCTCAAATTGCTAAAAAAAATGGCGGTGAAATTGCAATAGTACACATGTTAGAATTACCATCATCTGGAAATGACGCCATTTCTACATCACATGAAATTCCTGAATTAATGTTATTTAAAAATATAGCCTTACAAAAACTTGAAGAAACAGCAAATTCTGACTTTTTAGAAGGAATTAAAGTAGAAAAATACATTCAATTTGAGATGGCTTTTGACGGAATTATCAAAATGGGTAATGCTCAAAATGCTGATTTAATAGTGATGGGGTCTCATGGAGCAAAAGGATTCCAAGAAATGTTTATTGGGTCTAATACAGAAAAAGTAGTTAGAAATTCAGATATTCCAGTTCTAGTTATTAAAAAAGAGGATGACGACTTTAGTGCTGATAAGTTTGTTTTCGCTTCTGATTTTTCAGACGAAATCAAAAAACCTTTTGCAAAAGTTGTAGATTTTGCTAATAAATTCAATTCCCACATCTACATGGTAAATATCAATACGCCTAATAATTTTAAATCTACTGAAGTAGCTCAAAATACAATGGATGAATTTGCCTCTAATTTCGAAATGAAAAATTATTCAACTCACATTTACAACGACGTGAATGTAGAAAAAGGCATATTACATTTTGCAAAGAGCATTAAAGCAGATTTAATTGGTATGAGTACTCATGGCAGAAAAGGAATTTCTCACTTTTTCAATGGAAGTATTAGTGAGGACTTAGTAAATCATGCTAAGAGAGCCGTTATTACTTTTAAAATATAAGAAACTGAAATTTATAAAATAAAAAAATCCTCTAAATTAGAGGATTTTTTTGTTGTCCCACAAGGACTCGAACCTTGAATGACGGTACCAAAAACCGGAGTGTTACCATTACACCATGGGACATAGTTGCTAAATGCGAGTGCAAATGTAATATATATTTTAATTATTACAAATTTTTCTAAAAAAAATATTAAAAAATTAATTTCGTCGTTGGTTATAATAAAAAAATAGTTTCTTTGTAATTAATATTACTTTTTTGATTTGAACATTTATGAATTCATTTAATTTTAACAAGTGGAACACCATTACGGGTTGGGCGGCTTTTTTAATTGCACTGGTAACTTATAGTTTAACTGTTGAACCAACACTGAGTTTTTGGGATTGTGGAGAATACATTTCAACCGCTGCAAAATTAGAAATTGGTCATCCACCTGGAGCACCATTGTTTCAAATGTTGGGTGCTTTTTTCTCTATGTTTGCTTTAAGTGCAGATAAAATTGCATTAATGGTGAACATGCTATCTGTTTTTTCAAGTGCATTTACCATTCTTTTCATGTGTTGGTCTGTATCCATATTGCTAAAGAAAATTATTGCAGAAAATGGCGAATTAAACAAAAGCAACTCCATAATGATTTTAGGAAGTGCTTTCATAAGTGCTATTGCCTTTACTTTTACAGATAGTTTTTGGTATAGCGCAACAGAAGCTGAAGTTTATGCTATGGCTTCTTTATTTATCTCAATATTAGTTTGGGCTGCATTACGTTGGGAACAGGAAATGGACACACCAAGAGGTAACAGATGGTTGTTACTAATTTCTTTATTGATAGGCCTTTCATTTGGAGTTCACTTTATGGCTTTATTAACCATACCATCAATAGGATTAATTTATTTTTTCAAAAAATACAAAACCATTACCTTACAAAATTTCATTATTGCTAACTTGGTTGTAGTAGCGATTTTATTTTTTGTTTTTAAGTTCTTATTACCATATACCTTGTCTTTTTTCGGTAAAACTGAAATCTTCATGGTGAATAACTTTGGTTTACCTTTTAATTCAGGAACTATATTTGCTTTTTTATTGATTATTACAGCCTTTTATTTTGGACTGAAATATACCAAAACCAAAGGAAAAGTAATGCTAAACACCATCATATTAAGTATTTTGTTTATTCTAATTGGGTTTTCAACATGGATTATGCTTCCTATTAGAGCTAATACTGACATTCCCATTAACGAAAACAAACCGTCGGATGCTGCCGAAGTTTTAGCTTACTATAACAGAGAACAATACGGTGAACAAAAAACTTTTTATGGTCCATTTTTCTCTGAAGCTTATGCAGGATTAGATGAAAATAATCCTTATTTAGATGAAAAACCTAATTACGAAAGAGATTATAAAACAGGTGAATATGTAATTACAAATGATTACAAATTAGCCAATCAAAACCTAGACGACAATCACAAAGGGTTTTTGCCAAGAATGTGGAGTACAGAACATGCAGAAAACTACATGAGCTATACAAAACCACTAGATTTTACTGTAAACCCAGATTATTCTCACGAAGATCGTTTGGTAGAAATAGTTGCGGATTTTAGAAACAACTTTTTACAAGGAAAATTGTCATTAGAGGAATACCATTCGTTCATGAAAGGTTACGGTGAATACCTTATAATTGAAAAACCATCATTTGCTGACAATATGAAGTTTATGTTTGAATACCAATTTGGCTATATGTATTTACGTTATTTGGGTTGGAATTTTATTGGAAGACAAAACGATATTCAAGGTAAAGCAGACAATCAAGACGGAAATTGGCTAAGCGGTGTTCCTTTTATAGACAATGCTAGATTAGGAAATCAAGCGGAAATTACTTCTGACATGAAAAACAATAAAGGAAGAAATACTTATTATTTTTTACCTTTTATACTAGCTGTAATTGGAATTTTATATCATGCCAAAAAAGACATTAAAAGTTTTTATGTATTACTGGCCTTGTTTTTATTTACCAGTTTTGCGCTAAAAATATTCTTAAACGAAAGACCTTTTGAACCTAGAGAAAGAGATTATGCTGTTGTAGGTTCTTTCTATGTTTTTGCTATGTGGATAGGTTTTGGAGTTTATGCAATTTATGACGGAATTAAAAAATATTTAAGCCCAAAAGCAGCAATACCTTTTGTTTTAGTTATAGCATTATTGTCGGGTCCAATTTTATTAGCCAAAGAAAACTGGGATGATCATGACAGGTCAGGAAAATATACGGCTTTAGCTATGGCAAAAGCGTATTTAGATTCTTGTGAACCTAATGCCATTTTATTTACTATTGGTGATAACGATACTTTCCCTTTATGGTATGCACAAGAAATTGAAGGTTATAGAACTGATGTAAGAATTGTAAATACAAGTTTATTAGCCACAGATTGGTACATAGACCAAATGAAAAATAAAGCATATAAATCAGAAGCTTTGCCTATTTCATTTGTAAGAGATCAATATAAAGGAAGTACTAGAGATGCTGTTTTGTACAACGAGAAAACAAACGATTCTATTTTGTTAAGTGATTTAATGAAATTTGTCAAAATTGAAGATGAATTAGCAAAAGTAGAATATGGAAATGGTCATAAATTCAACTACTACCCTTCTAAAAAAGTGTATATTCCGATTGATAAAGAGAACATCATTAAAAACAAAGTGGTGTCAGAGAAATTTCAAGATTCTATTGTTTCGCAAATTGACATTACTATTAAAGGAAATGCCATCTATAAAAATCGTTTAATGATGCTAGACATAATAAACGAAAACAATTGGAAAAGACCTATGTATTTTACAGGTGGAAGCTTCCAAGATGAAGATTTCTTATGGATGAAAGATTACACGCAATTGGACGGAATGTGCTACAAAATTGTTCCAATTAAAACACCAAAAAACAAAAATACCAGCATGTTAGACATGGGAATCATTGACAGTGATAAAATGTATGACATTGTAATGAAATGGGATTGGGGCAACAGTGGAAATTCTAAAATGTACCATGATGTTGAAACTCGAAGAAACAGCGTTACTTATCGTTCTAACTTAGCAAGATTAATGGAAACATTAATTAATGAAGATAAATATGAAAAAGCAGAAAAGGTTGTTGATTTAGCAATGACAAAAATGCCAATCGAACAATTTGGATATTATACTTTAGTTGAGCCATTTATTCAAGGGTATTACAGCATTGGTAAAAAAGAAAAAGCTCAAAAATTGGTAAAAGATTTGATTGTAAAATATACCGAAACACTTAACTACTATAACAGCTTATCATTCAATCAACAAAATGATGAATATGTAACAATTTCTACAGAAATTGAACATTACAGAAGTCTTTTAGAATATGCTTTAGAAGGTGACGATATTAATTTTTACAATACTGAGAAAGTAAAATTCAACAAGTTTGTCAAGATGTATGAACGTTTTGGAAGAGATTTATTAGAATAAAAAATCAAAAGCCATGAATTCATTTTTATGGCTTTTTTTAATACATGAAAACACCTAAAATCATAAAGCGTATTTTTTATAATCAAGTTTGGGATATTCCAAACAATGACAATAAAATCTTTTTAACCTTTGACGACGGTCCAACTCCTGAAATTACTGATTGGGTTTTAAATGTACTCAAAAAAGAAAATGTAAAAGCTACTTTTTTTTGCATAGGAAATAATATTGAAAAACATCCAGCTATTTTCAACAGAATCATCAGTGAAAAACATGCCATTGGCAATCACACATACAATCATTTAAAAGGTTGGAAAACCTCATCAAATCTATACCTTAAAAATATTGAAATTTGCAATACCGCAATACAACAATCAACAATCAACAATCAACAATCGTTAATCTTTCGTCCACCCTATGGAAAAATTAAACTTAGTCAATCCATAATTCTGAGAAAAAAAGGGTATAAAATAATAATGTGGGATGTTTTAACAAAAGACTATGACACTTCCGTTTCAAAAGAAAAATGTTTAGAAAATGCCACAAAAAACACAACATCAGGAAGTATTATCGTATTTCATGACAGCATAAAAGCTTATCCCAATTTAGAATATACTTTACCTAAAACAATACAATTACTAAAAGAGAGAGGATTTGTTTTTGATGTGATTCAATAAAACTAAACCTGAGCTTGTACTAAAGAAATCAAAGAATTGGCATCCATTTCTCCGCTTTGTCTCCAAACCATTTGTCCTGATTTATAAATCATTAATGTAGGTAAGCCTTTGATTCGAAGAGCTTCTGCTAATTCTTTGTTTTTATCAATATCAATTTTAATAACTTTTGCTTTATCACCTAAAGCTGCAGCTACATGACGAATAACTTCATCCATAGCTACTGACGGTTCGTTCCATTCTGTAAAAAAGTCTAACAAAACTGGAACTTGTGCATCTATAAGTTCTCCAAATTTTGACATAAAATTGATTTAATTAAGTTATAAAACAATACAATATTTATCAAATACACAACAAATGTAATATTTTTATTGAAATATGCTGCTTTTTCAGCCTTTTTTCAACTCAATAACAGTGATTTCTGGCATGATTCCTACTCTACCAGGATATGCATGAAAACCAAATCCACGATTTACATAAATAAATCTACCTGCATTTTCATACAAACCAGCCCATTGTTTATAAACATATTGCACTGGACTCCATTTTATCCAACCCGGAATTTCTATACCAAATTGAAATCCATGCGTGTGACCAGAAAGTGTTAAATGATAATGGTTATCATGATGTTGAACTTCATTATCCCAATGACTTGGATCATGTGACATTAAAATTTTAAAATCATCTTTATTTACACCTTTACTTGCTAAGGACAAATCACCATATTGTTCTTTGTTCATTCGTATTCTGGCAGCTATATTTTCAACTCCAATTAACTTTAATTCGTCTGCACCTTTTTTGATACTTACATTTTCGTTTAGTAATAGTTTAAAATCAATTTGTTGGTGTAAGTTTTTAATTGCTTCAAAATTGGCTTTTCTTGAAATATCGTCCTCTTTCCAATCAAAATAATCCCCATAATCATGATTTCCTAAAATTGAAAATTTCCCTAACGAAGGATTGTGAATTTTTTTGAAAGTTTCAATCCATGGCAACATTTCATGAGCATGTGTATTAACAATATCTCCAGTAAATAAAACTAAATCACTATTTTGTTCATTGATCAAATCAATGGCATATTCAATCTTTTCTGGGTTATCAAAACTTCCACTGTGAATGTCTGAAATTTGTGTTATGGTTGTACCGTCAAAAGAATCAGGTAAATCAGGAAAGAAAAGAGTTTGTTTGATGACTTTAAAATTATACTTACCAACGGTCATTCCGTAAAGCAATGAAATAAATGGGATTGAAGCAATACCTAAAGCCATTTGACTGATAAATTTCCTTCTTTCTGGTAAAAATTTCCCTTTATTATTATCACCCATAAAATAAACAATAATTCCTTTTATTACTCTAAAAACATCTTCACCAAAAAGTATAAAAGTTAAAAGTAACTTTGGAACAAGAGTTATTAAAATCAAACCAATGGTGTATAAAGATTGTTTGTTTTGCCCATCACCTCTATTGTGAGTTAATGTAAAATAGGAAACATATAAAATAACAATTAATGAAACCATCAAATAGATTCCTAAAAATAATTTAGATTTTGTTACCGTTTTGAAGGCCTGAAAGGAGTAAAATTCTATTAAAACAATTATAAATAAAGGAATTAACCAACGCAGCATGATACTTTTTTTTACAAAGTAAACAACTCCAAATGATTTAGCCTATTATATTTAATCAAATTTAACAAAGTGAATTTAATAAAGAATTGTATTTTTACATTTTAATCTAAATTTGATTTAGATTCCAATTTAATATTCATTTCAATGTCACAAAAAAGATTATTTCTTCTAGATGCTTATGCATTAATATTTCGCGGTTATTATGCCTTTATTAAAAACCCAAGAATCAACTCTAAAGGAATGGACACATCTGCTATAATGGGATTTATGAATTCCTTATTAGATGTAATTAGAAGAGAACAACCCGATCATTTAGCAGTGGCTTTTGACAAAGGCGGAAGCGACTTAAGAAATGAAATGTTTCCCGAATACAAAGCTAATCGTGATGCCACTCCAGAAGCTATAAAAATTGCCGTACCTTATATCCAAGAATTGCTAAAAGCCATGCACATTCCAATTATGGAAAAAGCAGGATTTGAAGCCGATGACTTAATTGGAACATTAGCCAAACAAGCAGAAAAAGAAGGTTATCAGGTTTTTATGGTAACTCCAGATAAAGATTTTGCTCAACTGGTTTCCGAAAACATTTTCATGTATAAACCCGCACGAATGGGTAACGATATTGAAATATGGGGAATTCCTGAAGTGCAAGCCAAATTTGAAGTGGAACATCCTTTACAAGTAATTGACTTTTTAGGAATGATGGGTGATTCTGCCGATAATATTCCAGGATTACCTGGTGTTGGTGAAAAAACGGCTAAGAAATTTTTGGCAGAATACGGTTCCATGGAAAAACTATTAGAAAGCACCCACGAACTTAAAGGTAAAATGAAAGAAAACATTGAAGCCAATAAAGAGTTAGGATTACTTTCTAAAAAGTTAGCAACAATACTACTCGATTGCCCAGTGACATTTGATGCCAAAGATTTTGAATTATCGCAACCTGATGTTCAAAAAACGGATGAACTTTTTAATGAATTAGAATTCCGTCAAATGAAAACACAATTTGACAAATTATTCAACTCTGAAACTGAAACTTTTGAAGGAGAAACAGAAACAAACGGAACTCCAAAACCTGCAAAAAAAGCGGTTGCCAAAAAATCAAATGAAGATCAAATGGATTTATTTGGGTTTTCGGATGAAGATAGTACAGAAAATGCAAGCAATTCCTTTTATGCAACTCTAGAAAACACCAATCATTTTTACCAAATTGTTCAAGGTAATTTGCCTGTGAAACTGTTGCTTCAAAATTTAATGAATCAATCCAGCGTTTGTTTTGATACCGAAACAACAGGTTTAGATGCTTTAAATGCTGATATTGTTGGGATTTCATTTGCTTATGAAAAAGGGAAAGCTTTTTACATCCCTTTTTCTGAAAATCGCGATGAAGCACAAGAATTAATGAACCAATTAAAACCGTTTTTTGAAAATGAAAACATTGAAAAAATAGGTCAAAACTTAAAATATGATTTAAAAATACTTTCTAACTACGGAATTTCTGTAAATGGAAAATTATTTGACACCATGTTAGCTCATTATTTGATTAATCCAGACATGCGTCACAACATGGATGTTTTATCCGAAACCTATTTAAAATACACCCCAAAATCCATTACAGATTTAATTGGAAAAAAAGGGAAAAACCAACTTTCCATGAAGGATGTTCCTTTAGAGGAAATTAAAGAATATGCTGCTGAAGATGCAGACATTACTTATCAGTTAAAAGAACATTTTCAACCCATTTTAGAAAAAGTAGGAACTAAAAAATTATTTGATACAATCGAAATTCCGTTAGTGCCAGTTTTAGCAGCTATGGAAAAAGAAGGAATAAATTTAGATGTGCCTTACCTAAAAAATATGTCGGTTGAAATGCAAAAAGAAATTGATGCTTTTGAACAAAATATTTATGAAACTGCTGGTGAAAAGTTCAATTTAGCTTCTCCAAAACAATTGGGAGATATTTTGTTTGATAAACTTAAAATTGGTGGTGCCAAACAAAAGAAAACCAAAACAGGACAATATGCCACTGGTGAAGAAGTTTTGAGTTATTTAGCCAACGAGCATCAAATAGTAAAAGATATTTTAGAATGGCGACAAATGGTTAAATTACAAAGTACTTATATTGATGCTTTGCCCAATCAAGTAGATGCCAAAACCGGAAGAGTTCACACAGATTATATGCAAACTGTTGCAGCAACAGGTCGTTTGAGTTCTACCAATCCTAATTTGCAAAACATTCCAATTAGAACCGAAAAAGGAAGACAAATTAGAAAAGCATTTATAGCACGTGATGAAGATTACACCTTGTTAGCAGCCGATTATTCTCAAATTGAACTTCGAATTATTGCTGCTTTATCCGGAGAAGAAAACATGATTGCAGCTTTTCAAAACAATGAAGACATTCATAAAAGTACTGCAGCAAAAGTATTCAATGTTCCTTTGGAGGAAGTAACCAAAGAACAAAGAAGCAATGCCAAAACAGTAAATTTCGGAATCATCTATGGTGTTTCAGCTTTTGGATTGAGTAATCAAACCGATTTGTCTAGAAAGGAAAGTGCCGAATTAATTGAAGCTTACTATCAAACCTATCCAAAATTAAAAGCCTACATGTCTAATCAAGTAGATTTTGCAAGAGAAAATGGCTATGTAGAAACAGTTTTAGGAAGAAGACGTTATCTAAAAGACATCAATTCAGCCAACGGAATGGTGAGAAGTGGTGCCGAACGAAATGCCGTAAATGCACCAATACAGGGAAGTGCTGCCGATATTATTAAAATTGCTATGATTAATATTCATAAAAAACTAGTGTCAGAAGATTGGAAATCCAAAATGTTATTACAAGTACATGATGAATTGGTTTTTGATGTACATAACAGCGAATTAGAAAAAATTCAGCCCATCATAAAACACGAAATGGAAAATGCATTTAAATTAAATGTTCCGTTAGAAGTTGAAATTGGAATGGGAAAAAACTGGTTGGAAGCACATTAGTAATTAGTTTACAATATAATTCGTATAATATACTTTTATTTATACACTGTTATAATACATAAAAATCATGAAAAAATCATTCTACCTTTTCTTATTCCTTACCACACTGTCTTTTTCACAAGAAAAATTTATGCGAATGGATAGTTTACTTTCCTATTTGAATGAAAACGATAAATTCATCGGTTCCATTTCAATTAGAGAAGGTGAAAAAGTGGTTTTTTCAAAAGCTTACGGTTTTATAGATGAAAATCAGAACATAAAAGCCACAACCAATACAAAATACAAAATTGGTTCGATTACCAAAATTTTCACAGCAACTATAATTATGCAATTAATTGAAGAAAAAAAATTGCGTTTGGAAAGTAAGTTGACTAAGTTTTTTCCTAAAGTAGCTAATGCTGATAAAATTTCTATTTCAGATTTATTGCATCACAGAACCGGAATTATCGATTATATCAATCAAGATTCTATAACGGAATCCGACTTAAAAGCACCTGACACCAAAGAAATGCTTTATAAAAAAATTGCAGATTATGAATCCCTTTTTGAGCCTAATTCTAAGTTTTTATACAGTAATTCTAATTACTATTTATTAGGAGGTATTATTGAAAAACTAACCCATGAATCCTTTGAAGAAAATGTTAGAAAAAGAATTGTAGAAAAAATTGGCTTGAAAGACACTTATTATCCAAATGAAAAAATAAATACCCTTCAAAACGAAAGTTTTTCTTTCCTTAATAATGGAACGGATTGGCAAATTATTGACGAATGGCCAAGAAATACTGCTTATGCCGCTGGTGAATTAATGGCAACTCCAAACGATTTAACGCAATTTATTCATGCCTTATTTAATGGAAAATTGGTCAACAAAACATCGTTAGAAGAAATGAAAAAACTAAAAGATGGTTATGGCAAAGGTTTAATGCAATTTCCTTTTGGAGATCGTAAATTTTTTGGACATACTGGAGGAATTGAAGGTTTTAGGTCCAACATTGGTTATTATCCAAATGAAGACTTGAGTATTTCTTTAGTTGTTAGTGGCGATAATTACAATACCAATTCAATCATGATAGGGATTTTGAGTATTTATTATAAAATGCCTTTTCCTTTTCCTGTTTTTGTAAAACTGAATGAAGAAAGTATTAAAAATTATATAGGAACTTACAGCTCAACAGAAATTCCTTTAAAAATAGAAATCATGTTCAAAGAAGGTACTTTGATGGGACAAGCCACTGGGCAACCTTCTTTTCCATTAACACCAAAAAGTGAAACTGAATTTGTATTTTTGCAAGCTGGAGTAGAAATTGTTTTTGGACAAAACACTTTTATTCTAAAGCAAGGAGGTCAAAAAATAAATTTCACAAAAGAATAAATGGAAATAGTCTCAAGGATTCCTGAAAACATTCTTCATAAAATCAAAACTATAACAAATAGTACTTATTTAGATTTCATTGGATTGATTATTGTTATTACGGCTTCGATTGTTTTAGGATACCACAACACCGAATACAAATTTACTTTTCAAGATAAAAACTATGTTTTCTTTTTGGGTTACATTTCAATTATCAACACTAGTTTATCAATGATTGGCAATCGATTAGTTACTAAAAAGAATAATATTGGAAACTTTCTTGCGACTTGCAATACATTTTTGAGTGGTTCAATTGATTATTTACTTGGAAATATTGGTGCAATTTTAACATATCCAGTAACTTTTATTGGAAATTATTTGGTTTTCAAAGCTTGGAAAAAAAGCACCGTTTTGCGTTCTATTGACTTTATATTTTATCGCAATTTAGTTCTTGGTTTTGTATTCTCATTGGTTCTTAATTATATTGCTTTCAAATATCTTTCTGAAAAACCAATTGACTGGAGATTGTTTTTTGCCATAGCAATTCCTGCTGGAATAACCTTTGGTGCCACTTTCAACACAGCAAGAATGTATCCTGACAACTGGTTTATGTGGCAGTTTTACAACATTACTAAATTAGTTCAAAACTTATTGCAAATGAATATAGCAAATACAGCCAAATATGTTTTTTATCTTTTCAATGCACTTTTAGGTTACGTAACGTGGAATGATGACAAACGTTTACAAAATTAAATCTTAATTGTAGATTCTCTTTTACGTAATTCTGTTTTTATCACTACTGTTTTGTATTCAGGAATTTCAACTTCTTCTTTATTTTCTAATCTGTCAATTAATAATTCAGCAGCTTTTGCACCAATTTCTGGAGCATGTTGACTCACCGTAGAAAGACTTGGCGTTAATCTTCTTGACCAAATTCCGTCAGCAAAACCAATGATATTAACATCTTCAGGAATTTTGTAACCACTTTTGATTGCCATTTTCATAGCTATTGTAGCCGTGTCTTCATCAATTGCAAAAATGCCATCGATTTTTTTATCAACAAATAATTTCTTTAATTTCTCTTCAAAAACTTCCAAATCATTTTCAATCAAAATTATTGATTCATCAACGGCTATTTTACTTTCAGACATTGCTTTGAGATAGCCCTTATATCTTAACTTTCCAACACTTAAATTATCTATGGATGACAATAACGCAATTTTTTTACATCTAATAGAAATCAAATAATTAGTAGCATCATAGGCAGAATCTAAATCATCAACCACTACTTTATCACATTTAATTTCTTCCATAACTCTATCAAACATAACTATAGGAGTACCGCTATTCAATATATTCTTCAGATGAGCATAATTCTTCGTAGATTGAGTTTCTTCTGAAGGAGAAATGATAAAACCATCTATTGTTCCACTGTTCAGCATATCCATTACTTGTTCTTCCTTAGCTCTAGACTCGTTGGAAGAACCTGTTATTATATTGTAACCACGAGCTACAGCAACTTGTTCAATTCCGTTAAAAACTTTAGCGAAAAAAGGATTTAATATGTTGGGAATTATCAACCCGATAGTATTAGTTCTTTGGTTTTTTAAATTCTTTGCAATACTATTGGGTTTGTAATTTTTAAGTGCTGCAAATTCTTTAATTTTTATCTTTGTTGTTTCACTTATTTCAGGACTATCACTCAAGGCTTTAGAAACAGTTGAAACTGAAACTCCTAATTCGGTTGCAATTTGTTTTAATGTTGCTTTTGATTTCATTGGATATTTTTAGTGATGTAAAAATAGTAAAAATAAAATTGAAAGGTAAAAACAGAACCAAAAAACGGAAAAATGTTAATAAATAATGAATAAAAAACACAAAAAAAGATAACTACTTCATTCACAATGAAAATAATATTATACAACGTACTTGCATTTATAATAAATAATTGTACTTTTGCACTCCCTAAACCGATTTGTCGGATGGGAATGGAATGTTTAATTAAAATAAATTATTGTGAACAATTTAAGCTACAAGACAGTATCAGCTAACAAAAACACTGTAGAAAAACAGTGGATTGTTGTAGACGCTGAAGGTCATAACTTAGGTCGTTTTGCTTCAAAAGTAGCCATGCTATTAAGAGGTAAATACAAACCAAGTTATACACCGCACGTTGATTGTGGAGATAACGTGATTGTTATCAACGCAGAAAAAATCAACCTTACTGGTAACAAGTTAGATGAGAAAACCTACATCAGACACACAGGTTACCCAGGAGGACAAAGAAGCTTGACTGCAAAAGTAATGCAACAAAAAAACCCTGCATTATTAGTTGAAAAAGCTATTAAAGGAATGTTACCTAAAAATAAATTAGGTGCGCAATTATTCCGCAATTTAAATGTAAATGTTGGTTCTGAGCACACTCATGCTGCACAACAACCAAAAAACGTTAACCTAAACGATCTTAAGTAATGGGAGTTATTCACAAAATCGGTAGAAGAAAATGTGCTGTAGCACGAGTTTATGTTACAGAAGGAACAGGTAAAATTACCGTAAACAAAAGAGAATTTGCAACTTACTTCCCTACTGCTACTTTACAGTACAAAGTATTACAACCAATGTCATTGACAGAAAATGTAACTAACTTTGATGTAAAAGTAAATGTTTATGGTGGTGGTGCAACAGGTCAAGCAGAAGCTGTAAGAATGGCAATTGCTAGAGCTATGTGTGAGGTAGAAGCTGAAAACAGAGCTATCTTAAAACCAGAAGGATTACTAACAAGAGATCCAAGAATGGTAGAACGTAAAAAATTCGGTCAGAAAAAAGCAAGAAAAAAATTCCAATTCTCGAAACGTTAATATTTCGAAGGAGTTTGGATCATTTTTCAGACAAATTTTTACAATTAAAATTGAATTTAAAACACAGTTGTCGATATTCCTTCAATTAAAAAAGGGAATTAGTTTAGCATCTAAATGAAGCCTAAAGCCAAAAGCCAAAAGGAACATTGCTAATCACGGAACGTAAACTATTACACAATGGCAAACAAAATTGACGTTAAAGAATTATTAGAAGCAGGTGTTCACTTTGGACACATGACTCGTAAGTGGGATCCAAACATGGCTCCTTACATTTATATGGAACGTAATGGTATTCACATCATTAATCTATATAAAACTGTAGCAAAAATTGAAGAAGCTAATGAAGCTCTTAAAAAAATTGCTGCATCTGGTAGAAAAGTACTTTTCGTTGCTACCAAAAAACAAGCTAAAGATATTGTTGCTGAAAAAGCTGCTGCATGTAACATGCCTTACATCACTGAAAGATGGCCAGGTGGTATGTTAACTAACTTTGTTACTATCAGAAAAGCTGTTAAAAAAATGGCTACTATTGATAGAATGAAGAAAGACGGTACTTTTATGACTTTATCTAAAAAAGAAAGATTACAAGTTGATCGTCTTCGTGCAAAATTAGAAAAAAACTTAGGTTCTATTGCTGACATGTCTAGATTACCTGCAGCACTATTTGTAGTTGACGTAAAAGCTGAACATATCGCAATAAAAGAAGCTCAAAAATTAAACATTCCAGTTTTTGCAATGGTTGATACAAATTCAGATCCACGTGAAGTTGATTTTGTTATTCCATCAAATGATGATGCTTCTAAATCAATCGATAAAATTTTATCTTTAGTAACTAGCGCTATCACTGAAGGTCTTTCTGAAAGAAGTTCTGATAACGAAGGTGATTCTGAAGGTAAAGAAGTAAAAAAAGCGCCTAAAGCATCTAAAGAAGAAGCTACACAAGAAGTAGTTGCTTCAACAGAAGTAGAAGTTAGCAATGAAGAAACTTCAACAGAAGAGTAATAAAAAATAAATTCCAATAGTAAAGTTCCAAATCTCAAAATATTTTAAAATAAATTGGGATTTGGAACTTGAAATTTAAAAATTTAAAAAAATACATTATGGCAACTATAACTGCTGCAGAAGTAAATAAATTAAGAACCATCACTGGTGCTGGTATGATGGATTGTAAAAAAGCATTAGTTGAAGCTGATGGAAATTTCGATTTAGCTATAGAAAACCTTAGAAAAAAAGGTCAAAAAGTAGCGGCTAATCGTTCTGACAGAGAATCTACTGAAGGTGCTGCAATTGCTGTTGTAAATGCAGACAAAACAGCTGGTGTTGTTATCTCATTAAACTGTGAAACTGATTTCGTAGGAAAAAATGAAAGCTTTATCAAATTAGCTACAGATTTAGCTAATCACGCTTTACAATTTTCTTCTCAAGAAGAATTATTAGCTTCTGATTTCAACGGAATTACTGTTGCAGATAAATTAATTGAACAAACTGGTGTAATTGGAGAAAAAATTGAAGTTGGTGCTTTTGAAAAATTAGAAGGTGCTTTCATCGGTTCTTATATTCATGCTGGAAACAAAATTGCGACTTTAACATCTTTATCAGCTAATGTTGAAGGTGCAGAAGAAGTTTCAAGAAACGTTGCAATGCAAGCTGCTGCAATGAACCCAATTGCTTTAAACGAAGCTGGTGTTGATGCTGCAATCATTGAAAAAGAAATTGAAATCGCTAAAGAACAATTAAGAGCTGAAGGAAAACCAGAAGCAATGTTGGATAATATTTCTAAAGGAAAAATTCAACGTTTTTACAAAGACAACACATTAGTAAATCAAGATTATATCAAAGATGGTTCTATGAGTGTAAGTGCTTATGTAAAATCTGTAGATGCTAACTTAACTGTTACAGGATTTAAGAGAGTAGCTTTAGGATAATTTATTCTAAAATTTCAAATTTATATAATTTTAAAAACCTTAATTCGTTATTGAATTAAGGTTTTTTTATTTTACAGAATTTATAATAAATTTCTTTATATTTGAAACTTATACATTAACGTTTACACAAAACTATTTATGACAAAAAAAATCGTCTGCTTGTTACTGCTTTTTATTAGTATGACTCAAGCTCAAGAAAAAAAGTATCAAAGCTTATTATGGGAAGTAAGCGGTAATGGTTTACAAAAAAAATCTTACATCTATGGATCCATGCATGTAAGTGAAAAAATATCTTACCATTTATCTGATGCTTTTTTTAAACATCTTATGGAAGCAGATATGATTGCCAACGAAAGTGATCCAACAACTTGGTCAGAACTTTCAGATGTTTTTGGTGGTGGTGGCTATAACTACGGTTACGGTGCATTTTACACCAATTTCTATATCAAAGAACTTAAAAAGGACGATTTGTATACCATGTTTAGAGGCACCAACTATAATTTGATAGGATTGCTTTCTAGAACCAACGAAATGAATAAAGACTATCAAGAAGATACTTATCTAGATATGTTTATTTACAGAACGGGTCGTAAATACGGTAAAAAAACCTTAGGTTTAGAAGATGTTAAAACTTCAACAATAAACATCATGAAAGGAGAAGCTAAAATTGACAGAAAAGATATTGAAGAAAACCGTCAAAAATTAAAAAAGCTTCTTAAAAATAAAAATTACAATGAAGCGATGATGGATTATTATCGTGAAAAAGATTTAGACATGTTAGATTCTCTTTCGATACTTTCATCATCTAAATCATACTTAAAAGCCATGCTTTTTGATCGTAATATTGTTATGGTTAACAGTATGGACTCGATAATGAAAACGGGAAGTTTATTTTCAGCTATTGGAGCAGCACATTTACCAGGAGAAAGAGGTGTGATTGAAGAACTAAGACGTAGAGGCTACACTGTGACTCCTGTTTTTGGCGATTATACCGAAGTTGGGAAAAATAAAAAGAAAGAAATTGAAGAATATTTCATTAAACCTGAATTTGAAACTAAAACAACCAATGATGGAATGATTTCAATTCCTATGTATAAAATAGTTTTAGACAATGGTGAAAACTTTGAATCTCCAGATTTAGCTAATGGTGGTTACATCAACGTTAAAAGAAGCCCTTTAAAAGATTTCATCAAAAAAGACAATCAAATTTTTAATCATAAAACACTAGATAGTTTATTTTATGAAAATATTCCCGGAGACATTTTAGATAAAAAATTCTACAAAGAAGATAATTATTTGGTTTATGACATCAAAAGTAAGACCAAAACTAACAATGCACAGCGTTACAGATATTACATAACTCCTTTAGAAATAATTGCTGTTATTATGGGTGGTGAAGGCGAATATGTAAGAAAATACGAAGATAATGTGTTTAATAACATCAAATTAAAACCATACACTGATGGAAAAGAAACATTTATCCCAAAAGTAGGTGGATTTACTGTAGATGTTCCAAAATATTATGTAAATGTTGGAAATAAAGACATTTCAAAACAACATACAGATATTGAAATTTATGCTTACGATAACACTGAAAAATCAAATTATTTCTTGATAGAAAACACATTAGGTGATAATGAAAATTTAGAAGATTCAGAATTTGAAATCAAAAGAATTCATTATGAATTTTACAACCAAATCGATGCTGATTCAACCAAAACTTCATTTGATAAAGAAAATTTACGTTTTACTTCTCAATCAAAAGTAGGTGAAAAAGAAATTCGCTTATTAACTTCAATGAAAGGAAGTCGCTACTACATTCTAGGAACCATAGGTGCTTCTGAAGAAAAAACTAAAGACTATTTCAATTCTTTTAAAATAACACCTGCTTTTGCAGAAGTAGAAACAAGAATTTATAAAGATAGTGCAGCCATGTTTTCTATTGAAATACCCAAAAAACACAATGAATATTTAGATTTTAGATTCGAAAGAGACTATTACGGGTACGAAAAAAAGAAAAATCATTTCACTTCTAAATCAAAAGCCTTTTCATTCATTTCTCCTACAGGAAAAGATGTTGAATTATCCTTTTACCAATATCACAAATATGAAAGTGAGAAAAATATGGATTCTATTTGGAGTGATTTTAGAAAACATATTAAATCTGATTTTGAAACAAATAGATATGATGATTTTGGTTATGACATGAATTACGATGCTATGGAGGAAGTTGTTGAAGTAGTTGAAGAAGTATCTGTAACAACAAATGAAAATGGAGAAGCTGTTGAAAATAAAAAGAAAAAAAGCTATAACGTTAGTCGTTGGGACGAAGAATTAGGTTTTGAAGAAAAAGAAAAAAACAAAATCGAAATCATTAATGAAAAAATTACAACCAACGAAGATAATTCCATTCACGAATATAATGCTATAGCTATAAAGCCAAACTCTTCGCAAGCTGTTAAATACAAAGCTGTTTTTAAAGATGGAACTTCATATTTACTAAAAACATTAGTTGATAAAGACTATAAAGGCGATAATACTTTTATCGAAAAAACGTTTAATTCTTTTAAACCGTATGATACAGTATTTAGCACTTCAATTTTTGAGAATAAGTTTAAGTATTTTGAAGAAGATGCTAGAAGCGAACACGATTCAATTCGTTATTCTGCATTAAAATCAATTTATTTTTTAAACATTGAAAAAGAAGATTTACCAGCGGCTAAAAAATTCTTGGAAGAGTTTGAGTTCAAACAAGATGAAATGGAATCTCAAGTTACGTTGTACGAAAAAATTGGTAGAATTAAAGATCCAGCAATTATTCCATATTTGGAAAGCGTTTACAAGAAAGAAGATGTTACAACATCAATCCAATTTGCTATTTTAAACGCCTTAACTAGCCAAAAAACAAAAGAGGCTTACAAAGTTATTCTAAAATTATTAGAGTATGATTTACCGCTTTCTGACAACGAATATGAAATATCTAGTTTATTCAATTCTTTTGAGTTTGATATTGAAAATAGCGAAGTGCTTTTTCCAGATATTTTCCAATTTTATAGTGTAAACGAATATCATACACCAATCATCGAATACACAAATAAGTTAATTGAAAGCAATTCGGGTAATCCGAAAAAATTAAAATCTTTCAAAAAAATGCTTTTGACTAATGCTAAATTAGAATACAAAAGATTGTCGAGTTGGAAACAAAAACAAGACATGAAAGACAATGATTCTTACGGATATTATGGAAACAATAATAAATATGCTCCAACTAGCGATTTGATTAGCTATTTAAACATTTTATACCCATTTAAGAAAGAAAAAGATGTAGCGGAATTATTTACTAAAGTAGATAAATTAGATGTAGATAATTTGACTTTGTACAAAGCAAGAGTTCAATTAGAAAAAAATAACGAAGTTGATTCTAAAATGGTTGAAAAACTGTTAGAAAAAAATGAAACTAAGTATGTGGCTTATCAAATGTTACATCATACCAAACAAACATCAGAATTGGCTAAATTTAGCGAAGATTCAATAGCATTACATGGCATGTATTATTTTGATGATTTAGAAAAAGAGAAAGATTCTATCACTTTTATAAAGAAAAAATCAGTAGATTTCAATAAGAAAGAAATTCAATTTTATTTTTATAAAATCATTGATATTGATGAAGATTCTTACAACAAAAATGCTGAAAAAATTGGAGGCATTGCTTTTGTTGTAGAAAACGGCAGAATCAATCCACAAGCATTTAAATCATTACGTTCCATTAGTTTTATTGAAGAAAAAGAAATAGAGGAATTTATAAAAGCTTCTATTGATGAATGTATCAATACAAATCACCCAAGAGTAACACATCGTAAAATAAAAGACAATGGTTACGGCTATTATGGCGATGACATGTACTACGAAGATTAAATAATTAACAAACCTCAATTTTACAAAACAAATTGAGGTTTTTTATTCAAAATATGACAGAAAAAATAAGATGTGCTTGGTGCGAAAAAGATGATTTATATAGAAATTATCACGACAACGAATGGGGAAAACCGGTTTATGATGATGCTAAATTGTTTGAATTTCTAATTTTGGAAACCTTTCAGGCAGGTGTAAGTTGGCATATGGTATTAAAAAAGAGAGAAAACTTTAGAAAAGCATTTTTAAATTTTGATTATAAAACTATTGCTTTATTTGGCGATTATGAAGTGCAAGAATTGATGAAAGATTCAGGAATAATTAGAAATAAACTAAAAATTAAAGCTACAATTTCTAATGCAAAAGCTTTTATAGAAGTGCAAAAAGAATTTGGCAGTTTTTCCAAATACATCTGGAATTTCGTTGACGGAAAACCCATTGACAATAAACCAAAAACCTTACAAGATATTCCAGCAAGTACGCCACTTTCTCAAAAAATTAGTAACGATTTAAAAAAACGTGGTTTTAAATTTATTGGTCCAACTGTTGCTTACGCTCACATGCAAGCCACAGGAATGGTTAATGATCATGTAGAAGATTGTTGGATTAGGAAAAAAAATATTTAAAATAGAAGCTTCACTTCTTAACAAAAGCATCTTTTTTTAAATCAAAACCATAATATCCCTCCAAAAAATCAAAAGGAATAGATTCATATTGCATTTCGTCATTAATTTTTAGGACATGAAAATGCAAATGTGGTTCGGTAGAATAACCTGTATTTCCAGATAATGCAATTGGTTGATTTGCTTTAACAAAATCTCCTACTTTAACTAAAACGCCATTTTGTTTAAGATGAGCATAAGATGAAATAACATTCCATTGTGGATGATAAATCCAAATAAAGTTATCAAAACCTTTATATTTTAAATCAAAACCTCCTGTTGCATAATCTTTTACATATTTAACAACTACTCCTTCGGCTGCAGCACATATTTTTGTTCCAACTGGCATTTGAATATCTATCGCAAATTTGTTATTTAATAAATTATGAGAAAAAGGACTATTATATCCCTGAAGTATTTGATACTTTGAATTTTTGAGGAATGGCAAATTTAGAATAGGTTTTTCTATTGATTTTTCAAATATATTAATTGATGTTGCTTCAAAACTTTGAAATTCTGTTTTGTTAAATTTCATTAAAATAGAATCTAATGGAAGTAGTTTTTTATAGTTTCTGAATTTTAAAACACTATCAAAACTTGAATTTCCTGAATAAAAAAATACAGCTAAATTTATCTTATTTTTTATGTTAACAACAATGGAATCATTAGTTTCTAATACATTGAAATCAAATCCATTTTCTGATGGTAATTTGATATTTGAAAAATTTGAATGTTTTAAATTTCTGTCTATTTTGCATGAAACAAATGGTATAATTAATAAAAATAAAAATATTCCTCTCATGGTTTATATTATTGTTATTTTTTTAATGAATTATTATTTTTAACGTTTAAGGCATATTGAATTAAGTACTTAACCTTGTAAAATTTTCATAAAAGCTTCTCTTGAAATCTCAAAAGCACCTAATTTTTCTAAATGGTCATTGTGAACTTGACAATCTAATAAACGGTAATTTTTATTTTTTAAATGTTCAATCAATCTTACAAAAGCAACTTTTGAAGCATTAGGAACCTTGGAAAACATACTTTCTCCACAAAAAACAGTTCCTAAATCAACGCCATATAAACCACCAACAAGTTCTTCGTTTTGCCAAACCTCAACAGATAAAGCAAAACCTTCTTTGTGAAGTTTACAATAAGCTTTCATCATTTCTTTTGTAATCCAAGTGCCGTTTTGCCCTACTCTTTGTATTTGTTGACAATTGGTAATTACAGCTTCGAAATCTTGATTGAAGGTAATTTTAAAAATATCACGATTTATAATATTTCTCAGACTTTTTTTGATTTTATAATCTTGAGGATTTACAACCATTCGTTCTGATGGTGACCACCAAAGTATAGGTTCATCTAATTCAAACCAAGGAAAAATGCCACTTTTATAAGCCAGCACTAATCGTTCCGTTGATAAATCACCACCAACAGCTAAAATTCCTTCATAAGAGGCTTCTTCAACGGGTGGAAAATAAAGTTCTTTGGTTACGTAATACATTTTTTAAATTCCAATTAAAAAATTCCAAATTCCAAAAGAAAACCTTCAAAAGTAGTTGATTGTTTATTTATTGGAATTTGGAATTTAATTTTTGATTATTTCTCTTTAATTTTAATTAAAAAGGAAGATCATCATGTTCTTCTTCGTTAAAATTTGAAGCTGGTTCAAATGCATCAGCTGCAGGCATTGGTGGCGTAGCGGTTTGAGGTGCTTCTGCTTGTACTTTTTCAATTCTCCAACCTTGTAGGGTATTAAAATATTTTGTTTCGCCTTGCGGACTTACCCATTCTCTACCTCTAATATTGATGGCAACTTTTACTTGTTCACCCACATTAAATTGATCTAAAATATCCGTTTTATCTTGAACAAAATCCATAATAATATGTTGTGGATATTGTTCATCTGTGGTTACTACAAGTTCTCTTTTTTTGAAAGTTGAACTTACTTGTTGTGTAGGGTTTATAACCTTTACTCTTCCTAAAATTTCCATACTAATTACATTTTATTGTTTAGCTAAAAGCACTTTCCAAGCACTTAAAGCATCGTTATTGTCTAAATATTCTTTGGCTTTTTGATGTTTTTTTCCTTCATCATCAGCACTTAAAACTGCTTTTACAGCAAAATTTTGTTTTACAAAGATAGTAATTTCTTCTTCATTTGGAATAGCTTCAATGTTTCCTAATTTTCCTAAATCATTCCCGTCAAAATAAGTACTTTCTTTTATAAAATCTGGAACAGCATCAACACCAATACCTAAAGTAGCTAAGGGCTTTTCCACTTCAAATAACCCATTAATCGCTCGGCTGTACCAATTGCCACCAAGTCTGGACACTAAATCAATTTTGAGTTGATCTATCATTCCGTTTTCATCTAAAATTGTTTCACTTACATGAATTTTGACTACTTCACAAATTACCAAATTCCCAGCACCACCTTCTGTACCTAATGCAATAATATCATTTACTTTACATTCAAACTGTACAGGACTTTCGGCAACTCTGTAAGGTTGAACTACATCAGAAGCTAACATAGTTAATCCTGATTTATCGAATTCGTTAACGCCATCAGCATATTCCGTACTTGACAACGACATTTGTTGTACCAAACTATAATCGACTATATTTATAACAACTTCTCTGGTAGCATCGCAATTAATCAATGTATGTTTTATGGTATTGTTTCTAACTCTTCTAGCTGGTGAAAAAACTAAAATTGGTGGATTGCTACTAAAAACATTAAAAAAACTAAATGGTGACAAATTTGGATTTCCGTCCACATCAATTGTACTTGCAAAAGCTATTGGTCTTGGCGCAATGGCACTTTGTAAATAGCTTTGTAATTGAGCTGGAGAAACCTCTTTTGGATTAATACTTTTCATGGAGAAACATTTATACAAATATAATTTTTTAAGATTAAATTCGTTTGATTTATGTCTTAAAACTTTGTTTAAAATTTACTATTTTTACTAAAAATACAGTTAATGCAATTTACCGAAAGAAGCAACTCAACACGTTGGTTTATTATTATATGTTCCTTTTTAATTGTTCTATTAATTTTATGGAACACTTATAATTTTTTTCAAATTTTTAAAAATGAAGAAAGAAACAAAATGGAACTTTGGGTAAAGGCTTTAAAAACAGTGAATATTGCTGATTTCGATGATAATATTGAACTTCCTTCAGAAATAATAAGCAACAATACAACCATTCCTATCATTATAACGGATGATAAAGGTACGATTATAAAAAGCACTAATATTGACGAAAATACAGTAAATGATTCTATAAAAATTAAAGCTTATTTAAAGGATTTAAAATCTCAAAACGAACCTTTAAAACTTTCATTATTTGATAACGACTATCAATTAATATATTTTGGAAATTCCTCTTTAATCAACCAACTGAAATATTATCCAATTGCACTTTTATTGATTATTATTCTTTTTGGAGCTGTAGTTTATAATTTTTATAGAGCTACTAAAATGTCTACTCAAAATAAACTTTGGGCTGGTATGGCAAAAGAAACGGCTCATCAAATTGGCACACCTTTATCATCATTAATAGGTTGGTTGGAAATATTAAAATTAGACAATGTAGAATCTTCAACCATAGAAGAAATTGAAAAAGACATCAATCGCCTTCAAACCATTACGGATCGATTTTCCAAAGTGGGTTCAGAGCCTGTTTTAGAAAACAAGGATATTATTGAAGAAACCAAAACATCATTTGATTATTTAAAAGACAGAAGTTCGAAACAAATTAATTTTAAATTTATAGCCCCAAATGAACCCATAAAGGTTGCTATAAATCCAGCTTTACACAGTTGGACCATTGAAAACTTGGTTAAAAACGCAATTGATGCCATGAAAGGAAAAGGAAATCTGACGCTTTTGATTGAAGAAAAGGAAGATTATGTTAGAATTAAAGTTATGGATAGTGGCAAAGGAATACCTAAATCCGATTTTACAAAAGTTTTTGAACCCGGATTTACTACCAAACGACGTGGTTGGGGATTGGGTTTATCACTAACTAAACGAATAGTTCAAGAATACCATAAAGGAAAAATAAAAGTGGCTCAATCGGAAATTGGAAAAGGAACAACCATGCAAATTAGTTTGAAAAAAGTAGTTGCTTAAAACATTCTTTTTCGTTCTCTTTTATCTGCTTTTAAATAATCATCTACAAAAATTTTATGTGTTTTTGCTTCTTCTATAACTGCAATTAATGCTCTTTTAAATTGATTTAGTTCGTATAAGTTATCTTGACCCACAAAACCAATTTTATAAATTTTTGTTTGACAATTTTCTAAAATTCGCAAAGGCATTGCAATCATCGTATTTATTTCGTTATCACTTTTTAAGGGTTTAAATTGATTGTTTCGGTAAGTAATAAAGTCATTAAACATCTTAATAGCTGCATTATATTCGTCAGTAATGGCCTGAAATTGAAACAAATTTGAATTCATATTAAAAACTTCTAATTGCTTAATCATTAAATCATAACGTTCTTTGGCTAGTTTTGAAGTTATACCTGTAGCTTCCATTCTTAACTTTAAATCTTTGGTGTTTTGAAATTGAGATTGGTTGGAATAAGTTGCAATTAATCTTTCAAAAAGGATATAGGTATTTACTGAATTTGTACTTTGTTTACCTGAAATAAAATCTTCTTCTGTATACGGATTTTTCAGAAATTGCCAAATATAATCAAAAGGCATATGATCTTTAATGCTTTGTTCAGGTGAAATTTGAAAATAATTAGATGTAATTTTTCTAACAAATTTTCCATTAATAATGACTCCTGAATCCCAAGTTGGATCAAAAATATACCATTTATTATCTTCCAATTGCATGCCACACCAAGCGTGAGAAAGTGAAGCTAATTTTTGATTTTGTTTGGTGTAACCCGAAATTAAATAACAATTGTAACCTAAATTTTGAACTATGTCTTTAAAAAAATAAGCATAATGAATACAAACTCCCTTTTTGGTATTGATTGTTTTACTGTTCATGTCTTCTTCTGAAATGACCAGATTTAGGGTAAACTCGAAAGTAACATCATAACTAATAGTTGCAATAACATAATAGTAAGCCGCTTTGATTTGATCTTGTTGCGTACTAAAATTTTTCTGAATATAGGCTGCAATATTTTCAGAACTGTACGTTTCAGATTCAGGAATTTCATTCATTACTTTTTCAACAGAAGCGTAACTACTTTTGGATTGTGAAAAAAGTAAGGTTTGAAAAAACAGTAGACAAATTATATATTTCATAGACAACTAAAACAAAAAAACACCAAAATAGGTGCTTTTATTATAAATTTTGAGCAATATTTTTTGCTAGAGATTCAAATTCCTCTTTTTCTAGAGACACTTTTCTTTGAAATCGCATATCGTCCATATCTTGTAGTGGAATTAAATGTACATGCACATGTGGAACTTCTAATCCAACCACTGCAACACCAATTCGTTTGCAGGATACTGTTTTTTCTAAAGCTTTGGCAATTTTTCTTGAAAAAGACATTAATTGTAAATATAAATCTTCTTCCATATCAAAAATTTTATTGATTTCTAATTTAGGAACACAAAGTGTATGTCCTTTTGCGTTTGGATTCACATCTAAAAAAGCAATAAAATTTTCGTCTTCAGCAATTTTATAACAAGGAATTTCGCCATTTATAATTTTAGTAAATATAGAAGCCATAGCTGATTTTTTTTAAAATTAATCTCTTGAAATCTCTAAAATTTCAAATTTAAGCACTCCATTAGGTACATTAATTTCAGCAATTTCACCAACAGATTTTCCTAACAAGCCTTTTCCAATGGGAGAAGTTACAGATATTTTACCCGTTTTTAAATCGGCTTCACTTTCTGCAACTAAAGTATATTTCATTTCCATACCGTTAGTTTGATTTTTAATCTTAACATTAGATAAAACTAACACTTTAGAAGTATCTAATTGAGATTCATCAATCAACCTAGCGTTGGCTAATAATTCGTCCATTTTAGAAATTTTCATTTCCAGTAATCCTTGAGCTTCTTTAGCAGCATCGTATTCGGCATTTTCAGATAAATCTCCTTTATCTCTAGCTTCTGCAATAGCTTGTGAAGCTTTAGGACGTTCTATGCTTTTTAAATGATCTACTTCGTCTCTAAGTTTTTTTAAACCTTCTGCTGTATAATAGGATATGTTACTCATAACTTCATTAATTATATAAATAGAAAAAATCCCACACCTATGGGATTCCTTATTGCAAATATAGAAATTTATTTGATTAAAGTATTTTTTAGCATATTATTTTATGATTTTATTCGTTTATAATGTAGTTTTGATTTTGAATTAAATTACCTTGAAATCGCCATCAACTAATTGTTTTTTTTGGACACAAACATCAATAATAAAAAGCGCTATCTTATATGACCTCTAACAAATAAATTTTACATTTATGAAAAAGATTATTTTAATTGGATTAGTTTTCGTTTTATTTGGATGTGATAGTGAAATCATACAAAACAATCCTTATTTACCCAATTACAACGTAAATTTTACTGTAAATAAAGATTTGCCTCTATACAATAGTTTAAATTTTACAGGAAATGGTGTTTTAATCAATACTACTGGAATCGGAATTAGAGGTGTTTTTGTATTTAATACTGGAACAGGTTATACGGCTTTTGATGCTGCTTGTCCCAACCAACCTTTAAGTGCTTGTTCTACCATGACATTAAATGGCATAATGGGTGTTTGTCCATGTGATGATGCAGAATACAGTTTATTTACCGGATTATCTCAAGGAAAAGAATATCCTTTAAAAGCCTACCGTGTTGAAGTTAATGGAAATAATTTAAGAATATACAATTGATAAAGCAGGGAAGTTATTAAAACTTCCCTCTTTTTTTACTAGAATTTCAAGTTCATTCCTATGAAGAAATTTCTTCCTGCTTGCGGATAAAATCCAGCTCCTTCAATTGTAGAAATTGTTCCTGGATTTGAAAAATCATCATCATAGGTGTAAAAATAACCATTGGATTCGTATTCTAAATCAAATAAATTATTGACCAACAAAGAAAAAGTAATATTTTCAAAAACTTTATTTGTTTTTAATACATAGTTTAAATTTAAATCATTTACAAAATAACTGTCTAATTTTGAGTTAGTAGCATCTATATTTCCCATATATTGTTCCGATACAAATTTAGATAAAAAAGCGGCTTGAAAATTACCAAAAGGCTGATAAACCAATTGATTTGAAGCTATAAAATTGGGTGAAAAAGCAATGTTTGTATGACCTAAATTTTGAAGTATTCCGTCTCTTTCAAAAAAGAAATCTTGGTTTTTATTCTGACTTAATGCAAAATTAGGCACCAACATAAATTGATCATTTAATTGTATAGTAGCATCAACTTCTAATCCTAATCTATAACTTTTTCCGCTGTTAGTAAATATGGGAGCACCAACATCATTTAAACTACCCGTTAATACGAGTTGATCTTTATATTTCATGTAATATATATTGGTGTTTAATTTTATTTTAGGAGTACTGAATCTCCAACCTAATTCATAATCTTGCAAATGCTCGGCTTTGAAACTGTTGTTTTCATAATCATCTCTTCTGGGTTCTCTGTTGGCAATAGCATAAGAAAAATAAAGACTACTATTATCGCTCGCATAAAACGTTAAGCCTGCTTTAGGATTGAAAAAATTGAAAACATCATCTACAAAAGTTGGTTGTACACCATTGGCCTGGTACCCTACTCTTCTGTATTGTAAATCGGCAAATAAACTTAAACTAGAAGTAGCTTTATAATTTACTTTTGAAAAAACATTGAAATCGGTTTTATTAGCATAATCATCATAATATCTGTCTCTTATTTCACTATTGGAAGTGAATTGAGCCCAAATAACTTCACCAAAATGATCGCCTTGATATTTGTTCCAAGCACCACCCAAAATTATATCTAAATTATTTTTTTTATAGTTGGCAGAAAAAGTGGTTCCAAAGAAATCATTCTTCAACCAACGTCTTCTAATTACATCTGTAGTGGCTATTGTTTCGCCTCCAATTACAATCGGATCAAAATTATAGGTAGCAAAATCTTCGTCTTCTTTATACTGCTCAAAATAACCTCTTCCATAAGTGTAATGTAATGCAAAATTCGTAGTCCAAAACGCATTCATTTTTTCACTCCAATGCAATTGATAATGATCTTGATTGTAATTATCTACTTCATTATCATAAAATTTCATGTTTCCAGCAGCATCAAAATACATTCCTGCCACATTAAAAGTTCTGTCGTTTTTAAGTTTTTCTGGATCTTCTAAACCATACCATGCTTGATAGGTTTTTTCTTGACCACCAAAAACCAAAGCTTTAATTAAAGTCGATTTTCCTTTATAAACACCTTGTAAAAAATACCCTTTTAAATCTGAGGAAGCTCTATCAATAAATCCATCCGAATTGATTTGAGATAATCGACCTGACAATTCAAAACCACTTTTCAACATTCCTGTGTTGAATTTCACTGTATGCTTTCTGGTATTAAAACTTCCAAACGAATTGGCTATTTCTCCTCCAGATTTTGATTGAAAATTCTCGGTAAGTACATTTAAACTTGCCCCAAAAGCACCTGATCCGTTTGTAGAGGTTCCGACACCACGTTGCAATTGAAGACTTTCTACAGAAGATGCAAAATCGGGCATATTGACCCAAAATGTGCCTTGACTTTCTGATTCGTTATATGGAATTCCATTGATGGTTACATTAACACGAGAAGCATCGCTACCTCTAACTCGAATTCCAGTATAACCTACACCAGCACCAGCATCTGTAGTAGTTACCACAGAAGGCAAATAATTCATTAGAATAGGAATATCTTGACCTAAGTTTCTTTTAGCAATTTCTTTTTTATCTAAATTACTAAATGTTACGGGTGATTGTGAAGTAACTCTCACCGCAGACACAATAATTTCGTCTAAGTTATTGACTTTAGTAGTGTCTTTGTTTTGCTCTTGAGAAATGGCAAAAGTTGTGTAAAATAACGCCAACAGACTTAAATAAGTCTTAGTACTTGGTATTTGGTACTTGGTACTTTTTGTAAATAATTGTTTCATTCGTAAATAAATTATACGAATAAAAGGGGTAATTATTCTTTGGTTAAAATTAAATTGAAAACTCCAGACGCAAGCAAACGTGCACTTTTACTTTTGTCAATTCCCTAAACAGCATTACCTGTTCTAGGTTCTATGGGTATAATCTCAGCTCGATATTTAGAGCACCCCTTTGAGACGTTGCAAATATAATAGAAAGTATTAAGATTTTGGTATTAAGTATTAAGATTTTTTAATATCATTTTTCATTACAGTCTAAATATTATAATTCAGGTTTTTTTCGATTTTGCTTAATTGTTGAAATGGTTTTTTTAGTTTTCAGTCTTTTTTCTTTAACTGCTCTTGGTACTTTTGTTTCTTTTCTGATTTTAGGTTTTTCTAACCCTTTTTTTAAAATTTCGAAAAATCTTTTAGTAACAATTGTTTTGTTTTTCAATTGACTTCGGTCTTCGTCACAATTTAATATAAGAATATCTTCTTGGGTTAATTTTGAAGCAATTTTTTCTTTTAAATATACTTTTTCTTCCTCACTTAATCCTTGTGAATTTTGTAAATCAAAAGTCAATACTACTTTAGAGGAAACTTTATTTACATTTTGTCCACCAGCACCACTACTTCTTACTGCTTTAAAGTTTAATTCGGAAAGTAAAATTTGTTTATCCATTAAAACATTTCTTTATCTAAAGGTTGGTGAGAAGGCTTTAATAAATCGTTAACTGTTTTTACTGGATTAAAGGTAGACAATGGTACTTCTACAAAAATTGTAATCCAATGAGCCATTGCACCATTCCACAAACCAGGCAATTCATAAGATTTTACTGGTTTTCCATTTCTATTTTTTTCTACAATAAAACCTGTATTTTTATCAACAAACTGTGTTAAATCAAATTTTTTATTTTTAAAATCTTTGATACCACAAACCAAATCTACAGGATTAAAATGCGTTGCCTGATCTACTATTTTCTTTTGATCTTTATCTTTCAAATTAATTTGAGAAGTTTCAACAATTTGTAGCGAAGACAAACCATTTTCTTTTTTTACCCAAAAAGGTCCTCCTCCAGGTTCTCCTTCATTTTTTACCATTCCACAAATTCGAATAGGACGATTTAATTCTTTAAAAAGCAATTCAATTTTATATTCAGATTGAAATTTATCGAAATTAATGGGCAAAGAAATATTGAGCTGTTCTTTTGCAAATAATTCAATTTCTTTAATCAGATTTTCATTAACAGAATGACTTCCTAACTTATCTAAATAAGTAAAAATTTGAGCTTGTTTTTTCAACAACAATCCTCCTAAAACTTTTTTATAAGTCAATATAGACTCCATGTGAATTTGAGAAACATTATCAATATTTTTAACAAAAAGAATATCCGATTCCAATTGATTAAGATTTTCAATTAACGCTCCATGACCACCAGGTCTAAAAAACAAGCTTCCATCATCCTTTCTAAAAGGAGTGTTATCTAAATTTACAGCAATTGTGTCAGTAGATTCATTTTGATAAGAAAAAGAAATGGCTACATCAGGATAGTGCTTTATTATATTTTCAAAAAGATGTTGATGCTCCTTTGAGATTGTAAAATGAACTTGGGGTTTATCTTCTATTCCTTTATAAAAAATAGTTTCATTAATATGCTCTTCAACTGGTGTGAGTTCAGCATTGTTTTTAATATGAAAAGGTAAAACTCCTTTTGGCATATTTGAATAATCAAAATAATCGGAAGACAACAATGTTTTGATTAATAAATAATCCTTTTTGTCTTTCTCAAAATCTTGATAAGAAGGGAATATTTCTAAAAGCTTATTTTTTAAATCTCTGTAAAAAGGAAAATTTTTAATTCCAATCAAAAAAACGTTTAAATCGTGTTGTTTTTTATGATTGATGTACGAATTAATAGTGTCTTTTTCAACATCAAATTCAGATAAAAATTCAGATAAAAATTTAAACATTCTACTCGCTGCTCCTGAAGCAGGAACAAACTTAGTTATTACTTTTTGACTTTTATTTTCATCAAAATAGCGACACAATTCTTCCATTTCATCCGTTGAAAAATGAAAAATTCCGTCACCAATAGTAGCTGATTTTTGAAGATTTATTTTTGCTATACCATTATTAAAATAATGCAATTGTTGTTCTATATTTTCAAGTAAAATTCCTTTTTCTTGAATTTGATTTAAATCACTTTCGTTAAATATTTTTTCCATTCTAAGTATGCATAAATTGCAATTATTGTAAATAGCACATATTGTAGGCTTGTAAAAGTATATCCTTTATAAAAATATAAAGGTATTGAAACTAGGTCACCAATTATCCAAAAAATCCAATTTTCTATCTTTCTCTTGGCCATTAACCACATACCAACAAAGAAAATTCCTGTGGTAAATGTATCTACATAAGCTGCCCAATTGGTAAATTTATCAAAATATTTATATACAAAAGCCACAAACAACAATGTTAAAACAAAAATAACAATTCCTTGATAATACTCTTTTATTGTCATTTTAGAAATTGGAAATTCGGGTTGATCTTCTTTTTTCCTTGTCCAAATATACCAACCATATATACTCATTGTCGTGTAATATCCATTAATTAACATATCACCAACCAAACCCCATTTATTCAGTAAATAAACAAACAAAATAGTACTAATAATTCCTGTAGGATAAACTAAAATATTGTTTTTTTTGGCAAAAAGCACACTAACTAGTCCAAACAGAATAGCAACAATTTCTAAAACAATATCGACTGTTTCATATTCTTTATACTGAGAAAATAAAAAATCTATCATTCTTCAAAGAAATTTGGATTATTTTCAAATGCTGTTCCAATTACAACTAAATCAGCTCCAGCAGTAAATGCATTATCAATTTCAGTTTTACTTCTGATGCCACCACCAACGATTAAAGGAATATTAATTATATTAGAAACTTGCTTAATCATTGCACAAGGAACAGTATTTTCAGCACCACTTCCTGCTTCAAGATAAATTAATTTATTTCCCATATATTCACCTGCTTTTGCAGTTTGAGCAACATAATCAATGTTTTTTCTTGACAAAGGTTTTGTTTGACTTACTCTTTCAACTGCGGTTTCCTTGCCATTTTCAATTAAAATATATCCTGTTGATAGTACTTCTAGATTTGTTTTTTCTAAAAAAGGAACTGCGTTAACTTGTTGTTCAATTAAATATTCAGGATTTCGACCTGAAATTAAATTTAAAAATAAAATTCCGTCAGCATTATCAGAAATTTGAGCGAAATTTCCGGGAAAAATTAGAATGGGTAATTTAATTTTAGATTTTAAAACCAAAAGCAATTCATCTAAATAATTCCCTTCAAAAGAACTTCCACCAACAAAAATATGAGTAGCTGGTGATTCATTTATTTTTTGAATTAAGTTCGAAGTTGAGTCTAACGAAACTTTATCTGGATCGACAAGGATTGCTAAAAGTTTTTCTCCTTTAATTTTAGAATTTAGTATTTCTTGATATATTTTTATCATTGTTAATTTTGGAAAGCACAAACAAACATATAATCTTCAAAAGAATCAAATTGAACCTTAAAATCTTCTAATTTATTGTTGAATTTAAGTTTTGCAAACGCTTTCTTATCCTCAAAATTAAAATCTTCCTCAAAAATGTGATTCGGAAAGCTAATACCTGTTTCGTTTTTAATTTTAAAAATACTCTCTTTAATACCCCAAATAACAGTTGCTTTTTTAATTTTTTCTTCTTCTGTTAGATTATCCAAATGTGAAAGATTCATGAATTTTGGTGCGATTTTTAAGATTTTCTCTTTTAAAATTTCTATGTCAATTCCAATATTTTTATCACTTAGAGCAATAGCCGAAAATCCATGGGAATGCGAAATAGAAATATGCATTTCCTTTATACCACAAGCTTGCGGTTTTAGATTAGGTTTCCCATGAACGTCGTAATACAAATCAAAATCATTATAATCAATATGTTGCAACAACTTTCTAACAGCCAAAAAACCTTTTTTATGACTTTCAGATTTCATACCATCTAGTCTGGATATTGAAGAATCTTTCAATTTTACTTCATTGTAAAGTTCCTCCAAGTCTTCTGTAATCTTCCACAAATATAATTTGGTATTATTGGCTAAATAAACAACTTTATGTAATGGCATAGAATATTTTACTGAATTTCAAACAATTAAACTACTAAACAATTCACAAAATAAGTGAAATATTTAGTAAATAAAAAGGAATTACTTACCTTTGCACCTTCAAATTAATAATACAAATATACGATAGATGAGTACAAAAATTGCAACTTATGTACCTTATAAAGTTAAAGACATATCTTTAGCAGATTGGGGAAGAAAAGAAATTGAATTAGCGGAAGCTGAAATGCCAGGATTAATGGCTTTAAGAGAAGAATATGGTGCAAGCCAACCTTTAAAAGGAGCTAGAATTGCTGGTTGTTTACACATGACCATCCAAACTGCTGTTTTAATTGAAACGTTGGTTGCTCTTGGTGCTGATGTTACTTGGTCTTCTTGTAATATTTTCTCTACTCAAGATCACGCTGCTGCTGCCATTGCTGCTGCTGGAATTCCAGTTTACGCATGGAAAGGATTAAATGAAGAAGATTTTGATTGGTGTATAGAACAAACTTTATGGTTTGGAGAAGATAGAAAACCATTAAACATGATTTTAGATGATGGTGGAGATTTAACAAACATGGTTTTTGATAGATTCCCTGAATTAATTGCAGACATTAAAGGTTTATCTGAAGAAACCACAACAGGAGTTCACCGTTTGTACGAAAGAATGCAAAATGGAACTTTACACGTACCAGCAATTAACGTAAACGATTCAGTTACTAAATCTAAATTTGACAACAAATATGGTTGTAAAGAATCTGCAGTAGATGCAGTTCGTAGAGCAACAGATATTATGTTAGCTGGAAAAAGAGTTGTAGTTTGTGGATATGGTGATGTTGGAAAAGGAACAGCGGCTTCGTTTAGAGGAGCTGGTTCAATTGTTACTGTTACAGAAATTGACCCAATTTGTGCTTTACAAGCTGCAATGGACGGTTTTGAAGTTAAAAAATTAGATACGGTTGTTTCAAATGCTGATATTGTTATTACTACAACCGGGAATAAAGACATTGTTTTAGGTTCTCATTTCGAAAAAATGAAAGATAAAACTATCGTTTGTAACATTGGTCATTTTGATAATGAAATTGACATGGCTTGGTTGAATAAAAACCATGGTTCATCTAAAGTTGAAATCAAACCTCAAGTAGATAAGTATACTGTTAACGGAAACGATATCATTATTTTAGCTGAAGGGCGTTTAGTAAACTTAGGTTGTGCAACTGGTCACCCAAGTTTTGTAATGAGTAATTCATTCACCAACCAAACTTTAGCTCAAATTGAATTATGGACAAACGCTTCAGCATATAAAAATGAAGTATATATGTTACCAAAACATTTAGATGAAAAAGTAGCGGCTTTACATTTAGCTAAATTAGGTGTTGAATTAGAAGAATTAAGACCCGATCAAGCAAAATATATTGGTGTAGAAGTTCAAGGACCATTTAAGCCAGAATACTACAGATATTAATATAAGTAAATAGTGATTAGTTACTAGTAATTAGTCTAAAATAGTATGAAAACCCTTGCAGCATTGTGAGGGTTTTTATTTGGGCAATTGCCAAGGCACCGTGCTATTCGTTATATCTTTTCTTTTTTTAAAGAAAAAAAGAAAAGGATGCCACTACTATCACTATTGCAAAAACGCATTTACCATCAAAAATATTTTTCTTTCCAAAATTCTAGTCATGCTAAATTCATTTCAGAATTTCAAATTAAACATACAAAAACCTAAAACATCATTACAAAACATATCATATTAAAAAAATAAAAAATCCCAAACTCTTTTGGAATTTGGGATTTTTATAATTTTGAAGTTTCTAATCAATTATGCTTCAAAAGGAACAATAGATACAAATGATTTGTTATCCCCTTTTTTCTGAAACTTAACCAGTCCGTCAACTCTTGCATGTAAAGTATGATCTTTACCCATGTAAACGTTTTCACCCGGATTGTGTTTAGAACCTCTTTGTCTTACGATAATGTTTCCAGCAATTGCAGCTTGTCCACCATAAATCTTAACGCCTAAACGCTTCGATTCTGATTCTCTACCATTCTTCGAACTACCGACACCTTTCTTGTGAGCCATGATGTTTTGGTTTTATAAGTTAATATTAAAATTAAACAGCTTTACCACCGTTTAATTCATCTTGTAATTTTTTCAATTCGTCCATTTTACCATCAGCAGCCAATTGAGCTTGTTGTGCCCATGTACCTGGATCTAAATGTTGTACTTTAGCTTCAGCAGCGTCTAAAATTTCTTTTACACTTTCAGCAGAAGCATTAGCCAATTTAGCAAAAGTATCAATACCAGCAGCAACTAATACTTCAGCAGCTTTTGGTCCAATTCCTTCGATTAATTTCAAATCATCTTCTTTTTTAGAAGCTTTTGCTTTTGGAGTTTTTGCCTCTTCAGCTGGAGCATCTACAACTTTTTGAGCTTTAGCAGGAGCTTCTTTCTTTGCATCTTCTTTTTTAGGAGCTGCTTTTTTAGAACCTGTAGCTAAAATACCTTCAATTAAAATTTGAGATAATGATTGTCTGTGACCATTTTTCTTTTTGTAACCTTTTCTTCTTTTCTTTTTGAAAACGATTACTTTATCTCCTTTTAAGTGGCTTAACACTTTGGCTTCAACAGAAGCACCTTCTATAGCTGGGGCGCCTAGAGTTATTGTACCATTATCATCTAACAATAGGACTTTGTCAAAAGAAACTTTCGCTCCTTCTTCATCCTGTAGACGGTGTACATAAACTTTTTGGTCTTTGCTAACTTTAAATTGTTGCCCTGCTATCTCTACGATTGCGTACATAACAATGTGTTTAAATTATTTTTTTAAGGTTGCAAATATACAACTAATTACAATACCCACAACACTTTAGTTAATTATTTTTTTAACGTATTTTTGTTTTAAAACTGTAACTTTTTTACGAAATTAGCAACTAATTAGAAAATCAACAAATTCATTTTATGAAAAAATCATTAATGGCTTTAAGCTCAATACTTATGTTAGGAAGTATTTCAACTGCACAAAATGTAGCATTTGAGGAGTTTGATTTAGATAACGGCTTACATGTTATTCTTCATCAAGACAACTCTGCTCCTGTTATTATCACATCTGTTATGTACCATGTAGGTGCTAAAGATGAACAACCAGACCGTACCGGTTTTGCACACTTTTTTGAACACCTTTTATTTGAAGGAACAAAAAACATTGAAAGAGGCGAATGGTTTAAAATTGTAACTGCTAATGGTGGTCAAAACAATGCAAACACTTCTGACGACAGAACCTATTATTACGAAGTTTTTCCATCAAATAATTTAGAATTGGCTTTATGGATGGAATCGGAAAGATTAATGCATCCTGTAATTAATCAAATTGGTGTTGATACTCAAAATGAAGTAGTTAAAGAAGAAAAAAGACTACGTGTAGACAATCAGCCTTACGGAAATATTTTTAAAGCCGTAAAACAAAACTTATTCAAAGTTCACCCTTACAAATGGACAACTATTGGAGAAATGGAACATTTAGATGCTGCTACTCTTGAAGAATTTCAAGCATTCAATAAAAAATTCTATATTCCAAATAACGCTGTGTTAGTGGTTGCTGGTCAATTTGACAATGCTCAAGCTAAAGAATGGATTCAGAAATATTTTAGTGCCATACCTAAAGGAACTCCTGTTACAAAAAACAAAGTAGAAGAAGAGCCAATCACTAGCGTAATTAATGCTACTTGGGAAGATCCAAACATTCAAAAACCAATGTATCTTCAAGCTTACAGAACTCCTTCAATGAAAACTAGAGAAGCTAGAGCATTAGACATGTTATCTACTTACTTATCTGACGGAAAAAGCTCTGTACTTTATAAAAAAATGGTAGATGATAAAAAAATGACTTTGCAAGTTGGTGCGTTTAACAATGGTCAAGAAGATTACGGTATGTATCTAATATATGCTTTACCAATGGATGGATTTACTAAAGAAGACATCCAAAATAACATTGACGAAGAAATTAAAAAAGTACAAACAGAGTTAATTTCAGATAAAGATTACAACAAACTTCAAAATATTTTTGAAAACCAATATGTTAACAGCAACACAAGTGTGGAAGGAATTGCTAGTAATTTAGCAACTTATTACATGCTTTATGGGGACGTAAATTTAATTAATTCAGAATTAGGAATTTACAAATCAATAACCAAAGAAGAAATTAGAGATGTAGCTAAAAAATATTTGAATCCAAATCAAAGATTATTATTAGACTATGTTCCAGCAACAGATAAATCTCCAAAATAAGAACAGTAAAATGAAAAAAATTATAACAATAGTAACTAGTTTGTTCTTTATGACAACAATTACAGCTCAAGACAGACCAATGCCAAAATCTGGTCCGGCACCGAGCATAAATATAAAATCACCTGAAACTTTTACTCTAAAAAATGGATTAAAAGTAATGGTTGTCGAAAATTCTAAATTACCTAGAGTTTCTTTTAACTTATCTATCGACAATACCCCTTACACAGAAGGAAACATCAAAGGAGTTGCTGACATTTTGAGCGACATGATTGGAAATGAAACTAATAAAACTTCTAAAGAAGCTTTTAATGAAGAAATTGACTTCTTGGGTGCTAATATTGGTTTTTACTCTTCTGGTGCATTTGCTAGTGGTTTATCAAAATACTCTGGCAGAATTTTAGAATTAATGGCAGAAGGAGCTCTTGATTCAAAATTTACTCAAGAAGAATTTGATAAAACAAAAACAAGATTAATTGAAGGAATTAAAACCGACGAAAAAAGTGTAACTGCAAACGCAAGAAGAGTTGAAAACATTTTAGTTTACGGTTTAAATCATCCAAGTGGTGAAAATACTAGCGAAGAAACTCTAAATAATGTAACTTTAAACGACGTAATTTTAAACTATAACACTTATTTTGTTCCAGAAAACGCATATCTTGTTGTTATTGGTGATGTAAAGTTCAAAGAAATTAAAAAACAAATTGAAAAAGCATTCAAAGGTTGGAAAAAAGCTACAGCTCCAAGTTTAACTTTCACTGAACCAACTGATGTTCAATATTCTCAAATTAATTTTGTGGATATGTCAAATGCCGTTCAATCTGAAATTTCTGTAATCAATGTTTCGAATCTTAAAATGACAAACAAAGATTATTTTGCAACTCTTTTAGCTAACCAAATTCTTGGTGGTGGTGGTGAAGGTAGATTATTCCTAAACTTACGTGAAAAACACGGTTGGACATACGGTTCGTATTCTTCAATAGGTTCTGGAAAATATACTTCAAAATTTAAAGCTACTGCTTCTGTAAGAAACACGGTTACTGATAGTGCAATAGTTGAAATCTTCAATGAAATTAAACGCATGAGAACTGATTTAGTTTCTGACGAAGATTTAAGAAATGCAAAAGCTAAATACGTTGGAAACTTTGTAATGCAAATTGAAAAACCAGAAACTGTTGCTAGATATGCATTAAACAAAGAAACTCAAAGTTTACCTGATGATTTTTATGAAAATTATATTAAAAACATCAACGCTGTAACTGCAGAAGACATTTTAGCTGCAGCTAACAAATATTTCTTAGCTGATAATTTAAGAGTTGTTGTTGTTGGTAAAGCAGCTGACGTTTTACCAGGTTTAGAAAAAACTGGAATTCCAATCATGTATTTTGATCGTTTTGGTAATAAAGTAGATAAGCCTGTTATCAAAAAAGAAATTCCTAAGGGAGTTACTGCAAAAACTGTTTTAGAAAGCTATATCAATGCGATAGGTGGAGAAAAAGCTTTAAAAGATGTAAAATCTACTATTTTAGTTGGAAAAGCTTCAGTTCAAGGTCAAGAGTTATTATTAACTACAAAAACAACTTCTAAAAATCAATTATCTTACATCATTTCTGGAATGGGAATGGAATTAGGTGGAATTAAATTCAACGGTACAAAAGCGATTGAAGTGCAACAAGGTGGTGCAAGAAAAGAAATTACTGACGCTGAAAAAGTTGCCAATGCAAAAAGAATGTCACATCCTTTTGTTGAGTTAGAATTAGTTAACGATTCAAGTTTGACCATCAGAGGAATTGAAAATGTTAATGGTAAAGATGCTTATGCTATAAAAGTTGGAAAAAGAACATTAATGTATGATGTTGCTTCTGGATTGAAAGTAGCTGAATCAAATGAAACTGAGCAAGGTACACAAATGATGATGTTTGATAATTATAAAGAAGTAAAAGGTATTAAATTCCCATACAATACCATCCTTCAAATGGGAATGGATTTAGACTTTGTTACTCAAGAAGTTAAAATCAACGAAGGGGTAACCGAAGCTGATTTTGAATAATTTTCAATCACAATAAACTACTAAAAGTCATTCCGTAAAAAGAATGACTTTTTTTATACTATTTTTTACTTGAAAAATAAACTCCAAACAAAACTACTATTGCACCAATTCCTTGTACTAAAGATAATGTTTCATTCATTACAAAATAACCTAAAATGATAGCTACAACAGGAATCAAATAAGTAACAGAAGAGGCAAAAACAGGCGAAGACAATTGAATTAACTTAAAAAACAAAATGTTAGATAAACCCGTTCCTACAATTCCTAATACAGCAATATATCCCAAAGAAGTAATCACTTTCGGCTCAGAAGCAATTTCAAAAAAATCAGAAAAATACAATACCAACAAAGCTGGAATGGACATTACTATAAAATTTCCAGTACTTATGGTTAAAGGTTTTAAATCAGATAAATACTTTTTAATTAAATTGACATTAATACCATAAAAAACAGAAGCCAATACAACTAATAAAGCATAGTAATAATTTTCAGTGGTGTTCTCTCCTTTTCCAAATAAAACTAATAAAATACAACCCAAAAAACCTATAAGAACACCAAAAATTTGTCGTCTTTGAACATCCATTTTAAAAAATAAAATTCCTGCAACTAATGTGTTTAAGGGTGTTAATGAATTTAAAATAGAACTTATGGAACCGTCAATTTTAGACAAGGCAACAGCAAACAAATAAACGGGTAAAAAGGTACCAAACATTGAAGTTATAGCAATGTATTTCCATTTGTGTCTTGGTATTTTTGTAATTTGTTTAAATCCAACTAAAATTAAAAAAGCAGCAGCAAATAAAATTCGCAAACTTCCCATTTGAACTGGATTGACACCTTTTAGACCCAATTTCATTAATAAGAAAGAGCTTCCCCAAACACAACCTAAAAAGATTAACAAATACCATTTTTTATTGTTTTCCATCATTCACAGAATTATTTTTTGCAATTAAAAGTTTATAAAGTGCAAAAATGCGTCTTTATTTTCAATTTAACAGTGCTTATTGAAGGCTTTTGTTTGTGATAATTGTAACATTTAAAAAAAAGAGAATTACTATCTTTGTATTTTAAATTATTCGTGAGAATTATGAAATCGCTACTAACAACAAGTTTGTTGCAAACAAACACCTAAATAGATAAGGAGATACCATATGAACAATAAAAATCAAATAATTATCTACATATGAAATCGCCATTAACAACAAGTTTGCATAAGCAAACACCAATAAATAAAGAGGCGATAACATATATGACCACTAACAAATAAATTTTACATATATGAAAATAGTAAAAAAAGCACTTTTAGCAGCAACAATATCCTTATTAGCTGTAAGTTGTAAAAATCAAGAAGTAAAAGTAAGTCAAGAAATTGCTTCAGAACCTGTTGAAAATATTAAACCAATTCCATCAAATCCAAAAACAGCTTCATTCGAAATTGAAGGAATGACCTGTGCTGTGGGTTGTGCCAATTTAATTGAAGGAAAACTTTCCAAATTAGATGGTGTTGCACAAGCTAAAGTTGACTTTGAATCTAAAACAGCAACTGTAACTTATGATGCAGATCTATTAGACCAACAAAAAATTACTAAAACTGTTGAGGCAGTTGGCGGTGGAAAATTGTATAAGGTTTCGAAAGTTAAATCTTAAAAAAGGTTTACAAGTTTTAAACAGAAAATCTAAAATACCAAATCTAATTCTCCCATTTTATTGTTTCCAACATATGTTTCATATCTTTTGTAATGTAGTTGGCCGCTGGCATAATGGAATCAAAATTAGGTTTGGCGTAAAAGTATACACTAGCTGTTACAAAGTTTTTAGTACTATCAGTTGCATAAAACAAGGCATTAGTTGCTGCGTCACCTCCTACAGAGTAAAACATACCGTAAACCCTATCATCAGGATTTATAAAAGGCTGTTCTATAATTTCATCTGCTTTGATTACGTGATTTTTATAGGTTAACTTTTGTGCATCTAAAAGCAAATCGTTTAAATCGTTATTTACAGATTTATAGGTTAAATAAACAGTAGCCTTCATTTTTGGATAGTGAATTTCTACAGCACCATTAGATTTATTTTGCAATTTAGAAAAATCATTAATTTCTAAACTAAAAGGATATTGAGTAAGGGTATCATAATACGCTGGCATTGGATATTCTAAACGAAGTAAACTTGTCGGTTTTGGAGTAACATCTCCACCACAAGAAACCAAAGCAATAGCAAAAATTATAAATAATATGTAGTTTTTCATTTTTAAGTCTTTAGTTATTGTAACGTAATTTTTAATTGTTTTATTCTACGTTTATCAACTCCAACCACTGTAAAAAGGCAATTTTCAAAAGTTATTTTGGTATTTTTCTTTGGAAAGTTTCCTGAAATTTCTAAAATAAATCCTGCCAAAGTTTCAGCTTCACCTTTAGATTCTTCAAACTTATCTTCATCAACTTCGATAACTCTGTAGAAATCTTTTAGACTAACTTTTCCTTCAAAAAGGTAATTTTTATCATCAATTTTAGAAAAACTAATGTCTTCTTCATCAAATTCATCACTAATATCACCCACAATTTCTTCCAAAATATCTTCCAATGAAACCAATCCAGAAGTACCACCATATTCATCAACAACAATTGCCAAATGATTTTTCATACCTTGAAATTCTTTTAAAAGATTATCCAATTTTTTGTTTTCTGGCACAAAAAAAGGTTCTCTCAAAAGGGTTTGCCATTCATAATCTTTATGATCGATAAACGGAATTAAATCTTTGATAAACAAAACACCTTCTATGTGATCAATTCCTTCCTTATAAACTGGAATTCTGGAATATCCTTTTTCGACAATTTTTGGCATAATTTCCTTGAACGATTCCGAATATTCAATGGCAAAAATATCAATTCTTGGACTCATGACTTGTTTTACATCGGTGTTTCCAAAGGTTACAATTCCTTCCAATATTTTTTGTTCTTCGGTAGTAGTTTCTTTTTGATCGGTTAATTCTAATGCTTGCGACAATTGGTCCACTGAGAAATTGGTTTTCTGAACACTGAACTTTTTTTCAATATAAACCGTAATGTTTCGCATTGGAACACTAATTGGACTCAACAATTGATTTAAAATTGAAACAGGAAGACTTACTTTTTTGGCAAAAGAAATCTTGTTTCTACTCGCATAAATTTTAGGTAAAACTTCCCCAAAGAGAAGAATTAGGAAAGTCAATAAAAGCACTTCAACCGAAAAACGAAGGATTTTATTTACAATGCCTTCAAATAATTTTTGATTTATAGATGAAAATAAAATTACAACACCAATATTGATAAAATTATTGGCAATTAATATAGTAGCTAATAGTTTTTTGGGACGCTGTAATAATTCGTTAATTAACTTCCCTTTTTGTGGACTGTGGTGATCTAAATCATCCAAATCTTTTTGATCTAATGAAAATAGTGCAACTTCTGAACCAGAAATAAAAGCAGAGCAAACAAGAAGAATAATGACTCCTAATAAGCCAAAAATCAAACTAAAATCTATTGTATTTAAAAAACTGGAAGGATCTGAGTCCAAATTGGAAAATATTAGTTAAACATTATAAAGAAAAAATCTTTATTATTTTAGACCACAAAATTAGTCATTTTACATATCACTTTCACCAGAATTGAAATTTTGTTTGTTAGCATCAGAATCTTTTTTTGTTGCTAAAAACGTAAATTCTGTAACTTGAATTTCGGTAGTGTACTTGGTAGAACCATCTTCAGCTTGCCAATTTCTAGATTTTATTCTTCCTTCAACATAAATTTTATCTCCTTTTGAAAGATATTTTTCACAAATTTCAGCAGCTTTATTTCTTACCACTAAATTATGCCACTCTGTTGAAGTGATTTTTTCACCAGTAGTTTTATTAATATAAACTTCATTGGTGGCTAATGGAAATCTTCCAATACAGTTACCACCATCAAAATAATGCATTTTTACTTCGTCACCTAAATGACCTATCAACATAACTTTATTCAATGTTCCGCTCATGGCTTATAATTTTATATATCAAATGTACTAAATATTTTTATTTGCCATAATAACTTTCTAAAAAATTATAAATTACAATTGGAAAAGGCATTTTTTTTATTTCATTAATTGACAAACCTTCTGGAATTATTTCATCTAATATAACTTTACAAAATTGAATGTGTAATTTTTGATGCGAAAGCTTATGAATTACTTTTTCTGCAACTAAAACTTCAATAGAATCAATTTTATATTCATTTTTAAACGTTTCGTTTATCGTTTCAATTAATTGAGAATTATCTAAATCTCCTTGAGTTTCTATCAAAGGAAACTCATATAAATTTTGCCAAATTCCTTTTTCTGTACGTTGGTTAATTATTGAATTTTCGTTTAAATCTTCAAAAATAATATAATTCAAAAACCTCGAAGTAACTTTTGTTTTTTTTGTCTTTACAGGCAAGCTGGCAACTTTTTTGTACTGAAGTGCAGCGCAACTGAACGATAAAATGCAATTGGTGCAATCAGGACTTTTAGGAACGCATTGTAAGGCTCCAAATTCCATAATAGCTTGATTATGTATATGAGAATCTTTAGAAGGCAAAACTTCTTGAGCTAGATTTTGAAATATTTTTTGCGTTGAACCCATTGAAATGTCGTTTTCAACATTAAAGTATCTTGACAAGACACGATACACATTTCCATCTAAAACAGCAACAGGTTCGTGTTTAGAAAAAGAGGCAACTGCTGCGGCTGTGTATGCTCCTACACCTTTTAACTTTAATAATTCATTGTACGAATTTGGAAAAACACCGTCTAGATGTTCAACAACAAATTTTGCAGTTGCATGAAGATTTCTTGCTCTTGAATAATATCCCAAACCTTGCCAAAGTTTCAAAACTTGTTCTTCATTAGCGTTTGCTAAGTCAAAAACTGTTGGAAAATTACTCAAAAAAGATTCAAAATAAGGCAAACCTTGAGCTACTCTTGTCTGTTGTAAAATTATTTCGGACAACCAAATTGTGTAAGCATCATTTGTATTTCTCCAAGGCAAATCCCTTTTGTTTTGTAAATACCAATGAATTAATAAGTTAGAAAAAGTCATAAAAATTGTTAATGGAACAAAAATAACTTTTATTATATTAAAATTTAATTGATTATGCTTGAAATATTGTTTTTTTAATTCCTATATTTGCACACTCAAAAAAAATTTGAATAATATTAATACGTAAGAAAATGACGAAAGCAGATATCGTAGCAAAAATTTCTGAAAAATTGGGTCTTGAAAAAGGAGACGTTCAATCTACCGTTGAAACATTTATGGAAGAAGTAAAAGATTCATTAGAATCAGGAGACAATGTTTATTTAAGAGGTTTTGGTAGTTTTATAGTTAAAACTAGAGCTGAAAAAACGGGTAGAAATATTTCAAAAAACACTACTATTAAAATTCCAGCACACAATATTCCTGCATTTAAACCAGCTAAAGTTTTTGTTGAAGGAGTAAAAACAAAAACAGAAGTTACAGTATAATTATTTATTAATCTAAACCAACAACATTATGCCAAGTGGTAAAAAAAGAAAAAGACATAAGGTAGCAACTCACAAACGTAAAAAGAGAGCGAGAGCTAACCGTCACAAAAAGAAAAAGTAGTTTAAAACTACTTTTTCTTTTTTTAAGTAAAAAAAAGAAGTTCTTTGAAACTAGCCGACTTTCAAAAGAGGCTATCGGGAAAAAATCCTGTAAAAAAATTAATGTTTAATCCATCTGTACTGCAGAGTAATTAGTAATTAGTTAATAGTAATTAATGTGTCTTTTCTCACACCATAACTATCAACTACCAACTATCAACTAAATAGTATGGATAAAAATGTACAACTTGAACAAAGAATTAATTATTAGATCTAGTTCAGACACTGTAGATTTTGCCTTATTAAAGGATGGAAAACTAATTGAATTACACAAAGAAGAAGAAAACAGTAGCGGAAGTAACTTTGCGGTTGGCGATATTTTTATTTCTAAAATAAGAAAACCAGTTGCAGGACTTAATGCTGCTTTTGTGAATCTAGGTTATGAAAAAGATGCTTTTTTGCATTATCATGATTTAGGCCCAAATCTTCATTCGATGACTAAATTCATTAAACTTGTAAGCGCAGGTAAAATAAAAGATTATTCACTCAAAAATTTTCCTTTTGAAAAAGAGATTGACAAAGATGGTAGTATCGCAGATATTATTAGTGCTAATCAATCACTTTTAGTTCAAATAGTAAAAGAACCCATATCTACTAAAGGTCCAAGAATTTCCTCGGAAATTTCATTAGCTGGTAGATTTGTAGTTTTAGTTCCTTTTTCAGATCGAGTTTCTGTTTCACAAAAAATAGAATCTAAAGAAGAAAAAGAACGATTAAAAAGACTGGTTCAATCTATTAAACCAAAAGGATTCGGAGTTATTGTGCGAACAGTAGCTGAAGGCAAAAAAGTAGCTGAACTAAACAAAGATTTACAAAATTTATTAGACAAATGGTCTAATATGTGTAAAAAATTACAAACAGCCCATCATCCATCAAAAGTATTAGGTGAAGTTAACAAAGCTGCCACCATACTTAGAGATGTATTTAATGATACTTTTACAAGTATTCAAATTGATGATGAAGAACTGTTTAATCAAACAAAGGACTATTTGCAAGAAATAGCTCCAGAAAAAGCGTCTATCGTAAAACACTATCAATCAAAAGATTTGCCATTATTTGAAAAATATCACGTAGAAAGACAAATAAAAACTTCCTTTGGTAAAACAGTTTCTATGAGTAAAGGAGCTTATTTAATTATCGAACACACAGAAGCATTACACGTTGTGGATGTTAATAGTGGAAATCGATCAAATAAAGCTCGAAACCAAGAAGATACTGCTTTAGAAGTAAACATGATTGCTGCTGCAGAAATTGCACGCCAATTGCGTTTAAGAGACATGGGAGGAATTATTGTTGTCGATTTCATCGATATGCAAAATCCTGACAATCGTAGAGTTCTTTATGAATTCTTAAAAGAAGAAATGAGTGACGATAAGGCCAAGCATAAAATCTTGCCTCCTAGCAAATTTGGATTAATTCAAATTACTAGACAAAGAGTTAGACCAGAAGTAAATATCAAAACTAGAGAAGAAGACCCAAATGAAAATGGGGAAATTGAAGCTCCAATTTTGATTATTGATAAAATTGCGTTTAGCCTTGAAAAAATTATTAAAGCCCATAAAAAAGTTACACTTCATGTGCATCCTTTTGTGGCAGCATACCTTGAAAAAGGTTTTCCATCAATACGTTCAAAATGGTTTTTTGAACATAAAAAATGGGTGAAAATCATACCTCGTGACGCTTACACGTATCTTGAATACCATTTCTTTGACGACAAAGGAAAGGCAATCAAGTAACACTGAAATAAATTCAGTGTAAAAAATATTAAACCGTTATTCTTAATTGAGTAACGGTTTTTTTAGTTTATAAATATACCTGAAGTCCACGACTTCCTCCTCTTAATCTCAAATCTCGTGACGCTTACACGTATCTTGAATACCATTTCTTTGACGACAAAGGAAAGGCAATCAAGTAAAAAAATAAAAACCGTTTAGATTAAGTTCTAAACGGTTTTTTTATTACTCAAACTCAACCTTTCTCCTAATTTCATTACCCAATTCATCAACAACTGTTATGATATGAAAACCCGTTTTAGCAGAAATTGGCATTTCATGAAAGGTTTTAGTGTTGCCTAAATAAGTATCGTCTAAATACCAAAAAAGTTCAGTTTCTCTGTTGGTATGGGCAACTTTAAAAATGGCTGGTTGAAGCTTACTTTCAAAATTTTTAGTTAAAATGATTTTGGTATTCGTTTTTGGATAAATAAAATCCATTACTTTTTCATCTGAATTTGAAACACAATCTGCTCGAAATGGTGGTAAAATCATGTAATTTGGATTGTTACTTTTATAATACCACTCCATAACTGGTGGCAAAACAAACCATGATTTTGAAATCATATTATCTACACTTTCACAAGTAGAATTCACTCTAAATTGTTCACTTTTATCCAAATGTATTAATTTATGATAAGGACAATTTTCTGTTTTCTTAGCTGTTTTTGGAATCCATTGTTTTTTGTAGGGACAATTCTCTTGAGCCAAATAACCTGAAATACCACAAACATTGGCTTCTTCTAAATCATTATAAGGAGTTTCAAACCATTTTGATTTTGGTAATAAATGAAAGACATCAAATAAAATAGGCGCTGCACTTTCTACACCTGTTAATAATGGTCTTCCTTCACCAGTTGCGTTTCCAACCCAAACTCCAACTACATATTCTTTGGTTACACCAATTGCCCATGCATCTCTACTTCCAAAACTGGTTCCTGTTTTCCATGCAATTTCTAAGGAAGAATCATAAAAACGCCAAGCTTCATCACCTTCTGGTCGGTTCACTTCTTTCATGGCATTAAACGTGTGCCAAATCGCTCCAGCTCCAAACCCATTTTTTTGTCGTGTTGGTTTTCCAAAATCAGATTTTTTATTAAAATCTAAATTTAGACTAGTCAATTCATTGGTACGATATTCATCATTGAATTTATTAAAATGATTCAACGAACTTGACATGTAAGCATAAGCATTACACAAATCCCACAAATTCGATTCGGCACCACCTAAAATTAGAGATAAACCATAATTACTTGGTTGTCTGTTAATATTGCTCAACTTTAGCTTTTGTAACTGTTCATAAAACTTATTCACCGAATAATCTTGCAACATCAAAACAGAAGGAATATTTAGAGAACGAGACAAAGCTCTGCTTGCAGGAACAGCTCCATCAAAAGTGAGATTGTAATTCTGAGGAGAATATCCTGAAATTTGTGTAGGAATATCTGGAATTAAAGTATTAGGTAAAAGTTCTCCATCATCAAGCATAGAAGCGTATAAAAAAGGTTTCAAAATACTTCCAGTACTTCTTGGCGCAGTAATTATATCAACATCTTTTTGGTGGTTTTTGTCGGTAGGACTATTTCCAACATATGCTATTACATTTCGAGTTTTGACCTCAACAACTAACACCGAAATATTATACACTTGATTTTGTTTGTATAAATTATAATATTGTCTTACAATTTCGTTTGTTTGTTCTTGAATATGACTATTAATAGTCGTTTTAACCTTTTCACCACGATTTGTTTTGGCAATTTTTTCAAGCAAATGAGGTGCAATTTGTGGTACATCAAAAGGTTTTTGAGGCAGTGTTTCTTGAAGTGCTAATTCATAAGTCTCTTTATCAATTACTTCATTTGAAAATAGTTTTTTAAGTAATAAATTTCGTTTTTTAAGTAATCGTTCTTGGTTTTTTCCTGGATAAATTAAACTTGGCGCATTAGGTAAAACGGCTAAAGTTGCGGCTTCTGCCCAAGATAATTGATTAGGTTGCAACCCAAAATATTTCCACGAAGCCATTTCTAATCCTACAACATTACTTCCAAAAGGTGCATGAGCTGTATATAATTGTAGAATTTCATCTTTTGAATGTCTAAACTCTATACGAGTCGCTAAAATGAGTTCTACTACTTTTTCGAAATAACTTCTACTTTTTCCATTTCTGTGTAAACGAATGACTTGTTGAGTTAATGTACTTCCACCTCGAACCACTTTATTGGCTTTTCGATTTTGCAAAAAAGCGTGATACATAGAAACTGGATTAAATCCAAAATGTTGGTAAAAATGTTGGTCTTCAAAAGCAATGATGCATTCTTTAAACTTTGTTGGAATACTATCACTTTCAGGAAAACGCCATTGTCCATCTTTGGCAATTTTAGCTCCTAATAATTGTCCGTCATTACTTTCTATGACTGTTGCGTAATTATTTTCGAATAATTTTCTGGGTAATGAAAAGTAATAAACTACCATCAAAATAAGGATGATGGTAGTTTTTATTTTATTGTTTTGGATAAACCTAAAAGGTTTTGAAAACCTGTTAGGTTTTTTTAAGTTTTTATTCATTGTTTTTTGATTAGACCTGACAGGTTTTAAATACCTGTCAGGTCTTCCAATCTATTAATCCTTTACAATTTTTACCCATTGTCCTTTTGTTCTAACAATGTAATTATTGTCATACATAGCTTCACATTGAATGCCTGGGAAATAATAGTCTCCTAAATAAGTAGCATTTAATAAAACCGTAAAAGTTCTTGATTCATTGGCACGAAGTCCAAAATAGAATTGTGTTCTATCATCACGAATATCGATGTAATCCGCTTTATTTTGAGCAAAATCACCAAAATCTGTAAAACGTGAATTCATAATTTCAAATCCAGACGGAATTATTTGTGATAACGCTACATTGTCAATATTATCATTCGATTGGTTTCTAATAGTGACTTGAGCTACAATTTCAGTTCCTTGTTTGATTTCGTTTAAAGAAATTGCGTTTCCATTTCTAGTCTTAAATATGATATTTCCGAAGAAGTTGTTTTGCATTACTTTTTCTTCGCCTACAGGCAAGATTCCGCTGTTTAGAACACGAACATAGATTGTATTGTCTTTGTTGTTTTTGATGGTCACACTATTTGAACCATTTTTCACAATTAGTTTTCTATCAGCAATAGATTTGTTGGAAGTAATAGTTTCCGATTTTCCATTATTAGTTAAAGATGCATTGATTCCTCTTCCACCATTTTTAATGGCAAATTTTGACATGGCATACAAACAATAAGCAGTTGTTTGCGTACTCATATAATTTTTAGACGAAAGTGAATTAGCAATTTTTGTTGCTAAAGTAAACGCTTTTTGGTTGTCATTCACCAACAAATAAGTTTCTAAAAGCATCGCTTTATTTCTTTCTGAAGAACCATAATAATAGTAATATCTATCGCTTGAATCATCTACAGTAGTTGCATTTAACAAAGCTAAAGCAGTATTTTTTTGTCCTGTTAAAGCGTAAGTTGCAGCTAATCTTATTTTAGATCCATTTGAAATGCCAGAAGTTTCTCTTAAACGATTCATAGAACCCATATCTGGAACTCCAGCTAAAGCTAATGTATACAAACGATAAGCTTGAGCAAAATCATTATGATATTGTTGGTTAAATCTCCATTTTTTTGCTTCTGTTTGTTGGTACGAAATCCATTTTTGTTTGAAAGAAATTGGTAAAACATAGCCTTTTTTCTCTGCTTCTAAAAGGAAATGACCTGCATAAGAAGTTCCCCAATCATCCGAACTACTAATTCCTGGCCAATACGACAATCCACCATTTACTTGTTGGAAACCTCCTAATTTTTGAATTCCAGCGTTGATGTTTTTTTGCATTTCAGCTTTTCTATTGCTATCTAAATCCATCACATCACCCAAATACAATTGTGGAAAAACACTCGAAGTTGTTTGCTCTACACAACCATGAGGATATTGAATCAAATATTGAATTCGCCCGTTAAAATCAATTGTTGGAAAAGAAGAAACTTCTAATCTAGCCTTATTACTTCCGTCAACTCCAAAAGTATTCCATTGAATGGTTTTACTTGAATTAGGTTCCACAACCACATCTACAAAATCATTTGTTATTGGATTTGGATTGGTAACATCTAATTCAACTTCATAAGTAGCTCTTTCATTTCCTGATGTGGCAATTACTTCTATTTTTCCGATTCCTAAAACATTTCCGACTTCTAAATCAAAATACACCATTTTTTCATCAGGTGAACTAAAACTCACATTCTGTTTTGAGGCAGAAGTTAAACGAACCGCATTATTGGTTTTTAATTGAACCGTTACATTTTTTACATGATTTTCCATTGCAAAAACCGTAATTGGCAACGTAACTTTTTCGTTTGGAGAAATTTTTCTTGGAACTGAAGCCAACACCATTAAAGGTTTTCTTACTGGAGTTGTTTTTTCTGCGCTTCCATAAGCGTTTGTTTTGGCATCACCAGCTACAACCATTGTACGAACTGAACCAATATAATTTGGCAATTCAACTGTGTGTGATTTTGTTTGTCCTTTTTCTAATTTGAAAGGTCCTAAATAAATTACAACTGGTTTAAATCTATTGGCTTTTTTGGCATTTCCACCACCTAAATCTTCATCACCACCAATGCTAAAAATCTGATTTATTTTTCCACCATAAGCACCAATTACATCGTCATAAACATCCCAAGTTTTTACTCCTAAAGCTTGTCGAGCATAGAATTTATCCCAAGCATTTGGAGTTTTGAATCGTGTTAAGTCTAATAAACCATCATCTAAAATAGCTAATGTGTAAGTCATCTCTTTTCCTTCTTTTTCACTTACTTTTATAGTAGTTTTAGTTTCAGGTTTTAGAACACTTGCCATTGCAATTTGAGGTTGAAGAACTGTATTTTTATCAATAACTTCAATTGGTAAAATTCCATACATTCTAATTGGTGTATCGTTTACTGTTGAAGCATGCGGTTTTAATAATGAAATATTTACATACACATTTGGAGCCATTTCTGGTGTGACTGGAATTTCAACTTTTGTTTCTCCTTTTTGTGTCATTGCCCAAAATGATGAGATTACTTTGGAACCATTTTCAATTGAAATTAAAGCTCTTCCACCTTGACTTGATGGAAATGAAACGGTTGCTTTTTCACCAACTGCGTATTTTGTTTTATCCGAAGTAAAAACCAACATATTTGCTGTGGAAGCATCTCCAGATTTTGTTTTTCCAGACCAAATTGGCCAATCGATAATTTCGGTTTTACTTGTTGCGTGACCTCCTTCATTGTCAACTACTCTGATTAAGTATCTTCCCCAATCGTTTTCAGGAACTTTAAATTGAACACTAGCTTTTCCTGAAGCATTTGTACTTACATTAAAATTTTTATAAGCTGTTGTTACTTGAGAAGAATTGTATCTTGACAAATCATCACCTGAACTATTCCACCACCAACGCCAATCGACTTTATAAACTCGTACTTCAAGATTTTTGACTGCTTTTGGTTTTCCATTTTCATCTACAGAAACAATATCGAAACGATTTATTTTTTCAGTTTCTAACATTCCGTATTTGTTGGGTTCTGGACTTTTTATTCCAACATAAGTTTTATAAGGTAAATAGGTTGCTGTTACAACATCTGTACTAAAATCACCTCCATTTTCATAGGCTTTGGTTTGAAAAACAACTTTCAACTTTCCTGGTGCTTGATTTTTAATTTTTGGTTGAATCGTAACGTTTGTTTTCCCTAAATCATCCACTTTTCCTGAAAAGACATTGACTTCTTCTGTTGAAAATTTTCGAACCTCATCATCAAAATCATAGTTTGAAAAGCCTTTAAAAGTTGTGACTTGTTGCATAAATTTGGCTTGCATATCCACTTTTAAGTTTTTTGCAATTGCTCCGTGCAACCAAGCTACTTCAATAGTACCGTTATTAGGTTTGTTGCCCGATAAATTTCCATCAGCAAAACTATTTTTGATTTTTAGACGGTTGGGTTTTATAGTTTCAATTTTGATACTTTTATAAAAATGAACACCACCTATTGATATTTTCGCTTCCCAATTTCCAGTAATATCTGAATCTTTAGTTACAACTTTAAACTTATAATGATTATTCTCATTGTATATTTGAACCGCAACATACATTGCTTTTCCTTGTGGGTTTGACAACTTGAATTTTATGGGATGTGCTTTTTCTAGTTTACTTTCATTGTCGTTTAACATAAATGCAATATGCAACGTATCACCTGGACGCCAAACACCTCTTTCTCCATAAATGTAACCTTTCAATCCTTTTTGCAATTGCTCACCACTTACATCAAAATTACTTACAGACAAAGATTGTCCTTCATCTAACTTAACGTAAGTTGTACTTTTATCTTTGGTAACTATAGCAAAATAAGCATATTTAGTAATATCTGCATTAGCTAAACCATCACCATTTGTGGATGTAGATGCTAGTTTTTGTTGCTGGAAATTATATAAATCAATTGTCGCTCCAGAAACAGGTTCAGTTGATACTATATCATTAACTGCAAATGTGTAAGAGCCATTTTCTCCTCTTTTTGCAATAACTCCTAAATCAGTTGCAATTACATTGGTGAAAATTTTGTTGTTATAATAATATGAATTTGAACAAGGATCTTCTCTTTCATTCCAATTGTAATCATCATAATAATAATCGTCATAATAATATTGATTGGAGCGAACTTCGTCATCATCTTCCGTTTCTTCCTCCTCTTCATCAACAGTTGTTGTAGCACATTTATAAAGTGAATATTTCTTTTTGATAGATAATTCAACTCTATAAATTGAACCTGGATCAACCATGATTATTTTAGATAAATCCAAAGCATAAGCATTCCAATCCCCATAATTTGCTAAGTTGTTCGTTTTTAAAGTTATGGTTTGTTTTACAATTGGAAGTGCAACATTTCTAAGGTTTTGGCTTCCATTAATTTCATTGTATTGAAGAAATTGAAGAATATTATTTTTATAAATCTGATACACTTTCACATCCACAGCTTTCAGATTTACAGCTTCAAAATTGATTTTTAAATTGTTTGAACTAGGCAATATAGTACCGCTTTTTACAAATCTAATTTCAGGTTTTACTTGATCAAAAGTTACTTTTTCGGCAAAGTCTTTTTTCATTTTGTAACCGTCTTCGCTTTGAATACCTTGAAAAACTTCCACCATTAATTCACCTTTTAAAGATTTAGTAAAAAATACTTTTAAAAGATTTCCTGCTGTGGCAAATTTTAAATTAGTCGCTGATTCCACTTGAACCAAACCGTCTAAATTTTGACCTTTTTTAATAGGATCAGAAAAATTTATCAATAGCACTTGAGCATTATCTTGCTGGATTTCAGCTGAAATAACTTTGAAATTATTCTTCCCAGGAATTTCAAAATCAACTTCACCTTTTTGATCAATATCCAAAGTTGAACCATCCCAAATAATATTGATTTTACTATCTTCAACTTTTCTTTGAATACTATCAATGACAAATTTGCATTCTTTTGGATTAGATACTTCTTTATCAAATTTTATTTTTAAATCTTTATCGCCTTGTTTGGCTTTTATGATTTTCTTCGCAGATTCAATATCCATGTTATCACTAAATGAAATAGTAGCATTTAGATATTGGTATTCTTTGCTATAAGATTGTAAATCAAGTGTATTGACTAAAAAATCTTGTTTAATAGTTTTTATGGTGAAATTAAATTCTTCTATTTTTTTGGGAACGTCTTTTACTTCATCCAAATGAAAAGTCACTTGATATTCTGTATCTTGGTTTAATTTTTTAGAAGGAACAAATGCTATGGTATTTGAAGAAAGTGCTACTACTTTTCCATCCACACTTGGTGAAATTGAAAACAAATCGCTGTCTAATTCTTGATTGGCTGTCCACTCTTTTTTGTCAAATGCTAAAACGACTCTAATGTCTGAATTGGCTGAAACTAAACCTGAACTAAAATTGAGAATATAATCTTTGTACAGATTAAAATCGGAATTAAAATTTTTTTTAGAATCCGAACAAGAAAAGCTAAACAACAACAAAAATATTATTTGAAATAAATGATTTTTTCTCATGTTAATCAATTAAAAGTTTTTAGTAAATAAAAATATAAGTTGTGAAAAACTTACACAATTGTAAATATAAAACTAAATGACAAATTTTAGTTAAAAATTAATTACTAATTGATGCAAAAAAGTAATTATTTTTTTTTGTTGTATTGATTTTATGCTATTTTTGTAGTCCCCCCAAACGTCTCATAATGAAAAACATAATATTAATTATCCTATTCTTATTCTGTAAGAATGGTTTCTCGCAAACCGTGAGTGTTGACAATACAACACAAACTCCCGTTAGTTTAGTAAACACTTTAATAGGAAATTCCTGTATTGAAGTCAGTAACATTTCCATTTCATCCTCTCAGTCTGTTGGATATTTTAACAGAAATAATTCTTCATTTCCTATAAATGAAGGGATTATAATTAGAAATGGAAACGCAAAATTTTCGGAAGGTAGTTACACCGGTACCAATTTAGACAGTCAAGTTAATTCAAACAATGATGCTGCTTTACAAGCTTTAGTTGCAGCACAGGGTCAAACAGGAAACATAACTGATGTTGCTTTTTTGGAATTTGATTTTGTACCCTTATCCAACAATTTTAGTTTTGATTTTTTATTTGCATCTAACGAATATGGTCAATATCAATGTGCTTCATTTGATACATTTGCTTTTTTATTAACCGATTTAACCACAAATATTACAACAAATTTGGCTGTAATTCCTGGTACAAATACACCTGTATCTGTTTTAAGTATTAGAGATAACGCCTATAATTCTGGTTGTTCTTCTTCAAATTCTCAACTTTTTAGTACTTATAACGTAACTAACGCTGCAGCTTCAACTATAAACATGAGAGGATTTACTACTGTGATGAATGCTTCTTCAATAGTTAATCCAAATAATCCCTATCGAATTAGACTTGTAATTGGTGATTATTCTGACTTTAGATTTGATTCCGCTGTATTTTTATCTGCAGGTAGTTTTATTACAACTATTAATTTAGGGGAAGACACAACCATTTGTACGGGTAATACGCAAACCATTACCACCGGATTAGATAATACAATTTACAATCATGTTTGGTCTAGAAACGGTGTTGTACTTAGTGAAATCAGCAATTCACTAATTATAAATGAACCTGGAACTTATAATGTAACAGTAACAACTAATACTTCAAATTGTATAATTTCTGATGAAATAATTTTTTACGAATTAAGTTTAAATCCTCCTGTTGATTTGATTGATTGTTTTACTACTAATGGTGCTTCACACAATTATAATCTTACCCTTAATAATGAAAGTTTTTTAGAAATAAACGACACTTTGTATGACTTGTTTTATTTTGCTTCATTGGCAGATATAACCTCAAATACTCCAATTTCTGCATCAGAAATTACAAATTATGCAAGCTTAGGCAACGAAACTATATATGTTAAAATTTTCAATACGCAATCCAATGAATTTTGTGATGCAAACTATAGTTTTGATTTATTAGTAGAAGATGAAATTCCATTGATAACTCCGCCTATTTTGAGTGAATGTGCGGCTACAGTTTCAACAGCTGTTAACTTATCGAATCATTTTCTGTTTTCGAATCCTTTAGACACGGATGACTTTACCATTACTTATTTTGAATCCTTATCCAATGCACAAACATTTACTAACGAAATTATTGATCCATTTGTTTATATAATTCCCAATGGAAATTCAACTACTTCTATTTGGGTTAGAGTTTCTAATATAAATTTTCCTGATTGTTATTCAATTGTAAATTTTGATGTAGTAATCAATTTACAACCTGAAGTTGATACTTTAGATTTAGTTTTAGAATGTTCCGAATACACTTTACCACCACTTACTAACGGGAATTATTTTACTGGTCCTTTTGGAACAGGAACTCCTTTAAATGCTGGTGACATAATTGATGAAAATGGTACTTATTACATTTTTAATGGCCCAGATGCTAATGGTTGTGTAAACCAAAGTACCTTTGAAATATTTTTAGCAGAAGATTACGAAATTCAAACCGATTATTGCGGACAATTTAGCGTTCCAACTCCTTTATTGGGTGAGTTTTACACACAAACTGGAGGCCCAAATGGATCAGGCACATTGTTGGCTCCTGGAACCATTTTAAATGTCAATCAAACTATTTATTATTACGCTGAAGTTAATGATGTTTTTTGTATTGAAAAACCCTTTTCTATTGTTATAAATATGTTGCCTCCAATAACTATTTTACCTGATGTAATTACTTGTAATAGTTATACTCTTGAAGCAATTCCTAATGGAAATTATTACGATTCAGATGGTGGATTTTTATCCAATGGAAGCCAAATTACAGAATCTCAACAAATCACTATTATTAATGGTCCTGATGCCAATGGTTGTTCAAATTTTAGCTTTTTTAATGTTACAATAATAAATAACATTGTAAATCAAACCGCTTGTGGAAGTTATACCTTACCAGCCCTTACAGTAGGTGAATATTATACTTTGCCTGGTGGACCAAATACAAGTGGAAATACTTTAATTCCACAATTAACAGAAATCAATACTGTTGGAACAAATACTTTTTATATTTATGCTGAAACTAGTACTGCTCCAAACTGTACCGAAAATCTATCATTTATAGTTGAAATTTTACCAAGACCATTAGTTGACGATTTAGCAGATGTGATAGAATGTGGCAGCTATGCTTTACCTAATTTAACCAATGGCAATTACTATCTTTTGCCTGGTGGACCAAATGCTGTTGGACAAGTAAGCTACTTTGCAGGACAAATTGTAGATTTATCTGGAATACGATTAAATCCAGGAACATTTTATATTTATTCGCCACCAGATGCATCAGGTTGTGATAATCAATCATCATTTGAAGTTATAATAAATCCTTTACCCGTAACTCCGGAAGTAAGCGATTTTTCAAGTTGTCAACCCTATTCTTTACCAAATCCTTCGGCTGGAAATTATTACACAGAACCCAATGGACCCAATGGAACTGGAATTCTTGTTACAGCTTCAACGTTATTTACGGAAACAAGAACTTTTTATTTGTACAGTCAAGATCCAAATACATTGTGTTTTGTAGACAAACCTTTTACTGTTTTTTACAATACTTTGGGCTTGCCTGATTTTGACAATATTAATGAATGTGATTCTTACACCTTACCTAACCTTACTTTTCAACCAACATTTCCAAATGATTTTGAAATAAATTATTACAGTCAACCAGGTGGAAATATAGCCGATATTATTGATCCATCTGCTTATACTTTTTCAACTGTTGGTACTTATGATGTTTATGTTTATGCCACTAATGGAGATCGATTTTTTGCATGTACCGAGGAAAAAAGTTTTACCATTAGCATATCCGAAACTCCAATTTTAACTCCATATAATTCTATTGAAAGTTGCGGCTCTTATACATTACCTGCATTACCTGCAAGTACATTCAATATAAATTATTACACTCAAACCAATGGTGCTGGATTAATTACACCAAGCAATTATACTTTCAGTACACCAGGAACATATGATATTTATGTTTACACAGAAAATCCAACTAATGCCAATTGTAACGATGAAGAACATTTTGTATTGACAATTTATCCTTTGTTAAATTTGAATATTGATGATGTGATTATTTGTGTAGATCCTATTACGAGAGATCCTATTGGAACAGTTACTTTACAAAGTGGATTAAATCCTTCTTTTTTCGAAGTAAATTGGTTTTTTAACAACCAACTTGTTTTTACTGGACCAAATTACACAACAAGTCAATCTGGAATTTACACTATAGAAACCACAAAACTTTTCCCAGTAGTTGGTGCGGATTGTAATTATGATGTAACGACAGCTCAAGTATTTGAATCAAGTAGTGCAATTGCTACTATATATCAATCTTCAGATTTTGATGAAGTTTCTAATTTAACCATCGAAATAACTAATGGTTTAGGAACTTATGAATTTTCATTAGATGGTGGTCCATACCAAACAAGTAACATCTTTAACAATGTGAGTTCTGGAGAACATATTGTAACTATAAGAGATACTTTTGGTAATTGTGATGTTTTAATGTTAGAAACTATTGTTTTAAAATACCCCCAATTTTTCACTCCAAATGGTGATAATAATAATGAAACTTGGAATATTTTTGATATGCAAGATTTTCCTGGTGCTTTAATTTCAATATTTGACAGATATGGAAAATTAATTAAACAATTTTCACCAGCTACTTTTGGTTGGGATGGCACCTTTAATGGATACACACTACCTGCTACAGATTACTGGTTTGTAGTAAATTACACCAGAAATGGACAAGAAAAAGTATTTAAAAGTCATTTTTCTTTAGTGAGATAAAGCTAATAATTACAATCCATTTAACTCAAATGATGTTTGTAATTTTCAATTGGTAAAATAAAATCTCAAAACCAAAATGTTAAGTAAAACTTAATTTTTAAAATACGATACTAATTTTTACAATGGCTACTTTTGCCAAATTAGTTTTTAAAACCAAAAATTAACATGAAAAAAATAATTATTATACTAGTTGTTTTTATCTCAAATAATAGCTTTTCTCAGGCAGTCAGTATAGATAACACTACTCAAACTCCTATTAGTATTGTAAATACACTGCTAGGTAATTCTTGTATTGAAGTCAGCAATATTTCTATTTCATCGGCAGAATCTGTTGGATATTTTAATAATAATAATTCTTCATTTCCAATCAGTGAAGGAATAATTATAAGAAATGGAAACGCGAAATTTTCGGAAGGCATCTATACTGGGGATAATTTGGACAGTCAAATTAATTTTAACAACGATCCAGAATTACTATCAATTATTACAGCACAAGGTATTTCAGGAAACATAACCGATGTTGCTTTTTTAGAATTTGATTTTATTCCTTTGTCAAATAATTTTAGTTTTGACTTTCTATTTGCTTCTAATGAATATGGTCAATATCAATGTTCGTCGTTTGATACATTTGCTTTTCTCTTGACGGATTTAACCACAAATGTTACCACTAATTTAGCAATAATACCTGGAACAAGCACACCAGTATCTGTTTTAAATATTAGAAAAAACACTTTTAATGCTGGATGTTCTTCTGCAAATTCGCAATTTTTCAGTACTTATAACGTCACAAATCCAGCAGCTTCAACAATTAATATGCGTGGCTATACTAAAATCATGAATGCCTCTTCATCAGTAACTCCAAACAATCCCTATAAAATTAGGATTGCCATTGGAGATTATTTTGATTTTCGATATGATTCTGCTGTTTTTTTGTCTGCCGGAAGTTTTATTACAACTATTGATTTAGGTGAAGATACGACCATGTGTTCAGGAAATACTCAAACTATTACTACAGGTTTAGATGATGTTTTTTACAATCATGTTTGGACAAAAAATGGAATAGTTTTAAGTGAAACCAGCAACGTATTAACCATAACAGAAGCAGGGACTTATGCTGTTACAATAACAACTAACAATTCGTCATGTATCGTAACAGACGAAATAATTTTTAACGATTTAACCCTAAATCCACCTGTTGATTTAGTTTCATGTTTTTCCACAACTGGTGCATCACATGATTATAACTTAACAACAAACAACGAAGTATTATTAGAAATTGATGATGCCATTTATGATATATTTTATTATTCATCTCTTGTAAATACTACTACTAACACATTTATCTCTCAAACAAACGCAACTAATTATTCTAGTTTAGGAAACGAAACTATTTATATTAAACTTTTTAACACTCAAACCAACGAATTCTGTGATGCTATTTACAGTTTTAACTTATTGGTAAATAATGAAATTATTCCTATAACACCACCAAATTTAAGCGAGTGTGTTCAATCTAATACAACTTCCGTAAATTTAGAAAGTCATTATTTAAGTTCAAATCCAATTAATCCACTTGAATTTAGTGTGAAATTTTTTGAGTCTTTAGAAAATGCTGAAACTTCAATGGATGCAATTACAAATCCTTCATCTTATTCAATCCCGAATGGTGTTTTAACTAAAACTATTTGGGTTAGAATTACCGACGTAAGTTTTCCTGATTGTTTTGCTATTATATCCTTTGAAATAATCATCAATCCACTGCCTCTAGTTGATGTTATTGATAGTCCATTAATTGTATGTACAGAATTCATTTTACCGGTACCAACAAACGGTAATTATTTTTCTGAACCTAACGGAAATGGCACAGCTTATTTTGGAGGAGATGTTCTCAATGAAACTGGAACTTATTATATTTTTAACGGTCCAGATGAAAATGGTTGTGTTAATGAAAGTTCTTTTTATCTATATGTAATTGATGAGTATACAATTGAATTAGAGCATTGTGGAAAATACATCATTCCATCTCCAATAGCTGGTTCCTTTTATACTGATTCAGCAGGACCTTTAGGTAGTGGAACAATAATTCCACCTGGCACTATACTAATTAGCAGTCAATCCATATTTTTTTATGCAGAAGTAGATGATATAGTTTGTAGAGATGTGGAATTTCAAATTATCATACACCCTTTACCACTTGTTGATCAGTTAAGTAATGTGGTTACTTGTTTTAGTTATACTTTACCTGTGCTTACTAACGGGAATTATTCAGGTTCTTTTGTTGCTGGAGATGTAATAACTCAAACTAGAACTTTTACTATTGTAAATGGACCCGATGAATTTAATTGTTCTAACAGCAGTACTTTCAAAGTTACCATTATACCCAACGTTGTTGATAAAATAGTATGCGGAAAATATACTTTGCCTAATTTAGCAGTTGGTGATTACTATTTAGAACCAGGAGGTCCAACTAATCCCAACAATACAATAGTTCCTGAATTAACTGAAATTACTACCTTAGGAACTTCAACTTTTTATGTTTACGCGAATACTACTACAACGCCAAATTGTACTTATAACTTGTCTTTTCAAGTAACTATAAACCCAAAACCAATTGTTGATGAATTAGACGATGTTACAGAATGTGGTAGTTATATTTTACCTCCATTAACAAATGGAAACTACTTTCTGTTATCAGGAGGTCCTTCTGCATCAAATCAAGTAAGTTATAACGCTGGTCAAATAGTGGATTTGTCTGGAATCCGTTTAAATCCGGGAACATTTTATATATATTCTCCTCCAAATGAATTTGGATGCGACAATGAGTCTTCATTTCAAGTTACGATAAACCCCTTGCCGCAAACTCCTGAAGTTCGTGACTTTTCAAGATGCCAACCTTATTCGTTACCCAATCCATCCGCAGGAAATTATTATACAGAACCAAATGGGCCCAACGGAACTGGCGCAATAGTATTACCTAATACCGTTTATACTGAAACTAAAACTTTTTATCTGTACAGTCAAAATCCAACAACATTATGTTTTGTGGACAAACCATTTACAGTATATTTTAATACTATTGACTTACCAGATTATGATGATGTTTTCGAATGCGATACTTATACTTTACCAAATCATACCCATCTTCCATTATACCCTAACCAATATGAAATAAATTATTACAGTCAACCAGGTGGAAATATGACAGATATTATTGATCCATCTGCATATACTTTTTCAACTGTTGGTACTTTCGATGTTTATGTTTGCGCTACTAACGGAGATCGATTTTTTGCTTGTAACGAGGAAAAAAGTTTTACAATAACCATTTCTGAAACCCCAAGTTTAAACTCTTTCTCAAATATTGAAAGTTGCGGCTCGTTTACATTACCAAATTTGCCATCAAGTAATTTTAATATCAACTACTATAGTGAAACCAATGGTGTAGGATTAATTTTACCAAATAATTATACTTTTAATACACCTGGAACTTATGATGTTTTTGTTTATGCAGACAATCCAAATAATTCCAATTGTAATGATGAAGAACATTTTATATTAAAAATAAATCCTTTGTTGGATTTAAATATTAACGATGAAATTATCTGTGTAGATCCAATTACTAGAGCTCCAATTGGAACAGTAACATTACAAAGTGGATTAAACCCAAATTTTTTCGAAGTAAATTGGTTTTTTAACAACCAACTTGTTTTTACTGGGCCAAATTACGCAACAAATCAATCAGGATTATATACTGTAGAAACAACAAAACTGACACCCGAATTTGGTACTAATTGTAATTATGCAAGTACAATTGTACAAATTCTTGAATCAAGTAACGCAATTGCAACAATAAACCAATCCTCAGATTTTGATGAAATTGCAAATTTAATCATTGAAATCAATAGTGGATTAGGAACTTATGAATTTTCATTAGATGGTGGACCATACCAAACAAGTAACATCTTTAACAATGTGAGTTCCGGAGAACATATTGTAACAATAAGAGATACCTATGGTAATTGTGAAGAAGTAATATTAGAAACAATAGTCTTAAAATATCCGCACTATTTTACTCCAAATGGAGACGGAAATAATGAAACTTGGAATATATTTGATATGCAAGATTTTCCTGAAGCAATGATTACAATTTTTGATAGATATGGAAAATTAATTAAACAATTTTCACCAGCTACTTTTGGATGGGACGGTACTTATAATGGTCACAAATTACCCGCAACCGATTATTGGTTTGTGGCAAACTATACAAGAAATGGACAAGTAAAAGAATTTAAAAGTCATTTCTCTTTAGTGAGATAAGACTATTTTCTCCTCTTTCTAAAAAATGCTCTCATTAATAGGGAGCATTCTTTTTCCAAAACACCAGCAATAACTTTTGTTTTTGGATGCAATTGAGTTCCCATGTTCAAAAAACCTCTATTTTCATCAGATGCGCCATAGACTATTTTAGAAATTTGACTCCAATACAAAGCACCCGCACACATTTGACAAGGTTCAAGAGTAACATACAAAGTGCAATCCCTCAAATATTTTCCGCCAATAAAGTTTGCTGCACTGGTTATGGCTTGCATTTCGGCATGAGCAGTAACATCGTTTAACAATTCGGTTAAATTGTGGCTTCTTGCTATTACTTTATTATCAACAACAATAATGGCACCAACTGGAATTTCGTCCTTTGCAAAAGCTACTTCAGCTTCTTGTAAAGCTTTTTTCATAAAATACTCATCAGTAAATACATCTATCATAAGAACAAAATTACAACTATTTGGAATAATTTTTGTTACAAGTTTAAAAACTATACTACTATGAAAAATTTACTACCAACAATTCCGAAACCTTGTAATGAAAATTGGAAAAAGATGCAACCCGAAGAAAAAGGAAGATTTTGTCAATCTTGTGCCAAAACAGTAATAGATTTTACTAAAAGCTCAAAAGCTGAAATTTCTCAATATTTCCATGAAAATAATAGCATTAAAACCTGTGGAAGATTTAAAAGAGAACAATTAAAAAGTATTACTATTGAAATTCCAAAAAATTTAATTTACAAACCAACTTCTTTCAGAAAAGCATTTCTACTAGCCCTTTTCATAACAATGGGAACAACCCTTATTAGTTGCAAAGATGAAAACAATACGGTTCATAGACTTGGAAAAGTTGTTGTGATTGAAGATAGTATTTCAAACAACAAAGACACCTTAGTTAATACTGTAAATAAAACCGATTCTTTGATTGAAAAAGAAAAGATAAAAAGTAAACTAAACAGATCAAATTTAACGCCTCGACCACAAATACATACTATGGGAATTATTGAAATAGAACCAATAATTACAGGTGAAATCATCATGACCCCAAGTAACGAAAAACCAGAAACGATAAATCTAAATAAAATTTATAATGCTGCCGAAGTTGAAAAGGTTCCCACTTTTTCAAATAACGAAATTGAATTTCAAAATTACATGACTAAAAACTTAACTATTCCTGAAAACATAATTGAGCCAATAACAACAATTGTACAATTTGTAATAAACAAAGAGGGCAAACTTGTTGACTCAGTCGTAATAAAAGGAAAATACGAAGCAATAAATCAACAAATTATAAAAGCACTCCAAAATTCACCACTTTGGATTCCTGGAGAAATTAAAGGTGAAAAAGTAAATGTAAAAATGACTTATCCAATTCGAATAAAACCTCAATAATCTAAAAACAAAAGCTTAAATTTGCTTTTTGTATTTTATGAACAGTCCATTTTTATCTCAAATAAACAATCCCACAGATTTAAAGAAACTTTCTCTAGATCAATTGCCTCAATTAGCCAAAGAGTTGAGAGGTTTTATAATTGAAATAATTTCAAAAAGTGAAGGCCATTTAGGAGCAAGTTTGGGTGTTGTTGAGTTAACCATTGCACTTCATTATGTGTTTAACACTCCAAATGATTTATTGGTTTGGGATGTTGGTCACCAGGCCTACGGTCATAAAATACTAACCGAAAGAAAAAATGCTTTTGAAACTAACAGAACGTTAAATGGCATTTCAGGCTTTCCCAAAAGAAGCGAAAGTATATTTGATACCTTTGGCGTAGGGCATTCCTCAACTTCTATTTCTGCAGCTTTAGGAATGGCAATTGCTTCCAAAATTAAAGGTGATTTTGAAAAACATCACATTGCAGTAATTGGTGATGCATCAATTGCAAGCGGAATGGCTTTTGAAGGTTTAAATCATGCTGGTGTTACAGATGCGAATTTACTTGTAATTTTAAATGATAATGCCATCGGAATTGATCCAAGTATTGGTGCTTTAAAAAATTATTTAACAGCCGTTAAAGAAGGAAAAAATCCAAAACAAAACAACATCATCAAATCATTAAACTTTGATTATTCTGGACCAATTGATGGACATGATTTACCTAAGTTAATAAGTGAATTAGAACGTTTAAAAAAAGTAAAAGGACCCAAATTCTTACATGTAATTACTACCAAAGGTAAAGGTTTACAATTGGCTGAAGAGCATCAGGTAAAATACCATGCACCAGGAAAATTTAACGCCATAACAGGAGAAATTCTTTTAAAAAATGAAGACAATTTACCTCCAAAATTTCAGGATGTTTTTGGATTGACCTTAGTTGAATTGGCCGAAAAAAATAAAAAAATTATAGGAATTACACCTGCAATGCCAAGTGGTAGCTCCATGAAATACATGATGGAAGCTTTTCCACAAAGAGCTTTTGATGTTGGAATTGCCGAACAACACGCGGTGACTTTAGCTGCAGGAATGGCAACGCAAAATATGGTGGTTTTTTGCAACATCTATTCTACATTTATGCAACGTGCTTATGATCAAGTAATTCATGATGTTGCTTTACAAAATTTACCTGTTATTTTTTGTTTGGATAGAGCTGGTTTGGTGGGTGAAGATGGTGCTACACATCATGGCGTATTTGATTTGGCTTACATGTCGTGCATACCTAACATTATTGTTTGTGCTCCAAAAGATGCTATCGAATTACGAAATATAATGTTTACTGCTTCAGAAGGTTTAAATCATCCAATAGCAATTCGTTATCCTAGAGGAAGAGGAGAAATTGTCGATTGGAAAAAACCGTTTCAAAAAATTGAAATTGGCAAAGCAAAATGTTTAAAAGAAGGTTCCAAAATAGCAATTCTTTCCACAGGTACTATAGCTAGTAATGTAGAAAAAGCATTTCAAAGTATAGAAAATAATACAATTGCGCATTATCATTTTCCGTTTGTTAAACCATTAGACTACATTTTTTTACAAGAAATTTCTAAGCAATATTCACAAATTATCACCATTGAAGATGGAACAATAAAAGGTGGTTTTGGGAGTCAAATCAATCAATATATGTTAGAAATTAATGCCAATTGTTCCATAAAAAATATTGGAATCCCTGATGATTTTATAGAACATGGTTCCATCCTTCAATTACAAGAAATTTGCAAAATTGACGTTTCCTCATTAATTAAATTATTCAATTCGTTTTTAAATGATTAAAAAAAATTTATTTATTGGCCTACTTTTAATGAGCTTTACTTCTTTACAGGCTCAAAAAATAATAACCCAACTTCCTGACACCATCTCCAATTGGAAAAAAGAAAATAAAATTGGTTTTGATGTTTCTCAAAATGCTTTTCTAAACTGGAACGCTGGAGGAAATAATTCGGTGGCTGGTTTACTAAAAGGTAATTTTAAAAGAGATTATATTGAAGATAAATGCAATTGGCGTAATGAATTGATATTTAGATACGGAATTAACAAACAAGAAGGAAGAGAAGTTAGAAAAACCGATGATCAGTTGCAAATTAATTCAACTTTTGGATACAGAAGCGATACCATTTCCAATTGGTTTTATGCTGGTAAATTTAATTTCAATACACAATTTGCTAACGGTTATGCCTATCCAAATACCGATTTAGCCATTTCTAAACCTTTTGCTCCTGCTTATGTTTTTTTAGGAATTGGAACAGAATACAAAAGAAAAGATTTAAACTTAAATGTTTATATTTCTCCATTGACACTAAAAACAACTTTTGTTTTTGATGAACGATTATCAAATCAGGGTGCATTTGGTGTAGATGTTGGGAAAAAACATCGTACTGAAGTTGGTTTTCTTTTGACGAATAATTACAAGACTGAGATTTATAAAAACATGGTTTTAGAAAACCGATTGAGTCTATACAGTGATTACATTAACAACTTTGGAAACATTGATGTTGATTGGCAAATTATATTAGAAATGACTGTAAATGAATACGTAAAAGCAACTATTGGCACGCATCTTTTATACGACGATGACATCAAATTTAAAGAAGAAGAAAATGGTGTTCAAGTTATTAGAGGACCAAGAATTCAGTTGAAACAAATGCTAGGAATTGGTTTTGTATATTCGTTTTAAACTACCTATAACCGTTAATTGTTTTATATAAATCCAAAGCTTTTCCATCGGTCAACATGGATATGTAATGGCAAATGTGTAAAAGTCTTTCATAAAGATTTTCCTTTTGATCTTGATATCGTTCAGGTAACATTTTAAGAACAATTGCATCATAATTTGAAGCTGTTCCTTCGATCGTGTTGTTGTATGCCGTACAAAATTTATCTAAAAGTGTATGAATTACTTTATATCCTACTAACTCTTTTTCAATAACTTCTCTGCTTTGATAAACATTTTTTATACTGATTTGTATGATGTCATTCATTTGTGCTTTGTATTGGCTTTTATCCATCAATGAATAAGGAAATGCTCCTTTTAAAATAGCTTCCTCATTTTCAATAAATATCTTCACCGCATCTTGAATCAAACTTCCTATGGCTAAGGCTCGTAAATAACTAATTCTATCTTCTTTAGTAGTTAATGAATGATATTTGTTGGTGTCTATAGCGTTTTTAACCAGCTTAATTAAATATTCTAAAGCAAATTCTTCTTGAATTAAACCTAAATTAATTCCGTCTTCAAAGTCAATTATGGTATAACAAATATCATCAGCTGCTTCTACTAAATAAGCTAATGGATGGCGTTCAAAACCAATATTATTTGCTGATTTATTATTTAATAGGCCTAATTCATTAGCAACATCGCAAAAAAACGATTTGTCATTTTGAAAAAAACCATACTTTTTATCACAAATTTTTGAGGTTGGCTTTTTAGGCAAACTCTCTTTTGGATATTTCATAAAAGCGCCTAAAGTTGCATACGAAACTCTCAAAGCACCTTCAACTCCTTTTCTAGAAGAAGTGAGTACTGAAAATCCATTGGCATTTCCTTCAAAATCAATTAAATCTTGCCATTCTTTGTCGGTTAGCTGTTTTTTAAATTGCTGACCGTTTCCTGTTTTAAAATATTCGCCAATAGCTTTTTCTCCAGAATGTCCAAAAGGTGGATTTCCTATATCGTGAGCCAACGCTGCTGCTGCTACAATAGCCCCAAAATCATTCATGTGATAGCCATGTTCATTGGATAAATAAGGATATTTTTCAATTATTTTTTTTCCCACTAATCTTCCTAAAGAACGTCCGACTACTGAAACTTCTAAACTGTGCGTTAATCTATTGTGTACAAAATCCGTTTTTGAAAGAGGAATGACTTGAGTTTTATCTTGTAAACTTCTAAAAGCAGACGAAAAAATGATTCTATCGTAATCTACTTCAAATCCTAAACGCGTATCATCTTCTTCTTTACGAAGTCTTTTATTGGTATCACCGTGTCTTTTTAAAGATAATAATTGTTCCCAGTGCATCATAAGAAAGTTACTTTTTGATTAATGATTTTTGATTGTGGAAGTTGTGAATTCTTTTCTAAAGCAAATGCTACTTGCTACTCCAACATATTGTCCGTAATTTGGAATGTTTTTATATCCAAACTTTTGATAAAGAGCAATTGCTTTTTCTAATTTTTGAGAAGTTTCTAACTGGCATGAAACAAAATTCATTTCTTTTGCCCATTCTTCTAAAGCCGTCAGAATTGTACTTGCAATACCTTTTGATCGAGCATTAGGTACAACAAACATTCTTTTAATTTCTCCTACTTTTGGATTAATTTCTTTTATCGCACCACATCCTAAAGGAATAGCGTTTTCATAAAAAATTAAAACATTTTCAATATAAATTTGATTGTATTTAGCAAAAAAATCTTTTTCATCGCCATCAATTTCAACTAAAAAATCATCAAATAAATTACTTAATAATTTAAAATCCTCATGATTGGAATTTGTTCTAATCAAATGTTTCATTTTGGATAATTTGTTGAATAGTTGATTGAAAAAAAATTAAATTTCGCTACCTATTTCTGAAATTGAATCGATACTGTTTTTGATTTCATTATATTTTTTCAAATCAACAACAACTGTGTCCGACCATGTATCATGCCATCCTTTTGCTTCATTTCCCAAAAAAGAAAAGCCTTCAAAAGGTACAATTCTACTTAATGATCTGTATAAAATTTTATCTGCTTCAGGTTTTGAACCGTCAATCATAAACACCTTAGTGTTTGTAAAGTATTTTCCAATAGTTCTACTAGTCAGACTTTCGAAGAACATATAATAAATCAAAAGAAAAACATACGAAATTACATAATCGGCCAAAGTACTAATGTTTTCCAACGCATTTAAAAGCTCTTCGTCGCCACTTATTTGGGCATACATGGCAATTAGAACACCTACAAGAAAAGTCACTATAAATCGCACTATCATGTCGATAATAAAATTGGCAAATCGTTTTTCTTTTGAGGCTAACATTTCGTTAGTAATTCGAATTTTGGTTTCTTTTTTTGAATTCATAGATGCTACTCTTTTTCGTTGGCTAAGAAAAATAATTTAGATTTTTTTGGATATTTATCGTAGCTGATATCGCTTGGATTTTCTATAACAGATTTTAAATTAACTTCATCACCAATTTTGAAGTTAGCTACTGTGTATTTATAATCTAACAAATAAGCACCACAGAAGAAATTTCCGTCTGCATCTTGTTCTATTTTTCCTGTATAAACTCCTTTTTTATCTTTTGACATAACTTTTTATTTATTTTTTCAAATATACTTTAAATAAGTAAAACAGCCATCAAATTAATGATAGCTGCTTTTCTTATTTATCTTTAATTTAATTTATAATTAAGATCCACACATTTCACAATCCTCTGGACCAGCATTTTTGGCTAATTCAACCATTGCTCTGTACTCTTCTGCAGACATTGCTTGCGGCTCAACCATTGAAGGTACTGCTACTTTTAAAGGTTCTGCTTTAGGTTCTTCTACTAATGCAGCTGCTACAGATTCTTGTTTTTTATCATTATTTAAGGTAAACTTGATAGCATCAACTGCTGCTTTAGTTCTTAAATAATACATTCCTGTTTTTAAACCACTTTTCCAAGCGTAAAAATGCATTGAGGTTAGCTTAGCATAATTAGCATCTTGCATAAACAAATTCAACGATTGAGATTGGTCAATAAAATAACCTCTTTGTCTAGACATGTCAATAATATCTTTCATTGACATTTCCCAAACGGTTTTGTATAGTTCTTTTAAATCTTGTGGAATGGCATCAATATTTTGTACAGAACCGTTATGACGCATAATTTCTTGCTTCATGGTTTCGTTCCACAAACCTCTATCTACTAAATCGTGTAATAAATGTTTGTTTACAATGATGAATTCTCCTGAAAGAACTCTTCTGGTATAAATATTTGAAGTATAAGGCTCAAATGCTTCGTTATTCCCTAATATTTGAGAAGTTGAAGCTGTAGGCATAGGAGCAACTAATAGCGAGTTTCTAACACCATTTGCAAGAACTTCTTTTCTTAAAGCAGCCCAATCCCAACGACCTGATAATTCTTCGTCTTTAATGTTCCACAAATTATGTTGGAATTCACCTTTAGAAATTGGTGAACCTTCATACGTCGAATAAGGTCCTTCTTCTTTGGCCATTTCCATAGAAGCTGTAACAGCAGCATAATAAAGTGTTTCAAAAATATCTTGATTAACTTGTTTTGCTTCGTCACTTGTAAAAGGCAAACGCATCATGATAAAAGCATCTGCTAAACCTTGAACTCCTAATCCAACAGGTCTGTGTCTTAAATTAGAATTTTCAGCTTCTTTTACAGGATAGTAATTTCTATCTATAACTTTGTTTAAGTTTCTAGTAACTCTTTTGGTAACTTTAAACATTAAATCGTGATCAAACTTGCCGTCTTTAACAAACATTGGCAAAGAAATGGAAGCTAAATTACAAACGGCAATTTCGTCTGGAGAAGTGTATTCCATAATTTCTGTACATAAATTTGAAGAACGAATTGTTCCCAAATTTTTCTGATTTGATTTACGGTTAGCTGCATCTTTATACAACATATACGGAGTTCCTGTTTCGATTTGAGATTCTAATATTTTTTCCCAAAGTTCACGAGCTCTAATTTTTTTTCTTCCTTTTCCTGCAGCCTCGTATGAAGTGTATAAAGCTTCAAATTCGTCTCCATAAACATCGCATAAATCTGGACATTCGTTAGGACACATTAAAGTCCAGGTACTATCTTCTTCTACTCTTTTCATGAATAAATCGGAGGTCCACATAGCAAAAAATAAATCTCTTGCACGCATTTCTTCTTTACCTGTATTTTTCTTCAAATCTAAGAATTCGAAAATATCGGCATGCCAAGTTTCCAAATAAATAGCAAAACTTCCTTTACGTTTTCCACCACCTTGATCTACATAACGCGCTGTATCGTTAAAAACACGTAGCATTGGTACAATTCCATTAGAAGTTCCATTGGTTCCTCTAATATAAGAACCCGTTGCTCTTACGTTGTGAATAGACAAACCAATTCCACCAGCAGATTGAGATATTTTTGCGGTTTGTTTTAGTGTATCATAAATTCCGTCAATACTATCATCTTTCATAGTTAAAAGAAAGCATGAAGACATTTGAGGTTTTGGTGTTCCAGCGTTAAATAATGTTGGTGTAGCGTGTGTAAAAAACTTTTTAGACATTAAGTCGTAAGTTTCAATTACCGATTCTAGGTCATTCATGTGAATTCCGACAGAAACTCGCATTAACATATGTTGAGGGCGCTCTACAATTTTTCCGTTAATTTTTAACAAATAAGAACGCTCTAAAGTTTTGAATCCGAAATAATCATAATTAAAATCTCTTGTATAAATGATATGAGAATTTAAAAATTCTGCATTCTCTTGAATTACTTGATGTACCTCATCAGACAACAAAGGGGCTTTTTGATTGTTTCTTGGGTTTACATAATGATACATATCATTCATAGTTTCCGAGAATGATTTTAGCGTATTCTTATGCAAGTTAGAAATGGCAATTCGTGCAGCCAACTGAGCATAATCAGGATGTGTAATGGTCATTGCAGCAGCAGTTTCAGCAGCCAAATTATCTAGTTCAGAAGTAGTTACGCCATCATACAACCCTTCAATAACCCTCATTGCCACTTTAACAGCATCTACCATGTCATTTAATCCATAACAAAGTTTTTTAATTCTATTGGTAATTTTGTCGAACATTACTGGCTCTTTATGGCCATCTCTTTTTACTACGTACATACTTTAAAGTGTTTTGTAAAATAGAAAATCCCTTCCCTATTTTGAGTTATTTGTTAATTTGTTTGTTTGTTGCCCTGAAGGCTATTTTTGCCAAAAGGGATAAGAGCACAAGGCTTTCAATGCCTTGTGTTTAGATTTAAATTATAATTGTATTTTTATTAAATACGATTTTTAATTGTTCTATTCGGTTATAATATTTGTGCTATAGAATACTAGAAATCAGCATCAAAACTAATTTTTCCAGCCTCTGCATCAGTGTTCATTACACCTGCTTTTTGATATTCAGCAACACGTTTTTCAAAAAAATTGGTTTTTCCTTGAAGTGAAATCATATCCATAAAATCAAAAGGATTTGATGAATTAAATACCCTTTCGCATCCTAATTCTACTAACAATCTATCGGTAACGAACTCTAAATATTGCGTCATTAAAGTAGCATTCATACCAATTAAACTTACAGGTAAAGATTCTGTAATAAATTGACGCTCAATATTTAAAGCATCTACAATAATTTCTTTAATTCGTTCTTTAGGAACCTTATTTATTAAGTGATGGTTGTGTAAATGGACAGCAAAATCACAGTGCATTCCTTCATCACGAGAAATTAACTCATTAGAAAATGTTAGTCCTGGCATTAAACCACGTTTTTTCAACCAATAAATTGAACAAAATGAACCTGAAAAGAAAATTCCTTCAACTGCTGCAAAAGCAATCAATCGTTCTGCAAAAGAATCAGAAGATATCCATTTTAAAGCCCATTCTGCTTTTTCTTTAATTGCAGGAAATGTTTCAATTGCATGAAATAATTTACTTTTTTCTACTTCATCTTTCACATAAGTATCAATCAAAAGAGAATACGTTTCACTGTGAATGTTTTCCATCATGATTTGGAAACCATAGAAAAATTTTGCTTCAGGATATTGCACTTCATTTACAAAATTTTCAGCTAAATTTTCATTAACAATTCCGTCAGAGGCAGCAAAAAAAGCTAAAATATGTTTTACAAAGTAACGCTCGTCGTCATTTAACTTATTGTTCCAATCCGTTAAATCTTGGTGCAAATCAATTTCTTCTGCCGTCCAAATACAAGCTTCTTGTTTTTTATACCATTCCCAAATATCTTGGTGTTTGATTGGAAAAATAACAAAACGATCTTTGTTTTCTTGTAAGATGGGTTCAACTGCTGTCATGATTTTATATTTTGGTGTGTGTTTTTATTCTTTTTTGATGTTTACAAAGTTGACAAATTATTAATTGAAATGAAAGTCAAACTTATTCACAATCGCAAGAAGTTTTTAACAAAGGGTAAAAAAAATCTTACCTCTAAAAATTTTTTAAAACTCTGTAATACAGCATATTACGAATTATAAAACAAATGTTAAAAACAACTAAAACAGTAGTAAATACAACAGATGAGAGCTTTTTGAAGTGTGAAAATAATGTTAAAATGGTTTTCAAAAATCGAATACAAAAAAATGAAAATACCTAATTTTTATTTTTTTAATTCTTGTGCAATTTTATCCAACTCATTATACCATTCTTGACCAAATTTTCTGATTAAGGATTCTTTTAGGAAAACATAAACAGGCACACCAAGTTCTTTACCTAAATCGCAAGCATCGTCACAAATATGCCATTTATGATAATTGACAGCCGCAAAATCAGCATATTCTTTTATTCGAATTGGGTATAAATGACAAGAAATTGGTTTTTTCCAGGTAACAATTCCTTGGTTATAGGCTTGTTCAATGCCACAAAGAGCAGTTTTACCGTCAAAAATAACATAAGCACAATCTTTACCATCAATAAGTGTGGTTTCAGGTTCACCGTCAAAACCTATAACAGATGTACCTTGTTCTTCAATAGCTTTTATGCCTTCTTTACGTAAAAAAGGTTTTACTTTTGGATAAATTTCCTTTAAAATATCAGTTTCCTCTAAACTTAAAGGTGCACCTGCATCGCCATCTACACAACAAGTTCCTTTGCAGGCAGAAAGGTTACAAACAAATTCTTTTTCTAGAATTTCTTCCGAAACAATGGTTTTGTGAAGCTGAAACATATTTTTAGATTTTTATATTTTCGGAAAAAGATTTTCGGAAATTTATTTGAAGCAAAGATATATAGATTTTCGAATTATAAGTTTTCAAAAGATACTTTTTATAATGTAACGTTAAATACAAGCAACACTTTTGACAATATTATTATATTTGTAAAAATTTAAAAAAATGAAAATATTTAGTTACGTAATAATAGCAATATCATTGGCTTTAATTATTTTTAACTTTACTAAAGTAGATTTTAGTAATCCTTTTGAAGGAAAAAGTACCGTTGCACTAATTGGAGTTGTTAGTGGATTTTGTGCTATTTTTTTAATGTTGATTTTTAGGATTTCTAAGAGTATTGAAGAAAAAAGTAAAGAGGATTAAATTAAAAATTTTAAAAAAAAATTGCTTTTATGTATGATGTTTTGATAATTGGCGGTGGTGTTTCTGGAGTTTCTTGTGGGTTGATTCTTGGTTCAGCTAAGCAAAAACCTTTCGCATTGGACAAAAAAATTGGAATCATTATGCATCAAAAAGCATCTTCTTTACAAAATGCTGTTTTTAATAATGCCTACGGAATTGCTTCAGGGAAATTAGGCTCTGAATTATTAAAAGAAAGTAGCGAACATCTGCAAAACTCGTATCCACATGTTGAACAAATTACTAACGAGAAAGTAATGGAAATAGTGGGTGAAAGTGGCGATTTTACTGTAATTACGAATAAAAATAGCTATAAGACTAAGCTAATTTGCATTGGAATTGGTGCTTCAAATCCGTTTGGAATTACTGGTTTAAATGAATTTGTTATTCCACACAAAAAAACTGCTGTAGAAAAAAACAGAATTCAACTGCAAAACAAGGATCATTTGGTAAAAGCAGGAATCTATGTGATGGGAACTTTAGCTGGTCATAGAAGTCAACTTGCAATTGCTGCTGGTAGTGGAGCTGCTGTTGCAACGGATATTTTAACCTTTTGGAACGATGGCAATCCAGTTCAGGTTCACGATGCTTTAGGTAAGTAATTAGTCAAAATTCTTATTTATTTTGTTCTAAAACCTTCTTAATCATAGCATCTTGATAAAGAATTATTTGATAATAAGAATCCTCATCATACAATTGACGCACAAATTCTGCATATAAAAAGGTTGCAATTTTCTCTTTATACTTATTGACTTCTATGGGAAAACCACTTTCCGTTAGATAATTTTTATAATCTTTAAGGTATTTTGGGTTGTTATAAATTTCATTTTTTAAAGATTCTTTATTGAATTTATTGAAGTAAGCTCTATCCTTATCTAATTCTTCAAAAACAAAATAACTGGCATTTCCTGATTGTAAAATATAAGTCAAGGCTTCGTTGGCATGATTCTTAGCACTTTCCAAAGGCACAAAAATATCAGGAGTAATACCACCTCCACCATAAACAATTCTGCCTTTTTTGGTTCTAAATTTCAGGCTATCAGCAACTTTTATGCTATCAGCTTCATACAATTCACCACTTTCAAAACGTTTTTGAAATTCATTAAAATAACCTTCAGCTTTATCTTTATAAGGTTTTTGTATGGAACGCCCTGATGGTGTATAGTATCTTGCAATTGTTAATCGCACCATAGAACCATCTCCTAAAGGCATTTCTCTTTGGACTAAACCTTTACCAAAAGAACGTCTTCCTATAACCAATCCTCTATCATTATCCTGAATAGCTCCAGCAATGACTTCACTGGCAGAAGCACTATTTTCATTAATTAAAACGTATATTTTTCCTGTTTCAAAATTTCCTTTTTTAGTTGCAAAAGTTTTGTCTTCTGTTCCTTTTTTATTGATAGTTTTAACAATAAGTTCTTTGTCTTTTAAAAACTCATCGGCAATTTCTGAGGCAATTTCTAAGTAACCACCACCATTATCTCTTAAATCGAGAATTAATTGTTTAGCCCCAAGATTCTTGAGTAATATAATGGCTTTTTTGATTTCGTCATAAGAACTTTCAGCAAATCTGTTTAATTTTATGTAACCAATTTCATCTGTAACTAAAGTAGCAACATCAACACTTTTTATGGGAACTACACCTCTTGTAATGTTGAGTTTGATTTTTTTGTTTTCAGATTTGCGAAAAATAGTTAGAGCAACTTTAGAACCTTCATCTCCTTTAAGTTTAGAAAACAGGTATTCATTTGTTAGTTTTTTATTGAATAATTGAAAATTGTCAGCAAATAGAATTCTATCACCTGCTTTAATTCCAGCTTTTTCGGAAGGACCATTGGGAATAGGTTTTAACACAACCACAGAATCTTTGTAAATATAAAAATTAATACCAATTCCTACAAAATCACCTTTCATAGATTGGTTAATTTGTTCCACATCATTTTTAGCAATGTATACTGAATGTGGATCTAGTTTTTCTAAAATTCCATTCACTGTCAAATCTACAATTGAATCTGTATTAACATCATCAACATAATCCTTATCGATATAATTAATAAGTTTTTGAATCTTATCTATGTGTGGATTTCTTGAAAATACTTGGTTGGGCATAAAAGAATTTATAAAATTGCCTAATAGCAAGCCAAAACCGACTGCTAAACCTAAAACTATTGGCAAATAAATTCTACTTATTTTCATTTTACTATTGATTCAAATCGTTGATTAGTTGAACTTCTACACCTGCATTTTTTAAAAAATCTATTCCCGAAGTATCTTTGTATTCATTATAATATACCACGCGTTTTATTCCCGATTGATGAATAAGCTTACTGCAATCTTTACACGGAGAAAGCGTTATGTACAAAGTTGCACCTTCACATGATTGCGTGGAACGTGCCACTTTCAAAATCGCATTGGCTTCTGCATGAAGTACAAACCAATGTGTGTTGTTGTCTTCGTCTTCACAACAGTTTTCAAATCCTGAAGGAGTACCGTTATAACCGTCAGAAATGATCATCTTATCTTTAACAATTATGGCACCGACTTTTTTTCTTTCACAGTAGGAAAGTTGTCCCCATTCTTTTGCAATTCTTAAATAAGCCTTGTCGTATTTTATTTTTTTTTCTGACATAATTATCGATTCCAAATTTCGCTTTTAATTACCAAAGGTATTACAACACCAATTATAAATGATGCCATTACTAAAGTCCAATCGCGTTTAGAAAATCTAAAAACAGTTTGAACCAAATAGGATAGGAATAAAACAATAAAAACTACAATTAATTGTGCTGCTTCAATTCCTAAAGCAAATTCTAAAGATGGAAGAAGCTTATCAGATGTATTTCCTGGTAAAATGGCTTTAAAATAATTAGAAAATCCCAAGCCATGAATAATTCCAAAAAACAAAGTAATGATAGCAACGAATGAAATATTATCGTTTTTTTTATTGGTCTTGCCAGCTGTAAATAAATAATACAAAGCAGTAACAAGTATTGTTATGGGAATTAAAAATTCAACTAAATTTACTTTCACAGAAATTATTCCAAACACTGAAAGCAGTAAAGCTATGGTATGACCAATAGTAAATAAAGAAATCAATACTAAAACCCTACTCCAATCTTTAAAATGGTAAGGAATAATTAGTGCCATTAAAAACAAAACATGGTCATAAGCATTAATATCTAAAACATGTTTAAGACCCAAGTTGAAATACACCCAAAATTCTGACATTCTTTACAATTTTTTAAAAATCAAACTTACAACTATTTTTCAAAATTTTAAAATGATAGTAAAAAGCTTAAGAAAACTTTTTAATAAATTCTAAATATAAAGTATATTTGCAAAATTAAAATTAAAACTATGTCATTTTCAGATTTATTTGATAACGAATTCAAGAATAGAAATAAAGGTCATTTTTCAGCAATTGTAAGAGTAGCTTTGTCTGACGGAGCGTTAACTACTGAAGAAAAAGCCTTTTTAGACAAATTGGCAATTCGCTTAGAAATTTCTCCAGCAGAATATGAGGAAATTCTTGAAAGTCCTTCAAAATACCCTATTAATCCGCCTGTATTGCATACGCAAAGATTAGAACGTTTGTATGACTTATCTAGAATGGTATATGCTGACCACATTTTAGGTCCAAAACAAAAAGCAATTCTTACTCGTTTTGCCTTAGCTTTAGGTTTTACGCCAAGTAATGTTTCTTATATTGTTGACAAAGCGTTGTCTTTATTAATATTGAATGTAGATTTAGATACTTTCATGTACGAAATGACTCATATGAATAAGTAATTATTAAATGATTATAAAAAAAGCTCCAATTGGTATTTAACTTTTGGAGCTTTTTTATTATGAATTTTTCATAAATTCTTCCGCTTTTTCAACCATGTTATAACTTCCACAGAAGAATGGAACACGTTGATGCAATTCTGTCGGTTCAATTTCCATGATTCTTTGATAACCATCAGAAGCTTTTCCACCTGCTTGTTCTGCTAAAAATGCCATTGGATTGCATTCATAAAGTAATCTCAATTTACCGTTTGGAGCTTTTGAACTGGTTGGATAAATGTAAATTCCTCCTTTAATCATGTTTCTATGAAAATCAGACACTAAGCTTCCTATATATCTAGATGTATAGGGCCTATCACCTTCTTCGGCTTGACAATATTTTAAGTAATCCTTTACACCTTTAGGAAAATGAATGTAATTTCCTTCATTTATTGAATAAATAGTTCCATCCTTTGAAAATTGCATGTTGGGATGTGAAAGATAAAAAGTTCCTATGGCAGGATTTAAAGTAAAACCATTAACCCCATGACCAGTTGTATAAACCAACATAGTTGATGTTCCATAAATTACATATCCAGCTGCCACTTGATTAATTCCAGGCTGCAAAAAATCCTCAGATTTTACTGGCGTACCGATAGGTGTTACTCTTCTGAATACTGAAAAAATCGTTCCTACAGAAACATTAACATCAATATTTGAAGAACCGTCTAAAGGATCCATCAAAACTACATATTTGTTGTTGTGCGAATTATCACTTCCTGCTACTGTAATAAAATCATCGTTTTCTTCAGATGCAATTCCACAAACAATTTCTCTATTGATCAACGTTTGAATAAAAGTATCATTAGCAAAAACATCTAATTTTTGTTGGTCTTCGCCTTGAATATTTTGTTCGCCAGCAGCACCAACAATATCCACTAAGCCGGCTTTATTCACTTTATAATTTACAACTTTAGCTGCTAAACGAATAGAATTTATTATTCTAGACAATTCACCAGTTGAATATTGAAAAGCGTTTTGATTTTCAATAATATATTCCCCTAAAGTTTTGTTTCTTTCTTCCATTTCGAAATCGTTGTAGTTGTGTTAATGGCACAAATATCGTATTTTTTGTGAAAAGAAATAAGATTTTTAGGTATATGTTTTTCTTAATCTTATTTTTGCTTAAATTTTACATTATGACCGTTAGAAAAGGAACAAAAGAAGATATGAAAGCGGTACTCGATTTAATTATTGAGTTGGCTGTTTTTGAAAAAGAACCTGATGCTGTTGTGGTAACTGAAGAAGATTTAATTAGAGATGGATTTTGTTCAAACCCTTTATTTTATACTTTTATTGCCGAAAATAATGGTGAAATTGTAGGAATGGCTTTGTATTATTACAGATATTCTACTTGGAAAGGCAAAACCATTCACTTAGAAGATTTAGTGGTAAAAGAAAGTCAACGTGGTACTGGTGCAGGAATCGCTTTGTATAGTGAAATCATAAAACAAGGAAAAAAAGACAATGTCAGAAGAATTGAGTGGAATGTTTTAGATTGGAACGAAAATGCCATAAAATTCTACGAAAAATCAGGTGCAAATATTCTAAAAGATTGGTACGTTGTTCAAATGAACGAAATTGGAATCGATAACTTTTTAAATCTTAATACTTAATACTCTTATCTTAATACTTACGAAAGAATGAAAATATTCAAATTTGGTGGTGCTTCAGTTAAAGATGCTGATGGTGTAAAAAATGTTTTAAACGTGCTTAAAACAGTTGGTCACGATGATGTTTTAATCGTGATTTCTGCCATGGGAAAAATGACCAATGCTTTGGAAGAAGTTATTAAAAACTATTTTGACAAATCAAGTGAATTCAATGCTTCTTTGCAAGAAGTTAAGAAATACCACAATCAAATTTTAATGGATTTGTTTGAAGACGAAGACAACGATGTGTTTTTCGCTGTAAATAGCCATTTAGCCGATTTAGAATATTTTTTAAGAAGCAATAAATCACCAAATTATAGTTTTGTTTATGACCAAGTAATTAGTTATGGTGAAATTATTTCTACAACAATTGTAAGTCACTATTTCAACGAACAAGGTTTAACAAACAATTGGATAGATGTTAGAAATTTCATAAAAACCGACAATAATTACAGAGATGGAAATGTAGATTGGGAACAAACCCAACAATTAATTTCAAAAGGAGTTCAAAAAAACAACCTAAATATTACTCAAGGCTTTTTGGGTTCTGATGAAAATAATTTTACCACAACATTAGGAAGAGAAGGTTCAGATTACACGGCTGCTATTTTTGCTTATTGTTTAGGTGCAGAAAGTGTAACCATTTGGAAAGATGTTCCAGGTGTAATGAATGCTGATCCAAGATTTTTTGAAAACGCTATCCTTTTAAATCAAATTTCGTATCGTGAAGCTATTGAGTTGGCATTTTACGGAGCCAGTGTCATACACCCAAAAACATTGCAACCGCTTCAAAGAAAAGAAATTCCACTGTTTGTAAAATCGTTCATCAATCCACTTTTACCAGGAACTTCGGTTTCTAAAGGAGCTGATTTAGATCCTCATACACCTTGTTTTATCATTAAAAGAAACCAATTATTACTTTCGTTATCTTCATTAGATTTTTCCTTTATGATGGAAGATCACATGAGTGAAATTTTTGCCTATTTTGCCGAATATAAAATAAAAGTAAACTTAATTCAGAATTCAGCTATTAGTTTTTCTGTTTGTATTGAAGACAAATATGGAAATTTTGAAGCTTTGAAAAATAGTTTAGCTAAAAAATTTAAAATTTCATTTAACGAAAATGTTTCGCTTTTCACGGTTAGACATTTTGATGAAGAAGCCTCTCAAATTGTAGAACAAAACAAAACAATTTTACTAAAACAAATTTCTGAAGGTACTTTACAAGTTGTGACTAAAGAATAGCAGATTTACGCCACAGATTTACATTTTAAGTAATAATTTGCAAGTTTGTGGCAAAACTATTTTGAAGCAAAACCCAAAAATTATACTACTTTTGAAAATTGAGAGTTATAGTATTTATGGGCAAGAATTGGTTTTTGTGGATTAGTTTGTTTTTTGTTTCGGGCATTTTGGCTCAAGAAACACAAACTCCTTATAAATCAAAAAAAATTGTTGCTACAAAAGATACTATTTCTTTAGAAAAAGTTAGTATTAATAAAGCTTTCTTCAAAGTTTTAGATAAAGATGGAATTGAAATCGATTCCACTTCTTACAAAATTGACTTCAAAAGCGGGAAGTTACTTTTCAAAGAAAATTTCACTTCAAAAGATACACTCGAAGTCAAATACTTAACATTTCCTGAATTTTTGACCAAAACCTATTCCATTTATGATGAAAACAAAGTGGTTCCCAATGAAGCTGGGCAACTTTTCGCTATAAAAAAACCTAACAAAAGCACTTTCAAACCTTTTGATGGTTTAAATACCAATGGAAGCATAACTAGAGGTGTTACTATTGGAAATAATCAAAATACGGTTGTAAATTCAAATTTAGATCTTCAAATTACAGGAAAATTATCGGATAAAGTTAGTTTACGAGCTTCTATTCAAGATAGTAATATCCCTTTGCAAGATGGCGGATATTCACAAAAACTGGATGAATTTGACCAAATTTTCATCGAATTATTTTCTAACAAATGGAACATCAGAGCAGGAGATTTATTTTTAGAAAACAGAAAATCTTCCTTCTTAAATTTCAATAAAAAAGTTCAAGGAATTTCTTCTCGTTTCACATTCGGTTCTAACGAAAACAAAACCGATATTTTTGCTTCAGCTGCTTTAGTTCGTGGACAATATGCTCGAAGTGCTTTTACAGGTCAAGAAGGCAATCAAGGTCCTTATAAATTGCGCGGAAATAATGGTGAATTGTATGTGTTAGTGATTTCGGGTTCTGAACGCGTTTTTGTGAATGGAATTTTATTAACTCGAGGAGAAAACAATGATTATATTATAGATTACAATGCAGGTGAAGTGATTTTTACGTCTTTATTTCCAATAACTTCCGAAATGCGTATCAATGTGGAATATCAATATACAGATAGAAATTATACCCGATTGGTAACCTATGCTGGAGCTACTCATGAAACTAAAAAATGGAATATTGGTGGCTTTCTATATTCAGAAAATGATGTGAAAAATCAACCCTTACAACAAAATTTATCGCAGGAACAAATAACGGTTTTACAAAATGCTGGTGATGATTTAACATTAATGAATGCTTCTTCTGCGTATTTGGACAGTTATTCTGAAAATAAAATTTTGTATAAAAAAGTATTTATTTCTGGTGTTGAAGCTTTTGAATATTCAACAAATCCTGATGATGAATTGTATAATGTCCGCTTTAGTTTAGTTGGAAATAATCAAGGGAATTATATTCTAGTAAACAATCAAGCTATTGGAAAAATATACGAATACATTGAACCCATTGCGGGAATTCCACAAGGAAATTATGAACCTATTGCTCGTTTAATAGCTCCAACAAAAATTCAAATTGCTACTATTTTAGGAGGTTTTAATCCTTCTGAAAAAACAAAAGTTGATTTTGAAATCGGGATTAGCAATAATGATCAAAATTTATATTCATCGTTAAATGACGATAATAATAATGGAATTGCGGGAAAAATAAATACAAAGCAAAGAATTTTAAACAAAAAAACAGTTGTCGATGGTTTTGCTAATTTTCAATTTATTCAACAAGATTTTAAAACTATTGAACGTTTATTCGCTATAGAATTTAATCGGGATTGGAATTTAACTTCACCAAAAGGAAATCAAAGACTTTTAATTTCTGGATTAGATTTTAATTTCAATAAAAAAGGCTTTGCAAAATATCAATTAGAGAAATTGGATTTTTCAGAAAATTTTTCTGGAACAAAACACAGTCTTTTTGCTAATTATAAACATAAAAACATCCATTTTTTCAACCAAAGTAGTGCCATGAAAAGTGATGGAAGTTTTTCTGATACAAAATTTATTAGAAATCAAACCAAAGCAAAATACAATTTCAAAAAAAACTGGTTTGGTGGAAATTTTAATTATGAAAACAATTTAGAACAACTTGCAGCAAGCAACGAATTTTCAGCTTTGAGTCAAAAATTTTCAGAATATGGTGCTTTTATTGGTCGTGGCGACTCCACTAAAGTGTTTTTAGAATTAGGCTATTTACAAAGACAAAATGACAGTTTACAAAACGGAATTGTGCAACGAGTCAATCACTCGAATTCCTATTATCTAAATTCACAATTAATTAAAACAGAAAAAAGTAATTTAAGTGTTTTTATAAAATACAGAACTCTAAAATTTGAAAACACCAATCAAAAAGATCAACCCTCATTAAACTCTCGAATAATTTATAACGATCGTTTTTGGGATCAAATAATACAATTATCTACCATTTATGAAAATTCTTCTGGAACTATCGCCCAACAAGAATTTACTTATTTAGAAGTTGAACCAGGACAAGGAGTTTATACTTGGAACGATTACAATGACAATGGAATTCAGGAATTACAAGAATTTGAAATAGCTCCATTTCCTGATTTAGCCAAATATGTTCGCGTATTTTTACCTAATCAAATATTTTTACAAACACACCAAAATAAATTTTCACAATCGCTAACTTTTAACCTAAATCAATGGCAAAACAAAAAGGGTTTTAAAAAATTTATGTCCAAATTTTACAACCAAACGTCTTATTTAATTGATAGAAAAATTAATAGAAATACTACTGATTTTGATTTAAATCCTTTTTCAAACTCTAGTGAAAACTTAGTTGGATTAAATAGTAGTTTTCGAAATAGTCTTTTTTACAATAGAGGCAAACAAAACCATTCCATTACTTACAATTTTTTAACCAATGATGCTAAAAACTTACTTTCTGTTGGTTCTGTTGAAAACAGAGCAAAATCACATCAATTGCAGTATCAGCATTTAGTTCAAAAAACTTGGTTATTCACTTTGGCAGGAAAAACCATATTTAGTGCCTCTTTTTCAGAAAATTATCCGACTCGAAATTTTGAAATAGAAGGTTTTCAGGCCAGTCCAAAAGTTGCTTATCTTTTTTCAAAAAATGCCAGTTGGGATGTGTTTTATGAATTTCAAAACAAAGAAAATCAAATAGGTGCTTTTGAAAGTTTAAATCAAAACCGATTTGGAAGTTCGTTCACATTTAATAGTGAAAAAGGCTTTAGTGTTAATGGCGAATTTTCATTGTATAACAATTCATTTGAAGGTAATTCGCTATCAGCCGTTGGATTTCAACTCTTAGAAGGCTTGCAAATTGGAAAAAATCAAACTTGGCGTTTGTTTCTTCAAAAGAATCTAACTACCTACTTAGACATTAACATAAATTATCAAGGGCGAAAAAGCGAAACCTCTAAAATAATTCATACAGGAAATGTGCAATTGAGGGCTTTCTTCTAGGAAATTATTTTAAATTCTTATTAAAATAAGGTATTGCCATCTTTTTTCTTTATTTTTACTTTTCTAAAATAAAATCAATGCGTTATTTACTTATATTTTTATTGTTTATTACTTCCATTTCCTTCGGACAATTAAGTAACAAACATTGGATTCCACCCATACATGCAAGAGATGCTTCTGTTGTAGAAGATCATTATTTGTATCTTTCTACACCAAATCCTACTCCTTTTGAAGTAAATGTTACTTATGGAAACGGAATATTAGTTCCTGGTTCACCTTTTACAATTTCTCAAGGAAATCCACAAACGATAGAAATTGGATTTGGACAACCTTCTCCTATGTTTATGAGCCTTCAAAACGTTAATGTGGTTACAAATATAGGTGGATTAATTTTAACTGGAACGGAAGATTTTTATGCAACCTTTAAAATTAGAGCTCTAAATCATGCTGAAATTTTAGTATCCAAAGGAATTCCGGGAACAGGAACCAGTTTTAGATTGGGTAGTTTACCACAAGTTTCTGCTGGTGGCGCAAGAAACTTTGTATCAAGCTTTATGGCAACTCAAGACAATACAACTGTTACTGTTTCTGATTATGATACAGGAGTTGTTTTTGCTTCTGGAACTGGAGATGTTACTTTGGATTCACAAACGTTCAATTTAAATAAAGGCCAGTCGGTGGTTTTATCAGGTTATTCCGATATTGGTCCCAATTTAGCAGGATTTGTGGGTGCTTTGTTAACTTCAGACAAGCCCATTGCTGTAAATACCGGAAATGCCTTGGCTGGAATGACAAACCCTAGTCCTCCAGGCGGACAAGATTATAATTTAGATCAAATTGTATCCGTTGAAAATGTAGGTTCAGAATATCTTGTAGTTAAAGGAAATGGAAGTAATAATACCGAATTGCCCTTAGTTATTGCTACTGAAGACAATACAGATGTTTTTGTAAACGGAAGCGCAACACCGATAATAAACTTAAATGCTGGCGATTATTATACTATTCCTACATCAAATTATCAAGGAGTTAATAACAATCAAAACATGTACATCACTTCAAGTAAGGATATATATCTTTATCAAATTTTAGCTGGCTCGAGCAGTGATGCTACTACAGGATTGAATTTTATCCCACCTTTAAGCTGTTTTTTTCAAAAAAGTGTAGATTTAATTCCAAGTATAAATACAATAGGCAATATTAATTATTCAGCTGATATTATTGCTTTAACTTATGCAGATGCAGTCATATCTATCAACGGAACACCTACAACCGCACAGCCTCAAACTGTTTTGGGAACTAACCAATGGGTTACTTATAGAATTTCCGGTTTTTCTGGAAATGTAGTAGTTGAATCAACTGGGCCTTTAGCTGTTGGAGTTTTTGGAACTAATAACATTGCTGTTGGTTTTTCTGGTTATTATTCTGGTTTTGGTAGCGAACCTAGAGATACCGATGTAGTTTTATGCTCTAGCGGTATAACCAATTTATTAGATGAAATAGATGGAAATCCAGAACCTAATGGAACATGGACACCGCCACTGGCTTCTGGAACCGATTTTTTTGATCCTAATATAGATCTGCCAGGAATTTACAATTATTCATACATAGGCGATTGCGACATTATAGATGTAGATATTACTGTAACAATTCAGCAAGCCCCATTTGCAGGAACAGATACTAATTTGACCGTATGTAATAATGATGCACCAGTTGATTTATTTGCTTTATTAGGAACTGGTGCGACTGCAGGAGGAACATGGAACCCTGCTTTAGCTAGCGGAACTAATATTTATAATCCTTCTGTAGATTTAGGTGGAAATTATAATTATGTTATAGCTGGTGATGATGTTTGTGAGGAAATAACAGCAACAATTGCAATTACGAATTATCCTTTACCAGAAATAATCCCAATTACGGATTTACAAATTTGTGATGATGATTTAGATGGAGATGACACCAATGTCTTTGCAACTTTTGATTTAAGTATAAAAACTTCTGAAATACTAAACAATCAATCCAATATTTCAGTTACTTATCACATCAATCTATCGGATGCAGACAATAATTTGAATCCTCAAACCAATTATTATTCGAACTCACAATTGGTTTATGTAAGATTAACAAATGATGTTACTGGTTGCTACAATACAACTTCATTTAATTTAATAGTAAATCCATTGCCTGTGATAAATTCTGTGGTGGATTTAAAACAATGTGATTCAAACACAGATGCAATTACTGATTTCAATTTGACAGAAGTTAATTTAGCAATTTCATCTCAAAATAACTTAACCTTTACATTTTTTACTTCGCAAATAAATGCAGAAAACAATAGTAACCCAATTATTAATGATACAGATTACAATTCTGCAAATAATAGTATTGTATGGTGTAGGGTTGAAAATGAAAATGGTTGTGTTAGAATTGCTCAAGTTAATTTAATAGTTTCTACTACTACTATTCCCTCAAATTATTCTTATACTATTGAAGAATGTGATGAATATATTTCAACTGTTGATCCCGAAAATGACGGTTTTGATTATTTTGATTTTAGTGATGCTACATCAGACATATTGAGCTTATTTCCGGCTTCTCAAAATCTCATAGTGACTTATTATCTAAATGAGAATGACGCTTTAGCAGAACAAAATGAAATAACAAATACTACAGATTTTAGAAATACAATTCCAAACAATCAAGCCATTTGGGTAAGATTAGATAGTAATTTAAATAATGATTGTGTGGGATTAGGACCCTACTTAAAATTGAAAGTCAATCCCTTACCAATTATTAATTTAGGGGCTGACTTTATACTTTGCCTTGACCCAATCACTGGAAATGGATCACAAACAATTAATGCAACTCCAACCGTTGCGGGAAATTATACATACGCGTGGACACCTGCAAACCCAAATCTTAACGGTTTAGGAGAGCAAAACGCACAATATAATGTAACTCAGAGTGGCACTTATAATGTAATAGTTAAAAACAACACTACCGGTTGCGAAAATACTGAAAGCATATCAGTAACAACATCGTCAGAACCAGAAAATTTTAGTGCTCTATTAATAACGCCATTATTTGCATCAGGCTTGGCATCTATCGAAGCATTACCAACTGGAGGCTTCGGCACTTATGAATATAGTATTGACGGAGGAAATGAATGGCAAAATAGTCCTGTTTTTTCAGGATTAACCAATGGAAGTTACACCATTTTGGTTAGAGATGAGGCACAATGTGGAATTTTAGAATCTCAAATTATTCAAACGGTAACTTATCCAGCCTTTTTTACACCAAATGGAGATGGTTTTAATGATGTTTGGAATATTGATGGATTACTGCAATCCTACCAATCTAAAATATACATTTTTGACCGCTATGGTAAACTAATTACAGAAATAAAACCCAATAGTTTTGGTTGGGATGGAACTTTTAATAATCAAGATTTACCAGCATCTGACTATTGGTTCAAAATAGAATTTACACAAGATAATGTTAGAAAAGAATTCAAATCTCATTTTAGTTTGGTGAGATAAAAAAAAGGGTAAGTTTAAAAAACTTACCCTTTTTTAAGTTGATATATTGAGAATTAAAATGCCGTGTTAAATGAAAGTGAAATACCAGTACTTTCTGGAACAAATCTACAAACACCCCCTACACATACTAATCCACCTCTTTGTCTTCCATAAGCTAAAGAAACTCTAGATCTCCCTTTTCTGTAAGCTCCTCCAACAGTTAGATAATGTTTTTTACTTTCTTCTTCATGTTTAGTGTTACCATAATTTAATAAATCTAACATGTACAAAGAAAATTTCTCATTAAAATTGTATTCAACAGATCCACCAATCCAATTTTTAAAATCCGCATCAGCCCACATATGTTCTAAATCTGCACGAATAGATTTTGAATTTGTAAAATTATAAGTTATTTCACCATAAACTATGTGCGAATTAACGTCTTCTGAAGAATCTTCAACCCATGGCTTATTGTAATATTTGTTTATGTATAAAAACGAAGTTCTTGTTTTTTCTGAAAGTTGCTTTTTTACTTCAACATTGAATTCAGAAAAATATTTTTCTCCAACCCCAAAAAACTTAGTTTCATAAAATTCTGGAGAAGATCTATATGTTCCTGGTAAATTGAACCAACTAGAATAGTTTACAGCTAATTTAGTACCATATTTTCCCCCTAAAGCAGTTTCTTTTGCAAAATCATATACGATATCAATTTGTCCACCAGTTTCACCAGATTTCATTATTTCATCAGACTTAAATTCAACTCCTGTTTGTGCTTGATAAACATAAATATTGGCCAAATTGGAATGATTTTGTTTTGTTAACGCTGGTGCAAAATTAATTACTTTATCAAAATAGTTTAACGAAGATTGATTTAAACCTACTTCCTCAGGAATTCTCTCTGAAGTGAATAACATATTCTCCGTTCTTCTCAAAGTTAAGTCGATTCCTAATCCTTCTTTGGCAATTCCTAAATTAAGTTGATAAGAAGAACCATCCTTTATCAAATCATTAGAAATTTCATTGTTGATTCTATTTAAAACGGCATCTTTGGTTTTATAATTTGCTTCAAAACCACCATAGAAAAAACCTTTCATGTAATTAGCTCTAAATGAAAAAGCACTTGTAGTAGGGTCAAATTGAGGATTTGGAACTAACAATTCATCTATCTTTTCATATCTATTCACATTAGACAACCCAATTTCTAAATCGGCCGTTTCAAAATTTAATACAGAAGATAAATTAGCCTCAATATCAAAACCAAAGAGCTTTCCTTTAGAAACATCAAAACCTGTTCTTTGTTGTCCAAAAAAAGCTTTTAATTTTAAATTATTTGTAGGTTTATAACTCAATCTTCCGCCTCTTAACGCTGTGTTAATTCCTAATGCTCTATCTTCCCAAGCTCTTAAAATCATGCCTGAACCATATTGCTCGTAAAAATAACCTGCTGTAGCTTCAAGCTTTTTAGATTTATATTTTGCGTAATAAGTTGCTATGTTTGTTCCTTTAAAACCTGGATAATAATTTAACAAAGCTTGATTTGCATAACTTTCCGCTTGCAAACCAAAGGTCCATTTTGAAATTTCATAATTTACTTGAAGATAGTTATTGGAACGAAAATATTCCGGTGATTGCTCATCGTTTACAAATTCTAAATAACGTTGTGCGTTAGTTTCAAAACCTCCAAATAATCGGCCGTAATCTTTTTTTTTATCTTGAGCTTGTATACTTAAGGTGATGAAACTTAATAAAAATATATAAAATTTTAAATTCATTAGTTTGTTTGTTTGCTACATTAATAATTTTATAATTCTTTTAATTTTGTATATAATTCTTCTTCTGCTCCTTGAGAATAACCATTACTTATGTATACAATTTTTTCATTTTTTACTACTATTGTATAGGGTACATTAACAATAGACAAGGCTCTTTTTAAATCTTGATTGGTATCCAAAAGCACATCGTACGACCATTTTTTACCATTTAAAAGTGGTTTTACTCTTTTTTGTGTTCTTGTATCATCAATTGAAACAGCAATAACTTCCATATTTAGTTCTTCTTTAAGCTCGTCATATTTTTGATGAATCGCATCCAATTCGTTAATACATGGCGCACACCAAGTAGCCCAGAAAGAAAACACATAAAGTTTATCCGTTTCGTTGTAATCCGTACTTACATTAAAAGATTCTCCATCAACAGAACTAAGTTCAATATTTGGCATCTGAGTTTGACTAAAACCCCAAAAGGAGCATAAAATAAAAAAGAATATTTTTTTCATATATGTAAAATTTATTTGTTAGCGGTCATATATGGTATCGCCTTTTTATTTATTTGTGTTTGCTTATGCAAACTTGTTGTTAATGGCGATTTCATATTTACTAAGTTTCTAAAAAGCTATTCAAATATAATACCAAAGGAAGTTGATTGCTCAACTTCCTTTAAGTAAAATATATCGATAAATAAGATTTATTTTTTTATAAATTTGATGGTTTGATTTACATTTTCCCCTTTAACTGTAAAGAAGTAAACTCCAGAATTTAAATTAGAAACATTAATATCTGTTTGATCGTTTACGTTAGTTAAAGTCATTAAAGTTTTACCAGTTAAATCTGTTACTTGAACATTTACTACTTCAATATTTGATAAACGAATAAAATCTGCAGCAGGATTAGGGTAAAGTTTAACTGCATTAATTGAATTAGTATCAAGTGATAAAGCATCTGTTGCTCTAAAACTTTGCATTATTTCTTTAGTTGTAGGATTTTGAATAAACACAACAACTTCTAAATCTGTCATTTGCTCAATGAATGTTCCTGTTAAACTAGCAGAAATTTGCCCTGTAATTGGAGTTCCTGCAACACAATTTAAAGTAGTACCGTTTGCATCAGGAACCATTTTCATCATTACATGTTTAAATGATGTTTCTCCATTTGAAGCAACATTATTAGTTGTAACTTTTTCAATAACAGCAGCGTGCATTACATAATTTCCAGATAAATATGGAGTTACCGTATAATTTACTGCTGCATTATTACCTGTAAAATCTCTAGAAGCTGTTAAACCAAAATAAGCTGGTTTAGATGCTTCACTATTTACATGAGCTGTTAAAGCTGCTTGATTATTTGTAGTTGAATATTCAGAGCCATCAATCCATAAACTGGTAATAGCGTTTACACCATAGTAACCTCTTCTAGTACCTGCTTCTGCAATATAATAAGGATCTCCTGTACCTGGCCAACTCATTTGATAAGCAACATAATTGTAAGTGTCTGATGCATAAGTTGCATTATAAAATGGATTAAAAGTTGAATTATTATAAATAGCACATGGACCACATGTAGAACTTGTAAACTTTTCAATCATCGGTTTGAAAAGAGTAGAACCAGAGGATACTTGAGTGTTTTTAGATAAAGTGTTGTTTAAAGTATTTCCGTCTGCACCACTATTTACGGTTGAAACATTAAAATTTAACGCATAAGCTTGTCCAGCTGTAGCACTTAAAGCAACACTGTGTGTAAAACTGTGAGTAGCTCCTACTGCAATATTTACTCCCGTCACATCATAAGTATTTAGTGTACCTCCATTAGATTGCCAAGTAACTTGATAAGAAGTTACAGCATTTGTTCCTTGATTTTCAACTTGACCATTAAAAGTAAAGTTGCCCGCAGGAATAATTGCAGGTACAGTAACAGAATTTAATGATAAATCATTAGCAACTGGCCTTTTAGCCACAAAAGCATCAACACCTACATAGTCAGAATTATTTCCTGATGGTCCTCCGCTAGTTACAAAGTATCTGAAAGCAAATTTACAACCAGTTAAACTAGTTAGACCTGAAACAACATAAGTATATTTAGTCCAAGTATTAGGATACCCCGCAGTTGTTAAAGATGGATTAATAGTCAAACATACCGTTGAATAAGAACCAACATCAGCACTTCCTGTTGAAGGAGTTACTGAAGCATCTCCAGCTGTACTCATTCTGAATTCTAATCTGTCTGGATAAGTTGGAGAATCTACAGTTCTAGAATAAAATGATATTTCATCTCCATTTTGAACTTGAATGGTTGGAGTCATTAACCAAGTACTAATTGTACCTGATCCTGTTGAAACAGCTTGATAATTTGAAGCAATAAAACCTGCTCCTTCATGTGCAGCAAAAGGACCTCCTCCATTAAACCAAACAGATGTACTTGCACTTGCACTTTGATTAGTCATTGTCCATCCAGTTGGTAATGATACTGGACTTCCTAAAGCGTTAAAATTTTCTTGTAATAAGGTTTGAGCGTTTAAACCAGCAGAAACCATTAATAATAGTAGTAGTTTTTTCATAAAAGTTTGTTTTTTTAGCAATACAAATTTAATTTTTTTTTTTAATAATCAAATAATTATGATACTTTTGTTGAAATAAATAATAATTATGAAAAAAATTACTCTCTTATTTTGTGTTTTAATTTCTTATTTGACATGTGCACAATTTACAGTTAATAAAATTGACGGAACGCCTTTTACAAATGGTGAGATTGTTGAATTTACAAGTCATAGCAATCCCGCTTCAGAACTTAAATTTTTAGTTTATAATAATTCTTCTGAAAATTTAGACTTTAGAGTTCGTTGTATGGATATTGTGAATGCAACAGGAACTAATTTTCAACTTTGCTGGGGATACGAATGTATTCCAAATGTTTCTTCTGGTGGTACTTATCCAGACTATGCAAATGTTATTAATGCAGGTGGAAACACTGTTGGTCTTGGAGACAGTTTCAAAAATTTCAATCCTGGTGACGGTTCAAATTATCCAGTAGATTATAGCTTTAGATTTTTAACCAGAAATGTTACAACTGGTGCAGTAGTTGGTTCTAGTTTTAATTTAACTTACAGATATCAAGGACCTTTGAGCATTGATGTTAGAGATAAAATGGAATTAATGGGTGTTAAAGTTTTAAACACTTATGTTGAAAATTATATAGGACTTGAAGTTACAAAAGAAGCTCAATTTTCATTGACAAATTTACAAGGTCAAATTATTTCTAACGAAAGTATCTCTAACAACACTAATATAGACATGTCAAATGTTCAATCTGGTGTTTATTTATTGAATGTTAGTAATAATGATGGGCTTTCAGAAACAATTAAAATATACAAAAAATAGGTATAAATGAAATATTTACAATTTTTATTATTATTTGTTTTTTTTGGTTGTAGTAAGGATTATACGATATTAGAATCTGTTGATAATCTTATCTTATCAGCCGATCAATCTACGAAAATAATCAATCAGACTACTACCTTTAAATTACAAAAAAACAATGGTGAAAATATAACAGACAACACTGTTTTTTATGTCAATGGTACTATGATTAACGGAAACACATTTACTACAGATCAGGTAGGAACTTATTTTGTCGAAGCTAAGTATTTAGGTTTTGATGCTGTTAATAGTTTAGAAATCATTTACCATGATGGTTCTTTAGTATCTTTCAAAAGCAACGCAATGGTTGAAGACTACACTGGTGTATGGTGTGGAAATTGCCCCAGAGTTTCTTATGCTTTAGAATTAGCTAGCCAACAACTAGGAGTTAATAATGATCAATTAATAAAAGTTGGTATTCACCGATCGAGTTCTAACCCACAAGATTCTAGTTATGATCCTTACAATTTTGATTCTTCAGCATTTGAACCAAATGGTGGTTATCCTAAAGCTTTTGTTAACAGAAAAACTAGATGGACTCCTTTAGAATACAATAATCTAGACATGATTGTTAATCAAACACAATTAACGAAAAGACTGGGTTTAAAGTTGAGTACTGAAACACTTTCAAACAACTCTGTTAAACTGAATGTAAGTTGTCTTTTTACAGAAAATTATAGCGATGTGAAACTTGTAGTATATGTACTAGAAGACGGTTTGATTTATGATCAAGTTAACTACACTACATTTTATAATGGAGATGATATAATTGTTGATTTTGTGCATGATCATGTACTTAAAAAAATTATTACGCAACACAATGGAGATGTTATTGAAAACTCTGCTACTGGAAGTGAATTAAATAGAGAGTTTACAATAAATTTAGATAATATTTCAGATGTAAACAAAACTGAATATGTAGCTTTTATTATTGATACTAACGGTAATGTATTAAACTCTAGAAAATGTCACATCAATGAGTTTCAAGAGTATCAATTTCAATAATTTTATATAAAACATACAAAACAATTTAAGGTGAGTTGATTCTCACCTTTTTTTATTAATTTTGCTATAGTAATTTTTTTTCAAAAGACTTAATTTTTTAAATGTTTAAAGCTTAATTATTAGAGAAAAAGTAAAAAATCGGATAGTAAATTTCACCTTATTTATCTTTTATTTTTTAACGATAATTGTTGATTGCTTTTCATAATAAAACAAAAAACAGATAACTCATGTCATATATCAGAATAACCAAGCAATTTAGTTTTGAAACTGGCCATGCCTTATACGGTTATGATGGAAAATGTAAAAATGTTCACGGTCATAGTTATAAGTTGTCAGTAACTGTAATTGGAAAACCAATAACAGACAAAAGCAATGTAAAATACGGAATGGTGATTGATTTTACAGATTTAAAAAAAATTGTTCGTGAAGAAATTGTAGATGTATTTGATCACGCAACTGTTTTTAATCAAAACACGCCTCATATTGAATTAGCTAAAGAATTAAAACAAAGAGATCATCATGTTATTTTAGTAGATTATCAACCAACAAGTGAAAATATGGTTATTGATTTTGCAAAAAAAATTCAACAACGTCTACCTGATGCAATAAAATTACATTCTTTGAAACTACAAGAAACAGAATCGTCATTTGCAGAATGGTTTTCGTCTGACAACTAAACCTCTATTTCATTATAAAAAATCCCTAATATTTCTATTAGGGATTTTTAATTTTAGTTTGTTTTGGGTTTTATTTTTTCACGATCATAAATTCAGAACGTCTGTTTTGCGCGTGTTGTTCTTCGGTACAATCGTCACCACAAGAAACTTTTGGTTCTGTTTCACCAAAACCTTGTCCTGTGATTCTTTCGCTATTTATTCCTTTAGAGATGATGTATTGAACCGTTGCTTTAGCTCTTCTGTCTGATAAATCTAGGTTGTATTTATCTTTTCCTCTGTTATCGGTATGTGATTTAGCAAAGATAACCATTGTTGGATTTTCGTTTAATACTTGAACTAATTTATCTAACTCTTCTGCACCTTCTGCTGTGATATTGCTTTTGTTGAATTCAAAGAATATTGGCTCTAAGATAACTTCTGTTTCTGTAATGATAGGTACAATTGGGTTTAATTTTACTTTAGCCTCAAATTTACCACCATCAGTTTTAGTTACGTTATAACTATTATTTTCAAAACCTTGTTTAGA